>NZ_CP034433.1:1292459-2584918 GCF_003952345.1 Iodobacter ciconiae | reverse complement strand
GCTAAAGACGCCAGCAAGGATCAAAGCTACTTCCTATATAAACTCAGCCAGGAGCAAGTTGCCCATGCCGTTTTTTCCGCTGGGTAATATGCTGAAAACAGAAGTGCGTGAATTGGCAGAGAAAATCGGCCTGCATAACGCCAAGAAAAAAGACAGCACCGGCATCTGCTTTATTGGCGAGCGCCCATTTCGTGAATTCCTTAATCGCTATTTACCTAAAGTGCCCGGGCCTATGGTTACCCCGGAAGGTAAGGTTATGGGCGAGCATATGGGGCTGATGTACCACACTATTGGTCAACGACAAGGTCTCGGTATTGGCGGAGAGGGTGCTCCTTGGTTTGTTGCGGGCAAAGATATGGCTAAAAATGAGCTGATCGTGGTGCAAGGCCATGATCATCCTCTGCTGCTTAAAAGCACTTTACAGGCGCAAGATCTTTCCTGGGTTTTGGGTGAGCCTCCAGCGCTGGGGCGCTACACTGCGAAAACCCGCTATCGCCAACAAGATGCCGCATGTGAGTTGCTCTGGATGGAGGATGGTCGTTGTGAGTTACGCTTTGATGAGCCTCAATGGGCGGTTACACCAGGGCAATCAGTGGTGCTGTATGACGGAGAGGTCTGCTTGGGCGGTGGAATTATCATTTAGTCGGAGCAAACTTATCTTTGTTTTAAACAAGCTGCAGAGATCTGCAGCTTGTTTGCTTTATTGATATTGAGTTGTGTTTTATACGAATCAACTACTTAGCACATTACTACGCTTTTATTGCACGCTAGCGCTTGACCGATACGGCCTACATCCGTATATTTCGGCCTCTCGCTGCAGCACACACGGCAACACAGTGTTTGGGCAAGCGAAACGATCTTTAAAAAAATACAGTCGATGAGTGTGAGTGCTTGATTCGGAAGCGAAACAAGTGCTTGCATAGTAAGAGTCATTTTTCGGAATGGCTTGAGTTTTGTAAGCCAGTAAGTACTAGCTTAGCGATTAAACTAAAGAGTTTGATCCTGGCTCAGATTGAACGCTGGCGGCATGCTTTACACATGCAAGTCGAACGGTAACAGGGTGCTTGCACCGCTGACGAGTGGCGAACGGGTGAGTAATATATCGGAACGTACCTAGTAATGGGGGATAACTATCCGAAAGGATAGCTAATACCGCATACGCCCTGAGGGGGAAAGAGGGGGATCGCAAGACCTCTCGTTATTAGAGCGGCCGATATCAGATTAGCTAGTTGGTGAGGTAAAGGCTCACCAAGGCGACGATCTGTAGCGGGTCTTAGAGGACGATCCGCCACACTGGAACTGAGACACGGTCCAGACTCCTACGGGAGGCAGCAGTGGGGAATCTTGGACAATGGGCGCAAGCCTGATCCAGCAATGCCGCGTGCGTGAAGAAGGCCTTCGGGTTGTAAAGCGCTTTTGTCCGGGAGGAAATCCTAAGAGCTAATATCTTTTGGGGATGACAGTACCGGAAGAATAAGGACCGGCTAACTACGTGCCAGCAGCCGCGGTAATACGTAGGGTCCAAGCGTTAATCGGAATTACTGGGCGTAAAGGGTGCGCAGGTGGTTGATTAAGTGTGATGTGAAAGCCCCGGGCTCAACCTGGGAATTGCATTGCAAACTGGTGAACTAGAGTATGGCAGAGGGGGGTGGAATTCCGCGTGTAGCAGTGAAATGCGTAGAGATGCGGAGGAACACCGATGGCGAAGGCAACCCCCTGGGCTAATACTGACACTCATGCACGAAAGCGTGGGGAGCAAACAGGATTAGATACCCTGGTAGTCCACGCCCTAAACGATGTCTACTAGTTGTTGGGGAATTCGTTCCTTAGTAACGCAGCTAACGCGTGAAGTAGACCGCCTGGGGAGTACGGCCGCAAGGCTAAAACTCAAAGGAATTGACGGGGGCCCGCACAAGCGGTGGATGATGTGGATTAATTCGATGCAACGCGAAAAACCTTACCTAGCCTTGACATGTCAAGAACCTCTGAGAGATTGGGGGGTGCCGCAAGGAACTTGAACACAGGTGCTGCATGGCTGTCGTCAGCTCGTGTCGTGAGATGTTGGGTTAAGTCCCGCAACGAGCGCAACCCTTGTCCTTAGTTGCCATCATTTGGTTGGGCACTTTAAGGAGACTGCCGGTGACAAACCGGAGGAAGGTGGGGATGACGTCAAGTCCTCATGGCCCTTATGGCTAGGGCTTCACACGTCATACAATGGTCGGTACAGAGGGTTGCCAAGCCGCGAGGTGGAGCTAATCTCATAAAACCGATCGTAGTCCGGATTGGAGTCTGCAACTCGACTCCATGAAGTCGGAATCGCTAGTAATCGCGGATCAGCATGTCGCGGTGAATACGTTCCCGGGCCTTGTACACACCGCCCGTCACACCATGGGAATGGGTTTCACCAGAAGTAGGTAGGCTAACCTTCGGGAGGCCGCTTACCACGGTGGGATTCATGACTGGGGTGAAGTCGTAACAAGGTAGCCGTAGGGGAACCTGCGGCTGGATCACCTCCTTTCAAGAGAAGACTTTTGGATTGAGTACTCACACTCATCGACTGTAGGTTTAGGGATTGTTGGTTTAGGATGCAGAATTAATCGGGCTGAACAAAAGTCACATTAATTCTGGTTTCTAAAATCAGCAAGACAGTAAATTGATCTTTAAAAAAATAGAAGAAGTAATACTCAAGTTTAGAAATAAATAAGGGTAGATTGTATCAAAATTGATTATTCGAAGTCAGAACTGAATAATCGATGTCGCAAACAAAGCGAAATCAGATACTTCGAATTGTATTAACTTTGTTGATACGTGTTTGAGGTTATAGGATCAAGCGACTAAGTGCATCTGGTGGATGCCTTGGCGATGATAGGCGAAGAAGGACGCGTTAGCCTGCGAAAAGCGATGGGGAGCTGGCAAATAAGCTTTGATCCATCGATATCCGAATGGGGAAACCCGGCCCTTTTGGGTCACTCATCACTGAATACATAGGTGGTGTAGAGCGAACTCGGCGAACTGAAACATCTAAGTAGCCGAAGGAAAAGAAATCAACCGAGATTCCCAAAGTAGTGGCGAGCGAAATGGGAAGAGCCTGCATGTGATAGATCAAACTTTAGTGGAACAGTCTGGAAAGTCTGGCGATAGTGGGTGATAGCCCCGTACACGAAAGAGATTGGTTGGTACTAAGCATGCGAGAAGTAGGGCGGGACACGAGAAATCCTGTTTGAAGATGGGGGGACCATCCTCCAAGGCTAAATACTCATCATCGACCGATAGTGAACCAGTACCGTGAGGGAAAGGCGAAAAGAACCCCGGGAGGGGAGTGAAATAGAACCTGAAACCGGATGCATACAAACAGTGGGAGCCCTTGCAAAATGGGGTGACTGCGTACCTTTTGTATAATGGGTCAGCGACTTACGTTCAGTAGCGAGCTTAACCGAGTAGGGGAGGCGTAGGGAAACCGAGTCCGAATAGGGCGCATAGTTGCTGGGCGTAGACCCGAAACCAAGTGATCTATCCATGGCCAGGATGAAGCTGCGGTAATACGCAGTGGAGGTCCGAACCCACTAATGTTGCAAAATTAGGGGATGAGCTGTGGATAGGGGTGAAAGGCTAAACAAACTTGGAAATAGCTGGTTCTCCTCGAAAACTATTTAGGTAGTGCCTCATGTATCACTGACGGGGGTAAAGCACTGTTATGGCTAGGGGGTCATCGCGACTTACCAAACCATGGCAAACTCTGAATACCGTCAAGTGCGAGCATGGGAGACAGACTGTGGGTGCTAACGTCCATGGTCAAGAGGGAAACAACCCAGATCGCCGTCTAAGGTCCCAAATAATCAGTTAAGTGGAAAACGAGGTGGGAAGGCATAGACAGCCAGGATGTTGGCTTAGAAGCAGCCATCATTTAAAGAAAGCGTAATAGCTCACTGGTCGAGTCGTCCTGCGCGGAAGATGTAACGGGGCTCAAACTGATAACCGAAGACGCGAATTTAGGAGTCAGCTTTCAGGCTTCAGGAGTCAAACGATGGTTCAACGTGTAGAAGAATTGGACGTGTTTAAGAAAGCCTATGTGGTCTCCTTAGAGATTCATCGGATGAGCTTAAGCTTTCCAAAGATTGAACAATACGCGTTGGGTGATCAAATACGACGATCGAGTAAAAGCATTGTTGCAAATCTTGCAGAAGGATTTGGCAAACAAGGCTACTTGAAAGGAGAATTTTTACGCTTCATTTTTATTGCCTTAGGCAGTGCAGATGAAGTGCGAGTTTGGCTACGATATAGCATGGATTTAGGATACATCAGTGAAACAGACTGGCAACGTTGGCGCGATCAATATGAAGAGATCGCCAAGATGTTGCATGGTTTAGGCAAATCACTGAAACCCGAACCCTGAAAGCTGGCTCCTAAATGGTAGAGGAGCGTTCCGTAGGCCTGCGAAGGTGTCTTGAGAAGGATGCTGGAGGTATCGGAAGTGCGAATGCTGACATGAGTAGCGATAATGCGGGTGAAAAGCCCGCACACCGAAAACCCAAGGTTTCCTGCGCAACGTTCATCGGCGCAGGGTGAGTCGGCCCCTAAGGCGAGGCAGAAATGCGTAGTCGATGGACAACGGGTTAATATTCCCGTACCGATATGAAGTGCGATGGGGGGACGGAGAAAGGTAGGTCAGCCATCTGTTGGAATAGGTGGTTTAAGCGAGTAGGCGTGTGGCTTAGGCAAATCCGGGCTGCTATAACGCTGAGACGTGACGACGAAGTCTTCGGACTGAAGTGATTGATCCTATGCTTCCAAGAAAAGCCTCTAAGCTTCAGCTTTATATTGACCGTACCGCAAACCGACACAGGTGGGTAGGAAGAGAATTCTAAGGTGCTTGAGAGAACTCAGGAGAAGGAACTCGGCAAATTATCACCGTAACTTCGGGAGAAGGTGAGCCCAGAGTATGTGAAGTTCTTCGCGAATGGAGCAGAAATGGGTCGCAGAGAAATGGGGGCTGCGACTGTTTATCAAAAACACAGCACTCTGCAAAGTCGAAAGACGACGTATAGGGTGTGACGCCTGCCCGGTGCTGGAAGATTAAATGATGGGGTGCAAGCTCTTGACTGAAGTCCCAGTAAACGGCGGCCGTAACTATAACGGTCCTAAGGTAGCGAAATTCCTTGTCGGGTAAGTTCCGACCCGCACGAATGGCGTAACGATGGCCCTACTGTCTCCTCCTGAGACTCAGCGAAGTTGAAATGTTTGTGAAGATGCAATCTCCCCGCTGCTAGACGGAAAGACCCCGTGAACCTTTACTGTAGCTTTGCATTGGACTTTGAAGTGGTTTGTGTAGGATAGGTGGGAGGCTATGAAGCGTGGACGCTAGTCTGCGTGGAGCCGACCTTGAAATACCACCCTGACCCCTTTGAGGTTCTAACCTTGGTCCGTTATCCGGATCGGGGACCGTGCATGGTAGGCAGTTTGACTGGGGCGGTCTCCTCCCAAATTGTAACGGAGGAGCTCGAAGGTCGCCTAGGTACGGTCGGACATCGTACTGATAGTGTAATGGCATAAGGCGGCTTAACTGCGAGACAGACAAGTCGAGCAGGTGCGAAAGCAGGACATAGTGATCCGGTGGTTCTGAATGGAAGGGCCATCGCTCAACGGATAAAAGGTACTCCGGGGATAACAGGCTGATTCCGCCCAAGAGTTCACATCGACGGCGGAGTTTGGCACCTCGATGTCGGCTCATCACATCCTGGGGCTGTAGCCGGTCCCAAGGGTATGGCTGTTCGCCATTTAAAGTGGTACGTGAGCTGGGTTCAAAACGTCGTGAGACAGTTTGGTCCCTATCTGCAGTGGGCGTTGGAAATTTGAGGGGGGCTGCTCCTAGTACGAGAGGACCGGAGTGGACAGATCTCTGGTGTACCGGTTGTCACGCCAGTGGCATCGCCGGGTAGCTAAATCTGGAAGAGATAAGCGCTGAAAGCATCTAAGCGCGAAACTCGCCTCAAGATGAGATTTCCCCAAGGCTTTAAGCCTTTTAAAGGGTCGTTCGAGACCAGGACGTTGATAGGTCGGGTGTGGAAGCGCAGTAATGCGTTAAGCTAACCGATACTAATTGCCCGTAAGGCTTGATCCTATAACCTGAGACGCGTGTGCGCGACGGTATAATCTACCCAGATTAGAAAACTAGATTTGAAATGTAAGACATTACTTCTTCTATTGAACTGAACGCGTTGTGGAGCAATACACACAACGAGTTACCCCGTTAAAGTCTGGCGACCATAGCGAGGTGGTCCCACTCCTTCCCATCCCGAACAGGACAGTGAAACACCTTAGCGCCGATGATAGTGCAGATACCTGTGTGAAAGTAGGTCATTGCCAGACACCTTTACTGAGCGAATCAAAGATTCGCACGTGATGTAAACAAGACCCCCGTACTCGAAAGAGGCGGGGGTTTTGCTTTGCGTGGAAGAAAATCAAGTATCAGTGCAATTGAGAAAATTTGGGCAGCGCAAGTAACTTCCTTACTTATTCGTGTTATTTCGTGGCAGTGCTGTGGAAATGAGTGATGCGATTATTATAAATATCGCAGAAATCCATAAGCACGCTATGAGACCAGCAAGTTGAAATGCCCAGCCAGATAACACGGTGCCTAGTAAGCGCCCCATGGCATTACTCATGTAGTAAAAACCAACATCGAGCGATGCGCCGTCATCTTTGGCGTAGCTAACAATTAAATAACTGTGTAGCGATGAATTAATGGCAAATAAAACGCCAAATAGGAGTAAGCCCCCAATAATGATAGCTTGCAAATGTTGCTCGTGGCTCATGGCTATCGCGATGCCTGCTGCTGCAAGGGCTAGTGCTAAGGCCCAGATAGAGGCGCTTTTCCCATCGGGGACTTGACCGGATTTTTTGCCGGTTAGATAGGGAGCAAGGGATTGCACTACGCCATAAGCAATCACCCATACTGCAAAGAATGAGCCGACATCAAGGTGACTCCAGCCCAGTGTTTGCGATAAAAACACCGGCAGTGCCACTACAAACCATACATCGCGTGCACCAAATAAAAAAAGTCGCGCCGCGGATAAAATATTCACCGACCTGCTCTTAGAAAAAATCTCGCTGAACTTGGGCTTATTTTTTGCCTTGCCTAAGTCTTGTTTAAGCGTAATCACACTGCCTAGCCATACCAATAGTAATAAGCTCGCCATCAGCAGCACAGCGCCGCTAAAACCAAGCAGGGTGAGCAAAACTCCGCCTAGAAAAAATCCCACGCCTTTTAGTGCATTTTTAGAGCCGGTTAACAGAGCCACCCATTGATAAAGCTTGCCTTCTGCCCCTGCGGGCACCAGCGTTTTAATACTGCTTTTGGCGCTCATTTTATTTAAATCTTTGGCTATCCCTGATAGGGCTTGCGCCGCCATCACCCAAAGTACGGTGAGCATGGTAGTGGGCACGGTGAGCGCCAATAGGGCGATAACTTGCAGGCCAAGGCCGATATTCATGGTTTTATTTAAGCCAATGCGAGCGCCCAACCAGCCCCCGATTAGATTGGTGATCACACCAAAAATTTCATAAAACAAAAACAGCATGGCTAAGCTTAGCGGAGAAAAGCCAAGCTGATGAAAATGCAAAACCACCAACATCCGCAGCGCCCCATCGGTGAGGGTAAAGGTCCAGTAATTACCGGTGATAATTAGATATTGGCGAATTTGCGGGGAGAGCATGGGGGATCCAAGTTGGGATAGGTCGCTATTTAAATACAAAAAAACCGAAGAAAACAGCCTCATTCGTCGCTTGTTTTTCTCCGTGAAACTCCTTGTTCTGTTTGGCCTCCGTGGTTCAATAGTGGGTTTTGATCGCAATCTTTGTTTATAAATCTCTTCCCATCAGCCTTACCAACTCTGCCGTGCGATTTACATAGCCCCATTCATTGTCGTACCAAGCGTAGAGCTTGAGCTGCGTGCTATTGATCACCATGGTAGAGAGTGCGTCGATGATGGATGAGCGGGCATCGCCTCGGTAGTCGATTGATACCAGTGGGCGCTCTTCATAGCCCAGAATATCTTTCAGGTAGGTTTCGGATGCGGCTTTCAGCAGGCCGTTGACTTCTTCAATGGTGGTGGCGCGTTCTAGCTCGAATACACAATCGGTGAGCGATGCATTGGTTAAAGGCACGCGCACGGCATGGCCGTTTAAGCGGCCCTTTAGCTCAGGGAAAATTTCGGTAATGGCGGTGGCCGATCCGGTGGAGGTGGGAATCAGGCTGGTGCCGCAAGCGCGGGCGCGGCGCAGATCTTTGTGCGGCGCATCGATAATGGTTTGGGTATTGGTCAGATCATGAATGGTGGTCATGCTGCCATGGCGGATGCCAAGTTGCTCGTGAATCACTTTGACGACGGGGGCCAAGCAGTTGGTGGTGCAGCTGGCTGCAGTCACAATGCGATGCAGGGCTGGGTTATAGAGGTGATGATTCACTCCAACCACTACATTTAAGACACCTGCTTCTTTGACTGGCGCGGTGACAACGATACGTTTTACACCTTGATCCAGATAGGCTTGCAGCAATTCTACTTTACGCATTTTGCCCGAGGCTTCGATCACCACATCGCAGCCCGACCAGTCGGTGTCGCCAATTGCCTTATTGTGGCTGACTTTAATCCGCTGCTCGCCAATCACAATTTCATCATTGATTGCTTCCGCATTTTGCGCAAAGCGGCCGTGTACCGAATCAAAGTTAAGCAAATGGGCCAAGGTGGCCGCGTCGCCAGCCGGATCGTTGATTTGCACAAACTCAATATCGGGCCAGCCCCAAGCGGCGCGCAGGGTTAAGCGTCCCATACGGCCAAAGCCGTTAATACCTACTTTGATGCTCATAGAACTTCCTTTTTACTAATTTTATTTGCACGTTGTGTTCATAGCAGGCTGTTTTTAACAGCGTTTCTGTAATCTGGCTGCAGGCTGGTTTGCCAGTATAAATGAATGGAGTTTATAGCGTTTGCTCATGTTTTTCTCTGTATAAGTTTTTATATAACCTTGTTGGAAGTGTAATGGACTGTGATTACGAAGGGGCATCAGATAGTAGTAACTGGTTGTTTTTCAACCCAGTCCTAAAATTGTAGCCAAGGCGGCCGGAAATCAAACATCAATAGATTCTAGTGTTTCATAGGTGTCTCCTGTATTTGGAAATCACCATCCGACGGGAGGGGTAAGTGCTGGGTTTAGTAAAGGCTAGAGTGGATTAATCTTTATGAAATAGGAGTTTTAATTATGCCCACCCAGCTGTTTGCGCTTGGCGTGATCGGCGTGCGTTTATATGAACGTATTTTGACATCCCCGGTACAAGACTCAAATGAATTAGCGGATCATATTGTTGATGAAATTAATTACTACCTTTCAACTGCTCCATTTAAGGAAGAAACCTTACTGTTTCATTTGGCTTGCGAGGTTCATGCGGCATTAGAAGACAACTGTAGCGTAATTAATACAACTGCTGGCCGTCATGAAGCCGCTGTGATTGTGTCTGGGTTAATTGCTCAGTCTAAAAAATTTTCTCATTTATATTATGACTAAACCGGGCTGGTTTTAATTTTTAAGCTGTTTATTCAGAATAAGACAGCGTTGCAGCGATTGCGAAAGGTTGTATACCAAAAATAGGCGGGATATTCTGAATTAATATGTCTTTTGCATAAATTTATATGATTTATCTTTTTAAGATTAAATAATTATGACTTTACGATTTATTTTTTTACTATCTCTGCATTGGTATAAATCTGCTTTTTCCAATATATTATCCTTTGATAATACCCGGGTAAAATAATTTGATATAAAAGTGGGTGTAAGTTGACCCGGGACTGATTCATACAGAAGCTTGCCAGGCTTCGTGTATTTTAAGGACAGACTCGATTCTAAAAGCCAAAAAGTAACAAAGAGGAAGATTGTTGGGCAATATGTAAGGGGCACTGAGTCTATTTAGGGGTATGCTGGGAAGGCCCATTTCGAATGGTTAAAGGCGAGTGATATGCGTATACGTAGTTCTGATTTAATTGAGCCTCTGGCTGCAATTATAGCGGTGGGGGCTTTGATTTGGCTGGGCTTAATGATTATGGCCCCATTTCTTGCTTCTGTCATTTGGGCGGCCATTTTGGTGTATACCACCTGGAAGCCTTATCAATATTTAGTGAGGTTTTGCAGAGGGAGTCGTTTTATTGCGGCACTACTTTTTATTACGGCTTTGCTGACATTCTTAGTTTTACCCCTTTTAATGGCTGGGTTTGAATTTGCCAGCCAGGCTGGCTCATTAATTAAAACTATGAGTTTACAGTTTCAGGTGGGCTGGCCGGATCTACCAGCCTGGATTAGTACTTTTCCTTATCTGGGTGAGTGGATTAATGGTTTCTGGTTGAAGCTTGGCCAGGGTGATCCGGCTTTATTAGAGCGTGTACGAGGCTTTAGTGGCCCAATTGCATCAGGTTTATTACGCTTTGGCGGTATTGTGGGCGGCGGATTTTTATTACTGGCTTTAAGTTTAATTGTGGCTTTTTTCTTTTATCTACATGGAGAACGGGCTGCTGCCTGGTTAAAAGGCATGATGTGGCGCATTGCCGGAGAAAAAGCAGAATCGTTATTAAATGTAGCTGCAGGTACAATCAGGGGGGTTGTTTATGGCTTTTTAGGAACAGCTTTGGTACAGGGCGTTCTGGCTTGGTTCAGTTTCTTTATTGCGGGCGTGCCTAATTCTCTAACTTTGGGCTTTGCAAGTTGTTTTCTTTCTATTTTGCCGGGGGGCCCCGGGCTAATTGGATTGCCGGCTGCGGCATGGCTTTATTATCAAGGACACACAGGCTGGGCTGTTTTCATGGCAATCTGGATGATCTTTGTGGTGGGGACCGCAGATAATGTGGTGAAACCGCTTTTTATTGGTAAAGAAAGTGATTTACCCTTTATTTTAATTTTATTTGGTGTTTTGGGCGGGGCCCTGTCTTTTGGTTTACTGGGTGTTTTTTTAGGCCCTACTTTATTAGCGGTGTGTTATGCCTTGCTGGGAAGCTGGGTGAAAGGAGGTCCTGCAATAAATAAGGTTTAAAAGATGCTAAAAGAGCACCGTATTAATTAAATATGCGGTGCTCTTTTTTTATTATTTTATTTCGAATATTTTACCAAAATTGGCAATTTCCAATACTGCCTTAACAGTGCCCCTGCAGTTGATTAAAGTCACTTTACGGCCATTGGCTCTCTCGTTAAGGAGCAGCAGCATGCCCAGGGCTGCAGAGTCCATATAGTCAACTGCTCCGAAATCCATTTCGAGCTCGGTCAGGCCCGGGGTTTCCAGTGCTGCAGTAGTGGCTTGCTTGAATTCGCGATGCGATTCAAACGTAAAATTGCCATTTAGCATAATACGGCCTTTATGATCGTCAATTTTGGTGCTGGTTTGCATGGTTTTATCCCTTGTTAATTTTAGCTCTGTTTCTTGCTATTGCAGTATTGAAAGCAAACACTACTGTGGCTTCTTCCCTATTGTAGAGTTGCATTTTGGTTTTTGCTAATGATTGATTAATTCAGTGGTGGGTTTACTCGCTAATATCATAACGTTGTTTTGTTTTACGGAAAAACTCTCGTAATTGCAAACCGCGTCCATTGCCGGGATCCAAATTATGAATGCGCAGCAGGTAATTATGACTGAGTTGCATCCACTCTTGGTGCCAGCCATGTTGATTGGAATAGGCAAGCAGGGCATTTACAGTGTTGAGCAGCACTTGTATATTGCCGGGCATATCAGTTGCCGCCCGGATAAATAGCTCTGCGGCACCAGCCAGGTCTCCGCTGCGGGCCATTTTTACGGCTTCATTATTGAGTGCCACAATGCTGGCGCTGTTTTCTTTGATAAGTTGCTCGGCCTGATCCTGATGGCCGTGCTGGCGGTAAAGCGTGGTTATCTTTGCCGCAAGGTTTAGATCATCGTGGCTGTTTCTGAGTAAATCACGGACCACGACCTCTGCAAGGGCTTCTTGCTGCTGATTAAAACAGGCTTTAGCAAGTGCCATGCCTACTATGGCAGAAGGGGGAGGGTTAGCTGAGCGAGTTGGTTTAATGCTGTTTTAAGCTGGTTCTGTGCTTTTTCTGGTTCGCCCTGATGCATATAGATATCTGCATCTAGCGCATCGGCGAGCACATTCACCTGTGGGTCTTTAAAATCCTTGCGGATTTCTTCTACAGTGAGTTTTGCCGCACTCACATTGCCGCGGCTGATCTGCACATCTGCTAGCAGGCCATAATCAGCAGGATTACGTACAAATGAGTGCCGGGCAATTTTAACGGTTTCCAGCAAGGCACTTTCGGCGGTAGCTAAATCTCCGCTTTTAAGTGCCACTTCACCTAGTTGGCGCTGCCTGCTTGCGACAAAGGGTGATTTATGAATCGCCTGTTTGAGTGTTTCTTGTGCTGCGGCATCTTCGCCTATAGCCTGCTGTGTGCGTGCAAGCCAGTCGTAGGCTTCCAGGGAGTGCTTGTGCTCGTTAATGATTGTTTTAAAGACGGTTAACGCTTCCGGATAGCTTTTGAGTTGGTAAAGTGATTTACCCAGAGCTATTTTAGCCCATGGTAATTCTTGCTCCACCAATAGTTGTCGGCATTGATCCCGCACACTGACCCAATCGCTGATACGCAGCAATAAATGAATTTTTAAGCGTAAAAAATCCTGAGTGTATTCGGCTCTGGTATTGGCTGCCTTGCTGCAAAGTTGAATTGCAGTTAAAAAATCATGCGCCATGATGGCTTCATCAACCAACTTAAAACGTATTTTCTTTTGCAAAACGCTGAACACCCGGCTGTAGAGCATTTCTCCAGTGAAAGGTTTGAGCAAAATAGCATCGGGAGATTGCTCGGCGGCACCCAGTACTTTTTGGGCCTGCCGTTCGGCGGAGATGACGATAAAAATGGAGGAGGTTTTGAGTAGATCAAGCCGCCTTGCTTCATCAAATAAAAACAAACCATCCTGACCTTTTCCTAGATCATATTCGCAAAGAATCAGCTCGTATTTAAGTTTTTTCATGCTGGCTAAGGCTTCGGTGCTATTGCTGGCATGGTCGATGTGACTGGTTCCGTATTGCCCCAGCGTCATGCTGATATTGCGTCTTGTCTCTGCAATAGGATCGATGATCAACACGCGTAAAGTGGCAACATCGGGGGGCTGTTAGTCGCTTTGCGCTTAGCAGTGGCTGATGAGATAACCGAGAAGGCACTTATTTTTTCAGCCATGATTTGAGGCGTACTGTCCATGATAAAGCGCATTAATCCTGCCATGTTTTACTGTGGACAGGGTGTAGAACTCAATTGAGTCAGTAAGCAAACAGGATTTGCTGTTTGCTTGCCAACTTTGAGCTTAAAGCATCAAAGTACTTTTAGTTTGGCATAGGCTACTGCCAACCATTTCGATCCTGCCGTTGCAAAATTGACCTGCACGTTGCCACTTGCCCCGCCTTCATGATCTGTAATGACGCCCTTACCAAACTTGGGGTGCTCTACATTCATGCCAATGGCAAGTCCATGCTCGGGAGTAGGGGCTTTGCCAGCAACGGCAGCCGGACCAGAATAGCCTTGCGGCGCGTAGCCGCGATTCAGGAATTTTAGCAGCTGCTGTGGAATTTCCTGCATAAAGCGGCTGGCTACGGCGTATCGTGTCTGCCCGTGCAGCATACGACTTTGTGCCAGGGTAATGTAAAGGCGGCGGCGAGCCCGGGTAATGGCAACATACATCAGGCGGCGTTCTTCTTCTACTGCGCTGGCATCATTCATGCTGTTGTCGTGCGGGAATAAGCCCTCCTCAAGGCCACATAAAAATACCGCATGAAATTCCAGCCCTTTGGAGGCGTGTACAGTCATCAGCTGCAGAGCTTCTTCATGCGCGCCTGCCTGATGATCGCCCGCTTCAAGGCTGGCGTGGGACAGGAAGGCGATCAGATTGTTTTCATCTTCCTGAACAAAACTGGTGGCTGCATTAATGAGCTCACCCAGGTTGGCAAGCCGCTCTTCACCTTCTTTGTCTGCCTGATAATGGGCGCGTAGGCCAGACAGATCAAGCATCATGTCAACTAGTTCTGGCATGGCAAGACCGGTGGCTTGTGAGCGCATGCTTTCGATTATTTCTGCAAACTTCCTGACCGCTGCAGCCCCGCGTCCGGCGGCTCCGGAGCAGGCTGCTTGCCAAAGCGTTGTTCCGGCATGCTGGGCGGTTTCCTGGATACTTTCTATTGTGCGCGCACCAATGCCCCGGGTGGGGAAGTTGATCACGCGCAGCAGGGCGTTATCGTCTCCCGGATTGGCTATAAGCCGTAAATAGGCCAAAGCATGTTTGATTTCCTGGCGCTCAAAAAAGCGTAAGCCACCATACACCCGGTAGGGCACACCTGCGGTAAACAGAGCATGCTCAATAACACGTGATTGGGCGTTGGCGCGATAAAGAATGGCAATGTCGCGAGCTGCTGCGCCTTCTCTCATCAGGGTCTGTGCTTCTTCTACAATAAAAGCCGCTTCTTCAAAATCGGTTGCAGCTTCAAATACACGAATTGGTTCGCCAGCGGGCTCGCTCGTCCATAATTCTTTGCCTAAACGATTTTTGTTATGACTAATAACGGCATTGGCAGCATCTAGAATATTGCCTTGGGAGCGGTAGTTTTGCTCTAAACGAATTACATGTTTTACAGAAAAATCGCTTTGAAAATCATGCATATTCCCTACATTGGCACCACGGAATGCGTAAATAGATTGATCATCATCTCCTACGGCAAATAGTGCATTATGCTGGCCGGCTAAAAGCTTTAACCAAGCGTATTGCAGTTTATTTGTGTCTTGAAATTCATCAACTAAAATATGGCGGAAACGGCTTTGATAATGGGTTCGTAATGATTCATTTTTAGAAAGTAATTCGTAGCAGCGCAGTAATAATTCAGAGAAATCAGCAACGCCTTCCCGTTGGCATTGCTTCTCATATTCTTCATAAATTAATCGCAGCATGCGCGAATAATCATCCCATGCGTCTACATCACTGGCTCTGCGGCCATTTTCTTTATGGCCATTAATATATTGCTGAACAACTTTTGCCGGATATTTTTCATCATCAATATTTAAAGCTTTCAAAATACGTTTAATTAGAGACAGTTGCTCGGCAGAATCTAAAATTGCAAAAGTTTCGGGTAAGCCGGCATCGCGCCAATGTAAACGCAGCATGCGATTACATAAACCATGAAATGTACCTATCCATAATCCACGGGGATTAAGCGGCATCATTGAAGTAATACGTAAGAGCATTTCCTTGGCGGCTTTATTGGTAAAAGTAACAGATAATAAACCGGCCGGGCTGCATTGCCCTGTTGATAAAAGCCAGGCAATACGGGTAGTGAGCACACTGGTTTTTCCACTGCCAGCGCCCGCAAGAATAAGCGCATGTTCCGGGGGTAATTCAACGGCTGCGGCCTGTTCAGGGTTTAGTTTTGCGGTGAGAGGATGCGACATGGCAATGATTCACAGATAAGAAAGGGGGATTGTACTGCAGAATACAAACAAGGCAGCCTAGGCTGCCTTGTTTGGTCTTACGTGCAAAGCTTCGGTTTTTTATAAAATTATACGGATATTTACGGTTTCTTTTTCATTTTAAAAGGCCTTTCACAATGGGAATCAGATCACTATCTAATTTTTATTGCGTCAGTATCTCTTATAGATCAAGGCACTACGGGTCTATTCGTCATTCTATAAAAAGCGCCGAATTAAGCAATGCGCAATTCTTCTAATGAGCGACCTGTTGCCAGGAATTCAATTGCCCATTGTGGCTTACGGCCACGACCAGTCCAAGTTTGTTCTGGATCAGCAGGATTGCGGAATTGCGCTTTAGCTGTAGAAGCTGCTTTTTTAGCTGCTTTTTTGTCGCTGCTTGTGCCTAAAACATCAGACAATGAGAAACCTTTGGAAGCAACCAAGTTTTGCAGTTCAGCAATCAGGTTTTGTTTTTCTGATTCTTTACGGCGAACAATTTCAACTTCCAGGTTCTTCTTGAGTTCAACTAACTGGCTATAGCTTAGTGGGGATAGATCAATCATGGTAATTCTCTCCTTGGGTCTTTGAATTGGGGTACTCCACCGAACGGATTATGGATATCTATTCACTACAATTCAAGCTTTCTTAATTACCTAGCCAAAGATTTACTGAATTTAGATCTTTTTCAGACAATTCTCCACTGGTTGCCGCCAATTGCAGACGGGCATACAAATAGGTGTAGCGTGCTACGGTAAGGTCATAACGGGTTGAGAAATAAGTCTGTTCGGCATTAAGTACGTCAATAGTTGTACGCACACCCACTTCTCTGCCTAATTTGGTTGATGCTAATGATGATTCACTAGATTTAAGCGCCTGTTGTAAAGCGATAATTTGTGCTGCACCTGAACTCACACCTAAAAACGCTTGTTTGGTGAATTGAGCTGTATCACGGCGGCTTGCTTCTACTGTTTGGCGTTGTTGTTCTTTTTTAGCAAGAGCTTCCCGTAATTTGGATGAACGATCTCCTCCTGTATACAAAGGAATCGATAATTGCAAACCAATTTGTCCGGAGCCCGTGCGGTCTAATCCACCCGATTTAGATATGCCGGCAGAATTCCATGAATCACCATAGCCTGCGATTAAATCGAGAGTCGGAGTACTTTCTAAACGGTATTTATCAATTTCACGGCTGGTAATATCCAAACCTAATTGCTGGCCTGCAATCACTAAGCTGCCATTCTCGCTACGTTGCAACCATGTTGTCATATCATTAGGCTGGGGCGGGGTTGGCTGCTGGCGGTTACTAATTGGTTTGAGATTAAGCGGATTAAGCTGGGTTAGTTGTTCATAAGTATTGCGTTTAATTGCCATGTCATTATGCGCGGCAATTTCTGCTGAATTAATAGCATCAAAGCGAGCCTGAGCTTCATCCGTATCAGTAATGGTGGAAACACCTACTTCAAAAGATTTTTTTGCCTGAGCCAGTTGCTGGGCAACGGCTTCTTTTTGGGCAGTTGTCTGTTTTACTTTTTCTTCCGCACCTAAAACTTCGAAATAGGCTTTTGCTACACGCAGAATTAAATCTTGTTCGGCAACGCGAAATTGCACTTCAGCCTGTTCGGTTTGTTTTTTTAACTGATCTGCTCCGGCAAATGCTTCTGCCCGGTAAATAGGCTGGGCAAGTTTTAGCTCATAACCATAGCTATTGCCATTATTGGATATCGTGCTGCGGTTTTCTGCGCGGTACTCAGTTACGCTGCGATTGGCATTTCCGGAAAGAGAAATACGCGGCAATAATAAGGCTTTACCCTGTTCGGCTTTTTCCCGGCCGGCATCAAGTCCTGCGCGGGCAGCGGCAAAATTGGCGTCATATTTTTGTGCGGCATACCAGGATTCAAGTAGATCGGCAGCAAAGAGCTGTTGGGAAAAAATGCCTATGCTCAGTGCAATTAATGTTTTTTTCATTATGAGTGTCTCGGTTTTTTGTTAAATATGCTGTTAAATATTTTGTCCGGGGCGGCCTTTCAAGTGCAAAAAATGACACTGAAAGTGATGTTTCACTGCGGCCGGATTTAAAAAGAAAAGGGAATTTGCCCGTGCCCAAAGGCATTCCCTTTCTTTTTTATAAATTGTTGTAATTTTGCATTAATTATTTATTTTGCATTATGTTTTTTGCACTTCCGGCGGGCTAAGTCTGAACCATGCCGCATATAAAGCCGGTAAGAATAAAAGCGTGAGCACTGTGGCGACAAATAAGCCGCCCATGATGGCAATAGCCATTGGCCCCCAGAATGTATCTCGGGTGAGTGGAATCATGGCCAGAATGGCTGCTGCAGCAGTTAGCATAATGGGTCTGAAGCGCCGGACGGCCGATTCAATTACGGCGGTCCATGCATCATCCCCGGCTGCGCGATCCTGCTCGATCTGATCCATCAGAATCACGGAGTTGCGCATAATCATGCCTGAAAGTGCAATCACTCCCAGCATCGCTACAAACCCGAAGGGCGCTTGAAACAACAGCAGGGCAATGGCCACGCCGATCAAACCCAGCGGGGCGGTGAGCAGCACCATAATCATGCGCTGGATACTTTGCAGCTGCAGCATCAGTAGAGTCATGACTACCAGCAACATCAGCGGCATGACTTTATTGATCGAAGCCTGTCCTGTGGCAGATGATTCCAATGTGCCGCCGGTTTCAATGTGATAGCCCTGAGGCAGTTTGGCTTCGATCTCCCGCACCTTAGGCATTAGCGCATTGCTCACGTCGGGGGCCTGGGCACTTCCTGCCACATCGGCACGCACCGTGAGCGTGGCGACCCGATTACGTCGCCAGATCAGACTCTCTTCGTTTTCCAGTTGCAAGGTTGCCAGTTGGGAAAGCGGTACAAATTGTCCCGATGGCAAAGGCACGCGCAGATCTTTTAAAAAGTCGAGACGGGTGCGCTCGCTGCCGGTGAGGCGGGTAACCACATCAATGCTCTGATCGGCTTCACGGTATTGCGTGGCGGTAGTACCTGAAACGGCCATTTGCAGATAAGTTGCTAATTCTTGTGAAGTGAGCCCCAGCTGGCGTAAGCGATCTTGTTTAGTGAGTAAACGAACCACTTTTACTTTTTCGCCCCAGTCGGTATGGACCTGGCGGGTATGTGGATTCTGGCGCATTGCCTCGGCCAGCTCAGCCGCAACTTGATTGAGCTTGACTGGGTTTTCTCCGCTAATACGGAACTGCACCGGATAGCCTACAGGCGGGCCGTTTTCCAGACGGGTGACACGTCCGCGTACCAGCGGGAAGTCTTCGGCAAACTTCTTGTTCAGGCGCTTATAGACGTTTTCTCTTACCTTTTCATCTTTGGTCATGACGGTGAGCTGGCCAAAGTTCAAGTTTGGCATTTGTTCGTCAAGTGGCAGGTAGTAGCGGGGCGAGCCAACACCGATATAGCTGGTGACATGTGCTACATCAGGGTCTTTCATGGCGATGGCTTCCATGCGCTTTACTTCGCGCTCGGTGGCGTCATACGAGGCGGTATAGGGCAACCACATATCGACCATCAGCTCGGGCCGTGCCGAGGCCGGGAAGAACTGTTGAGGGATAAAGAGGGCAAAGGTAGCAACAGCCACCAGAAAAGCGCCCAAAGTGGCTGCAATCACCGTTTTACGCCATGTAACGCACCAGGTGACCAGCTTGCGAAAGCGCGCGTAAAAACCTCCCTGATACACATCGTGCTCTTCATGACGCGGGGTTTCGGGCAGCAGGTGGTAGCCCATATAGGGTGTAAACACCACGGCAACAATCCATGACAGCACCAGGGCAATGCCGATCACGGCAAAGATGGAAAAGGTATATTCTCCTGCATCTGATTTAGCCAGCCCCACGGGTAAGAAGCCAGCGGCCGTAATTAGTGTTCCGGTCAGCATGGGAAAAGCGGTTGAGGTATAGGCAAAGGTGGCGGCTTCAAAGCGGCTCCAGCCTTGCTCGAGTTTTAATGCCATCATTTCTACGGCAATAATCGCGTCATCGACCAGAAGCCCCAGCGCAATCACGAGTGCGCCCAGCGAAATCCTTTGCAGCTCGATATTGAAAATATTCATGCCAAGAAAGGTGAGCAGCAGCACTAGCGGAATTGACAGTGCTACTACTACTCCGGTGCGCCAACCCAGGCTTAAAAAGCTCACCGCCAGTACAATTACGATGGCTTCCAGCAGTGATTTCATAAAAATATGGATGGCGTTTTTAACGACGGCAGGCTGGTCAGAAATAGTATGTATTTCAATACCAACCGGCAAATTACTTCTGATTTTGGCTAGGGATGCATCAATTTGCTGGCCCATCTTTACGACATCGCCTCCTTTGCGCATTGAAATACCCAGGCCAACCGCATCTTGCCCCTGAAAGCGCATTTTGGTTTGTGGCGGATCGATTGTGGCGCGAAATACCTGTGCGATATCACCCAGTAAAAAAGTTTTCCCTGCCACGGTAATTGGCAGGCTGCGCAGATGCTCTACAGCATTAAAGCCACCACTTACGCGTAAATAAATGTGCTCGTCCTTGCCTTCAATGGCCCCTGCAGGGGTGATGGTATTGGTGGCTGCGATGACTTTGTTAATTTGAAATGGCGATATACCCAGGCTGGCCAGCTTGGCGTTGGAATATTCCACATAAATTTTTTCATCTTGCTGACCAATCAATAGCGCTTTATTGACATCAGGAATGCGTAGTAACTCGGCTCGAGCAAGCTCAATGTATTTTTTTAGCTCGGGATAAGTAAATCCATCGCCGGTAAAGGCATAGAGGTTGCCATAGGTATCGCCAAACTCATCATTAAAAAATGGCCCGGCTACTCCCGGTGGCAGTTTTCCTTTGGCATCGTTAATGCGCTTTCTGACCTGGTACCAGGCATCGGCCACATTATTTTTCTGATCTTCATGCAGCATGATTGTGATCAGGGATTCACCACTGCGGGAGTAGCTTTTGGTGAAGTGGATATAGGCGATCCCTTGCAGGGCTTCTTCTAACTTATCGGTAACCTGCTGTTCCATCTCTGGTGCGCTTGCTCCTGGCCAGAAGCTTCTGACCACCATGGCTTTAAAGGTGAACTCCGGGTCTTCTTTCATTCCCAGTTTGCCATAGGCCAGAATACCGCCAAGGGTGAGCACCACCATCAGGTACAGCACGAGTGACTGATGTTTAAGCGCCCATGCTGATAAGTTAAAGCGCTGCTGAGTAAAATCGGGTTTTTGCATCGCTTTATTCTCCCTGTGCAGGCAGCAGTTTTACGGCTTGCCCCTCACGTAAGAGGTGCACGCCGGCAGTGACAACAATATCCCCTGCTTTCAGGCCTTGTACCTGTACTTGCTCGCTATTTTTGTGCTGAGTATCAATGTGCGCTTGAATAACCTTGCTTTTTACCTTAGTGTTTTCAACTAGCCAGACACGTTGCTCATTGCTTTTTCCATAAATGGCGGAGAGTGGCAGGGTCGTGATGCTTTCAGTTTTGCTGCTCTGGTTGCTTTTTACCGTGGCGCTCATGCCCAGACGAATGTCTTCTGATGGATTTTCTAATGTCACTTTTGCACGGTAAGTGCGGCTAAGCGGATCTGCGGCTGGAGAGACTTCACGGACTTTTCCATTAAAGGTTTTGCCTGGTAATGCCCAGAGGCTGATTTCAGTTTTCTGGCCAGGCTTTAAATCGGAGCTGCGCGCTTCTGGCAAATCAATAAAGACTTCGATTTCGCCTGCTTTGGCGAGTTGCACGACCGGCTGACCGGCAGCCAGCACCTGGCCCGGTTCGGCGAGCGTGGCCGTAATAACCCCATCGCTCGTTGCGAGCAGGGTGGTATAGCCTGCCTGATTTTGTGCCAGCTGTTGCTGGGACTGGGCCTGAATCAGCTGTTTTTGCGCTGCAATAACAGCCGTCTGGCGGCGGTCTACATCGGCTTGGCTTATAAACTTTTTGGCAAGTAGTTCCTGTGAGCGGGTGAGATCGAGTTCGAGCTGATCGAGCTGGCTCTGTGCTGATTCGGCCTGGGCTTTGGCTGCAGCAGCGTTGAGAATCATATCCTGCGCATCAATTCTGGCCAGTGGCGTACCGGTTTTTACTTCTGTGCCGATCTCAACCAGACGGCTAATGAGCTTACCCGGAATCCTAAATCCAAGAGCACTTTCCTGACGGGCATGCAGCTCACCGGAGAACTCCGCATGGCTATTTGCTGCGTTTGTGGCAAGGGTAATGGTACGGACAGGACGAATTTCTTCCTGAGGTTTGGGTTCTTCCTTGCAGGCGGAGAGTAGCACTGCACTTACCAGTAGCAGTGGAATTGCTTTATTCATGTGTTTTGTCCTGAAGAGGGGCGATGAGGCCGTTAAGGAGGGTATCAAGAGTGGTATTGAGAAATCTTTCGGGGTCAAACTGATCGGGCAGGCAATTGATGAGCGTGTGTCTGCTAAGCATGGCGATGATAATCGGGGAAGAGATAACTTCTATGGCATAATCTATATCGGTTACCCGAAATTCACCGCTGGCAATGCCGCGCTCCAGGATCTGGCGCAATAATTTATTGCCGGGGGCCACAAATTCTTCTTGATAAATTTTGGTGATCAGGGGGAAATTGCTGCCCTCGGTGATCATCAGTTTGGGAAATGCAGACAGCTGATTTTCGCCTATTGCTTGCCACCACGTCTTAAGCATTGCTCTTAGCAGATCAGCAGAATTTCCCTGAAAGTTTGCAAGTAATTCATGGCCCAGAGTAAGCCGCGGCAATAATATTTCACGCATTACTGCTTCAAAAATTTCTTCTTTTCCGGCGAAATAAATGTAGGGTGTGCCGCAGGTTACTCCGGCCGCTTTAGCGATATCGGTCATTTTGGTTGCGGCATAGCCCTTGCTGACGAATAGCCCCAGCGCAGCTTCCAGAATTTCCAGAGGGCGAGCTTCTTTACGGCGGGTCCAGCGTTTACATAACATGGTCAACCTAAGTTAATAAATAAATATTCATTTATTATTAGGGGGTGGCTTGTTTTTGTCAAAAATAAAGCGCGGGCATGCTTGAGAGGCTGTTAGAATTTAGCTCTCGGGTAGCTTGCCGGATTAAATATCAGCAGGCTGCAAAATCACCTGACTGGCCCATATTTCGCCGTATTTTTAACCAATAACATGTTATTGGTGCTGTAATCCGGCAAAATCTGGCCTCAACCATGCAATTTTTTGCTACGACGGCCTAAGTCCGACAGGCTGTTAGCTATGTTTTTGGATAAGCTATGACCACGATTACCCCGCAAGAAAAAGCCGAAATCCTTTCGGAAGCCTTGCCTTATATTCAGCGTTTTTTTGATAAGACCATCGTCATTAAATACGGTGGTAATGCGATGACCGAACCCGAGTTAAAAGAAGGGTTTGCCAGTGACGTGGTGCTGCTTAAATTAGTCGGGATGAACCCGGTTGTCGTGCATGGCGGTGGCCCGCAAATTAATGAATTACTTGACCGTATCGGCAAAAAAGGCGAGTTCATTCAGGGCATGCGCGTGACTGATGCCGAAACCATGGATGTGGTCGAGATGGTTTTAGGTGGCCATGTGAACAAGGAAATCGTTTCCTTGATCAATAAACATGGTGGGAAAGCGGTCGGTTTAACCGGCCAAGACGGGCATTTTATTAAGGCCCGCAAAATGTATCTGAAAGATAGCTCAGATGAGTTGCTAGATATTGGCCAGGTGGGTGAAATTGAATCCATCGATCCAACCATCGTGGCTCACCTCGACGCAGGTGATTTTATCCCCGTGATCGCGCCGATTGGCGTAGACAGGAATGGCGAAAGCTACAATATCAATGCCGATCTGGTGGCAGGCAAGCTGGCCGAAGTGCTGCACGCCGAAAAGCTGATTATGATGACTAACACGCCCGGTGTGCTTGATAAGGAAGGCAATTTGCTTACGAAGCTTTCTGCCAAACGTATCGATGAGTTATTTGCCGATGGCACGATTTCTGGCGGCATGCTGCCAAAAATTTCCTCTGCTCTGGATGCGGCCAAGAGCGGTGTGAACGCTGTGCACATTATAGATGGCCGTGTAAAACACGCGCTGCTGCTGGAGGTGCTGACCGAGCAGGGCGTGGGCACGATGATTCGTGCGAAGTGATTCTGATTAATCCGGTCGGGGCAGGCAGATTTCGTGTTATCTGCAGTTTCGAGCCGGGATTTATGCGTGTTGGTCTTGTTTTTTTGTGAAAAGTAATCTAAGTCTTTTCTTGCATGTTACGTTTGGCCTACTAAAGTTAAAGATCAAAGCCATCAGGGAGATGCCAGTATGAAGACAGCGCGCCAGTTACTCGCAGAAAAAGCCATCGATAATATTTTGTCAGTGACCCCGCAGGCATCGGTTTATCAGGCTTTACAGGTGCTTGCAGAGAAAAATATTGGTGCACTGCTGGTGATAGAAGAAAACCATTTGGTTGGGATTTTTTCAGAGCGTGATTACGCCAGAAAAGTGATTCTGATGGGCAAGACTTCGGCAGGAACGTCAGTTTCGGAAATTATGACGCGCAAATTACTCTGCGTGCCACCATCGGCCACTATCGATGAGTGTATGACTATCATGAGTGAAAAACGTATTCGCCACCTGCCGGTTTTAGATGGTGATAAGGTATTAGGTGTATTATCAATTGGTGATCTGGTACGGGAAATTATCGAAGAACAAAAATTCACAATTGCCCAGCTGGAGCAGTACATTCATTCCTGAGTCGCCTTCAGTCACCCACGAGACCAGCAAGGCTGGTCTTTTTTTACGCTGAAACAATGAAACCAGTCTGGATTTTTGATCTTGATAACACGCTTCACAATGCCGATTTGCATGCCTTTCCAGTAATTAACCGGGCGATGACAGCTTATCTTTCCCAGCATTTACAATTGAGTGAACAGGCTGCTACAGATTTACGTGTCGATTACTGGTTACGTTATGGAGCAACGATGCTTGGGCTTCGCCACCACCACCCGCACATTAATCCACGGCACTTTTTGTGTATGTCTCATCCTTTGAGCGAGCTGCTCTCGACCGTTCATCCTATGCCGGGTTTATCTGTGGCGATTCGTCGCTTGCCGGGGGATAAATTACTTTTTACCAATGGCCCGCGCCAGTATGCGATGGCTATGCTGCTGGCGTTGGAAATTGATGATTGTTTCCGCAGCGTGGTGAGCGTAGAAGATGTTGATCTGATTCCCAAGCCGCAGATTGCGGCTTATCGGCGCCTATTGGCGCGCTTTAAGCTCAATCCACGGCGCTGTATTTTGGTGGAAGACACCCTGGCCAATTTAAAAACAGCCAAGCGGCTGGGGATGAAAACGGTGTGGATTAATCCGCGCAGTTATGGGGCCGAAATGGTTGATTTAAGTATCTCTAAGCTGGGAGATATTGCCAGGCGTGGGCGGTGGCTCTATGCGGGAAAATAAAAAACTCTATTTTTGATCCGGTAACACTGGCTGAATTGTGCGTGTACTTGTGCTTGCCAAGCGCCACTGTGTGCCGAGCAATAACCTTAGCATCACGCTAATTTGCCTGATTGGCGAAGCATTTAAATGCCAAGTATCTGGCTGATAGATGTAATCAAATGTTTTCCGATCTTGAACGAGTATCGGGGGAGTGCTACGGGGTATGATTTTTGGGTATCGGGAATAGGTACGGTCTTGCTGGGGGGATTTGATGGCTCCCGATCAGCGTTGTGCCGCAGCCAGTAATCCGCCCACGGCAAAGAAGGCCGCACCGCAGCCCTGGTTAAAACGCTTGATGCGGTTCTGGCCTTGTAGCCAGCTGCCCAACCTTGCGCCGCCTGCTGCATAGGCAACTTGCCAGCCAGCCTCAATTATAAAAAAGCTGCTTAGTAAAATAGCCCATTGTTTTGCTTGTGGCTGTGTTGTATTGATAAATTGTGGTAAGAAAGCACCGGCAAATAAAATTGCTTTTGGATTTGATAGTGCAACGGTTAGGCCTAAGCGAAAGCGCCTGGCAGCTGAATCGGCCAAGGCATTGGGCATTTCTAGCTGGTCTCCGGCCCTGAAACATTGCCAACCCAAATAAATTAAATAGACTGCCCCGGCTAATTTAAAAATCAAAAATAGCGCAGCGGATGTAGCCAGAATAGTGGCCATGCCAAAGGCTGACAGCAGAAATAATAATCCCAATCCGCTAAGCGCACCGCCCATGGTTGCCAGCGTAGCTTGCCAGCCGTAGCGGGTACCGTGCGATAGCATGAGCAGCATGTTGGGGCCGGGCGTTGCCGAAATAAAAAAAGTAGTGGCAATAAAGGTCAGCCAGACGGTCATACTCATGGGATTCTTCCTTATTTCTGCTTCGCCAAGAAAGTAAGCAAAGAAGGCCGCCCCACGAAACAGGAAGGCCCCTGGGCTGTGGACAATCGAGCCGGCGGCAGGCGGGATTGGCTCGCTGCCTCACTCCCTGGCCGAAACCCCGCCCCGTTTGTTCCTCACTCCGGCGTGTTTCAAGGGGAGATTTAAAGCTCCATGCCACGATCAGTGCAAAATAATAGATAACAGGGTTTGAAAGTATTTAAAGCCTATTCAATTATCTTAATTCAAATCCTGTTTTTCTCCGTGAAACGCCGTAGTTTAAGATTTGGGTTTTCTATATTTAAATAATATTCAATCCCGGATGGTCTTTCATGGGTTTATCCAGGTAATAGCCTTGTACTTGATCAATGCCCAATTCAAGCAGCATATTAAAGATTTCTTCGTTTTCAACAAATTCTGCAATTGTTGTTTTGCCCATTTCATGCGCCATGCTCACCATACCACGCACAAAAACCTGGCTATCGTGATCACTGATTAAGTCTTTAATAAAAAAGCCGTCAATTTTAAGCACATCTGCCTTAAGTTGTTTTAAATAGGCAAAAGAGGCAAAGCCTGTGCCGAAGTCATCGAGGCATACCGTGCAGCCTGTGGCACGTAGCGCATCAATAAAGCGTTCTGCATCGCGGATATCAGAAACGGCGGCAGTTTCGGTTAATTCAACTAATAATCTGGCGGGGTCTACTTTATGGTGTTTGAGCTGCTGGCTGATATATTCCGGCATTTCCGGCTCATCAAAAGAGCGGCCGGAAACATTAATGGCAATGGATGGAATATTGGCTTTTTTTCCAAGTAGTTCGATGATGCTACGAATGACCCAGCGATCAATATCAATAATTTTTCCGGTTTTTTCAGCATGAGGAATGAACATACCCGGCATAATGATTTCACCAGGTTTTTGCATGTTTTTCATTCGTACTAAAGCTTCTAAGTGGGCTAGTTTTCGGGTTTCCGGATAGTAAATTCCCTGGAAATGCAGCTCTAAACCATCGTGTTCTAATGCCTCGGTAATCCGGTCTTTCCATGAGAGGCGGGTAATGGTTGATCTGGATGGATCGGCATCCTGGCGATACATGCGCCAGGTAGATTTGCCCGCTGATTTGGCTTGATACATCGCTGAATCGGCGTGGGCAACCAGCTCGAGCGAGTTGCTGGCGTGATTTGGAAACAGTGCTACTCCCACTGATGAAGAGGGCCGCAATACGTGGTTTTCTACTGTAAACGGGATTTGAGAGATGGAGCTGACAATTCGTTCGGCCAGTTTGCTGACTTCAAATTCATTACAATCGGGAACCAAAATTGCAAATTCATCGCCCCCCAGCCGGGAAAACACTTCGTGGCGGCGCACCTGGGCACCGATAGTTTTGGCGATACTTTTAAGTAAATCATCACCGACGCCATGGCCGAAAGTGTCGTTTACGTGCTTGAACTCATCTAGATCAAAGAAAACCAAGGCCATGGCGCTTTGTTTGCGATCAGCTTCGGATACCATCCGATCCAGCTCCTGTTGAAAGCGGTGGCGGTTATAAAGCCCGGTGAGGGCATCACGCTCGGCCAGCTTGATCATATGTTCGGAGAGCTCACGCTGCTGTGTTACATCTTCGTAAATCCACATGCGGCCATTGGCTGTGCCCTGGCTGTCCAGTACTCTGAAACCATGCTGGGTGATTACCCTGCCATCATTCATACTGAGCTCGCCGAAATCGACTTTATCGTCTGATAGCGTCAGCTCTTCCAGGTAATTGGCAATAATATCGCCTAAGGCCGGGCGGTTTTCTGCAATTTGCAGAATTTGCCCTATTGGCTTGCCGGGTAACTGATTACCTTGCCCCAGCCCCCATAAATCGCAGAATGCAGGGTTATGAAAAACAACACGATTTTCATTATCTACAAACAAAACACCAAAACGCATGGCGGAAAGTAAGGCGGTAAGCCTTGCTCTCTCCGATTCGGCACGGGCTAAATAGCTTTGACCCAAGGACTGAATCTGGCGCAATTCGATAACAGCTTTTCTTAGCGATAAGCGGTCTTCTTTTAACTCGCTGTTATCACGAATACTGGCCCGCAGGCCCAGATAATTTTCATTAGAGTCATAAATGGGCTGCCAGGATACGGATGCCCAGAAGGGCTGACCATCCCTGCGGACAGCTCTGAATTCAAAATCCTGAATAACTCCGCGATGCTCCAGGGCCTGCTTCAGGGTTTCAGTTACTCGGGTGCGCTCTTCCGGCATGGTGAGCGATAGGGGGAAATCGCCTAATAGCATGCATTCGTTGACAGAGTAGCCGGAAAGCCGTGTGACCGAGTCATTGATCCAGACCAGGCGCCCTTCTTCAGGGGAGATCCATAGCTCGGTGTTATAGGTGTAGTTGGCGATGGTATGGAATTTCTCTTCGTTCATTGTTAATGAATCGACGCGCTCTTTGATCAGGCTGGTCATTTCATTAAAGCGACGAGTAAGCCGGCTGATTTCGTCCTGGCCCAGGGGTGTTGGGCCAACCGTATTGTAATTGCCCTGAGCCGCATTTTCTGCAGCCTTAATCAGGCGGTGAATATGGCGGCTTAGCCAGATGCCGAACATACTCATCATCAGTGCGGAGAGCAAAATGCCGACAACCATGGTGATGGTATTTTGCATGAGTAGCTGATTTACGCCACCATGCATAATTTCTGTGGAAATACCAAAACGTAATTCGCCATAAGGCTCACCTGCAAATTCGATCAGTGTTACGGCATGAATAAGTGTTGGCAGGCTTTTTTCCTGAGATAGCTTATCAACGGGGGGAAGCGGCTGGGCGATATCCCAACCTCTTGCTGCAATAATTTGTTTTTTGTTATCAAGCAAAAGAATGTAGTCAATACCTTCGGCGGTGCGGATGCCTTCCAGTAAGTCCGCAGCCTGGGCCAGGTTCCCCGTAGACAATGGGGCGGCAAAGGCTGCATTCAATAGGCGGGATAATTCCTGAACACGCACTTCAGTGGCATGGTTGGCCATTTCTGACCAGACTCTCGATGTGTTGAGCAAAAGGATGACCAAAATCGCACATTGCACCAGCGTGCTAACCACGATTAAACGTGCCCGGAGCGAATTTAAAAACGGAAGGGATGCCATGCAAGCCTGTCGTGAAATTGAATGCTTAATTTAAGGTCAAACGGCCAGCATGATAAGGACGCTTGATCGTTTTTTGCTAATACATTGTGATCAAAAATTTAAACACTGCCAAACGGGATATATATTTGGCAGTGGCTTATTATCAATAATAAGCAGTAATTAAAATATCGTAAGCTTATTTACAAGTTGTATTTAGTTTCTCAGCTGTTTAATAAATACTTTGGAACGCCTCTGGTAATTGTAGAGCTGCTTTCTTTCCATAGGTAATGCATCAACGGTTGCCAGGACAAAACCGCGCTCTACAAACCAATGAGCGGTGCGTGTTGTTAATACAAATAATTCACGTACACCTAGGCTTCTGGCGTGCTGTTCTATATGTTTTAGCAATTGTTCTCCCCGATTGGCGTCCCGATAGTCTGGATGAATCACCAGACAGGCCATTTCTGCCATATGGCTTTGGGGAAACGGATACATCGCTACGCAGCCTACAATCTTGCTATCGTGTTCCAGTACCGAGTAGCGGTGGATTTCACGCTCCAGCAGTTCACGTCCGCGTTTAACCAGTACACCGTCGTCTTCCAGTGGCTCGATTAGCGCCAATACGCCGCCCACATCATCAATTGTGGCTTCACGCATAGTTTCGAGTGAATCACGGGAAACCATGGTGCCGATCCCATCGTGGGTAAATAATTCTTTCAGTAGAGCACCATCCACATGATGGCTGACCAGATGTGCCCGTGCCACCCCGCTTCTGACGGCTTTGATTGCACAGGGAAGATAAAGGCGGATGTCTTCATGCGGGTGAGGATGGGTGCTCAGAAACTGGTCTGCCTGTAACGCAGTGAGCTCTGTCAGCAGCTCGCCGGCTAAATCTTCCACACCTTGCTGGCCTAATAAAAAAATCAGCTTGTCAGCACGTAAAGCAATGGCTGCACTGGTGGCGACGTCTTCAAGCGGCACATTAAAGACTTCGCCTGTGGGTGAATAGCCAAGGGTAGAGAGCAGAACCAGCTCGCCATCATCAAGACGATAGCGGATCGCCGTGGTGTCTACCTTGCGTACTTCACCGGTATACATCAGATCCAGGCCGTCACGAATGCCCATGGGTTGTGCCGTAATAAAGTTGCCAGCAGAAACACGGATGTCGGCATTGGCCATGGGTGAGTTTGCAAGACCCATTGAGAGCCATGATTCAATTTCTACTCTTACCTGTCCTACTGCCTGAATGACGCACTCCAACGTCTGGGCATCCGTTATACGTAAGCCGTGATGGTAGCGTGTTTCCAGGCCACGCTCTGCGGTACGGGCTTCAATTTGTGGCCGTGCACCGTGCACCACAACCAGGCGTACACCAAGGCTGGTCAGCAAATTGATGTCATGGGTAATCGTGGCAAATTTGCCATCCCGAACCACTTCTCCACCTAAGGCAATTACAAAAGTGCGGCCGCGGAAGGCATGGATATAGGGGGCGGCCAGGCGAAATGACTGGACGAACTCATCGGCTTGCATGGTATTCCTAAGAAAATGATGTGCTTTGTGCAGAGGATAACGTCAGCTAGAAAAATATAAAAGGATTGCTGTGTCTATATTGTAAAGAAGCCACCGATAAGGAGCTTCGCTATGTTTGCATTTGTCATCTGGTTGGGCCTGATCTGCATTCTATTTACTGTTCCTGGAGCAAAGGCGTTTGAGTGGCAGGGGAGCACAGTGCAAGGTGTACCACCTCAGAATGTAAAACAGCACCCTTTATTTAGAGTGGAGTGGCGCGCGGATTTACCCTGGTCATGGTATGAGAGTAGAACAGCCGGAAAGCCCAGCCCGGGGTTGGTGCTGGGCGCAGGCGTGTGGCGTGGAGGAGATCGTAATCCAGGTGAGTTATTTATTACACCGGAGCTTCGTTACGAGTGGGCGGCTACCGAGCAGGATTTACAGTGGTTCGTTGAGGCGGGCGTCGGCAGGCATGTGCTTTCGCGCACGGATTATGCAAAAGGTGGCGCTTTTAGTACGGCTTTTCAATTTGGTGAACAATTGGGAGCAGGTGTGCGTTTTGGTGAGAAAAAAACGCAAGATTTAATGTTTTTGTATAAGCGCGGTTCGAATACAGACATCAAAATACCCAATTATGGCGCTGATTTTTTTGTGTTGAAGTATGGATTTAAAATGTAAAGAGGTACTGTCCCGAATGATGGATGTTGCCTGGCAAAACTTGGGGCACGGAGAAGAAAACCAATAGAGAAAACCAGCAGTAGGATGGTTTTCTCTATCTCATTACTTTACAAAAGTGTTTTGTTCATATTGTTTAAAAGTGGCATAAGACCCGTTAATAAGCCCCGCGTCCGCTCACTACGGTTTTGATGGTTTTGCAGACAATTGCTACGTCATACCAAAGGTTCCAGTTTTTTACATACCAGGCATCCAGCGCCACGCGTTCGGCGTAGGTGGTGTCGTTGCGGCCCGATACCTGCCACAGCCCGGTCAGGCCAGGGCGGGCCTCCAGATAGAAATCCACATGATCGCCATAGCGCTCCAACTCGGCGGTGATAATGGGGCGCGGGCCAACCAGGCTCATTTCACCCTTGATGACATTCCACAGCTGTGGGATTTCATCGAGGCTGGTTTTTCTTAAAAACTCACCAATCGGCGTGATGCGCGGATCATTTTTAAGTTTAAAGTCCTTATCCCACTCGGCGCGGGCTTCGCTGCTGCTGGCGAGCAGCTTTTCCAGCACTTCCTGGCTATTGGAGACCATGGTGCGAAATTTCCAGCATTTAAATGGCTTACCGTTAATGCCGACACGTACATGGCCAAAAAAGAGACTGCCGGGGCCGCCCTGGCGTTTAATCTGAATCGCCACATAGAGCAGCAGTGGTGAAAGTAGCAGCAGCCCCACGCTGGCACCGAATAAATCGAAAGCACGTTTTAAAGTGGTGAGCGATTTGACTGATAGATTATTACGCACGCGCAGTAGCAACACTTCATGGCTGAAAAAGTGGTGCGGCACCACGCCAAACAGCGGCAAGCCCGCAATCGGCGGAATGATGTGCATGTCTTTATATTTAAGCGAAAGCAGCTCGATTTGCGGCCCAAGACGGCGCAGCTCGTCTTCATCCACCGCCACCACCACATGCGGGCGATTATGGGTATCTAGCCATGCAATCAGCCCAGTCTCATCAAGCTGCACCACTGGCCGGGTTTGCCCATCAATGCTCAGCTCGGCTGGATCGTTTTTATTGATGGATAAAAAAGCCTGCACCTCAAAGCCCAGCTGGCGCTCACTATGCATGGCACGGCAGGCGTCGATGGCATTGCTGCTGGCGCCGATAATCACAGTGGGTAGCTGCCACAGCTTTTTAGACAGCAGCCAGCTTTTCATTTGCGAGCGCAGCAGCGGCAAGAGCAGCAGCGCCAGGCTCCAGGACATAGGCCATAAAAAGCGCGAAACCGTGAATTTACCCAGTAGCACCAGCATGCCGTTTAACAGCGCAGCCAGAAGCAGGGCGCGTAGGATTTCCAGCAGCTCATCCCAAAAGGGCAGGCGCAGGCTGTAATGGCCACGCCACCAGAAATTACCTACGGTTAGTACGGCCAAAAACAGAAAGGCGGTACTTTGCTGTGAGCCTTCCCACCACCACCAGGCGGCAAAGTCACCACCAATTCTGTGGTGGCGGAAAAAACTCAGCATGGCCAGCGCTAAGCAAAAAGACGCCGTGAGCGCAGCAAAATCGGCCAGCGCCAATAAAGGTTTGGCTCTTTCAGCTTGTAAATGCTTATTCATTTTACTTCCTGATGTTTAAAGCAAAAATCTGTGGGGTGGTTAATCCCGCAAGTAATCGTTTTTAGTGCCTTCGGCACGTTGAATTAGGTGCGGGATCCCCGCTGGGACTTACTTTCTTGCTTCGCCAAGAAAGTAAGCAAAGAAGGCGACCCCATCAGCACGAAGGCCCCTCATCTGCGGACAATCGAGCGGCGGCTGCGGAACTCGCTTCGCTCAGACAGTCCTCGCCGAAACCCCGCCCGCTTGTGCCTCGCTTCGGCGTGCTTCAAGGGGATTCTAAAGCCCCGTGCAGAGAGCGCTGTTAAAACGTTTTTTCGCTGTTTGCAAATAAATAATAATTTGGCTTACGCATGTGTGATTTTACTTGCCCTAAGTGAGTCCATAAGCCTTATAAAGACTCGCCATCATCTTATCCAGCGAATAATTCGCTTCAGCAAAGCGCTTTGCCTGTGCGCCGAGTCGCTGGCGGGCGTTGCGATCTTCTATCAGCGTGTGCAGATGCTTTACAAAATCGCTGCTGTTTTCGCACAGATAGCCATTTTCGCCGTCTATCACCAAATCTTTATTACCCACCACATTGGTCGCCAATACCGGCAGCCCAGCGGCCATGGCTTCGATCACGGCAACCGGCAGGCCTTCCCAGCGCGAGGTTTGCATATAAATATCCAGGTTTGCCAGCTGCTCTAAAGCTTGGCTGCGGTCTACCCAGCCGCTGAGCTTTACATTGGCATTTTTCAGGTTTTTTTCTGATGCCACATCGCCGCCACCTATCCATACAAACTCAACGCCGGGTTGGGCCACTTGGCTGGCGATGCTGGCAAATAGCTCGGGATTGCGCGCCAGCGTGACCCGCCCCACGGTGCCGATGCGCACCATATCTTGATTGCCTTTGGCGGGGTGAATGGCCGCCACGTCGACTGCATTATTCACCACCAGCACATTGCTGCTTAAGTGGCGCTGGATTTCTGCGCCTTCGGAAGGTGAGCAGGCGATAAAGGTGGTCGGAATTTCTGAGAGGATTTTTTCTACCGTCAGGAAAATCGTATTTTTTAAACGCCCTTCAGCTCTTTGCAAAAAAGACAGGCCATGGGGTGAGAAAAACCACCGTGGTGCTGGCTGCTGACGATTGCCGCGAATAAACAGACTGACAATTCGCCCCAGCGCACCGGCCTTGGATGAATGCATATGCACCACTTCGGGTTTTAATTCACGCAGCCAGTGATAAAGCGCCCGGCCGGCACGCCAGTCGGCGGCAGGGTTAATGGCTCGTACCATGGGTAGCTGAATAAAGCGGATAGCCTCGGCAAACAGCGCTCGCCAGTTATCCGGCGTTTCTTCTCTTACAGAATGAATAATGGTGATGCTATGGCCGTCTTTAGCCTGCGCATTGGCCATCGCCGAGACCATAGATAGTGTACCTGCGCCAAAGGCTTCGACAATATGTACAATTTTGGCGGGGTGTTTTATTGGAATTAGATTCATACTTTTTTTGCTCTTAATATCGATTTGAGCTTAAACACCAGAGAGTAGGGCAGCAAGAGTAAAAGCTGCGTTTTAGCCATGCCTATCAGGGCGGCGAAGCTGCCATCGCTGTATTTCTTTTGTACTGCCAGGCGGGATTTGAGCTGCTGGCGGCGTTTACTTAGCGAAATTCCATCCGGGTCCAGTTCGTAGCGAATCAGCACGTCGGGCAGGTTGGCCACTTTAAACTGGCGGGTGAATTCACTAAACAGCGCATAGTCTTCTGCGGCAGGCGTATCCAGCGGATAGAGGCCGGTGCTCGCTAAAGCGGCTGTTCGGAACATCACCGCCGGATGAATAAAGGCCGAGTTATTACGCATGGTCTGGGTAATGGCCGCGTGCTCGCTGGGGTGACGCAGCACAAATTGCTCGGCACCTGCCTGATCTACAAAGCTGGCTGCGCCGCCGACCAGCATCACATCTGGGTGCTGATCTAAAAAAGCGATTTGCTTTGCCAGGCGATCGGGCAGGTTTTCGTCGCCACAATCCAGGCGGGCAATCAGTTCGTAGCCTCGGGAAGTAATCCAGGTCAGGCCAGAATTAAGCGCATGTTCAATGCCACGATTGACCGGCAAGTTTAAAAACCGCAGCTCGCCCTCTGCCTTAAATGCCTTTCTGGCTGCCATATGTTCAATCGGCGCACGTGTGCTGCCGTCGTCTACCACCAGCACATCGCATTGCTCATTCGGGCTGATGGAGGCGAGGGACTTAATCAGCCCGGCTGGGTTATTAAAATGCGGTATCAGTAAAATAAGGCGTGTCATGTGTGCTTCTGTTTTTTGCGAGTGCAGCTTCGCGTTTGAATGTGTGTGGGGTTGGGGTAACCCGTGGGTACTAGCTAAATACAAAAGATCTTTTTAGTGCCTTCGGCACGTTGGTTTTGGAGCGGGTGCCCCCGCAGGGGCGTTCTTTTCTTGCTTCGCCAAGAAAAGAACCAAAAGAAGGCGACCCCACGAAGCACAAAGGCCCCTCTCTGCGGATAATCAGCTCGGCGACAAAGGCTGCGCGCTCGCTGCCTCGCTACCCCTTTGCCGAAACCCCGAGCTAATTATTCCTCGTTCGGCGTGCTTCAAGGGGACTCTAAAGCCCCGTGCTAAGAGCGTGGCTATTTTATTTTCTTGTTGTTTGCTCATGTAAAAGCAAACTGCTTTTTGTGCATCGATTCGTTCTGTTTCTTATCAATCCCACTTCTCCATTCCCAGCAGGCGTTTTATTTTACGGGTGAAGCTGACTGGCAGGGCGAAGGATAGGCTGGCTTTGCTGATTTTTAGCAATGATCTGGGTGAATAATCAAAGTAGCGCCATAGCAGCTTGATCCGCATCGCTTGTTGCTGGCGGCGGCGGCTCATGGAGATGCCTGCGTCGTTGTATTCGCTACGGGTCAGCACCTCGGCCAGATTGGCCGTTTGGTAGCGCGCTACAAAGCGCCAGAAATAGGCAAAGTCTTCTGCGGCTTTACAGTCAGTCGGATAAAGCCCCAGCGCTTTAACACCGGTGGCTCTGAACATCACGGTGGGATGGGTAAAGGCATTGTCGTCGTGCATTTGCCGCATAATCTCATCGTGCGTTTGTGGCTGATTAATCGTAAAGCGATCGCCACTGGCATCAAAAAATGTCACCGCGCTGCCTAATAAATACACATCCGGGTGGTCATCTAAAAAAGCGGTTTGCTTGGTAAAGCGATCCGGCGCGCACAAATCATCGCAATCTAAGCGGGCAATATATTCATATCCCGCTTCAAGAATTGTCTGCAGCCCGGTATTAAGCGCATGTTCTATGCCCTGATTGTGCGGCAAATAAATAAAATACAACTTGCCCGTCGCCTGCCAGGCCTTTGCACAGGCCACTTCATCGACGCGCTGCCTGTCGCTACCATCGTCCACAATAAAAGCATCAATCTGTTCGTGCGCCCCCACTGATGCCAACGATGCAGCCAAGCCTTCTGGATTATTAAAGTGTGGAATAAGTAAAGCCGTGCGGTTCATCGAAGCGCTTTGTGCAAAGAAAGGCCGCTATTTTAACGGGTTTTGCTGTCGGCCGTGCTGAGGTGAAATGTAAATCAGGCGGATTCGCCAGCTTGGCTTGCGTGATCCCCCATTAAAATTGCATAGTGAAATAGCATTTAAATCTTAAGAAGTGGCCATCATGGAACAAGCGTATCTGGAGCATGCAAATACCACGGTGAGCAATCTGGGCAGAGCTGTGTATTTTATTCAAGCCGCCATCCCAGGCTGGCAGATCCGCAGACAAGGAAAAATGGATTGGTTTGGGCGGAGATCGACTGGCTGCATATCGGCGATGATTTTGCCTATATCGCTTTGCAAGCGGTGGAAGCGGGGAGGAGCGATGCTTACCGAGATAGCGCTTACTTTATGCTTGGGGATGATATTCAGTTTGAGTTTGTCGAATATACCTCTAAGCTGCCAGTGCAGCGAAATGGTTATGCAAGCTGATGCAATGAGGGTGAGCTAAGCTTGCCGACTTAGCCTTGAAGCTGACTTCAGGGCTAAGTCGGGCAAGATAGCTTTGCGAGCTGTAATCACTATTAGCTTTGCAATTGTCCTAATTTCCCCGCCCTGAAATCAGCCACAGCTTGCGAGATTTCTTCTTGCGAGTTCATTACAAACGGGCCGTATTGCACGATGGGCTCATCGAGTGGCAGGCCTGAGAACAGCAGCACGCGGCTGGCGGCCGGGCTTTGGATGCGAATACCATCGCTGCTTTTTTCGTTGGCAAAAATGGCCAGCTGCTCGCTGTTAACCGTGCTGCCTTCTACTTCTACATCACCGCGATAAACATAGATAAACGTATTGTGACCAGCAGGAATCGCTTGGGTAAACTCGCTGCCTGCAGGCAGATGCAAATCTAGATACAGCGCCTGGGTAGCCTCTTTTTCAACCAGACCCTTTGTATCGTGGCTTTGGCCCGCAATGACATGTACGGCCACACCGGCGCTTGTTACTACGCTGGGTATGGTTTTAAAATCCTGATACCAGGGCGCGCTCATTTTTTCTTTGGCGGGCAGGTTCAGCCACAGCTGAAAACCTTCCATGCGGCCGTTTTCTTGCTCGGGCATTTCGGAGTGGATAATGCCGCTGGCGGCACTCATCCATTGCACTCCGCCGTTTTCTAAGAGGCCTTCGTGGCCCGCGCTGTCTTTGTGGCGCATTTTGCCAGCGATCATATAGGTGACGGTTTCGAAGCCCCGGTGAGGATGTGCCGGAAAACCGGCCAGATAGTCTTGTGGATCGTCACTTTTAAAGGCATCGAGCATTAAAAACGGATTGAGTCTTTGCTGTAAGGATTGGGTCAGTGCACGGTTAATTTTGACCCCTGCGCCTTCCATCACGGCGCGGCCCTGTACTTTTCTTTCTAAAGCGCGTGGACGAGTTACAAGTTCGGTGTTCATGGCGTATCTCCATTAATCAATTAACCGTGCAAACAAAATTGCAATCTAAACTCAAATCTTTAACCACTTCGGCCCCAGATAGCACGGAGTTAAAAATAAAAAAATAGAGAAAAAATATATAAAAATACTGAAATAGATCATTCAAATATATTGGCTATTTTAGTCTTCCTGGTTTTCTCCGTGAAACTCAGTGTCCTTCGTGCTCTCCGTGGCTCAAGATTTGGGTTTTTGTGAGCTGCTTTGCCTTAAGCCACAGCGAGTTCGATTTCGCTTCTGGCCTGGCTGATGCCTTTACTTTGCATTTCGTCGCCCATATTCAGGCCTTCGGCGTAGATGAATTCCACTTTGCTTATCCCCAAGAAATTTAAAATGGTGCGCATATAATCGGCGATGGTGTCGTTTGCTGTATCGCGATGCACGCCGCCACGGGTGAGTACCACGTAAGCCTGTTTGTCTGTCAGTAGGCCTTCCGGGCCATTTGCACCGTATTTAAAAGTGACGCCAGCACGGGTAATGGCATCGATCCAGTTTTTCAGCTGGGCGGTAATGCCAAAGTTATACATTGGTGCCGCGATAATGAGAGTGTCGGCAGCTTGCAGCTCAGCGATCAATGTGTCGCTCCTGGCAACGCTGGTGGCCTGCTCCAGGCTGCGTGCTTCTGTGGCGGTCATTAAAGCGACCAGAGCGGCTTCATCAAGTGTCGGATGCGGGTTGATGGCCAGATCACGCAAAACCAGAGTGGAGCCCGCATGGCTTGCGAGTAGTTTTTCAGCTAGCACATTAGCCAGCTGGGTAGAAAAAGCACCGGTGCTGCGTGCGCTGGAGTTAATTTGTAAGATGTTCATTGATGACTTTCTTTGTGTGTTGGAATGACGCTAATGTAATCCTCTCTACAAATGGGCAGAAGAGCATAAAATGGATAGTATTGTTCCATTGATGGAATAATTGAGCAGATGATGAAAATCGAAGCAAATGATTTGTTGCTGTTTGCCAGAGTGATTGAGTGTGGCAGCTTCAGCCGTGCGGCAGAACGTATTGGCCTGCCTAAATCAACCGTCTCACGGCGGATTGCCAATATGGAAACCGCTCTGGGTGAGCGGCTCTTGATACGCAGTACGCGCAAACTGCTGCTGACCGAGTTTGGCAAGCATGTGCTTGATCATGCGAGCCAAATTGCCAGTGAAGTAGATGCGGCGGTGGCTTTGGTTGAGCATAGGCAGGCCGAGCCAAGTGGCTTGCTGCGGATTTCTTTGCCAGGAGATATGACAGGTTGGGAAATGGATCAATTCTTAAGTCATTTTAGCTTGCGTTATCCCTTGATCCGGCTGGAAATTGATATCACCCCCCGCAGGGTGGATATTCTGGCTGAAAACTTTGATCTGGCGATCAGAATCGGCGAGCTGCCCAGTGATGCCCATCTGTCTGCGAGGCGGTTAGCTCTGTTTAGCGTGGGCCTTTATGCCTCGCCGTTTTATATTGCACAGCGGGGCCTGCCCGAACACCCTGATCAGCTTGCCGCGCACGATGCACTGGCTGTATTAAGCCGCCAGGGTGGGGCTATGCCTTGGGTTTTGCAGCGCGGCAAAGTGTCGCAGCATTTTCAGCCGGTGGCAAAATTCAGTATTAATTCGCCGCAATTATTGGTGCGTCTGGCCTGCCAGGGGATGGGGGTGCTGGCGGTGACGGAATCTTTTGCTAAGTCTTATTTGCAGCAGGGGCTGCTGGTGCGTATTTTGCCTGAGTGGTGCATGCCTGCCGTGCCAGCCTGGGCGGTTTTTCCCGAGCGGCGGCTAATGCCTGCTAAAACAAGGGTGTTTTTAGATCAGTTAGAACAGGTTTTGCGGTCTGATTAATATTAAGAGCTTCCCATGTAAGTATTTTCATTCACTTTGAAGGAGTTGTTATTGCGGATAATCTTTGCTTACTATATTCAATAATTTGTAAAAATATTAATGGGTTAACAGGTCATTGACAGCATTAAATGACTAGCCTTTCCTGATGGAGCGCGTTTAAGCTATCCTTTTTCTTACAGGAAGCTGAGTGTCTGAAGTGTATTACCCCATGATTTTAGCGTTCAAGCAATTGACTTATTTAAACTAGGAAAGGATTAAAAATGGCTATTTCATTAAATAAAGGCGGTAATGTTTCTTTATCTAAAACGGAGCCGGGTCTTAAATCAATTTTGCTGGGTCTGGGGTGGGATGTTCGCTCTACCGATGGCATGGCTTTCGATCTGGATGCAACAGCATTTTTGCTAACCGAAACTGGCAAAGTGCGTGGTGATGCGGATTTCATTTTTTACAATCAGTTGAAATCAAGCTGCGGCTCTGTTGAGCACACCGGCGACAATCGTACGGGTGAGGGCGATGGTGATGATGAAGCTTTGAAAATTAATTTAGAAAAGGTACCCGCAGAAATCACGCGAGTGGCTGTGTGCGTCACGATTCATGATGCTGATGTACGTAAGCAAAATTTTGGTCAGGTGAAAGACGCGTTTATGCGTGTGGTGAATCTTGATAATAATGTTGAAATCGTACGCTTTGATTTGTCAGAAGATTACAGCACCGAAACCGCTATGATTTTTGGTGAAGTGTACCGCCATAATGCCGAGTGGAAATTCAAAGCGGTAGGTCAGGGCTTTGCGGGTGGCCTTGCCCCTCTGTGCGCGCAGTTTGGTATTTCGGCAAGCTAAATGCTAATGGCTTGGCTTGCAGGGGATCACTCATAAAACCGGCAGAGGCCCGGCCGCGCTTTCGGCTGGTGGCTTCTGCCTATTCACTGCACTTTGTAAGGAATTTATATGGCTCTGTCTCTTAAAAAAGGCCAAGGTATCAGTCTCAAAAAAAATGAGCATGACCTCTCTATGGTAACCATTGGCCTGGGTTGGGATATTCGTGAAGAAAAGAAAGGCTTTTTGGGCGGCCTGTTTGGTAAAAAAGAGGAAGAATACGATCTGGATGTGATCGCATTTCTTTGTGGTGCTGATGGCAAGGTGCAGAATTTTGGCCGAACCGAAGGTGGGCGCTCTACCCTGGTGGGGGGCGATATTATCTTTTTTAATTCGATGCGCCACCATTGCGGCCAGATCTGGATGACAGGTGATAACCGTACCGGTGCAGGCGACGGGGACGATGAGCAGGTGATCGTCAGACTGAATGATTTGCCAGAACAATATGCAAAAGTAGTGTTTGTGGTGCAAATTTATAATGCAGCTGAAAATGGTCAGAGCTTTGGCAAGGTGCAAAATGCCTTTATCCGGGCTGAAGATGGTAAAGGCCGGGAAATGGTGCGCTTTGATTTATCTGGTGGTGCTCAGTATGAAAATTGCCGCTCCTTGCTGTTTGCCGAATTAATTCGTGAGGCTGGCGGCTGGAAATTCAACGCAATTGGTGCACCATCGCAATCAGATTCATTTGTTGAGTGGTTAAAACAGTACAGTTGAATCTGTATTCATTGAGTGGATCGTATTTTTTGTGCGGCCGGGAGCCTGATGTTTAAACGTGGCCCCGGCATAAATGAAAATATGTGGGTGATCTGTTAATGAGCGCCCCTTATAGAGAGCATCATGAGCCGACGTCTTCCTGTTTATATTCTTCTTGATACATCCGGTTCCATGCGTGGCGAGCCTATTCACTCGGTGAATGTGGGCTTGCAGGCCATGCTTAGCGCTTTAAGACAAGATCCTTACGCTCTGGAAAGTGTGGCTCTGTCGATTATTACTTTCGATTTGGAAGCACGTGAATATCTGCCATTAACGCCTCTGGCCGATGTGCAGTTGCAGGAAGTGAGCTCCCCCAGCGCCGGAGCTACCTTTATGGGCGCTGCTTTAGAGCTGCTGCTTGAGTGCCTTGAGCGCGATGTGCAAAAAAGCAGCGAAGATGAAAAAGGCGACTGGCGCCCGCTGATGTTTTTAATGACCGATGGCAGCCCCTCTGATCTGCATGCCTTCAGGCAAGCGATTCCTGCGATTAAACAGTGTCAGTTCGGGGCCATCATTGCCTGTGCCGCAGGCCCCAAAGCCAAGCAGGAATATCTGTTGGAGCTTACAGATCGTGTGGTGACGCTGGATACTCTGGATGCCTCGGCGTTTACTGGCTTTTTTAAATGGGTCTCTGCCAGCGTTGCCATGGGCAGCAACAGCGCCGGTGTTGCCAATGATGTGGCTTTACCGCCACCCCCCGCAGAAATTCATCTTGTTCTGTAGGGCAGGCGTTAGTCAACGCGTAGCTATTTAAGCGATACATTTAATTAAAAGAGCAAAACCATGCGCAGATTACCGGTATTTTTTGTTTTGGATTGTTCCGAATCAATGGTGGGCGACAGCCTGCAGAAAATGGAAGACGGTCTGCAAGCTATTGTCCGTGCACTCAGAACAGACCCTCATGCCCTGGAAACCGTTTATATCTCGGTGATTGCCTTTGCGGGTGTGGCTAAAACTATTGCTCCCCTGGTTGAGCTGGTTTCTTTTTACCCGCCTAAATTGCCACTTGGCGGAGGAACCAGCCTGGGCGTGGCATTAGAAGCGCTCATGGCCGAGTTAGATAGCAGTGTGGTTAAAACTACGCCTGATCGCAAAGGTGATTGGAAGCCGATTGTTTATCTTTTTACCGATGGCCGCCCAACCGATAATCCTAACGCAGCTATTGATCGCTGGAATGCCAAATACGCCAAAAAGGCCACGCTGATTGCGGTGGGGCTGGGCCAGTCGGTCGATTTTGAAACACTGGGCAGGTTAACCGACAATGCCATGATGTTTGAAGACACGCAGGAAGGTGATTTCAAAAAGTTTATTAACTGGGTAACGGCTTCCGTGGTGGCGCAAAGCAAAAGCGTCGGGGAAAGCGATGCGCAATCTCTGGCTAATATTGACGCCAGCCTGATGCGTATTTTCAAAAATCCTCCTTCCAAACAGGCTGATGAAGCCTGCATCACTTTGGTGGGGCGCTGCCAGAAAACCCGTAAACCCTATTTGATGAAGTATGACCGGGCCATTCGGGATGTGGCAACCAGAGATTTTAAACTGCAAGTATCCCATTTCGAGATAGCGGGCTGCTATCCGCTGGAAGAAGATTATTTTATCTGGTCCGACCCACGGGCAATGGATCTAAAAGTAAATAGCGCAGATTTAATCGGTACCCCAGGCTGCCCGCACTGCGGCAACTTCACCGCCTTTGCTGCCTGTGGCTGTGGGAAACTCATGTGCATCAACGGCCCAGAAGAAGGCTTTTGCCCCTGGTGCAAAAAATTAGTCTCGTTTAGTTGTTCAGGGGACGAGGATGGCTTTGATGTAGGGCGCGGGAGGGGGTGATGACAAAAAACCACATCTTAAGCCACTTCGATCCAGGAGAACACGGAGGGCCACGGAGAAAAACATAGCAAGGTTTTCTCCGTGAAACTCCGTGTTCTCTGTGCCCTCCGTGTTTCAAGATTTGGGTTTTATTGCAAGGCGAACAGCTGTCTTTAGCTTTGTGCCCAATTCTTCATACGGTTCTCCCTGATAACTTTATTTTTCCTCGCTACTGATTTGAACGGGGAATACACGAGACGGCTATGCACCTTCCTTCTGATGCAAATTCCCCTGAATCCGCTCCTATTCATTTATCCAATAAGCCCGGCGCAATACCGCCTGCTGGCACGGTGGCGAGCCAGCCGCTGAGTCCCAGAGTGGTTTTTCAAGCGCCTAATGCTAAGGCGGGGCAGGTTTATTGCGGCAAGTTGCGTGAAGTTGGGGGCGATGGTCGGGCCTTGCAGTTTAAAGAGATCGTCTTACCTGCCGCTCTGGCACTGACTTTGAGCGAGCAAGGAGAATTGCTGGGGCAGCCCAACGTCGCTGGAGATCATCTCATCACCTTTCAGTGGTCAGCCGATGGCGTGCACTGGCGTGCAGGACAATGCGTGCTGCTGGTGAATCCTGATCCGCGCAGCCTGTGGCAAATCAATGAGCCAGCCAGTGATGCGATTTACCCTAAGCCGCATAGCGCCACGCAGGCAATCAATGAGGGTGATTTAAAAATCGCCGCCGCCAGCCGCCGTGGCCGCTCGCACGAACATGCAGGCCTGTTCAGAGACGATGATTTTTTTGTGCAGCACGACGCCGCATCGGGCTGGAGCGTGTTGCTGGTGGCCGATGGCGCTGGCAGTGCCAGGTATTCCCGCTATGGCTCAAAGCTGGCGGTAGAGACTGCCGGGGAATATTTGCTGACTGTTTTAAAAGCGGATCTTGGAGCCAGCATCAACCATGCCTTGCAAGCTTGGGATGCTGATCCAGAATCCATTAGCGGGCAAATCGGTGGGCAGTTTCATTCTGTATTTTACGATGCAGCTACTTTGGCGGTGGACGCCATAGAGCAAGCCGCAATATCACAGCAAAGCGACGCCAAGGACTATGCGAGCACCCTGTTAGCAGCGGCAGTGAAGCGGGAAGGTGGGCAACTCTTTTTGGCCACCTTCTGGATCGGAGACGGGGCGATCGCCGCTTATGGGCCGCGAGGCAAAGTGCGGCTGATGGGCCTGCCCGATAGTGGTGAATTTGCAGGCCAAACGCGCTTTCTAGATCGGGCTGCTCTGGCTTCTGATCGCTTTGCACAGCGGATAAAAATTGGCCGTTATACCGATATTTCGGCGGTGATTTTGATGAGTGACGGCATTTCTGACCCCAAATTTGAAACTGATAAAGGCCTCGTCAGCGCTGATAAATGGAATGCCCTCTGGGACGAAATCGCCCCAAGCCTTGTGGCAGAACACCCGGAACAAAGCCTGCTGGACTGGATGGGTTTTTTCATCCCCGGCCATCATGATGACCGGAGCATGACGCTGCTTTGGGCTTGAGTTGGGGTATCTGCTAAAACCCAAATCTTGAACCATGGAGGGCACAGAGAACACGGAGTTTCATGGAGAAAACTCAAGGCTGAGTTTTCTCTATTTCCCTTTTTTTGCGCATAAGAAACAAAACAGTAGGGAAGACACAGGGCCACTCACTCTCGGTGAGTGGCGCATAAATGCGTGGGCATAAAAACCTGCACACCCTAAAGGTTTTTTCCATGGCCTTTTGTACCCTCCCAAACTCCGTGGTTCAAGATTTGGGTTTAAGGCATCAATATCTGGGATTATTTTGCAGCAGGCAATCAGGAGTTAGGTATGGCGAAGGTGATTCAGTGCCGCACGCTGGATGGGCAGCAGGTTGAGTTTGTGGATGAGATGATTGCTTCCGGGGCGATGAAGGAGGTTTATTTTTCGCCGGATAAGTCTTACGTGGTGGCGTTTTATAAGAATAAGCAGGACGCTCAGGCGCTGGAGCGGCTGCAGATGATTATCGGCAAATATCGCGAGGGGATTTTTAATCAGGCGGGCGGGGATTACTGGAAAAACCTGTTTTGCTGGCCAACTGCGCTTTTGGAATATGAAGGCAAACTCGGTTTAATCGCCCCAACTTATCCTGCACATTTTTTCTTTGAATTTGGCTCCAAAAATCATGACATGCTTGAGATCAAGGGCAAGGAAAAAGAAGGAAAATGGTTTGCTGCAGCCAGTTTGCGTCAGCGTTTTGTCGATCAGCGCGAGCTGGGTGACTGGCTTAGCTATTTAAAAATTGGCGTATTGATTGCCCGTGCTGTGCGCCGTATGCATATGGCGGGGCTGGCGCATTCTGATTTGTCTTATAAGAACGTGCTGGTCGATCCGTCGGGGGGCTTTGCCTGCGTGATTGATGTGGATGGCCTGGTGGTGCCGGGGCGATATCCGCCCGATGTGGTGGGTACGCCTGATTTTATTGCTCCGGAAGTGGTGAGCACCAGCCATTTGGCCAAGGGCGATCCGCAGCGCAATTTGCCGCGCCGCGAAACAGACCAGCATGCGCTGGCCGTGCTGATCTATATGTATCTGCTGTATCGCCACCCTTTGCGCGGCGGCAAAGTGCACGATATGCATGATGAGCAGCGGGATGAAGCACTGTCTATGGGCGAGCAGGCCCTGTTTGTCGAGCACCCCGTAGATGCAAGTAATCGCATTCTTCTGGCTGATGCCAAGCCTGCCGAGCTGCCATGGGCAGACAGCAGCAAGTTGCCCTATACCTTGACTGGCCCTTATCTGACACCACTGTTTACGCAGGCATTTGTTGATGGCCTGCATCAGCCCAATCTGCGCCCGTCGGCCAATGATTGGGAAACGGCGCTGCTTAAAACCATTGATCTGGTGCTGCCCTGCCGCTGTGAGCAAAAATGGTTTGTATTTGATAACTCCACCCAGCCTGCATGCCCGTTTTGTGGTTCGGCTTACCATGGGCAGCTGCCGGTGCTTAATCTGTATTCATCCAGGCAAGAAGGGCAGTTCCGTCCTGATAATCACCGGTTATTGGTTTGGGAAGGGCAATCGCTTTACCCTTGGCACGCTAATTATTTACTGGCCCCGAATGAAAAGCTGGCTGATGAGCACAAGTCGCGAGTGGCTTACTTTATTTTTTATCGCAATGTATGGTGGATTTTTAATGTAGGGCTGCCTGGTTTAATGGATGTGGTGACCAAACAGATTATTGCCATAGGCGGCAAACTTGAGCTGAAAGATGGTCAGCAAATTCTGCTGGATAAGGCTGAAGGAGGGCGTCTGGTGGTGGTGCAGATGGTGGGCGGGGCTCGTTAGAGTGTTTTGAATGAGCGTTCCTGAAAAGCTGGCGCTAAAGGTTTAGTTTTGCACGGGCCTAGAGTATTGATCTGGCTGGGTATTACTGATCAGGACGTAAAAAGTAGGTATGTATGGAACTATTATGTTCTTGTCCTGTCTTTTGTAAGCCAGCGCCTGACAAAAAACAAGTTTGGCAGCCAGCGGGTTTATCCGGGTTTGTTTTCCTGTTGAATGTGGGGTTTATGATAAGTTAATAAGATAAATTACCCGGCTTCACTTGAAAATGCTTTCAAGTGAACAGATTCTAAGTAGGGCGTTTGTTGCTGAAGCGGCTTTTGGTGAAAATGTTTTGCCAGCTGGCTTTGTCGATATTATCCAGTTTCATATGTTGTAAAAGCTTCGCCGGTTTTTGTAAGGCGTATCGTTCATTTTTTTAAGGAGTTTCGTTCATGGCTATTAGTCTGCAAAAAGGCGGCAACGTCAATCTGAGTAAAGAAGCGCCTTCCCTCAAAAAGTTGGTGATTGGTCTGGGCTGGGATCCACGCGTTACCGATGGCTCTGCTTTCGATCTGGATGGCAGTGCTTTCATGCTTAAGGCCGACGGCAAGGTTCGTGCTGATTCTGACTTCATTTTTTACAATAATCTGAAATCGACCGATGGTTCGGTGACTCATGCAGGTGACAACACCAGCGGCCAGGGTGAAGGTGATGATGAAAAAATCGTGATTGACCTGGCTTTAGTGCCTGCCGAGATTGAAAAAATCACCGTTGGTGTAACCATCCATGATGCTGAAGCGCGTAAGCAGAACTTTGGTATGGTAGGTAAAGCGTATATCCGCTGCCTTGATGCCAATGGCGATAAAGAAATCGCGCGTTATGACTTGTCAGAAGACAGCTCTACAGAAACAGCCATGGTTTTTGGTGAAATCTACCGTGCTGGCTCCGAATGGAAATTCAAAGCGGTAGGCCAGGGCTTTGCCGGCGGCTTAGCACCTTTGGCTCGTTCTTTCGGTATTGCTGCCTAATCAGGATCGCTTAATGACGCTACTTGTTAAGGGCCAGCGCCTGAATATTCGAGAAGTGATTCCGACAGGGTCCTTTCAAGTAGGTCTTGTAGCTGGAGGGTTGCCTGTTGACTTTGCCTGCTTTAGCTTAGATTCGGCAGGCAAACTCTCCGATGATCGTTACATGACGTTTTTTAATCAAACGTGCACCCCTTGTGGTGGTGTTGCCGTTTGCAATGTGCAGGGAGATGCGGCAGGTTTTGCTTTTCAGCTGCAAAAACTACCTGCCAGCATAGAGCGTGTCGTTGTGGCCGCGAGTGTCAGCGAGGGCGGAACAATGTCGCTCTTGCGTTCAGGATATTTAAGAATTATTGAGGGAGAGCGTGAACACGGCCGCTTTTCTTTTGCAGGATCTGATTTTTCCGCCGAGCGAGCATTAATGCTGGGCGAGTTTTACCGCAAAGAGGGTGTTTGGCGTTTTATGGCCGTGGGCCAGGGCTTTGATGGCGGGCTGGATGCTTTAGTTACTTATTTTGGCGGCAGTGTGGCAGACGATCCGCTGCCGGCTGCCGCGAAAGTATCTTTAGAGAAAAAAATAGCCAGCGCCGCGCCGCAACTTGTTAATTTGCATAAGGCTGCGGGTGTTTCGTTGCAAAAAGCGGGCTTAGAGCAGCATCGTGCCAGAGTCTGTTTATGTCTCGATATTTCCGGCTCGATGAGCGCCCTGTATAAAAAGGGACTCGTACAAGCATTTGCAGACCGTATCCTTGCTTTGGCTTGCCAGTTTGATGATGACGGTGCCATTGATGTGTTTTTATTTGGCGAAAAAGTCCATCAGCCCGCGCCTATGGAATTGAGCAATTGCCAGGGCTATATTCAGCAGATTATTCAGCGCCATCCTCTGGAGGGCGATACACGCTATGGGCGTGCGATGGAGGCGATTCGCAAGTTTTATTTTCCGGAAAACGCTGCGGGTGAATGCCTGGGGCTGAGCAAAGCCGCACAGCCTGTCTATGTGATGTTTGTAACCGACGGGTCGACCTCGGATAAAGCACTCACCGAAAAGCAATTGCGCTGGTCGAGTAAAGAGCCCATTTTCTGGCAGTTTATGGGCATAGGTAAGGGGAGAAAGTCGAAAAATAAACGTTTATTGGCGTTTGCTGATTCTGATTTCCCTTTTCTGGAAAGCCTTGATGATTTACCGGGCCGCTTGATTGATAATGCCGATTATTTTTCGCTGAGCTCACCTGATGAGTGTTCTGATGCAGCGCTTTATGATCTGCTGATGACGGAATATCCGGGTTGGCTAAAGCTGGCTGCTCAACATGGGCTTATTTAAATAATTTGCGTGAAGCAAAAAACTGATAAAGGTGTTGTTGCGCCATGACTGTATTTACCGCCACCGGTGATGTCGATCCGTTTTTACATGTTTCCTTACAAAAAGGCGACAAGATCTATTGCGAATCCGATGCAATGGTGATGATGGAAGCCAACCTTGATCTGAAAGGCAGTATGAATGGCGGAATAGGCGGAGCGATCATGCGCCGCTTGGCTAATGGCGAGTCTTTTTTTCAGCAGCAAATTGAAGCGGTGAGGGGAGGAGGTGATTGCCTGCTGTCCCCTACCTTGCCCGGTGCATTGCAAATTATCGATATAGGTGCAAAACAGTATTTATTAAATGATGGCGTCTTTGTTGCTGCGACGTCGGGCACTGAAATGAAAGTGCGCACGCAAAATATCGGCAACGCCCTGTTTGCGCAGTCTGGCGGGTTTTTTATTATGGAAACCTCCGGCAGCGGGCAAGTGGTGGTGTCGGGCTTTGGCTCGATGTTCGAGCTGGATGTTGCGCCGGGTAAGGATGTGATTATTGATAACTCCCATGTGGTGTGCTGGGACAATAATTTGAAATACGAAATCTCCGTGACAACTGGTAATTCCGGTGGTGGCCTGGGTGGCATGCTAGGCAATCTGGTTAATAGTGTGACCAGCGGTGAAGGGATTGTGCTGCGTTTTAGTGGTACGGGAAAGGTATTTGTCTGCTCCAGAAATCGTGATTCTTTTGCCCAGTGGCTAAAGAAAAAGAACGGCGCATAAGATTCATTTATTTTCATCAATTAAGGAGTACAGCATGGCGATTAACCTAGAGAAAGGCCAGAAGATTTCCCTTGATAAAGAGGCTGGCGTTACATTAAGTAAAATTATCATGGGTCTCGCCTGGGATGCCGTGAAGTCAAAGGGGTTTCTGGGTTTTGGTGGCAGCGCTCCGGATATTGATCTGGATGCGTCGTGCATTTTGTTTGACGAGCAGGGCCATCCGGTGGATGCGGTCTGGTTTCGTCAGCTGAAATCAAAAGACGGCTCGGTAATGCATACGGGGGATAACCGTACCGGTGAAGGCGATGGTGATGATGAGCAAATCGTAGTTGATTTGACGCGTGTGCCTGCCAATATCAAGAGCCTGGTCTTCACGGTGAACAGCTTTACCGGCCAGAACTTCTCACAAATTGCCAATGCCACTTGCCGTATTGTGAATGCCAGTGACGGCAAAGAAGTCGCACGTTTTAATTTGTCAGCACTGGGCTCGCACAACGCGCAAATTATGGCCAAGCTGTATCGTCATAATAACGAGTGGAAAATGCACGCTATCGGTGAAATTGGTAATGGCCGCACTTTTGATGAGCTGATGCCACAAATTACACCGCACTTGTAAAAGCAAATATTTAAATTTCTCTATCCGCATGGAGGTCTGTTTCCGAAATCTTGCCGGAGACAGTCTCTGTGCTGGCTGTTTGTCGGGTTTGAGTGCTTATTTAACGAAAAATGCTCTGTTTTGAGTTTTTTTGAGGCGAACTACTGTTGAAAAGAAAACACCCGGTATAGAACACTGATCCGGTGCTCTTCAGTAAGGTGCTTGACCCGGCCGACTTGCCTGCTCCCTGAAGGCATCTATGCAGCACGTCTGGTTTAATAAAACATTTTCCTCTGTCGCGGCCGCGATCCGCCTGATTCGTGAGGCAGATCTTGCTGGCGATTATCATATCGTCTCCAGCCACACCAATCCTTATTCAGCGGCTTTTCAAGAGGCTCATGAATATGTCATTGAGCCTTCCGGCCTGCAGGGTGAAGCCTATCTGGCCTGGTGTTTACAGTTTTGCCTGGATCAGGCTATTACAATTTTTATTCCGGGCAAAGAAGCCGTATTAATCGGTGCAGAGCATGAGCGTTTTGCACAGCAGGGTACACGCGTTTTAGCGGTGGCAGCCCCTGACGTACTGACTTTGATTAATGATAAAGCCGCGTTTTATCGGGCGATTGATCTACCGCTCACCCCGCCGGCAGCGTTTCGTGTGATCGAAACTGCTGCAGAGTTTGAAGCGGCCTACCAAGAATTAAAACAAGACCATTCCAAACTTTGCATTAAGCCGTCTAAATCGGTGTTTGGCCTCGGCTTTGCGGTGATCGAAGAAGAGCGCTCTTGCGCGCAGTTATTGGTAGAAGGCGCTCAGTATCAGATTGGCTTTGATGATTTGCAGCGTGGCTTTGCCGCCATGGGCACTTTCAAAACCATGATTCTGATGGAATATCTGGATGGACATGAATATAGCGTTGATTGTGTGGGTGACCATGGGCGCTTGATTTGTGCTGTGCCGCGTAAAAAGATGAAGCAAGCGGGTCGTGGCCAGCTGATTGAGATGCGCAGTGATATTTTGGAGAGCGTCACTCAACTGGCTAAAACCCTGGGTTTAAACGGCAATTTCAATGTGCAATTCAAGGAAAGAGCGGCAGGTCTGGGTTTATTAGAAATTAATGCCCGGATGTCAGGCGGGATTGCCATGGCTTGTCTGGCTGGCCCCAATTTGCCTTATCTGGCCTTGCGTGGTTTTGATCGCGGTTTTGATAATGTGCAAGTACCTGAAATTCACAACGGCATGCGAGTGGCCGAATTAGGCCGGGCTGCGGAGCTGCAATGAGCGATGCCCAAGTAATTAGGGTTGAATTGCCCACCGGCCTGATGGAATTAAGCACGGATGCAGGCGCATTCAGTGTGGATGAGCTGATGGGCTTTGCCGCAAGGGCTAATGTCAAGCGCGGCTTTTTGTTTTTAAGCAAAGTGCTGGGCAAGCACTGGCCGGTGCGCCCCGCCGCAATGCGCCAAATTCATGAACATCTGGCGCAGCAAGTGCCTGCTGATTTACCCGGCCCGCTGGTGTTTATCGCCATGGCCGAAACGGCGATCGGTTTGGGGCAAGGCGTATTCGAGGCATTTAAAAAAGCTCATCCTGCTGTTGAAGCGTTGTTTGTACATACTTCGCGCTACCACGTGGGCGGTGCAGAGATCATCGAGTTTTCTGAAGCGCACAGCCACGCGCCACGGCAGTTTTTGCATATGCCGCAGGATGAAACGCTGCGTTTGTTGCTGCTCAATGCCCGATCCCTCGTCTTGGTTGATGATGAGGCCAGCACCGGTAATACCTTTTTGAATTTAAGTCAGGCTTGCCGGGTGCTTAATTCCAGGATTGAACATGTGCATCTGTGCACCATTACTAATTTTATGGGACAGGCGGCTAATCAGGCATTGTCGCAGCGCTTTGGGATACCGGTCTCGATTGCGGCGGCACTGAGCGGCGAGTACTGCTTTACGCCGGGGCAATTAGAATCCTTACCCGGGGCAGCGCAAGTTTTTGAAGCGCACGCCGATCGGGGTGCTAACGCTGGCTTTGGCCGTTTGGGCCTAGATCGGCCCTTGTCTGCACCAGCCGGCTTTGCTGCAAAGCTTGCTGCCAGCTTTCGGGCTAATGAGCGGGTTTTAGTGTTGGGCACCGGCGAATTTATGCATCTGCCTTTTTTGTTGGGCTGTGCCTTGGAAGCGCGGGGCGTGGATGTGCAGGTGCAATCGACTACCCGTTCTCCCATCCTGAAATGGGGCGCGGTCAGCGAGGCGATTACTTTTGCTGATAATTATGGCGAAGGGGTGGCCAATTACATTTATAACGTCACACCCGGCCAGTACGATCAGGTGCTGATTTGTCACGAAACGCCTGCGAATGCCGCTCTTTTATCTACTGCGCAGGCCGTAGGTGGCCGTTTATTTCATTTTTTATCTGAGACTCATATTGAAGAAATTTCTGTTCGTTGATTTAGATGACACGTTGTTTCAGACACTTGGCAAATGCGCAGGCGTGGCTGGTTTACAGCCGGTTGGCTATCTGAAAGACGGCGTGGCCATTTCATTTACCACCCCGCGTCAGCGGGCATTCTTTGAAATGATGAGTGCGTCGATGACGCTGATTCCAAGCACGGCACGTAATCTGGATGCTTTGCGCCGCGTTGATTTACCGTTTAATAGCTATTCCATTATTGATTACGGCGGCGTAGTGCTTAAGCCTTGTGGTGCGGTGGATGAATTCTGGCTGGAAACCATGCGTGCAGATATGCAGCAAGCGCTGCCCGGCTTACATGCTGCTATGGCGGTGCTTGATGATTACTGCCAAAAAGTAGGCTTTAAGGGCCGCGCCCGTCTGGTGGAAGATTGCAATACGCCGTTTTATGCCCTGATTAAAGACCCGGATAAAATTGACGCCAATCTGGAGCAAATCGATCACGAGGCGCTGCAGCCCTGGGTGGCCGGCGAGGGTAAAGATTTCTTTATTCACCGCAATGGCAATAATTTAGCGCTGCTGCCTAAAACATTAAATAAAGCCCGCGCGGTGGATTATGTGCGCTCTCTGCTGCAAAAAGAGTATGGAGAAATCATGACGATTGGCATGGGTGACAGTCAGTCAGATGCCCGTTTTATGGCGAGTTGTGATTACGCGCTGATTCCGAATGGCACGCAGCTGGCTAAGCTGACTGTTGCCGCTTTATGAGTAATCATGGTTTTTGCGGTAGTTATCGTCCGGATGATGTGTGCTTTTTGCTGAAACGCTTATCGCAACAGCCGTTTATTGATGTGGTAAATAAAGAGTTTCTGATTCAATCGGGAGCGCGCCATTATAGCGAAATGCTATCACCAGAGTCCCTGCCTTCCCCTCGTTATTTGCAGGTTTTTAAGGATGCACTTGCGGCTAACCGTCAACAAATGGCAGAAGATTGTCTAAGGCTGGCAGCGCTGATTGCAGCAAGACGCAGCGGGCCGGTTACGCTGGTTTCTTTGGTGCGTGCTGGAACGCCCGTTGGCGTGATTCTAAAGCATCTTTTACAGCGTGTATTAGGTCGGGAAGTGGTGCATTACTCGGTGTCGATTATCCGTGATCGTGGCATTGACACTGTGGCTTTGCAGCATATTTTGCAGCAGGGACACAGCCCGGAATCAATCGTTTTTATCGATGGCTGGACTGGCAAAGGCGTGATTTCCTGCGTGCTGGAGCAGGCGGTGGATATTTTTAATCTGCAGCATCGTGTTGCTATCGATAGTGGCCTTTATGTTTTGTCTGATCTGGCGGGTACCGCAGCATGTGCGGCTTCGGCTGAGGATTATCTGATTCCGTCAAGCATCCTGAATGCTACTGTTTCTGGCCTGGTTAGCCGCTCGGTACTGAACGACGCAATTGGGCCGGACGATTTTCACGGCTGCGTTTATTACGATGAGTTTGAGTCGCAAGATCAGTCTCAAGCATTTTCTGATGGCCTGGTGGCTGATGCCGTCCGGCTGGCAGAGGAGCAGGGGGTGCCTGCTCCTCTGCCAATTGACCGGGTAAAAATGGCTCGAGTTTCAACTGAATTTTTGCGGGCCATCCAAGCACAGCATGGGATTGAGAATGTAAATTTGATCAAGCCCGGCATAGGCGAGGCTACCCGTGTATTGCTGCGCAGAGTGCCAAGGCTGCTGATTTTACGCGATCCGTCGGTAACCGATGTGGCGCATTTAAAGTTGTTAGCAATAGAAAAAAACGTTCCTCTTCTTGTAGATGCGAGTCTGCCTTATCAGGCGGTTTCCCTGATCGGGAGTGTTTTGGATGGTTGATGGGGCAAGGTTTTTGATATCCGGTCGTATTGCCGTTTGGGCAGAGCAAGGTCAGGTGGGATTTTTGATTTGGAGTGAAATAAATGGCGATTAGCAAAGTGATGGGTGCATCGCTCTACGTGCCTGCAACCCACAAAGATTTACAGCAGATTGCAGATGGTCAATTGCTGGGAGATTTGCGCTCAGTGATTTTTTGTACCGAAGATGCGGTTGCAGAGAGCGAGCTGAGCTACGCACTGTTTAGCCTGTCGCTGGTCTTGCAGCAAATGGTGGAACGCCCTGGTACCGAGCGCTTTGTGCGGGTGAGAAACCCGGAAGTAATGAAGCGGGTGCTGGAGATGCCCGGTGTAGAAAAGCTCACCGGTTTTGTACTGCCTAAAATTACCCATCATAATTTTGATGCGTATTTTCAGCAGGTACGTAAAACACAATTTATGCTGATGCCGACGCTGGAAACGGTAGAGGTGTTTGATGATGCCGAGATGAAGTTATTACGCCAAAGCCTGGAGCGGCCCGGTGTGCGCGATCATATTCAGGCGCTGCGGATTGGCGGCAATGATTTGCTGGCATTGCTGGGTATACGCAGGCCACGGCATGTAACTATTTATAAAACCCCGCTGGGTGCCGTCATCTCAAAGCTGGTGACTATTTTCCGCCCCTATGGCTTTGTGCTCACGGCTCCTGTGTTTGAACACCTGGATAACCCGGCGCTGCTGGCGCAGGAAGTGGAAGAAGACCTGGCCCATGGTATGGTTGGTAAAACCGCGATTCATCCTGGACAGGTGGCTCTGATTGAGCAGCACTACCGTGTGCAGCACCGGGATGTGGATGTGGCGATGAAGATTATTGATGAATCCAGCCCGGCGGTTTTCAGGATGCATGATTCCATGTGCGAAGTCGCCACCCACCGTGCCTGGGCGCACAGCGTGCTGGAGCAAGCAAGGGTGTTCGGGGTACATGCCATGGTGTAAGCGGCGCATAAGAAGACCAAGCCTTGAACCACGGAGGGCTCATTTTCTTACCTCGAATGATCAATTATTTTTCTTCCCTAATTTACCAGAAGCTCGAGAACCATGACAAATTTTACACGCGGACAAAAAGGTAAGCTGGCTGATCTGGGCTGCACAGGTGTGTTTCCTGTGCGCTTGAATATGAATGCTGCAGGGCTGGATATTGATATTACCTGCTTTGGGCTGGACGCCCATGATCAGCTCTCTGATGACCGTTATATGGTGTTTTTTAACCAGAAATCTTGCCCCGGGGATGCGGTGGTGCTGGAGCTGGGGGCGGGTAGCGCTCGTTTTATGACCGATCTTGCCCGCTTGCCTGAGAGCATCCACAAGCTGGTTTTTGCTGCATCAATCAGTGGCGAAGGCACGATGCGCCAGCTGGCTAACAGCAGCATGTGTCTGGGGAATGTGGAATTTGCATTGACTGGGGCTGATTTTCAGGATGAAAAAGCGGTTATTGTGGGGGAGCTTTACCGGCGGGACGGGCAATGGCGTTTTGCTGCGGTGGGGCAAGGATTTAGTGGCGGTTTGTCGGCGCTGCTGAAGCATTTTGGCGGTACGGAAGTTGCACCGGTTGCTGCACCAGCCCTAGCTCCAAAGCCAGTTTCCCTGTCTAAGATCACGCTGGAAAAACGCGGTGATAAGATTTCTTTAGAGAAAAACACTGGCGGTGGTTTTGGCCGTATTCGCGTTAACTTAAACTGGAATCAATCGCCACAGGGAGGGGCTCCTGAAAAGACTGGTTTTTTAAATAAGCTGATGAATAAGCAATCAGTCAATGGTCGGATTGATCTTGATTTAGCCTGTATGTTTCAAATGGTTGACGGCACGCCCGGTGGCGTTCAAGCGCTGGGCAACAGCTGGGGCAGCTTTACACAAGCGCCTTTTATTCACCTGGAGGGAGACGATCGCTCCGGCAGCAATGCGGGGGGGGAGAATATCTTTATCAATGGCGATCAGTTCCAGCATATTAAGCGGCTGGTGATCTTTACTTTTATCTACGAAGGCGCAGCCAACTGGGCGGCAACTGATGGGGTGGTGGTGATCGAAGTGCCGGGCAGAGCGCCGGTGGAGGTTCGTTTGGATCAGGGGAGTAATGCATCAATGTGTGCGATTGCCATGATTGAAAACATAGCGGGTAATTTGCAAGTCACCAAACTGGTAGAGTACTTTGCCCACTCCGCTGGTAAAAGCGCGCATGAGCAGCTTAGTGATCGATTTGGATTTGGTTTGCGGTTTAAGAAGGGATCCAAAGATTAGAGGATATTTTGGGGTAATTTTTCGAAATAGTCCCCGGCCTGCCTTGTACTCTGGATGCTTAACTGCCATTTTTTAAGTAAATAGGCTAAACGTAGCAAATGTTACTATTGATATCAGACTTATCTTTTTAATAGCGAAAAAAAGGGCGATACAAAGATCGCCCTTTTTATTTTTTTAGTTGTGTTTTTTATGATGTAGCGATGCCAGTAATGAAACACCAATTAAGCCTGCGCCAATTAAACCGGTAATAATTTCTGGAATCTCGTGGAATGTACCAATAAACATAATAAAGGCAAGGGCACCAATTGCATAAAATGCACCGTGCTCCAGGTATCTGAATTGATCCAGTGTTTCTTTCTCTACAAACATAATGGTGAGCGAGCGAACAAACATTGCGCCAATACCCAGGCCAATTGCAATAATAAAAATGTTATTGGATAAAGCAAATGCACCAATTACACCATCAAAGCTAAAGCTGGCATCGAGTACTTCTAAATACATAAATGCGGAGAAACCTGTTCTGATTACGGTTGTTTGGCCGTGGTTTTCTTCCCCGCCCAATAAAGAGCCAAATCCGTCAACAATAATGTAAGTGACTATCCCGGCGATAGAGGACAAAATAAAACTAAGCTGGCCATGATCAGCAAGCTGATTAGAAATCAGATAAACAATGATTAAACAGAGACCAATTTCAATTCCCCCCATTTTTCCCATTTTAACCAGAGGAGACTCAACAATATGCAACCAGTGAATCTCTTTCTCCTGATCAAAAAAGAACTTTAAAAATACCATCATCAAAAATGTACCGCCAAAGCCTGCCACTACAATATGGGATGAGGTTAATGCTGAGGCGTATTGTTCCGGCTGGCTAACTGCCATCATTAAAGCGGCCCATGGAGTGAGGTGTGCAATAACGGCCACAATTAGTACCGGGAAAATAACCCGCATCCCAAATACGGCAATGAGCATACCCCAGGTTATAAAGCGTTTGCGCCAGACGGCATCCATATCTTTCAGTACCGTTGCATTGACAACGGCGTTGTCAAAAGAAAGTGATACTTCTAATACCGATAAAATAGCGGCAATAAACATGGCCTTAGGGCCGCCTAACCAGTAGGCTGCGGCCAAACCAAGAAAGGTGACGATAAAGGAGCTTTTAAAAAAGCGCAGATTGGAAAGCATTGATAATCTCAGTGAGTGATAGTGGTGATCGATCCTGCGATTCTAGCAACTGCTTTGTGTTTTGGGTTATATATCATTCTTTAAAATTAAATTTGTGTGAATTCAACCGCTTATGGGCTGTGCATATGGTTAGGTAAATAGTGCTAAAGGTTTAAAATAACTGGCGAGTATGGATTTAGCCGGTAGTATTGATGGTTTTACGGGATGCCGGCTTTAGTAAATTGTGATTGAGTGTAGGTTTAATGATGTAGGGTGTATTTTGTATATTTGGAGTGATTAGCAAGAGAATCTGGTTTTATTCGTGAATGATTCTCTGCTCATTTGTATTATTGATTAGGCTGTTATTGCAGGTATTATTAAAAAGCATTTATGTCTGTTTTTCTATTTAAAATAAAAGTTCATTTACTGTTGAATGCGTTTTTTCTGATCTGGCTCAAAATGTAGTCGTTTTTTATTTGCTACATTTCACTCCCTTCTTGGCTGGGCACGGCGTTAGGTAAGGAAAAACCCCCTGCCAGTATCTACTCAGATATCAATTTTATTTTGAATAAAATCCGGAGTAATAGCATGAAAAAAACTTTGATTGCCGCTATGTTGAGCTTGGTTTCTGTCGCTTCATTTGCGGCTCCGGGTGATATTTTAGCCCGCTTGCGGGTTATTAATGTTGCACCTGCAGATAGCACCGATGGTGCATTAAGTACTCTGAGTGTAGGTGCAGATTCAGATACGACAGCCGAGCTGGATTTCACCTATATGATCACCAATAACATTGGTGCAGAATTGATCTTGGGCACAACTCGCCATGAAGTGACATCAAGTCTTGGCAGCTTGGGTAAAGTTTCTGTTTTGCCTCCCACTGTTACCTTGCAATATCATTTTTCTCCTGAAAGTTTTTTCCGGCCTTATGTGGGTGCAGGCCTGAATTACACCCGCTTTTATAAAAATGATTTGAAAGTAGGTAATCAGGCTTTAACAATTGATAACAATAGTTTTGGCGGTGCATTGCAAATTGGTGCAGACTTTGCGGTAAGTAAAAATATATTTATTAATGTGGACGTGAAGAAGCTCTGGATTAAAACAGATGTGAGTTTGAATGGAGCTGATTTAGGTACTTTGAAAATTAATCCATGGGTTATTGGTTTTGGTTTAGGGACAAAATTCTAAAAATAAGCCATTTGAATCAATGGCAAATCAAAAAATATATTTAAATCAGGCTGATTAGTAAATATATTTTTCAAGTTTATACCGCATGCTGGAGTATCAGTATGCGGTATTTTTTTATGAATTGATTACGCCAGCCACAATGTAATTACAAGGCAGGTATATGGCTATACCCGCTTGGCTTGTGGTCGGGGGAATTTGTTTATTCAGGTTTTAATGCACGTACTTCTGCTTCACTTGAAACCGGGTTTTGAGCGGGGGGAATATAGGCTGCCGGTGCGGCGGCAGGCAAACTGGGAGCGGGTGCAGGGCTGCTGCTTAAAGCATCTATCGCCGCGCCACCCACGGAGGCCACACCTGAAACTCCCGCCTTACCTACATCCCAGGCCATGCCAACGGCTGTGCTGGTGACGCTAACTGCCGCAGCGCCGACGGCGACGACGGCACAGCCGCTTAGGCTAAGAGTACACGCTATGGCTAGAATGAAATTTTTCATTGTTCTGTTTCCTTGCTGCAAAGACGGACAAGCTGGGTGATTTATTAAAAAATGATGTGTTGCATAAAGGATGGGAGGGGCTGGTATTTCTGCGCTCAACGCCCCATTCCTCCTACCTGCTGCGCTAGATAGGTTGCATAGTTGTCTGTCATCCCGCCAATAAAATCGAGTACACGGCTGTAGCTTTCATAGAGAGACCATTCTTTTTGGGGAGCATTGTATTCCATTAAATCAAGAATCCTTTTCATTCTAAAACTCATCTGTGGTGATACTTTTTGCTGGTAAGCTGCATTACAAAAGGCGTTGAGCAGAATATCAAGGCAGGTGAAGGAGCCTACTTCGATTTCGATTTTTCGCCTTTCATTAAAAATCCGGTCACGGGCAAGCTGTTTGGCAGCATTGATGCCATCTCGCATGCTGCTTGGTGTGGCGCTGAGTAAATCGCCCTGAAACTGGCCTTGCATAATGGTGGTGTAGTGCTGCATAAATGTTTCGCTTACATCATGTATACAGCGCTCGATTGCTTTGCCGCGCAATAGCGATATTTTTCGCCGGGCAGATGGGGCTGCGGCAATTTCCAGCTCAAGCAGATCTTGCTCGCCACCGCAAATTTTAATCAGAAGTGGCTCTACCTGCTCGTAGGCCAGCATGCCGATTTCTATGCCGTCTTCCAAATCAAGAATGGCGTAGCAAATATCATCGGCAGCCTCCATCAGGTAGGAGAGCGGATGGCGGGCCCAGCGGTTTTTTCCAAGCATGGGCAGGCCCAGCTCGGTGGCGATTTCCTCCAGGATATTTTGCTCTGACTGATAGCAGCTGAATTTGCCACCGGGCGTCGCATCACTGGAGGTCCAGGGGTATTTCAGTGTGGTGCCCAGTGTTGCGTAGGTGAGGCGCATGCCGCCTTCAAAACGGTGGTTTTCCAGCTGGGTGACTACCCTAAAGCCCTGGGCATTGCCTTCGAAGGTCATTAAATCCAGTCGTTCATTGGTACTCAGATTCTGGAGTAAATAGGCGTGCTGATCACGGCAAAACCAATCGCGAATCGCGTATTCTCCGGCATGGCCAAAGGGAGGATTGCCAATATCATGGGCCAGACAGGCGGCTTGCACGATTGCACCAATATCGTAAGGAGTGATGTGCTGGGGCAGGGTGTATTGCAACCTTTGTCCGACAATGACGCCTAAGCTGCGCCCTACACAGCTGACTTCAAGCGAGTGCGTTAGCCGTGTATGTACGTGATCATTTTCAGTGAGCGGGTGGACTTGGGTTTTGCGGCCCAGGCGGCGAAAAGGGGATGAAAAGACAATCCGGTCGTGATCCTTATGAAAATCACTGCGCCCTGTTTCGTGGGGAAACAAATCATTTCGTACCGTGCCAAGTCGCTTGGCATTAAGCAGCTGCTGCCAGTTCATTATTGCCCCGTCTCATATATATTAGGTTTTGTAGAGCATTGTTTTACGGTTATATGGGTTTTACAGGCTGCAACCGCTGGCAAAACTGTATTAAGTCGCCAGGGCTGAGGGGGCTGCTGAAGTAATACCCCTGGATTAAATTGCAATCGTAGGACACCAGTATCTCCAGAGTGGCCTGATCTTCAACGCCCTCAGCAACTACACTCAGGCCAAGGGTATGAGCTAGCTTGATGACGCTTTCAACGATATGTGCATCTGTTTCATTTTGAATGATGGTGCGGATAAAGCTTTGGTCAATTTTTAATTCATCAATTGGTAAGCGCTTTAAGTAGGAAAGTGAGGCATAGCCCGTACCAAAGTCATCCAGTGCTAATTTGCACCCCAGTGCTTTGAGTGCCTGCAGGCTGTTTATTGTCGCCTCCAGATCTTCGATTGCTGCCGATTCGGTAATCTCAAAAATAATCCGCTCCCCCGGTATATTCCAAAGCTGCAGCGCGTTTTCGACTTCTTGTGCCAGGCGGGAATCAAGCAGATTGGATGGGGTAAGATTGATGCTTAAACTGCCGCTAAGTCCTTGCCTGATCAGCAGGGAAAATTCTCGCAGAGCAGAGTGAATGACACAGCGGGTGAGTTGCGGCATCAGGCCAAGCAGTTCTGCAACCAGTACCGCTTCATCGGGACGGATTGCGCCAAGCTCGGCATCTTGCCAGCGCAGCAGGACTTCGGCTCCTTTGTATGAAGGGCCGTTTGGGCCGGGCTGAAGCTGTGGCTGAAACGCCAGATGAAAACGGTTTTGTGCCAGTGCGTCTCTGAGTGGCTTTTCCAGTTTACCCAGCAGGCGCCCCTGAATATCCCGTTTGGCTTGATAAATGGCAGGCTCTTCATTGCTGCAATGTTTGGCCGCAGCCTGTGCTGCCAGAATTAGTTGTTTGGCGGTTTGTCCGTGCTCTGGCCACAAGGCGATACCAATACGTAGATTGGTTGAATGCTCTGTAAAAGAGTGCGCGAGTAGTTGTTGTGCCCGGTTGGCTGCCAGTAATGAATGCCCTTCTCCTGCCATATTGGGCAGAATGAGCAGCAGGCCGTTTTCTAGGGGATAAAGCCTATCTTCCTGGCGCAGCATTTCATTTAAGGGCTGGCTGGTGTTTGGGCATAAGGATTCAATATGGCCAAATTTGATATAGAGCAGGGCAATGCTGCGTCCGGCTTGGGTATGTCGTTTGGCATTTTCCAGTCCATGGGCTGGTGAGCTGGTTTGCAGGGAAGAAAGCGTGTATTGCTGGGGTTTTGCCAGCTCAGCCAGGCATAGCCGGTCTATGGGTGCATTGGCTTCGGTGGGCAAATATTGCAAAATCAGCTCGCGCCAGCCCAGTAGCAGCAGCGTTGACAGGTTTAGGCCATGAGGGCTAAGCTGTGACCATAGTGCAAGAGCTTTGCCCTGAATCAGAGCCTGAAAATAATCCTGGTAGAGGGTTTGATCTACAGCCTGGCAGTGTGTTTGTATCAGGGTTTCAAGCTGGGGAGTAAATTGCTCGTTAAGTTGATAGCTGGCAAGGATGGCAAGATCGGTATTTGCCGGGGCGTTCTCTTTCATCCCAGGAAATACTCCCGAAGATCAATATTAAAGCTTCCTTGTGGCCATTCTCTGCGAATGCAGATTTCCTGGCCTGCATTCATGACCGGATTAACCATTAAATCCAATAGATTGGGCCGGGCGTGGGGCTGTTTATCTGGCCCTAAAACTAAAAGTATTTTAGGCCTGAGTCTTCTGCTGCGATTTTGCCCTGCCACGATCCCGATATCGCCACTGCTTAGCTCAACTAGGGTGCCGACGGGAAAAATACCAATACATTGGGCAAATTGCTCAACCAGAGCCGGGTGGAAGTATTTATCACTCCACTTGTATAAAAGCTGCAAGGCGGTATGCGAATTCTTTGTTTCGGCATGATTGCGATCGCTGGTCAGGGCGGTAAAGCAATCTACGATGCCTGCCATGCAGGAAAATAAACCAATACTCTCGCCTTTTAAGCCGGCAGGATAGCCGCTGCCATCAATACGCTCGTGATGGCGCGCTACCATATCGTAGACATCAAGTGGTACTTCTTTAATTTGATTCAGAATATCCAGGCTGTGCTTGACGTGTGTTTTCATTATGGAAAACTCGTTGGGCGAGTAAGGACCGCTGTGTTTGAGCAGATTCTCCGGTAATTTCATTTTGCCAATATCAAGCATTAAGCCTGCAAAACCCAGTTTGTGCAGGTCTTCTTGCGGATAGCCAAGGTGCCTGCCAAAGGCCAGCATATAGACAGCGGTGTCGAGCGCATGACCATAGGCGTAGTTGTCGGTGGCCTTTAGTTGAGATAACCAAAGCAGGGCGCTGGGATTGCGGATAATTGAATCAACCATTTTGGAAACAATGTCGTTGATGACTTCTGTTCTGGGCTGTAAATCTTTGCTGATGGCTTCCATTGCGGCTTCTATTACGTCGCTAGCCATGCGATGTACTACTTGAGCCTGGGGGATTTCCTTCTTAATCGGTATGCTGTCAGCATAAATAATAATTTGTGGCTCTGTGTAGGGCTCCTGGGTTTTACTATTCCTTCTTTGTGACCAGAGAGCGAAACGTTGGCGCAATTCTTTGAGCAGGGAGATCTGCTTTTTAATTTCTACAGTTTGGTATTGAAGCTGTGGAGTAAATATTTCCTTATCAGATTTTTGGTCGCTTAAAAATCCCCATTGCTCCCTGCCTCCCGTTGAGCGGTCAAAGTTAACCGTTACAAACTGGCAGTATTCTTTGAGCTGGGCGAGTTGCTCGGAGGTTTCAAGCAGAAACCCTTCCAGCAAAAAGGGCGTGTCTAACCATGGGCGATCAAGTTCGCTGATAAATAGGCCAGCTTGTAAAGCTGAGACGGGAAGGCGTGTTTCCAATTGTATAGGTCTTATCGTGCTAAGGGTTTTGGGCCGTGTATTCGTTTTTTTAGCTGGAGTATGTTGCTCGTGTTGAGCAAAACTAAGCAGGTGTTCTTGTCATTTTGTTTAATTTGCAAGTGGGTGCCAGTTACCTTTTATAAGCACTCCATTAGCATGATTGTAAATGATTCATCGATGTCTGGAGCACTTACCGCGATATTTGGCTACCAATTTTTTGTCTGCAGCTATTTTAGTTATCGAGGGTTTGAGGATGCTATTTTGGGGGGCTAAATCAAACAGAAGCAGCTTAGTATTAATTAACCTTATTAATAGATTTATCTTCCAGAGTTGATGCCTTCTTACCGGGAGCAGATGCTACCAGCACAATTTGTGCCGGAGGATATTTTTGTATGCTGTTTCTGGTGAGAAGCTTCACATCCCATTGTATTTCGATTTGCTTTCCATGCTTTGTAAATAATGCCTGTTTTATCCTTTGTTATCAGTAAAAAAGAGCGCCTGAGCTCATATTGTGGCTTGCCCTTGCCGATAGAGGCCCGTTAAGGGCTGATCACTATTTTTAAGCCACAGAGTATGTTTTATTTTACTAATGACAAATGCCGATTTTAGCGCTTAGAAAAACTCCCCGGGGGTAAGTTTTTGTTAGAATGGCGACCGTTTTTTTGTGAGAAGACTATGGCCCTGCTGGAGATCCGTGACGTCGTAAAAACTTTCGGCGATTTCATTGCCGTTAATCATGTGAGCTTGTCGGTAAAAGCCGGTGAATTCTTTACTTTGCTTGGCCCTTCGGGCTGTGGAAAAACTACGCTTTTACGGATGTTGGCTGGTTTTGAGCAGCCAGATTCGGGTGCTATTTTGCTCGATGGGCAAGATATGTCCCTGGTGCCGCCAGAAAAGCGCCCGGTGCATACCGTATTTCAGAATTACGCACTGTTTCCGCATATGAGCGTGGCTGACAATATTGCCTTTCCTTTGAAAATGGCGAAGGCTTCTGCTGCCGAGATTAAGTTTCGCGTGGCGGAAATTCTGGAAGACGTGCGTTTGCAGGAGTTCGCACATCGGTTTCCGCATGAATTATCCGGTGGCCAGCGTCAGCGTGTCGCCATTGCCCGATCCTTGGTGAATCGCCCACGTCTTTTGCTGCTGGATGAGCCTTTATCTGCACTCGATGCCAAATTGCGCGAGCAGATGCAGATGGAGCTGATCACCCTGCAAAAAGAAGTAGGTGTGACCTTTGTGTATGTGACACACGATCAGGGCGAGGCTTTGGCCTTATCACACCGGATTGCCGTAATGAATAAGGGGCAGGTGGAGCAGCTGGATGCGCCTGAAACGATTTACAGCTATCCGAAAAGCCGCTTTGTTGCCGATTTTATTGGTCAGTGCAATTTACTTGATGCCACGATTAAATCAATTTCAAACGACCGTATGCAGCTTGAAATTGCGGGCGTTGGTATTGCCGAAGCTCTTTTGGTTGCGGACGCTGTAGTTGGTCAGAAAGGCACGCTGAGCTTACGCCCTGAAAAAATTAAGCTGGCAGCCAGCTTGGATAATACAGATGCAGATGAAGTGCACTTTAAGGGAACGGTTGAAAACTGCCTCTATCTTGGGGACGTTACCATTTATATCGTGAAATTAGATAATGGCATCCTGGTTGAAGCCATGTTGCCTAATTCTGCAGCGGGTCGCGCCAAATTCTTTGATGACAATGATGCAGTAGAGCTGGCATGGCGTTATGACGCCGGCCACTTTTTGCTGTCTTAAGGGGGCGAGATGTCCAAAGTAAAATCGCCCGGTCTGGCGAAGTGGCTAATTTCTGGCCCGCCTCTTTTGTACTTATTGATCTTTTTTGCCATCCCTACGCTGATCATGATTTTCTCGGCGTTTCGTTTTCCAGGCGAATATGGCGGTCTGATGCCGCTGGTGGATATCCACCCTGATACTGGTGTGCGTACGCTTTTAATTAATTCACAAAACTGGCGTGATTTTCTGACGCTGGAAAATTTCAGTCGTTTTTTTGAAGACGGCGTTTACGTTGAATTATTTGTTAAGTCATTCTGGTACGCAGGTTTAACAACACTATTTTGTATTATTCTGGCTTATCCGTTGGCATGGCTGATTGCGCGTAGTCCAAAGAAATACCGTGATTTACTCATATTATTGGTGATTTTGCCTTTCTGGAGTAATTTTCTAATCCGTGTTTATGCTTGGATGATTATTCTGGGACCTCAGGGCTATTTTGCCATGACGGTAAACAGCGTATTAGCATGGTTTGGTATTGGCCCGCAGCAGTTTCTATTTACCCATTTTGCGGTGATTGTGGTGCTGGTCTATGTGCATTTACCGTTTATGGTCTTGCCGCTCTATGCAAATTTGGAAAAGCACGATATGGCACTGCTTGCTGCTGCACAGGATTTAGGTGCATCGGCCTGGCAGCGTTTCTGGAGAATTACCTGGCCGCTTTCTCTGCCCGGTGTTTGGGCTGGTGCCGCTCTCGTGTTTATTCCGGCTCTTGGTATGTTTGCCGTGCCTGATCTGGTGGGGGGCACCGATGGCATTATGGTGGGGAATTTAATTAAACAGCAGTTCCTGGATAGCCGTGACTGGCCCTTTGGTTCAACTTTGTCGATTATGCTCACGGGGGGTGTGCTGCTGCTGGCGGTATTAGCGACCTTGATTAGTCGTGGAAGGAAAAAATAACATGACTAAGCAAAATAAATGGCTATGGGCAGTGGCCTTATTAACCTATGGCTTTTTGTATTTACCGCTTGTGATCGTGGTGGTGTATTCCTTTAATGATTCACGCTTAAATGCCGAATGGGTTGGGTTTACGTTTAAGTGGTATCGCATTTTATTTAATAATGAGCAGATGCTGCTTGCAGCTCGTAACTCTTTATTGATTGGTGTGATTACCAGTGTTTTTGCCACTATTTTCGGTACTTTAGCGGGTATGGCGATGTATAAATACAAGCTGCGCCTGTTACCGGTTTTAGTGCTCACCCCGATTGCTATTCCTGAAATCTTAATGGGCGTTTCGCTATTAATGTTTTTTGTCATGCTAAATATGACATTGGGTTTGTTTTCGGTCGCACTGGCGCATATCGCTTTCTGTATTGGTTTTGTAGCAATTGTGGTGCGCTCGCGCCTGCAGGGTATGGATGAAGCGTTGGTAGAGGCTGCACGAGATTTGGGAGCCACACCATTACAGGCATTTTATTTAATTACTATGCCTTTAATTATGCCGGGGATTATTGCTGGTGCTTTGATGGCATTCACTTTATCGATTGATGATTTTGTGATTACCTTTTTTACGGCAGGAGCGGGCGCTTCTACCTTGCCGCTGCAAATTTACTCCATGATCAGAATCGCCGTAACGCCGGAAGTAAATGCGATTTCCACATTGTTGATGCTGCTGACTTTGGCCTTGATTTTGATTGCCGGAAAATTGGCTCCCGGAGCTTTAAGAGCGAAGTAATTTGGCTGAGGCGGGCATGATCTGCCTTTGCGACGCCAGTGTCATTTAATGTGCGGATGAGCTGGTTTTTTATGCTGATGCTATATCCGTAATATTTGTACTGGTGCTGGAAATAGATTGCGTAAAACAGGGCATAATCAGCGGGTCTTTTTAATTTAACCGTCTTGGAGTATTTGAGACATGAAGAAATTATTGTTCACGTTTTTATTGGCTGCCAGCGTGGCAAATGCCGAAGACGTGCTCCACATTTATAACTGGAACAATTATATTGCGCCAGAAACGGTTAAACGTTTTCAGGCAGAATGTAAATGTCGGGTGGTACAAGATTATTATGGTGCAATGGAGGAGATGCTGGCTAAACTGAGCGCCGGTGCTAAAGGCTATGATGTGGTTGTGCCTACCGGGTTTGCAATGCCCCCTCTGATTAAGCAGGGTATGGTGCAGCCGCTGGATAAATCCAAACTTGTTAATATCAAAAATGTGAGTCCAACATTTTTAAATAGCCAGTTTGACCCGGGTAATCAGTTCTCTTTGCCTTATTCTTTTACCACGACTTTGCTGGGCTTTAATCAAACCAAGCTAAAAGAGCTGGGTATTGAGCCAAATTCATGGTCCGTGATTTTTGATCCGGTAGTATTGGCTAAAATTAAAGGCAAGGTAACGGTTCTTGATGATGCGAATGAATTATTTGCGGCATCTTTGATGTATAACGGTTTTTCCCCAAACTCCACTAAGCCGGAAGAGTGGAAAAAAGCGCAGGAAACCATTATCAAGGCCAAGCCTTTCTGGGCAGCATTTAATTCACAAAGTTATATCAAGGAATTAACCCTGGGTAATATCTGGGTAGCTCATGGTTACTCTAGTGATATGTTCCAGGCTGCAACCGATGCTAAAACCGCCAAGCGAGCCTTTAGTATCAGCTATGGCCTGCAAAAGGAAGGGAACACCCTGTCTGTGGATAATATGATGCTGTTAAAGTCCGCACCCCGCCCGGATCTCGCGCATAAATTTGTTAACTTTATGCTGGAGGGCAAAAATTCTAGCGAGCTGACTAATATGGTGGGGACGGGCAATCCAAATAGCGCAGCTGCACCTTTTGTAAATGCTGAAATGAAAAAGAATACTGCGGTATTTCCGGATGATGCAGCGTTAAAAAAACTGCAGCAACTTAAGCCGCTTGATGCCAAGCAACGCCGTGATTTAAGCCGCCTGTGGACTCAGGTTAAAACCTCTAAATAATGGGCATCGGGGAGGGCTGCAAGAGTGTGGCTCTCCCTTTTTTTGAATGAAACATTTCCTCACCATCAGTTATCTTTCCCGGCAAATTGCCCCGACTAGAGTGCCTCGGTATATTGCTTTTTGCTCGGTGCTGGTGATTCTGGTGATCAGCCTTTATCCTTTTAGTGGCTGGCGTTTTACAGGGGAACCGGTCTGGGCGTTTTTTGCCTATCCTCTGCCTTATTACTTCACCTTCTTCGATAATACGGTTAATGTGCTGGCTTATTTACCCCTGGGTTTTAGCCTTGCCATTTCTTTTCGTCATCTTCGCTATGGCAGTTTTTTAGCGGCATTGTCGGGTTTGGTTTTATCATCGACAGTTGAGTTTATTCAGCAATTTTTGCCTGGCCGCGTAGCGTCTAATTTAGATATTTTAAGCAATAGTTTTGGTGCCTTTCTTGGTGTGCTATTAGCGCTTATTTTAGGGCATCGTTACTGGCAAAACCGCTGGCTGGCCGCTCGTCATGCTTGGTTTGCGCCGGGTCCGGCTGTGGAGTGGGGCATCACTTGGCTGGTTTTGTGGTTTATTACTCAACTGGACCCGTCACAGCCTTTTCTGGGTGTGGTGGTTGAATTTCCCGGCTTACCCCAGCCTTTTGAATCGCCATTACAAAATGCCAAGCTTTTTTTAAGATTGCTGGAAGGCGGTGGCATGATGCTGCACTTTCTGGGGGTGGCATTGTTTGTGTCGGTTTTGGTGCGCCATACCTGGCAAAGCCCTAAGGCAATTCGCTTTACTCTGTTGACCGCCCTGCTGCTCAAGCTGGGCTTTGCGGGCTTACTGCTTAAACCCGCGCAGTTCTTTGCCTGGATCAATATCAATATTGTGGTGGGAGGCGCATTGGGCACGCTGGCCCTGGTGCTGCTCTGGCGTCTGAACCGGCGGTGGAGAGCCTTAGTTGGTGCGCTGGCGCTGGCTTTTGCTCTGGTGATTAGCTGGTTGTGGCCATTGACGCCACAGTTATCTGCTACCTTGCCGCTATTTCGCTGGCATTACGGGCACTTGCTGCACTTTAATGGCCTGTCGGCGGTTATTAGTGATTTGTGGCCTTATGGCGCTATTGCCCTGCTGCTGTGGCTGGCTGTTCGTGCGCCGCGTGAAGAATCCTGGTAGAGCTAAAAATCTTTAATCAGTGGCCCGATTGCAAGAAGTGCCAGAATAAATGCCAGAAAAATAGTTGAGCTAAAGCCCAAATGGCTAAAGCCATAGGCTCCCAGTACTGCGCCACAAAAAAATGCCATGACCAGACTGCTTTGTACTTTGAGGTGTTTACGATCGCACAGCACCTTAATATGGGCGGAGGCGCCGGGATTGCGGTTCCAATAAAATAGCCGCCCAAGCTCGATGCTGATATCGGTGATGAGGCCCGTCAGGTGGGTCGTGCGAATTACCGCTTTGGAAATCTTGGTAATGATGGCGTTTTGCAGGCCCATAATGAAGCACAGCAGTAGCATGGTAAGGGAAATCAGGCTGCCCGAGTGAGAGTCAAGCTGGCCGCCCAGCAGGCCAAAACAGAGTAAGAGCAAGGCCTCCAGCATCAGGGGCTCCGCATATAGGCTGCGGCTACCCCGGCGGCGTGCCCAGTTTATCAGCAGGGTCGACGCAATGGCTCCTGCCATAAACATTAGTAAACTGGCTACAGCAGCAATGATCAGGGAGGGCTTGCCCAGCACCCAGTTATCGGCCAGCCCCGATAAAATTCCCGTCATATGCGATGTATACTGGCCAACGGCCAAAAAACCTCCTGCGTTGGTCGCGCCTGCAACAAAGCAGAGGGTAATTCCAAGGTGTAGATTATTGCTGTCGGTACGTTCTGGGGCGGTAAGGGTGCGGAGGTAGTGAAGGGGCATAACGGTCATTCAATCCTTATAGAGCCTTGATTGTACTCGCCTTTATGATTTCGTTTGCCAAGATGTATCCTTGCATGCTTTTGTGGGTCGATCAATATGCATTTGGGATTATCTTCTAAAATCGGTTAATAGTTTGTTTTGTTATATATAAGTTATTTAATATTTCTTTTTTGTGCGAATAATGCTTGTTAGACTTCAGGCAAATCAAGACATTCGGCTTTAGCCCCGCACAATAAAGAAGGAATTGAAATGAAAAAAACACTGGTTCTTAGTACCCTGGCTGCTTTACTGGCAACCGGGTTTGCCCAGGCGGCAGAAAAACTCACTGTTGCTGCAACAGCTGTTCCTCATGCTGAAATTTTGGAACTGCTTAAACCCCAATTAGCTAAAGAAGGTGTTGATTTACAAGTTAAAGTTTTTACTGATTATGTGCAGCCTAATTTACAAGTTGATCAAAAAAATATTGATGCCAATTACTTTCAGACTAAGCCTTATTTAGATAATTTTAATAAAGGTAAGGGCACAAATCTGGTGATTGTAGCAGGTGTGCATATAGAGCCGTTTGGCGCTTACTCACGCAAATATAAATTATTAAAAGACTTACCAAATGGTGCAACGATTGCTATTCCAAACGAAGGCAGCAATAGCGGCCGTGCTTTATTACTGCTGCAAAAATCAGGTCTATTAAAACTGAAAGATGCAAAGAATGCTTTATCAACCCCTAAAGACATTATTGAAAACCCGAAGAAATTAAAGTTTAAAGAGCTGGATGCCGCCATGCTGGCGCGGGTATTGGATCAGGTTGATTTGGCACTAATTAATACTAATTATGCATTGGAAGCCAAGCTAAATCCGCTTAAAGACTCATTAGCTCTGGAAGATCGCAGCTCGCCCTATGTGAATTATCTGGTGGCCCGTCCGGATAATAAAGATAGTACTGCTATTAAAAAATTAGCTGCAGCTTTAACCAGCCAGCAGGTTAAGACTTTTATTGAAGGTAAATATGCAGGCGCAGTAGTTCCGGCATTTTAATTGCAGAGGATACAGCCTCAATCCTATCAACGTAGAGAAAAAGCATGATTTTAGATATTTTTGTAGGAGCGGCTTTAGCCGCGAAAGCGCTGCTTTTAAAATATTCGCGGCTAAAGCCGCATCCTACGATGCCGTTTTTAAGTTGATAGGATTGGATATCGCCCGGGCTACGTGGCATATTATTGAGCGTAGCTTTGTAATTTTAAATTTACTTTTTCGTGAAATGCCGTCTTTTTTGTGCTTGAAGATTTAGTGTTTTATTTTTTAATAAAAGGTATTTTGTTATATTTTTAAAAGTTATGTTATTTCGGAGTTTAAATCATTAAATTTCGATAGCCATTTACCAGCACTAAACCGGCAAACCATAGATAAAGCACGGCTGATAGTAATAGGCAGCCTTGGGTAAAACGCTGACCAAATAGCCTGGCCCCGTGGGTGGCGCTGTAAACCATCAGCAAAGTCCAGGCCATGCCGCCGGTAAAAAATCCGCTAAGAAAACGCGTTGTAGAGAGCAGGCTGCCATCGGTGGCCTGAGCGATCAGGCTGCCGCCTACCGCGGCAAACCAGAGAATGGATGAAGGCGAGGCCATAGCCAGCATCATGCCTTTGCTAAACATCCCTCTGCGGCCCGTATGAGGAATGGAGGTACTTTCTACTTGCCGGGCGTCTTGCCAGGCCTGCCTTGCCATTTTGACCGCAAGATAAAGTAAAACTGTACCGCCACCAAGCCAGGTGATCCACCTGACTGCCGTAAATTGCAGCAAGACACTCATGCCTAAAAGAGAAACAATCGCCCAAACCATATCACCAAAACACGAGCCAAAGCCCATCCACAGCGCGGGGCGGGGGCCGTGTTTCAGGCTGGTATCGATCAGGGCGACGTTGACGATGCCCAGATCCAGGCAAAGTGAAATAGAAAGTAAAAAACCGGTGATGAATACATCCATTTTAAGGCTCTATTGATCGTTGTGCTGCGGTAGGACGCGCAGTTTAACAGCTTCAGATTTGCGCTTGTATTGACGTATTACCTTTGGGAAAAACAGAGTATGTAGGGAGGGGGAGTGGTTATCGGTGCTAAGCAATTTGGCTTCATCATAGCAAACAGCGAAAAAATGTAATGACCGCGCGCTCTGCATGGGGCTTTTTAAAGTCCCCTTGAAACACGCCGTAGCGAGGAACAAGCGGGGCGGGGTTTCGGCAAGGGAGCGAGGCAGCGAGCCAATCCCGCCCGCCGCCGACTCGATTGTCCGCAGCGCAGGGGCCTTCGTGTTTCGTGGGGCGGCCTTCTTTGGCTTCGTTTCTTGGCCGTTCAAGAAAGGAAGGCCCCCGCGGTGGCTACCGCTCCAAAATTAATGTGCCGCAGGCACTAAAAAGGTCTTTTAGACTTTGCTTAGCACCTGTCCTACGAATGATGCAACGCCTGCACATGAGTTATAGGGGGCTCAACGATAAGGTCGTTATGGGGCGAAAGTGATGCGCAAGAAAATCGGCTTGGACACCCTATAAAAGCCAGCAATGCTTTTGATCTTTAGTTGGTAGATTTGGGTTTTACTCCCTGATATTGCTTAGGATTTCCAGAAAACACGCGTAAATAAAATTAGCAGCGAAAAGACCTCCAAGCGCCCAAGCAGCATGGCGAAATTACAAATCCAGATTTGTATATTGCTTAGTACGCCATAGTTGGATGCAGGGCCGACAACACCAAGGCCGGGGCCTGCGTTATTAATGCAGGCGATGACGGCGGTAAAGCTGGAGAGAAAGTCCAGACCAGAAAGTAATAGTAAAAAGGTGAGTACAAACACACTCATTGCGTATAGAAAAATAAATCCCATGACGGCAAAAATAATCTGGTGCGGAATCGCCATGCCGTTGACTCGTAGCGGATGCACTGCATTGGGGTGCAGTAAGCTTGACATTTGCCGGCTGGATTCGCGCATCATAATCAGCGTCCGGATCATTTTAATGCCGCCGCCTGTAGAGCCAGAGCAGGCGGTAATACAGGATAGGAACAGCATGAGAAGCGGCACAAAAATAGGCCACGAGCCAAAATCCACGCTGGCAAAGCCCGAATCGGTAGCAATTGATACCAGGTTAAAGGCGACATGCCTGAGTGAAGTCAGATAATCCCCATAGGTATTTTGAGCGACTAGATAGGCTGCACAGCCAAGTGTGCTGATCAGAATCAGCAAAATCATGGCTTTGAATTCGGAGTCCTTTAAGTAGGTAGAGAGTTTGCGCCCTGTTAGTGCTACATAGTGCGTGGCAAAGTTGGTGGCGGCCAGCAGCATAAATACAATCAGGATGGCTTCGATGATGGGCGAATTAAAAAAACCAACGCTGGCATCATGAGTGGAAAAACCGCCCAGGCACATTGCTGCAAATGCGTGGCAAACGGCATCCAGCCAGCTCATGCCTCCGGCAAACTTAAGCAGTAAAGCGCAGGCTAACGTGAGCCCTGCGTAGACAATCCATAAGTTGCGGGCGGTTTCTCTGATACGCGGAGTGAGCCTGGCATCTTTAATCGGCCCGGGCGTTTCAGCCTTAAATAGCTGCAGTCCGCCCACACCCAGCATGGGTAAAATGGCGACGGCTAACACGATAATCCCCATACCACCCAGCCAATTAAGTAAATGCCGCCATAAATTAATCGAGGGCGGCAGCTGGTCCAGGCCGGTTAGCACGGTGGCCCCTGTTGTGGTAAGGGCAGACATGGTCTCAAAATAGGCGTGGGTAAATGTGAGGCTGGGGTTATAGAGCAGCAGGGGCAGGGCAGAGACGGCGGGCAGCACCGTCCATAGCCCTACAACCAGAACAAAACCATCCCGTGCTTTCATTTCACGTTTATAGCCGCGGGTGAGCAGTGCCAAAGCCGCGCTGCAGAGCAGCAGGCTGCTCAGCGAGGTAATAAAAGGCCACAGACCGTTATCATTGCCAAACCATGCCACAGCAATGGGCAGCAAAATCCAGAGCGAAAATATGCCCGATACCCGGGCCAGAATATTCACCGTAGGAAAGATGCGTTGAGCGAGGGACATTAGAAAAACCCCATTTTAACGGCAAAGAGTTTTTCTACTTCTCTGATATGAGCCTTGTTATCAACAAAGAGGATCACATGATCTTCAGCTTCAATGATAGTGCTTCCATGGGCAATCAGCACTTTTTCCCCGCGAACGATGGCCGCCAGGTCTGCCCCCGAAGGCAGTTTGATATCGTCAAGTTTTTTACCAATTACTCGCGAGGTAGCGGGCGTGCCATGCACAATGAGTTCCATGGCCTCGGCAGCGCCACGGCGCAGGCTGTGAACAGCCACGACATCACCGCTTCTTACATGGGCCAGCAGAGAGCCAATGGTGGCAACAGCCGGTGAGATGGCTACGTCAATCTTGCCACCTTGCAGCAGATCCACGTAACGCGAGCGGTTGATAATGGCGATGGTTTTGCGCGCACCCATTTGCTTGGCTAACAGGCTGGACATGATGTTGTCTTCATCATCCGAGGTCAGAGCAAAGTACAGATCGCAGCGCTCAATCTGTTCGCTTTCCAGTAGCGCTTCGTCAGTAGCGTCCCCCTTAAGTACCAGCGTGTCGGGCAGGACTTCGGCCAGCCAGTTGGCGCGTTCACGGTTGGCTTCAATAATTTTAACCTGATAGTTTTTTTCCAAAGCACGTGCTAGCCTGAATCCCACATTGCCACCTCCTGAAAGGGTGATGCGTTTGATGGGCGTTTCCGTGCCCCGCATTTCCTGGATAACATCCCGGATATGCTCGGTTGCGGCAAGAAAAAAAACCTCGTCCCCGACTTGTAAAGTTGTGTTGCCATCAGGGTGAATGCGGTGACCTTTGCGATAAATAGAAACAACCCGCCGGTCTATATTGGGAAGCAGCCTGTTGAGCGAGGCCAGATCCTGCCCATCCATATGGGCTCCTGCTTCAACTCTTGTGGCAACCAGCTGGGCTTTGCCGTCGGCAAAATCCAGTACCTGCAGGGCTTCCGGTGTTTCAACCAGGCTGACCAGATAATCGGTAACAATTTGTGCCGGGGTAATGACATGATCGATTGCAAAGTTGCCATCGGCAAATAATTCCGGATGGGCAAGCAAGTCCGGGTCACGAATCCGTGCCAGCCGGGTCGGGATATTGAATAGCTCATAGGCAATTTTGCACGCCACCATATTGAGCTCATCCAGCTGTGTCACTGCGAGTAAAAGATCTGCATCTGCTGCACCGGCAGCAGCAAGCACCGCCGGGCTGGCCGCATGGCCTACTACGGTGCGCAGGTCCAGCCGGTCTGCCAGTGGTTTTAAACTTTCCGGGTTTTCATCCACTATCGTGACGTTATAGCGCTCGTGAACAAGCTGTTCAGCAACGGATGCACCTACGCGTCCGGCACCAAGGATCAGAATATTAGACACAATGTTTTTCCATCTGATGAGCCAAATGCAGGCATCAGTTTCAGTAAATGAGAGCGGATTTTATACAAGCATTGATGTATTCGGCTAAAAAACATCAAGTTTTGAAGGGTAATGTTTCTCTTGATGCTTACATACTTATATATAAGTAACTTTTTAAGTGTTTATGTTTAATGCATAAACTGCCAGCGATGCTCGGTTGCAAATGATGTGCATCTTAGCAAGTAAAAGAGATTGATTGAGTAGTTTTACTTATTTTGAGGTTTTTGCAGGGCGGCTTAAAGTGCCGCTTTATCTGTGCGGCTGGGCTGGGGGCGTTGCAGTGTGTTTTTATGCAGGGTGTAGGCTAGATGGTGTGCCGTTGCTACGTCTTTTTCAGAGTTTATATAGCTAAGATGCAAGGCGTGGTGAATATGGCAGAATAAATGCGGGTTTTGTAAGCCGGTAGCCAGAGTTAAGGCTGTATTGAGCTGAACGCGTGCGCTCTCCCAGAGTTGCTCAGCCATATCGCATTGGCCTAACCCTAGTAAGCTGCTGGCTTTATGCCATGGACTATCCTGCAACAGGCAAATTTTTAAAGCACTATTGAGCTGAGCCCTGGCATTTTTCAAATCGCCCTGCTTCAAATACAGTAAGCCACTAATTCGATAAATCTCTGCTTCGTGCTCTAAATGACGAATTGTCAGCGAGATGTCTCTTGCTCTTTGCAGCATGGTTTTTGCTTCATTTAGGCGCTCCAGACTGTAAAGATCAATGGCGATATTGATATACACCTGGCAGCGCAATACCGGATCATTACTGGTGTACAAAAAATCAAATGCTTTGTAGTGGCACTGCAGAGCTTCGGTATATTCTTCAAAGCCAAAATGAACCTGCCCCAGCCCGATCTGCGCCTGAATAAACAGGGTGAAGCTGTTGTTCTTGCTGGCAAGTTCTGCGCACTCTTCCCAGATGCAGGCGGCCTGCGTTGTTTCACCAAGATCAAAATAGCTGCGCCCGATCTGTTCAAACAGTAATGCTTTTTCGAGTGAATAATCCTGGGTTAGCCCTAAAGCTTGCCGGAAAGTAGCAAGTGCATCTTGCGGCTTGCCAAGCCTGAGCTGTGCTTTCCCCAGCACAAGGCCCGCCCGCGTTTCCCCGTTGCGATAGCCGCTTGCCTGCGACTGTAATAGCGCATGCCTTGCCAGCTGCAGGCTTTCACTAGCCTGCGTGGCAAGGATCTCATCAGCGCTGGCAATCAGGCGATCAAGATCGCCAGGAAGGGCTCTGGGTCTTACCTGCATTACTCTTCCTCGGTACTTCGCTGCTTTTTAGGTACAGCGATACCCAGTTGTTTGAGTTTGCGGTAAAGGTGGGTGCGCTCCAGACCAACTTTTTCTGCCACACGGCTCATATTGCCGTTAGACAGATCAATCTGCCGTTCGATATAGAGTTTTTCAAATTGATCGCGAGCTTCACGCAGAGGCAGGCTTAGATCAATATTGGGCAGGCCGGACAGATGCTGGTTGTGGCTTTCGGTGCTGATACTGCCATTGGGGGCAAATTGGGATAAAAGACGCGCCAGTGGTGCACTGTCGATTTCTCCGTCACGGCTGGTAATTGCAACGCTTTTCACAACATTGGCCAGCTCGTCCAGATTACCGGCCCATATCTGCCGCGATAAAAGCTGCAGAGCCAGCGGGCTGAAGTAGCGGGGGCCGAGTTTATGCATGCTGATTGCATCGGCGAGGAGTTTTTCAGCCAGCTGCGGAATATCTTCGCGGTGCTCTGCCAATGAAGGAATCGCAATACTGAGCTGGGAAATATAATTTAAAAGCTCGGGTTCCAGCTGGCCTGCCAAAACACTCAATGGTTTGCTGGATGCACAAACCAGGCGTACACGCTGTTTTTCCAGCTTGGGCAGAACGCTTTTCAGTCCAAGCTGAGCGCGGCGGTCCAGCCAGGCTAAGTCGCGCAGAAATAAAATACCACCGGTGGCTTTATTGAGCAGCTCTTGCGGTGCCTGAGCCAGATCTTCATTTGACGGTGGTGAAACAAAGGGCGCATTGGGCATATTTAAAAAGCGTGCACAGTGCTCAAACCCCACTCCCGGCAGTCCCAGCAGTAAGACCGGGCCAGGTTTACCCCGTAAGGGACTTAAAGTGGACTGCAGCTCCTGAATGGCAATACCCGCCCCCAGGCGCTCCAGCGTGGGTGCACGTACAAGCGTTTCGCTTGGCAGCGACAGGGCGCGTTTTACTGTCGCCAGGAGTTTTTGCAAACCAATGGGCTTTTCAAGAAAATCAAGCGCACCAATACGAGTGGCTTCCACTGCGGTATCAATGGTGGCATGGCCGGACATCATCACCACAGGCATGGTGAGCTGACCATTACGCGACCATTCTTTGAGCAGAGTAATCCCATCGGTGTCCGGCATCCAGATATCAAGCAGCACCAGACGTGGCTGGGTTTGATTTCTGATTTTACGGGCGGTTTCCGCATTTTCGGCTAGCACAATGCCATAGCCTTCATCTTGCAGAATTTCCGATAATAATTCGCGAATGCCGACTTCATCGTCGACGATCAAAATATCCTGACTAGCCAATTGCTTCCTCCGCGAGGGGCAGCTCGATTCTTACCCAAGCGCCACCTTCATCCCTGTTGCCGGCCTGTATTCGGCCCTGATGTTCTTCGATTATTTTTTTTACGATCGCTAAACCTAAGCCTGTCCCTTTGATTTTGGTGGTGACATAAGGCTCAAAAATACGAGGCAAAAGTTCATTTGGAAATCCACTGCCACTGTCTGTAACGGTTAGGCTTGCAAAACGTTCGTTTTTTTCCATCTTAAGGTAAATTCGCTTGGGACTTTCGGAATTTTCTGACCCTGTGATGGCATCCTGAGCATTTTGCAAGAGGTTATGGATCACCTGGCGCAGCTGAGTGGCATCGCCAAGCACGATTAAAGGCGCTTCACTGACCTGATTTAAAATCAGTGGAGAGGCTTCATACAGCACTAAAATTTCAGTGAGTAACTGCTGTAAATCCAGCGGTTTTTTCTTGCCGCTAGGCTGGCGCGCATAATCTCTGAACGCGTCAACCATATCTTTTAATGCACCTACCTGACGCACGATGGTCTGTGTGTTTTTTGCAAGTAGCTCGGCACTGGCCGGGTCCAGCTTGTCAGCCAGTTTATGCTCCATCCGCTCTGCCGCTAATTGTATCGGAGTGAGCGGATTTTTAATCTCATGAGCCAAACGCCTTGCCACCTCGCCCCATGCGGCATCGCGCTGGGCTGATAGTAAATCGGTGACATCATCAAATACCACCACAAAACCGGTGTGGCTGCCATCTTGCGGATCCAGTAAATGTGTACCCCGGATGTGCAAAACGCGCTTAGTGTTGGCAAGTTCTAACTGATGCTGCCAACGGTCTTGCTCAGATAGTAATCTATCTGCGATCTGAGCACAAAAAGGTGTCAGTGCCGGATAGAATAAATGCCAGTTAGTAAGGGGCTCCGGGCCAATTCTTTCCGGGTCTATTCCCAGTATTCTTAAGGCACTCTGGTTGGATGAGCGCAGATGCCATGCATTATCAAAAGATAATACGCCTGCGGAGAGAGAACCCAAAATGGCTCCCAGGTGCGCACGCCCTGCTGCTTGTTCAGCCTGATGCATCTCCAGCGTGCTGCGTGCCTCCGAGAGCTGCCTTGTCATGCGATTAAACGAATGCGTGAGTATCCCCAGCTCGTCTCTGCTGATCACGGGCTGCATTTGTGAGTAATCGCCTGCAGCAACTGCACGGGTACCTTCTGCAAGCACCGAGAGAGGGGCTGCTAAACGATCTGACAGGTAAATTGCCAGGGCCAGCGCACCCAGCAGAGCCATCAACAGGGCCAGCGTGAGCGTAAGGCTGTAAATAAGCTTGAGCCCCCGCCTTGATTGCGATAATTGTTTGTAATCGTTGCGTACTTTTTCAACTAGCTCCGCATCGGCGGCCAGTTGTCTGGGGACGGGTTGGACCAATTGTAACAGGCGTGTTTTTTCACCAAAGCTGCTGGCGCGCACTGGCACGAGTACACGCATGGTGAGCCCCTGATCATTAAGCGGCTCGATGATTTTAAACGGGGCACGCATGGCCTGGCGGAGCTGGGTGCGGTCTGGCTGGATAGGGAAAAGGCTGGCGTTTTCGCCACCAAGATGGGCTATTGTCTGGCCTGATTCATTAAAAAGTGATAATTCTTGCACACCGGTTTGCTCGCGTAGCCGCCCCAGCCTGAGCAGCATGCCCGAGCTGTTGTCTTCGCTGATATCAAGTGCAATAACGTTCGCTTTTCTGGTTAGATCACTCAGCTGATAATCAATAGCGTTATGCCCCAGATTAAGACCGCGATCCAAAGCGTGATCGACACGAACGTCAAACCAGTTTTCAATGCTGCGGTTTAAAAACTGCACCGATAGGGTGTAAACCAGCGTGCCGGGCAGGACGGCAACAAGGGCAAACATCAATACCATTCTGAGGGTGAGCCGTGAGCCAAAGACTTTGGCCTGGACTTTTTTAACGAGGCTGACTAAGCGAATACTGACTAAAACCAGCAGGCCGCCGAGCAGCAATAAATTAAGGATCAGCAGTAAGCCGTAATACTCGGCAAAGGCCGAGGTATTGCCACTGGCAGTTGCTAGTAAAAAAATCAGAATAGCGCCCAGTGAGGCGAGTAGCAGCAGCTTAGGTTTACTCATTACTGACGGCGTCTTCGGTGCGTACCTTGACCAGATCAACCCAGGGTGATTCTAATTGCCACTCTTCGTGACCAAAGGCGGTGAGCTGATAGGTTTTTGGCAGGCGTGAGCGATCAAGTTTTAAACGTACTTTGCCTGCAAAATCAGGATTGCGGTCGCGGGCGATATTGCTGTCGCTCAGTATTCCCCAGTTTCTCACAATACCTAGTGCTGCCAGTGCGTCATTCACATTGCTAAAGTTGCGGTAAAAGCTGCCAATGTGCAGGCGGTATTGCCTTGATAGCGAATGATAGGATAGCTGGTAGCTTAGCATTGCATTGGGGCCAAAGCCGTCGGAGATCTGGCGATACCATGAGTACATCCGGGGGCGGGTCAGCTGGAATTCGTAGACAAAGGCCAGTGACAGTCCGTTTTTGAGTGCTTCTTGTAAATCATTAGAAAGCGAGATATCGAACCGGGCGGCAATTTCAATCCGGTTATCAGCAAAGCTCGCTTCTGCTTTTTGTACTTTGATGTCTCCAGCATCAGCCCAGACCCACGCGCAGAGCAGGCAGCTTATGCAAAACAAAGCCAGCTTGAAAAGACGAGGCTGGCTTTGTGCACGGCAGGGCGTCATGCCGGGTCTTAGCATGAAGATATCCGCAATTTGCGGCGATTATGCCGTTTTGGCAAAAAGGGCGTAGAAAAAGCCATCATGTTCCGGTGTTGGCAGTAGTTGACCATCTGCGGGAATAAAATCGGGTAAAGGCAATCGTTCTGCGTTGGCATGGCGAGCGACAAATGCGTTTGCTGCCTCGGTATTTTCCGCCGCAAAAACAGAGCAGGTAGCGTACAGGAGTTTGCCGCCCGGCGCTACGAGTGGCCAGAGCGCATCAAGCATTTGAGCCTGCTGGCGTGCAAAGCCGGCAAAATCTTCAGGGCGGCGCAGCCATTTGATATCGGGGTGGCGGCGCACTACTCCGGTGGCCGAGCAAGGCACATCGGCAAGGACACGGTCAAATTGCTGCCCATCCCACCAAGAGTCCGGCTGGCTGGCGTCGCCTAGCTGTAAGGTGGCGGTCTGGCCCAGCCGGTCTATGTTTTCTTGTACACGGCGAAGGCGGGCGGCATCGTTATCGATTGCCGTTAAACTGACATTTGCCAGCTCCAAAATATGGCCGCTTTTTCCACCGGGAGCCGCGCAGGAATCCAGTACACGCTGGCCGTCGGCCACATCTAAAATCCTTGCTGCATATTGCGCGCCCAGATCCTGTACTGATACCCAGCCATCAAAAAAGTGTGGCAAACGATCAACACCTACAGGATGCAGCAGCTGAATGGATAAGCCATCGCTTGAGCTGGCTGCGATTTCATCAAGAGCCAGCAGGGCGATGTAGGCATCGCAACTGGTTTTGTTCAGATTAACCCGGAGAGTCATTGGCGGATGCTGGTTATTGGCCAGCAAAATATTACGCCATTGTCTGGGGTAGGTTTTGCGCATCGCCGAAATCCACCAGGCAGGATGCGAGTATTGGCCGTATTCACTGTTTTGCGACATTTTGAAAAGATCATCTTTCTGGCGCAGAAAATTACGCAATACACCATTAACCAGCCCCTTGCCGTGGCCTGCGCCTGTTTGCATTGCCACTTTAACGGCATGATCCACAATGGCGTGCGGGGCAGAGCGGCTAAATTGCAGCTGATAAACGGCAACCAGCAATAATGCTTTAAGCTCCGGTTCATGCAATGGCTTTTGCAGGAGCTGTTTCAGGATGCTTTCGATTAAGCCAAGCTGGCGTAAAGTGCCATAGCTTACATCCTGGATAGCACCTTTCTGGCGTGGCAGCAGGCTGGGATCTTCCCGCCAGACTTTATTTAAGGCTTCAGTCAGGTTTTGACCGGCAAGGACACAGGCCACAATACGGCTGGCAAATTTTTGGGTAGCAAGCAAAATGTTCTCTTTCTGGTGAAATGGCCGCCAGCTCAAAACCGGAATTCTACAAGGCAGCAAGGCTTACCGTCTGCCTGAATTTATTAACCGTTGAGTCTGTGCGGTTTAATGCAATTAACTGCGTGCAATAGCGTGCAATCTTGCGACACGCTCGGCTGTTTGCGGGTGAGTGCGAAATAAATTTGATAATCCTCCGCCAGTAAGCGGGTTGATAATCATCATTTGCGCGGTTTCCGGGTGGGCGTCCGCAGCTTGCATGGGAATGCCGCGTGCATAAGACTCGATTTTTTGTAAGGCATCTGCTAATGCCAGCGGGTCGCCCGAAATACGCGCACCACCTGCATCTGCTTCATATTCCCGGGCACGGGAAATAGCCATTTGAATTAGTGATGCCGCAATTGGTGCCAAAATTGCTAAAACAATGCTTACAATCGGGTTCATTGAGCGGCCATTTTCATTACGCCCCCCAAAAAGCATGGCAAAGTTGGCCAGTGCAGAAATTGCCCCCGCCATCGTTGCCGAGATGGTCGAAATTAAAATATCCCGGTGCTGAACATGGGCCAGCTCATGGGCCATTACTCCGCGTAATTCACGGTAAGAGAGTACACGCATAATACCGGTGGTGGCGGCAACGGCAGCGTTCTCCGGGTTACGGCCTGTGGCAAAGGCATTGGGCTGCTCTTCGTCGATCACATACACTTTGGGCATGGGCAGACCGGCATTTCTGGATAACTCTTCCACCATTGCGTAAAGTTCGGGGGCGCTGTGGGCATCAACAGGGTGAGCGTTGTACATGCGCAACACCATCTTGTCGGAGTTCCAGTAGGCCCAGATATTCATCCCGCCACCCAAAAGCAGCGCCAGCAGCATACCGCTCATGCCGCCAAGCATTGCGCCTATCATGGCAAAGAGGGCAATAATGCCCGCCATAAGAATGCTCGTTTTTAGCCAGTTATTCATTTTCCTACCCAGTAAAAACAGATCTGATGTTAATCAGATGCTGGTGCTTCAGAAAAATTCAATCTCTATGCCTGCTAACCCGATGCACCAGCAGTGCAAGTAGGTACTTGAAGGGGGCTTTAAGCAGAAAACACACTGCAGCTTATTTTCCCAGCTGAAGCCCGGGTTGAATCTCGTTTCCCGCTAAAAACGCTGCGGCTGCAACACGCTTGCTGCCTGCTTTTTGCAGCTCGGTAATACGGAGCGATCCTTTGCCGCAGGCTACCAGCAGCCCATCTTTATCTGCGGCAAGTACTGTTCCGGGGGGGCCGTTTTGCGGGCAAACAGTGGCTTGCCATATTTTCAGCGCCTGCCCTTCGAGCAGAGTCTGAGCCGAAGGAAAGGGGTTGAACGCACGGATCATCCGGTCAAGCTCGATCGCTGATTTGTGCCAGTCAATTTGTGATTCTTCTCTCTTTAGCTTGTCAGCGTAGGTGACACCAGCCTCGGGCTGCATCTGGCGTCTTTGCTGGAGCACGGGTAAATCTTCCAGGGCTTCAACAAGGGCTTTTGCGCCCTGGGCTGCCAGTTTGTCGTGCAGGCTTGCCGTGGTATCGCCCGCCTCGATTGCGGTGTGGTGGATGGACAACATATCACCCGTATCCAGGCCCGCATCCATTTGCATAATGGTAATGCCTGTCTCGGTGTCTCCGGCCAAAATGGCACGATGAATAGGGGCAGCGCCGCGCCAGCGGGGCAGGAGCGAGCCATGAATATTCAGGCAGCCCAGCTTGGGCAGATCAAGCACTGTCTGCGGCAAAATAATGCCATACGCAGCAACAATCATGATGTCGGCATTTATTACAGCCAGAGGGGCCTGCTGCTCTGGTGTGCGCAGTTTTTCTGGTTGATATACGCTGATTCCATGCTGCTCTGCCAGCACTTTGACCGGGGATGCTGTGAGCTTCATTCCGCGTCCTGCAGGCCGGTCAGGCTGTGTTAGGACCAGAGCAATTTCATGCCCTGCCGCAATCAGTGCTTGCAGAGCACAAGCAGCAAAATCCGGCGTACCGGCAAAGATTATTTTCATTTTTTGTATAAGCCACTGTGGGCTGCAAACCAGCTTGATATTTTTTTGGTAAAAATACCGTATATCAAGCTGGCTAGCGGCGATGAATTACATGGTTTTGCGCTGATTTTTTTTCAGTTTTTGTACGATGCGGCTCAGTTTTAGCTTGGAGAGTTTTTCTACAAAAACTTTACCATCCAGATGATCTAATTCATGCTGAATGCAGATGGCAAGTAAACCGTCGGCTGCCAGCTCAAAGGCCTGGCCTTTGCTATCAAAGGCACGGATACTAACCCGTTCGGCGCGCTCCACTTCTTCATAGATACCCGGAACAGAGAGGCAGCCTTCTTCCCACATGGTTTTTCCATCCATCATTGTGATTTCAGGATTAATCAGTGCTATTAGGCTATTTTTCTCTTCAGAGATATCGATCACAACAATGCGCTGGTGAATGTTCACCTGTGTGGCAGCCAAGCCGATGCCCGGAGCTGCATACATGGTTTCACTCATGTCGCAAACTAGCTGCTGTAAGCGATCATCGAATACAGTAACAGGCTTGGCAACGGTGTACAGCCTGTCGTCGGGGTAGTGCAAAATATTTAGAATGGCCATAGTTAGTCTGTGCAAGTAAGGGCGTTGATTGCTACAAGCAAATTTCTTGCATGTAGCTGTAAAATAGGCAGTAATTAAACAAACATGTTCCGAAAAACTGATGTAAGCACTCGGCTAACATCTTTTTCGGCGGAGAGAAATCGCCATCATGCGAAAAACAATTATATCGCTACTTTGGGTAGGCGTACTTTTATCTGGATCTGCAGTTGCAGATACTCTTGCCATGCAGGATAACGCGCCTGATCGTTATGTGGTGGTAAAAGGCGATACCCTCTGGGGTATTTCAGGTCATTTTTTGAAACAACCCTGGCGCTGGCCGGAAATCTGGCAGCTTAATAAAACAGATATCAAAAATCCACACTGGATTTATCCGGGAGATGTGGTTCTGCTGGATAAAAGTAGCGGCAAGCCGCGTCTGCGCTTGCTTAAAAACGAAAAATCGCCTGAATCTGTATCGGCTTCCGGTAAGGTTTCGCCGCGTATCCGTTCGACATCTTTAGCTGATGGTGCAACACCCAGCATCCCTTTATCAGCGATTGCTCCTTTTCTGGACAAACCTCTGGTTCTTGACAACGAAACCTTTGCAGCTGCTCCCCGGATTGCTGCCGGCCCGGATGAACGTGTGATTTTTGCCAGTGGTGATAAGGTTTATGCGGTAGGTCTGACGGGGGAGGTTGGGGATAACTGGCAGGTTTTCCGTGATGGTAAAAATCTGATTGATCCGGATGATCCTGAAAAAAAAACGGGTTATTGGCCACCAGGTTGAGTATCTGGGTGATGCCCGCTTAGACGTAGCCGGTGATGTTGCAACACTGAGCCTGGTTTCTTCAAAAGAAGAAATTCTGGTGGGTAGCCGTCTGATCCGCGCTAACGACGCACCTTTCATGAATTTTGTGCCGCATGTACCTGAAACACCAGTCAGTGGCCGTGTGATTTCATCCTATGGTGGTGTCGCCGAGGCTGGCCCTTTGACAACGGTGGTGATTAACCGCGGTTCTGATCATGGCATTGATGTGGGCAGTGTGTTGTTTAACTACAAGGCTGGCCGCCTGATTCGTAAGGAAAATCGTAACGAGCCTAATCGTTACACTCCGATAGAAAAAAACGGTAATTTGTTTATTTACCGCGTGTTCCCTATGTTTTCCTATGGCTTGGTGCTAGATAGCCTCCGAGCGGTGAACGTGGGCGACGAGGTGAAAGCGCCTTGATGAGCGAGGATGAAGTGCGGCTTTGGCTGCGCTTCACCACCGTTGTCAAAGTGGGGCCAAGAAAGCAGATTGCTCTTTTGACCCGCTTTAAAACGCCCGAAGCGGCGCTGGCAGCCCATCCGGATGAGCTGGCTGAAGTACTGAGCCCGTCCACCTTAAAAGCCTGGCTGGCCGTAGCTGATATTGAAGAAACAGTTCAGCAAACACTGGCCTGGCAGGCAGAAGAAGGTAATCGTCTTCTGTGCCTTGGCGACACTGATTATCCGGCCAGTCTTTTGGATTTGCCCGATGCGCCGGCACTTTTGTATGTAAAAGGGCGTGCAGATCTGTTATCCGCGCCTGCACTTGCCATTGTGGGCAGCCGTAGCGCCACTCCTCAGGGGCTGGATAATGCAAGGGAATTTGCACAATGCTTTAGCGGGGCGGGGCTTACCGTTGTGAGTGGCCTTGCTGCTGGGATTGATGCTGCAGCGCATCAGGGTGCACTTGCTGCGGCTGCATCAACGATTGCCGTTGTAGGCACGGGTCTTGATCGGGTCTATCCGGCAAGTAATCGTGAATTGGCACACCAGATTGCTTGTGATGGTGTTATTTTTTCCGAGTTAGCCTTAGGCAGTCCTCCCAAAGCAGAGCATTTTCCTCGACGCAACCGGATGATTGCGGCTTTGGGCCTGGGCTGCCTGGTGGTGGAAGCCACGGTGGGGAGCGGCTCCTTGATAACTGCGAAACAGGCCGCAGATATAGGAAGGGAAGTTTTTGCTATTCCCGGCTCCATTCACTCACCACAGGCCCGTGGTTGCCATCAGCTGATCAAGCAGGGAGCCAAGCTGGTTGAGTCAGCTGATGATGTATTATCCGAGCTTGCCTGGACGAGTTCCGTGCAAGTATCAGGCAAGCAAAAGGCATCAAAAAGCAGCCCGTTTTTACAAGATATGGGTTTTGATCCCGTCGATATTGAAACATTGTCACAACGTAGCGGCTTGACGACAGACAGGCTATCCGCGATGCTGTTGACCTTGGAGCTTGAAGGTTGCATTGTCGCCCTGCCCGGTAGTCGCTATCAGCGGATTGCCTGAGTAGGGCGTAAGTATTTGCCGAGCCCCTTTTAGGATGCTTGCTTGTTCCTCCCGATTTCCTGCTATATCCATAGAGCTGATTGCTTCGGATATGTATGCAAAATGTTGTGAGATGCGCTGCCAGTAGTAAGGAAGGTGCTTTGTTTTTGTCAGACATTCTTTTGTAAAACAAGAGGTTGCTGCCATTTACGAATAATCCGCCTGCTGTTGAGTCAGTCCCTTAATTTTATAAATAAACGTGCCGGGGACCCATGCCCGCAAATCTATTGATTGTCGAATCGCCATCCAAGGCGAAAACGCTGCTTAAATATCTTGGTAAGGATTTCCAGATCCTTGCTTCCTATGGTCACGTCCGTGGTTTGGTCAGAAAGGATGGCTCGGTAGACACCGAGAATGACTTTAAAATGAAGTATCAGGTCATCGAGCGAAATAAAAAACACGTCGATGCACTGGTGGCTGCTGTGAAAGACGCTACTAATATCTTTCTGGCAACTGACCCGGACCGCGAAGGTGAAGCAATTTCCTGGCATATCATGGAAATTTTACGTTCTAAAAAGTTGCTGACGGCGAGTCGCACTTTTAAGCGCGTGGTGTTCCATGAAATTACCGAAACTGCCGTGCTTAATGCCGTGGCAAACCCGCGGGATATTGATAGCGATCTGGTGAATGCCCAGCAGGCACGCAGTGCGCTGGATTATCTGGTTGGCTTTAATCTGTCACCACTGCTTTGGCGTAAGGTGCGCTCCGGCCTATCGGCTGGCCGCGTGCAAAGCCCCGCACTGCGTTTGATTTGTGAGCGTGAGATTGAGATTCGTGCGTTTAACTCGCAAGAATACTGGTCAGTTCACCTCGATACCCATCAAGGCCGCAGCAAGTTTGGTGCAAAGCTTACTCAGTGGCAGGGTAAGAAACTAGAGCAATTCGATATTCCGGATGCCGGTACGCAGGAGCGCATTCTTGATGCGCTTAGCGGCCAGAGTGCCGAGATTCAATCGGTAGACAAGAAAAAGAAATCGCGTAGTGCAGCCGCTCCCTTTACAACCTCTACCTTGCAACAGGAAGCGGTTCGTAAGCTGGGAATGACCACTGACCGCGCCATGCGCACGGCTCAGCAGCTGTATGAAGGGATGAGCATCGGCGGCGAAACCGTCGGTTTGATTACCTATATGCGTACTGACTCGGTGGCTTTAGCTAATGATGCGCTGGATGAAATCCGCGCGTACATTGGCGAAAAATTCGAGAAAGAATACCTGCCGGGTTCACCGGTTATTTTCAAAAATAAAGCCAAAAATGCTCAGGAAGCGCACGAAGCGATTCGTCCGACTTCGATTTATCGCTCACCGGATGCGGTAAAAGCCTATTTAACGGCTGATCAGTTCAAACTTTATCAAATGATTTGGAAGCGCACTCTCGCCAGCCAGATTGCTGCAGCTAAATTTGATACCGTTGCGGTTGATATTGCTGTTGGCCCGGATGCGATTTTCCGCGCTACCGGCCAAACCCTGGTGTTCCCCGGCTTTATTGCCGTTTACCAGGAAGATACCGATGATGAAGAGGAAGAAGACGAAGCACGTCTGCCTGTGCTCAATGTTGGCGATAAGTTGCCGGTAGACAAGCTTTCCGGCGAGCAGCACTTTACCCAGCCGCCGCCGCGCTTTACTGAAGCATCTTTGGTTAAATCGCTGGAAGAGTTTGGTATTGGCCGCCCGTCTACCTATGCATCGACGATTAAAACGCTCAAAGATCGCGAGTATGTGATCCTCGATAAAAAGCGTTTTACCCCGACCGATACCGGCGAAGTGGTCAATAAATTTCTGACTGAGCATTTTACCCAGTACGTGGATTACAACTTTACCGCCAAGCTGGAAGATAAGCTTGACGAGATTTCTACCGGTAAGCGTGATTGGATTCCGGTGCTGGCAGATTTCTGGAAAGGCTTTCATAAGCAATGTGAAGAAAAAGCCGGCTTATCGCGTAAAGAAGTCACCCAGGAAGAAATGGACGAAGATTGTCCGAAATGTGGTGTGGCAAAGCTTGCGATCCGCTTAGGTAAACGGGGCCGCTTTATTGGCTGCACCACTTATCCGGAATGCGATTACACCCGCAATCTGGGGGATGACGCCGATACTGCGCCTACCGAGCCGGAAGTTGTGCCTGATCGAACCTGCCCGAAGTGTGAATCGGTATTGCATATCAAGGTGGGGCGTTACGGTAAGTTTATTGGTTGCTCGGCCTACCCGAAATGTAAGCATATCGAGCCACTCGAAAAGCCGCGTGATACCGGTGTTGAGTGTCCTGAATGCAAAAAAGGCAGCCTGATCGAAAGAAAAAGCCGCTACGGCAAGCTCTTTTATTCGTGCAATACTTACCCGGATTGCAAATATGCTACTTGGAATCCGCCGGTTGCCGAGTGTTGCCCGCAGTGCAAATGGCCGGTGATGACAATCAAAGTGACCAAGCGCCGTGGCACGGAGAAAGTGTGTCCGCAAAAAGAATGTGGCTATGTTGAAGTGATTGAAGGCCCTGCGCCCAAAGCTGAAAAAGCCGAGGCTGAGTAAGGTATTACGGGTGAGCCTGATGCTCACCCGTAATACCTTTGTGGGGCGGAAATAATTCGCAATGCTTGGTTTCAGAGTGTCCCTGTCAGTCTTTGGGAACTCTTCAAAAGAGGTTTGCCGTGCAGTGCAATGAGCTATCTGACCCTGACTTCGAACTTCGGAGCGAACTTGGGCTGTTGCAAACTTATTTTGAAGCTTTTGACAGCACGGTTGCGGCTTTGCTTGATACTGGCAAGGAAAATGTGCTGGATGCTTTGCAGATTCTGGCTAAAGCCTCAAAAAGTAGTGCTGCCTGCCTCTACTTAAATACGCCCGATAATCAGGTGGCGCACCTGACCTTTGCCTGGCGGGACTCCGGTACCCGCCTTGCCGATTTCACCCCAGACCCTTGCCGCTCTCTCGACTATGATGGCTATCCGCTGCTGGCAAATACGCTGGCTGTTGGCATGATGCTGAGTAAATCCCTTTTAGAATTGCCCATTGCCGAACAAATGCTGATGACACAAATTGGTGTGCGTCAGCTTTTGTGTATTCCCATGCTTGAAAAAGGTGAGCCATTTGGTTTTCTGTGTTTTTTAAATGATACGGAAATTCAGCGTAATCACAGTGAGTTACGGCTTCTGGCTATGCTCAGTAACCATGTAGCGCAAGCAATGGTTAAAAAACGGGTAGAGCAAGAGCTGTTGTGTAATCAGCAGCGTTTACGCGCCCTGGTTGGCGTTTTGCAAGATATGGTGTTTGAGTGCAATCAGCAAAGCGTAATTGTCAGTGTCTGGTCCGGTCATCCTGATTTACCTTCTGCGGAGCTATTGCAGGGGCGGCCAATTATCAGTGTGCTGCCTTACGAGCTGGCTTTCGAGCTGGTGCACTATTTGCCGCGTATTTTGCAAAATGAAGAAAGCGCTCAATTTAACTGCACGGTACAAACGGTTAATGGCCCGGTCTATTTACTGGTGCGGCTGCAGCCTGTACAAGCACCGAGCGGGCAAAATCATGCTGTGGCACTGATACACGATGTCACCGCGCTGACGCTGGAAGACGCACAGCGCAAAACGATGCTCGATACGCTTAATCTGCTTGAAGAAGCCGTGATTGATCTGGCATCAACCGGTGAGCTGGCACGCACTACGCCAGCCTGGGCAAAACTGCGTGGCCTGGATTTGCGTGAAATGGCAAAAGACCTGGGTCAGCCATTATTCACATGGGTGCACCCTAGTGATGGTTTTGTGATGGTGGAGGCCTTGTCAAAAATACTGAAAACCACCGAGCCGGTGTGCCAGCGTTTTAGATTGGTTCGGGCCAGTGGTGATTATCTGTGGGTAGAGGCCCGCCTGATTGCTCATCGCACCCCCGATGGTTTGTTATCCGCGATTCGCGGTGTGCTGCGCGATGTGACCGTTAGCCATTTAAATGAGCAGCATATTACCCAGCTGGCGCTTTACGACACGCTGACCAAGTTGCCTAACCGCCTGATGCTCGATAGTGAGATTCATAGCGCGATCGACAGAGCCCGTATTCAAAACACTAAAGTTGCGCTTGGTTTTATCGATCTGGATCACTTTAAGCAGATTAATGACGCATTCGGTCATCAGGTTGGTGATGAATTGCTGGTAAATGTGGCGCGGCAACTGGAAAGTGTTTTACGTGAAAATGATGTCATCGCCCGCTGGGGCGGGGATGAGTTTGTTGTTTTAATTCCAGATTTAACTGATTTAAATGTGATGCGGGAGCTGTCCGGGCGCCTGAAAAATGCAGCCAGAAAGGGAGTCACCATTAATGGCATGGAGACCCAGCCGACTATTTCGCTGGGCTTTGCGGTGTTTCCGGATAACGCAGAATCGGGCGAAGAGCTGCTGTCTGCGGCCGATCACACCATGTATCACGCCAAGCATACCGGGCGTAATAATGTCTGTTTTTATAGCGATATTGTGCACTTAAAAGCGCTGGGCCGTGAGCATGTTGCCATTCAATCCCGCCTTTCAACGGCAATCCGCAATCAGCGTTTGCAAGTGTTTTACCAGCCGGTGGTAGATTCCCGAAGTGGTGAAGTATTAATGATAGAGGCTTTGGCACGCTGGCAGGACGAGCAAAGCGGCTGGATTAGCCCTGAATTATTTATCCCGATGGCAGAAAAAGTCGGCCTGATTCAAGAGTTGTCCGAGCTTGTGATCGGGCACAGTTTTGCAAAGCTGCGTGAATGGCGTGATGCGGGCCTGAAACAGAAGCTGATGATTAATATCTCGCGCAGCCAGCTGTTTCAGCCGCAGTTTGTGGCGCAGCTCAATGAAAAACTGATGCAGCACCACTTAAGGGCTGAAGATGTGGTGCTGGAAATTACCGAATCGGTTGCGTTAACCGATTACTCACGCCAGCTGCGTCATTTACGCCAGCTTAATGCTTCCGGCTTTGAAATTGCCATTGATGATTTTGGCACTGGTTATTCATCGCTCTCCCAGCTGCATGAAATGCCCGCACAAATCCTCAAAGTAGACGTCTCCTTTGCCCTGCGCCTGCATACCGAAGACGGCCGCCGCATTATGCAGGCCATCGTACAACTTGGCCTGGGGCTGGGCTTAGAGATTATTGTGGAAGGCGTAGAAAACCTAGAAACCGCCCGCTTTTTGCAAGGCCTGGGCGTGCAACGCATGCAGGGCTTTTACTTTAGCGAGCCCGTGCCCAGCGGCGTGGCCGAGCTGTGGATGAGATTGGGGCTACAGGCGAAGGTTTAGCTATTGCGGTTTTAAATTGAAGATCCCTTTGCAAAAAAAGCCGTCTCTTTGACTTAAGAGACGGCTTTTTATTAGCATAGTCGCCTGGGCCCCCCTGTGTCAGGATAGTTGAGATACTCCCTTTTCAGGGATTCCAACTTATCCAGGGGGCTGGTTACTGATCATGTCGCGTATTCCCAAGGCTCGTAAAGATGCCATTTTAAGCAAAATGCTTGCTCCTTACCCGGTCAGCATCCGGCAGTTGGCATTGCAAGAAAACCTCTCCGAAGCCACGCTGTACAATTGGCGAAATCAACTTCGCCAGGAAGGTCGCCCCGTGCCAGAACACCATCGCAGCAGTGAAAACTGGTCTGCTCAAACCCGCTTTGCCGTGGTCGTTGAAACCATTGCCATGTCAGAAATCGAGCTGAGTGAATATTGTCGTGCCAAGGGTTTATTCCCGGAGCAAGTGAAACAATGGCGCGATCTCTCCATTCAGGCCCAGGGCCAGGCTGAAGTCAGCACGCCGGAGCAGGCGCAGGAAAACAAAACGCTGCGTAAGCAAAACAAGCAGCTGGAGCGGGAAATTTTGCGTAAAGATAAGGCACTGGCGGAGGCGGCCGCATTGCTGATTCTGCAAAAAAAGGTGCGCGCCCTTTGGGGCGAACCAGAGGAAGACTGACATCACTGGATCAACGGGAACGGCTTACCGCGTGGATCAGACAGGTGTGTCATGCCGGTGCGAGCTTATATCGCGCTTGCGAAACCATCGGTATTTCGGTGCATAGCTGGTATCGCTGGCAAGCGGCTGGTAAGGTAACCGCGGATCAGCGGCCCTTGGCCAAACGGAACAATCCATCGAACAAGCTGAGTGAAACAGAGCGTCAGGCGATTTTATCGGTGTGCAACAGCCCGCGTTTTAATAGCGTTCCGCCCAGCCAGATCGTCCCCATTCTGAGCGATGAAGGCCGCTATTTGGCTTCTGAATCAACGATGTACCGCGTACTGCGGCAAGCCAATCAGCTTCAGCACCGCGGCCGTGCCGCCAAGGCGGTACGCAAAGCCAAACCAACCAGCTTCACCGCCACCGGCCCGAATCAAGTCTGGATGTGGGATATCACCTGGTTACCGGGACCGATAAAAGGCGAGTATTACAAGCTGTATATGATTGAAGATCTGTTCAGCCGCTATCCGGTGGGCTGGGAAGTGCATGCGGAAGAAACAGGGGAATTAGCGGCCGAATTATTGCAACGCAGCGTGCTGGCCCAGCGTTGCAGTATGAATCCACTGGTATTGCATTCAGATAATGGTGCGCCGATGAAAAGCTATACCCTGAAAGCCAAGCTGGAGATGCCGGGGATCGCCTCTTCATTTAGCCGTCCCCGCGTCAGCAATGACAACCCCTATGCGGAATCATTGTTTCGCACGCTGAAATACTGGCCCGCCTGGCCGCATAAAGGCTTTGCCAGTCTGGATGAAGCAAGGCAATGGGTAAGGCGCTTTGTGGATTGGTACAGCCATACGCACCGGCACAGCGGCATTCAATTCGTCACCCCGTCGCAACGGCATCAAGGGCAGGACAAAGCGCTGTTAGAAAAGCGCCATGCGGTTTACCAAACCGCCCGCTTGGCGCGGCCGGAACGGTGGCGCAACACGACCCGGAACTGGAGCTGGCAAAACGAAGTGCAACTGAACCCGGACCGGGCCATTGAGCCTAAAACAAGCGAGGAATTACAGGCAGCTTAAATCGTAAAAACATCTCAACTACTTTGACAATTGCCGTGGGCTGAAATTTTATCAGTCCAACAATTTAATTGAACGTGATGTGTTGGGCTGGTGAAACTAGCCCAAGCTACAATGCTGAATTTGCTGTGGTCCGACCCTGTTTTTACGTACAGAAGTTTTAGCTTAAAAAGGCGGGTCTGTGAATAGAGTATCTACCGAACGGGAAGCAATTTTTTTACTTCATTAAAAAAATCAAGGGCAGTGGATAATTGAGTATGCTGCTTTTCATCTACCCCGTCTGGATCAAAATGCATCACCTCATTCCTAATTAATCTAATCTCTTCAAGTGTATCAATAAAAACTTTCCTACTAATCTGAACATGAAAATGAGAGCTCCAATCGTTTTGATTTTCCAATAACCTTTTATATTCGCCAAATGTTAAATCATCAACACTTTTAATCTCTCTTAATTCATCTGCAGGGTCTTTAGCACTTTTTATTTTTTCAATTGAGTAGTATGTTTCAATAATTAATCTCAATATGGCTTCTATTTGGCCTATTTTTATAAATGCCTCACTTAATTCTTTAAATTGTTCGCTTAAATCAAACGGAGTTACTATCCCTGAGATTGTTTTGTCTGATTTCTTTACTAAAACATAATCACTAACAAGAAATTTTCCAAATACATCAAATAATGAATCCTCATACCCAACTTCAGTATGTTTTTCCATGCATTCACTCACATGTTTCGGAAATTGAGTGCCTTTTAATTGTGCAGAAACAATCGAGCGCCAGCTGACAACCCCTTTGACCTCTCGGTCAGATTGCATAACAGGCAATTGACTGAAGTTGTACTTCAACATTAATGTCGTAGCTTCTAACAGCTCATTATCAGGCTTGACAGATATAGGTTTTATATTTGCGGCCTCTAATCGACCAACTGTTAATATATGATCATTTCTATTAACAGTTACTTTACTTTGGCGAGCATCATTTTCTAGACTATTGAATGTTTCACTTGGAATTGTTGTTAAAACGCCTTGTGTTTTAGTTGCTGCAGGATCTACAACTAGACTTATCTTACCGATCTCAACATCCGCACTAATATGACTATTTCTAAAATCAGGTTTAGAAATTAAATTCAACTCATTAAGAATTCTATCAATTTCAATCTCAGCTCCACCACGCCTTCTTTGGTATCCTGCCCAATCAACTAGATTTTTCACCTTTACTGTAAAGGAATCGCCTTCAGATTCCACAAGACGTTCAAGCTCAAATTTAAGTTTATTTTCCCTAACGCTTCCAGTGATATTTTCATTTATATCTGGTGCATTTTGAGATTCAACTTGAATAGAATCGTTTTCAATTTTTATATCAGTGCTGCAATTAGAAGTCATTTTTTAACACCAAAAAAAGCATATTGAAGTGTGCCCTTTTGTAAGCTAGCTGTCTAGAAAATTAATCAATCCCAAGACCGTAAGATGCATGATTTTGTAGGGTGCAATAAGTCTGATGTTTTTCCAGACGCATTGCACCATCTTGCTCGATTTCACAAGATGTAATTCGGCGTTCTCATTTAGCAATTTAGCGACCGTGACCTTCACCCAATCTGGGTTTGGCAAACACGGCGCAATGCCTACGGCTTCAGACTTATTACACCCTAAGTTTTTGCTATGAAATGGACTTAAGCAAATGCTTGTTTGGGCGCAAAACCATGGCCTAAGGCAACAACTCCACCATCACCTGCCTGCTGTCACTTCTGCCCTGATCGTCCACCACGCTAAGCTGGTGCCAGCCGCCCGCCTGTGGCCGCCATGCGATGCCGTTGGTTTTGGCGTTGCCCAGATATATCTGATTATCAAACCAGTAAAGCTGCTCGCTGCTGGCTGCGGCTTGCAGGGCAATGGTTTCTTCGGGTTTGGATAGACGCAGGGTGTAGCTTAGGCCGCTCAAGGGCGAGCTGATTTTGGGCGCTTCGCCAAGGCTGGCCATGCCGCTGCAATCGATATGCGGCGGCGTGCGGCGGGGGACACCTGCTTCTTTAAATAGCCTTGCCATATCGCTGCTCCAGAATTCAAACACTTCTGTTTTTGTATAGGCAGGATCGTAAGGCGGGCAGACGGCGAGGCCGCTGCGGGTATCAATGTGTACCGGCTGATGCAGGGTGCTGACGCGGATCGGGGATTTGCCGGGGATAAACCAGGTGCTGCTTTGCTGCGGGCAATAAGCATTGGGTAAATCGCCACTGGCGGTGCAGATATTGATGCGTTTCAGCCCCATAGGCGTGCTGCGGGGCAGTGGTTTATCGGCGGGTTTTGCAAGGGCCAGTGCATCGCTGATGCGAAAAAACAGCGGCGCTGCGGCTTCCAGGCCGATGAGGGCCGGATTGCCTTGTCCATCAAAATTGCCTAGCCAGACCACCAGCACATAGGGGCCAACCACGCCTGCTGTCCAGGCATCGCGAAAGCCCCAAGAGGTGCCGGTTTTAAATGCCACCGGCCAGGCATTGCTGCCGCCATCGGGCCGAGGATTTTTGCTCAGCATATCCAGCGCCAGCCAGCTGGCTTCGGGGCTTAGCAAGACTTCGCCGCGGGGCTTAGGACTGTCTTTCAGGTAGCGCAGCGGCTTTAAGCGGCCATCATTCATCAGCATGGTGTAAAGCCCTGCCAGCTCGACCATGCTGACTTCTCCGCCGCCCAGCACCAGCGCCAGCCCGTAGTGATTCTCCGATTTCAGCCTGGCTATCCCTGCCAGTCGTAAAAAATCGTAAAAGCTGGGGTTTTTAAGCTGGCTGGCCAGCCACACGGCGGGGATATTGCGGCTTTTGATCAGCGCTTCGGTGGCGCTAAGCGGGCCAACAAAGCGCCCGTCGAAGTTTTCCGGCTGATAGGGGCCAAAGGCACTGGGCGTGTCGCGCAAAATACTCTGCGGGTGTATCACGCCCTGATCCAGCCCCAGCGCGTAAATGAACGGCTTTAAGGTGGAGCCCGGGGAGCGTTTGGCTTCGGTGCCATTCACTTGCCCAGCAATGCTGGCGTTGAAATAATCCGCCGAGCCGACCAAAGCGCGTACCGATTGATCGCGTGTATCGACCAGCATGGCGCTGGCGTTCACAATGCCGCGCGTGCTGCTTTGCGCCAGGTACTGGCGGATTTGTTTTTCCAGCAGGGTTTGTAGTTGCAAATCAAGCGTGGTGTTCAGCGTGCTTTGCTCTGGCTTATCGGCCAGCCTTTGCTCAACCCAGTGCGGCGCACGAAACGGCAGCTGCTCAAGGCGCCTTACCGGCAGCGGCAGGGTCATCAGGCGGATTTGCTGTGGGCTAACGGTGTAGCGTTGTTGCCAGCGCTGCCACAGCCGCTGGCGGGCATCGGTAAGCGATGCGCCGCTGCCCAAACGCTGATTAGGCTGCTGCGGAATCACCGCCAGCGTAAGGCTTTCCGGCAGGGTAAGTGCTTTGGCGGGCTTGCCAAAGTAGCTAAGGCTGGCCGCTGCCGCGCCTTCAATATTTCTGCCGTAGGGGGCGAGGTTTAAATAGGCTTCTAAAATATCGTGCTTGCTATAACGCGCTTCCAGCCATAGCGCCTGGCCAATTTGCCTGAGCTTGCCGCTGGGGCTTTTGGTATTGAGCCGATATTTAAGCCGCGCCAATTGCATGGTCAGCGTAGAAGCACCTTGCCTGGCCCCGCCGCCATAAGTGGCCGTGATGGCGCGAAGCAGCGAGATGGGGTTAATGCCGGGATGGTAGTAAAACCAGCGGTCTTCCTGCAATTTAAGCGCGTCTATTAGCGTGGGGGAAAAATCTTCCAGCGGCAACCACAGGCGGTAGCGCTGATCGGGGGCAAGGGTGAGCCGTAGCAACTTGCCATCTTGCGCCAGCACCGCCGTCGACCCCGCAACAGCCAGCGATTCATGCGGCCACAGGCGTATCAACACCAGCGGGCTGAGGATCAGCAGGGCAAGGATGAAGCGTTTGAAGAGGCGATGTTTCAACAAGCGGGGATTCCTGCTTTAAAAACCTAAGGTTTGTAGATCTTATGATGCAAAGCCAAAAAGGCCTTTTTAGTGCCTTTGGCACGTTGATTTAGGAGCGGTAGCCACCGCGGGGCCGCCATTCGAAGGGCTGAATGCATGGTTTAAAATTTGGTTTTTTTCCGTGTGCTCTGTGTTCTCGGCACCCTTTGTGTCTACAGAACTTTTTGCATTTAACTTGTAAATTAGGAGCTCGTAACTCGAACCTGCCCGGCGCATAGATTATTGATTTCTTCTAGCTGCGCTGTGGTTTTGTCCTGGGCGAGTTGCAGTTGTAAATAGGCTTCGATATTGCTGTAGTGCACGCCTAAAACGAGTCCTTCGTTTTGGGCTACAAAGCGGCGGATGCGGCCTTCGTCGGCAAAGGGCAGGGCGATTTCAATATTATTCTGGGGCACGCTGACGATGTATTCGGCATCAAGCAGTGCGGTGGCGATGGCGTCGGTGTAAGCACGGGTGAGCCCGCCCGCGCCCAGCTTGATGCCGCCAAAATAGCGCACCACCACGCCTAATACGCCTTCTAAATGTTTGTGCTGCAAGACATTCATCATCGGCTTGGCTGCCGTGCCCGATGGCTCGCCATCGTCATTCATCCCCGATTCCCCTCCTGCCAGCAAAGCCCAGCAAACATGCCGCGCCTCGGGGTGTTGCTTCCAGTATCCATCGACCAGCGCCAATGCCTCAGCGCGTCCGCTTACGGGGTGGATATGCGCAATAAAGCGGCTTTTTTTAATGATGATTTCTGCGGAAACAGCAGTGGCAAGGGATGTAGTCATGGGGGCATTTTAACAGCAGGGGAGTGGGGAGTAGAGAGTAGGAGATCAAACTCCCCACTCTCTGCTCCCGATTCACCCATATCAAGGCTTCACAATCTCCAGCTTCCCGGCCACGCCACGGCCTTGCTGCTTGCTGTACATGCCTTCTGCGTAAGGTGCCGGGCTGGTGAATACGCCGGCGTGGGTGGCGCGCAGGCGGTAGATGAAGCTGGCGGCGTTTTTGCTGATGCCGCCGTAGAGCACGATTCTGTCGTCGCGCATATCGAGGTAATCTGGCCGCCAGTTGGATTGCTTTTCACCCAGCGGCGCTTGCCATGCCGGGCGTTGCACCGTTTCGCCGTCTCCCTCGCCTTCGCCCTCGATCACTTCTGGCGCTTCTTCCTTAGGCGATGGCACGATTTCTACGCCGCCGGGAAGCAGCTCGACAATCGCCATTTGTGATGCTGGCTGATCGGAGCGCAAACGCAGGCGGACTAAAAACTCTTCGCCTATTTTCACCTTGCCGATCACTTTACCGGCCAGATCCGTGTATTCACGGATTACTTCCACGCCTTGTTTAATGGCTGCACTTGGCGGGGTTTTATCAAAGCCCGATTCGCTGAGCAGATAAAAGCCGGGCAGAGCGCCTTCTTTGCCAAAGCGAACACGGTTGGCGCTAGCAGATAGCGCTGCGCTGTTTTCTAACCGTTTTATATCTAAACCAGTCACCTTGCCATTCTTATCCACCTCGGCCAGCGTAAATGTACCTGCATTGCTGCTATAGGCTTCCAGACCCAGCATCAAATAGGCAGCCGATAAGGAATGGTAGTTCTGGCTGCTGATGGCCTTGCCTAATTCGCTCAGCTCGCTATTCGACACGCTGCCCAGCTGCTCTTTAAAGTGGCGGGCCAGCAAATAGAGGCGCTGGGCGTCGTGCACGGTAGGGTCGTAATAGGTTTCGGCCTGATTATTCTTGCCGATCAAGCGCCACGGCACGGCTTTAAATAGTTTATTCGCCAGGGCATCTTGTTTGAGCAGCTTGTAGCTGGCGGCTAAGTAGGCGGCGGTCAGATCCTTCTGCCAGGTCTTGGCATGATGCGCATCCAGCTCCTGTTGCAAGGAGGCGATCATGCCGCTGGTCATGGTGCCCTGGCGGCTTAAAAGGTAAATCGCGTAGGCACGCTCTCTGGCCTCGGCCAGATTCTGGCTGCTGCCGGTGGCCAGTTGCTCCAGCCAGGCATTGCTTCTGGCCAGCATATCGCGGCTGACCGGCAGGCCGCGCTCTGAGGCTTCCAGCAGATAATGCACGGCGTACACCGAAGCAAAGCGCGAGATATCAGGATTGCTGGCCCAGAGGCCAAAGCTGCCATCGTCATTTTGCCGCTCGGCAAGAATCTGGATCAGCTTGCTAAACGCTGCCTGCGTTTTGGCTTTGTCCAAGTTTGGGAGCAGCAGGGCGGGGAAGCCCTTGCTAATGACCTGCTCGGTGCAGCTATAGCCATAGCCATCCAGGAAGCTGGCCAAACCCTGAGCCCAAACCAAGGGTGAACCCGCCACGCCAGCAATCACTTTGCGATGCTCGTTAAACAGCACACGGCTCAACGCGACTTCTTCGCTACTCTTATCAAATCGCCCGACGGTTAGCTTGGTGGAATAAGGCACGGCCGGGCGGATGCTGACGGCGTCTCGGGCTATGCCTTGCTTACCACCGCTGCTGGCCGTAAAGCGCAGCGAGCCAGAGCCGAGTACTGCGTTGGCTTTCAGGCGGTACTCTGCATTGGCCTCGCGCTGCCCGTCTATGCTCAGGTTTTGTAGCGCTGGCGAGATCAGCGTAAAGGCGGCATCGGCGTCCAGCTTCAGTTGCACTGCGGCCTTGCCCGGTGCGCGCAGATTATTAAACACGCCCACGCTAACGGTAAATTCATCGCCGGGGGCCAGTGCATAAGGCACGTTCGGGCTAAGGATTAAATCGCCACGCACCTGCGTGCCGCCTTCAAAGACGCCGATTTTATCCGCCGTTACCGCTACGGCCATCAGCCGCAATTTGCCGTTAAAGGTATCCGGCACGGTATAGCTCAGCGTTTTGCCCTGAGGCCCCATATCGATCAGCCCCGACCACCACGCCACAGCCGGTTGGCGTTTGCGTTTAAAGGGATTAAGGTGTTTGCCAAGCAGCCCTGCAGCGTCCCCGCCTGGCGCAGCACCCTGCATCAGGCGCGAGAATTCCGGCAGGATTAAGTCCAGAATCTGGCTGGTGCGTACATCTAAGGCGCGTTTCTGGAAGAAAAAATCCAGTGGTTGTGGCGTTTTATATCGCGCCACTTGCAAGATGCCTTCGTCCACCGCAAACACCACCACGCGGGCTTCTTGATTGCTGGATACTTTAAGCTCCAGTTTTTGCCCCGGTTTTACCTCTTTGGCGTTGGCGATTTTTACATCTAAGCGTCTGGCGTCTAAATTCACCGCAAAAGGCACTACGCCGTAGGAAAGTGGGCTCATATAGACTTCATCGCTGCTTGGGCTGCGGATAAATTGCACCGAGATATAACCATTGCCTTCAAAGTCTTTAGGTAGGGTGATTTTTTGCACCGAGCTGGTTGTGTCTGCTTTAAACCAAACATGGCTATAGACTTTATCGCGCTCTATGGTGATCAACCCAGCGCCGGTGTAAGGCGCGCGGATATTGATCTCTATCTCGTCGCCGGGTTTGTAGTCTTTTTTATTTAAGGTGAGCTGCAGCTCGGTATTGCGCTCTAAGGAGCGGGCAATATTGGCCGCGCCTACCACGGTGTATTCGATACGGTTTAGCTCTGCGCCATCCGGCCCCCTGACTACCAGCGCAAAATCACCCGGTTCGGCGGTAGGCAGTGTCAGATTGCTGCCGCTGGCGGGCAGGCTGAGCGGCTTGCTATCGCGGTTTATTTCTTTTTTGCGCGATTGATATTTGTAAGTTTCATCGGGTTGCTTCACCAGCACTGAAACATATTTTCGCTCTACCCAGCCGAGGGTGAGCTGCTCTGTGGCGATCGGTTTTAAATTGGGCGCAATTGCCAGCCAGTGCGCGGCACGTTTGGCATTGCGCTGGATATATCCCAGCTCGCCATCGCTTTTTACCCCGACTAAATAGGGGGCGGATGAAACCAGCACGGCGCTTTCTGCCGCCACACTGCGGCCAGAGCCGGATTCAAAAGCACGGGCAGTTAAATGCAGCTGATAGGTAGAGCGGGCAAAGCGCGCCAGATTCAGCGTCAGCTCGGCGTCCCCCTGATCGTTGCTGGTGGCCGATGGCAGCGCGTCTCTGAATGGTTCTTTCAACTGGCCCGCTTCGCTGAAGCGATATTGGGCAAAGGCCGCAAAGGCTGGCACGCTGGGCGTTAAAATCATTTCGCCTTCTACACGCCGCCCACCAGCCGGGCTGCCAAATAGGTGCATCACTTTTACATTGGCCTTGATGTCTTCGGGTTTAATCCAGCCTTCCACCGGCGCATTGCTCAGCGTGGCGTTGACCTTCATGCGGTCGGGTTCGAACTCTTTGATCTTGATGCTGCCACTGCCGATCTGATCGCCACGTTCCTTGCCTTTGAGCAGATAAACGCCAATTTGGTAATCGCCGCTGGGCGAGGTTTCGCTGCTGGCAAAATCAACGCTGTCAAAGCCGCTGGCAGATAGCTTGATTTTGTCTTTTTTAACCGTCTGCCCGCGCGGATCGGTGATTTCTATTTCCAGCGGCAGGCCTGCCAAAGAGCCTGCCCAGTTGGCGGTGCGGGTAATGCTGTGGATATGGGCGGTTTCGCCGGGGCGGTACATGCCTCGGTCTGAAAACACAAAGCTGCTGAGCTGTTGTGCTGAAACGGCATTGGCTACGCCGCCAATATCAAAGCGCGACAGATTCAGCTGTCTGTCGTAGCGGTTGATGGGCAGGAATGATACGTCCTCACCTTGTTTCACCAAATACATCAGCGGCGCTTTTTCGCGCGTTAAATCTTTAAGTGCAGGAAAATGAGCGCGGCCCAGCGCATCGGTCTGGCTGCTGGCCACGGTTTGCCCGTTGCGGCCGATCACCTCTACTGTGGCCGCAGCAACGGCTTCGCCGCTGGAGATCGATTGCACAAACACATCGTTGCTATTGTCCACCGATGTTTTAGCCAGCACACCTAAATCAGAAACCAGAATAAAGCGGCTGTCGCTGGGCTCGTCTTCACGGTTTTTAGGCGCTTTAGGATCAAAAGGCGTGAGTTTCAGCATAAACACGCCACGACGGTTGCCCGTTTTATCGGCCAGATAGCGGGTCAGATCAATGCTGTCGTAATAAGGCTTGCCGGGATCGGTTGCGGGTAGGGTGCGCTCTTCGGTAAAGCGCTCGACTAGGGTGTCTAAATACTGATCGGCGATTTCTGGTTTGGCAAAGTTGCCATTATTTTGGTCGACTAAATGATGCAGCTGATTTGGCAGCAAGCGGCCTACTTCGATGCGAACGCCGCTGAGGCCGCGCGCCACAAAAGCTACTTTTTTATCCGATGCCACAGAAAGCAGCGCGCCATTGGATAGCAGTTTGACCGCCTTGGGGTAAGGAGCCACCTGAAACACCTGTGTCATCACCTTGCCAGACTGATAGCCACCAAAGGCCTGCACACCGGCATCCACTTGTAAAAACACCGAGCGCCCAACGGGGGCGGAGAACTTCCAGCTATGTTGCGTGCCGTATTCTTCCTCCCCCGGCAGCGATTTTAGCGCTAGGGCATTGGTGAGTACTGCCTGCCCAACCTGGCTGGTACCCCATTGATACACGCCGCGCTGATCTTCCTTAGGCGTATTCGGTGGGTATTCCGGCAGCAGCCAGGCGCGTACTTTTCCTTTGAGCGCGGCTTCGGAAACCGGCACATTGCTGCTAAGCATTACCACCTGCTCCGGCTCGTAGCGCTCATTATCAGCCAGCAGCATCTGCACATTATCAAAGCGCAGGCTGTAGAGGCCGGGTACGCTGATTTTGCTGTCTAAATCTGCTTCCAGTTTATTGCCGCCCTGTGCGGCTTTGGTACCTTTTGCCAAGGTCAGCAGAATATCGCTGTCTTCTTTGGGAACAGTCAGCGGGGCGGAATGGATAAAGGCATTGAGCCTGGTTTTATCAAAGCTGATTGAATAGGGAGGGACTTTATCGCTTTGAAAGCTCACTCCGCTGCCAAGCTTCAGACTAATGTTTTTCTGAATGCCGGCAGGGTCTACCGGATGGCTAAAGTGTAAGGTAGCAACCAGCTTTTTAAGGTTGGCATCCCGTGGGTCTTGGTAAAAGCGCGATTCGGCCATGTCGGCGGCAAAGGGTGCGGTCTTGAAAGCAAAGCTGTATTCCTCCAGCTTTACGCTCTCGGCAAAGAGATTTTTCTTCGCGAGCGAGACTTCAAATTCGGCATCAATTGGCCAGTCGGCCTTGGGGTAGAAAACCAGTTTTCTATCGCCTTCCCAGGCCCAGTTTCCGGCCAGAGCAGGGGATAGCTGCACGCCATCGCCAGCGGGTTTATCAATTTGTTTGAGGGGAGCGGCAGATTCGCTGAATTCCACCACCAGCGGCAAGGGTTGCGGCCGGTCTTTTTCATCATAAGGCGTGAGCTCTGGGGCCGTGACCACATAGCCTACCCGCTGTGGTTTGGGCTGAGCCTGATACCAGCGCCAGCCCATTGTTCCACCCGTTGCCATCAAGGCAAAAGCCAGCGTCGCAATCCCTGCTTGCTTCGGCTTGGCCCGCATCCAGCAGATGCCTGCCTTCAGCCATAGTGCCAGCTTCTTAAACCAAACTGGTGCCTGCCAGTTCAGCTTGCCAAACAGTAACGTTAAAACCCAGGAAACCCCGCGAGACAACAATAGGAAGGCGGGCAAGCAAATCTGCATGGCTTTATTCATTATGGTGCTCGGTCAGGATTTTTCAGGGTGCGTATTTAATGTAAGAGTTGTGTATTTCTCTCTCTGGCATTGTAAGAGTTAATTGGTAGTGGTGCTTGGTAAAAAGTAAGTGATTTTTTTGGAAGGCCCGTATGTATTAAGTGCCCCCTAAAACTGCAGATTACATTTCACTTTGCTAATGAAGCCGTCTGTTCCTGCCAAACGGTAATCTGCCTTTCTGCCGTTTTAATCCATTAGCTATGGCGGCATACTAGGCTTTTTCCTGTACAGCGTGATAAAGGTTGGGGATGAAAAACATACTGATTATATTACTGCTGTTATTATTTATCATTTATCTGGGGATTGATTATTTTAATCAAAATATGATTTTTTATTTCAGCAGTGACGGGGATAGCTGGGAATGGAGTAGCAGTGGTGCTGATATATTGATTGCGGTTCCATTATTGTTGATTATCGGCGCAATTTTATTTTTTGTTTTTTCCGGATTGGCTGTGTTTATTCTGGCAATTGGCCTGTTTGCCGTATTGGTCTGTCTGTTGCCTGCATTAGTTTCATCCGCCGTACCTGCATTGATGGTGTATTTGATTTATCTGCTGATTCGTAAAGTGAAGAGCGTGTAGGGGATGGATTTGTTATCAGCCCAAAGTTTCTTTGTTGAAATAGATATTGGATTGATAGCAGATAAATTAATTATTTTTTACGCTTAATCGTCTGGCGATGGTCAATTAAATAAAAATATATAAGATCAAAATCAGGAAGAATTGAGCCTGGTGCGGCAGAAAAAATAATAAGGTGTGTTGGAATTGTTGTGTTTTTAATCTTTTTCAGAGCAGATACCGCGTAGATGTAGCCTGAAGGGATATGCGCTATGAACATGTTTTATCTTTGCTTTTATATGGTTTGGATTAAGTTTGGCATCGCTGTTATATATTTATTTTCTGGGCTCGATAAAATTTTATAGCCTACTGTTAATTACCAGGCAAAAAAAGAGCGCACAGTGTGCGCTCTCGCGGCTTTAAAGCATAGCGATTTAAGCGGTCAGTGCCAGCAGTTTTACAAAGGCTTCGTCAAATTGCTTCAGGCCCTCGACTTGTAGCTGCTCGCCTTGCAGGTTGTAGTTAATATCCAGCTTACGCAGTGCGGCCATATTGGCAATAGCTTGTTCTGTTTCTGTTTCCAAAGTCAGTGCAGCTACGCCGTGATCGCGGAATAAGTCCAGTGTTGCATCGGGCACAGTGTTGACGGTTTCAGGGCCGATCAGATCTGCCACGTACATCACATCGCTATAGGCCTTGTTTTTTGTGCCGGTAGAGGCCCAAAGCATACGTTGCGGGTTTGCACCCAGTGCTTTCAGTGCTGCAAAGCGTGTGCCGTGGAAGAGCTTTTTGTAATGCTGGTAGGAAATTTTTACAAATGATTTGGCGATTTTACCACGCAGTGCCAGCGCTTCGGGTGTGCCAATTTCTTCCAGCTGCGGATCAATCAGGCTGTCTACACGGGAGAGGAAGACCGATGCAACGGCATGAACGCGATCAACCGGCAAGCCGGCGGCCGTGCGGGCTTCAAGGCCGCGGATATAGGCGGTCAGCACTTCGTCAACGTGTTTGAGGTTAAACATCAGCGTGACATTGATATTCAGGCCGGAGGCGATCAGCTCTTCAATGGCGATGATCCCTGCGGAGGTAGCAGGTACTTTAATCATCAGATTAGGGCGGTCAATCGCAGCCCAGAGGCGTTTTGCGTTGGCAATGGTGCCAATGGCGTCGTGCGATAGCGTCGGGGATACTTCCAGCGATACATAGCCATCTTTACCGTTGGTTTCGTCGTAGATCGCACGGGTTACATCGCAGGCGGCTTTCAAATCAGGGATGACCAGTGCTTCGTAGCGCTGCTCGGCAGTTAAATCTTGTTTTTTTAATTCTGCCAAGTCGCCGGTATAAAGCGGATCAGAGCTGATTGATTTAAAGAAAATCGCCGGGTTGGATGTTACCCCCATAATGCTGTCTTCTTTCAGAATCTTGGCAAGCTCGCCAGATTGAATCAGACCACGCGATAAATTATCCAGCCAGATACTTTGACCTAGGGGTTTAATAGCAGCGATTTTGCTCATGGATGAACGCCTCAGTTAGAGATAGGAAAGGTTGATACTCGGGGTAAATTATCCCCTATCCCTTCACCTTACGCATGTGTGATCGCTCAATAATAGTGAATATTTTTTTGCATGGAAGGGGTATTGACAGGGGAGCAATTATAAATTGCCTAGGGGCCGCTTTTGCAATGTTTTTGGCATGTTGGTTTTAAGGGAAGGCTTAATCCCTGCGCCACAGGCCGTGATAAACGGCAGGCTACCGGGTTTGATATTCAGGCCTCGCAAAGCCGTGAAACAGAGTTTAGTATTTTTGTGGTTTTCGGATAGCCGAGCGCCTTGGGGGGACATCTCTGGCTTATCTCACGCTTGGTTCAAGTTTACCAAATAAGGTGTATTGGCAAATTTCAGGCTGCCTTGCTATTTCAATGGAATGGTAAGTGGTATACCTTGCAAAGTCTAACTATGTTCATAATTACACCGTCCAATCTTTGAAAGCAATATCGGCAATCATAAAGTTTCATGTAATATAGAAAATCTACTGTAAGCTTTTGGTTTGCTATGAACGTTGATCTGCTTGCCTCTTTTGCCTCTGCATTTAATCAGGATCAGCGCCTTATCTCTCTGCAATTAGGTTGATGATGCAGTATGGGGTGAGCAGTTATTGCCCCAGCGCGTAACAGGCAGCGAGGGGATCAATAAGGCATACAGCTATCAGATCGATTGCTTATCCCCCGATAGTGCTTTAGAGCTTAAATCACTACTGGGTTTGCCAGTCGTTCTATCTATTGAAAATGCGAATGGCGAGGCGATTGAGCGTTGCGGGGTCATTAGCCAGGCGCAATTACTAGGCTCCGATGGCGGCTTTGCAAAGTACGCGCTGACGGTAGAGCCGCCGTTTGCCTTACTCCGCTACCGCCGCACTTCCCGCGTGTTCCAGGATTTATCCGTCCCCGACATTGTGAAACAGGTACTGGCTGAGCATCAGGGCAAAAATCCGGTGTTTGCCTCGGTGCAAATGCTGGATTTCAAACTCTCCGGCACGCATTCACCGCGATCCTATTGCTTACAATACCGCGAATCCGATTTCGATTTTCTGACACGATTATTAGCAGAGGAAGGCTTAGCCTGGTTATTTAATCATTTGCCGGGCGATAGTCCTCAGGTTCAGTTGCTTGTGTTTGATGATGCTTTTGCAATTGCGGAAGCGGCAGATCCATTTGTTAGATTTCACAGAGCTGACGCCACGGAAGAGAGCGATACTCTGACTGAATGGCAGAGCCAGCGGCAAATCGGCAGCAGCAGCGTGTCTTTGGCCAGCTTTGATTACAAAGCTACCAGCACCAACGAAAGTTTTGATGAAAGTAGCATCGATCAGGGTGATGGCGGCCAGCAGCTGCAGGTAAGCTTCGAAGATTACGACCCCCAATCGCTCTATTACGCCAGCGACGCGGAAGGCTTAAGCCACTACGCACAATTGCGTCAGCAGGCAATGGACGCGCAAAAGAAATCCTTTACCGGCTCTGGTACTTTACGCAGCTTGCAGGCCGGGCAGTGGTTCCGCCTGGAAGATCATCCCGCCCACGAATGGGATAGCGCCGAGCAACGTGAATTTGCCGTTACCGAGCTAAAATTCACCGCCAATAATAATTTGCCCGCTGATTTAACCCAGCAACTTGGCTTAGTCGCGCCCGGCTTACTCGCAGGAGCGGCTTTAGCCGCGAATAATCCCCCTTATCAAGCTAATTTCACCGCCCAAAGGCGCGGCCAGCCGACCGTGCCCGCTTTTGCCCATATCGAACACAGCAAGCCCAAAAGCTTTGGCGTGCAAACCGCCACCGTGGTGGGCCCTGCCGGATCAGAAGTCCACACCGATGAGCAAGGGCGCATAAAAATAGAATTCCACTGGCAGCGTACGGCTGAGCACCCTGAGTTTGGCGCAAACATGGATGACAAGTCATCCTGCTGGGTGCGCGTCTCCATGCCAAGTGCCGGTGCAGGTTTTGGGTATCAGTTCATCCCGCGCATCGGTCAGGAAGTTTTGGTCGACTTTATCGAAGGCGATATCGACCGCCCGATTGTCACTGGCGTGGTCCATAACGGTAGCCATCCTGTACCCACATTCAGCGGCGCAGGCGCTTTGCCTGCCAATAAAACGTTATCCGGTATCAAGACCAAAGAACATGAAGGTGGGCAATACGGCGAGCTGCTGTTTGATGATAGCAAGGGCGAAGTCCGAACCAAGCTATCCAGCGAGCATGGTAAAACCCAGCTGAACCTCGGCTATCTGATCCACCCGCGTACCGACGGTAAAGGTGAGCCACGCGGCGAAGGCTTTGAGCTGCGCAGCGACAAACAAGGTGCTATTCGCGCCAGCGGCTTGCTGATCAGTACGGAAGCCAAAGGCGGTGCAAGCGGCAAGCAGCTAGAGCGCAGCCCCGCTCAAAGCCAACTTGAGTCAGCTTTAGCGTTAGCCCAAAGTCTAGGTGAAACGGCAACGAATCAACTTGCCGATACAATCGAAACTGGCGACGACGATAAAACCATCAAGCCTGACAACAGCGCAGGCAGTAAAGCCACTATTGGCCATCTGTATCATCACGTCTATGCAAGTAAAAGCTTTGAAGCAGGTAGCAACACCGATAAAGACGGCAAGAGTAAATCGAAAGGCCAAGCTGGCCAGCAAAAAATCATCTTGCTACATGGCGAGGACGGCGTAGCTATTACCAGCCCACAAAGCCAAACGATCGCCGCAGGCACAAACCTTGATCTAGTTGCCCAAAGAGACACCAACCAAACCTCTGGCCGCCGCTGGATACATAATGTCGGCCAGCACATCAGCCTGTTTGTAGCGGGAGTAAAAGATAAAGTCGCACTAAAACTGATCGCAGCCAAAGGCAAAATCCAGCTACAAGCACAAAGTGACGATATTGAAATCACCGCCGATAAAAACGTAAAAATCACGGCATGCAAAGAAAAAGTAGAAATTACTGCTGGTGATGAAGTGCTCTTTACAGCGGGCGGTGGCTATATCCGCCTGAAAGGTGGCAATATAGAGATTCATTGTCCAGGGGAAGTGAGTATTAAGGGTGGTAGTCATGAGTTGAGCGGGCCTGCTAGCTTAAAACCAGCACTGCCAAATATGCCTAAAAGTAAATTCACTCCGCCCAATTCATTCCCATTTTCTGAATAATTAATACTGGCAAACATCTATGATCATTAGTCCTCCTTTACTTAAAACAGCTCAGGGTAATCAATCCGATGAGGACTGGTTAAAAGGGCTGATGCCTTTTGAATCCAAGGGCAATTATCCAATTAGCAGCTTATTAGCTTGGCACGGTGGCCAACATATTGAGCACACGGATACGGGAACAAGGGGCGAGCCTGTACGTGCAATTGCAGATGGTAAAGTGATGTTTGCCCGCAAGCCTTCGCCTTTAACGGGAGAAAATGCAAAGCCTGATCTCGCGATTAATGGTGGTAGTAGTGATGGCTGTGCCATTATTAAACACAGCACTGAAATTGGAGAAGGCCTTGAGGGGCAAGTGGAGTATTACTCCATCTATATGCATCTGAAACAGGTGTTTGTTCAAAAGAATCAACCCGTATATCGTAAAACTGAATTGGGCTCTGTCGGCCAGTGTAATAGCAACAATGCCATGCACATGGAAATAATTTGTGATGACGATAATTTAAAAAAATTAGTAGGTCGTGAGAAAGGGAATTTAGATTTAAGTAAAGATGGCCGTATGGATGTTGTTTATGGGGATATGCACTTTTATCTTCCTGCGGGAGCAACATTTTATGGGGCACAGCCTAGTGCAAATTCACAAACAGGGGCTGGCACGCCAGCCTATATCTCCACGACACCACTATTTATCTCAATGCGCTTTGAAAAAGGCAATTGTAAAATGTCAACGCGGCAAGAAAATCCAGAAATTTTGGGTGAATATACCTGCATTGGCAATGAAATAATTGAGACCGACTATGAATACAATTTATATAAAGCTGCGACAACACTAGCCAATCGTAATGAGATTGCGTCGAGTGCTATGTATGAATTACTTCGTTTTGGTCGAGTCATTAATATTGATAATGAAACAGCGATTCCTGCTGGAGCAGCTCCGCATTGGAGAAGAGTCAATTATCCAGACGGGCAAGGCTGGGTGAATTTAAATGCCGTATCAATTAAAAAATATAGTGACGCAGATTTCCCTCACTGGATGGGGTGGAATTTAATTGCTGATGATGCAACACCAGATAGCCAATGTAATTCGCCTACCTTATTAGGATGGCTGGATAGCGATGGTGACAAGAAATATACCAGCAAAGAGTTAGTGCAAGTTTTGGGGCAGGATAAAGTAAAAGAGAGACTTTCACGTTCAATCTGCAAATTTCCTACTGAATGGGAAGTTGCAACGCTCAATACAAGATATGAATGGATAAAAACGGAAAGTGATTTATTGGAAACACCTTTAGATACAGATCAGTATGAAAATTTTATAAAGCTAATAACTGCTTTATGCTTTTGGGCAGAGGCAGATTTAGGAATTACAGCTGATCATTGGCACTTTCATCCAAGAGAGTTTATTGGTCATTTCAGGAAATGCGGATGGTTAAGTCCTAATGAACTTATTCAAACAATACCTATTACTGTAAAAAAGCTATCAGAAACAACATTTCGTTCCGAAAATATAGGGAGCAATACTGCTATTCAAACAAGAGTAAATAGATGGGGGAGGCATCTAAACATAGTCCTAAGAAAATATTCTATAGATAACACAATACGTCGTGTTTTTTTCTTTGCAAATGTATGGGAAGAAACTGGATACTTGAGATTGATGGTTGAGGGCAATGGCTCTCAGGCTTCATACGCTCCTTGGTACGGGCGTGGGTTAATACAACTAACTCACTTATCAAACTACCAATCATATGGGAACTACAGAGGATTTGTTACAAGACAAATAACAGGGCAATTTAGCGCACTTGGATGGGATCCAGAGCAACTCATTGCTGAAAATGATCATAATTGTATTGATACTGCAGTGTTTTGGGTAAACCCATCAGCATCGGCTATTGGAAGGAATATTTTAATTGAAGCTGATAGAGGGTTTTCAATAGATGTAGCATTACAAACTGCTCGTGGAACGAATGGCAATGTTTCAATTGAGAAGCTAAACGGTTTGGATGGAAGGTTGCAAGTTGCTTACTACCTTAAATACATTTTATTAGAGGACATCCCTTTACAAGATTTTGAAGTATTGACGTTTACATGGCGAAGAAGTAGTGTAAAGACAGGTCAGCGAGTTGTTCGTGGGCAAGTCAAGCGTGTCTTTGAAACTGGAAATCACTCCATTAATGTGGACATATTAGCTCGTAGGCCATTATGACAAAAATATCAATTTTCTTAATTTTTCTTCCTCTTTTTGCTAATGCGTGCCCATCAGAAGATCAAATGCGGCAATCCATTTTTTCTGATCTTTTTTTAGATAATGATGTTGTATATTATGTGTGTGCTGAAAATAAAAACTGTGATTTAGAGAAATTCAAAAGTAAGTTGCAAGTTTCGCCAGCAAATTTTAATAATTCACCTAAAGGCAACATTGAAGCCTTACTTGTAGAACCAATCAATAAATATAGACAATACTTCTCAGCAGTCTATTTTAAAGATAAGTGCACATATCGTCTGGTTTTTTATCCAGATGTGACTTTAAGTGGAATTTCAATTCTAAAAAAATCTTACAATGGTGTCCGTTTAATAAGGACAGTTGAAATCGAATCAAATGCTAAATGGCAAGAGTTTGAGTATGGATACAGTAAAAAATCAAAAAACTTTATTCTACTAAAAAAACGACTTAAAAATATTGAATAGTTAATATAACCACCCTAAAAACGTTTATTTTATGTTAGATGTAAAATCATGAAAATTTTTTATTATATTCTTTTATTTCTGTTTGCTTTTAGTGCAAAAGAGGCATTTTCCAGTGAAGTAATAAGAATAAATTATTGCGACATTGTTTGGTTGTCAGTTGCCAGCCCTATTGATTCAAATACAATAAGAAGGAATTCAAACAACCTTCAAAGAGTTAATATGCCCGCATGGGGTAAGGAGACAGATCTAAGTCCCGCCAAACAAAAAACAAAACTTACTGCATGCGATAGGGTTATTCCAATAAATAGAACTGATAACAGGAAAAAATCTGAAGCATTTATTGATCTTAAAAGCTCTATTCCTGAATTGATTTTAAAGAAAATAAATGAAAATAGCTTAACATCATCAGACCTAGTTGATGATGGAGTCCCCGTCGAAGCTCTTAATGTCGAGTTCAAAAAAAATAAGAAAGGAATTTATTATGCCATTGACAAAAAAATTTCTGACTCTGTGAGCAATAAAGAATTTTCATTCTATTCTTTATCAGGAAACCCTCCTTGTATTCGTTATTCTGTAAATTACAATCCAAAAAACAATACGGATATTGATTTTATAAAATCAGTCAATCTATTGTTTTCTACAATGGAGACAAATTGGGGTTAAGGGAAAAAATATTACATTTCATAATATATATAGCCTTATTTTATCATGCGGTTGCACATCTTTTACCTAAGCTAGGCCACAACCTTGAGTTTGTAATTTAAAAGGCTGTAATCTATGTAATTAATGTGCTTATATCAATTAGGAAGGTTAGTGAAAATTAGCTCGTACAGCAAAAAATATTTTATTGTCTTTTTAACATGAAGATTGAAATTTACGTGTTACTTGCTTTAATGGCCATATTTAACTATGCGAGCGCTCAAAATATTATAGCTTCCAGAACTTCGGAAAGTTCTTTATCTTTTTCAGAGGAAGGTAAGTCTTTTTCATGCAAAACTAAATTTAAATATAAAAGTTTTAATTACTCAAATGATGGTCAGTTATTAATTAAGCGCTGCGGCGGGAATTTTACTGAGAATTCGCTGCCTTCGCCTGATTTGGATTGCACCTGTAACTGGGCCTGATGGCGCTGGATGATGTGCTTCACGATGGCCAAACCAAGGCCGGTGCCACCGGTGGAGCGTGAGCGGCCGCGATCTACGCGGTAAAAACGCTCGGTCAGGCGGGGCACGTGTTCGGGTGAGATGCCGATGCCCGAGTCTTTCACGCTAAATAAGCCATGCTCAAAGCTAAGATTCCACGATAAAGTAATCTCGCCGCCATTAGGCGTATAGCGGATGGCGTTGGAAACCAGATTGCCAAAGGCCGAATGCAGCTCGTCGTGGTTGCCAATTAATCGAATCGAATCGAGCTTGCCGATCGTTACAACGTGGCGACCTTGCGACAGGCCTTCTGCTTCGGCGGCAAGCAAGCGCATCAGCTGGGGCACATCAACTTCTTCTTCGCGCATTTGCTGGCCGCTTTCCAGGCGGGAAAGAGTTAGCAAATCGTCAACCAGACGCTGCATACGCTGGGTTTGATCATACATGAGCTGTAGATGCTGTCCCCGGGTACGTGCATCGGTGTCGGGCATATCGATCATGGTTTCGATAAAGCCACCCACAACGGTTAGCGGGGTGCGCAGCTCGTGCGAGACATTGGCGATAAAATCACGGTGTACGGTCTGGACGCGATCCAGCTGGGTAATATCACGAGATAAAAGCAGTTTGCGGCTGGAGTCAAATGGAACCAGTTGTACGGATAAAACCTGTTCCTGAGGGCGGTGAGTACGTAGGACAAGGGGATGGGCAAAATCCTGGCTGCGCAAGTATTCGCGCAGGGATGGATGGCGAACAATATTGCTGATCACCTGCCAGACATCGCTTACACGGTTGATTGCCATATGCTGTGCAGCAGAACGATTGCACCATTCGATTCTATCGTGCTCATCCAGAATCACCACGCCGTCCGGCAGGGCTTCGCTGGCGTTGGTAAAGCGATCCAGTGTATTGGTGAGCCGTTCTTTAATTTTGCTTTGCAGCCTGACCTGGTTGTAAACCCGGTCAAATACTTCTTGCCAGAGCAAAATGCCGCTAGGAACATTATCCACGCGGGAGTTCTCTACCCAGCGGTGGAGCTTGCCAAGGTTAATCAGGTGATACAGAACCGAGCAGGATAAAAGGCCTATCGCGGTTGCCATGCCACAGGTCAGCCCAAAAATAGCACCAATGGACGCAGAAAATATCGCCATTGTCAGGTAGTAAATCAGAGATCGTAGCCAGAGCATTCGGTCTTATATCCAAAGGAAAACACTTGCCTTCCATAAATTATTGAGGCTTTATAAAGCGTCCAGCATTTTTTCATAAAGAGTCGTGTATTGCTTTGAAAAGCTTTATGTAAGGGTATTATTGCCAAACTATGCTGTTTGTCGCTAGTGTCTGCTGATATTTGATCCATGGCGTTGCGCGTCTTGGATATCCGCCCTCATAAGCTTTGCCGCATACCCTGTGCCATTTTCCGGCCCGGTGCAATGGTGAATAAACGCTGGCAAAGCCAGGGGTATGTTTAATTATTGTGTGCAGACAGCCGGTAACCTGTGCCACGAACCGTCTGGATTAATCGGTCAAAATTGCTTGATTCCAGAGCAGAGCGCAAGCGCCGGATATGCACATCAACGGTGCGTTCTTCTACAAATACATGGTCTCCCCAGACGTGATCCAGCAATTGTGCTCGGGAATGTACCCGCTCCGGGTGGGTCATAAAAAAGTGCAGCAGGCGAAATTCGGTCGGGCCTAAATCGATGGTTTCGCTATTGCCGGTCACGCGATGCGTGGCAGGGTCGAGGCGCAGCCCCTGCACTTCAACCGTATCATCGGTAATTTGCGGTGCGCGGCGGCGTAGGACGGCCTTAATGCGTGCTTGCAATTCACGTGGGCTAAAAGGCTTGGTAATGTAATCATCTGCGCCGGTTTCAAGGCCGATCACCTTATCCTGCTCGTCCGAGCGGGCGGTGAGCATGATCAGGGGGATTTGCCGGGTACGCTCGTCAGCGCGTAGTTTTCTGGCAAAATCGATGCCGCTCATACCGGGCAGCATCCAATCGAGCAGGATTAAATCGGGCAGTGCGTTTCTGACAATGTTTTGTGCGTTTTCTGCAGAGTCGGCGCGCATTACATGATGGCCTGCTTGAGAGAGATTGAAAGCAATCAGCTCCTGAATGGCTGGTTCGTCTTCAACAAGTAAGATATTGGCGGGCATAACAATTTACCTCGCGGAATAAAGTTCCACATTTGTTGCAAGATTAAGGTCTGAATGTGTATTTAATATGACAAGTCTGGTGAAAGTGGTCTTATTTTTATTATCTGTGCCGTCTTTTTTATACGAAGTGGCAGTGGGTCCTGCTGCAAGCTGCTGTTAGCAAAGGCCCGAAGCGGGTTATTATGCAGGGCTACGTCAAAGAGTTTTTCTGCCCATGTCCGGATTATCAAAAACAACACCTTTGCCTGTTGAGATAAAACTTCATCAGGCCTCAAAACAGCTGGAGATTCATTTTGATGAGGGGAGCTGTTTTGTATTGCCCTGTGAGTATCTGCGAGTATATAGCCCTTCTGCCGAAGTTCGCGGGCATGGTGCTGGCCCTGGTACGCTGCAAGTGGGTAAGGAAGGCGTCAATATCGCTGATATTGTACCGGTAGGCAATTATGCCGTGAAACTGGTATTTGATGATGGCCATGATTCCGGGTTGTACTCCTGGGATCACCTTTATGAGCTGGGGTGTAATCAGGCGGTAAACTGGCAGAATTATCTGGATAAGCTTGCACAGGCCGGAGCTTCAAGAGCCGGGTAGCTTAGTGCAAACATATAAAACCCAAATCTTAAACCACGAAGAAAAAGAGGACACGGAGCTACACGTAGCAAAATAAGAAGGACATGGCTCGCATTGAACTTCCCTTGTCATTCCCGCGCAGGCGGAGATCCAGTGGTGCTACCGGATCTTTGATAACAAACACTCAGGGGTGATGGCGCGTCTTTTCGGGAAGTTATTTTGCGTCAGACACTGAAGAAGGTTTTCTCCGTGAAACTCCGTGTTTTTCTGTGTTCTCCGTGTTTTAAGATTTTGGTTTGAAATTTAAAGTGATTTATGTGCAATGGCGGATGTAAAGCCATCTGATGAGAGATAAATAATGAGTGATCCAAGTACCCATTTTGGTTTTAAAACGGTGAATGAATCCGAAAAGGCGCAAAAAGTCGCTGAGGTTTTTCATTCCGTAGCTAAAAAATACGATGTGATGAATGACTTAATGTCTGGTGGATTACACCGCATCTGGAAATTTTTCACTATTGAAACCAGCGGGGTGAAAGCGGGTGACAGGGTGCTGGATATTGCCGGTGGCACGGGCGACTTATCCAAAGCCTTTGCTAAAAAAGTAGGCAAAACAGGCCAGGTTTGGCTGACTGATATCAATAGCTCAATGCTGGGTGTGGGGCGTGATCGCTTGCTGGATCAGGGCTATGCCTTGCCGGTAGCGCAGTGCGATGCCGAGAAGCTGCCGTTTCCGGATAATTATTTTGACTGTGTATCGGTGGCGTTTGGTCTGCGCAATATGACGCATAAAGATGCTGCACTGGCAGAAATGCATCGCGTATTAAAACCCGGCGGGCGTTTACTGGTATTGGAATTTTCTAAAGTATGGGCACCGCTTAAACCTGCTTACGATATTTATTCATTTAAATTGCTGCCGTTTATGGGCAAGCTGGTGGCAAATGATGCCGATTCTTATCAGTATCTGGCGGAATCAATCCGCATGCACCCGGATCAGGAAACACTCAAGCAAATGATGAAAGACGCAGGCTTTGGCCGTGTTGATTTTCATAATATGACTGGCGGTGTGGTGGCTTTGCATAAAGGGACAAAAATCTAATGTTGCTGGCCGCTGTACTTAACCGCCTGTTGGCGCAGGATGCGGCAGCAAAGGCTGAACTCGCGCAATTTGCTGGCCGCACTATCAAAATTTCCCTGCCTTTGGTCAGTGCAACGCTGGTACTGATGCCTGATGGCTGCCTGGCAGAAAGTCTTGCCGAAGAAGCAGAAGCGACGCTTGATTTGCCACCGAGCTTTTTTACCCGGCGTATGCAGGACAAAACCGCTGCTGCCCGCCATGTGCGCCTCAGTGGCGATGGTGAGCTGGGTAGCCGTATTGGCCACGTGCTGAGCGGGTTGCGCTGGGATGCGGCTGAAGAATTATCCAAACTGATCGGTGATGTGGCCACGCAAAGGCTGGTGAGTATCGCTGGCAAAGTAGGCGGTGTCCCTGGTGCAATAGGCTCAAGACTGGTATTGAATTTAGCTGAATACTGGCGAGACGAAGCCCCGCTTTTAGCGCATAAGCGCGATGTAAATCAGTTTTGTAATGATGTGGATGAACTGCGTGATGCGCTGGCAAGGCTGGAAAAGCGGCTGCAGTTCTGTGAAAAAAATATTTAATAAACCCACGTCTTTAACCACTGAGGGCACGGAGGATGCTGAGTTTAATGGAGAAAAACAGTTTTTTCATTCAGTCTTATATTTTTTAAGCTCAGTTCCTCAGTTCCCGGTGCTTGCGTCTCGGTTCGTTGCATAGGACTTGCCCCCTTGAAGCCGCGACACGAGGAGCAAGCGGGCGGTGCTTCTTTGATGCCTGTTCGAGCGAAGCGAGTTCTGCAGTCGCTGCTGTCCATAGATGAGGGGGCTTCGTGCCTAGGTGGTTGCCGCGTGGCTTCGTTTCTTGGCGAAGCAAGAGAAGGCACCGGGGTGGCTATCGCACCAAAATCAATGTGCCGACGGCACTAAAATCTTAAGTTGAACCAATGCGTCTTTCTCGTTTAATTAAAATTGTCCGTGTGGTTTTTGGCTATGGTCTGGATGAGTTTTTACTTGGTCATGCGCGTGTGCGCGGCCTGGGTAAGCTGATCCAAGCCCTGCTTTCCGGCCGTGATCTTAGTGCGCCACGGGCAGAGCGTTTGCGGCTGGCATTGCAAGAGCTTGGGCCGATCTTTGTTAAGTTTGGTCAGGTCTTGTCTACCCGGCGTGATTTGATGCCGCTGGATTTAGCTGATGAGCTGGCGAAGTTGCAAGATGATGTGCCGCCTTTTGCAGCGGCTACGGCAGTAGCGGTGATTGAGGCGGGCCTAGGCCGCAAGCTGGATGTGCTGTTTACCGAGTTTGAGCAAACGCCTGTCGCCAGTGCCTCGGTGGCGCAGGTGCATAAAGCACGCTTACATAATGGCCAGCTGGTGGCGGTAAAAGTCTTACGCCCAGATATTTTGCCGGTGATTGAATCTGATCTGGCGCTGATGCGTATCATGGCCGTGTTGCTGGAAAAACTATCCGCCGATGGCAAGCGCTTGCGCCCCAGAGAGGTCGTGGCCGAGTTTGACCGCTATCTGCACGACGAGCTTAATCTGATGCACGAAGCGGCGAATGCCAGCCAGCTGCGGCGCAATTTTTTGAATTCTCCCCAGTTGCTTGTGCCCGAGGTCTTTTACGATTTTTGTGCGCGCGATGTGTTTGTAATGGAGTGGATGGATGGCATTCCGGTCGGGCGGATTGATGAGCTGCTGGCGGCGGGGATGGATTTAAAAAAGCTTTCCCGTTTTGGGGTGGAAATCTTTTTTACCCAGGTATTCAGAGATGGGTTTTTCCATGCTGATATGCACCCGGGCAATATTCTGGTGGCGGCAGATAATCGTTATATTGCCTTAGATTTTGGTATTGTCGGCACGCTGTCAGATAGCGATAAACAATATCTGGCGATCAACTTTTTAGCCTTTTTCAACCGTGATTATCACCGGGTAGCCACGGCTCATATTGAATCGGGCTGGGTGCCTAAAAACACGCGGGTGGAGGAGCTGGAAGCCGCTGTGCGTACCGTTTGCGAGCCGATATTTAATAAGCCGCTCTCGCAGATTTCCTTTGGCCAGGTATTGCTGGGCCTGTTTGAAACCTCAAGGCGCTTTAATGTCGAAATCCAGCCGCAGCTGGTGTTATTGCAAAAAACGCTGCTGAACATCGAGGGGCTGGGGCGGCAACTTGATCCGGATTTAGATCTCTGGCAAACCGCGATGCCGTTTTTAGAGCGCTGGATGAAAGAGCAAATTGGCTGGCGTGGCATGCTGCGTAATTTAAAAAAAGAAGCGCCACAATGGGCCGCGCTCTTGCCGGTGCTGCCACGTAAATTGGGCGAGTTGCTTGATCAAAACCATGCCGAGCTATTGATGGCGGGCTATAGCGGGCTGATGTGGGAGCAGAAAAAACGCAACTGGTGGCTGGCGGTGATTGCCGCACTACTGGCGGGATTGTTGCTAACCTGGTGGTTTAAGTAGGCTGTATATGGTGGTTTCAAAGCTTGAAGCACAGGGCTTCAGGGAAGGGGGCTTTGGAAAAGTATCCCCTGCCCATTTAGCCTGCTGGCGGGTCAATCCATAAAGGAGCTTGGTGTGATTAAATTATGCAGAAGTCATTGATTCTGAATCTGTTTGCCGAAAGTGTTAAAAGGTGATTTCCGCCTTATAGTCTGCTGCATTTTTGGTTCGATTAAAGTTCGATTACTCCTCCGCCCACACGGCGCACATTGCCACCCACCCGGATATTGCGCTGCGCATCAACTTCTACATGAATCACACTTAAGCGGCTGACTAAGCGCTGGATGGTCAGCCCCTGCTCAATCCTCAGGCTAAACGGCGCACTTTGCCCCGATGCCATCATCCAGCCAGCAATATTTGCAGCCCCGGTGCCTGCGCCAAAATCCTCATAAACTTGAAATGCATCGCAGGAAAAAAATCTGAGGGTGATGTGGTCGCCATCATTTGACCAGACTGCTGCCTGGGGCAGATTTTTGCTGGATTCAGCCAGTTTTGACAGCGAGTTGACCTGCGGATTGGCTTGTAAAACAGATTGTTGTGATCTCACCTGAACAATCAGCTGCTCTAATCCGCAATCAACAAATAAGGGCGTGCCGATGATATCTGTTGCTGCAATACCAAGGGCAGAGGCCATTTCCAAATTATTATGCCGGGCTGGACGGGTGTGCGCAGTCGCCAGCTGGCTCCACCAGCGATCTGCTTGGCGTAACAGCCAGGTCTGCCCCTGGCTTGTTTTAAATGCCTGTGCTGCCAAGCCTATTTCATCAGGGTGAGAGGCCTCTGCCGTGGCCAGCATGGCCTGCACCGAAAAGGGCAGGGTGTATTGGGTTGAATGCACATGAATATGCGTGTCATGTGCCGCAATAAAAGCGGTTTCAGCAACGCCCATTTGAAATGCAAGCGCTTGCCGTGTTGGCTCGTCAGGCATTTCTTCGCAAGTAAACACGACAATGGGGTTTCCACTTAAACGTCGTTCGGCAAAGGCATTGATCAGGTGGAAGGAATAGGACGTCATAGCAGTAGCCTGAAGTGAGTGCAGTGGTATTTGCAAATATAAATATTAGGGATTTTTGATTACATGATTATGCCATTTAATCTTTCTGTTTTATTTTTTTAAACTTACCATGTCCTTTTTTTTATTAGATGTGGTGATTTGTATCTGTAAAATTTACATTTAACGAATGACTTGATTTTTAGTATTTTATTCATCGAGTGCGGCTTGTTTTGTTTGTAGCAAATGAGGTACTAAAAACCACACTTTTTTCTTGTTGGGAGTGTGTTGATCTGAAGATTTCCTTATAGATCAAATATCTATTTGAGATCTGTTCGTAATGTAGTCTGGCTATTTTTAATACATATTTTTTTGTAATAATCTATCAGTGAAAACCGCAGGTTCTTGTTAGAATAAAGCCGTTTGCCCGATTCAATCACGAACTGGATTGCTAATGCCCGTACTCGAAACGATTGCTGATAAAGATCTGCCCCTTAAACGGGATCTTGAATTACTCGCTGAACTACTCGCTGCAACTATTCGCGAACAAGCGGGGGTTGCTACTGCCGAGCAGATAGAGTCCATTCGTGAGCTCGCCCTGTCTTACGTGCAAGAGAGTAATCCGGATGCGGGTAAAATGCTTGCCAAGTCTTTATCTGGTCTGGATCCGGCCACCACCGTTGCCTTGGTGCGTGGCTTTGGTTATTTTTCGCACCTTTCCAATATTGCTGAAGATTTACACCATAATCGTCGCCGCCGGGCGCATAAAATTGCGGGCTCCGGCCCTCAGCGCGGCAGCATTGCTGCGACGGTCCATACCTTAACAGGCAGGGGCGTCAAGGCGACTGAAATTATTGCAATGCTAGGTGAAAGTTTAATTGCCCCCGTGCTTACTGCACACCCAACCGAAGTGAAGCGTAAAACAATTCTGGATTCCCACCGCGCCGTGGCAGAGCTTTTGGCCGAGCGTGATCGTTATGCGATGACACCCGAGGAGCTGCTGGATAATAAAGCCGCTCTGGAGCGCGTTTTACTGGCGCTATGGCAAACCCGCGAAATCCGCACTTTCAAACTCACAGTACAGGATGAGATTGAAAATGGTGCAGCGTATTTCCGCAATACCTTCTTACACGAACTCCCGCGTCTTTATCTGGATTTGGAAGACAAACTTGCCGAGCTTTGTGAGCAAAGCGTTAGTCTGCCCAATTTTATTCAGGTGGGTAGCTGGATTGGCGGTGATCGTGATGGTAATCCTTTTGTTACGGGCGATGTATTACGTTACGCAGTATCGCGTCAGTCTGGTATTGCCCTGGATTACTACTATCAGCAGTGCATGAAGTTAGAAAACGAATTGTCTATGTCTACCCGGATTGTGGATGTAGACCCAGCTTTGCAGGCTCTGGCCCATTGGGCAACCGATGAGCAGGATCGTAAATCGGAAGAGCCGTATCGTTTGGCCGTTTCTGTCGTGCGCGCACGTATTTTTGCAACTGCAGTTAAAATTGGCACTTTTCATCATCAGCTGCATGATGTGGCCAATGCGGCTGAATACGCTAATACGCAGGAATTACTTGGTGATCTGGCTGTGATTGCCGCATCGCTCAAAGCGCATGGTGCCGCTTTGCTGGCCAATGGCCGTTTGCGTCGTTTGCAGCGCGCAGTATCAGTGTTTGGATTTTATCTGGCGCCGCTGGACATGCGCCAGTATTCCGGCATGCACGAAAAAGTAATTTCTGAGCTGTTTACCCATGCGGGTCTGGAAGAGTACATGCGTCTGGATGAAGCATCCCGCCGTGCGGTTTTACTGCGGGAGTTATCCAGTGCCCGGCCTTTAACTTCGGCCTATGTAGAGTACAGCGAAGATGTGCAAAAAGAGCTGGATATCTACCGGGCCGCAAGCGAGGTGCAAGCACGCTATGGCGAATCGGTTCTGCCAAATTATATTATTTCTAACTGTGATTCAGTCTCGGACATGCTGGAAGTGGCCGTGCTGATGAAGGAAGTTGGCCTGGTGCAGCTGGCTCCTAAGCTGTCTTGTAAAATTAACATTATTCCGCTATTTGAAACGATTCCGGATTTACGCAGTGCCGGCAAAATTATGACCGAGCTGTTTGCAATTTCGCAGTGGTGCAGCCTGCTGGGCTGCCGGGATAATGTGCAGGAAGTGATGCTGGGGTATTCGGACTCGAATAAAGATGGTGGTTATCTGACATCAAACTGGGAGCTTTACAAAGCAGAGCTCACCCTGGTTGAAGTCTTTCGAGCGGCCAATTTTAAGATGCGCCTCTTTCATGGCCGCGGCGGCACTGTGGGCCGCGGTGGTGGTCCGGCACATGATGCCATTTTGGCGCAGCCTGCAGGCTCGGTGAACGGCCAGATCCGGATTACCGAGCAGGGCGAAGTGATTACGGCCAAGTATGCAGATCGTGAAGTGGGCCGTCGTAATCTGGAAATCCTGATTGCAGCTACACTTGAGGCCAGCTTTCCGGAAGCGTCCCCGCCATTAAATGATGTGATGGAGCGCCGTCAGCTGATGGAAAAACTCAGCTTAAGCGCCTATCAGGCTTACCGTGATCTGGTGTATGCAACGCCTGACTTTATTACCTATTTCCGTGAAGCTACACCCATTAATGAGATTCCCAGCCTGAATATCGGCTCTCGTCCGGCAGCGCGTAAGAGCACTAATAGCATCGGCGATTTACGTGCGATTCCCTGGGTATTTTCCTGGAGCCAGTGCCGCTTAATGTTGCCTGGCTGGTATGGCTTTGGCACTGCAATCAGCGAGTATCTTAAAGAATCAGGCGATGAAGGTTTGGCGCTCTTACAGCAGCTTTACCATGACTGGCCATTTTTTAACTCCACAATTTCTAATATGGACATGGTGCTGGCTAAATCGGATATTGCAATTGCCGCGCGCTACTCCGAGCTGGTGCAGGATCAGGAACTGGCACAGCGTATCTTTTCGCGAATTAAAGCAGAATGGCAGCGTACTGTAGATGCGGTGCAAGCTATTTCCAAGCATGGTGAGCTATTAGCTGATAATCCGATGCTGGCGCGTAGTCTGGAAAATCGTCTGCCTTATCTTGATCCACTAAATCACTTGCAAGTCGAGCTTTTAAAACGCCTGCGTAGTGGCGAGGCGAATGAAGATGTTCAGCACGCGGTGCATTTGACCATTAACGGCATTGCCGCAGGCTTGCGCAATAGCGGTTAAGTGCGGTTGGTTTAAAAGTAGCAAGCAAGCCGGGGTAAACGTGTTCATACGCTCCCCGGTTTTTTTGCCTCCGTATTTCGCCTGTGCTACTTTGTCAGACTAAAATCAGTTTCTAAAAGATATGATTTAAGATTTGGGTTTTTGGTGCGCACCTGCGTAATTGCCATTCATTTGTCCATTATTGAGTCTTTCGGATGCCGCCCACATTGAAACCAACTACTTCCCCTTGTTTTTTGCTTGCCCTGTTGCTGGGTATGGCTCTGCCTGCCGCCACTGCGGGACAATTGCCGACGCATTTTGGCGACAAAATGGAGGCTGCTTTATCTTGTCGCAGCGAGTGGTCGAATGACTGGTGGCGCAGTTATTTCCGTCAGTATTTAGACGAGCCTTTGCGTATATGGGGTGAGGCTGAATGGTTTGCCGCGCAAAATGCCAAATTGGGGGATAACACGGTTAGTGAAGTGTTTGTCAGCTTACCTAGCTCAGGTGCCCTAATGGTGGGGGCGTTGATCCCTGCTCAAATCGAAACCGTGCGTAAGAAAATTGAAGCGAGCATGGGGTTTACTTTTGTTCCTCTGGCTGGCAACTATCCACGTTATCTTTCTAAATTTGGCAGCGTGCTGGTTGGCCTGCCTAATGATCAAACCAAATGGTATTGCGCACGCTGGAATTTGGGTAACCGCCCCTGATGCGGCAAGGTTAGTTTAGCGTTGCTATTTTTAAGATTTGCTGATTTTTCTGTACAGGTGGGAAGCCGGTATTTTTCCGCCAAGTCAAGAATGGATGTGGCAGATGGGGACCATGGATTTGATATGTTTTAGAAAGATGAAAAATGTTTACGATTGTATATTTTTTCTTTCAAATATCTGTCTTAATTATTTTTAAGAGGTTATAAATACTTATTTTGGCGTGGTTTTGAATTAATATATTATTTTTGTTAATACCATTTTTTTGAAAATAGACGGAACTGCTACCTGGTGATTTTCTCTCTGTATTTAATTTTATTATCTTACATTTATTGTATTTTTCATGAAAGACTGAATTGAATATAAGTAGTTTAACGTATGCTTTTTTACTAAATACACAGGTTTTTACTTGGAAATTTATGTAATTTAAGCTTAAAAACTACACCAATAAAAATATAGAAATTACATAAATAAGTAAATGTGCTGCAATGCAATATTTTATAACCCGCGTAAATTAAGTTTAAAAAAGTATTTTTTATTTAAAATGCTGCGTCGCACAAATAATAAAGGGGTGTGAATTTGTAGTGGAAGCTAATGGTTTGGAATAAAAGCTAGCTTGTTGTTTTTTTATTTAAAATTGAGAGCTTGACAAGAAAAATAGAATGGTTAGTAATGAAGCCTATCAAGACCGATTACAAAGAGAAGCGGCTTGATGTGGCTTTTAATACAGGTAAGCTTTCATAGAATTGACGCCTGTAGGAGGCCGCTAATACCAGTTGAGATGCGTGAATAACGCCAATCAGTCTAAAGAGGATGGAGACTCCCTTTATGTCGAATTTCAGCCGTTTAGCAGCAATTCCTGCTGTATTTATTGCAATGCAAGCTTTTGCAGCACCTGCCTGGGATGCTGCAACGATTTATACCGGTGGGCAGCTTGTGAGCTATGCCGGAAAAGACTGGAAAGCCCAGTGGTGGACTCAGGGCAATGTACCGGGGGCTGATCAGTGGGGTCCCTGGGTTTTACAAGCTGGTGCATCAACACCTGTTCCTGCGCCAACACCGTCCTCCAGTCCGGTCCCAACCCCTGCTCCTACACCTTCTGTTTGCTATGCAATATGGAGCGCCACAAGCGCTTATTCAGCTGGTCAGTCTGTTACACATCAAGGTCGCAATTACAAAGCACAGTGGTGGACACAGGGGGATGATCCATTGACCAATGTCGGCTCGGGTAAGCCCTGGCTTGATTTAGGTGCCTGCTCTGGTTCGACGCCAACGCCAACGCCAACGCCAACGCCAACGCCAACACCAACACCAACACCAACAGGCAGCATGCAAGTGGGTTCTTACTTTGCACAGTGGGGTATTTATGACCGTGGTTATCTGGTGAAGCATGTTCAGAGCAGTGGCTCGGCTGCCAAGATGACTTTCCTGAATTATGCCTTTGGTAATATCTATGCCAAAAATGGTGGCTACGAATGTGGCATTGTTACCAAGGCAGAAAATGGTACACAAGACGGTGGCGATGGCTGGGCTGACTTCCAGAAAGGTTTCGGCGCAAGTGATTCGGTCGATGGCGTAGGCGATGTTTGGGGTGAAGATGGCAAAGGTGGCTTAAAAGGCAACTTTAACCAGCTTAAAAAACTGAAAGTTAAAAATCCTGATTTAAAAGTGTTTATCTCGCTAGGGGGCTGGACCTGGTCTAAGTGGTTCTCTAATGCATCCGCTACCGATGCAAGTCGCAAGCAGCTGGTTTCCAGTTGTATCGATCTTTATATTAAGGGCAATATTCCCTACGATGCCGGTTCTAATGCCGGTGGTAAAGGCACTGCAGCAGGGGTGTTTGACGGGATTGATATTGATTGGGAATACCCGGGCGTTCAGGGGATAGGTACGAACACGGTGTCTGATGCGGATAAGCAAAATAATACTTTGCTGCTGAAAGAGTTCCGTGCTCAGCTGGATGCGCTGACTGAAACAACGGGTAAGAAATATGGCCTGACCGTTGCCATTGGTGCGGGAGCAGAAAAAATTGCCATGACTGAGCCTGGTGAGTACTCCAAGTATCTGGACTGGATCAATCTGATGTCATACGACTTTAATGGTGGATGGGATGCCAAGGGGCCGACAGACTTCCAGTCACATCTTTATAACGATCCTGCCAGCCCGCGTTATCTTGATCCTAAGACCGGTAAACCAGGGCTTGCCGCACAATATAATATTGAAAGCGCAGTGAAAAACCTGATTGCCGCGGGCGCGCCAGCCAGTAAGATCGTTTTGGGGATCCCTTTTTACGGTCGTGGCTGGACAGGTGTGCCCAATATCAACAATGGTCTGTATCAATCAGCTACAGGTCCGGCCAAGGGCACATATGAGTCGGGCATTGAAGATTATCGCATTCTGAAAAATGCAGCCGGTTCGGTATTTGTTCACCCTATTACCAAGCAATCCTGGAAATATGATGGCAATACATTCTGGTCTTACGATACAACGGATGTTATTCAGACCAAGCTTGATTTTGTAAAAGCTAATGGCCTGGGTGGTACGTTCAGCTGGTCGCTGGATGGTGACGATAGTATCGGTACTTTGATGAATGCGATGAGCAAAGTTCGTCAGTAAGATTAATTGAGTTAGTTTAAGTAGCAGGCTAGCTGGCCCCCATGTTTAGGCATGGGGGTTTTTTTTGTCCGAGTGGGGGATAATCACCTCTTTGCTGATTTGATCCTATCGTCCTATGCTGCCCATTCAATATAATTTTGATCTAAAAAATGCGAATACGCTTGGTCTTGCCGCTATTGCCAGCCACTTTCTCTTACTGAGCAAGCCCGGCCAATTAATCGAGCTTAGCCAATCCCCCGAGTTAAAAGCGCTTTCCAGGCTCGTTTTGGGGGGAGGAAGTAATCTGGTCCTGCCCGAGCAGATCAATGCACTGGTGATTGGTGTGGCATTAAAGGGGCGTCGCCTGCTGCGTGAAGATGATGAAGCGTGGTATGTGGCGGCGGCAGGAGGGGAAAACTGGCATGAATTTGTGGCCTGGACACTGGCTCAGGGCTGGGCGGGCTTAGAAAACCTATCGCTGATTCCGGGGACGGTGGGTGCTGCACCGGTACAAAATATCGGTGCCTATGGGGTAGAAGTCAAAGACTGCCTGTATGAGTTAACAGCCTATAGCCTGGCTGATGGCCATACACAGGTGTTTAGCGCTGCAAAATGCCAGTTTGCTTATCGGGATAGCTGTTTTAAGCAGGCCGAAGCAGGCAAATGGCTGATTGGCGAAGTGGTGTTTAAATTATCCAAATCTGCCAATATCAAAACCAATTATGGCGATATCGAACAGGAGCTGGCAGCGCTGGCCCAGCCTAGTTCGGCCAGTGCAGTGGCCCAGGCCGTGATTAATGTGCGCCAGCGCAAATTGCCCGATCCAGCCGTGATTGGCAATGCAGGCAGCTTCTTTAAAAACCCCATCGTGCCAAGCGGGCTGCGCGAGCAGGTGTTAGCCGTACATCCGGAGCTGATTTCCTATCCCGCAGGGCCGGATCATTACAAATTAGCTGCAGGCTGGCTGATAGAGCGCTCCGGCTGGAAAGGCCGCCAGCTTGGGCCGGTAGGCATGTACCAGCAGCAAGCCCTGGTGCTGGTAAACCATGGCGGGGCAACGCAAAGTGACGTAGCCAAGCTCACCGCCGCCGTACAAGCCGATGTGAAAGAAAAATTTGGCGTAGAGCTAGAGGCCGAGCCGGTTTGGTGGTGAGGCTGGTGTAGGAGGGTTTCCCATAGCTGCTAAGTAATTTAGCTTTATGTTTGCAAGCAACAAAAAACTTAATAACCACGCTTTTGGCATAGGGCTTAAATCACCCCTTGAAGCCGCGACACGAGGAATAAGCGGCTCGGGGGGGGGGCGATAAAGGGGGAGCGGGCTTGCTCCCGAGCAGCCTCAACGCCGAGCCGATTATCCGCAGTGAGGGGCCTTCGTGCTTTTGAGGTTGTGGCTTGGCTTTGTTTCTTGGCCGCGCAAGAAAGGAAGGTCCAGCGGGACGCCCGCACCTAAATCAACGTGCCGAAGGCACTAAAAAGGTCTTTTTGGCTTTGCTTGCACCCGCTCCAGCAAAAGGACAGCGGGCTATGCACCTACTGCTAAAGGAAAATACTTCATGTGGATAGACACCCATTGCCATCTGGATGCCCCGGAGTTTGCTGCTGACCGGGATGAGCTTGTGGCGCAAGCAAAGCAGGCGGGGGTTAAGCAGATTGTTGTTCCTGCCGTTAGCGAGGCGACTTTTTCCGATGCACTCACTATGCGTACCCGCTATGGTTGTTTTCCAGCTTTTGGCCTGCACCCGATTTATACGGCAGTGCATAGGGACGAGCATTTGCTGACTTTGCAGCATTATTTAGAGCTGTATCGGCCGGTTGCTGTGGGAGAAATTGGCCTGGATTTTTATGTACCCGATTTAGATGCCACAAGACAGATCGAGCTACTTGAAGCCCAGCTCAGGTTGGCAAGAGATTTTGATCTGCCCGTGCTGCTGCATCTGCGCCGTGCTCAGGATGTGCTGCTTAAATATTTACGTAAATGGCGGGTAAAAGGCGGTATTGCCCATGCCTTTAATGGCAGCCTGCAGCAGGCCGAAGTATTTATATCGCTGGGGTTTAAGCTGGGTTTTGGCGGAGGGATGACTTACACGGGCTCGCAACGGATACGAAAATTAGCCAGAGATTTGCCTCTGGAAGCGCTGGTGATGGAAACCGACGCGCCGGATATCCCGCCCGCCTGGCTGGACCGCCAACGTAACCAACCTGCTGAACTCGTCAAAATGGCCGGGGTGCTGGCTGAATTGCGCGGGATCAGCCTGGAAGAATTAGCCACCGCTACCAGCGCCAATGCAAGGGTAGTGCTGCCTGGATTGCTGCTTCAAGAAAAAAATCTGTAGACACAGAGAATGGGAAGTACGGAGAGATCGAAGAGTAAGACTCTCGTTTTTTTCTCTGCGTTCTCTGTGTCTACAGAACTTTTCAAAGCTCTTGAATTACACGCCTAGCTAAAATAGTCCAACTCCAGTGCAGATTTAACTTCGGCCAGAGTTGTCGCTGCCACGGTGCGGGCACGGGCCGTACCGGCTTTTAAAATCTGCATCACATGGGCCGGATCTTTAGCAAGCTCTAAGCGGCGATTGCGGATGGGTTCGATTAATTCTTGCAGGCGCACTTCTAAATGCTGCTTGATGACCGAATCTGCTAAGCCGCCCTTGCGGTATTTGGCTTTTAAATCGTCCACAAAGCTGATATCCGGCTCAAATGCATCCAGAAAGGTAAATACTGCATTACCTGACACCTGGCCCGGATCATTGATTTTTAAGTGTTTGGAATCGGTATACATGCTTTTTACAAACTGAGTGATTTCATCCGGGCTGGCTGATAAATGCAGCGCATTGCCCTGGGATTTACTCATCTTTGCCTTACCATCAGGCCCCGGTAGCCGACCCGTTTGCGGAATGATGGCTCGTGTTTCCAGCAAAATATCTTTACCTGCCTGCGTATTGAAACGGCGAACAATCTCGTTGGTTTGCTCGATCATCGGGGCCTGATCTGCCCCTACAGGCACCGCTGTGGCTTTGAATGCGGTGATATCTGCTGCCTGGCTGACCGGATAGGCCAAAAAGCCTGCCGGAATATCGCGCTGGAAGTTCTTCTGGCGAATCTCTTCTTTTACCGTTGGATTGCGCTCCAGGCGGGCGACGGTAACCAGATTCATAAAGTAGTAAGTCAGCTCGGATAATTCCGGCACTTGCGATTGAATGAAAATGGTGTTTTTAGCCGGGTCAAGGCCAACGGCAAGGTAATCGAGCGCGACTTCCAGCACATTGCGATGCACCACATCGTGGTCGGTATCGGTGAGTGCCTGGGCGTCTGCCAGCATTAAAAACTGGGTGTGTTTGTCCTGAAAGGCGAGGCGGTTTTGTAATGAGCCGACAAAATGGCCTAAATGTAAAGGGCCCGTAGTACGGTCGCCCGTCAGAATAATATGCGAAGTCATGTTCTCGATCCTTCTCTGGATAAAAGCCGCCGAGCCCATGGGGAGTGTAGATACAACAATGCCGCCTGGACCGGCGGCATTGTTCAATTAAATGAGCTTAAGCCGCCAGTAAAATATACGGGCGGTAGCACCAGCTCGGGGCTGGCGTAGTAGCAAAAAGGGAGGCTTGTGTTGCGTTCATGGGCACCACTATTGCAGCTTTTATGCTGCCTGTCTACCGTATTGGGTGCCTTAATGATAACTATTGCTGTTTGGTTCTGTGGCAGGCACAGACAGGGCAGGCCGGATCACGCTTATAGCGCATTTCCCGCCATTGCATATTGCGGGCATCAAGCAGCTGCAAACGCCCGATAAGCGGGCTGCCAAGGCCGGTAATAAGTTTGAGTGCTTCTGCTGCCTGAGCGGCTCCAATGATTCCTACCAGCGGGGCAAAAACGCCAAAAATTGCACAGGGGCCGTCGCTGGCTTCGCCTTCTTCGCCGAACAGGCAGTGATAGCAGGGTGCGCTGTCTAGTCTTGTGTCAAAGGCGGTTAACTGGCCATCAAAGCGCACTGCCGCGCCGGAGACCAGTGGCACTTTATGCGTTACACAGGCGCGGTTTACTGCATGGCGGGTTGCAAAATTATCACAGCAGTCCAGCACGATACTGGCTGTGGCGACAAGCTTATCCAGTTTTTTATCTGTCGCCCTTGTCATCTCTGTTTTGACTGTGATGTGCGGGTTTAGTGCATAAATAGCCTGGGCGGCAGATTGTGCTTTATTCTGGCCAAGATTGGCGGTGGTGTGGATGATTTGCCGCTGAAGGTTGGATAGATCCACCTGATCGTTATCCACAATGGTGAGCGTGCCAACACCTGCCGATGCCAGATAGAGCGCTGCCGGAGAGCCTAAACCTCCTGCCCCGATGATTAATACATGGGCCTGGCTGATTTTTTCCTGCCCTTCGATTCCAATTTCATCAAGCAAAATATGGCGGCTGTAGCGCAGCAGTGCCTGATCATCAAGCATATCTTCGGTGCTGGATAGAGGATTAGGGCAGAAGTTCATGGCAGAAGATCGCAATTAGTGGGTGAGAAATGATACGAGAAGGCGGCGGGTACTGCGTATTTTCCCTTAAATAGCGTGGGTCGCGGAGTCTAAACTTTTGATGTCGCCTTTTCAAACATATTTGGTGGTGGAAACACGATGCCAGCTACTTTTTTTGCCTGAAATATTTAATGCAATATAACTTACAAATATCGCCGCAGTTCTTCCGGTGTTTCATCGTGGTCGCCATGCGGGTGTTTGTCCCATACATGAACGTAGACATCACGGTTTTTAACATTGTGTTCGGGAATTTCTAAATTGCTGCAGGCGATGTCTTCACAATAGTGGGCGAGGGCGCGTTTGATTTTGCTCAGGACGCTTTCATCTAAATGAAAGCCGGCGTGTTTCAAATTGCTTTCCAGCCATTGCAAGCGGCATTCTGGCAGCTGGTAATACACGCTGATGCAGGGGCTTTGGTTTAAGGCTTGTGCTTTAACCCCATCTAGCGAATTTAAATAATCTGCTGCGAGCTCGGCCTGGCCGGGGGGCTGCGGATAGAGCTGAATCAAGTGGTGCCTGGTGTTTTGGTTTAAACAGGGTTTCATCGCTGTTCTCCATAAGATGCTCTAGTTTATCCCGATGAAACTTACTTTGCACGCAATGAAAAACAGCCCCCGAAGGAGCTGTTGATTACACGGATGGCGCTATCGTTATTTGGCAGGTGCTGCTGCATTTTTGTTTTGCAAAATCTGCTGCACTTTCAGAATATTGAGCGCCTGTTGCAACTGGTAGTCATTTTTAGAGGCAATTTCACGTGGGTTCTCTTCCGCTGCCTCGCTGCTGGCCGCAGGTTTTAGTTTTTTAATTTCCGTTTTGATTTCAGCCTTGGTTTCGGATGCCGCTTTTTTATTGCCCGCCTCTTTATCATTTGGGTTATCCAGGCGATGGCCCAGATCGGCTTCACGAATCCGGAAGGCGCTTTGTTCCTTGCCGTTCAGTACTGCTTCTTCAACTTCAATATCCGGCGTAATACCCTTTAATTGAATTGAGCGGCCCAGTGGTGTGAAGTAACGTGCCGTTGTCAGCTTCAGTGCAGTTTTATTATCGATTGGCATAATGGTTTGCACCGATGCCTTACCAAAGGTTTGCGTGCCGACCACGATGGCGCGCTTATGGTCCTGCAGTGCTCCTGCCACAATTTCAGAGGCAGAGGCCGAGCCACCATTGACCAGTACAACCAGCGGCACATTTTTTACATCTTTCGGAGTATTCTTAAAGTAGTCATCCTTGCCGCTTTGACGCAGATAATTTTCTTTGCTGGTGGTTAATTTGACTTTGGAGTCAGGCGTACGGCCTTCGGTGTAAACCACTAAGGTATCTTTAGGTAAGAATGCAGCAGATACACCCACGGCGCTGTTTAACAGACCACCCGGATCGTTACGTAAATCAAGCACAAGGCCTTTAAGCGATACTTTGTTTTCTTTGTAGAGGGCATCAATAGCCTGGGCTACGTTTTCGGTGGTGTGCTCCTGAAACTGGGCGATACGGATATAACCGTAGCCCGGTTCGGCCAGTTTGGATTTCACACTTTGTACTTTAATCACTGCACGTTTGAGCGTCAGAACAATCGGTTTGCCTTCACCTTTACGCAGCATGGTGAGGGTGACTGACGAGCCGATTTTGCCGCGCATTTTAGTCACAGCATCATTGAGCGACATGCCTTGCACCGGTGTTTCGTCGATCTTGGCAATAAAATCGCCAGCCTTTACACCCGCACGATAGGCAGGGGTATCTTCAATGGGTGAAACCACGCGCACCAGGCCGTCTTCCATGCTGACTTCTATTCCAAGGCCGCCAAATTCACCCTGGGTTTGAATCTGTATATCCTTGAAGGCTTCGGCATCCAGATAGGTAGAGTGAGGATCCAGCCCTGAGACCATGCCCTTGATGGCTTCAGTAATAAGCTTCTTATCTTCAACAGGCTCTACATAGCTTTGTTTGATCAGGCCAAAAACCGTCGAAAATGCACGCAGCTCTTCAACCGGCAGCGGGTTGCCCCCGGCATCTTTGTCAGCAACCGCATTAAAGGAAAGACTCAGGGCTATGCCCAGACCTGCACCTGCCATTAGCAAGGCAATCTTTTGGAGCTTTGGTTTTTTGTTGCTCGAGGACATCCGTTTTTTCCTGTTATAGGCTTGCTAATATGGGGTGTCGTAAATTAAGCACTTAGTCTAGCCAGCCCACGCCAATGGGTCTATGGGGCGGCTATTTTGTCTTAATTCAAAGTATAAGCCGGAATCTGCCATTCCACCGCTGTTACCACTGGTGGCAATGCTGTCTCCTGCCTTGATCGTATCACCGACTTGCTTAAGAATGCTTTCATTTGCAGCGTAAATACTCATATATCCGCCACCATGATCAATGATCAGCATATTGCCAAAGCCACGCAGCCATTCGGCAAAGACCACCCGCCCGCTGGCCACGGCTTTGACGCTCTGGCCGGATGCCGCGCGGATAAAGATTCCCTTCCATTGGCCGCCCTCGCCACGCGCCGCACCATAGCGGCCGGTGATCTCACCTTTGATTGGCAGACGAAGCTTGCCCTTGAGTGAAGCAAAGGCCTGTCCTGATTGCTCTGCTGCTGGTTGCACCGTGGTGACTTCCGGCTCGGGCTCGGCTTTGGGAGCGGGCTTTCCGGCAGCTTTTGCCTTGGCCTGAGCTGCAGCATTACGTGCAGCGCGCTCGCGGGTTTTTTTCTCTGCAAGCAGTTTGGCCTGGGCCGCTTTTCTGGTGCGCTCAAGCTCCTGGCGTTTGATGATGGCGTTGAGCTTATCTACAAGCCCGGTTAAGCGTTTTTCGTCCGCGGCCAGCTTTTGGATCTGATTACGCTGGCTGCTGATTTCTTGTGAGAGGTTGCTTACAATTTGCTGTTTTTCCTGCTGTTCGGAAACCAGCATTTCTTTTTGTTGTTTTTTCTTTCGGGCGAGTTGCTGCAGGCTTTCATTTTTTTGCCGTATATCTTCGCTTAAACGGGAGAGCTCACTTAGCTGCGTTTCAAGTTTATTAGCCAGCTGAAGTTGCGAGCGGCTGATATAGCGGTAATAAGTCAGCTCACGGCTGACCTGGTTAGGGTCTTGCTGATTGAGCAGCAGACGCCATGCTTCGATTTGCCCTGCTTTGTAACGTGTTCGGAGGATTTGTCCAAGGCGGAGCTGGCTGGCCTGGATGCCTTTGCGGGTGCGGCTGATATCGCTTTCCAGGCGGGATATTTCGACACTCGTGAGTGCCTGTTCCTGCTGCATTGAGCTAAGTACGCGATTAGCATCAGAAATAGCTGTTTCAGCGTCTTTTAAAGCATCACTGGCTTCACTGCGGTGCGATTCATTGGCTGCCAGATCTTTTTTTAGCTCCTGCAGCTGGCCGCGTAAGTCTTTTAACTCGGCTTGTCTTGCCTCGGATTCCTGTTTAGGCACAGCCGGCGCAGCCGGTGCTGCAAGTGCACCGGTTGTCAGCATCAAAAGAAAAAGCGCTCTGAGCATTCTTAAAAGTTTACCAAGGATTGAGCCCTTACTTAGGGAAGATATAAGCCTGCCGCAGCCTAAGATTTTAAGTCAGGTGCGGCAGGTGTAGTGCTTGCAATGCATCGTTTACTTCGTAATCCTTCATGCGTTCAAGGATTAGAACATTGACCCGCTTATTTTACTATGGTCAGTGCTTTTTTAAATATCCCGGTCTTTAAAACCTTACTGCTCAGGATAGGTGGACCAGTGATTTACCTGTCATTTCTTCCGGCTGATCCAAACCCATCAGTGCCAGCATAGTGGGGGCAATATCACGCAAAGCACCACTGCCTCGTGGCGCCATTGTTGCCGGGCGGCCGATGTAGACAAAAGGAACCTGGTCCGTCGTATGCTGGGTATGGGGTTGATGCGCGGTGTGATCAAACATCAGCTCGCAATTACCATGATCAGCCGTAATCAGGACTTCTCCTCCGGCTGCAAGCATAGCGTCAACGCATTGTGCAACACTCTGGTCCAAAGCTTCAACTGCTTTAACCGCTGCATCGAAAATACCCGAGTGCCCAACCATATCGCCATTTGCATAATTACAAATAATGGCTGCGTATTGTTTGGATTCGATGGCTGCGACAATTTGGCGAGTGATTTCCGGTGCGCTCATTTCGGGTTGCAAATCGTAAGTAGCTACTTTAGGCGATGGCACCAGGATACGATCTTCACCGGTAAATTCTTTTTCTTCTCCACCCGAGAAAAAATAAGTCACGTGTGGGTATTTTTCGGTTTCAGCGATTCGTAGTTGTTTTAAGCCTTTATTGGCGACATATTCACCAAAACTGTTTTGCACTTTAGGTTTGTCATAAGCTACCAGCAGCTCTGGATAAGCTGCGCCGTAATTAGTGGCGCTGCTAAATGAAGCAAATTTAGGCTGGCGTGCTTTAAAGCCATCAAAACTTACATCGGTTAGTGCTGTGGTGATCTGGCGGGCACGGTCGGCACGGAAATTCATAAAGATCACTACATCGCCGTCTTGCATGGATGACGGTGCGCCAATTGCTGTTGCGGCAATGAACTCATCGTTTTCATCGCGTGCGTAACCGGCTGCCAGCGCTTGTGCTGCATTATCTGCATGATAAAGGCCTTTGCCTTCAACCATAACGTTGTAGGCAGGCTCGACGCGCTCCCAGCGTTTATCTCTGTCCATGGCCCAGTAGCGGCCTGTAACGGAAGCAATCCGTGCAGCCGGATGGCTGTCGCAAACGGCCTGTAGTTTTTCTAAGTAAATTGCTGCGCTGCGCGGTGGCGTATCACGGCCATCCAGAAAGGCATGTACATTAATCTGGCCTACGCCGGCATCGCCAGCTGCAGCAACCAGTGCATTGATATGTGCTTCGTGACTGTGAACCCCGCCATCAGAGATTAGGCCTAAGATGTGCAGCGTTTTGCCGCTATTTTTAGCTTGTTCGATAGCTGCAGCAAAAACAGGGTTCTGACCGATAGAGCCATCAGCCACATCACAGTCGATGCGGCTGATGTCTTGCTGTAGTACCCGGCCAGCTCCAATATTGAGGTGGCCAACTTCAGAGTTGCCAAACTGGCCCTTAGGTAAACCGACATGCTCTTCGGATGCATTGATTGTTGTCCACGGGTAGGTGGCAAACAGGCGATCAAGGTGCGGTTTTTTTGCTGCGGCAATGGCATTGTCCGCTGTCTCTTCGCGGTAACCATAGCCATCTAGAATCAGCAAAAGAACGGGCTTGACGTTTTGGCTCATATTTATTTATCCCTGTGATGGATGCTGCTGGTATTTAATGCTTGCTCAGCAGACAAACAAATTTTAAATATCGCTAGTATTCTAACTCATTGCATAATAGCCTCTATGACGTTTGGCAATATTTCTACCAAATTAAGCAAGAAATAATTAGAATATCCCCTCAAACCTTTTTAATATCAGATAGCGATTATGGCCAATTCCATTGAGCATATGGACGACCCCCACATTGATCAGGCATCGCGTGCGATGAAGGCGATGTCACACCCCTTGCGTTTGAAAATTCTGTGCGTGCTTGGTGACAAAGAAGTTAGCGTGCAAGATATTGTTGAGCAGGTCGGTACGACCCAATCGAATATTTCCCAGCACTTAGCCCTAATGAGGGAAAAAGGGGTGTTGCGTACACGCAAAGATGCCAATCGGGTTTATTACCGTGTGGGTGATTTACGTACGCTGGAAGTGATTGTGATGTTAAGAAACGTATTTTGTGGCTTTTAAATGATTACATCGCGTATTGTGTACGCGATGTAATCATTACAATTTAATGATGATTAACGTGTTAAATTTTTCAAATAATTCTCCAGCTTTTCTTTTTTGAGTCTTCCTAGTTCAATTGCAATCCGTTCACCTTTTGCGTTGTATATTGCGGTAAAGGGTAATCCGCCTAGTTGATTACCCTCTTTGCGCATTAATTCCATTGCATTTGCATCTCCAAAAAGAGTTGGATAATTTATTCCATATTGCTTTGCAAATGCTGCGATATCTTTTTGCTCATCAATGGCAATACCAATAAATTGTGCCTTTCCTGCATATTGTTTTTGCAGTGCGATAAACTCCGGAATTTCTTCCCGGCAAGGGCCGCACCATGTTGCCCAGAAGTTGATAATGAGCGGCTTTCCTTTCCATTGACTTAAGGCTTGTATTTTATTTTGCAAATCAGGAAGTTGTGCTGAAAAAATAGCACTCTCTGCCTGAGCCAAGCTGCTTAGCAGACTTAAAGTAATGAGCCAGTATTTCATTGTTTTTCCTGTTTAATGCGTGCCAAAGTGGCTTTAAATGCAGCCGGACTCTGGTAGCCAATTACGCGTTCATTGAGAAAACGGCCATTATTGTCTGTAAATAAAATAGCGGGCGGGCCAAATAGCTTAAATCGTTTTAATAATGCCTGATCTGCAGCATTGTTTTGGGTGACATCGGCTCGCAGTAACACCATGTTTGCCAAGGATTTTTGAATGTCTGGATTGCTCAGCGTGTCACGTTCAAACTCTTTGCAGGCAATACACCAATCAGCATAGAAATCAAGCATGACCATTTTGCCATTGGCCTGATTGATCGCCCGGTCTAATTCTTGTTCCGAAGTAATCGGGGTAAAGTGAGGGCCGCTTTCCGTATCTGATTTTTCCCATAATGGCCTCGCTACCCAGGCTGCCATTACCAGCAGCAATATACCAAAGACAATTTTTACTCCGCGCATGATTTTGCCAGACAGTCTGGGCAGAATGCTGCCGCCAAAAGCACCAATGGCAAGTAGTGGCAGCCCCAGCCCCAGTGCCAGCATATAGAGCGCACTGCCGCCAAGCAGCAGATCTCCTGTCTGTCCCAGATAAGCCAGCGCTGCAGCGAGAGGAGGGGCGATACAGGGGCCGACAATCAGGGCAGATAATGCACCCATGGCAAACACTGAAGTAAATTGTCCACCCGGTAAACGATTGGACCATTCATTCATTTTGCTCTGAATGCCCCCGGACAATTGCAGATCAAACAGACCGAACATTGCCAGCGCCATTAAGACAAAGAACAGAGAAAACATTGCAATAACAAAAGGTTGTTGTAAGGCTACAACAAGCAAAGTGCCTGTTGCGGCAGCAGCAATACCGATAAGGGTGTAGCTTAGAGCCAGGCCTTGCACATAGGTAAAGGTCAGGCCTAATGCACGTATTTTACCCTGCTGGCCATTACCCAGCACAATGCCGGACACAATGGGAATCAGGGGGTACATGCATGAGGTGAGAGCAAGTGCGATGCCCGCCAGAAAGAACACACCCAGCGTGGCAAGAAAGCTGCCGCTGAAATAAATATCGGCCCCGCCGGGGCCGATTTCAGCGGGGCTGGTGCTTTTTCCAAATAGTTGATCAAGTGCATCTTTGGGCTGTTCGCCCAGCTTTAGGAGTTGTGTCTGAGGGGGATAGCAAACACCTATTTCCGCACAGCCCTGGAATTTCGCAGTAATGGCCGCATTTACAGGAAACGGGGTGCTGGATTTGATCTGTACCGAGGTGTCATATTTGTACACCTGTACTTTGCCAAAGCTGGGATCGTTTTTCTCGACCCCCGCAGGAAGCTGGGGCTGTAGGGTCTGATCAGATTTAAAGGTAATTCGCTCCCGGTAGAGATAATAGCCCGGAGCAACTTTAAAACGTGCTTCCATGGTGTGATCATCAATCTGTACCATATAGGCCTGAAATGCTTTTTCAGGTGGTAGCAAATCGTCTGCAGCATGGGCTGCGCCAAATAAGGCCAGAACAAGGAAAATAATACGCAGCATCATGCTTGCACCTCTTTATCAAGCCAATTCAGGTAGGCAGGTAATCCTGCGGCGGGGCTCAGGGCGATAATTTCAGCTACCTCATAAGGGTGATTTGTCTGCAGCCAGGCTTCCAGAGCCGGGTAAGCCGCCTGGGTTGTTTTAATCAGCAGGGGAACTTCCTGAGTGATTTCGATTCTCTCATTCCATCGGTATGTAGACTGTACCGGTGCAAATTGGTTCACACAGGCAGCCAGTCGGGCGGTTACAAGGCCGGTAGCCAGCTGATTTGCTACATTTTCGTCCGGGCAATTACACAGGACGATCAAAATATTTTCTGGAGTTGTCATGCCTTACCTGCTGTTATTGCTTTTTGTGGCCTACCCGATTGCCGAAATTATCACGATTGTTTTGCTGGCAAAAGCGATTGGTACTTTTTGGGTCGTACTGTGGCTGGTGACGGCTTTTCTGGGCGGTTTACTGATGCTGCGTCATCATAAGCTTGCAGTTGGTGCGGCCCTGCTGGGTGATCTGCGCGCAGGGCGCTTATCTGTTCGTAGCCTGTTTGCTGTTGCACGTTATTACATTGCTGCTGTTTTGCTTTTATTACCCGGTATTTTGGGTGATGTGCTTGCTCTGGTCTTATTACTGCCCTGGGGGGCGCTGATGGGAAAACCGGCTGCACCACTGGCATCCGCTCCTTTTTCTGCACCCGCTGGTGATGTGATTGACGGCGAGTATCGCCAGGTAAAGCCTGATGTGGACCGTTTGCAGGGCTGACAAAAAATCGCCGCGAGATTTTCTCTGCGGCGATTTTTTTATTTCAGCATAATCATACTGACGCCTTGCAAAATGGTTTGCTCCAAACCGGGCACGACGATATTGAGCACCAGTTGAATCGCCAAAATCAACACGAGCGGCGTGATGTCCACACCACCAATAGGTGGGATAAAACGATGCAGCGGGCGCAGAAAAGGCTCGGTCAGTGCGGTCAGAATCGGCATCAGAGGGTTGTAGGGTGAAAGCCAGGACATCAGCGCCTGACCAATTACCGTGGCAAGCAGCAGATACAGAGACATTTTGCAGACTTCCAGCAGGGCCGCCAGGGCCAGTGAAAGTAGCGAAAACAGTGCAGTAAAATCAAAGGGCCATGGGGATAGCGCCAATAACACTGCATGCATCATCAGTGCCACCAGCCAGGCCAGCATCAGGCTGGCACTGTCCAAACCGCGAAATGGCGGCAAAATACGCCGGACAGGAATCACGGCCCAGTTAGTGAGGGACAAAACAAACTGGGTGATCGGATGCTTGAATGGAATCCGTGCCGCCTGTAAAAAGAAGCGGGCTAAAAGCAGCAAAATAAAAAATTCGGATAAATTACGAATTAAAAAATTAAGCGTGTTTGTAAGCATCGTAAATCCTCAGACTTCAAGACTGCGTGTGGATTCTTCCCCCAACTCGCGGGAGCGAGCGGCAGCAGCCGAGGCCGCTGCAATAATGGTTGTGCGTACCTGGCTGGTTTCGAGTGCATTAATGGCGCGCTCGGTTGTGCCGCCTTTGGAGGTGACTTTCTGCCTTAGGGTGGCGGCATCGTCTTCGCTTTGCATGGCCAGCTTGACCGCTCCAGAGAAAGTTTGGTAAGCCAGTTTGCGGGCAATCTCGGGGCCAAAGCCCTGTGCTCGGGCAGCAGCTTGCAGGGCTTCCATAAAATAGAAAACATAGGCGGGGCCGGAGCCGGAAATCGCCGTAATGCCATCGATATCACTTTCTTTTTCTACCCACACCATTTCACCAATTGCAGCCAGCATGCGCTCGGTTAATTCACGATCTGCAGTATTTACATCGCTGGTGGCGTAAGCGCCGGACATGCCTGCCTGAACCAGTGCCGGGGTATTGGGCATCACCCGCACAATGCGCGGATAGGTATTCAGCCACTGCGACAGCGTATCCACCCTGATGCCTGCTGCAATGGAGATAATCAGTGCGCCATTTATCTGTTTTTGCACGGACTTTGCCACGGCCTGTAATTGCTGAGGTTTTACCGCGAACAAAATGGCGTCACTTTGAGGAATAGCGGTTTCCGGATCACTGGTGCTTACACCCAGGCTGGTACCGAGCTGCTCACGTTTAAGCGCGTCGGGCTCGACTACATGGATTTGAGCGGCGGTAAAGCCTTGTTTGATCATGCCGCCTATCATTGCGATGGCCATATTTCCGCCACCGATAAAAGTGATTTTCATAATTTCCTTACAAGTAGTTGGCCCAAAAGATCATTAATTGCCTGATCTAAACAAGATTTGTTTGTGTCAGCGGGCATTGTGCACCGGCGCTTACTCAATCAATATATTTACGACAGAGCATCATGGTCATGATGAAATGTTTGGATAGCTGCGAGCGCCGAATAACGCGGTTCCTACTCGCACGAGGGTTGAACCCTCGCTAATGGCGGTTTCTAAATCACCTGACATGCCCATCGATAAAGTGTCGAGGTCTACGCCTGCGGTGATTAGCTGATTTTGTAAATTCCTCAGAAGCGTAAACTGTCTGGCCAGCTGCGTTAAATCTTGCGTAGGCTCGGGAATACACATTAAACCACGTAATTTTATACGAGGTAATTGACAGATTTTTGTCGCCAGTAGCATGCATTCACCGGGTGAAATGCCGGACTTTGATGCTTCACCCGATACATTGACCTGGATGCAGACATTTAAAGCTGCTAAATGTTCCGGGCGTTGCGCAGAAAGGCGTTCAGCGATCTTAAAACGGTCAATTGAATGAACCCAGTCTGCCAACTCTGCCACAGATCGGGTTTTATTGCTCTGTAGCGGCCCGATAAAGTGCCAGATGAGTTCATTACAATCTGTTAAAGCTGCATGTTTATCTATTAATTCTTGAACATAATTTTCGCCAAAGGAGCGCTGGCCGTTTGAATACAGCTCTCTGATGGCTTCACTGGGGAATGTCTTACTTACCGCCAACAAGGTGATGGCGCTGCTTTCTCTCTGACTAGCGGCGGCGGCTTTTGCAATGCGCTTTTGCACATCTTGCCATGCTGTAAATATCGTTGCCATAATGGGTTATCAACTTTTGGGCCGTATTCGGTGCAGACCGGGCTTTATTTTTAGTTAAGAGGAAATTGTCTGTTCGGGTTATATGTAGAGGGTTTTTTGAGGCAGGGCTTCTTAAACCAAAAAATCCTCTAAATATGGCCAAAACACGCGCTTTTTCAGTAGATCAGTCTTCAGTCCGACAGGCTACTTGGGCATTATCACGCGAAAACCTATTATGCGGACAGGATTAAACAATGGAAATCTCTGAATTATTAGCTTTTACCGTAAAAAATAAGGCATCTGACTTACATCTTTCTTCCGGTTTGCCCCCGATGATTCGGGTAGACGGGGATATTCGCCGGATCAATACGCCAGCTCTCGCACATAAAGACGTTCACGATATGGTGTATGACATCATGAACGACGGTCAGCGCAAGATTTACGAAGATACGCTGGAATGCGACTTTTCCTTCGAAATACCGCGTTTGGCACGTTTCCGGGTGAATGCCTTTGTGCAAAATCGTGGCGCAAGTGCTGTTTTCCGGGTGATTCCGTCGGAGATCAAAACGCTGGAAGAGCTGGGCTGCCCACGTATTTTTCAGGAGATTGCCGATACGCCACGCGGCTTGGTGCTGGTTACCGGGCCGACAGGTTCGGGTAAATCCACAACCTTGGCCGCGATGATTAACTATATCAATGCCAATGAATATGGTCATATCTTAACGGTGGAAGACCCGATCGAATTTGTGCACACTTCACAAAAATGTCTGATTAATCAGCGTGAAGTCGGGCCGCACACCATGAGCTTCTCCAACGCTTTGCGTTCTGCTTTGCGCGAGGATCCGGATGTGATTCTGGTTGGGGAAATGCGCGATCTGGAAACCATCCGTTTGGCGCTGACGGCTGCTGAAACCGGGCATTTGGTGTTCGGGACTTTGCACACCTCATCTGCCGCTAAAACCATTGACCGGGTCGTGGACGTATTTCCTGCCGCAGAAAAAGAAATGGTGCGATCAATGTTATCTGAATCGCTACGTGCGGTTATTTCACAAACACTGCTAAAAAAGAAAGAAGGCGGGCGGGTGGCTGCGCATGAAGTCATGATCGGGATTCCGGCGATTCGTAATCTGATTCGTGAAAATAAAATTGCGCAAATGTATTCAGCGATTCAAACCGGATCACAATTTGGGATGCAAACACTGGATCAGTGCCTGCAGGGTCTAGTTCAGCGCAATATTGTTTCTTTGCCAGAAGCCAGAATGAAAGCTGCAATTCCGGATAATTTCCGGGGCTGATTTAGTTCAGATCAGAGACAATGGTGGTATGAGTATGTCATCTACTCAAGCCATTGTTGTCTGCTTCAATAAGAACACACGTTAGCAATTGGGCGGGGTGTAGTTTTGGAAGATGAGGAGTAGATTTTTTAATTACATCACTTATTAATCGAGTAATATCCCATTGGTTTAATAGAACCATATAACAGCATTTTAATTAACGTATAGCGGAAAAAAGAAAAATGGAAAAAGAACAGGCCGCAAAATTTATGCATGATCTTTTGCGGCATATGCGTGGCAAAGGCGCTTCAGACTTATTTATTACCTCTGATTTTCCGCCAGCGATGAAAATTGATGGGAAAGTAACGCCGGTTTCCAATCAAATTTTAACCGCCCAGCATAGTAAGGAATTGGCCAGGGCGATTATGAATGATCGTCAGGCTGAGGATTTTGAAGCAAGTAAAGAATGTAATTTTGCCATCAGCCCCGGCCAGCTTGGCCGTTTCCGGGTGAATGCCTTTATGCAGCAAGGCCACGTGGGTATGGTGCTGCGTACAATTAACTCAGAAATCCCTTCTCTTGGCGAATTAGGTTTGCCACCGGTGCTGTGTGATATCGCCATGGCTAAGCGTGGCCTGGTGATTTTTGTGGGCGGTACCGGCTCGGGGAAATCGACTTCGCTGGCTGCGATGATCGGGCATAGAAATGAGCATGGGTATGACCACATCATTACAATTGAAGACCCGATTGAATATGTGCACGCACATAAAAACTGCATTGTGACGCAGCGCGAAGTGGGAGTTGATACCGACTCCTGGCAGGCGGCTTTAAAAAATACTCTGCGCCAGGCACCGGATGTGATTTTGATCGGTGAGATCCGTGATCGCGAAACCATGGATTACGCGATTGCGTTTTCTGAAACCGGTCACCTTTGTATGGCTACATTGCATGCCAACTCTGCCAATCAGGCGCTGGACCGGATTATCAACTTTTTTCCTGAAGAGCGTCGTCAACAGCTTTTGATGGATTTATCTTTGAACCTGCGCTCATTTGTTTCGCAGCGTCTGGTTCCGCACCGTACAGGTAAGGGCCGTGTGGCCGCTGTGGAAGTGATGTTAAACAGCCCGCTGATTTCCGAGTTGATTTTTAAAGGTGAAATCCATGAAATCAAAGAGATCATGAAAAAATCGCGTGAATTGGGAATGCAAACTTTTGATCAGGCTCTGTTTGATCACTATGAAGCAGGCAAAATCAGTTATGAAGATGCATTGCGTAATGCGGACTCCGTAAACGATTTACGTTTGAGTATTAAGTTGCAAGGTTCTGAAGCCAAACATACAGACGTTCTTTCCGGTCTCGATCATCTTGATATTGTTTAAACCTGCCTATGCGACTTATTCAATTTTTAATATGTTCAAGTTTGTTGGTACCGCTCGCGCATGCTGCTGTTCTGGGTGAGATTCAGCTTCGCTCTGCGCTGGGCGAGCGTTTTAATGCCCGTATTAATATTGTGGCCAAGGAAGGTGAAGAGCTGGGGCTTCATTGCCTGCGGCTGATCCCCTCCCAGAGTGCGAATGCCCCGCATTTTAGTGCCCGTTTATCATTTGAACCGAATGAAAATGGCGGTGTGCTTACGCTAAGGGGAAATGAGCCCTTGCAGGAGCCGCTGCTTGATTTTTCGATTCGTTTGCGTTGCCCCAGTGAAACAAGCGCCAGTTTTCAGCGTGATTACAATGTGTTGCTTGATCCGCGGGAATATCGTCCCAGACAAAGTGCCGATTTAGTGCCTCAGGCTCCGGTACTGCAGCAGAACCTGCCTGATTTTTCAGGCACTTGGCAAAGTCAGGAGGGCGATTCGGTGGAGCAGATAGCCCGGGCTTATTTTCCGAAAGACAGAGCAAGCCGCAAGCGGATGGTGGATGAGATTTATCGCTTGAACCCGGCTATGGCACAACAGGCTCGTGCCCGCCTGCCATTAAATAAAGACGTGAAATTGCCTGATCGTAAGCATTTATTGCCTCGCGTTTCGGTGATGAGCGAGGAGAAAAATCTGCAGCTCGCGGTACCGCTACCCGTCAAAGAGTCTTTACAAATTACTGCGTCGTCTTTACCGCATTTTGCTCAGAATGGCTTTCAACTGCGTTTGTCTGAATCTCTGTCATCCATCAGTAGCAAAATACCAGCAAGCTCGGATGAAGGTTTGCTTGCCCGCGAGCGCCTGCAGCTTTTGGATATTGATGATCAGGCTGCGCAGCTATTGCAGTTTAAATATCAGATTGGCCAGCTGGAGAAACAACTAGCCTCCCTTCAGGGCCCTCCCCAGGTAGAAAGTCCTCAGGCAGAAAAGCCTCAAACAAAAAGGCTTCGTAGCAGCAGCCCTGTTTTTGTCCAAGACAAAAGCCTTAATTTGCCAGGTGCCTGGTGGCTTCTATTATTGCTGCTGATACCGGCATTTTATTTAATCTGGCGGCGGCGCAATATTGTGCGGGCAGATACGGATGTGTTTCCTCCGTCATCAGAAATGACGTCTGTTCCGCTGAGTGAGCGCCCGACGCAGATTATGCCTGACCGGAGCCAGCCTACGGGCGCGATGAATCACCTCCCTCAGGCCGCTTCAGGCTGGGGGCGTGATGATGTGGATGTGATACAGCCCAAAAATGTGTCTGAAGAAGCGCAGATGCTGCTGGATCATGGCCTGGTTACACAGGCGGTTGATCTATTGGAGGATGAAATCGAGCATCATCCAAGCTCATTAGCTTTATGGATGATGCTGTTTGACGTGTATGTTGCCCAGGGTATGCATCAGGCGTTTCAAAACAAGGCTGCTGGCTTTCGATTACAGTTTTCCAGTGACAGCCTGTGGCAGCGTGTGCAGGGCATGGGCAGGGCTTTAGATCCGGGTAATCCGCTTTATCTGCCGCCAGATGAAAACATCAGTCTGCTTCCTCAGGAAGGGTTGAGTCTGGCTATGCCGGATAGCAAAATGGAGCTCGTGGATTTTGTGGCAGGCGAGTTAGCAGGGATTAAAAAGGATGCCAGCTATATTGAGCCCGGGCCGCTTAATCTCTCGGTAGAAATACCCGGCCTTCTACCTTCGGCCGAAATGGGTTTGCCCCGCAGGACAGGATTGAACATGGCCCATTTTCAGACTGAGGATCCCGCTTTACTGTCCGTGGTCCAGCATTTGGAAAAAAATGATCTTCACTCTGCTTGTCAGCAACTTGAGCAGCTTTTGTATCATGGCACGGCAGAGCAACGTCAGGTGTCAATCAAGTGGCTGGATATTTTGATTCCATTACAAATATGATGCAGCTTAAGCAAAAAGCGAAAAGAGTAATTGCAGGATTGAGGTAAGCAACTGCAGATAGATCACGAAAACCGGCTTAAGCGTTGCAAGCGCTTAAGCCGGTTTTTATTCAATCAGTCAGATTGATGTGCTGCCAAAGTTTTAGCCAGATATTGCCCGGTATGGCTCTCTGTGCAGGCGGCTAACTCTTCGGGTGTGCCGCTCATTAGGATACGCCCGCCGCCCGCACCGCCTTCCGGTCCCAGATCAATTACCCAGTCTGCGGTCTTCACCACGTCCAGATTGTGTTCGATCACCACTACCGTGTTGCCGTGTTCGCGCAGGCGATGCAGCACTGCCAGTAGCTGATCAATATCATGGAAATGCAAACCGGTTGTTGGCTCATCCAGGATATACAGGGTGCGGCCGGTGTCGCGCTTGGATAGCTCCAGCGCCAGCTTCACCCGTTGTGCTTCACCGCCAGACAGCGTGGTGGCGCTCTGGCCTAAGCGGATGTAATCCAGGCCTACATCGGTTAGGGTTTTAAGCTTACGTGCCACCGTTGGCACGGCTTCAAAAAACGCCAGCGCCTGCTCTACCGTCATCCCCAGTACTTCGGTGATGTTTTTGCCTTTATAGAGTACTTCCAGTGTTTCGCGGTTATAGCGTTTGCCGTGGCAGACATCACAGGGCACATATACATCGGGCAGAAAGTGCATTTCTACTTTGAGTACCCCATCGCCCTGGCATGCTTCGCAGCGTCCGCCTTTTACGTTAAAGCTAAACCGTCCCGGGCTATAACCACGTTCGCGGCTGGTGGGTACGCCGGCAAACAGCTCACGAATCGGCGTAAACATGCCGGTATAGGTGGCAGGGTTAGAGCGCGGTGTACGGCCAATTGGCGATTGATCGACGTTAATCACCTTATCAAAGTGATTCAGCCCGCTGATGCTTTCAAATGGTGCTGGCTCACCTGATGCGCCGTTAAGCTCTTTCGCTGCGATGGTGTAAAGCGTGTCGTTGATCAGGGTAGATTTACCCGAGCCCGATACGCCGGTGATGCAGACAAACAAACCAACCGGTAGTTTTAGCTCAACGTGCTTCAGGTTATTGCCTGTTGCGCCTTTCAGAGACAGCCATTTTTCCGGGTCAGGCTGGCGGCGCGCTTCAGGAATAGCAATACGCCGCGTGCCGGATAAAAACTGCCCGGTGATGGAGCGAGGCTCGTTCATGATGTCTTCGGGGGTTCCCGCTGCGACCACTTCTCCGCCATGTACACCGGCGCCCGGCCCCATATCCACCAGGTAATCGGCCATACGGATAGCGTCTTCATCGTGCTCAACCACAATCACCGTGTTGTCCAGATCACGCAAATGGCGCAGCGTACCCAGCAGTCGGTCGTTATCGCGCTGATGCAGGCCAATCGATGGTTCATCCAGCACATACATCACGCCGGTTAAGCCAGAGCCAATCTGGCTGGCAAGGCGAATCCGCTGGGCTTCACCGCCCGAAAGCGTATCGGCGCTGCGATCAAGACTTAGGTAATCGAGACCAACATTGACCAGAAAACCGAGGCGCTCGCGAATCTCTTTAATGATTTTTTCTGCAATCTGCGCTTTGGCACCGGTCAGTGTTAAGGCACTAAAATAAACCGCGGTGTCTTTTAGTGCCATGCGGCTGACTTCGTGCAGATTACATTCGCCAACACGCACATTACGTGCTTCAATGCGCAGCCTTGCGCCTTCGCAATGTGGGCAGGGCTGGTTGTTCTGGTATTTGGCTAATTCTTCACGCACTGCCATCGAATCGGTTTCAACATAACGACGCTCCAGATTGGGGATAATCCCTTCAAAGGCGTGCGAGCGGGATACTTTATTACCGCGCTCGTTCATATAGGTAAAGGCAATTTCCTCGGTACCCGAGCCATGCAACACGGCTTGCTGTACTTCTTCTGTTAGCGCAGCCCACGTCTCACTGACATCAAAGCCATAGTGCTCGGCAATACTGGTCAGCATCTGGAAATAAAACTGATTACGCTTATCCCAACCCTTAATCGCACCTGCCGCCAGGCTTAAATCTGGGTGAGCTACGACGCGCTTAGGGTCAAAAAATGTGATCTGGCCCAGGCCTTCGCACTTAGGGCAAGCGCCCATCGGGTTATTAAATGAAAACAGGCGGGGCTCAAGCTCAGGCAGGCTGTAGCTACAAATCGGGCAGGCAAATTTGGCCGAAAACCAATGCTCCTTGCCGCTATCCATTTCTAGTGCAATGGCGCGGCCTTCGGCGTGGCGCAGGGCGGTTTCAAACGATTCGGCAAGGCGCTGCTTCACGTCTTCCCGTACTTTTAGCCGGTCCACCACCACTTCAATGGTGTGTTTCTTGTTTTTGTCCAGCTTAGGCGTTTCATCCAGCTCGTAAATTTCACCGTCAACCCGGACACGCACAAAGCCCTGTGCTCGCAGCTCGTCAAACAGATCGACGTTTTCGCCTTTTTTGCCGACCACAATCGGAGCCAGTACCATGAGTTTGGTTTCTTCCGGCAGCGCTAAAACGTGATCGACCATCTGGCTGACAGTTTGTGATTGCAAGGGCTGCTTATGCTCGGGGCAGAATGGCGTGCCGACGCGGGCAAATAAGAGGCGCAGGTAATCGTGGATTTCTGTCACCGTGCCAACGGTAGAGCGCGGATTATGGCTGGTGGCTTTTTGCTCAATGGATATCGCCGGGCTGAGCCCTTCGATCAGATCAACATCGGGTTTTTCCATCAATTGTAAAAATTGCCGCGCATAAGCGGACAGCGATTCTACATAGCGGCGCTGGCCTTCGGCATACAAGGTATCAAACGCCAGGGATGATTTTCCTGAGCCGGAAAGCCCCGTAATCACAACTAAACTGCCGCGCGGCAGGTCGAGATTAACGTTTTTTAAATTGTGCGTGCGAGCGCCGCGAATGCGAATTTGCGGGGCTTCGGATGATTCGATACGACGGTACGACATAAAGGCCGGTATCTGCAGTAAAGAGGAATCGGATAATATACCGGACTTTCCTGTCAAAAGTGTGTTGGAAGCATTTACTTAATCACTACATTTTCACCAAAACGCTTAGAGTGGCATGGTTTTTATGCCTATACGCCAGGTGATGATGTAACTTCCAGCCCATCAGACGCCACTTCAAATTGCTGCCATGAATCCTATAGAACTACGTGCTTCGCTTGGTTTAGCCGGGCTTTATGCCCTGCGTATGCTGGGAATGTTTCTCATTCTGCCTGTATTCGCGGTTTACGCAGGCAAGCTTCCCGGGGGGGATAATCACACGATGGTTGGCTTGGCGTTTGGTGCTTACGGCCTGACGCAGGCCTTATTGCAACTGCCTTTTGGCATGTGGTCGGATCGGGTAGGCCGCAAAAAAGTCATCTATATCGGCCTCGCCCTGTTTGCGGTAGGTAGCGTGATGTGTGCCATGGCCGATCATGTGGCCTGGCTGATTGTGGGCCGTGCCGTGCAGGGGGCGGGGGCGATCTCGGCGGCGGTTACTGCACTGCTGGCTGATTTAACCCGCGAAGAAAACCGCACCAAGGCGATGGCGATGATCGGTGGCAGTATTGCCAGCACCTTTGCCATTTCTTTGGTCGCCGCGCCTGCGCTGGCGGCATGGGTCGGTTTGCCGGGCATCTTCCTGTTGACGGCGCTGCTGACCATTGCCGCGATGATTGGTGTGCGGCAAATTATTCCTGACCCGGTTATTTCACGTTTTCATTCTGATGCCGAAATCAGCGCCACCCGCTTGCCTGCCGTATTACGCCATCCTCAGCTACTGCGCATGAATTACGGTGTATTTGCCCTGCATGCGGCGCAAATGGCTATGTTTACCGTGATGCCGCTGCTGCTGACCCAATTAGGGGGGATTAGTCTGGAGCATCATTGGTGGGTGTATTTGCCGGTGGTGCTGATCAGCTTTGTGCTGATGGTGCCGGCGGTGATTTATGGTGAAAAAAAACAACACCTGAAAGAAGTGTTTATTTTTGCCATCAGCCTGATGCTGCTCGCCCAGCTGGGCATGGCGCTGTATATGCCTAATCTGGCCATGATCGTGGTGTGGTTGTCGGTGTATTTTATTGCTTTTAATATTCTGGAAGCCACTCAGCCCAGCCTGATTTCTAAAATTGCCCCGAGCGACGCCAAAGGTACGGCGATGGGCGTGTATAACACTTGCCAGTCACTGAGTATGTTTTTAGGTTCGGCCCTTGCAGGCTGGTTGTATCAGCAGCAGGGCAGCGTGAGCGCTATATTCTTATTGTGTGCCGCACTGATGGTGGTCTGGCTGTTTTTTGCGGCGGGAATGCAGCCACCCTTGCCGGTAAAAACACAAATGTTCCATATCGGCGATAATTGGGAGGGCAATGCACAGGCACTGTCTGTTAAACTTGCCGCAATCGACGGCGTAAAAGAGGCCGTCGTTTTAATTGATGAACGCGTGGCGTTGCTGAAAGTCTTGCAAACAGGCTGGAACGAAGCCGCGGCGCGGCAACTTATTGAAGAGACGGCTGGTTTGACTACCCCGTCTGCCCCGTAAAAGATAAAAGAAGAGATAAGCAAATGGCTTCATTAAATAAAGTAATTCTGATCGGCAACTTGGGTAAAGACCCGGAAAATCGCTTTCTGCCATCGGGTGGCGCCGTGTGTAATTTCAGCATTGCCACTACTGAAAGCTGGAAAGACAAAGCCACCGGTCAAAAGCAGGAAAAAACCGAATGGCACAATATCACTATGTACAATCGTCTGGCCGAAATTGCCGCGCAGTACCTGAAAAAAGGCTCATCGGTTTACATCGAAGGCCGCCTGCAAACGCGTAAATGGCAAGATAAAACGACCGGCCAGGACCGCTATACTACCGAAATCATCGCCGACCAGATGCAAATGCTTGGCGGGCGCGCCGCGAGCAACAGCGCACCGGCAGACAGCGGTTTTGATGATGGTGGCTACAACCAGCAGCAAAGCGGTGGCTATCAGCAGCAGCAAGCCGCTCCAGCCCCGGCCCGCCGCCCGGCACCCGCCCCAGCGGCGGCGGCACCAAAAAGCTTTGATGATTTTGAGGACGATATTCCGTTCTGACCAGCCAGTCGGAATGCATTAAGTTTTAAATGCTTGGATTTGTGAAATAAGTATTTTATTTAGGTGATTTGTATTTTTTGTATGTTTTCACGGCAGCTCATTAAGCTGTTGTGAAAACATATGTCTTTGTTCCGTTTGTTAACTCCCGCCTCATTTTTTGTATTTTGCTTCTGGCTTAATGCAATGCCTGCTTTTAATCAAAAAGAATTCTCATAACTTAAAAACTTGCCCTTCCAATAACTTGAGTTCTATCTCTGGACTGCCGCAGCATTTACCCCTGTGGGCAGCAGGCGATTTTTTGGGGGGATGTTGTTAAAGCGGGGGTAAACTTTTGGGTTACATTTATTATTTTGCCGCATGTGCCCTTGTTTAAGAGTCCGTCTATCGCTGTGCGAAACCGCACATGAGGTTCAAAGTTGTTCTTCTCTTCCATATGATGTGCTTCGTTGCCTAACGGCTCTGTGATTCTGGAGTTCATCATGTCTCGTTTACTTATCTTGTTTATCGCCGCAACGCTGAGCCTTTCCGTACAGGCTGGTGTTAATGATGCTTATCGCGATGGAGTGCGTGAAGTTTCTAAAGCCAAATTGGACGGTGCCCGCGAAGTGATCGCCGAGCGCCGGGAGGCTGCCCGTGATTATTACGAAGCGGACACGCCCAGGGAGCGTCGCCAGGCTATTCGTGAAGGGGCACGTGAGGTACGTGCAGCTAAACGAAGCGCGGAGCGTGAAGTACGCAGCGAGCGCCGCGAGGCCAAGCGTGAAATTCGCCGGGAAATCCGTAAAGATCGCTGGAAATAATCCATTTAGGAGTGATATTCATGAAATTAATTAAAATTTGTGCCGCTGTACTTACGCCGCTGGCCATGTTGCTTGCATCTCCTGCCTGGGCTGACAGCCGTCAGGATGCGCATCGGATTGGCGCTTTTTCAGGTGCCATGAAATATTGCATTGAAAATGATAGTGACCGGGAAGGGCGCTACAAGATGGCAAGGTTGCGGGCATTTAAAGAAGTGGACGATATGTCTTCACGTCGTAAACTCGATGCCATCGCTGCGCGTAATCTGGCTTATGACCGTGGTCGTTACCTGGGGCGCCGACTTGATCGGGATCACTGCCGTCAGTTGGTGAAAGCCTCTGAATGGCGCAGATTCTTTAACTAGTTCTTATTTTTCCGGGTGTTTGGCGGGGTATATTCAATATGCTTTGAAGGTGCTTGGTTGTTCTGTAAGGGCAAGAGCTTATTTTCATATTTAAGCATTAATGAATACTGTCATGCTTCGTAACTAGAGTTAAGTAAAAGGTGCTTGATGCATACCAATCTGCGTCAGTTTGGTTCCGCTGGTTCCGGGCGAGTGCTGCGTGGCAAATTCAGTGTTTTGCTTACCGCTTTGTGCCTGTTATCCCCCCTGGGATATGCCACTTCCGGTGGTGATCTGGCAGGCAGCCGCATCGAGTCCGTTGCGGTACGCTTTGATAATGGCCAGCAGGAAAACACGGGCTACCGGGATGTGGTGCTGAAAGCGTTTTCAGCCTATCCCGGCGGGCAGTTTGATCCGGCCCGCAGCAATATGATGCTGAACCAGGTACGGCGTCTGAAATTTGTCCAGGACGCTAAATATCTGGTGCAGACCAATGGCGCAGGTAACCTTGAGCTGATTCTCGACATTACGCTGAGTGAGCGGGCCAAACCGCTCAATGACGCACCAATGGGGCTTCTGGCAACAGGGGACTGGAAGGATTTCCCGACTCTGTATGCTGATGATCACTCGGTATTGCAGGCCAAATTAGAAAATAAATCCATGGTGTTCTCCAACACCAATGCCTTTTTTGGCCGCCCGGATATTCTCACTGCCGGTAATCCGCTGGCGCAGGCTCCTTCGGGGCGTAATGGTACGGATACCTGGCTGGAAAGCAGCATAGAGGCTGGCCTCTATGGCCTCACTTCGGTAACTGATCAGATCTCCCTGTTTGCCGGTGGCAGTTATATTGCCTCTGGCTCCTGGGGGCCGGAACTCTTTACCGATCAGTCCCGGCAGCATGGTGGTGTGGAAGACGCCTATCTGGGCGTGGTTGGCCGTAATACTTCCGATCAGGGCGGGGTGCGGCAGCTGAGCCTGCTGTACGGTAGAAAATCTTTTCAGATCGATAGCGGGATGATCCTGCGCCTGGCTTCGGCCAATGGCGGCGGGCGTGCCGCACTTCAATCCAATCCCCGTAATGCGGCTGAACAACTGTTGCATGCCCAGTTTGTATACGACAACCATAAATTAGAGTTGTTCAGACTGAATCCGGATGAATTGACAGAGATTGACAGCAAGACCGTAATCAACGGTGTTAATTACGAAGGCACTTTATTGCCTAATCTGCGTCTGGGGGCGATGTATCTGGAGGTGCCTGATTCGCACTTTTCTTACTACACCCCTACATCGGTCTATTCCCGTGAGGGTTTGCAGGTGATGGATCTGCGCCTGGCCTATGATCCACCGGCGGCGGTGTCCAAGTTTTATGCAAGGGCCGAGCTTGCGCGCCAGACTAATAAAAATTTTGATATGGATGCCCGGGCAGGGTATGCCGAAGCGGGCTACCGCCTGATTGAGACGCCCTGGAGCCCGGCACTGAGTTACCGTTATTCCAGGTTCACCGGCGATAATCCTGATACGCCGGTTTTTGAGCGCTGGGATCCTTTGTTTGCAGGTGGCGGCGGGGATGAGTGGGTGCAAGGCCTGAACCAGTACAAGGTGGTGCAGACTTCGAACGTCATTGCCCATCGTTTTATGGCGCGGCTGCAGCCTGATCCGCGCTGGGAGCTGACTCCTCAGTTCTGGTTATTCAAGGCCGACACGCTCAATAATCTGGGCGGTGCCCAGGCCCTGTCGGTGCTCCCGTCTGATGATCTTGGTAAAGAGCTGAATCTGACTGCCCGCTATGTAGCCAACCCTAATCTGATTTTTGTGTTCTCCGCTGCCTATACCAAGCCGGGTGAAGGCATCCGCCGTGCATTAAATGACGACTACCGAAACTGGTTTAGCGCAAGTGCGCTAATGATTGCCCGTTTCTGATATATCACTTACGAGGAAAATTTATGAACAAACTGAAAAAATCCCTGGGTCTGCTTCTCTTGTCAGGCAGCCTGTTTGCCATGCCAGCTATGGCAGAAAACTATAAGCCGGTTGATATCAAGCCGCTTGACCCTGCTTATTTCATCCCTAAACGTCATGAAAGTCGAACTTATCTGATTACGGGTGGAGCGCGTGGTATCGGGGCTGCTTCTGCAATCCGCCTGGCGCGGGAAGGCGCTAATGTGGTGATTTTTGACGTGCTGGCTAAAGAAGGTGGCGAAACAGTTGCACAGATTCGCAAGGAAGGTGGTAAAGCCGAGTTTGTTAAAGGCGATGTACGCAGCAATAGCGATCTGCAAAAGGCGGTAGATCACGCACTTGCTACTTTTGGTGAGCTTAACGGTGCACTGAATTCGGCTGGCGTCATGGCCGCCATGGCGCCGGATGCCGTTTTGGATTACAAAAAGCAAAAAGAACTGTTGCCAAGCCCCATTGCCGATGCCAGTGACGAGTATTTCGATACACTGATGGATATTAATGCCACTGGTATTTTTAAATCCATGCGCTCGGAACTGAAGCCAATGCTGAAGCAGGGCAAGGGTGGCGCTATCGTTAATATCTGTTCGATTGCAGGTCTTACCGGCCTTGCCGGTAATTCTGCCTATGTTGCCAGCAAGCACGCCTGCAGTGGCTTAACCCGCAGTGGCGCAATTGATTACGCGCCGTATGGCATTCGGGTAAATTCGGTCAATATGGCCGCAACAGAAACCGCAATGACAGATATGGCTATTAAATACGTTATGGCTGCCAGTAAGGAAAATAGCGCTTCGAATGTGGTGAGTATGGGTAGAACTAAAACACTTAGCCTGCAGGCCTATGCAGACAGCAAAAAGCGCCAGGCTACCGTGTGGGAGCAAGCTTCCGTGATCAGCTTTTTACTCTCTGACGAAGCATCAAATCTTACCGGTGCTCTTTACGCTACCGATGGTGGCTGGACTGCTTACTAAAAAGCAGGATTATTAAAGTTACTGGTTAATGTTCAGCAGCACTGCATGAGGTTTGCCTCGTGTAGTGCTGCTGTTTTAGTTTCCGCTGTGCATAACTGATGCACCAACCGTGTAAACCACAGATAAGCCAGCTTGCCGCCCGGGCTGAATCACTCGGGTTTGGGATGAGCTGCGAAGTGATTGTCTTGCTTTCCTTATAAATGGCAGGTGTCTGGATTTGCTTTGATACCTTGCCGTGGTGCAGGAACGGGCACCGAGGGTTTTTATTCTTGCTTAATGGTGCCAGTGCCACATGAAGAGGGCCGGTAAGGCTATAATCGCGGGTTAATCTATGAACGACTGAGCCTTTTTCCCATGAGTACTTCGCCAAAAGAGATCGCAAAAAGTTTCGAACCCGCTGAGATCGAAAGCCGCTACTACCCAGAGTGGGAGAAAGCCGGTTACTTTCAGCCAAATATGCAAAGCGCCGCATCATTCTGCATTCAGCTGCCTCCACCGAATGTGACAGGTACCTTGCATATGGGCCATGCCTTTAATCAAACGATTATGGATGGCTTAACCCGCTACCACCGCATGAAGGGTGAAAACACCCTGTGGCAGCCCGGTACCGATCACGCCGGTATCGCCACGCAAATCGTGGTAGAGCGTCAGCTGGATGCGCAAGGCATCAGCCGCCATGAATTGGGCCGCGAGAAATTCGTAGAAAAAATCTGGGAATGGAAAAAAGAATCCGGTGCCACCATCACCGAGCAAATGCGCCGCATGGGTGCATCGGTCGATTGGCAGCGTGAATACTTCACCATGGACGAGCAATGCTCAGGTTCGGTCACCGAAGTATTCGTCAGCCTGTTTGAGCAGGGCCTGATTTACCGTGGCAAGCGTTTGTCTAACTGGGATCCAAAACTGGGCACCGCCATCTCTGACCTCGAAGTGGTTTCCGAGGAAGAAGACGGCCATATGTGGCATATCAAATATCCGGTGGTGGGCAGCGATGAATTTATCGTGGTGGCCACCACCCGCCCTGAAACCTTGCTTGGCGATGTGGCCGTAGCGGTTAATCCGATTGATGCGCGTTTCACCCATCTGATTGGCAAAACACTGCGACTACCGCTGACAGACCGTGAAATCCCTGTGATCAGCGATGATTATGTGGATGCGGCTTTTGGTACCGGTTTAGTAAAAATCACCCCGGCGCATGATTTTAACGATTATCAGGTGGGTAAGCGTCATAACACCCAGCTGATCAATGTAATGAGCCTGGAAGCCACCATTCTGGCTAAGGCACAGGTCTTTAGTTTTGATGGCGATGCACTGGGCAGCATCGATTTACCCGCAGCTTACGCGGGTTTAAGCGCTCCGGCAGCACGTAAAGCGATGCTGGCCGATCTGGATGCGCAGGGCTTATTGCTGGAAACCAAAAAACACAAACTGATGGTGCCACGCGGCGATCGTACCGGCTCGGTGATCGAGCCTTTGCTGACCGATCAGTGGTTTATGGCCATGAGCAAAGCCGATGAAACTGGCCAGAGCATTACTGAAAAAGCCTTGCAAGCTGTAGCGACCGGTGAAGTTAAATTTGTGCCGGAAAACTGGGTAAACACTTACAACCAGTGGCTGAATAATATTCAGGACTGGTGTATCAGCCGTCAGCTATGGTGGGGGCATCAGATTCCGGCCTGGTACGACGAAGACGGTAAAGTTTATGTCGCCCGCAATCAGGAGCAAGCCCAGGCACAAGCGCCGGGCAAAACACTGCGCCGCGATGTAGACGTGCTCGATACCTGGTTTAGCTCGGCCTTGGTGCCGTTTTCTACCCTGGGCTGGAAGCCCGGCCAGAGTACGCCAGAGCTGGATGCATTTTTGCCTTCATCGGTACTGGTGACCGGTTTTGACATTATTTTCTTCTGGGTAGCCCGGATGATTATGATGACCAAGCACTTCACCGGCAAAGTGCCGTTCAAGCATGTGTATATCCACGGTCTGGTGCGGGATGGTGAAGGCCAGAAGATGTCTAAATCGGAAGGCAATGTGCTGGATCCGGTTGACCTGATCGACGGGATTGGTTTAGAAGCGCTGCTGGAAAAACGTACCTCTGGCCTGCGCCGTCCGGAAACTGCACCTAAAGTAGCGGCTAAAACTAAAAAAGAATTCCCGGAAGGTATTCCAGCCTTTGGTACCGATGCGCTGCGCTTTACCTTTGCATCGCTGGCCACACTGGGCCGTAGTATTAATTTCGATCAGCATCGCTGCGAAGGCTATCGCAATTTCTGCAATAAGCTCTGGAATGCCACCCGCTATGTGCTGATGAATGTGGAAGGCAAAGATGTGGGGCAGGATAAATCCTTGCCGCTGGAATACGGTTTTGCTGATCAGTGGATGACCGGCCGTTTGCAACAGGCAGAACACGATGTGACCACTGCTCTGGATACCTTCCGCTTCGATCTGGCGGCGCAAGGTATTTATGAGTTTGTCTGGAACGATTACTGCGACTGGTATATCGAGCTGGCCAAAGTGCAGTTACAAGCGGGCAACGAAGCACAGCAACGTGCTACCCGCCGCACCTTGGTTCGCGTTTTAGAAACCACCTTGCGTATGGCTCACCCGATTATTCCGTTTATTACCGAAGAGCTGTGGCAGGTTGTGGCTCCCCTGGCCAACGCTAAAAAGACCGCATCCATCATGCTGGCCGACTGGCCGGTGGCGGATTTAAGCAGGGTTAATGAAGCCGCTAATGCACAGGTTGAAAGCTTAAAAGCGCTGGCCTTTGCTGTTCGTAATTTGCGCGGCGAAATGGGCTTGCCGCCATCGCAAAAAACACCGCTGCTGCTGGAAGGGGGAGAAGAGCTGCAGCAGTACGCCGCTTATTTGGTGCCATTGGCCAAGCTTGCCAGCGTCACCATCGTGGCAAAACTGCCTGAAGACGATGCGCCGGTAGCCGTTGCTGGCAGCACGCGTTTAATGCTGAAAGTAGAAATTGATAAAGCAGCAGAATTAGCACGTTTAAGCAAAGAAATTGGCAAGCTCACCGAAAATCTGGAAAGAATTAAAGCCAAGTTTGAAAAGCCGGGTTATCTGGATAAAGCACCGGCTCATCTGGTGGAAAAAGATCAGGGCCTGATGGTTGAATTTGCCGAGAAGCTGGCTCAATTACAAAGCCAGCTGGCTAAATTGCAATAAATATATAGTTTGAGTTAGATGCATTGTTAGCCAGCATTCAGGCTGACAATGCAGCATAACCCAATATATGCATCATAATTGGGCAATGATGGTTATCTCACAGGCTGCCTTGTGCAGCCTGTTTTTATTTAATAAATAATGCCTGGCCGGGCGCAGTATTCACGCGTAAAACCATTGTATTTGAAAGCCGGATTCAATTTATCATTGCTCCTGTGTGAGCAATAAAGGAAACAAAATGATTAATAATGATATTTTACGCAGCGTGCGTTATATGCTGGATTTAAGCGATGCGCATATTGTGGCGATTGCTAAATTAGCTGATTTTGATTTAGCAAAAGAAGATGTTGCGGCCTATCTGAAAAAAGAAGACGAAGAAGGCTATCTGGAATTGAGCGATGAAGCCATGGCTTATTTCTTAGATGGCCTGGTGTTTCATAAGCGCGGTAAAGATGAAAGCCGCCCGGCGCAACCCATTGAATTGCCAATGAGTAATAATATGGCCCTTAAAAAACTGCGCGTGGCTTTTGAATTAAAAGAAGAAGATATGCACAGTATTCTGGCTGCGACAGGCTTTGATGTATCCAAGCCAGAATTAAGCGCCTTATTCCGCAAAAAAGATCATAAGCACTATCGCAGCTGTGGCGATCAATTGCTAAGAAACTTTTTAAAAGGTTTAACGCTACGTTTGCGTGGTTAATCGCTAGTATTTGTTGGGCGGGTGCAAGCCTATGTGAGCTAAGCAAAATCAAAGACCTTTTTAGTGCCTTCGGCACGTTGATTTTGGAGCGGTAGCCACCGCGGGGGCCTTCCTTTCTTGAACGGCCAAGAAAGGAAGCCAAAGAAGGCCGCCCCGACCAGCACGAAACCCCTCACTGCGGACAATCGAGCGGCGGCTGCGGAACTCGCTTCGCTCAGACAGTCCTCGCCGAAACCCCGCCCGCTTGTTCCTCGCTTCGGCGTGCTTCAAGGGGACTCTAAAGCCCCGTGCAGAGAGCGCGGTCAATGGGTTTTTTCGCTGTTTGTTAATGAAAAAACTAGTTACTTAGAGCGAGTGGGGATTCACCCCTGCTTCAGCCAGCTTGCAAAGGTGTCTTCATGCTCACTCTTAATATTATCGGTCCTGGCCGTTTGGGCAAATCAATTGCCCGATTGGCAACGCCGCATTATCAAATCGCCGGGGTTTGCGCCAGCTCGCTGGCTAGCAGCACAGATGCGGTGGCATTTATAGGGGCCGGGCAGGCCTGTGCGACTTTGGCCGATTTGCCTGCCGCTGATTTATTTTTGCTGGCTGTGCCGGATGCGATGATTGCAGACAAGGCGGTTGAGCTGGCAGCCAGCTCGGTGGTAAAGGCGGGTAATGTGGTGTTCCATGCCAGCGGAGCGTCTGAAGCCTCATTACTTCTTCCTTTAAAAGCCGCGGGCGCATCCATTGCCAGCTTGCATCCGGCTTTTTCTTTTGCTGACCCAGAGCGGGCTGTGAGCACTTTTGCAGATACGCTTTGCGCATTGGAGGGGGACGCAAAGGCGTGTGATGTTTTGTATGATTTTGCGCAAGCTCTGGGTGGCAAGCCTTTTTATTTAGCAGAAGGGGGCAAGGCGGCTTATCACGCCTCATTAACGATGGCGGCTAATTTTCTGGTGACTCTGGCTGATCTATCAATAAAAACAGCCGTGCAGGCAGGAATAAGCGATGAGATTGCCCGGCTGTTAATTAATAATTTAATGCAGCAAACTTTAGGCAATATAAAGAAATTAGGGCCTGCTGCGGCATTAACAGGGCCTATTGTGCGCGGTGATCAAGTAACCGTGGATAAACATTTAAATGTTTTAAGTGATATCAGCAGCCGGCGTTGTTATCAAAGTCTGGGACTGGCGACAATTAATCTGGCCGGAGAAAAACTGTCGGACGTGCAGCAACGCGCTCTTTGGCAAAAACTTTCATAATGCAGAAATTTAAACAAAAATCAGATTGATATTGGAAACGCTCAATATATTCTTCTGGATATTTTTAATAGCCGGAAGTTTGGATTGGGCAGTTGAGCTTGTAAGCTTGTTAACGAAGTAGCCAGGCCGTGTTTAGTAAGGCTTTTTTTGTATGGGATAAAAAACAATTGGTAACAAGTACTTACAGTAATCATCAGGTGAAAAATACCTTCATGTTAGTGTGAATTTTCGCTGCATTTTTTATGAAAAAACGGCAGGATAGCGGCATAGGGCAGTTCTGATAGACGCTTGGTTTTTTTCGTCATTGAGTACTTAATCTGCCCACTATATATTTTTGGAGATACATTATGTCAGAGCCTAAAACTCATCCGTTATTTTTAGCTGCAGCCGCCTCGGTGATTTTGGCTTCAGGTGTAGGCATGGCCAATTGGCTGGGTTTTATCGGTAAGCCCGAGCCACAGTCTGTGGTATCGGTGCCTGCCATTGCCAGTGCGCCCGTGGTGGCACTGGTGGCAACGCCCGAGCCTACTTTGATTCCTAGCGCAGCACCAACACCGGCACCAACATTGGCTCCTGTAGTGGTGCCGACAGCTGCACCAAAGCCTGCTGCACCTAAGCCGCGTCCTACACCCAAACCTAAGCCCGTGATGAAGCCTGTTGATGAAGTGGCCCAGCCCGAGCCAACGTTACGCCCGGCGCCGGTGAAGGAAGTGTGCCGAAGCTGCGGGCAGGTGATTTCGATCCGCTCCATTGAGAAAAAGGGTGAGGGCTCGGGGGGCGGCGCGATTGCAGGTGGTGTTCTTGGCGGTGTGGTAGGGCATCAGATTGGCCGTGGTAATGGCCGTACTGTGGCCGAAGTGCTGGGTGTAATTGGCGGCGCTGTTGCCGGGCATCAGGCAGAAAAACAAATTCGCAGTGTTACGGTTTATGAAGTGCGTGTGTCATTTGAAGATGAAAGCGAGCGCACTTATAGTTTTCAGGAGCGCCCGCCATTTAACCAGGGCGATCGTGTTCGCACCAGCGGTGATGGCATTGTGAAATCTTCAAATTGATAGAAATAAATTAATAAAATAAAGCCACAGTGATGTGGCTTTATTTTGGCTGGTAACTTTCGATCCAGATCAAAATCAGCTGTTTTTCATTTCTAACTCTTGGATTTTCCGGGTGAGGGTATTGCGCCCCCAGCCTAGTAATTCTGCGGCCTCTGTGCGTTTGCCGCCGGTGTGGGCTAATGTTCGCTCGATTACCATGCGCTCAAATGCAGGAACGAGCTCATCCAGAATACGATTATCGCCACGGCTGAGACGCTGGCTGATTTCAATACCAAGCTGGCCCAGCCAGTCTTCATTCTTGCCTGAAGCTTCACTTCCATTGAGTTCCGGTGGCAAATCGCCTGCCTGCACCAGTGCCCCGGGTGCCATCACGGTAATCCAGTGGCACAGGTTTTCCAGCTGGCGTACATTGCCCGGAAAACCGAATGTGGCGAGCTTTGCCATCGCATCATCGCTTAGCTGTTTCGCCTCAATACCCAGCTCTGACGCAGATTTAATAAGGAAAAAACGTGTCAGTAAGGGGATATCTTCCGATCGCTCCCGCAGCGCAGGTAAGCGCAGGCGAATTACATTAAGGCGATGAAAGAGGTCTTCTCTAAATTGCCCCTGTTTCACGCGTTCTTCCAGATGCTGATGCGTTGCGGCAATCACCCGTACATTGGCTTTAATCGGCTGATGCCCGCCTACCCGATAATAAAAACCATCAGACAATACGCGCAGCAAGCGGGTTTGCAGCTCGGATGGCATATCGCCTATTTCATCCAGAAACAAAGTGCCGCTTTCTGCCTGCTCAAAGCGCCCCTGGCGTCTGGCGTCCGCCCCCGTAAAAGCACCCCGCTCGTGACCGAATAATTCGGACTCCAGCAGGTCTTTGGGAATTGCAGCGGTGTTTATGGCAACAAAGGGGCGGGCAGCACGCGGGCTGTGCCGGTGCAGGGCGCGGGCGACGAGCTCTTTACCACTGCCTGATTCTCCTGTAATCAGAACGGTGGCAGTCGATTGGTTCAGGCGGCCAATCGCTCTGAATACATCCTGCATGGCAGGGGCCTGGCCGAGGATCTCCGGCGCGGGCGAGCTGGCAGGCACAGGGCCGCTCTGGGTAAAGCGCTTACTTTCTTCTATGGCCCGTCTGATTAGGGCGGTTGCGTGGTCCACATCAAAGGGCTTGGGTAAATACTCGAACGCACCGCCTTGAAAGGCAGAAACAGCACTGTCCAAATCAGAATGGGCGGTCATGATAATTACGGGAAGATCTGGCCAATCCTGCTTCACAATCTCCAGAAACTGCAGGCCGGATTCTCCCGGCATGCGGATATCGCAAACGATGGCTTTTGGTTGCTCTTGTGGCAGTCTAGCCAGTGCTTCGGTAGCCGAAGCGAAGCTGGCATGCGAGATGTTTTCTCTGGCGAGGGCTTTTTCGAATACCCAGCGGATAGAACGGTCATCATCGATAATCCAGACGGCACTCATAGGTTCTCCTGATGAGGTTTATATTGCCAGCCATTTAGCGGGAGCAGCAGGCTAAAGCAGGTTTGGCCGGGGCGGCTTTCAAATTCGATCGTACCGTGGTGCTGTACTACAAATGTGTGAGCCAGGTGCAGGCCGATGCCTGTTCCGCCGGGGCGGCCGGAAACCAGCGGGTAAAATAGTGTTTCTTTGAGTGATTCGGGAATGCCGGGGCCGTTATCAATAATTTGAATTTGTAGCGCAAGCGGAAAGCGGCGGCGATTGAGTGTTACTTGCCTTGCAATGCGGGTGCGTAAGAAAATTTCGCCGACCCCTGCCATGGCATGTACGGCATTGCGCACAATATTAAGTACCGCCTGTATAAGCTGCTCCTGGTCGGCAATCAGGTTGGGCAGGCTGGTGTCGTAATCCCGTTTTACCGATAAGCCATTGGGTGTTTCTGCTAAAGCAAGGCTGCGCACACGCTCCAGGACTTCATGAATATTGAGCTCGGTCAGCTTGGGCAGGCGATGCGGGGTGAGCAGCCGATCAAGCAGTCTTTGCAGGCGCTGCGATTCATCAATAATCACCTGGGTATATTCTTGCAGCTCGCGGCTATGCAGCTCGCTTGATAGCAGCTGGGCTGCGCCGCGTATTCCGCCAAGCGGATTTTTAATTTCGTGTGCCAGATTACGGATCAGTTCGCGGTTGGCCTGCTGCTGCGCCTGCAGCCTGGCTTCATTTACAATTTTTCGCTGCTGATCCATCTGGCGGATCTCCACCAGGGCTGCTGCTGCACTGGTTTCGATGGGGCTGGCAGTGAGCGTAACGTAGATATCGCCATGGTTGGTGGAAAGCAGCAGCTCGTGCTCGGTAATGCTGATGTTTTCGGCACAGGCCGTAATGACGGCGCTCACAATGGGGCTGTGTGGTTCCAAACTGGCAGACAAGGTCATGCCTACGTCATCCTGGCGCAGGCCTAGCAGATCAGTTGCTGCCGGATTAATGTAAACCAGCGTACCGTCTGCAGCAACAGCGATAACGGCATCATCCAGAAACTCCAGGCCGGAAAAGGCAGAATGGCTCATAGCGGCTTGCCCTGTAAGATCGTTTATCCATGGGGTGTAGCAATTTGCGGGCCAGCAAGAAAATGGCCTGTATGGCGGCTTCAGAGTAAAAGCATACACGAGCAATGCACCATGGTGGTGCATTGCCTTGTGCTTGTGGTGCGCTGGAAATAAGGGCGGGGGCTGTGCCGGGGCTTAGCGCAGGCGGCTGATTTCAGATTGCAAGGCGCTGATGTTTTTTTCGTGCAGCGTCATGTTATTGCGAATACGGCCTATTTTTTCCACATATTTTTGCGGGCTGGCTTTTTCTTCGGCTGTTTTGCTGTTTTCTGCATCAGCAAGTAAACGGCGCGCCTCGGCCAGGTTTTTTTGCTCGCTGGTGAGCTCTTCATTCAGAATCAGATGGCGGTTACTATCCCGGCTTTTTTGCGTGGCAGCATCAACACGCGGGAAGTTGCCCGGGGTCGCCGTTTGCGGGCTGCGCTCCTTCGGGGTTGAATTACCACGTGGGCGCGGCGCAGGGATAAGTGCTCCGGGCTCAGCCAGAATACGCTGCGCGTTACGCATGGGGATATTCGAAAACGTCACATTGCCGTGCTCATCCACATATTTGTAGATATCGGCGTGGGCAAACGGAGCAATACAGAGGATAGAAATAAAGAGATACTTAAGCATGGGCGTAACTTAACACAGGACGGGTTTAAATCAACATAAGCAAGTTTGCTAGTGTTCGCAAAGCACTTATTCAGGTGCTCATGTATTTTTCAGAATATGGATGATTGGGTCTGTTATTTAGTCTTATTATTTATTTATGGCCTAATTGTTTTTCTGGTGCGATCAAATCGCGGACACGTTGTTTCAGCTCTTTTGCCTCAGGAAACCGGCCCTCGATTTTTCTATCCCAGACCAGGGTATCCATACAGCTCACAATAAAAACTCCGCCTGTGCCAGGTTGCAAAGCGACTTCTCCCAGCTCTTGTGCAAAAGTTGAAAGCAGCTCTTGCGCCAGCCAGGCAGAACGAAGTAACCAGTTGCACTGTGCGCAGTACAAAATGCTTATGCGGGGAGATTGATGGGTAGCCATTAAAATTGCACACCTAATTGATGAAGCTGCCTTGCGGTTTCTTTTGCACTTGTATGGTGAATCCCGTGCCAGCCTAATTTTGTAGCAGCATTCGCGTTTTTTGCTGCATCATCAATAAAAACCAGCTCATCAGGCTGTAAATTTTGAATAGACTGAGCTATTCGCTCAAACATTACCTGATAAATGGCCGGGTCAGGTTTAATTAATCCCAGATGGCCAGACACCACAATATCTTTAAAGCGGTGGAGCAAAGGATAGTTTTCCCATGCATAGGGAAATGTTTCAGCAGACCAGTTAGTTAAGCCATAGAGTGGGACCTGCGCGGCTTCCAATTGTTCCATCAGCGCGACGCCTTCTACCAAAGTGCCATTTAATGTCTCTGGCCAGCGTGCATAAAATGCGGCAATCCAATCGGCATATTCTGGAAATTCGGCTTGTTTGATTCGGGTGGCATCGCTAATACTACGGCCACGGTCCTGCCCGATATTCCATTCGCTATTACAAACTTCGCTTAAGAAAAATGCCCGCTCTTTTTCATCGCTAATTAATTTACGATAAAGATAATCGGGATTCCAATCGAATAAAACACCACCAAAATCAAAGATAACAGCACGAATACTCATGATGACAGGCTAAGGAAATGGTAAACGGGGCCATTGTACCCCACCGCTTCAAGTCTGGCAGGCCGTTATGTTTTTATTTATTTAATTTCAGCGGCTTATGCATTAAATGCCTGCTGGCGGGGGTAATTTTACTCCTATGTTTAAGGCTGGAAACAGAGCTGGTTTTGCAGATAACCGCAGCCTTGCTGGGTATAAATATTAATTACGCCCTTTCCAGGAAGTGCTGCAGATTGATTGCAAATAGTTAAGCGCTCTTTCCATATAAAAATCAGGACGGTCCGGGTTATCGTTGGCCAGCTCGTAGCCTGCTGTATTTTTTAAATCACTATTCCATAATTTTGTGAGCTCTTCCTGATATGAAACTGGAATAATATGCTCTATAAAATGATGAATTGCCGCAGCATTAAAGCCTGCATCTCTATATTTACTAATAATTTCTTTTGCTTCTCTTTTGAGTAGTGTTGATTTTAATGGCAGCTCGGTTGCCGCTAATAAAAATAGCGTTGCAATACATTGCTCGTCATTATCATTACTTATTTTTCTCCAATGCTTAGCTATTTCATAATCACGACTGCTAATTTCGCTGATATCTGCATCAAGAATATAATAGGTTTCGGGCACAAATAGAGCCGCCTTGATTTTGGCCAGCTCGAATGCCATAAATTCTGCCATTTCTGCCTGGGCCGTGCTTTGTACCCGGGCAGGTGCGCTGCTAAAAAACAGATTAAATCGATCTGCATTTAGGCTGGATTTTTTTGCTGATTTAATAAGCTTATCGATTTCTGTACGATTAGGCAGTTTAAATTTTGCATCCTTAACAAACAGAATCAGCATTGCTGTTTGAATCAACGATTTAGCATCGCAGAATTCTCTGGCAGGTAAGGAAAGCGCTTTTGCAAGCCAAGCTCCTAGCTCTATTTTTTGCTGGTACTGCTGTCTTTGTTTTATTTCTTCAAAATATTTAGCAAAGGAAATATGCTCTTGCGCCGTTTGCTGATTCAGATAATTTATTGCGTCTTCACCCGATTTACCCAGCAGTAAAGTATCCTGCGGCATTGCATGCAATTTTCTGAGCATATCTGCACCCGCTTTAGAGTGGGATAGCAGGGTATTTTTGCTTAAAGATAGCGCTGCAAGCCGCAGATCACCTTTAGAAACTTCCTCCAGATAGAGGCTGATTAAATTAACCATCCGGGTGAGTGATAATTCAATATCCGGGCGCAGATAGGCTGTGCCAAAATAATTGGCAATCTGCACCATGCCCTTGGCTAAATCAGTTTGAATCAGGGTTAATTTTTCGCTTGAAATAAGCCCTTCAGCTACACCATGGCTAAGGGCCTTATCAAAAAATCTGCGACTATCAATGGTGGATAATGCGGTAGAGGCTGTGCTCATACTTTCCCTTTAAATTGCAGATTCTTCGGCGTCACTTTCAAGATCAATTATTTTGAGCAGATCTTCAATCATTGTGCTGTTTGCAGTCTTATTTTCGGTTTTCAGGTATTTACTAAGCACCCGGCCTTGCAGCTCAAGAATCAGATGATCAAATGCATCAGGTAATTCATGAAATAAGACCCAAATGGTTTCTTTCCAGTCGCTGTCGGCGATTTCTGCGCGCGATATATTCCATTTTAATTTATCGATAATATGTTCTGTCGAGTGAAAGACTTCAAAAAATTCTTTAATTTCATCAATACTGCTACTGCCGTCGTCAGAGATAAAAGGGAGTACTGCAGTAGTATTACTGGCATGCAGCACAAAATTAAAAACATCTTCGTGAAAATCATGGAAGTAATCTGCAAGGGTTTCTATTCCTGCCGGTTTGTTTTCATAGATGGCTTCCAGGTATTCTTCGGCGGAATCCGAATGCTTGTAAATCACAACATTCATCATGGCGCGTAATTTATCTTTCGTGCGATCACCATACTGTGAGTCTAAAACAATGGCACGGGCAAATTGCTCGGGCGTAACCATTAAGCTGAGTACAGATTCTTTAGATGAATCATATTCACGCATAATGGCTAGCAGGTCTTTGGCTGGCACGTCTTCCAAAATTTCAGCAAGTGCATAATCACCCTGCTGATCCGCAATATCGGATAGTGTTTTTTCTGCACCATTAATATCGCCAACTAAAATTAATTTTGATGCATTAATAATTGCTGGATGCATTCGAAATCCTTTATCTCTGATTAAATTGCACGGCTAAGCCGTATTGAGCAGGGCAGGTCGATGCGCTTAGTTAATTGTTGTTTTCCGTTTCTACTGATTCAAAACCCTGTTCGCTCAGCCAGTTTGAGCCTGATTCATCCAATTGTAATGCTCCGTCTTCGTCATTATCCTCTTCATTTTCAATAATTTCGGGCTGGGGATAATGGCCGTGTGCGCCATTGCTGCGCATAAACTCTAATGCAGCGGCCATGACCATAAATAGATCACCCCCTTCTGTATTTAAAATGGCATCAATTAATTTTTCTGCCCAGCTGGCAATATTCAGGTGTTTGCTAAGTTCATTCCAGGAAATAAAGTCATCGCCATAGCCTTCAGGCTCACTAAAAATAATGCCCTGCATGATTTTAGGGTTATTAAAACCGAAAGCATTATAGAAAATAACGGTAACCATTTCCGGAGCAAATTCAATCATTGGCAGGATGTGTTCAATTTCCTGACGTTTTTCATTAAGCCGCTTTGCAAGGGCCGATTTTCCTTCGGAATCGCTGGATAAATCGTCAAGCTCGGCTTCGTAACTGGTGTAAAGGTCAGTGAAGTACGGGGAAATATTCACAAGGTAATTCCTTTAATATATTTTTCAGCAATTTCGCGGGCAACTTCTAATGGATTATCGATCAGGCTGCGCTGCCGGTAGTCGTCGTAAGCCTGGCGGCGGCTTGTATCCGCCAGTACTTCATATGCTTCCTGAATGGCTCTGAATTGTGCGACTGCGGCGGGGTCCGGGTTTTTATCCGGGTGGTAGCGCGCTGCATTTTTTCGGTAAGCGGATTTGATTAAATCAATGCCAGCGGTGGGTGGAACGCCTAATTTTGCATAATGATCTTGAATAACAGACATGTGGGCTTTCTTTCCTGGTGTGCATTAGAGGTCTTATTAAGCGCTGGCTGATGCCGAGCAGAGCATCTCAGATGCGTCTTTTCTGCAAAGATGCGGGTTATGCCGCGTTTATATTCAGGGTCGATTTTGTGCGTATTTTAAACGAAAAACGACAGGCTGCCCTTGCAATATCAACTACTTATTGCAAAGGCAAGCCAGCTTGCCGGGCGCTGGGTTGATCTTGGAGTAAATTGACTGCCAGCTGATCCATCGTGATCAGGTCCGCTGACGTTGGGTTTACAGCTGCGCCGAGCCGGAAATCAAGTGCCAGCAGGCTCTGGTGGGCGCAATTTACCAGATAGAAATCCATCCCGTATCGATGCTAATTACACTGCATGGCTTGATTACTTATGTGCAGGCAAGGGTGCCGTAATATGACAAAAAAATACTCTTTTGAGCAAAAGAGAATAGATTTTCTGTCAGTTTTGTTAGCTTATAGACGCTCGCTTGCGACTTTTTGCCACTGGTGTAAAGAGTTTAGTAAGTTATTATGTGACCACCTATCGGGTACCGCATAATGCGATGTAATAATTAAAGTGGTTGAAAATAGTGATCATTGCAAGAAAAGTGAAAGAAGATGCACAAAAAAACTGTGATGCTATCTTGGGTGGGTAGCGATGTTTTTAAATGGATAGCGTGGCGCAGGCCGGTAGATCTTGCAGATGGATCAATGTATGCAAAGCGATGAGTTGCCCCGAAAGTCCTCTGTTTACGGCAGCGGCTCGGAAGGATCTGATACCAGCCGGCTATTTAAATACCAGCCGGGTGTAGCGCAATCTGTGGTTATTGCCTTGTCGTGCAGATGTCTGTGCATTTTTAGCTCGGAGAGGCTGCATGCAAAATGTTAACCAGGCGCATCGGCGTAAAGTGCTGACTGCCTTTGCCAGGCTGGGTGTTTTAGGTGCGCTGGGGCCGCTTGCCTGGGCGGGGGCTGGTAAAGATAAATTTGCGGTTGGTTTTATTTATCATGGCGCTCCCAATGATCTGGGATACAACCAGGCCCATGCCATGGGGGCCCGTGCAGTTGCCGCGCTTAACAATGTAGAGATTCATGAGCTTAGCCATATCCCAGAAACAAAAGAGGTACTTGCCGCAATTACGCTGCTAATTGAGCAAAAGCATTGCCGCATTATATTTGCCACTTCTTATGGTTATTTTAATTCTTTTGTTCTTGAAGCTGCCCGGCAATATCCGGATGTCGTGTTCTTGCATGCCGGGGCAGTTTATAGGCAGGGGGCCTACCCGGGAAATGTTGCTACTTATTTTGCCTACACTGAAGAGGCTCAGTATGTGAGTGGTCTGGTGGCAGGCTTGATGAGCGCGGGTGGGCGCATGGGTTTTATTGCTGCCAAGCCCATTCCCCAGGTTTTACGTAATGTAAATGCTTTTATGCTGGGTGCACGAAAGGCCAATCCTCAGGCGGTAATGACGCTGCTGTTTACGGGGGAATGGAGTAATACCCAGAAGGAAACGGCTGCTTTTAATGAGCTCCTGGATAAGCAGATTGATGTAATCACTTGCCATATTGATTCTCCGGCTAAATTGGCGGCTTTGTGCGAGGCAAAAGGGGTGTATTTCTGTGGTTACCATTTTGACCAGAGCACGATTGCCCCCAGGTTTTTATTGACGGGGGCAGAGTTCGACTGGAGTCACCTCTATCCTGATTATGTGCAGAGAATCATGTCAAAAAAAGACTGGCCACGATCTGTCCGTACGGGTTTTGCAGGTGGATTAATGCACAGCAGTCCCTATGGCCCGCTTGTTCCTTCGCTTGTCCGGGCTGAGGCAGACCGGCAGCGTGAAATGTTAAAAAGCGGCAAGATGACTATTTTTACAGGCCCCTTGAAAGATAACACTGGCAAATTGCGGATTGCTCAGGGGCAGAAATTTGCAAGCACGGCATTGGAATTAGAAAAAATGTATTGGCTGGCAGAAGGAATTATTGGCGATTTACCCCGTTGACACTGCCTGGGGCAAGCCGGGCCTGTGTAAGGTTGATTTACTTTATGGGTGTCGCATGGTGAAAGAGTTGCTGCGTAAATTAATGCAGGTATTGGTTAACTTTCCCTTAACTGTGAAATTTATGCTGCTGCCTTTTATTTTTACGCTGGCCTTGCTTACTGTCACGGTGGTAGGGCAGGGGCAGGGCGAGAGTGCACGTCAGGCTGCGCGCCAGCTGGGCCAGGTCACCCTGCCTAATATCTCGGTAGTAAGTCGCTTGGCTCTGGAGCTTTCACATATTCAGATTGATTTGCAGCGATTAGTGCTGTGGGAGACCAATTTTTTTGATAAATCGTCTATTGCCCGTTTAAGAGCCAGTTTGCGGGCTCAGACAGAGAGCTTACGAAGAGAAACCGGGCTTCTAAAGCAATACAAGCTGGATGCTCAATTAATTAAAGATATTGAACATTTTTTGGGCGACACCGAGCGAAGCGCCAGTCTGGTGAGTATTGATATTGCTGCAGGCAGCCTTGCTGCCGAGGGGGTTACGACTCACTACACCTTGCTGCGCGGAAAGCTTAACGATTACGTGAGAAATGCCGATTTGCTGGCCAATCAGCATATTGCCAATGTGCTGTCCGAGGCGGAGCACGCGCGAATGCTGGCTTGGTCAATTGTTGTGCTTGTCAGCCTAGGGTCTATCATTATTTCTGTTTTACTGGCTCGCGTAATTGCCCGGCCTATTTGGGATATGACGCAGGTGATGAAGCAGCTGGCAGAAGGGCAGTCTTCGCTGGAAGTCGCTGGACTTGAGCGCAGAGATGAAGTGGGTGCGATGGCCGCAGCGCTGGAGGTTTTTCGTTGTAACGCGATCCAGTTGAATGCCACACAACAAGATTTACGCAATGCACAGGCAAGGCTCAATGCGGCAGTGCAATCAATGTCTAGCGGCTTTGTGGGTTTTGATGCACAGCAGCAACTGATTATGGTGAACGAAGCATTTGCCCGTTTGGTTGAAGTTCCGCCTGATGTGCTCCTGGAGCTGGATCTGGAAGGAATGATGCAAAAGATTTCCGAAGTTCATCATGGCAGAGCAGACTGGATGATCCGGAAAGTGGACTGGCTGGGTGCAGGGCTGGGAAGCATCGAGGTCCGGCTTGGCGAGCGCTGGCTGCAGCTGGGCCGCAATTGTATCCCCGGAGGCGGTAATGTTGTGGTGCTGACTGATATTACCGCGCGGCGCGAGCTGGCTGCCGTGCAAAAAAATGCAATGGAGCAAGCTGAAGAAGCCAGCCGGGCTAAAGGTGATTTTTTAGCACGCATGAGCCATGAAATCCGCACGCCTTTAAACGCCATTATTGGCATGAGCCGGTTGGCTTTGCGCACTGCTCTGGATGTTCAGCAGCGAAATTACGTTGAAAAAGCGTTGATTGCCGGTGAAAACCTGTTAGGGCTGATTAATGATATTCTCGATTTTTCAAAAATTGAAGCCGGTAAGTTAAGTTTGGAAACCGTGCCATTCAATTTAAAAACCACTTTAGAAAATGCATCCAGCCTGATTACGCCCAAAACAGAGAGTAAAGGCGTCGCTGTTATCTTACAGGTGGCCAGAGGTGTGCCCCGGTATTTGATGGGAGACCCTTTGCGGCTGGGCCAGATCCTGATTAATCTGGCAGATAATTCGGCTAAATTTACCGAGCATGGCGAGATTATTATTACTGTTACGGCGCAGGAGTGTAAGCCTGATCATGTGCTTTTGCATTTTTCCGTGAGCGACACCGGTATTGGCATGAGCCCTTCACAGCTGGATGGATTATTTCAGGCATTTACACAGGCTGATGGCTCGATTACCCGTAAATATGGCGGCACAGGTCTGGGGCTTTCTATTGTGCGGCAGCTCGTGGAGCTAATGGGCGGTGACATTACGGTTACCAGCGAAGTGGGCAAAGGGAGCTGTTTTAATTTTTGTATCGAGCTGGGTATTTGCCATGACTTTCCCGAAAAAATAGCTTATTCAGCAGATAACCTGGATAAATTATATCTGTTGCTTGTGGATGATAATGCCGCTTCACGCGAATTACTGGGGGATATGCTTTCATCTTTTGGAGTGCAATATCAGCTTGCCGATTCCGGAATTGCTGCATTGATTGCGCTGGACAAAGCGAAAGAAAATGGTCGCTCTTTTGATCTGGTATTACTGGATTGGCATATGTCCGGTATGGATGGTATTGAAACGGCGCAGCGTATCCGGCAGCAATCTGATCTTATTAAAATGCCTGCCATTTTAATGGTGACTGCGTATTCAAAAGATGATTTAAAAAAGCAGTCCAGCGGCCTTGATATTGATGGATTTTTAACAAAGCCAATTAATTCATCCCAGCTATTTAATTGTATTAATGATGCGCTCTATGGCGGATTAGCAGCCCGAAGCTTGCCTGATCATTCTGCTGGATTCGATAGCAGCTTGCTGCCATTAAAAGGCGCACGGGTTTTACTGGTGGAAGACAATGAAATTAACCGCGAAGTTGCGCTGGGTATTTTAGCTGAGGTCCCTGTTATTGTTGATATTGCCATCAATGGGTATGAAGCGATTCATAAAGTAAGCACAGTGCATTATGATTTAGTCCTGATGGATATCCAGATGCCTGAATTGGATGGGCTCAATGCCACAGAGCAGATTCGCGCTCTGGGCTATACGGAGCTGCCAATTATTGCTATGACGGCCCATGCGATGAGCGGGGACAGACAGCTTAGTTTGCAAGCGGGCATGAATGGGCATATCACCAAGCCGATCAATCCTGATCTTCTAATTGGAGTATTGCTGCACTGGATTAACCCTGTCAGTTTGCATTGCCGCGATATATCCGGTGTGCCGGATGAGGTCGCGCTGGAGTTTGCAAAGAGCCAGAATAAAGAACTGGCCTCATTGCCGGATATTGCAGGGGTAAACTGGTCTGTCGCGCTGGCCAGATCCTCCGGTGATTTTCTACGGCTTTCTAAAATTATTGAATTATTTCGTAAAGACGCTGCCCGGCTGCTGCCTGCGCTGGAGTCTGCATTTGCCATCGTCAATACGGATGAGTTACAGCAGCTTGTGCATAGTGTGAAATCAACTTCTGCTTATCTGGGAGCTGAAGAGGTGAGTGCCAGGGCAGGGGCTATCGAGGAGGCGTTACGCTCAGCGCATACAGATATCGCGCTGGCGCAGGTGCCAGATCTGATCGCAGCTTTGCGTCTCTTGTTTGAAGGGCTATCTTTATTTACTTCGCATGCTATGGCGCCCGTTTTGCCTGATCCGGCAGTAATCTCAGGCATAATTAACCAATTACGTATTGATTTACAGGCCGATGATGTAAAGGCTGAAGATGCGTTTCATTGTTTGCAGCTTGCGCTATTTGCGCAAAATAGTGATTCGGATATTAAGTTCACTCTGGATGTGATCTACAAGGCTATTGTTGATTTGGAATACGCCGAAGCGCTGGATGAATTAAATCGATTTGTTTTGCAACGACCGGAACTCTTGCAAATAAATATACTGAGTGAGGATGTATGAGTGAAACTTCACCGCAAAAAATATTGATCGTTGATGATGCGCCCATTAATCGAAAGGTTCTTGGTGAGTTGCTCAAAAATGAGCATATGGTGATTATGGCAAAGAGCGGTGAGCAGGGTTTGGAAAAAGCAATTCAGCATATTCCGGATTTGATTTTGCTGGATGTAATGATGCCGGATATGGACGGCTACGAAGTATTGCAGCGTTTAAAAGCAAATCCGGCCACGATGGGTATTGCCGTGATTTTTATTACTGGTCTGGATCGGCCTGAAGACGAGGCGCGCGGGCTGGAAATGGGGGCTTCTGACTATATTACCAAGCCGTTTCATGCCACTGTGGTTCGGGCCAGAGTCGCGTTGCATCTGCGCCTGGCACGGCAGCATCGCTTACTGGAGTCACTCGCCAATATTGATGCACTGACAGAAATCCCTAATCGTCGTCAGTTTGACCAGACTTTTGCTTACGAGTGCCGCCGCTGTGCACGGGCTGGCTGTGCTTTGTCTATTGCGCTGCTCGATGTTGATTTTTTCAAGCAATATAACGATTGCTATGGTCATGCCATGGGCGATAGAGCGCTGCATAGTGTGGCTTCGGTACTGCGTTATGGTTTGGGAAGAGGCGGGGATATGGGCGCGCGCTATGGCGGAGAGGAATTTGTGCTGGTTATGCCGGACACCGACAATATCGGTGCAATTATGCTTGCAGATAAATTGCGTTATGACATCGAATTATTGGCTTTACCCCATAAAAAATCCAGAGCAGCAGGTGTTATCACGGTCAGTATTGGGATCGCTACTGCACAGGGGGAGCAGCTCTCTTTCCCGGAAAATATTTTAAAACTAGCAGATGAACGCCTGTATCAGGCTAAAGCTGGCGGCCGCAACCGGGTGTGTGGCGAAGATGAGTAGTACACACATTTTCAATTTAATGCCGGTACTATGGCTGATGAAATGATCTCCAAGGTTTGGTAAATAGCTCATTTCAGGCAAAATGCCTGCCCGATATCTAATTAGCCATCATTGGCCTGCAAATCAAGTTTTGCATTCAGGCAATGACCCGCCAATAAATACTATCCCCTGAACGTTAAAATAGAGTGGCTGCGTTATCCGGCCACGGACAAGTGATGCGTCACTGTTTTGTATCTGCCTGTCCAAAAAAAGGGGCATTGGCATTGTTTCGCTTTGTTACCCAATCGCAAAACCATCAGGCGCTGCTGGAAAATGTAGTGTTTTAGCTCACCCACCAGGCGGGTTGAGCACGGATGTAAGTACAGTGGCGTAAGGACGTTAAGGGAACAAACAGGTAATAATGTAGGTAAATGCATTTGATTCGCATCAGATACGAAAATCATCGATTTAATATATTTATGCCATCGGGATGCAATTGGTCAGGCAGACAAACCCGTTTACTTTGAATTTCTGGCAATTTTTGTAATATTTCGGTGAATAAAATGACTTTTTCAACTAGAAATTATTCAGATTATATGGCAGGGATAGTATTTTGTAAGAAAGCTTGCCTATTTTTAAATGTAGCAAGCTGTAAGTAACATAAGTATTTTGCAATATGACGCAAAAATGCAGTAGGTTAAAAATAGAGGTAAACTCTTTGCCATGACATTTAAAAAATATGTCATATAAGTTTACAGTAGGAAGTTTGAAATACAATGCAGCTATCTTCTTGGCTAATAAGGGCTCAATAAGTAAGGATCTTGTGATGTGGTTTCGCGTTGGTTTGCTGGGTTTGTGTTCTTTAAATTATGCACAAGCTGCTTATGGGCCTGAAGACACAGTAAAGTTGAATGTCAATTTAGCATCCCAGTACGATAGTAATTTGTTCAAATTAGCTGAAAATATAGAAAATACGCAAACTCGTGAAAATGGGCACAAAGCAGATTTACGTTTAGATAGCAAAGTGAGTGGCCAATTAGATTTAATTCTGTCTCGCCAGCTGCTTCACGCCAATGCAGATATTAGCCAGATTAATTACCGGAATTTTAGTGAGTTAAATCACAATGAGTGGAATGTAGGCTTGGCGTGGGATTGGCTGCTAGGCAGCCGTTTAAGTGGCCAGCTAAGTGCAAAAGCTTCAAATAGAATGTCTTCATTCGAAGACGATCTATTTGCGGCTCAGGGTAATCGTGTATTGGATATGCAGCGCCAGAATAGTGTGGACTGGCAGGGGATATTGAAATTAAAAAGTACGCTTTCAATCATTGCTACGGCAGGGATAAGTACCGAAGAGCATGATTTAAAAAAATTTATTGATGCTAAAAACAATACTGCCAGTTTAGGTCTGCGTTATCAAACGGCAAAAGGCAATTATATTTCGCTTCGGCATGGCTGGCGAAAATATACCTATGATATTGATTTACCCTTCAGAGCAGGTTTTACCGAGCAAACAAGTTCGGTTAATTTAGGGTACTCTCCCAGCAATAAATTAATCATCAGTTCTTCATTAGGCCTAAGTCACTGGGTTTCGGCATTTAATGATCAAAGTCAAAATACGCCACAATGGGATCTGGGGCTGGCATGGCAGGCGACGGATAAAACATCATTAAAGATAGGTTATGGGCAAAGTTTTTCGGAGTTTACCAGTGGCGCTGGGCGCAATCTGGATCGGCATATGAATATAGGCGCAAAGTGGGCGATGACGGCTAAGATGGATTGGAATATTGATGCTGATCGCAGAGAGCGCAGTTTTGAAGCGGCAGGTGGCAATGCACAGAGAAATGAAAATACTAATAGCTTACGTATAGGGTTAAATTATAAGGCTTTACTGCCATTAACCATTACAAGCTATGTTCGGGCAGAGCAGAGAAACAGTGAGGTGATCAATGGTAATTATAAAGACTACCAGCTGGGGCTGAATGCGAGGTTTGATTATTGATTTTTAGTGAAATTAAAATTAATGATGCTTTAATGTTATTAAAGACTATTTGCACCTAAAGGTATTGAATATTTTGAATGATTCAGTAGAAAACATTGATCAAATGATGGATAAGAATACACTAGAAGCTAATATTGTTGCGGCTCCTAGCCTGCTTGCGGATCGTTTTCGCGAATTTTCAAACGTAGCGCCTTTTATTAGTTTTTTCAAGTTATTTATTGACCCTATTCTGGTTGTTGTATCTTTTTATCTAATTGCTATTCCTTTTAATATTGCAATGGATGGCTATGGATTTATTCTTGCAACACTCGCGTTTTTACTTACCGCATTATTGCTAGATGGCATGTTTTTATTTATGCCGGGTTATTCAAGATCCTGGCTGGGCTTGGGGCGGTTTATTGCGGAATGGCTGGCAGTTGTTGCCGCACTGGTTCTGATTGGAAGAATTTCCGGATTTATAGATTATTATTACCCGCCATTTATTATTACCTGGTTTATTGCTTCCCCTTTAGTATTGATTCTGGTTCACATAGCAATCCGTGTTTATGTATTGAGGGTGGATTCGGGAGAGAATGCAGAGCGCAGTAAAGTGGTTGTGGTTGGGGTAAATCAGCCTAGCCAGTTTCTGGTAAAAAGTATTCATGATGAGCCATTTTTAAAAATGGATTTCATGGGATATTTTGATGACAGAGCCATAAGCCGTTTACCTAAAAGTGCTACACCACATCTAAAGGGCAGCCTGGATATGCTGCCGGAATATATAAAAGAGCATGGCATAAAAAAAATCTATATATCTTTACCTATGAGCTCGCAGCCTCGTGTGCTCGAGCTGATTGACGAGCTAAAAGACAGTACGGCTTCTATTTACTTTATTCCTGATCTGTTTGTTTTCGACCTGATTAATGCCCGTTTTGATAATGTGGCCGGGATGCCTATTGTCGCTATTTGTGAAAGTCCGTTTATGGGTTTAAATGGTGTAATTAAAAGAATCAGTGATGTTGTTTTATCCCTGTTTATTTTACTTATGATCTGGCCTGTACTTGCCACCATTGCTCTGGCCGTTAAATTAACATCTGCCGGGCCTGTATTTTTCAAGCAGCGTCGCTATGGTGAAAATGGTGATAGCGTGCTTGTTTACAAATTCAGATCAATGACGGTAATGGAAGATGGTGACCGGGTGGTGCAGGCCACTAAAAATGATCAGCGCTTAACGCCTATAGGCAGTTTCTTGCGCAAATCATCTTTGGATGAGTTGCCACAGTTTATCAATGTATTGGAGGGAAAAATGAGCATTGTTGGCCCCAGGCCTCATGCAAATGCTCATAATGAGCAATACAGAAAACTGATCAAAGGCTATATGATTCGTCATAAGGTTAAGCCTGGTATTACTGGCTGGGCACAGGTAAATGGTTTTAGAGGGGAAACAGATACACTGGATAAAATGCAAAATCGTATTAAATACGATTTGGATTATTTGCGTAACTGGTCTGTCTGGCTGGACTTGAAGATTATTGTATTAACGGTTGCTGTTATTTTCCGTGATAGAAATGCATATTAAAACTTAACTTAAAATAAATAATAGGGAATTCATCGTGTTTAAAACAAAAATGAAGCCACTGGTTTTAATGGTTGCAGCTGTGGCATTACTGGCAGGGTGTGGTAATAAAGAAGAAAAAAAATCTCCAAGTCAGGTTTTGGCAACAGTAAATAAAACAGAAATCACTGTGCATCAGTTAAATACGCTGCTGGGGCGTGTGCAGGCTGCAACACCAGCGATGAAGCAGCAAATGCTTGATCAATTAATTGATCAGGAATTATTAGTACAAAAAGCCGCCGAGCTTAAATTAGACAGAGAGCCTAATGTTTTGCAATCTATTGAATCAGCAAAACGTCAGATTCTGGCACAGGCTGCGGCAGAGCGGGTGTTGGGTAAACCGGAAGCCTTAAAGCCGGCTGATATTGATAAATTTTATAATGAAAATCCGGCTTTATTTTCCGAACGTAAAAATTATGAATTTGCTGTATTTAGTATCGATAAAAAATCTTATAACGAGGGTTTGACCAAACAGCTGGATAGTGCAGGTAGCGTGCAGCAGATTAAAGGCATTTTTACAGCTGAGCAGATTAAATTCAGCGAAAATGAAGTAAAGCGGACCGCAGAACAATTGCCTTTGGCTTTACTGCCAAAATTTTCTGCTATGAAATCAGGCGATATTATTACAATGCCTGAAGGGGATAAAGTAGTTTTACTCTTATTAAAAGACAGTGTTTTAGCTCCGGTTGCTAAAGAGAATGCATCGCCTTTAATTCAGCGTTATTTACAAAATGATAAAGTGCAGGTTGAGGCCAAGCTTAAAATGAAATCATTACGTGATGCTGCCAAAGTAACATATACACAAAAATTTGTAGAACAGGCTCCGGATGCAAGTAGTCCTGTGGCAACGACGGATGATGGAATTAAAGCAGGGTTGAAAGGATTAAAATAATGAAAATGACCCGGCTAGTAATTTTTGTTTGGGCATTATTCATAAGTTGCTTTGTAATTGCAGCGCCTAATACAGAGTATCGTCTAGGCCCGGGTGATATTGTAAAAATAAGTATCTATGACCATCCGGATTTAAGCACCGAATTGCAGCTTAATGATAAAGGTGCCGTTGCATTTCCTTTATTAGGTGAAATCAAGCTTTTAGGTTTGCAATATACGGAAGCAGAAGCGCTTATTGCGGGTAATTTGAAAAAAGGGGGGTTTGTTAACAATCCCAATGTAAGTGTGATGATTTCTCAATACCGCAGCCAGCGTATTGCGGTGATTGGCGAGGTGAATCGGGCAGGGCGTTATGCTCTGGAAGGGGCAACCGGGCTGATTGATTTAATTGCGATTGCCGGTGGGTTAAATTCGAGTGCTGGTGATGCAATTATCATCTTGCGTGGCCCGGAAAGGATCGAATATAGCCTGAGCCAGTCAATGAAATCATTAAACGAAAGCCAGCGAAATATGGCAATAGCAAGTGGTGATGTGGTTTATGTGCCGCGTGCTCAGCAATTTTATATTTACGGGGAAGTAAATCGCCCGGGCGTATTTCGTATGGAGCCTAAAATGACCGTTATGCAAGGCCTGGCTCTGGCCGGAGGTTTTAATCCCCGGGCATCGCAGCGCAGTATAGAAATTCATCGGGCGGATCAATACGGGGTAATTACAACAATAGAAGCAAAGCTGACTGATTTTTTATTAGAAAACGATACTATTTTTGTTCAGGAAAGTCTTTTTTAGTTGCCTGGTTTTTAGCTTTTCTGAATTGCCATGCATAGGTTGTGACCGTGCAATGGATTTGCGTGTGTTTAGCACTATATGTATCTTTTATTAAAGAGCACAATTTAATATGACACTTGAACAATTTATAAATATTTTACGTGCTAGGAAGAAAATAGGTATAAGCATATTCAGCGCTATTATTCTGGCAACTTTAGTCATTAGTTTTTTATTACCAAAGCAATACACCTCTACTGCTGCGCTGGCAATTGATGTTAAAGCAACTGATCCGGTAACAGGGCAGCAGGTTGCCGGTTTTCTGGCTTCCAGTTTTATGGCAACACAGGTTGAGATGATTGCCAGCCAGAATGCCGCATTAAAGGTTGTAGATGCATTGGGGCTGGTTAAATTACCGGAAGCACAGGCTCAGTTTCTGGAGGCCACAAAAGGAAAAGGTGATATTCGTAACTGGTTTGCAGAATCTTTGCTTAAGGGCTTAGAAGTTAAGCCCAGCCGGGAAAGTAATGTGATTAATTTATCCTATACGGCGACTGATCCCCAATTTTCTGCCTCTTTGGCTAATGCTTTTACTCAGGCATATATACGGACTACTGTTGATATCAAAATGGCTTCTGCTCAGCAGAATAATATTTTCTTCCAGGAGCAGTTAAAAACATTACAGGCAAATCTGGAAAAAACACAACGGAAATTATCAGAATATCAGCAGGAAAAAGGCATTGTGGCCACAGACGAGCGTCTGGATATTGAAATGCAGCGTCTGAATGAATTATCGAGCCAATTGGTGGGGGCTCAGGCTCAGACTTTTGATGCTCAATCACGCGCCCGAGGGGGGCAAACGGCACCGGATGTGTTGAATAATCCATTGATTTTGCAATTAAAAGGTCAGTTGTCAGCACAAGAGGCAAAATTAAAAGAGCTTGCCGTAAAAAATGGTCCTAATCATCCTCATTATCGCCAGGCTTTAGCAGAAGTGAGCGCTACACAGAGTCAGCTCAATACGCTGATGCTTCAATATTCAGGTGGTTTAAGCGGGGTTGCAGGAAATTCTCAATCACGGCAAGCGGCATTAAATCAGGCAATGAAGGCGCAAAAAGAGCGGGTATTGGAGTTGAAATCGGGCCGTGCCAATATCGATGTTTTGCAGCGTAATGTCGATAATGCACAGCGCAGTTATGATCAGGCGTTGCAACGCTTTAGCCAGACCATGTTAGAAAGCCGTGCCGATCAAAGCAATATTACAATTTTAAAATCGGCCACTGCTCCGCTCAGTCATTCAAAACCCAGAACATCATTAAATATGCTTTTAGCTGTTTTTGTGGGCTTATTACTTGCTGTTACATCTATTTTAATGCTTGAATTTTTAAATAGACGCGTACGTACCAAGGTTGATATTGAAAATTATCTAGGCTTGCACGTATTGGCCGAACTGGGTAAAGAAGATGCAAAAAAATTATTTGGAAATCAATATCAGGGTAAAAGAAGAGCCGCTGCAGGAGATCTCGCATAATGACTGCAGTAATTGAGAAAGCAGATTCAAGCAGTAATATCGGAAAATTATTACTGGATAATGGTAAGTTAGATAGTGCACAGGCTGAAAAAGTACTTCTTTTGCAAAAAGAAGAAGGGATACGTTTTGGTGAGGCGGCTATTCGCCTTGGATATATTAGTGAAGCTGATATTCAGCAGGTATTGGCGTTACAGTTTTCTTATCCATATTTACAAAAAGGGCAATCAAAACTTAGCAGCAGTTTAGTTGCTGCATATGATCCCTTCGATAAGATTGTTGAAGAGGTACGTTGCCTGCGCAGTCAGATTTTATTGCGCTGGATCGGTCTTGGCAATAAAAGTGTATTAATTGCATCATGCGATGAAGTGGCTGGTGAATTAATTGCAAATCTGGCGATTGTTTTTTCGCAATTGGGAGAAAAAACATTACTTGTTGATGCAAATTTGCGCCAGCCTCATCAGCATAATTTATTTGGTTTGCAAAACAGGCAGGGTTTAAGTGAAGTATTAGCTGGCCGGGTGCCTGTTCAGGCTGCAATTCAGCACGTAGATGGATTATTGGATTTAAGTATATTAACTGCCGGCACGAAGGCACCTAATCCTCAGGAGCTGTTATCTAAAGGAGATATGGGTGAATTTACCGCAGAATTAGAATCTGTTTATGATGTGATTTTATATGATGCACCATCCAGTGCGAAGGCCGCAGATGTGCAATTGCTGGCGGCAAGAACAAAAGGCGTAATTTTGGTAGCTGTACGCCATAAAACATCACTCAAAGATTTAGCTCAGTTGCGTGATCAATGTGAAATGGCTGGTGCTGAAGTATTAGGCTGTGTTTTATTAGGATCATAAATAATGAATTCACTTGCTTCTCGCTATATACCGCTATCAGTTGTGTCATGGTTTCGCTTGAATTATTTAGTGATGATCGGTGTTTTAATTCTATGCGTCCCTACCATTTTTGATTTAAGCCAGAATCTCTGGGAAACCCCGGAGCAGGGGCATGGGCCATTTATTTTAGCAATTATTCTGTGGCTTTTTTATAAAGCGAATACAGAAAGCCCTCCTGCTGAAGTTAGAAAAAATAATTTTTCTGGGTATAGTCTGTTTTTTTTAGGGGTCCTATTTTATATTTTTGGCCGATCCCAAGAAATCTGGCTATTTGAAGTAGGGGCTTTTATTCCTCTATTGTCAGGTCTCACTCTTGTTCTTTCCGGTAGTGCAGCGTTAAAAAAATACTTTTTTGCGATTTCATTTATTGTTTTTTTAATCCCATTGCCTGGTGTGGTGGTTGACAGCCTAACCAGCGGCTTAAAAAACCAGGTTTCACACTGGGCTGAAGTTTTACTCTACGCTGCTAATTATCCGGTGGCCCGCTCCGGGGTTATGCTGGTTGTTGGGCAATATCAGCTACTGGTTGCTGATGCGTGCTCGGGTATGAATTCGTTATTCAGTTTATTTGCCCTGGGGCTCTTATATATTCATATCGGTGGCTATGGTTTTAGCTGGCGCGGTGTTCTGCTTTTTTTATGTGTTATTCCCATTGCATTTATCGCCAATGTGATACGTGTGATGATTTTAATTTTAGTAACCTACCATTTTGGCGATGCGGCAGGGCAGGGATTTATTCATAGTTTTGCAGGGATGGTGGTCTTTGCGGTCGCGCTGTTTGCTTTTTTTATAACTGATCTTTTATTGGGGCTTGTATTTGTTAAAAAGGCCGAAAAACAATGATAACTAAAAGAGTAATCCTTTTTTTACTGATGGGATTAACAGGGCTGCTTACTTATATTGCTACGCCCAGAATTGTTATGGCTGATATTCATCATATTGATTTGGAAAAAATGGTTCCGCTTAGCTTTGATGGCTGGAAAAAAGAAGAAACCACGGTTAGTTTGGTAAAGGCCCCGGATATTGAAGCTGCTTTAAGCAAGTTGTATTCCAATTTATTAATGCGCACCTATATAAATAGTAAGGGGGAACGGATGATGCTATCCATTGCCTATGGCCCGGATCAGCGGGATAACGGAGGCAGACAGGTACACCGCCCTGAGGTTTGTTATCCAGCTCAGGGGTTTAATATTTCGCAAAATAAGACGGCAATATTTAGTTCTCCATTTGGAGATATTCCCGTCCGTCATTTAATTGCTAAACAAAATCAAAGGGTAGAGCCAATTACCTATTGGTTGACTGTTGGTTTAAAAGCTGTAAATAACACGACAAGTTTTAAGCTTAATCAATTATCCTATGGAGTAAAAGGCTATATTCCAGATGGGATGTTAATTCGCGTTTCAAGTATTGATGAAAATATTGATGAAGCTTATAAAAAGCAGGAAAATTTCTTAAAGAGTTTGGGCACAGCAATCTCTGAAAAAAATAGAAAAAATTTTGGTTTTAATTGAAATATATTTACTAGGGTTTTTATCATGTCACAAAAAAAAGTTGCACTGATTACCGGTATCACCGGCCAGGATGGTTCATATTTAGCTGAGCTCCTTTTAGAAAAGGGTTACGAAGTCCACGGTATTAAACGCCGTGCATCTTCCTTTAATACCCAGCGCGTTGATCATATTTACCAGGATCCGCATCATGGGAATAATAATTTTAAATTGCATTACGGTGATTTAACCGACTCGTCCAATTTAACGCGCATTTTAAAAGAAGTGCAGCCGGACGAGGTTTATAACCTTGCCGCTCAATCTCATGTGGCTGTGAGCTTTGAATCACCTGAATATACGGCTGATGTGGATGCTATGGGTACATTGCGTCTGCTAGAAGCCATTCGTTTTTTGGGGCTGGAAAAGAAAACGCGTTTTTACCAGGCTTCAACTTCCGAGCTATATGGTTTGGTGCAGGAAATACCGCAAAAGGAAACCACGCCATTTCATCCGCGCAGCCCCTATGCCGTAGCAAAAATGTATGCTTATTGGATTGTGGTTAATTACCGGGAAGCTTACGGGATGTATGCGTGTAATGGTATTTTGTTTAATCACGAAAGCCCGCGTCGTGGAGAAACATTTGTAACACGCAAAATAACCCGTGGCCTGGTTAATATTGCTCAAGGCTTAGAGAAATGCCTGTTTATGGGCAATATTGATTCCTTGCGTGATTGGGGCCATGCCCGTGATTACGTAAAAATGCAATGGATGATGTTGCAGCAAGAAACGCCGGATGATTTTGTGATTGCGACGGGTGTGCAATATAGCGTGCGTGATTTTATTCGCATGGCGGCCGAGGAGTTGGGAATTACTCTTTCATTTGAAGGCCAGGGCGTGGATGAAAAAGCAATTGTTGTTAAAGTTGAGGGTAATAAAGCACCGGCATTAAAAGCTGGCGATATTATTATGCAAGTTGACCCGCGATATTTCCGCCCTGCAGAAGTTGAAACACTATTAGGCGATCCTTCCAAGGCTAAAGAAAAATTAGGCTGGACTCCGGAAACTACACTGCCAGAGTTGGTAAAAGAAATGGTTGATCATGATTTAATTCAGGCATGCCAGCATGCTCTGCTTAAAACGCATGGTTATTCAATAGCCGTTTCAACCGAGCAATAAGATCAATCCGGGCACGGTGTGCCCGGTTTTTCTCTCTATTAAATTGAATAAATAAAATGTCCTATATCCTGCCTGAACATAAAATCTATATTGCCGGTCATCGTGGCATGGTTGGCGCTGCCATTGTGCGTGAATTAAATAAACAGGGTCTGAAAAATATAGTTACCCGCACTCATGCAGAATTAGACCTGACTAATCAGGCCGCAGTTGATGCATTCTTTGCGGCAGAAAAACCTGACTTTGTATTTTTAGCAGCAGCAAAGGTAGGGGGTATTCATGCAAATAATGTTTACCGTGGTGATTTTATTTATCAGAATTTAATGATTCAAAATAATGTGATTCATGCGGCTTACCAGCATGGTGTTAATCGTTTGATGTTTTTAGGTTCCAGTTGCATTTATCCTAAGGATTGTCTGCAGCCGATCAAAGAAGAATACCTTTTAACCGGTCCATTAGAGCAGACTAATCAGCCTTATGCCCTGGCCAAAATTGCCGGTATTGAAATGTGCTGGAGCTATAACCGTCAATATGGCACCCAGTATCTGGCGGTGATGCCAACTAATCTTTATGGCCCGGGGGATAATTATCATCCGGAAAACAGTCATGTGATTCCGGCCTTAATTCGTAAAGCGCACGAAGCCAAAGAAAGCGGTGCAAAAGAAATGATGGTGTGGGGCAGTGGCATACCGCGCCGCGAGTTTCTTTATTGCGAAGATATGGCCGAAGCCTGCGTTTATTTACTGAATTTGCCGGATACAGAATATAAACAGCAGTTAAATGATCAGCACCCGCCATTGATTAATATTGGTACGGGTGAAGATATGACGATTCGTGAATTAGCGAGCACTATTTGTGAAGTGGTGGGATTTAAAGGCGAGCTGGTTTTTGATGCCAGCAAGCCAGATGGCACAATGCGTAAATTGCAGGATGTAACTAAATTAAATCAAATGGGCTGGAAAGATAAAATGAAATTCAGTCGTGGTTTGGGTATTGCTTACCAAGAGTTTATTAAAAGATCAGGCATTTAGCATTTTAAAGGCGCAATAAATGTCCGATTTAAATAAAGTAAAGTCAGGAATGAGCTGGGGGACTGCTTCGACTGTTGCCGTAGCAGGTTTTCAAATTATTTTTATGGCGGTTTTAGCCAGGCTAATTGATCCTGCTGCTTTTGGTTTAGTAGCATTAGCAAATATTGGTTTACGATTTCTGAGTTACTTTGCTCAGCTTGGTATTGGTCCGTCTATTATTCAGCGCAAAGAAATAGATGATAAAGATATTGTTGCCGCACTTTATGTTTCATTAACTGTGGCAACATTCTTTTCCTTAATGGCCATCCTGCTTGCGCCTTTGTTTTCTTCATTTTTTTCAATGCCAAAATTAACTTTAGTCTTACAAGTTCTGGCATTGAATTTTATTGTGACAGGCTTTTCTGTTGTTGCGCAAAGTTTGCTTCGCAGGGGCACACGATTTAAAGTTATTTCAATTATCGATGCAATATCATACATTATTTCATATGGTGCTGTAGGGCTCTCACTAGCTTACATGGGAATGGGGGTATGGTCTTTAGTTGCAGCAGTGACAACACAAATCTGGATGAGCGCAGTATTATCGTATTTATGCTCACCCCATGCTGTTTTTAAGGCTGTAGATATTGAGCGATGTAAAAATTTTCTTTTATTTGGTTCAAAATATTCATTCATTGGTTTTATTGAATTTTTTTCATTAAATACTGATTCTTTATTAGTTGGGAAATTATTAGGTGATTCAATTGCCGGGCAATATAACCGTGGTCAGCTTATCGCTCATTTACCCGTTCAGAATGTGGTAAATATTTATTCAAAAATTATGTTTCCTATCATGTCCAGAGCAAAAAATTCCGGAGTTGATATTGTTCATTATTTTTTATTAAGTATCCTGGCGGTCGGAATTTATGCTTTCCCGGTCGGATTATTTATATCTATTTATTCGAGTGATATTGTTTATATATTGCTAGGTCAGAATTGGCAGTATGCAGGCATGGTTACCACATGGTTTAGTTGTATGGTCGGGTTTATATATTTAAATCAGATTTGTGGCATGACCATGGATTCTTTGAATGAAATTAATATAAAAATGAAAATACAGATATCAATGTTTATTTTTTTATTGCTTTCATTCTCGATTTTATATCCATTATTTGGCTTGCCGGGGCTTATTATTTCCCTATTCGTTACTGAGGCCATTAGGTTTGTCGCACTTTCTTTCATATTGCAAAAGAGATTAAATATAAGTACATCAATAAATATTCGCCTTATTTCATATGTTTCGGCAGTTACTTTATTTTGCGGGGCTTTTTCATTTTTTCTCAAAACACTTGTTTTGAGTGGACAGAGCCCGCTTATCAGAGTTCTGATAGCTGGTTTTAGTTTTGTGGTTATTTATATTTGTTTGATGTTTCTTTTTGTTTTTTTAATAAAAAATATGGCATGCATTGGTTTGTTAAAGAATAAAGTAAAATTTTTAAAGAGATTTATATAAGGAATAATAATGCATATAGGGATTATTGGTCCTATATCTTTTGCTGATATTACTCATTTGTTTCCTGATGTGAGTGAACATGTTGCTAGAGAAATGCAAGGATCGTCGCTGCTTATCAGTTTGATTGATGAGTTGCTTAACCAGGGGCACCGTGTCTCCGCATTTACGACTGAGCCGGGTTTGGATCCTAATGGCGCTGCATTTGTTCTTACGGAGTATGGTGATTTTTCTTTATATCAGGTTCCGTTGCGTCGTAAAGGTTTTAGATCTGATCGTGGGTTTCGCGGCAGAATGCTGGATTTATTTGCTCTGGAGCGCCATTGTTTGCGTACTGCAATTCAAGCCAGTGGTGTGGATGTATTACATGCTCACTGGACCTATGAATTTGCGTGGGCAGCACAGGATTCAAATCTTCCTGTATTGATTACCTGCCATGATGCCCCTTGGCAAATATTGCGGCTAATGCCTGATTTGTATCGCCTGGGGCGTCTGATTATGGCTCACCGTGTATTAATGAAAGCAAAATCTCTTTCAGCGGTTTCACCGTATATCGTAGAAAAAATTAACTGGATGCATCGTGCAAGTATGACGATTATTCCCAATCCTTTACCTGCAGATTTATTTAAGACAGTGGTAGTAGAAAAAAAAGAAATAATTATTGGTATGATTATTAATAATTGGTCACGTCGAAAAAATGCTGCAATGGGCATGGCTGTATTATCCGAGCTTAAGAAGAAAAGGCCTGAGATTTCCATGCATTTATATGGGCCTGGGATGGGGAAAGAAGAAGCTGCCTGGCAATGGGCTAAGCAGCATCAGTGTCTTGATTTATTTCAATTTTTTGGTGCTCAGCCTTATCAAGGTATTAAAGACGCTATTAAAAAATTTACAATTTTGCTGCACCCGTCTCTGGAAGAGTCTTTCGGAATGACTTTGGCAGAAGCAATGGCGGTGGGCGTGCCTATTGTTGCCGGCAAAAATAGCGGGGCAGTTCCTTGGGTCGTAGGAGAGGCCGGGATATTGGTGGATGTACAAAATGGAGATGAAATTCTAGGCGCGCTTATTTGCCTGTTAAGCAATAAAGAAAAATATAGTCACTGTGTTGATGCTGGCCGAGAAAGAGCAATGAATATTTTCTCTGCTCGGGCAATAGCAGAACAATATATAGAGCAATATAAAGAGATAATGGCTAATCAATGAAAAAAAAACGTGTTTTGCATATTTTAAACGAGCTTAAAGCTTCTGGTGCGGAAACAATGCTTTATCATGCCGCATCCTATTGGGCTGATGTCGGTATTGAATGTGATATTCTTTCAACAGGAGAAAATATCGGGAGTTATGCTCAGGAATTAAAAAATGCAGGCTATGGAGTTTTTCATCTTCATAATAATAAGCGGCCTGATTTTTTTATTAAACTGCGTAAATTAGTATGCGAAGGAAAATATGATGTAATTCACCAGCATGCTGAAGCTGGCAGTTATTGGACAATATTGTCATTATCACTGCTTTCATTAAAAATAGTGCGTACCATACATAGTAATTTTATTTTTGATGGCATCTTGCGTTTTAAGAGAAAAATCCAGCGTCAGCATTTAACACTGCTGGGTGTACAGTTTGTGTCAATTTCTAATAGTGTTGCTAAAAATGAGTTTAAACGATTTGGAATTGAAACAAAGCTAGTTTATAACTGGGCAGCTCTGGATTATTTCAATCCTCCAACGGAGCAGGAAAGAAAAAATGCACGGGCTACTTTTGGATTAAATGATAGTGACATTGTGATGGTTAGTGTCGGGAACTGTGCCTATGCAAAAAATCATGAAGCGGTATTGCATGCGCTTGCTAAATTATCTGTTAATCAATTGAAATATCTGCATGTCGGGCATGAGGCTGAGGATGGCAAAGAAAAACTGCTTGCTGAAAAGTTAGGTGTTAATTCAAAAGTAATATTTGCAGGAAAGCAGGATCCATTAGCAGCATTACATGCGGCCGATTTTTATGTTATGCCTTCAAGGTATGAGGGATTTAGTATTGCTGCATTGGAAGCACTTTCAACTAACCTGCCATCTATCTTTAGTGATTGCCCGGGCTTATCAGATTTTGATTCTTTTTTTCCTGATCTCTTATATACAGATGCCAATGCAGGAAATTTGCATTTAGTGATTTCAAAATTAATACACGATAGAGATCTGTATAAATTAAGAGCTGCTGATTATCATACAATTGCAGTGGAGTATTTTTCAATACAAAAAGGGGTTGCTTCTTACTCTGCTCTCTATTAGGTTTGTGTGATTTTTTATATTTTTTTGAAGGGTTTTTTACATAAATGCAGGTGGTGTGATGAAATATATCTTATTTACTATCTGTGTCTTATGTGTCCAATCTGCAGGTCTTGCGGTTGCAGAGATGAGAATGGTTGTTTCTCCTGATTTGGTGGGCAGAAATATAAATTTACCGGTCTGCAATTTTGTATATCATGAAGAATGCTCAATCGGTTTTACAGAGATGGATAAACTTATTTCAAATCCATCTTTTTTTGAAATGATAATTAAAGAAAACTCTTCTGTTATTATTGAATTCAGTGAGGGAATTTACCGCCTGAATCAAGCTATGAATATTGTGTGGCCAGCAAAATCTGCAGCTAATGCTTTAATATTAAAGGCGGCCGGTCATGTTGTTATTTCGGGCGCGCAGAAAATTGAAAGATTCTATCCTGTTGATACAGATGCCGATGCAAGATTTACTCCTGATCTTGATAAAAAAGTACTGGCTGCTGCAGTAAAAAATATCTTGCCAAATATAAAACAGATTCGGGAAAAAGGATTTGGCTGGCCAAGCAGGCCAGTCACAACCGAGTTATTTATTGCCGATCAGCCTATGACGCTTGCTCGTTGGCCAGATCAGCAGTTTTCAAAAATTATTCGTTCAAGTTCGATTTCTGATACGGATAAATTCCGTTTTTCAATTCAAGGGCAGCGGCTTGCTAAATGGGTTAAAGAGCCGGCAATGAATATTTTTTCATACTGGAAGCATGATTGGGCTTCGGAAACCTTAGCCGTGAAAACAATAGATGTTGCGAATGAAATCATAGAGTTGGGTGGGAAAGGTGCTCTTTACGGAATTGCAAACGGGCAAAGGGTATTTGTAGAGAATGCGATTTCTGAGTTGGACAATTATAATGAATGGTATCTGGATGCTGATACGGGCGTAATTTATTTTATCCCTCCTCCCAATACGAATCTGGATAAAGTTGAAATTTCTGTAGCGGAAAACTTACTCACAATTACCAATTCTGCTTTTGTTAATATAACAGGCCTTATTTTTGAAAAATCAAGAGGAAATGCGCTTGTATGTGAAGCGTGTAATCAGGTTGTTTTTGATCGTACAGAAACAAGGTTGACAGGCAATGCCGCTTTTGTTTTCAGAAACTCGCTTAAATCTGGTTTGATTAATTCAAAAGTTAATGATACGGGCGAAGGCGGGGTATCTTTAGGTGGCGGTAATCGCCAGACTTTAGAAAGTGCAGAGAATTTTGTTAAAAACTCTATTATTAAAAATTTTAACCGCTCTGGCCAATCTTATCGTTATGCCGTGTCTATTGGTGGTGTAGGACAAATTGTATCCGCTAATTATATTTCCGGAGGGTCGCATTCTGCTATTTTCTTTCTTGGTAATGATCATTTGATTGAAAACAACCATATCTCTGATGTTGTTTTGGATACCAGTGATGCGGGTGCTATTTATACCGGCCAGGACTTAAGTGCCAGGGGAACAGTGATCAGTAATAACTTTTTTACCCGGATAGGTTCTGTAAATAAGCAGTTTGAGGCCAAGGGTATTTATTTGGATGATCAGGTTAGTGGGATTTCTGTGTTAAAAAATACCTTTCTTAATGTTTCTCAAGCGGTATTTATCGGGGGGGGGCGGGATAATATAGTTGAAGATAATTTCTTTATTAATAGCACACCTCCGATTCATCTGGACGCGCGTGGTTTAGGTACACAGCCAACTGTGGAGCAATTAAGAACACTCACTGCGGTTCCATATAATAAATATCCCTATGCAGAACGATATGCTAATTTGAAAAATATATTACAGGATGAATTTGGTAAGCCAAAGTATAATATTGTAAATAGAAATATTGTACTCGGTTTGGCCAATATAGATGTTTCCCCGAAAGCACGTTCGGGTATTACATTAAATGATTTTTACAGAGAAAGTGATATTGTCTTTTTAAATAAAAATTTAAGCATCAGGAACAATCCCGGTGACTTTATTCTGTCCCCGGCATCTCCTGTATTTAAGAAGGGGTTTTATCAGGGAGATCTGACTTTAATTCCTGTCCTGCATTGATTTATTCGTATTAAATTTATTGAGATAAATGATGAGTGTTGATGTTATTGCTGTTCTGACTTCTTTTAATAGAAAAGAAAAAACAATTAAATCTTTAGCCTGTTTCGAGCGAGCGGCAAATGCGGCCGGGTTATCGTATAGCGCTATTTTACTTGATGATGCAAGCACGGATGGTACTGGGCTGGCTATTTCTCAGTTATATGGCTGGGCAAAAGTGATTGCTGGCGTAGGAAATTTATACTGGTGTCGTGGTATGTCTCTTGCGATGGCAGAGGCTTTGAATCAGCAGTCCAAATACATTCTATGGCTGAATGATGATACCGATTTAAATGAAAATGCATTAAAAATAATGACTGATGCGGCTCTTGAGGTACAGAGCCGGCATGGTAAAAGCGGAATTATTGTAGGCTGCACAACATCGAATGGAAGCGATGTTTCATATGGTGGCTTGCAAAGGATAAGTGCATTCAGAAAATTTTCGTATCTTAGAGTATACAAAGAAAGTGAATTAATTGAGTGTGATGCCATGAATGGCAATGCGGTTCTTATTGCCAGAGATGATGCGCAGAAAATTGGGAATCTAGATGACAGCTATGAACATGCAATGGGTGATATTGATTATGCATTGATGTCAAAAAAACTGGGTATTAAAGTTTTTACTGCACCAAATATTGTCGGGCATTGTGCTCAAAACTCTGCAGCGGGTACATCCAAAGATCGGGGATTGGGGCTGCTGATTCGCTGGAAGAAAATGCTAAGCCGGAAGGAATTACCGCCAAAATCCTGGTTTCATTTTACATTTAAGCATGGCGGCATGTTTGCACCTTTATATTTTGTATGGCCCTACTTAAGATTCTGGGGGCAACTGTTTAAGTTTGCTGCAAAAAAATAGTTATTGTTATTAATCTGCAAGGGTTTGGAAGGCTGTGAATGGAATTTATTATAAATAAATGGAAGTATCTAAAAAAAACAGATGTAATAAACGTATTTATTATGTTTTGTGCAACGATGCTTTTTTATCTGTTTTCACCTTTTTTTTCTGTTCTAGTGGCATTGTTTTTTTTGTCACTTGTTTTTGAAGGAGAGAAAGCCAGAGTATGCATACTTGTTGTTATGTTTCTTTGTCTTTACTCCATGATCATATTTTTTAAACCCATTTCGGGAGATTGGAACTGGTATACGCAGCATTATAAAGTATTGGAATCTATGGATTTCTTTGCTTATTATGGGCATACATATGGCCCATTTACAATTAAATTTACAGAGCCTTTTTATTATTTTATGTCTTTTTCTTTGTCCAGAATAAGCGGGGCTAATGTTACGCTGCTGGCCGTAGTTGTTTCAACAATATTTTATAGTGTTTTTACTTTTTCATTATTTAAACTAAGCAAATATTTTTCTGTTGTATCCTGGCAGCAAAATATTATTGTGATTGCTGCAATATTATTAAGTGTTACGCCTACGCTTGTTTTGCATCTTGTTCGACAGGAAATGGCGTCTGCTTTTTTGTTTTGTAGCTTTGCTTTATTTCTGAGCGGGAGCAAGCGGTCAGCAATTTGCTTTTTAATTCTTTCTGTTTTTACCCATCAATCTGCAGCCACTGTCCTGGGCATTTTAATGGCCTCTTTTGTGTTATCGAGGCTGCCATTTCGTGGGATTTGGATTCTTACATTTTTAATTTCCCTGCTGATTGGCCTGTTTTATGCAAAATCCGGGTATTTTATTAGTGAGGAAAACTCTGGTAAGAGTGATGGCGTAATTAGTCCTATGGTCTATTTTTATGATGTAGCTTTGTTTGTTTCATTTTTGTTTTCAATCCACTCTGCAAAAATAGATTCAGCTGTAAAAGTTGTTTTTTACGTTCTGATTACATCGTATATAGGTTTTTTATTGGGTGTCTCTTCCGAGCCACTGCCTCTTTTGCGTATGTATTTTTATGTAGAATGGTTCCGTGCTTTTTTTATTGTGGTTATTTTAAGCCGCCTGGCTTCTCTTTTTTATTTTAATGTATTGTCTTTTTTTGTTTTATTGATGGGGCTTGCGTATACCAATTATAGGATTTCATCATCGGCTCTAGGCTTTCCTTTGACCATTTATTCTTTTATCAATAAATCTATTCAGTCGTGGATGTTTGTTTTTTGATTGTTTACGTGTCCTATTATGCAAGTAAATTTAAAAACGGAAATGCATTCTTTTTAAGGATAAGCAGTTTTTTTGTTTTAGTGCATAAACTTCTCATCAGCAATTTTTTTGATACAGCTCTTTAATTTAACAAAGAAACTATGATTAATAAAAATGTAAAAAATGATTTTCCTTCCGTATTATTTGTGCAAAGGCGTCTGCCGCATTACCGGGTTCCATTTTTTGAAGCGCTAAAGAGGGAATTGTTTGCCAGAGGGTGTCATTTACGTGTTTTGCATGGTTTACCCAATAAAGAAGAGCTTCTTAAAAATGATTCGGGTGTTTTGCCGTGGGCAGAAAATTTACCTAATCACTATTTTCTGGGTGGGAAGATTTGCTGGCAGCCATTTTACGCTCAGTCGAGAGGGGCTGATTTGGTTATTTGTAGCCATGAAAATAAGCTGGTTTTTAATCTTGTTTTTCAATATTTTTATACAAAAATAAAGTTTGCACTGCTGGGGCATGGTGCTAATTTGCAAGGAAATATCAATAGTCTGCGCGAAAAATTTAAGCGGCGTGCTGCAAAAAAAGCCGATTGGTGGTTTGCTTATACTTCAATGAGTCTGCCATTGATTACAGGATTTGGCTTTCCTGATAATAGGATTACAATTGTAAATAATTCTATTGATACAAATGAGCTTAGCCTTCATTTTAATGCGATTGATGATATTGAGGCTATTAAGCGCCGTTTGGGACTTGCAGGAAACAGCATCGGCGTTTTTATCGGGTCATTTTATAATGAAAAGCGGATTGATTTTTTATTAAAATCCCTTGTTTTAATTAAGGAAAAAATCCCTGATTTTGAAATGATTCTTGCTGGTGACGGTATTGACAGGCATTTGGTGGAGGCATTCTGCGCAGAGCATTCGTGGGCCAAATATGTAGGTCTTGTAAAAGGGATGGCTAAAGCTGAAATTTTAGCGGTTGCGGATCTGATGCTTAATCCTGGTTTGGTTGGCTTAAGTATATTGGATTCTTTTGTTTGTGCCACTCCTATGCTAACTACGGATTGTGGTTTGCATAGTCCGGAGGTTGTATATCTTAATCATGGGGTAAATGGCATTTTTTCAAAAAATACATTACCTGATTATTCTGCAGCCGTTGTCAATTTATTTAATAATGCTGATAAGTTAGCTGAAATGAAAGTGGCTTGTTTGCAAAGTTCCAGATATTTTAATGTAGAAAATATGGCAAAAAACTTTGCAGATGGAATTATGGAATGTTTGAATATGCCTGCATATAGAAAGGAACATTAATGTTACGCGTTCTGGTTGTTCATAATTACTATCAGCAAAAAGGGGGGGAAGACTCTGTTGTTGAGAACGAAATAGCTTTGCTAAGAGCATATGGGCATCATGTTGAGTTATATTCCCGGCATAATGACGAGTTAGCAAAATTGTCCCGCTTGTCTATTTTTCAGCAAGCGTTCTGGTCCAAAAAAACATATAGTGATCTAAATGCTCTGCTGCAAAGATTCAAGCCTGATGTTATTCATGTCCATAATACTTTATCTTTAATTTCTCCCTCTTTATATTGGGCTGCTGCGAAATTCAATATCCCTGTTGTGCAAACACTGCATAACTTTCGTTTATTGTGTCCCCAGGCGATGTTTTTACGTAAAGGAAATATATGTGAAAGCTGTATCGGGCGTAACACCTGGCGCAGTGTGGTTCATCGTTGCTATCGATCTTCCCTGTCTCAATCTGCTGTTGTCTCGGGAATGCTCAGCTTGCATCGTGGCTTGGGCACGTATAGAAAAAATGTGAATCGCTATATTTCATTGAATTCATTTTGTAAAAGAAAGTTTGTTGAAGGCGGTTTACCTGAAAATAAAATCTGCATTAAACCTAACTTTATTGCAGATATAAATTCCGTTAGCGCCGATAGAAAAGGGTTTTTATTTGCTGGCCGGCTTTCTCCGGAAAAAGGCCTGCATATATTGGCTGATGCTTTTAACCCCGAGTTACACGGGCAATTAAGTGTGGCTGGTGGGGGGGAAGATTTAGCATTATTGAATCGTTTTCCGGCAATCAGGCAGCTTGGCGTTTTATCCTCTGATGGTATTCGTCTTGAAATGCAAAAAAGTTATGCCCTGGTTTTGCCAAGTATCTGGTATGAAAATATGCCGATGATTCTGGTAGAAGCGTTTATGAGTGGTTTGCCTGTTATTGCCAGCAGAATTGGCGCTTTGGCCGAGCTGGTAGAAGATGGGGTGACCGGCTTATTGTTTAATGTGGGTGATTCTGCTGATTTAGCAGAAAAAATGAAGTGGGCAATGGAGCATCCGGAGTTGATGCTCGAAATGGGGAAAAATGCCAGGAAAAAATATTTAAGCTCTTACTGTGCGGAAGTGAATATTAAGTTACTTATTAATATATATGAAGAAGCGATTGCCGATATAAAAGCACAATGAAGCAGACAATGTAATTCTTCCCCTGATGGTGGTTTGATAATAATGCTTTATTTTTTAAACTATCTTCGTATTTTGCTTGCTAAGTGCTGATCTGTGGCTTATCTCTCCATGATTACAATTTCCCCGGTAATTACGTACTAGACATTATATCTTTTTTATTTTCAAGCTATTTATGTGTGTGCAGGAAAAATATTGTGGCACAACATTTTGTATTTGATAGAAAATCATTTAGTTAAACAGTTGTTTAATAGGGTTTTTGCTTACCTTTTGTCATTTTAGGATTTATCTTAAACAACGATGTATTTATTGTTAAAAATACATTAAGCAAATATAAGTATATTCAAGGGGTATGATAAGGTTTAATATTTTTATTAAACCTTATTTTTTGATAATTGCTGTGTAGCGGGTGAAATATACATGGGTTTTTTTGTATATTGGCAGATTGCTTGTTGAAAAAAGTACTGGTGTATTTGCTTATTTTATTTAGAGTGAAAATACCATGGTGAATTAATGTGTTTGCAAGTGAGGCGGATGATGAGCGTGTTTTTTGAAAAGATCAGCAGCAAATGATCAGGAGCACGTTCTTGGCGGGGTTTTCAGGCTGATATGCGATCCGGCTTAGCTTTGGTTTTTCCAGGTATTTATGATAAGAATATGCCAATGGTTTTGGTATGAGCATATTCTGGCGGGTTGTTTTGTAATCTGCCTGAGGATGGGTGACTGGTTTATATTTATCTGCCAGTGGTACCTGTGATCTGGCCGAGAGAATCCCCTGGGCAAAAGCGAATCCTGAATCTATAGCCCGATGGGGTGTAATGCACGTGACAAGTATTTAGCAGAACATACGCCTGAAAAAAATTATGAAATATCGGTAAATATCTATGGCGGGGTGTTACTCATTTATGTCAAAAGTAGAAGTAAATCTTACATTTCCTAGAAAAAAAGTATCTGTTCTTGGTGCATTCATTGATGTCATTGATTGGGATCTTGCTTTACGTAAAATTAAGACTTGGGGTAATAATCACGACTCCCGTTACATCTGTATATGTAATGCGCATTCTGTTGTCACTGCTGCGCGTGATCCTGAGTTTTACGAGGTTATCCAGGGCGCGGATATGGCCACATCGGATGGGGCCCCTGTTGCCTGGCTAATGAGAAAACTGGGGAGTACCGGGCAGCAAAGAATTAATGGCCCGGATTTAATGTGGAAATATTGCGCGCAGGCTAATCAGTCTGCCGACTGGCCTTCTATTTTTTTGTATGGCGCACATGAAGAGACTTTAAGTATCTTGCAGCGCAAATTAGCAGATCAATTTCCCCATCTGAAAATAGCGGGTGCATATTCGCCCCCTTTTCGCGCCTTACTTCCTCATGAAGAAGTCAGTACGATCAAAAGGATTAATGATTCGGGAGCGGGTGTCGTCTGGGTGAGTTTGGGTTGCCCCAAGCAGGAAAAGTGGATAGCTGCCCAGCGAGGGAAGGTGATGGGCGTCATGATCGGGGTAGGGGCAGCGTTTGATTACCACGCGGGTACAATTGTTCGTGCGCCGTTATGGATGCAAAATTCGGGTTTGGAATGGCTGCACCGTTTGTGTTCTGAGCCGAGGCGGCTATGGAAACGCTATTTGGTCACGAATACCCTTTTTATTGTGAAAGCAATTGGGCAGCTCATTCGTAAAAATTATTAATTGTGGGAGTGTTTTTATAATGAAAATTACAGTGATTGGTTCGGGTTATGTGGGCTTGGTAACAGGTACTTGCTTGGCAGAGTACGGTAATGATGTGGTGTGTCTGGATGTGGATGCAAATAAGATTCAAATTTTGCAAGAAGGCGGAGTGCCGATTTTCGAGCCGGGCTTAGAGGAAATGATTAAGCGTAATGTGTCGGCAGGGCGTTTGCGTTTTACCACCGATATTAAAGAATCGGTGGATCACGGTACGATTCAGTTTATCGCTGTGGGCACTCCGCCGGACGAAGATGGCTCGGCTGATTTGAAATATGTAGTGGCCGCTGCACGCAGTATTGGCCGCTATATGAATGGTTACAAGGTGATTGTGGATAAATCCACAGTGCCGGTTGGCACGGGTGATAAGGTGCGTGCTGCGATTATTGAAGAGTTGGCTCAGCGCGGCGAGCAAACCAGTTTTGCAGTTGTGTCCAATCCGGAATTTTTGAAAGAAGGCGCAGCAATTGAAGATTTTATGCGCCCTGATCGTATTGTGATTGGCACTGATGATGATACGGCTAAAGATTTAATGGGCTCTTTATACGCGCCTTTTGTGCGTAATCATGATCGTATTTTATTTATGGATGTGCGCTCGGCCGAAATGACTAAATATGCGGCTAATGCCATGCTGGCAACGCGTATCTCGTTTATGAATGAGCTGGCTAATTTGTCCGAAGTAATGGGGGCTGATATCGAGCTGGTGCGTAAAGGGATTGGCTCTGACCCACGTATTGGCTATCACTTTTTATACCCGGGCGTAGGTTATGGCGGCTCTTGCTTTCCTAAAGATGTGCAGGCTTTGCAGCGCACTGCAGAAGAGCATGGCATCAGCCTGAAAGTGCTGGATGCGGTAGAAAAAGCCAATCATGCGCAAAAATCGGTGCTGGTTGATAAGATTGTGAAGCGCTTTGGTAATGATCTCAAAGGCAAGCATTTTGCACTTTGGGGGCTGGCATTCAAGCCCAATACCGATGATATGCGCGATGCGCCAAGCCGGGTCATCATCGAGTATTTGCTTAATCATGGTGCAACGGTTGCCGCGCATGATCCGGTTTCTATTCATGAAGCACAGCGTGTGATGCCAGGCTGGCAGGGGCTGAGCTATGAGGATAGCCCGATGGCAGTATTGCCGGGTGCAGATGCCCTGGTTATTGTTACCGAATGGAAGGTATTCCGGAGCCCTGATTTTACTGAAGTGAAAGCACAATTGAAAAATGCCTTGGTTTTTGATGGCCGTAATTTATTTGACCCGAAACGGATGCAAAAAGAAGGTTTTGAGTATTACCCTATTGGTCGCCAGCAAGTAACAAATTAAAATGGCAATAGCGTATTTTTTAAGGGCTATTCAGGAAATGCTTTATTAGTAGTTGCTGTTTAATGTATATTTTTTGTGAGTGTATGTTTTAAAAAACAGATATGCATTTTCGTAATTTAAAGATTTTTTGAATAGCTAATCACATTTTATGGATTGTTTATGTCAATAACTCCGGTAATTCTTTGTGGTGGTTCGGGTAGTCGTATGTGGCCGCTGTCTCGTGGCGGTTACCCTAAGCAGTTTTTAAAATTGCATGGTGATCAAAGCTTGCTGCAACAAACGGCAACGCGCTTGCAGGGAATGGCTGACGTAGCTGCGCCTTTGTTGATCAGTAATCAGGAGCATCGCTTTCTGGTTGCCGAACAACTGCGGGCTGTAGGCATGGGTGATTCGCGTGTGGTTTTAGAGCCTATGGGCCGCAATACGGCACCGGCAGTTGCAGCGGCAGCTTTGATTGCGCTGGAAGATAATCCGGATGCCATGCTGCTGGTCTTGCCATCGGATCATGTGATTCAGTTTGGTGATGTGTTCCAGGCTCTGGTGGCACAGGCTGCCACCGTGGCAGCTACAGGCAAGCTGGTTACCTTCGGGATTACACCGACCGAGCCACAAACCGGCTATGGCTATATTCGCCGTGGCGAGCGTCTGGCTGGTGATGCCTATGCTGTTGCCGCTTTTGTAGAAAAACCGAATACCGAGCGCGCTGCCGAGTTTTTAGCTTCCGGGGATTACTACTGGAACAGCGGCATGTTTATGTTCCGCGCCGATGCTTATGTGCGCGAAATGGCCGCCTATCAGCCTGCCATGCTGCAAGCGGTGCAGGTTGCCGTATCCAAGGGCGTGCGGGATCTGGATTTTCTGCGTTTAGACAGTGATGCTTTTGCGGCATGCGAATCCGATTCGATCGATTATGCGGTGATGGAAAAAACAGCGCATGCGGCAGTGGTTGCTGCAGCAGGGCTGGGCTGGAGTGATATTGGCTCCTGGTCTGCTCTGCGGGATGTAACGCCGCAAGATGAAGCGGGCAATAGCGTGCTGGGTGATGTAATGCTGGACCGTGTGTCAGGCAGCTACATCCGCAGCGAAACCCGCATGATTGCCGCGATCGGCGTGCAGGACCTGGTGATTGTAGAAACAGCCGATGCCGTGCTGGTGGCGCATAAAGACCGTGTGCAGGACGTGAAAAAGATTGTTGAGCGCTTAAATCAGGCTGGCCGCTCCGAATCGGTTACTCATCGCCGCGTGTATCGCCCATGGGGTAGCTATGAAGGTATTGACGCCGGTTCGCGCTTTCAGGTGAAGCGGATTGTTGTGAATCCGGGGGCATCGCTTAGCTTACAAATGCATTACCACCGCGCTGAGCACTGGATTGTGGTAAAAGGTACGGCCAGGGTGGTGAATGGGGATCAGGAGATTCTTTTGTCAGAAAATCAATCAACTTATATCCCGCTGGGCACAACGCATCGTCTGGAAAACCCGGGCAAGATGCCGCTGGAGCTGATCGAAGTGCAGTCAGGTTCCTATCTGGGTGAAGACGATATCGTGCGCTTTGAAGATGTCTATGGGCGAACCAAATAAGGTGCTGCCCGCCGTTGAACTTTTAAAGTGGCCAGAGTTTTTGCAGGTGGTCGAGCGCGCGCCGCTGATCTCGATTGATCTGATTGTGCAAAACCCGGCAGGGCAGACCCTGCTGGGCTGGCGTACTAACCAGCCCGCTTGTGATCACTGGTTTGTGCCGGGTGGCCGCGTGCAGAAAAACGAAACGCTGGATGCGGCTTTTTTACGCCTGACTCAGGCCGAGCTGGGCGTGGCGCTGGCCCGCTCTTCGGGCGAGTGGCTGGGTGTTTACGAGCACTTTTACGATAGCAACGCCGGGCGTGTGGAAGGCTTTGGTACGCACTACGTGGTGCTTGCTTACACCTTGCAACTGAATGAATCCGATATGGCCTTGCCACTGGGTGAGCAGCATTCCCGCTATCGCTGGGCCAGCAAGGCCGAAATCCTACAAGACGCCGCCGTACACCTGCATTCCCGTGCTTACTTCGAGTAAACCAATGACTAAATTAACGTGTTTTAAAGCTTACGATATCCGTGGTCAGCTGGGCCCTGAGCTCAATACCGATATCGCTTATCGCATCGGCCGTGCTTATGGCCAACTGCTTAAACCACAGCGTATAGCACTGGGGGGCGATGTGCGTCTGACCAGTGAAGAATTAAAACTGGCTTTGGCCAATGGCCTGATGGATGCGGGTTGCGATGTGATCGACCTGGGCATGACCGGCACTGAGGAAGTCTATTTCGCGGCGTTTCACTTGGATGTGGATGGTGGGATTGAAGTCACCGCCAGCCATAATCCGCTCGATTACAACGGTATGAAGCTGGTTAAACGCGGTGCGGTGCCCATCAGTGGCGACACCGGTCTGCGCGATATTCAAAGCTTGGCCGAATCGGCTGATTTTGCCCCGATTGGCCAGCGTGGCAGTATCAGCTCGCTTTCCATTCTGGATGCCTATATCGAACATCTGCTTGGCTATGTGGATTTATCAGCCTTGCGCCCGTTAAAGATTGTGCTCAATTCAGGCAATGGTGCGGCTGGGCATGTGGTGGATGCGCTGGAGGCCAAATTTAAAGCGGTGCAAGTGCCGGTTGAATTTATCAAAGTGCATAACCAGCCCGATGGTACGTTCCCGCACGGTATTCCTAACCCGCTGTTGCCAGAAAACCGTGCAGACACGGCCAATGCGGTGATCACAAACGGGGCTGATCTGGGGATTGCATGGGATGGCGATTTTGATCGCTGCTTCCTGTTTGACGAGCGCGGCGATTTTATTGAAGGCTATTACATCGTTGGCCTGCTGGCAGAAGCCTTCTTGCAAAAGAATCCGGGGCAGAAAATTATTCATGACCCGCGTTTAACCTGGAATACCGTTGACGTGGTGCAAGCCGCAGGTGGTGTGGCGATCCAGAGCAAAACTGGCCACGCCTTTATTAAAGAGCGGATGCGTTTGGAGGATGCGGTTTATGGTGGTGAAATGAGCGCTCACCATTATTTCCGCGATTTTGCCTATTGCGATAGCGGCATGATTCCATGGCTGCTGGTGATTGAGCTGATGAGTCGCCGCGAGCAGAAATTGTCGTCTATGGTGGAGCAGCGTATTGCGGCTTATCCATCTTCGGGCGAGATTAATCGCAAGCTAAGTGACGCCAAAGCGGCTATTGCCAGAGTCTGTGCGGCATATCAGGCCGATGCCCTGCTGGTGGATGAAACCGATGGCATCAGCATGGAGTTTGCTAACTGGCGTTTTAATCTGCGCTCGAGTAATACCGAGCCGGTAGTGCGTTTAAATGTGGAATCACGTGCGGATATGGCTTTAATGCAAAAGCACACCGAGGCGATTTTGCAGTTGTTAGATGCATAAAGACGTGTTTAAAAAAACGCCTCATTCGAGGCGTTTTTCTTGGGGGAAAGCACCTGGCTGAAGTTTAAACCTTTAGCGCAGCATTCAGGCTTTCCCGAAAGTAGCTCATCGCTTCTGCAGCTAATTCTGGTGTGGCAGTAATGCTAAATTCAATGTGCGGTTCAGGGTGAAGCTCGTTGCCATAAGAGGGCAGGCTGCTAAAGCCAACCTGTGGATAGCGTGCGGTAAATGCCTGCATCACGCCAATCAGCTCTCCTTCACGGGCATTAAGCAAGACGATGGATAGGGTGGTCTCGGGGGCTGCGTCGGTATAGTGCTGATCAAGTATCCAGTCGAGCATCGGCCATGCCATGCTGGGAAAGCCGGGCACCAGATAATGATGTTGCAAAAAGCAGCCCGCCACCTGATTGACTGGGTTGGGGATCAGCCCGCTGCCTGTTGGAAAATACGCCATTTGGATGCGGTGCGGGTAAGCGGCTTCGGCAAAACGGGCGGTGATCAGCTCGCCTGCCTCAGGATGCAGGGCCAGTGGCAGCCCCAGCGCATTGGCAAAGGCCAGACGTGTGTGATCATCGGGCGTGGCACCTATCCCGCCACAGGAAATCACATACTGGCCCGCGCTCAGACTGCGTTTAAAGGCTTCGGTGAGTACGGCACTATCGTCTGGCAGGTAATACGCTGCTGCCACTTTATGGCCTCTTTTTTTAAGCGTCTCTAAAATATGGGCAAAGTGCTTGTCCTGACGACGCCCGGACAGGATTTCGTCGCCAATAATAAATAGATGAAATGTAGCCATAGTGAGTCTCTGTTTTTGTGAATGTGCTAAAGCGGATTTATTTTTGTCTGATGAGTAGAGAGGGCGTATTAAATGGTTTGTTTTTATTTGGTTGGTATTTTCTATTGTTAATTTTAATTTAATTTGTTGATATTTGTTTTGTTTTTTTGTTATTTTTCTATTTAATTTTTATGCTTGTTTAATTGCTTTTCTTGGTCCTTTATATTTATGCATGGTTTTTTGTGAGACCATTTTCAAAATACTTTTATCAGCTTCGAGTGACCCATGGTACTCGTAAATTGAGTTAGTAGAGCTGTTAGGATATGAGCAGAGCTATATCTCTGCCCTGGAAGTAGGCACCAAGGGCCCGCCAACAGCTGAATTTATTGAGCAGTTGATCCAGGCTTTGCCTTTACCTGATCTTCAGTAGATTGAGCTACACGAGGTAGTTGAGGCCTCGCAACGTAAGTTTATTATCCCTGCTGACCTCTTTGAGGACATTCTTTGGATACTGCTGAATCTTTACCGGCATCTTGATTCTTTACATCCAGCTCAAATGCGCTTAATTCAAGAAATTATTGGAATAAAAGATGAGCTTGCAAAAAAAGCTTTGTTAAAACCTAAGTCTCTTCGTATGCAACAAATGGAGGACAGACCAATGTAAAAACAGGACAAACCTTGCGGCTTGTCCTGTGAGTGTAAGTGCCTAACGGTAAATACTTACAAACTAAGAATTTAAGTATCGTGATCATGCGCTCCAGTGTCAAGCCCAAAAAGCGCTGCCATCGCTTCAGCCATAGAAAGAGCACATGGGCGTACTAAAAATAACCGAACGCATTATTGATCGAGGCGTGATCCGTGAAATCAAAACCAACAATACCGTTTACAGCCGTGAGTGTCTGCCTGCCGCTGGGCGCTTGCTCGTCAATGTCGCCGCTTAGGGCCATGCTACAGGGCACTCTTATAGCTTTGAGTTTTACACAAAATATTAAGTTTATGTAAGTGGATATATGGTTATACTTACATTGCGCGGGTAATTGATTAGTTAAATATAAGTAAATTGGCAGATTTAGAAATAAGTTGTGATAGGGCTTCGTGTACTACTTCATAGTTGCCATACATCGTTGATTTATCATGAACCCTAGTGATCTGCTTGCTTCCTTTGCCGCTGCTTTTAATCAGGATCAGCGTCTTATCTCTCTTCAGCTTGGCGATGGCTCAGTGTGGAGTGAGCAGTTATTGCCCCAGCGCGTAACAGGCAGCGAGGGCATCAATCAGGCATACCGCTACCAGATCGATTGCTTATCCCCCGACGGTGGCTTAGAGCTTAAATCGCTACTGGGTTTGCCAGTCGTTTTATCTATTGAAAATGCTGATGGCGAGGCGGTTGAGCGCTGTGGGGTCATTAGCCAGGCGCAATTACTCGGCTCCGATGGCGGCTTCGCAAAGTACGCGCTGACAGTAGAGCCGCCTTTTGCTTTGCTTAGATACCGGCGCACTTCCCGCGTGTTCCAGGATTTATCCGTCCCCGACATTGTGAAGCAGGTACTGGCTGAGCATCAGGAAAAAAATCCGGTTTTTGCATCGGTGCAAACGCTGGATTTCAAACTCTCCGGCACGCATTCACCGCGATCCTATTGCTTACAATACCGCGAATCCGATTTCGATTTTCTGACACGATTATTAGCAGAGGAAGGCTTAGCCTGGTTATTTAATCATTTGCCGGGCGATAGTCCTCAGGTTCAGTTGCTTGTGTTTGATGATGCTTTTGCAATTGCGGAAGCGGCAGATCCATTTGTTAGATTTCACAGAGCTGACGCCACGGAAGAGAGCGATACTCTGACTGAATGGCAGAGCCAGCGGCAAATCGGCAGCAGCAGCGTGTCTTTGGCCAGCTTTGATTACAAAGCTACCAGCACCAACGAAAGTTTTGATGAAAGTAGCATCGATCAGGGTGATGGCGGCCAGCAGCTGCAGGTAAGCTTCGAAGATTACGACCCCCAATCGCTCTATTACGCCAGCGACGCGGAAGGCTTAAGCCACTACGCACAATTGCGTCAGCAGGCAATGGATGCCAAAAAGAAATCCTTTAGCGGCTCTGGTACTTTACGTAGCCTGTAGGCCGGGCAGTGGTTCCGCCTGGAAGACCACCCCGCGCATGAATGGGATAGCGCCGAGCAGCGTGAATTTGCTATTACCGAGCTGAAATTTACCGCAAACAATAACCTCCCAGCGGATCTCACCCAGCAACTTAGCTTAGTCGCGCCCGGCTTACTCGCAGGAGCGGCTTTAGCCGCGAATAATCCCCCTTATCAAGCCGATTTTACCGCCCAAAGGCGCGGCCAGCCGACCGTGCCCGCTTTTGCCCATGAACCACTGAGCAAGCCCAAGAGCTTTGGCGTGCAAACCGCTACCGTGGTGGGCCCCGCCGGATTAGAGGTGCACACCGATGAGCAAGGGCGCATAAAAATAGAATTTCACTGGCAGCGTGCTGCAGAACACCCGGAATTCGGTGCAAACCTGGATGACAAATCCTCCTGCTGGATACGTGTTGCCTATCCATCGGCGGGCGCAAGCTGGGGCCACCAGTTCATCCCGCGTATCGGTCAGGAAGTGTTAGTCGATTTTATCGAAGGCGATATCGACCGCCCGATTGTCATCGGCGTGGTCCATAACGGCAGCCACCCGGTGCCAGCCTTTAGCGGCGCAGGCGCTTTGCCCGCCAATAAAACGTTATCCGGCATCAAAACCAAAGAGCATGAAGGTGGCCAGTATGGCGAGCTGCTGTTTGATGATAGCAAGGGCGAAGTTCGCACTAAGTTATCCAGCGAGCATGGTAAAACCCAGCTGAACCTCGGCTATCTGATCCACCCGCGTACCGACGGTAAAGGTGAGCCACGCGGTGAAGGCTTTGAATTACGTAGCGATAAACAAGGTGCAATCCGCGCCAGCGGCTTACTCATTAGCACTGAAGCTAAAAGCGGCGCAAGCGGCAAGCAGCTAGACCACAGCCCCGCGCAAAGCCAGCTGGAGTCCGCACTGGCACTAGCCCAAAGCCTGGGTGAAACGGCAACGAATCAACTCGCCGATACCATTGAAACCGGCGACGACAATAAAACCGTTAAGCCAGATAACAGCGCAGGCAACAGTGCCACCACCGGCCATCTGCACCATCATGTGCATGCCAGCAAAAGCTTCGAGGCAGATAGCAATACCGATCAAGATGGCAAAAGCCAATCCAAAGATCAGGCTGGTGGACAAAATATCATCCTGCTGCACGGGGAAGACGGCGTAGCCATCACCAGCCCGCAAAGCCAAACCCTCACCGCAGGCACAAACCTTGATCTGATCGCGCAGCGCGACACCAATCAAACCTCTGGCCGCCGCTGGATACACAACGTGGGATCACACATCAGCCTATTTGTGGCCGGGGTAAAAGATAAAGTCGCCCTCAAACTGATCGCAGCCAAAGGCAAAATCCAGCTGCAGGCGCAAAGCGACGACGTAGATATCACCGCAGACAAAAACGTAAAAATCACAGCCTGTAAAGAAAAAGTAGAAATCGCCGCTGGGGATGAAGTGCTCCTCACCGCAGGTGGCGGCTATATACGGCTAAAAGGTGGCAATATCGAGATTCATTGCCCTGGGGAAGTGAGTATTAAGGGGGCGAGTCATGAGTTGAGTGGGCCTACAAAATTAGTAATACCTTTTCCTGAAATGCCAAAAGTAGGACCTCATTCTCGAAGTATTTTATTTTCTTCTCTTGAGGGAGTTCCAATGGAGGGTATTCTTATTCATATGCTTGATTCAGAAAAAAAAGACAGTTTACTTAAAGCAACTACATCAGGGAATGGCCTGAGTCCGGCTAAAGAGTTATCAAATAGTTTACAATACGATGCAATTATTGGTTTTGATGAGTGGACATATATATTTGATGATGAAGTATTAAATACTAGTGATTCTGATGAGTTCAACCCCGGTGAAAGTGATGAAGATGATCGTTTTGAAGAAAGCCAACAATTGGTGAAAAAATGAAAGAATATATAGTAAAAAAGGGTGATTCACTTTGGGGAATCTGTCGGAGTATGGGGGTAAGTATTGATGCCGTTGCAAGGATAAATGGCTTTACACCACAATCAAAGCATCATTTAGATGTCGGACAAGTAATAAAAATTGAAGATGAAGAAATTAATGAGCCGATTGCGAATTGTCTATTCATATACTAGATATGACATTTCAAGCTATAAAAAAACCACTTTTAAAGCTTGAATATGATGGGGCAATAAAAGAGATACAAGGGGATGAAATGGGTTGGGTTTATAATATAAGTATTATAGATCTTTCAAAAGGATTAAAAGTTTATTTTAAAAAAATTGATGGCAATTATGTTTTGATTTCCGATCATAAAACTCTGCCAATAGGAAAAAAAACACTTACACTGACTTCACGATCTGTAAAAATTAAGGATCAATTTTATCCTAAAGAGGGAAAGCAGCAACAGACTAATAAAGAAGTGCTTGAAGAAATTAAAAAGAAAAATTCTCCTCCTAAAGCATTGCCACCAATTGGAGAAAAAACAAAGCTTCCACGGACAGTACCAGAAAAAACTCCAGCCCCTATCTTGAAAACTACTAGGCTTGAGGGGGGGGCAGCAGTGCAGGTTGTTGCTGTTTTATTTACTGAAGGCAACTTATTATTACCCAAAGAAAATGAAAAGTATCGCCCTATCCTGCTTGCAGTTGCGAAAAAATATAAAATACCTCCTCAAGCATTGGCTGCAAAGATTGATTGTGAAGCAGAAAAGAGTAAAAGTGGAGAATGGAAAAATGATTCTAAAAGTGACTCATCAAGCACCCTTGGGTTAGCTCAGTTTTTAAAAGGAACTTGGCTTAGTTTAAGTAAAAATCCTAAATCATTGATGGCGATTAAAATAAAAAGCAAAACTTTTTCTCCTCGTGATAGTGAGGTTTTGGGGTGGCGAGCTGATGCAGAAATGTCTATTGACACTGCTGCTTTATATATTGAAATGAACCTTGAGTCATTCAAAGGAAAGGGTGTAAATATTGATTCATTATCTGAAGAGGATAAAATAAAAGTCGCTTATCTGGCTCATCATGATGGATCATATGGTGCTAGATTGTTGATAAATGATGAGGTTGAAGAGGAAGATGCAAAAAGTAAACTCGAAAAACAATTAGGGAAGGAAGGCGAAACATTAGCTAAAAAATTTAGTTCGAAGTTTAATGGCAGCTATAAGAATGCTTATCGATACTGGGTTTTTCATGATTTAATTGATGCACGTTTAAGACCTGACCATTTTATGGTAGATCCACGTGGTTACAAAGTAAAAAGTATGGGAGACATTGCACAATCCTTAGGTGGTCCAGCCTTGCGATTACCTACAAATCAAACGCAGCCTAGTGTAGCAAAACCTAAATTACCAGTACCACAACAGCCTAAACAAGATATTGGTAGAGGAGGAGGGGGGATGCCTTCAATTTTACCCAATGAATCAAATATACCTAATTCAAAAGTAGCTAATTCAATAAATTGGAAAGATCCGATTACAGTATGCACAATTCGGACTGCTGGTTTGGCAAGTAAAAAAAGTGCGATGTTTGGTATGGTTAGGAATGGTGGAAAGAGAGCTCATCAAGGGCTAGACCTTGCCGCTGAGCCAGGGACTCTTGTTTTTGCAGTTGCAGATAGTAAGGTTGTTGGGGTTGTTGATACTGATGCGACCCCTGGAAAGAATTATGGGCGGGTTGTTGTAATTGAGGTTGATGTCAATGATTTGTCTGAAAGTAATAAGCTTTATTATTGGAAACATTATCCTGAAAAGAAATATATATATTTTTTCTATGCGCATCTTGATTCTATTGCATTTAAGAGTAATACAACAAAATTCCTGTCAGCAGGGGATTTGATTGGTACTGTAGGCTCTAGTGGCAATGCTAGGGGGATGACTTCTATATCAAAAGGTGCTCATTTACATTTTGAAGCGAGGTCTCAAAAAAACACGCCAAGAGGTTTGATTTTTAGACTAGATCCATTGCCATTTATTAATAACTGCACAAATCGTTAAGGATTGTATAAATGAAGTTTTTATTTTTATTTTTTATAAGTTTTCTTTCTTTACCTTCTTATTCAACGTACAAGGAACAAATTGAATCTGATAAAGAAGAGTGCAGCACTATTGGTACTCCAGGGGCTTGTAATAATTATGAAGAATATATTCAGGAAAAAAAAATTAATGATAAACTGGATGACAACAAAAGAAAGCGTGAGGCTATTATTAATGATTTTGATGCATTGGTTGATAAAAAAACAGGGCTAACTATTAGGTTGTTGACCTTTAACCTTAGTCTTGATAAAGAAATGAAAAGGGAAAAGAAAAAAGAAGATAAAAAGAGCGATGGTTTCACTAATGAAGTGCAGATTGTAGAAAATAATATTGTTCATGGTTTTTTTCTTGACCCAGCTATTTGGGGTAAATTATCTAGGATAAAAGTCTTATATAGTAATTCTGAGTATATTTATTTTCAGTCCCTGGCCTATTCTTCTCTGCATGTGAATACAAAGGAGAGTTTGCAAAAAAAATATTATTTGTATGATAGGAAGCATTCGGCATTGATTGGCTTATTTGGTTTTGATGGACCATATAAAGAATGGAAAGAGCCAACTTTACTTTTCAAGAATGGAAAGTATCAATTTAATTGGAAAGGTGTAGATGCCACTACCGGTGATGACATAGTCCATGTTTTTTATGATTTTTCTATAGATTTTGATAAAAAGGCAGGTAAAAATATCATTGCCTGTTCTCGTCATTGGGATGAGGGCTGTGAGATTAAATTATTTAGTAAAGAAAAAGAGCATAGAGAATTTAAAATAAAATAGTTCTTTGTTGATTAAATTATGGGAAAAAAACTAAAAAACTGGGTCAGGTCTAATATTCCAATATTTTATTGAAATATTAGACCTGACCTCTGCGTATAGGCATGCAAAATTGATAAGGTAAGATTTTTGATCGGAATGAATGATTTTATTTTGGTAACGAGCCTAGATTTATATGATATGGTGAATGAGAAGGTAGTTGGTAAATATGGTAGGTGTAAATTTCCGAGAGAAACACCTACATACTCAATATGCACATATGAAATTGGAATCGATCCTAGCACAAAGTTGGGGCGTATTCTTACGTTTGATAGGGATATGGAAAAAAGAGCAACTATATTTAGATTGACTGTTGAGTCTGGTGATGGAATTTGATTTTTAAGGTTAAAATTATTTGTATTTTTTCATTTTTTATTAAAAATTATTGGGTTTTATGTTTAAAATTTTTATGTTTTTAATAGTTTGTATTTCTTCATCACTGGTATTTGCTGATGTTGAGAATGATTCTGTGTTTTCTAGCGATGGTATGCATAGTATGCATTATAAGTGTGTGGATTTTAAATGTGATTTTTGGGTTAAAGATAATCATGCAACTGAGGTGAAGTTGCTTAGTAAAATTAAAGCAAGATATCCTGCAATAAGTTGGTTGAATCCGTCATTGGCACAGATTGTTTTAAGCTGTGGTAGTGATTGTAATATTAAGTATTACTATCATGTTAAAAATGGCCTTAGTAACCCGCTGCAGCAGGTTTTGGCAATAGAAGCTAATAAGCAATGTGTATTGCTTGCCACTGAAAAGGGGTTGAGCATAGAAAATATTTACAGTCGTAAAGTCAGTTTGAAAATATCGTATACAGATTCAAGTATGAAATTTGATCTAACAAGAGCGGTTATGTATGTTGGCATGGAGGCTACTTTTGATGATAAAGGTGGACTGATTTTTAATTATACGGATGAAAATAGCCGTGCTAGACATAAGTACTATAAAAATGTGTGTATGTAATTGATCCAATTTTTTACAAAAAAAAGGCAATTATATCTTTCTGCTTTATATATTTATAAATATTTAAATTGACATTAAGGTCTGGTCTGAACGGCTAGATATAAATTATTATCTAATTAATATTTTTCTTGATGAAAATTTAAAAATATCCAGCTAAAAATTTAAACAAAAGCAAGAGAGTAGCTTTGCTTTTGTTTTTGCCCATATCGAACACAGTACCCTTAGGCGCCGCGGCGTGCAAACCGCCACCGTGGTGGGCCCTGCCGGATCAGAAGTCCACACCGATGAGCAAGGGCGCATAAAAATAGAATTCCACTGGCAGCGTACGGCTGAGCACCCTGAGTTTGGCGCAAACATGGATGACAAGTCATCCTGCTGGGTGCGCGTCTCCATGCCAAGTGCCGGTGCAGGTTTTGGGCATCAGTTCATCCCGCGCATCGGTCAGGAAGTTTTAGTTGATTTTATCGAAGGCGACATCGACCGCCCGATTGTCACTGGCGTGGTCCATAACGGCAGCCACCCGGTGCCAGCGTTTAGCGGCGCTGGCGCTCTGCCTGCCAATAAAACCCTATCCGGCATCAAAACCAAAGAGCATGAAGGTGGCCAGTATGGCGAGCTGCTGTTTGATGATACCAAAGGCGAAGTGCGCACCAAACTATCCAGCGAGCACGGCAAAACCCAGCTTAACCTTGGCTACTTAATCCATCCACGCACCGATGGCAAAGGCGAGCCACGCGGCGAAGGCTTTGAATTACGTAGCGACAAACAAGGTGCCATTCGCGCCAGCGGCTTGCTGATCAGCACCGAAGCCAAAAGTGGTGCCAGCGGCAAGCAGCTAGACCACAGCCCCGCGCAAAGCCAGCTGGAGTCCGTCCTGGCACTGGCTCAAAGCCTGGGTGAAACGGCAACGAATCAACTCGCCGATACCATTGAAACCGGTGACGATGATCAAACTGTTAAGCCGGACAACAGTGCAGGCAGCAAAGCCAGCATCGGCCATCTGCACCATCATGTGCATGCCAGTAAAAGCTTCGAGGCAGACAGCAATACTGATCAAGATGGCAAAAGCAAATCCAAAGAGCAGGCAGGGCAGCAAAAAATCATCCTGCTGCACGGTGAGGACGGCGTAGCCATCACCAGCCCGCAAAGTCAGACGCTCTCCGCCGGTACCAACCTGGATCTGGTCGCCCAAAGAGACACCAACCAGACCTCTGGTCGCCGCTGGATTCATAACGTCGGCCAGCATATCTGTCTGTTTGTAGCCGGGGTAAAAGATAAAGTCGCGTTAAAACCAGCTTATTAGCTTGGCATGGTGGACAACATATTGAACACACCGATACAGGGACACGAGGTGAACCTGTACGTGCAATTGCAGATGGCAAAGTGATGTTTGCCCGCAAGCCTTCGTCTTTAACAGGGGAAAATGCAAAGCCTGATCTTGCGATTAATGGTGGTAGTAGTGATGGCTGTGTTGTTATTAAACACAGCACTGAAATAGGAGAAGGCCCTGAGGGGCAAGTGGAGTATTACTCCATCTATATGCATCTGAAACAGGTGTTTGTTCAAAAGAATCAACCCGTATATCGTAAAACTGAATTGGGCTCTGTCGGCCAGTGTAATGGCAACAATGCCATGCATATGGAAATCATTTGTGATGACGCTAATTTAAAAAAATTAGTGGGTCGTGAAGAAGGTGACCTAGATTTAAGTAAAGATGGCCGTATGGATGTTGTTTATGGGGATATGCACTTTTATCTTCCTGCGGGAGCAACATTTTATGGGGCACAGCCTAGTGCAAATTCACAAACAGGGGCTGGCACGCCAGCCTATATCTCCACGACATCACTATTTATCTCAATGCGCTTTGAAAAAGGCAATTGTAAAATGTCAACGCGGCAAGAAAATCCAGAAATTTTGGGTGAATATACCTGCATTGGCAATGAAATAATTGAGACCGACTATGAATACAATTTATATAAAGCTGCGACAACACTAGCCAATCGTAATGAGATTGCGTCGAGTGCTATGTATGAATTACTTCGTTTTGGTCGAGTCATTAATATTGATAATGAAACAGCGATTCCTGCTGGAGCAGCTCCGCATTGGAGAAGAGTCAATTATCCAGACGGGCAAGGCTGGGTGAATTTAAATGCCGTATCAATTAAAAAATATAGTGACGCAGATTTCCCTCACTGGATGGGGTGGAATTTAATTGCTGATGATGCAACACCAGATAGCCAATGTAATTCGCCTACCTTATTAGGATGGCTGGATAGCGATGGTGACAAGAAATATACCAGCAAAGAGTTAGTGCAAGTTTTGGGGCAGGATAAAGTAAAAGAGAGACTTTCACGTTCAATCTGCAAATTTCCTACTGAATGGGAAGTTGCAACACTCAATACAAGATATGAATGGATAAAAACGGAAAGTGATTTATTGGAAACACCTTTAGATACAGATCAGTATGAAAATTTTATAAAGCTAATAACTGCTTTATGCTTTTGGGCAGAGGCGGGGTAATCCCCCCGTTTTTAAGCTCACTTAAAAGTAGAGGTCAGGCATGTAATGCCAGTTTTTGTTTCGGGGTGATGCCGCCCAATCCCATATGCGGGCGCTCGTTATTGTAAGTCCAAAGCCATTGCGTTGCAGTTTCTTGCACTTCGGCAAGACTTTCAAAATCATCACAGGCCAGCCATTCATAACGTACGGTGCGATTATAACGCTCAAATATATGTATTTTGCTGCGGATTGCCAGGCTGAATATAAGCCAATTCAATCGATTGTTGCTCTGCCCAATTCTTTAGCAGATGGCTAATATATTCAGGGCCATTATCGGACCTGATTCGCTTAGGCTTGCCGCGCCATTCAATGATTTGATTCAGGCTGCGTATTACACGCTCTGCCGGCAAAGAGAAATCAACTTCAATGCCTAATCCTTCCCGATTAAAATCATCAATCACATTGAATAAGCGAATACTACGTCCATCGGCTAATTGATCATGCATAAAATCCATCGACCACGTTTCATTTTTTGCCTCTGGCACTGCTAATGGCTCCGGCGTTTCGCGATCTAAACGTTTTTTAGGCTTAATTCGCAGATTTAATTCTAAATCGCAGTAAATTCTGTAGACCCGTTTATGATTCCAGTGCTTTTTCCTGACGTTGCGCAAATGCAAAAAGCAGAGGCCAAAGCCCCAGTTACGATGCGTTTCCGTGAGCTGGACCAATGAATCAGCAATTTGAGCGTTTTCGGCATCCAACTTACGAATATAGCGATAGCAAGTCGTGCTAATCGCAAAACTAGCGCAAGCCGCACGAATGGACACGGATTTGGTTTCAACGGCCCAGTGAGCCATCTCGCGACGCTGAGATAGCTTCACCACTTTTTTGACATGGCTTCCTTAATGATATCCGCCTGCATCTGGGCTTCGATATACATCTTTTTAAGGCGCTTGTTTTCGTCCTCCAGCTCCTTCATTCTCGTCATCATGGAAACGTCCATGCCACCAAACTTAGCGCGCCACTTATAGAATGATGCGGCGCTCATGCCGTGCTCGCGGCACAGATCGGGAACGGTCGAACCGGCTTCGGCTTGCTTTAAAATCGCCATAATCTGGCTGTCGGAATAACGTGCTGCTTTCATGTAGAAGCTCCTCAAAGACTGCGAGAAAATTCTACTTAAAAATGAGCTGGTTTTGTGGGGGCGGCAATTGTCAAAGTAGTTGAGATGTTTTTACGATTTAAGCGACCTGTAATTCCTCGCTTGTTTTAGACTCAATGGCCCGGTCCGGGTTCAGTTGCACTTCGTTTTGCCAGCTCCAGTTCCGTGTCGTATTGCGCCACCGTTCCGGCCGCGCCAAGCGGGCGGTTTGGTAAACCGCATGGCGCTTTTCTAACAGCGCTTTGTCCTGCCCTTGATGCCGTTGCGATGGTGTGACGAATTGAATGCCGCTGTGCCGGTGCGTATGGCTGTACCAATCCACAAAGCGCCTCACCCATTGCCTTGCTTCATCCAGACTGGCAAAGCCTTTATGCGGCCAGGCGGGCCAGTATTTCAGCGTGCGGAACAATGACTCCGCATAGGGGTTGTCGTTGCTGACGCGGGGACGGCTAAATGAAGAGGCGATCCCCAGCATCTCCAGCTTGGCTTTCAGCGTATAGCTTTTCATCGGCGCACCATTATCTGAATGCAATACCAGTGGATTCATACTGCAACGCTGGGCCAGCACGCTGCGTTGCAGCAGCTCAGCGGCCAGTTCTCCTGTTTCTTCTGCGTGCACTTCCCAGCCCACCGGATAGCGGCTGAACAGGTCTTCAATCATATACAGCTTGTAATACTCGCCTTTCACCTGACTCGGCAGCCAGGTGATATCCCACATCCAGACTTGATTCGGGCCGGTGGCGGTGAAGCTGGTTGGTTTGGCTTTGCGCACCACCTTGGCGGCACGGCCACGGTGCTGTAGTTGATTGGCTTGCCGCAGTACGCGGTACATCGTTGATTCAGAAGCCAAATAGCGGCCTTCATCGCTCAGAATGGGGACGATCTGGCTGGGCGGAACGCTGTTAAAACGCAGGCTGTTGCACACCGATAAAATCGCCTGGCGCTCCGTTTCGCTGAGTTTATTCACCGGATCATTCCGTTTAACCAAGGGTCGCTGATCCGCAGTCACCTTACCCGCCGCTTGCCAGCGATACCAGCTATGCACCGAAATACCGATGGTTTCGCAAGCGCGATATAAGCTCGCACCGGCATGACACGCCTGTTTGATCCACGCGGTAAGCCGCTCCCGTTGCTCCAGTGAGGTTAATCTTCCTCGGGCTCGCCCCAAAGGGCGCGCACCTTTTTTTGCAGAATCAGCAACGCGGCCGCCTCCGCCAGTGCCTTATCTTTACGCAGAATTTCCCGCTCCAACTGCTTGTTTTGCTTACGCAGTGTTTTGTTTTCCTGCGCCTGCTCCGGCGTGCTGACTTCAGCCTGGCCCTGGGCCTGAATGGAGAGATCGCGCCACTGTTTAACTTGCTCCGAGAATAAACCCTTGGCACGACAATATTCACTCAGCTCGATTTCTGACATGGCAATGGTTTCGACGACCACGGCAAAGCGGATTTGAGCAGACCAGTTTTCACTGCTGCGATGATGTTCGGGCACGGGGCGGCCCTCCTGGCGAAGTTGATTTCGCCAATTGTACAGCGTGGCTTCGGAGAGGTTTTCTTGCAGCGCCAACTGCCGGATGCTGATCGGGTAAGGAGCAAGCATTTTGCTTAAAATGGCATCTTTACGAGCCTTGGGAATACGCGACATGATCAGTAACCAGCCCCCTAAATAAGTTGGAATCCCTGAAAAGGGAGTATCTCAACTATCCTGACACAAGGGGGGGGATTACCGTCTACCAAGCAGCCCGTCATGCAAGGCCGGAACGGTGGCGTAATAAGGCCCGGAAATAGAGCTGGCAAAATGAAGTGCAACTTAATCCGGATTGGGTCATTGAACCTAAAACAAGCGAGGAATTACAAGCGGCCTGATCACATCATTTTAATAAGTGACGGGCTAAATTTAGCAGTATGGATTGTAAGCAAGGCATTGTATTTGTGTGGCTTGTGCCCGGCGGGCACCGGGTGCCGTGGTCATTGTTCGTAATTACTGCCATTTTCAGGGTAGTAAGGCCCGGGCTAGCCGGTTTTGCTCCCGCTGCATTTCGATCAGGCTGATTCCCACAAAACCTAAATGCTGTTCACTGGCTAATTTTGCGGCTTCTGGCTTAGCGGCACAAATTGCCTCGTAAATTGCTTTATGCTGCTCAAAAATACGGCTCCGGGTATCCTGGCGTTGATAAAGCCCGCTGATATTCAGTAATAAGCTGCGCTCCAGCACGGCGCATAACCCCTTCATCATCTGATAAAACACCACATTATGGCTGGCTTCGGCGATTGCCAGATGAAACTGTACATCGGCTCCGGCTTCATCTTGTCGGTCGTCTTTTTCATGGGCCAGACGCAGCGCTGTAAAGCATTCAGCCAGCCGGGTTAAATCATGCTCATCGGCACGTAAAGCCGCATACCAGGCACAGGCTCCCTCAATGGTGGTGCGATATTCCAGTAAATCCTGCCGGGCTTCCGGGTGTCCTTCCAGCAAGGCATGTAAAGGATCAGAAAAAGAAGCGCTCATATTTTGGCAAATGTAATTGCCGCCGCCCTGGCGGCTGTCAACTAATCCTTTGGCTACCAGTTTTTGAATTGCCTCACGAATGCTTGGGCGGGATACCTGAAACCGCTCTGCCAGTGCACGCTCTGGTGGTAGTTTTTCTCCGGCTTTAAGCTGGCCATCTAGCATCATGGCCTCCAGTTCTTGCATTACCAGATCGGCAACCCGTGGTGTTTTGCGCGGCATTTTAATCTCCATTTGGTATGACCAATTTATTAAAGAATAACATGACAATGCCAAAATCATTTTTATTCACTAAAAACCATACCATTTTAGTTATCGATCCGTAGGGCTTTCTGGCGTTGCAATAGCATGCAGATCCATAAAATCCGTTGAAATTCTTTATTTTTAGTCAACTTTTGCTGTGTTGCAGTGCATACCAATTCAATTTTATCGCTGTTTACCCGCATATTGACGCTCATAAACTTGGTAGTACCTTAGCTACAGCAATATTCACTTTGGTCTTACCAATTTTATGGCGGGCATATGCATTCCAATTCATCGATCTATCTGTTTGGCACTTGTGTAGTGGACCTGTTTTTTCCACAAGCCGGTATCAGTGCACTGAAGATTTTAGAGCGTGAAGGTATTCAGGTGAGCTATCCACAGGCGCAAAGCTGCTGTGGCCAGCCTGCCTATACCTCGGGCTATCTGGACGACGCCCGCCGCGTTGCCCTGGCGCAAATAGCGGCCTTTCCCGGTGAAGCCCCGATTGTGGTTTTATCCGGCTCCTGTGCGGGGATGATGAAACATCATTACCCAACTTTATTTAGCGGCATGCCGGAAGAAACCTCTGTGCTGCAGTTTTCTGCCCGGATTATTGAATTCACGGCCTATCTGGTTGAGGTGCTCAATATTCAATTGCAGGATCTTGGCCCGGCAGAAAGCGTGGCTTTGCATACCTCGTGCACGGCTCGCCGTGAAATGGGCACTTTGCATACTGGCCGCGAGCTTTTGCGGCGGCTAAAGCATATCGATTTGAAAATTCATGATCACGAATCAGAATGCTGCGGCTTTGGCGGCACGTTCTCGGTGCGGCACCCTGATATTTCAGCGGCTATGGTGCAGGACAAAACGGCAGCGCTGCGCCAGTGTGGTGCGAGCAAAGTTGTCAGTGCGGATTGCGGCTGTTTGCTCAATATCACTGGTGCGCTGCAAAAGCAGCAGGGCGAGCCTGACCATAAAGTGCCCTTTGCGGGCCTGCATATTGCCGAACTGATCTGGCAACGCACCCGCGGAGAGCCGCTATGAAAACCGAAACGCTGCATGATTTTACTTCCCGCAGCCGTGCTGCTACAGCGGATGGGGAGCAAAGAAAAAAATTTCGCTCGGCAATGGATTTTTTGATTGGTAAACGTGCCGCTCAGTTTCCAGATACTGCCCAATGGACCGCGTTACGGGAATCCGGTCAGCAAATCCGCCAGCGGGCACTGGCCCGCTTGCCTGATCTGCTGGCCCAGTTTGAGAAAAAGGCACAGCAAAATGGCATGACCGTGCACTGGGCAGAAACACCGCAGGAGGCCAATCAGATTATTCATGGCATTTTGCAGCAGCAACAGGCGCGTACCCTGATCAAGGGTAAATCGATGGTCAGCGAAGAAATCGAGCTGAATCATTATTTGCAGACCCATAGCATTAAGGCGCTGGAATCGGATATGGGCGAATTTATTGTCCAGCTGGCCGATGAAAAGCCTTCACATATCATCATGCCGGCGATTCATAAATCCAAGCAGGAAATCGCTACACTGTTTGCCGCAGAAATTGACGACACGGCTTACACCGAAGACGTGGATGAATTAATCCAGATTGGCAGACAGGCGCTACGCCGCCAGTTTTTAAATGCTGATGCCGGTTTATCCGGCGTGAACTTTGCTATTGCCGAAACCGGCACGCTTTGCCTGGTAGAAAACGAGGGCAATGGCCGTTTAAGCACTAGTGTGCCCCGGGTGCATATTGCGATTACCGGCATTGAAAAAATGCTGGAAAACCTGGCCGATCTGCCGCCTTTACTTACGCTGCTTACCCGCTCTGCCACCGGCCAGCCTATTACCACCTATGTTAATTTGATTTCTGGTCCGCGCCGCACTGACGAGCAAGATGGGCCGGAAGAAGTCCACATTGTGCTGCTGGACAACGGGCGCAGCCAGGCTTATGCCGATGTGCAGCTACGCCAGACACTGCAGTGCATCCGCTGTGGTGCCTGTATGAATCACTGCCCGGTTTATACCCGTATTGGTGGTCATGCCTACGGCACCACTTACCCGGGGCCGATTGGTTCGATTATCTCGCCACATTTGCTGGGTTTGGAAGAAACGCGTGATTTGCCATCGGCCTCGACCCTGTGCGGTGCCTGTGGTGACGTTTGCCCGGTCAAAATTCCTATCCCTGAGTTGTTGCTACGTTTACGGGTTGAAAACGTCACCCGTGCCGGAACGAAAGATCATCAGGAGGTGATGCGCGGCCAGGGGGCCAAATATCGGCTAAGCGAGAAACTGGCCTGGCAGGCCTGGAGCCTGGTTAATGTTAAACCGGCCTTATACCTGGCTTCGCGCCGCAGTGTCACCGGTTTGCGCCATCTGATCCCATCTGCTAAATCCTGGACACAGGTGCGGGTAATGCCAAAGATTGCACCGCAATCTTTGCATGAGCTGATCAAAGCCCATCAGGAGAAAAAATCATGAGCGCCCGCGAGCATATCCTGGCCAAACTTTATAACAGCCGAGATCAGGCAGGCTGGCCTGTGCCCATGGCACTGGAAATAACCCCGCCACAGCCATCCTCTGCGGCAGAAAAATGCGCGCAGCTCAAAGCCATGATGGCGGCCGTGCATACTGAAATTTATGAGCTCAGCAGTGAAAACTGGCCCGGCAAAGTGACCGAGCTGATGCATGCCAAGCATCTGAAAAATTTGCTGATTGCCCCGCAAACAGCAACGGGCAGGCAATTGCAAGACAGCTGGCCTTCAGAAGGGCCTGTTTTAAAATATTATCAGCAGCAGGAAAGATGGAAAGAAGAGCTGTTTTTTTCTGTTGATGCTGCCTTAACCGGCTGCCGCTCGGCAGTCGCCGAAACCGGCTCCCTAGTGCTCTGGCCCACGCCAGCCGAACCCCGGTTGATGAGCCTGGTGCCGCCGGTGCACTTTGTAGTCCTTGATAGCCGCAATATTTACGCCACCTTGCCCGAGGTGATGCAGGCAGAAAACTGGGCCGCAGCCATGCCCACAAATGCTCTGCTGATCTCCGGGCCATCCAAAACCGCTGATATCCAGCAAACCCTTGCCTATGGCGCGCATGGCCCCAAGGAGCTGGTGCTGTTGATTATTGCTTAATTAATTTTACCCCCCTGTAAAAACACCCGGCCACAGTTATTTCTGGCCCCGGGTTTATCGACACATCGAGGAGCATTAATCATGATTTGGACTCAGGTATACGACCCGCTGGGTAATATCGGCTTATCTGCACTTATTGCAGCTATTCCTATTATATTTTTCTTTTTGGCGCTGACGGTCTTTAGGCTAAAGGGACATATTGCTGGTCTGGGTACGATTCTCACCACTTTGGCTGTGGCTTTGTTCTTTTATAAAATGCCGGTAGAAATGGCTTTAATGGCCACCTTTAATGGCATGTGGTACGGGCTGTGGCCTATTTCATGGATTATTATCACTGCGGTGTTTCTATATAAGCTATCGGTGAAATCCGGGCAATTTGAGATTATCCGGGCCTCGGTGATATCGGTAACGGATGATCAGCGTTTACAGGTTATTTTAATTGGCTTTTCATTTGGTGCATTTCTGGAAGGCTCGGCAGGCTTTGGCGCGCCGGTAGCCATTACTGCCGGGATTCTGGTGGCACTGGGTTTACAGCCACTTTATGCTGCGGGCTTATGTTTGATTGCCAATACGGCTCCCGTGGCTTTTGGCGCACTGGGTATTCCTATCTTGGTGGCCGGTAAAACGGCAGGTATTGACCCGATGCTGATCGGCATGATGGCCGGACGCCAATTGCCTCTGCTTTCGATTTTTGTTCCGTTTTTTCTGGTCTGGTTAATGGATGGCTGGCGCGGGGTTCGTCAGACCTGGCCTGCTGTACTGGTGGCCGGGCTGTCTTTTGCCATTGTGCAGTACTACACCTCGAACCATATCGGGCCAGAACTTCCCGACATTACCTCGGCACTGGTCAGTTTGCTGGCAATGGCTGTATTTTTAAAGTTTTGGCAGCCTGTGGAGACATTTACTTTTGGTGCGGATCGCAGCCAGGCCACAAAACGTGTGGCACCAGTCCATTATAGTGCTGGCCAGATTCTGAAAGCCTGGTCGCCCTTCATTGTCTTAACGATCATTGTCATTATCTGGAGTCTGCCGCAATTTAAAGCTTTGTTTGCCAAAGGCGGCGTTCTGTACAGTCTGGTATTCAGTTTCCATGTGCCGGGGCTGGATAATCTGGTGATTAAAACTGCTCCTATTGTGACTAGCAATACGCCTTATGCCGCTGTCTATAAATTTGATCTGATTTCAGCGACCGGATCAGGTATTTTACTGGCCGCGCTAATTACGATGGCCCTGCTGCGTATCCGCATAAAAGATGGGATCAGTGTCTTTGGGGAAACACTGCAAGAGCTGATGCGCCCGATATTTTCTATTTCTTGTGTACTGGGCTTTGCTTATCTGGCCAATTACTCCGGTTTGTCATCCACCTTGGCGCTGGCGCTGGCCTCTACCGGTAGCTTTTTCCCGTTCTTCTCGCCGGTACTTGGCTGGCTGGGCGTGTTTTTAACTGGTTCGGACACTTCCAGTAATGCGCTGTTTTCCAGCCTGCAATCTATTACCGCCCAGCAAATTGGCGTCAGTGAAGTGTTGCTGGTAGCTGCTAATACTACTGGTGGTGTGACTGGAAAAATGATTTCACCCCAGTCCATTGCTGTAGCCTGCGCCGCTGTCGGGCTGGTTGGGCGGGAGTCAGATCTGTTCCGCTTTACCATTAAATGGAGTTTTCTATTCCTGCTGCTAATCTGCATTCTTACTTATATTCAGGCTTACTACCTGACTGCCATGATTCCAGGATAAGTATCTGAAGAATACGAGGAGAAAACCAGCGATGGTTTTCTCTTTTTGTATCAGTGTGTTAAAAGGCGAAATAAACAGCGGGCAATATTGAATTACACAAATGGCATTAAATCGCCATTGCGGTGGGCGAATTCAACTTAACTACAGCCTCTTTAATATGAATGATCATGCCGGATTTATTTGCCTGGCTTGAATCACCCAGGCTATATTTTTTATTTTATGGGCCAATTAACTTAACCCGGGATTGTTATTAAAAGTATTTCGTGGCGGGTGGGATACTTTAAACCGTATAAAAAACCCGCACAAGCCAGGCTTTGTGCGGGTTTTTTTGCATACATGGGCCTGTATAAAACAGGCTTATGTATTACAGACTGTAGTACATATCGAATTCAACCGGATGAGTGCTCATGCGGATGCGGTTGACTTCCTGCATCTTCAGTTCGATATAGCTGTCAATCCATTCATTACTAAATACGCCGCCACGAGTCAGGAACTCACGGTCTTTATCCAGCGCGTCCAGCGCTTCATCCAAAGATGAGCAAACGGTTGGGATCAGCTTGTCTTCTTCTGGCGGCAAATCATACAGATTTTTGTCTGCAGGATCGCCCGGGTGAATCTTGTTTTGCACGCCGTCCAGACCTGCCATCAATAGCGCAGAGAAGCAGAGGTACGGGTTAGCCAAAGGATCCGGGAAACGCGCTTCAATACGGCGGCCTTTGTCGCTGGATACGTGTGGAATACGGATCGAAGCAGAGCGGTTACGTGCGGAATATGCCAGTTTAACCGGCGCTTCATAATGCGGAACCAGACGCTTGTAGCTGTTGGTGCCCGGATTGGTGATCGCATTCAACGCTTTAGCGTGCTTGATGATACCGCCGATGTAGAACAGGGCGAATTCACTCAGACCTGCGTAGGCATTGCCTGCAAACAGGTTTTTGCCGTCTTTCCAAACCGATTGGTGAACGTGCATACCGCTGCCGTTATCGCCAACGATAGGTTTTGGCATAAAGGTTGCGGTCTTGCCGTATTGGTCAGCAACGTTATGAACCACGTATTTCAGGATCTGAGTCCAGTCTGCACGTTGTACCAGTGTGCTGAATTTAGTACCAATTTCGTTCTGGCCAGCATTGGCTACTTCGTGGTGGAACACTTCAACCGGCACGCCTAGCTCTTCCAGAATCAGTACCATGGTGGCGCGGATATCCTGGTGGCTATCAACAGGAGGAACTGGGAAGTAACCGCCTTTCAGGCGTGGACGGTGGCCTTTATTACCGCCTTCTACTTTATTGGCTGTGGCCCAGGCGCCTTCGTCGGATTCAATTTTGTAGAAGCAGCCGGATAAATCGGAGCCAAAACGGATGCCGTCAAAAATAAAGAATTCCGGTTCCGGGCCAAAGTAAGCAGTGTCACCCAGGCCGGTGGCTTTCAGGTACTGCTCTGCACGCTTAGCAACCGAGCGTGGGTCACGATCGTAGCCCTTGCCTGTATCTGGCTCGACCACATCACAAGTCATAAATACGGTAGGTTCGTCATAGAAAGGATCCACATTGGCAGTCGATGCATCTGGCATCAACAGCATGTCGGAAGCTTGAATGCCTTTCCAGCCAGCAATGGAAGAGCCGTCGAAAGCATGGCCAGTCGTGAACCATTCTTCGTCAACTACGTGCGAAGGAACAGTAACGTGCTGCTCTTTGCCCATGGTGTCGGTGAAACGCAGGTCAACAAACTTGATGCCGTTTTCCTGAATGAGGTTGAGAACGTCAGCTACTGCCATCTTGGGATTCTCCAGAATTGTTGCAAGGGTAAAAGTGATCGGGCGTCCGGTGTTGCCGGCATACAAAATTCATTCAGCAATAACTATGCCAATATTTGAAGCATTTTGAATCTATTGTGCCACAAACGATAAGTGGTGTACTGGGCAAACGAGCTACGCATATTTGCGCACCATTATGGTGAGCAAAACGCAGCTTGCGTGCTTTTTTGGTGCGAGGCCAGTGTTCCGCTGATCTTATCTCTGTTTTTTTAAGGGCGGATGAAATTCTATCTGCCTGTGCTGAAGTTTTTTTTAAAAATTGGCACAGATTCTAATCCAGATTGTAATCCGATCTATAACCATTGGCTTTGGTTCCTTTCCCGTAAAACAAACTTATCTAACAGAGTCCCTGCCTCAGGGTAAAATATGCGGATCAAACGCTATACAAAGGAAAAGTGCGATGAGCCATGCCGATACCATTTTGCAACAAGCCCATGAGCGTGCATTACTTTCAAGCTTACCTTACAGAGGTGCATTAACGCCCGCAGAAGCAGCAGCCCTTTTGGCCGCGCTGCCTGATGCAAAGCTGGTGGATGTGCGTACCCATGCCGAGTGGCAGTTTGTGGGCTTTGTGCCTGATTCCGAAATGAATGAGTGGAAGCATTACCCGGAGATGGATCTTAACCCTCATTTTTTGAGTACCTTACAAGCGACAGTTGCCCCGCAGGCGGTGGTCATGTTTTTGTGCCGCACCGGTGCTCGCTCGCATGATGCCGCGATGCTGGCTGCCGCGAATGGCTATAGCAATGCTTTTAATATTTTGGAAGGTTTTGAAGGCGACAAAAATACTGCGGGGCAGCGTGGTCAGGTAAATGGCTGGAAAGCAGCCGGTTTGACCTGGACTCAGGGCTAGGAAGAATTCTTTGGAAGAGGCATCTGAATATGTCCTGACTGGCTTTTTATGGATGAATTATGAAATATCTTGTACTGGGCAATCCGATTGCACACAGTAAATCGCCGCAGATTCATCAAGCCTTTGCTGCGCAGTTTAACCTGGAAAACTTTGTTTACGAGCGCTGTCTTGCTCCACTTGATGGTTTTGCTGCGGTCGTGGCAGATTTTGTGGCCGCTGGCGGCAAAGGTGCAAATGTTACCGTGCCATTTAAAGAAGATGCTTTTCGCCTGAGTTCGGTGCTTACTCCGCGTGCGGCTGCGGCAGGGGCTGTTAATACTCTGAAAGTAAATACCGATGGCAGCTTGCTGGGGGATAACACCGATGGTGCTGGCCTGGTGAGTGATTTACTCAGATATTGCCCTCTTGCAGGAAAGCGTGTGTTGCTGCTTGGAGCAGGAGGTGCGGCAGCGGGTGTTTTACAGTCTTTACTGGCTGAGCAGCCAGTGCGTCTTTGTATTGCTAATCGCAGCCTGGAGCGAGCCCATGCCCTGGCCTATCGTTTTTCCGGCCAGGCTTTAGCTATTCAATCCTTTGCGTTTGAGGCGATTACAGGGGAATTTGATGTGGTGATCAATGCCACCTCGGCCAGCTTATCCGGGCAGTGCCTGGCTTTACCTGCCGGTGTTTTTGCAGCCGGTTCTTTGGCCTATGACATGATGTATGGCAAGGGCGAGACGCCATTTTTACTTGAAGCGCGGCTTGGCGGAGCCGAACAATGTGTTGATGGCCTGGGGATGCTGGTGGGGCAGGCGGCAGAGGCGTTTTATTTATGGACGGGTTTACGTGCTGACGTGGAGCCGGTTCTGGCGCGCATGCGGGTGGCTTTGTAATGGTTAAACAACGCTCAATGGCTGGCTGGATAGGCCGGGGTTTACTTTTTATTCTGGCCTTATTGTTATTATGGAACCTGTGGATTCTGGCCCATGTTTTGGTATGGAAGTGGGTTAATCCATCGGCAACTTCTTTTATGCGTGAGCAACTGAGCCAGATTCAGAAAGAAAACCCGGAGGCCGAATTACATCACCAGTGGGTGAGTTATGCGCAAATCTCTCCCCATCTGAAGCGGGCTTTGGTAGCAAGTGAGGATGCCAAATTTCTGGATCATGAAGGTTTTGACTGGGAGGGTATACAGATTGCCTGGGAGAAAAATATTAAAAAAGGCCGCATTGTGGCGGGGGGCTCGACCATTAGCCAGCAGCTGGCTAAAAACCTGTTTTTATCGAGTGGCCGTAATCCTTTGCGTAAGGCGGAAGAAGCCATTATTACGGTGATGCTTGAGGTTATTTTGGATAAGCAGCGAATATTTGAAATTTATCTGAATGTGATTGAGTGGGGTAATGGTGTTTTTGGGGCAGAAGCGGCGGCACGGCACTATTACAAAACATCTGCAGCACGTTTGGGTGCTAGCCAATCGGCCAGGCTGGCTTCTATGGTGACTAATCCGCGGTATTTTGATAAAAACAGATCAGATCGTAAGCTCCTGCGTAAAAGTAGCATCGTTTTACGTCGAATGCCTTACGCAGATATTCCTTAATCTTGTTTTTTTGTTTTGAGTTTTTGCATTAATTTATAATTAATTTGTCAGTTTTTACTAAAGAGTGTTGAGTCAGGGAATTAAACAGAATACTCTCACAGGCTTTACTTCACTCAGGCCTGAATATGCCTCAGTATGCTGAAATATTAAGATCATTAAGCGAAGGTGATCGCTTAGCGCTTCCTGATCCAGCTTCCGCACTGCGTTGTGTGGAAGAGGCGTGCTTTTTATTCAGTGATTATAAGTTAGCTGATGTTGAGCTACTTGCCCGCCTTACACTGTCTTATTCTCGCTTACCGTTTTCTTTTGCTCGTACTGGTGATGGCCTATCTCCATGCGCAGCAAGCCTGTGTTCAGGAGTTTATGGGTGAGATTTACCTTTATATGGCTAAGATTGCGTTGGAAATCCATAAGCTGGAGGTTGCCAAGCTAAGGCTTATGCAAGCAGGGGCAAGTTGTAAAAAGTGGCGATGGGGCGATGTTTTGCAGCAATTGCTGCGAGGCAGGTTTTTTTTAGCCGACAAGCAAACAGAAGAGGCGATTTCTTGTTTTAAAATGCACAGGAACAGGCGCTGGAAATGGGGTTTGCCAGGCAGCTTATGGACGCTCATCAATTACTATCTATGGCCTATCAGCGAGCTGGAAATAAAGAGCTGGCAGAGTATGAATACGGCTGCTACCAATCTGTATATATCCGGCTTACCGGAGTTGTTTGCTGTGTGGATTATCGTGTGAAATCCCGGCTCATGGCACGTGTTACATAGTGTGCAATGCTGCAGTGCACATGGTTTCAATACTTTTAGAGTATTAAAATTTCATTCGTAAACTAAAAGCTAACTTGGTGTAAATAATGCTTGTGTCCTCTGTTGATCAGCTTATTCAGCAAGCTAAGAAGTTAATCTCTTCGCGTAGCGTTGATTCACTCACTTTTGCAACGCAGGCAAGAGATTTGGCTGTGGAAATGGGGTGTCGTTTTAGCGAAGCGGCAGCGCTGACGGTTTATTCCAGTGTTCTGCAGCTTTTGGGGCGGCACAGGGAGGCCATTGATGTTCTGGACAAAGTTTTAGGTATTGCAGAAACCGATGAGCTGGGCGTGTGGCACGGTGAGGCACTGCAATTGATGGGCAGGCATGCCTATACCCTCGGTGAATATGAAAGCGCGGCTCGGTACTGGTGCCATTGCCTTGAGCTCTCTGCCCAGGCCATTGAAACTACTCAGCGCCTTTGTGCTCACATAGGTTTGGGGCAGCTATATTATGCTCATGAGCAATTTGAAGTGGCATTAATTCATCATAAAATGGCGCAGGATTTAGCAAAAAAAGAGCATGATGCTAATTACCAAAGTATCTGCCTGATTAATATTGCCGTGGATTTATTTCGTTTGAATCGTCTGGATGATGCAATGGCAATTGCCAGACAAGCATTACCCTTAGTGAGGGCCGAAGATAATTATGAGCTGGAGGCTGAGGTTTACAGTGTATTTGGTTTAATTCGATTAGCACGCGGTGATATTGAAAGAGCCAGAATGAATTTTCTGGTTGCACTCAAAATTAATCGCTTACATATCAACACCTGGAATGAAGCGGCCAATTTATTAGCATTAGGGCGCTGCTCCCTGGCTAATGCAGAGTATGAGGCTGGTTTGGATGAGTTGCAAAGGGCATTTAACCTGGCAGAGGTGATAGAGTCTCAGTATTTACTGGCGGAGATTCATGAGGCTTTTGCTGTCATTTATCAAAAAATGAATCAGCCTGATTTGCATGAAAAACATGAGGCAACACACAGGCATTTACGCTCTTTACTTTTAGAGCAATCGGCTTCGGCACAACTAAGATCAATGGAAATGGATTTGCCTGTTCCAAACTGAGGCCTGTTTACGCTTTGATTAAATCTGTGTTTCATTGTTGGTCAGTCAGAAAAGAGTTTAATGCTTCTTGCACTTTGCTATGATGCCATTGCAATATCAATCTTCGTATTTGCCAGATAAATTTGTATTGGTTTGGGTGCTGGTCAGATATCTGTTTTTTTAAGTGCGTTATACGATTTTTAGAGTAAAAATTGGTAGTAAAAGTACGTCATTTTGTTGCATTAATGTGAAGATTTTTCGTTTTTGATACAGGGCTAAGCTATTGAAAACGGGAGTTTAAGGGGGCGGGATTGGTGTCCCTAAAAAAAATGGGGCTATGACAATGAGGGTTTTCCGCTAGAATCAACGCTCCCATGATCCAGTAAGCCCCAAGAGTCCTCCATGGCCGAGCCTATTACTACTCCCACCCTTCCGCAGCCTGTGCATGATCGTGTGCGCGAAATTCCTTACAACTACACTTCATTTTCCGATCGCGAGATTGTGATTCGCTTGCTTGGGGATGATGCCTGGCAGGTGCTTGATGATTTGCGCCAGCAACGTAAAACTGGCCGCTCCGCCAGAATGTTGTTTGAAGTTCTGGGGGATATCTGGGTTGTGAGGCGCAACCCCTATCTGCAAGACGATTTACTCGATAATCCTAAACGTCTGAATATGCTGACCGAGGCCATGCATCACCGTGTGCACGAGATCGAGAAGCGCCGTCAGGAAAACACACAGGTTGCGTTTTTGATTGATCGCACCCGTGAGGCGGTGAAGTGTTTCGAGCGCGAGTTTATTGATGTGGCTTTACTACGCCGCAAAGTGCTTAAAAAAGTGGGCCGCATTACCCGCAATGACAATATTTGTTTCGATGGTTTGGCGCGGGTGAGCCACGTAACTGACGCCACTGACTGGCGTGTTGAATACCCTTTTGTGGTGCTGGCTCCCGATACCGAAGAAGAAATGGCACCTTTGGTGGCGGCCTGTATCGAGCTAGGGCTGACAATTATCCCGCGTGGCGGTGGTACGGGTTACACCGGTGGTGCCGTGCCGCTGACGGCACTTTCTGCGGTGATCAACACCGAAAAACTGGATCAGCACAACGGTATTGAATACCGTGAAATCCCCGGTGTGGCTGGCATCGTTGCCACCATTCAGTGCGGTGCAGGTGTGGTTACCCGCCGGGTAATGGAAACCGCTGAAGCGGCCGGTTTGGCGTTCGCGGTTGACCCGACCTCGGCTGATGCATCTTGCATTGGCGGCAATGTGGCGATGAATGCGGGGGGTAAAAAAGCCGTACTGTGGGGCACGGCGCTGGATAATCTGGTGAGCTGGAAGATGGTTGATCCGGACGGTAACTGGATGTTTATCGAGCGTATGGATCACAATATGGGCAAGATCCATGATGCCAAACAAGCTACATTCCGGATTCGCAAATTTAAGCCTGATGGCAAAACGCTGATCAGCGATGAAAACCTGGTGATTGCTGGTAGTCAATTTCGTAAGGAAGGCTTGGGTAAAGACGTTACCGATAAATTTCTCTCCGGCCTGCCAGGCATTCAAAAAGAAGGCACTGACGGGCTGATTACCAGCGCCCGTTTTGTGCTGCACCGCATGCCTGCACATGTGCGTACGGTGTGCCTGGAATTCTTTGGCGAAGTAAGCCGTGCCGTGCCATCAATTGTAGAAATCAAAGATTATCTGGATGCGCATCCTCGTGTGCAGCTGGCCGGTTTAGAGCATCTGGACTGGCGCTATGTGCGCGCCGTGGGCTATGCCACCAAGGCTAAAAGCCGTGGCCGGCCCAAAATGGTGTTGATCGCCGATCTGGTGTCTGATGACGAAGACGCGGTGGGGCAGGCATCGAGCCATGTGGTGCAGCTGGCGAATGTGCGTGGTGGTGAAGGTTTTGTGGCCATTACGCCGGAAGCGCGTAAAAAATTCTGGCTGGATCGCGCCCGCACTGCGGCCATTGCCCGCCATACCAATGCCTTTAAAGTGAACGAAGATGTGGTGATTCCGCTGCCACGCCTTGGCGAGTATTCCGATGCGATCGAGCGCATCAATATTGAGCTGTCGCTGACCAGCAAGCTGGAACTGCTTGATAAGCTGCAAGACTTTTTTGCCCACGGTCGCTTGCCGGTGGATGCCGGGGATGCGCCAGTCAGTGCTGAAGAGTTTATTGGCGACAGACGTGAAACTGCCCTTGATTTGATTGCTAAATCACGGCTGCACTGGCAGTGGATTTTTGATCACCTCGATGATTCATTCGAGCTGTATCGCGCCGCGTTCCCAACCATGCCTTTAGAAAAAGAGCTGATCGGCGATGATATTCCGCAAAGCGTCTTTTTAGCACTGCGTGATTTTGTGCTGCGGGTGAGCTGGAAGCGTGAGCTATTGGGCGAGCTGGAAACACTGTTTTCCGGCCGCACCGATAAATCCATTATGGAGCTGGTGTTTGCCATCCAGCAGAAAGTGCTGAAAGGCCGTACCTGGGTTGCCTTGCATATGCACGCTGGCGACGGCAATGTGCACACCAATATTCCGGTGAATTCTGACGATTACGAAATGCTGCAGCGTGCTCACCATGCCGTGGCTCGGATTATGGGCGTGGCCAGAAATCTGAATGGTGTGATTTCCGGCGAGCACGGCATTGGTATCACTAAATATGAGTTTTTGACGCGCGAAGAACTGGCCCCGTTTGAAGCGTATAAGCAGCGGGTTGACCCGAACGGCCACTTTAATAAAGGCAAGCTGATGCCGGGCGCGGATCTGGCCAATGCCTATACGCCATCTTTCAGTCTGCTGGGGGCTGAATCGCTGATCTTAGAAGCGTCCGATATCGGTGAGATCAGCAATAGCGTTAAAGACTGTCTGCGCTGCGGTAAGTGCAAGCCGGTTTGCTCCACCCATGTGCCGCGAGCTAATTTGCTATACAGCCCGCGTAATAAAATTCTGGCTACGGGATTACTCACCGAAGCGTTTTTATACGAGGAGCAAACCCGCCGGGGCGTATCGCTCAGGCATTTTGACGAACTGGGGGATGTGGCTGACCATTGCACGGTGTGTCATCGCTGTGTGAATCCCTGCCCGGTAAATATTGATTTTGGCGATGTATCGATCGCCATGCGTAATTTTCTGCGCAAAGAAGGCAAAAAGAAATTTAACCCTGTTACCGCGCTGGGTATGGGCTTCTTAACCATTAAAGATCCGGCCACCATCAAGCTGATCCGTAAGGTAACGATTGAGTGGGGTTATAAAGGCCAGCGTCTGGCGCACACCGTAGCCAAGCGCATGGGCTTACTTAAGCCTGCTTTAAAGTCGCCGCCCGCTACCGTGGGTAAGCCGACGATCAAAACGCAGGTGATCCACTTCATTAATAAGCCTATGCCGGGTGGCTTACCCAAAAAAACAGCCCGCGCCTTGCTGGATGTGGAAGACGCAACCGTGGTACCGGTGATACGGGACCCGCAGCGCCTCAATAGACCAGAGGAGCAGGAATCAGTGTTTTACTTCCCCGGTTGCGGCTCGGAGCGCCTATTTAGTCAGGTGGGCCTGGCTACGCAAGCCATGCTCTGGCATGTGGGCGCAACGACAGTGCTGCCGCCGGGTTATCTTTGCTGCGGTTATCCACAGGCAGCGGGGGGTGAAAAAAATAAGGGCGATAAGATCACTATGGATAACCGCGTGTTATTCCATCGCCTTGCCACCACGCTTAATTACCTCGATATCAAAACGGTGATTGTGTCTTGCGGTACCTGTATGGATCAGCTGCAAAAGTATCAGTTTGAGCTGATTTTCCCCGGCTGCCGTCTTTTGGATATTCACGAATATCTGCTGGAAAAAGGCGTGAAACTGGAAGGTGTAAGCGGTGATCGCTATATGTATCACGAGCCATGCCATACACCGATGAAGACTTATAAAGGCATTGATGTGGCCAATGAACTGATGGGGCAGAAAGTAGAGCTGAATGATCGGTGCTGCGGTGAATCAGGCACCTTTGGCGTATCCAAGCCGCAAATCGCCACGCAGGTTCGCTTCAGAAAAGAAGAGGAAATGAAAAAGGGCGCAGATAAGCTGCGGGCTGAATCTGGGGCAGCTCTGCAAGATCCAGGCGCTAAGCCCGTGGCAGTCAAAATCCTCACCTCCTGCCCATCTTGCCTGCAGGGTTTGAGCCGCTACAATGACGATTCAGGCACCACTGCTGACTACATCGTGGTAGAAATCGCCAAAACGGTATTAGGTGCAAACTGGATGCCGGAATATGTAGAAAAAGTCAGAAATGGTGGAATTGAGCGGGTATTGTTGTAATTTAATAAAATGGGCACAAATGATGTGCCCATTTTTTATGATTTGCTTGTAAGGCGGTATGCCTTTGTGCCTATGTATTGATTAGGAGCTGACATTTTTACTTTAGTTTGTCCAAAGAGATGTATTGCGCATCTTTATATAAGAATATTGGCCCACCAAAATATAAGAATAATAGCGCTGGTTAGCAATATTTTTCCTGCGTCTTTTTTGATATGAAATGCGCTAATAATCAGCATCCCAATGAGGGCAATGCTTGTTATTGGCCAAAATACAGTGAAGATCATGGGTGCAAGGCAGGTGGTGTTACAGTTGACTAGAGGGAATGAGCTGGCCATTGTATGTTTATTCTCAGTTGCATAAAGAATATTATTGATCCGTTTTAAAATTTGCCGATGAAGATGGGTGCATTTCTGGCTCTGGGCGATTGCTTAATGCTACATAAAAAATTAATAATATGCTTAAACCGGTATTTACCAAAGGGATAAGCACAGCAGCAAGCCCTGCACCATATCCGCCATTTGAGTTTGAAAATATAATTAATCCAATAAATGGAGAAAAGAAAATACCATTAAAAATGAGTAGCCATATTTCAGATGATTTTTTTGTTTGTTTTTTTAAGCACCATTTGTGAATGATTAAATTAATGGTTAAGCCTGGTATTAGTATTATTGTCCAAACAAAGATCAGGTTCATTTTTATTTTCCTTTAGTATTTTGATATTATAGGGTATCCCACTTTTATGTACCATGCTGAAATAATAGGTAATTTCCCCTGCGGGGTTTTCTGATTTAAGGTTACCGTGCTCCATTTTAATCTCTACTCTTGTCGGTACCAGAAATCTAATGGCCGGTGCCGGAGATATTAACAATATGGCGAATGTTGTAGCCATTAAATGGTAGGGGACGGCGCAGAATATATTCGAATAAATAGTGGGGCCGCAATAGCATAAGCACCCAATCGGCGCGAATGACTTGAAATGGTGGTAATTGGCGTTCTCAGTTATCGTATAAAAGCTAGTTGTATATCGGATTGGTAATTATTGTGCTTGAAATAATTGATTGTACTGAGATTGCGGCCGCTTTGAGCAGCTTTTCCTGGGCGATTTGTTAGATTTCGCGCCAAAGGCGATATATTTTTATGGTGTAAGGTTATGGTTGCTACCGATAGCGGCAGCCGGGTGGCGGAGTTAGAATAGCAGCCGCTTATTTGGGTGAATGCTCTGCCTATAATGACGCAAATAAACAGGAATAATATAATGAATTCAGATTGTGTGCTGTGCAGTGATAGCGGTGGAGAAATACTCTGGCAGGATGATTTTTGCCGTGTAGTGCTGGTTGATGAGCCGGGATACCCTGGTTTTTGCCGTGTTATCTTAAAACAGCATACGGCAGAGTTTAGCGACTTAAATGCTCAGGACAGGCAACGGCTGATGCAGCTGGTTTTTGCGGTGGAATCGGCCATTCGCAGCACACTACAGCCTGATAAGGTAAATTTAGCCAGCCTGGGCAATATGGTACCGCATTTACACTGGCATCTTATTCCCCGCTTTAAAGAGGATCGTCATTTCCCCGCGCCCATTTGGGCTGAGGCGGCCAGACCAGAGGTGGAATCTAAGGTATCTGCCAAACAGTTACTGGCTCTCAGAATCGCTTTGCAGGCCATATAACGATGAATTATCCTCCATTTACAGATGCCCGCAGCACGAAAGACTGGCTAATTTTATTACCACTGATGAATACTCATGTGGCACATGCAGAATTGTGTGGTGCAATGGAAACGCTGGCCGAAGGTAATATGGCTCCGCTGGAGGCGCTTAAATCTTTGGAAATATTGCGCAGCTCGGTACATGATGTACAGTTTGCGCTATCGCATGAATATGCAGCAAAACCATTGCCGCTGAGTGCTTCAGAGCAGGCACAGTGGCAAGCCGCCAGTAAGCTATGGGAGGCTATGGCTGATGCCTATGTGCGCTGCTGGCAAGATGCTCTGGCTGATGATTCACCTATTTCTGAATTTTTGCCTTTGCTTGCCGAGCGCGCTGTTCGCTGCATGGGTTTTGTGGTGCGCTGTTACTGTCTGGTCGGGCGAAGAGTGCCAGATGTAATTTGGGCAAAAATATTCAGCTTTTACCGGCATGCCGAGCAATTGGAGATTACGGCTAAAAAAGTAAAAGACAGCTTGCTTAGCGCGGGTGATTCGACCACGGTACAAGCCGTCTTTATCCATACTCTGCTACTTTCTGCAGCTCATTCAAATCAGCATACTTTGCGGCGTCTGTTGTGGATTGATCAAATACTGGAATTGTTTTCAATACGCAGTCAGATTGCACGGCAAGCGCCTGCTTTGCCGGGAAAAACACCTTTGCAGATCAATCTGGCAGAGCCAGGGAGCCCCCAGCGTTATGTCCAGCCTAAAGAAGGGCCGGATATTCGCGAGATTGATACCCTGGCACTGGCACAAGTCCTATCCAAACGCATTAAATTGCTGCGCAAGGGCGAATTACCGGAAAAACTGGGTCTGGGCAGTGAGCTTGGCCCGCAAGTTGCTCTGGATGTTTTGTCCGATCTTTACCATCTTTGGTGCGAGCATGGTACCGAGCGTGCACCCTGTGAGGCGAAGCCGCGTACCGTATCACTGATTTTAGCTTTGCCTGCGCAGCATCGTCATGTGGCCGATGCTGATTATACCCCGCCGGCTGAAGACGCTATAAAAGCAGGCAGCCGTAATTTAATCAATATCCAGTTGTTTGGTGATCTCACCACTTCCCGGCAAAGTAGCGAGTTACAGTCTTTGCCACCGGCAGAGCAATGGGATGTGCTGAATGAAACAGCACAGAGCCTGCGTTTAAGCCGTATGGCAGCTCAGGGAGAGCGTATCAGCCTGAATCAGCTGATGGTGGTGAAGTCTTCTGCTCATCATCTGGCAGGCGTGGTGCGCTGGCTGGAAGAAAGCGAAGGCCGTTTGTATTTGAACTTGGTTTTATTGCCGGGCCTACCTAAAGCCGCAGCTATCCGGCCTTGTGAGCCTGCTCGGGCTACACCCGAATATACAAATATTGTCTGGCTACCGGCCATGCCTATTTTAAAAGCCCCGCAAACATTGCTTTTGCCAAATGGCTGGTTCAGGGCGGACCGGCAGTGCGAACTATGGAATGGTGAACAAACTATTAGAGTGAAGTTTGTTCGCATCGTGGAATACGGCAGCAACTTTGAGCGTGTGCATTTTACTGAGCAAAAGTTGTGAACAAGAAATCTGTGAATCTCTTTATGTAAATACTAGTGATATCATTGGTGATTGCTCTGCCGGTCATCAACCTCTATGACAAACCGATTCAGAACCAAGAGCTGGTTTTGAATCGGCGTAGTCCACTTCTTTAAAGCCTGCTTGATCATAAGATAGCTCAATGATCATGCCCGTCTCGCAATGATTCTCCAGTACTTCATTCGTGTTTTTCGTCACTTACCTGGGGGTGAGTTTAAATCCGTTTTGATTATGATGCCTTTGGTGAGTCTTGTTATAAGGATTTGTAGTTTTTGATGGCCTATTTTATTTTTTTGCATAAGAATTTTTTAGAAGAGGTTAGTGATTAAATATTGTTTATTCAGATTAATCTTATCTATTTTTATTTTTGATCCAATTTGCAGCTAAAGCATGTGATCAGAATATGTTTTAATCTAAATTTTTGATATACAGTTATGTGTAAAATTTTAGTTGCTTTTTTAAAAAATAACAAAAATCATTTTTAGAAATTATGTCTTTTCTTGCAAGATATGGTTTTTTATTTTAATTTCCCCGGTTTTTTTAAAATAAAACACATCAATTAAATAATTGATTGTTGTTTTTTATAAGCGCCATATAATAATGTTATTGAATTTTGTTTTTATTTAATACTTATGAAATACATTTTCGTTAAAGATATGTATATTTTATTTGATTTAAGATATTTAAATATAATCAACGTAAATATAATGCATTTCATCAGGATGTTTTCCGGGTGTATATTTTACTTCGCAGTTTTCTTTAGGTGGTTTATCCGGTTGCCAGGTGATGCTATGAGCATAAGCACTATAAATGCAGGGATTAAATCCTCTTCTGAAAAGCTTAAGCCATATTTTCAAATGTATATCGGGGCGATGGTTGAGCTGTGCAGTCAAGATGCTTTAAGAAAAGACCTTGATATTAAGTCGTTTTTGCATTGGATCAAGCCCGCTGTTTTACATGACCAATTTTTGTTTTTGCAAAATGACGGAGAGGTATCACCAAGCGCATACATTACGTGGGCATTTGTAAATGAAGAAACACTTCATCGATATAGCCATGGCCCACGATTTGTTTTGCATCCGTCAGAATGGAATGAGGGCACCACCATTTTAGAGTTGACCAATGCACAATCAACATTATCTGATTCTTTGTAGCAGCAAATTCGTGCTTTAGCAGAATGGAGAGCGGCTCGATTACAGCTGGCCAGCCATGTTGGGGTATTGGGGATGTGGGCGATTAAATGATTATTTGATTACTATAGTCTGGCTGTATTTACGGGCTTAAAGTGTGATGAGGCATGCGCTGGCCGGAAAGGGCTAAAAATTGATCACCTGATTTTGCTCTAATCTGCGGATATTCAAGTCTTTGTTATCCTGCAGTATTTCTTGCATAGTTAGCTCAGAGTCGGCAGGTTTTAAGTGGGTTACCCATATTTGGCAAGGGCGGCTCAAATTTTTGAGCTGTTCTAGTAATGTAAGGGGGCAAAAGTGCTTGGCCGTATTGGCGAGCTGGTATTCACGATTGCTAAATGCTGTTTCGATGATCAAGTGGCCGAGGTTGCCGGTGGTGTTGACGATGTCCCAGAAAGCGGGGCTGCAAACCGAATCACCGCTAAAAATAATTGAGTTTTGCCCGCTATCGAGTTGATAACCAACGGCAGGCACGGTGTGTACTGCGGGGATGGCGGTAATGGTGCATTTTTCTATGCAGCAAGATTGCCCTGTCTCCAGTGTGGCATAGCGTAGAAAAGGGGCTTCACTATTGGGTATTTTGTTAAAGTCGGGCCAGATGGCCCAATTGAAAATATGTTTTTTTAACGCGTCTAATGTGGCCTTACTGGCATAAACGGTGAGCGGAGCGCTTCGGCTGCCCAGTATGGTATCGGCCAGCATAGGCAGGCAGGCAATATGATCAAGATGGGCATGGGTAAGGAAAACATGTTCAATACGGGTAAGCGCCGTAAAGCTCAGGTCTCCTACTCCGGTTCCTGCGTCGATCAGGATCGAATCGTTAAGTAAAAAAGAGGTGCTGCGGTTTGCACCCCCGATTCCGCCACTACACCCCAGTATTTGTAAGTGCATTGAGAGGCCTGCTGTTGGCTGTCAAATTGATGTACGCCATCCCGGTTACTGCTAGGTGGATCACGCCTGAAATTTTAGATTCTGTCTAAGTGCATTACTGTAAGGATCATGCCCGGTTTTTGTTGTTACTTTCTGTAAAGTAAGCGGCTGTATTTCGGCAAGATTTCGCTTCTGCTCACCTTATAGTGTAATTCATTCGGAATTTGGATCCCATATCACTGATCGTTATATTTCTGGTATTGATGCCTATATCCGCAGAAATTGCAGGCTGGTTTGTGGGGGTAGCTGATAAATTGCGGCCCGGGTTTCTAAAGTGGCTTAACTCACCTGCCAGCCTGTCTTGAAGATATTTTACCTTTGTTATTAAAGAAACGTGACCATGCCACCGTAAACAGGGGCATTTCCGCCATGCCCTGCTGCAGGCTGGGTAAGCGAGTACGGCAGATGCTGCCCTTCAAAATTTGTCTGGGTCCTGCGGGTAAATCATTTGTTTTAAGGATGGCTAAGCGCTCTGGCAACGTGTGCGTTGATATTCAGCTCGGGGGCTACCATTTCTGGCTCAATGCTGCCGGCTCCCCTGCCTTTTCCGTACTAGACACCAGGGGGCAGGGGAAGCGTCAAGGGTATAGATCAGAACCCGTAAGTAATGCTCTAAGGAGATGCTTGTGCCCGTGTTTGCAAAAACGGGCTTTTATCCCTAGCTGCGATAGAAAAACGTCATTTCGATGCCCAGCAGCTCGATAACGTCTTTTTCTTGAAGTAAATGAGCCTGAATACCAATTTCTTTTTTATTGATAGAAGGGTGTTTATCACCTTCTACATGGGTTAAGAAATAGCCCTGCGGTCTTTGGGTGATAACGGCGACCTGCACTCCCGTTTTGCCAAGGGAGGTGAGTTTTTTATTGAGTTCCAGCTCTTTTCCAGCATTGGCTCCGGACATTACTTTAATCACACCCAGTGGCTGATGCGGTGTATCTGCCGAGGTGGGGGTGAGCTGCATAGGGGGATGCACCGGTTTTGTTCTGGCTGGGGGGCGCTCCATCATGACTGTTTTTTCAAAATCGGGATCGTCAGCAATTTTTTCGCTGACGTAACGCAAAATATGCTTGCCGACAAGAATTTCATCGCCTTCTTGAAGCCGCTCTCTTTGAATTTCGTGATAATTAACTTTAGTGCCATTGGTGCTGTTTAAATCTTCAATAAATACATTCGAGCCTTGCATGATTAATACTGCATGCTCTCCCGAAACTGCCAGGTTATCGATTTGTAAATCATTACCCGGGCGGCGGCCAATGGTGAGCCGCTCTTTGTTGAGTTTGATTTCTTTAATTAAAACGCCGTCCAGACTAAGAACGATTTTGGCCATAATTTGTTTCTCTTCTTGGATAAAAGACCCGCTTATCGAGCAATTTTTATTTTAAAAGCATCGCTCTGAAAACAGAATCTGACTAGGTAAACCAGGCACTCATTTTTGACCACAAACCTGTATTGGCCGGAAAAGCTTCTTTTACTTTTACTAAAATGGCAGAAATATTATCTTTTCCCCCCATATCGTTAGCCAGCTGAATCAACTGCGTGCTGCTGAGCTCCAAATTACTACTGAAGGCCGTAATGCTATCTGCAATATCATGATCATCAGCCATATCGCTGAGGCCATCGGAGCAGAATAAATAAATATCGCCGGGTAAAACAGCGTATTCGTGTAACTCGGCCTGTACGCTGCTCTCTATCCCTACTGCCCGGGTAACCAGATTTTTATAAGTAGAGTGCCGTGCTTCTTCAGGGGTGATGATATCGCTGTCTATTTGCTCTTGTAAAAAAGAATGATCTCTTGTTAGCTGAATAAACTCCTCGCCCCGTAGGCGGTAAAGCCTGGAGTCGCCCACATGGGCGACGGCAAGGCGGGAATCATAAAACAGCGCGCAGACCAGAGTGGTGCCCATTCCTGCACATTGGGGCTGGCTTTGTGCCGTGCTGTAGATGGACTGATTTGCATAGTGGACGGCAGCCATCAGCACATCGTGTGCGGCAGGCCAGAGGCTGTTTGGTCTTGGCAAATGCAGGGGAAAACTGGATTGCATCGCATCATGCACCACATGGCAAATCATTTCTACTGCGATACCGCTGGCCACTTCACCCGCGTTATAACCGCCCATCCCATCCGCCAGTACCACAAGGCCTTTTTTTGCATCAAAGTGAATGGTGTCTTCATTATGATCGCGATGCAAGCCGGAGTCTGTTACGCCTGCCATATCCAGCGCTTGTGAAAGGTTAGGCATTGGCTTCTCTTGTACGTAATCCTGCTTCTAGTTTAGCCATAGCAGCAGCAAAATGTGCGCCGGTCTGAAAACGAGTCGTTTCGTCTTTTTGTAAAGCCTTCATAATAATGGCGGCGAGCATGGGGGGTAACAGAGGATTGATCTGCCTTGGGTCTTGCGGTGCATCATTAATTATTTTGTATATAAGCTCCGCCGTTGATTCACCGGTAAAGGGCAGACTGCCGGTGCTGAGCTGGTAGAGCACGACCCCCAGGGAAAATAAATCGGAGCGGCCATCCATTTTTTTGCCCGAAAGCTGCTCGGGTGACATATAGGACAGTGCCCCCGTCATGATGGCAGTGTGTGTTTTATTTGAATCGCTGATCCGTGTAATGCCAAAGTCGGTGATTTTGACGATTTTTTCGGAAGGCTCATACATAATGTTGGCGGGCCTGATACCGCGGTGGACGATATGCTGTATATGGGCATACTGTAAGGCTTGCGCAACTTTCCCGACGATACTTGCACAATCTAGCAATGGCAATAAATGGTCCACCTTGGTGTAGGCTTGTAAATTTGCGCCTTTGAGATGCTCCATGGCGATATAGCAGAGATCGTGTTCCTCTCCTGCGCCCAAAATAGTGACGATGTTGGGGTGGTTGAGTCGCCCTGCGTTTTCGGCCTCCTCCAAGAAAGATTGCCGTATTTCATCAATCTGATCAGGTTCAAATTTTTGCGAGAGCGAGATCGTTTTAATTGCCACATCGCGGCCAACTTTGGGATCTTTACCTAGATAAACAATGCTCATTGCCCCTTTGCCCAGCTCTTTTTCTACCTGATAACGTCCCAGCATGGGCTTTTCTACGCTACCGTCTTCCAGCAGCATGCTGCCATTAATGCCGCCACTGCTGCTGTCTGTGGTTTCAGATATCTGGTGTGCGCGTTTTAATTTTGCTTCCAGATCGCGGTATTTGGGATTGTGGCCAGCCATATATTGGTAAACCATTTTGGCTTTATCAAATTGGCGCTTTCTTTCAAAATCCAGCGCCAGATTATATAAAACGCCCATCATGCCGTCATCTAAAGGCACTTTGGAGAGCTTTTCAAAAGCCATATCCAGCTGTCCCTGCCCCTGAAAAGCCATGCCTAGCATTCGGTTAGATTCGGCAGATTCTGCCGTCGATTTTTCTTCTGTTTGCTCATTGGACAGATAACGCTTGGTCGTGAGCACACCATAACCGAGCAGCAACAGGCTGGCTGGCCCCATTAAATGAATCCATAGCATGGATTGGGTCATCAGCACAAAATGACTGATGAGCAGCAGCAAAAACAGTGCTCCGGTCAGCATAGCGGCGGAGCCTGCTTTGAGGTGTGGCAATATCAGGCACAGATAAAGGGTGATTAAAAGCGCCAGTGCCAGTGAAAGCAGGGGATTCCACTGAGGCGATACAAAGTAGTGTTGTTGCAATAGGCTGGATAAGGTGTGGGCTGCAATAATAACCGGAGCCTCTCCGGGGGAAACCGGCGTGATCAACAATGGAGCTACCCCCGGTGCCGTTGTGCCAATCAGGATGATTTTGTCTTTGTATTTATCGAGAGGGATTTTCCCTGCCTGCACATCGTAAAAAGAATCGACCGAAAAGGGGGCTTTACCATTTTGAGCGGGGTAAAAGTAAGGCCGGAAGCTTGCATTACTGCTGACAGGCAGGCGTACATTACCCAGCGTAATTGATTCACCCAGCGTTAGTTTGATTTGCCTGGGGGCCAGATTCAGGCCGGTAGCGGCAGCCAGGAGGGGAAAAGTCGGGTAAATCCGGTTGGAGTAACGCGTAGCAAGTGGAATGCTGCGCACTACGCCATCATGATCGGGTACGATGCTGTTGCCGCCTACGCCAGCTGCACCATCGGCAATACTCTTTAAAGGCTGGTCTGTCCTGGCCGAGGTGAGCCAGTCGTTGGCAGGGTGGTCACTGGTTTCTAACTTCCATTTTCTGATTGCGCCCTGGAGGGGTTTATCAGGCTCACCTGCTGCTTGGCCCAATTCAAATGACATAGCCAAGATCACATTACCTGCTTTGGCGATGCTGTTTGCCAGCTGCTGATCCACATTAAGCTTAACTACTGCTTCGTTAAAGACGGAGCCCATCGTTGTCCACGTCACACTATTGGGGGCCGATGCGTCTTCTTTATACAGGCGGTATAGTTTTTCGATATAAACCAGCCCGCGCTCTTTGGGCTCTTCGGTAAATAACACACTGGTCGCAATGACTTTAGTTTTTGCGTCAGCCAGCTTATCAATCAGTTGCGCATGAATTTCACGCGGCCAGGGCCAGCGCCCAATATGATCGATACTGGTTTGATCGATGGCAATAACGGCAATGCGGGTATCTGCATTTCGGGAAGTCAGCTTTACGCCCACATCGTAAGCACGTTGCTCTAAAGCAAAAATCAAGGAGGTAAACTGTAGGGCTGTCAGATATACCAGCAGCACAGCTGCACCGATCACTCCGTCTTTGTTCCAGAAAGAGGCTTTCATTGCGGTATCGATATAGAAAAATGGGGCATGTTGGGGCCGTTTAATCTGTCGCTATTCCCTTAATTTAGTAGAAGAAGCTATATCTTGCCTTATCTTGGTAATAAGTTTTTTGCAAGCAGCCGAGTGCATTGCCTTGGCGTGGCTTAAGTTTGCCTGGCTTATTGGGGGCGTGATCAGGTGGGGATTTTTTGATGCGGAAATAGCAAGGCGGCTGAAGGGCGTCTTTAAGCCAACAGACTTTAGTAGGGTGGGCACGCGTGCCCACGTGGCATTTTACAAATTGCTATAGCGTACGTCTGTGCGGGTAAGCTACAGCATATTTTTCTTGCCCGGCACGATTATAAGCTGATTTCGATATTATCGATCAGGCGGGTGTGGCCAAGGCGTGCGGCGATCAGGATTACCAGCTGGTGATCTGTGACAGCAGCTGGTTTTAGTGTCAGTGCATTACGCATTTCTACGTAATCAACGCTGACCCAGCCGCGTGCCAGTAAGTCGCCGGTGGTTTCTGCGCTGAGGCGCTCGTAATCACGCTCACCCGCTTCAATAGCGGCTTTCATACGGCTTAAATGATGATAAATGCGGGTGGCTTCAAGCTTATGCGCCGCACTGAGATAGCCATTTCTGGAAGAAAGCGCCAAGCCATCTGCTGCACGGCCTGTGTCTACAGATACAATTTTCACGGGCTGGTTTAGGTCTTCCACCATACTTTTAATGACAAAAAGCTGCTGGTAATCTTTTTTGCCGAAACAGGCCACATTGGGCTGAACGATATTAAAGAGTTTGGTAACCACTGTCGCTACTCCGCGAAAATGCCCCGGGCGGAATGCGCCGCACAGCTCGTCCTGTATGGCTGGCGGCTCAACCTGATACTGCTGGATCACCTTGGGGTAGAGCACTTTTTCGTCCGGCGCGAAAATTACATCTACACCGCCTTGCGCTGCAATTAGCGCGGCATCTTGCTCTAAGGTGCGTGGGTAAACTTCAAAATCTTCACCCTGACCAAACTGCAGGCGGTTTACAAAGATGCTGACCACGATATGCTCGGCTTCTTTACGCGCCGCATCAATCAGGGTCATATGACCCGCATGCAGATTGCCCATGGTGGGCACAAAGGCAACCGTGCCCACGGTGGCACGCCAGGCGCGCAGTTCTTCAATGCTATGGATGATTTTCATAAGTAACCGTATTCAAAAAAGCTTAGGGCGGGTTTTAACCCGCCCTAACAGATGGTGATCGGAGCTTAAAAGCTATGTTCGTCAGCAGGGAAGGTCATGCCTTTTACTGCTTTGACGTAGGCTTCAACAGCGGCTTGAATGCTGTGGCTGCCTGCCATAAAGTTTTTGACGAAGCGGGCTTTTTTGCCGGGGTAAACGGCTAGCATATCGTGCAAGACCAGTACTTGGCCGTCGACATCCACGCCTGCACCAATCCCAATTGTCGGGATGGTCAGTGCTTCGGTAACGGCTTTGGCCACATGAGCTGGCACCATTTCCATCAGTACCATTGCTGCGCCTGCGGCTTGATGAGCGAGGGCGTCGCGTTTAAGCACTTCGGCATCAAATTCGCTTTTGCCCTGTACTTTATAGCCACCATAAATATTAACTGACTGTGGTTGCAAGCCAATATGGGTGCAAACCGGAATGCCGCGATTAGCCAGAAAATCAACTGTTTCAGTCATGATCATGCCGCCTTCGAGCTTAACCATTTCCGCACCTGCTGCCATCAGCTCGGCAGCGCTGGCATAGGCTTGCTGCGGGGAAACCTGATAGCTGCCAAAAGGCAAATCTGCCAGCACAAGCGCATCTTTGCTGCCGCGTGCCACACAGTGCGTGTGGTAAACCATATCGGCAAGGCTGACGGGCAGGGTAGAGGTGTGACCTTGAATGACGTTGCCAAGCGAATCGCCAATCAGCAGGATTTCTACACCCGCGTCGTCTAGCAGGCTGGCAAAGCTGGCGTCATAGCAAGTGAGCATGGTGATTTTTTGCCCGGCTTGCTTCATGTTCTGCAAGGTACTAACAGTGGTTTTCATGGTAATGGGTAATCCATGGGAGTTTGGCGTTTGTGACGCAATGCAGCAAGTCTACCCCAGAGGTTTGCCTGCTGTAAGTACGGATAGTTGCTGATCGGCTACCAGCGGCAAAAAGGCACTGGCTGGCCCCAGTCCGGGAATAAAAATATCGGGGGAAATTTCGGTAAGCGGGTGTAATACAAAAGCGCGCTGATGCATGCGCGGGTGCGGCACGATCAGATGATCTTGCCGGATCTGGGCGTCGCCATAGAGCAGCAGATCTAAATCTAAGGTCCGTGGTGCGTCCTGAAAAGTACGCTGCCGCCCGCATTCGGCTTCGATAGCAAGCATGGCCTGCAATAGCGCTGCGGCGCTAAGGCAGGTTTTTAGTTTAGCAACGGCATTGATAAAATCGGGCTGATCGGTGTAACCGACGGCACTGCTGCTGTAAAAGCTGGATTGCTGTAGCAGCTGGCTTTGTGGCAGTTTGGCGAGCAGATCCAACGCGTGTTGCAACTGCAAAGCAGGTTGGCCCAGATTGGCACCCAGCGCGATAAAAGCGACCGTACTCATTGGGTAATCCATTACCTATTTAAAAAAAGACCCCCAAAATCTGCGGTCTGTAGACACGGAGAAGCCAGAGTTGAGAAGCGGAACACAGAAAATCATCAGGGCCAGGTTTTGATTCATTGTTCTGATGATTTTACTGGTCGGACTGTGAAACTTCAGACCCCACTAGAAAAAAAGCTGCTTTTTTCCAGGCATTTTTTCCTCAGGGCGGATGCCCTGATACCTAGGATCTGGGCTTTATTTATTCGCCTTTCGGGTTGTTTGGCTTACGGCGGCGGCGCTTTTTGGCATGCGCTCCCGCTGGTTTGTCCGTAGCGGCAGCCATCAGGGCCATGCGTGTGTCTTCGTCGGCATTCTGAAAACGCGTCCACCAGTCACCCAGCGAGTTTTCAACCATGCCGCACTCTGCGCGCAGCATCAAAAAGTCGTAGGCTGCACGAAAGCGTTGTTGCTCCATCAAGCGCCATGGGCGAGTGCCTACACGCTGCTCAAAACGCGGTTGCAACAGCCAGATCTCTTTCATGGCCGCGCCGTAGCGATTCGGAATCGCCATGCGCTTTTGCACCTTGCTCTCAACCGTATTCATGGCTTCAACAAGGGCGGGCACAGGATATTCACCCGCAGCCTGACGTTTAATCCAGTCAGCTTCTACTTCATGCCAGAGCAGGGCTGCAAAAATATAACCGGCAGAAACAGGCATGTCTTCATTAATGCGCTGATCGGTACTCTCTAAAGCTTTGCGTAAAAAAGTGGTGGTATCGGGCCTGGAGAGTTGTTTTTCTAATAGAGGAAACAGCAGCTTATGCAGGCCATTTTCGCGCAACGACATCAAACACGTCCATGCACTGCCGGACAATAACAGCTTCATCATTTCATCAAATAAACGTGCTGAAGGGATGTTTTCCAGAAGCTTGGCGTGAATCAGAATCGGTGTTTTGGTAGCAGGTGCAATACTCAGACCTAGCTTGGCCGAAAGACGAATGGCGCGCAACATCCGCACCGGGTCTTCGCGGTAACGTATATCCGGGTCGCCGATAATAGTCAGGCGTTTGTTTTCCAGATCAGACACGCCATGGTGGAAGTCCAGAATTTCCTCTGTGCGCGGGTTGTAATACAGCGCGTTGACGGTGAAATCACGGCGGGAAGCATCTTCTTCAATATCACCATAGGCATTGTCGCGCAAGATGCGGCCCGAAGCGTCAGTCGGGGCTTCGCTTGCTCCACGAAAGGTGGTGACTTCGATGATTTCTTCACCAAAGGGCACATGCACAATGCGAAAACGGCGGCCAATAATGCGCGAGCGGTGGAATACGTGGCGTACCTGCTCTGGCGTGGCACTGGTGGCCACATCAAAATCTTTGGGTGATTTATCCAGCATCAAATCCCGTATGGCACCGCCAACGATGTAGGCTTCAAAGCCAGCATCTTGCAAGCGATCGCACACTTTGAGTGCGCCAGAATGAAGTTGGTCACGGCGAATGCCGTAGTGTTTTGCGTGAAGCACACGTTTGCCTGGGCGGCGTAAAACCTTGCCGATCAATTTACGAATCATCTTTGAACCAAGTAAGGGCGAATTGCGAAGCGTCCGGCCGTATTATACAGACCTTGGCTCTGATGTCTGAGAAAGGCGTTGGCAATTGTTTTCCAACTGATCCCACGTGCACACACTTTCATGGTGTTTTATCGCTTATCTGCTACTATTTTTTGCCATATTTATGCCGCATGCTGTGGCCATAGATTGTGGCTTTATCAAATATAACGAGAGCAAACGATGCCTACTTATTCATATCGTTTAGTAAATGTTTTTGCTGAGAGTTTTTTTGCCGGCAACCCTTTGGCTGTGTTTACTGACGCCAGCGGGCTGGATGATGCCACTATGCAATTATTAGCGACGCAGCTTAATTTATCTGAAACCACTTTTGTCTTCCCATCTTGCATAGCTAGTGCCAAGGTCAGAATTTTTACCCCGATCAATGAAATGGCTTTTGCCGGTCACCCCAGCCTGGGTACCGCAGCGGTAATTCGCGACGGACAGGCCGAGCTGACTTTAGAGCTGAAGGCCGGAGTGATTCCGCTACGCTTTGCTGGCGATGTTGTCACACTTTGCGCCACCCCCGCCATGCATCGCGCCGGGCCAGCTGCTGCCGAACTAGGCCTGGCTCTTGGTTTGCCGCAGCAAGCTTTTGCCGGGCCAGCTCTGTTTATGGATAGTGGTACCGAGCAGCTGATTGTGCCGCTCAACAGCGCCGCCGACGTGCAGGCCTGCCAGCCCAGCAGCCGGCATTTTAGCGAGGTGGTGCTGCAAGGGCGTAACCGGGACGGCACTTTAGTCTGGGCCTGGCAGGATGGCGACATTATCGCCCGTTATTTCTGGTTGCTGCACGGGCAGATTGTGGAAGATCATGGTACCGGCTCTGCCTGTGCCAATTTGGGTGGTTATTTACTAGAACAGGGTATCACTCTGCCTTTTGCCGCGACCATGATCCAAGGCCATAGCGTGGGTCGCCTGGCTCATCTGCGGCTAAGCATTGGTGCAGAGTGTCAGGTAGAGGTGGGCGGGCGTGTGGTGGAGGTTGGTCAGGGGGAGATTAGGCTTTAGGTGTGTGCAGATTGCTTTGAACATTGACCGCCATCAAGGCCAGGCCAATGCCCAGGCTGGCATGTTGCTGTTTCTCAAATGGTGTGAGTTTCGTTCGCTTGATTGAATGCGCGGAGGTGATGCATTTGTCAGGGCACTGCCAGTGCGTTTGGAGCTGAATAAATTACCCAGCTGCTCATGCTATCTGTGTTATCAAAAACAACCGCATTTCTGCCCAGGCTATTCTGCTGTTCCAAAATGGCTTCAGCAGGTGTTTGGACCCGTTCCGGTTTTTTTGGAGGCTAAACTACGGCTTACCAACAGATAAAAAATCAATTTGGAATAGTTTGAATTTTTGACAGCAAAAAAGCATAAAGGCCGCAGTTTGCTGATGGTCTGAGATTCGAATTAGCGAGGTGGCAAGCTTATGCTTGCGTGTGATTTACAACTTGTTAACTTTTCTATGGTTTTTTGACTGCAATGAAGTAATTATTTATGTAGCTGTCTTAGCGTGACAGGAATCGTTGTTATTAACAAACTGATTCTTGCTTACGGGCAGTTATGCACTGCCGCTTGCCTTTATAATCCTATTTTCTAAGCCATTACATTGCCCGCCATGATCTTTCGTCTTGCTACACCTGCTGTTGTTTTTTCTCTTTTAATTGCAACGTCCGCACAGGCTTTTGTACCGCCCGTGCCGGATATTGCGGCAAAAGCTTATTTACTTACCGATTATCAAAGTGGCATCCAGCTTGCCGGGCGCGACCCGGAGATGCGTGTAGAGCCTGCATCTTTAACCAAACTGATGACGGCTTACCTTACGTTTAAATTTGTAAAAGAAGGTAAGTTAAAGCTGGATCAGCAGCTTACCGTTTCGGATAAAGGCTGGCGCACCGAAGGCTCGCGCATGTTTCTGGATCCTAAAAAACCGGCCACGGTAGATGATCTGATCAAGGGCATGATCGTGCAAAGTGGTAACGATGCCTGCGTTACGCTGGCCGAAGCCATTGCCGGCAGTGAAGAGGTTTTTGCCCAGCTGATGACTAAAGAAGCCAAACGCCTTGGCATGAACGGCACCAATTTTAAAAACAGCACCGGCTTGCCAGATCCTGATCACTATATGACTGTGGGTGATTTAGCCAAGCTTGCTACTGCCATCATTCATGATTTCCCCGAGTTCTATCCTATCTACTCGATGAAAGAATTCGCTTATAACAATATCAGGCAGCCTAACCGTAATCTGTTGCTCTACCGTGATCCTTTTGTGGATGGCATGAAAACCGGCCATACCGCCAGCGCTGGGTATAACCTTGTCGCTTCAACCAAGCGCGATGGCCGTCGCTTGATCTCGGTGGTGGTCGGCACTGCCAGTGATGAAGTTCGCGCGAGCGAATCGAGTAAATTGCTGAACTGGGGTATTCAGTTTCAGGAAACACCTCGTCTATACGCTGCCAAGCAGGCCGTTTCGAACGTAGCTGTCTGGAAAGGTAAATCAGATAAGGTCAATGTGGGCTTTTTGGAAGACCGCTTTATCACTGTGGGTCGTGGTGATGCTAAAAACTTGAAAATGGCTTTTACCAGCACCCAGCCACTGATTGCTCCGATTAAAGTAGGCCAGAATGTTGGTAAATTGATGGTGAGCTTAAACGATAAGCCGCTCGTTGAATTGCCGGTGGTGGCACTGGAAGAAGTACCCGAAGCAAATATCTTCGGCCGCGCCTGGGATTCAATCCGTTTGTGGTTTAAATCGATTTTTGGTTGATCTTGGATGGCTTTAAACCGAGACCTTGAACCACGGAGTACACAGAGAATACGGAGTTTCACGGAGAAAACCTGGAGGGTTCTCCTCTTTTTAACTCGTTTTTTTCCGTGTTCAGGATTTATGGTTTTTGAGTAGTGAGGAGCGCTTTATGGATTTCCCTCCCCTGGTTGGTTTTTTAAATGGTCGCTTTGCGCCATTGGCCGATTTGCAGATTTCTGTTTTGGATCGCGGATTTTTGTTTGGTGATGGGATCTATGAAGCGATTCCTGTTTATGATCGCCGCCCTTTAAGGCTGACCGAACATCTGCGCCGCCTGGCGGCCTGTCTGGCGGCGATCAATATACCCAACCCTTACGGGGCTGAGCAATGGGCGGCTTTGATTCAAGAGCTGATCGCTCGGCAAAGTTTTGCGGATCAAAGCGTCTATGTGCAAATCAGCCGGGGCCCGGCTTTTCCGCGTAATCATGCTTTTCCGGTTAACACCGAGCCGACGGTGTTTATGTTTGCCGATGAATTACTGCCTCCGGCATCAGATGCTGTTGAGTGTGGTGTGGCGGCGGTATCTAGCGATGATATTCGCTGGCAGCGCTGCAATATCAAGGCGATTTCTTTGCTGGCAAATGTTTTACTCAAGCAGCAGGCTGTAGATGCTGGTGTGGCTGAAACTATTCTTTTTCGGGATGGCCTCTTGATAGAAGGCGCATCCAGCAACATCTTAGTGGTGAAAGAGGGCGTGCTGCTTGCCCCGCCCCCAGCCATTTAATGTTGACTGGTATTACTTATGATTTGGTGATAGAGCTGGCCAGGCAGCATAATATGCCGCTCGAGATTCGCCCGATTAGTGAAGCAACAGTCAGGCTTGCTGATGAAATCTGGCTGACTTCTTCATCCAAAGAAGTGCTGGCGGTTGTGAGCTTAGATGGTCAGAGCGTGGGCACAGGGCAGCCGGGGCCGCTGTATCAAGCCATGTATGGCTATTTTCAAGTATTTAAAAACGGGGCAATGCGCCTCGGTGCAGAGTAAAAAAGGGTATTAATAATGAGTCAAGACGCGCCCAATCTGGCCGATTTAGTTGAGTTTCCGGCCGAGTTGCCAATGAAGGCGATCAGCCATAAAGATGTGCCGCATGATGAGTTTCATGCCGCAGTGAAAGAGCTGGCGGTGCTGCATATCACTGAGTTTAAAGAAGAATGGATTTCGGTACGCACCAGCAGTGGCGGCAGCTTTATTTCGGTGACTTTATCGGCCACTTATCAATCTGCTGACGAAGTGAATGCGCTTGATACCGCCTTACGCGCCCATCCGCTCGTGAAGATGGTGATGTGAGTGCCGGAGCTCATTATTAAACAGCTTGGCATGCTGGAATACGAGCCAACCTGGCGGGCCATGCAGACATTCACAGATGGCCGTAGTGCCGATACCCCCGATGAAATCTGGCTGGTGGAGCACCCGCCGGTTTATACCCAGGGTCAGGCGGGTAAGCCTGAGCATCTGATTGCCGCCACAAATATCCCTGTGGTGCAAATCGACAGAGGAGGGCAGATTACTTACCACGGCCCGGGGCAGGTGGTGGCCTATGTGCTGCTGGATTTACGCCGAAATGGTCTGGGTGTGCGTGAGCTGGTCAGAAAACTAGAGCAATCTGTAATAGATACCCTTGCCGATTTTGGCGTCACAGCTTACGGTAAAGTGGATGCACCCGGTGTATATGTGAATCCCAAATTGGGCGAAGCAAAAATTGCTTCCTTAGGATTACGGATACGCAAAGGTTGCAGCTACCACGGCTTAGCCCTGAATGTGAACATGGATTTAACACCCTTTGACTGGATAAATCCCTGCGGCTACGCCGGTATGCGGGTAACTCAGCTGAGTGATTTTGTCAGCGATGCGACATCAGTCACAATTGCCGGTAAACTTGCCGAAAAAATAGCCAGCCAGATCAAACCCTTAACAGAAACAGAGCCATTAGCGCTTTAAAAATGCGGCAAAGCTTTGCTAAAGCCTGTTCCCCTACTCAGCCAGCGATCAGCCATGACTCAAGACATCAAACAGCCATCGAAAGAAGTGGGCGTAAAGCTCAAGGGTGAAGCCAAAACGGCCCGTATCCCGATCAAGATTGTGCAGCTGGATGAGCGCATCAAAAAGCCCGACTGGATTCGTGTGCAAGCGCCATCTTTAAATGGCCGCTTTGGTGAAATCAAACAAATTCTGCGTAACCAAAAGCTGCATACGGTTTGCGAAGAGGCGGCCTGTCCCAATATTGGCGAATGCTTTGGCAAGGGCACGGCCACCTTTATGATCATGGGTGATATCTGCACCCGCCGCTGCCCGTTTTGCGATGTAGGTCATGGCCGGCCTAATCCGCTCGATGCGCAAGAGCCGGTGCATCTGGGCGAAACCATTGCCGCGCTGAAGCTTAAATATGTAGTGATTACTTCGGTAGATCGTGATGATTTACGTGATGGTGGCGCGCAGCACTTTGTGGATTGCATTATGCAATCGCGCCTGCAATCGCCCAATACCCAGATTGAAGTGCTGGTGCCCGATTTCCGTGGCCGCCTGGATATTGCGCTGGATCTGTTTAAACAGGCACTGCCTGATGTCTTAAACCACAATCTGGAAACCGCACCGCGCCTCTATAAGCAAGCGCGCCCTGGCTCGGATTACCAGCATTCTTTAGATCTGCTGAAAAACTTTAAAGCCATGTACCCGGATGTGCGGACCAAATCCGGCATTATGGTCGGCCTTGGTGAAACCGATGAAGAAGTGATTCAGGTAATGCACGATCTGCGTGCTCACGATGTAGACATGATCACCATCGGCCAATACCTGCAACCTACCGCTACTGGTCACCTGCCAGTGCTGCGTTATGTGCACCCGGATCAGTTTAAAGCTTTTGAAAAATTCGCTTACGAGATCGGCTTTAAACATGCTGCCGTGGGGGCGATGGTGCGATCGAGCTACCATGCAGATGAACAAGCGCACGGCGCAGGGGTTTAATCCTCGTCAGCCGGACTGCCACCTGCACAGGTGGCATTTTTTTGTCCCTTAAGCCAGCATTATTTAATCTCTATAGGGCGGTGTAAGCTGCCAGAATGAGCGATGAGTTGCTCTTGTCCATTCATAAATCTGTCTGCTTCTCGATCTGACTCAAGGCCTTTATAAGCAAAGCCGCGTAAAATCAGCGTTTTGCTTCAGGCAAACGCCATGACTCTTAATAGCTACGCCATGCTTCGCGCTGTGCATGTGTTATCCGTTTTGCTATGGATAGGCGGGGTGGCTTTTGTCACGCTGGTGCTGCTGCCTGCTCTGCGCCGCCATCAGCAGGATTACGCTACTTTTGAACTCTTGGAGCAACGCTTTGGTAATCAGGCCAAGTGGATGACGCAGCTGGCCATGTTGTCAGGTGTGGCGATGCTGTGGCTGACGGATAGCTGGAGCCGCTTATTAGACAGCTGGTGGTTGTGGGCGATGATCCTCACCTGGGCGGTGTTTACCCTGATGCTGTTTGTGCTGGAGCCTTTTGTGATTCACCGCTGGCTGCACCGGCGAGCCCAGCAAGATCCGCAGGGCACATTGCGGCTGCTACAGAACTTACATTACGCCCTGCTGGCTTTGGGGCTGATTGCTACATTTGGCGGCGTGCTGGGGGCGCATGGTGGGGCTTGGTTTTGATTGGGGGAAATTGATATGGGTTGCTAAAGCCCCATGTGCGTTAAGAAAAATCAACAACAATACTGAGGCCTGCTGGGAATAACGGACACCTTCAATCCTGTAAAGTCAGTGTATGGAGGTAGTGATGAGCAGAATATACCGCAGAATTTCGTGCCGAAGCTGTGAAACTGGTTCTGGAAAAAGGGCATAGCACGCCTGAAGCCGCGAGGCTATTGAGCATCCCCGAGCAATCTCTGGGCAATTGGGTTCGACTCGCTAAAATGGTCAGTTAAAGGCTGTCGAGCCGTTAGGGGGCGCTGCTGTTAGTACGCAGGAGCAAGAAATTGCCCGCTTACGCCGCGAATTGGCAGAGGCGCGTATGGAGCGTGATTTATTAAAAAAGCCACCGCGTACTTTGCCAGGGAAGCCTTGCCAGGTATGCACAAGGCTCCCGCATGACCAAAGAATTGGTGAGTGCGGCTTTAACACTGGCTTTGGCCAATAAGCGCCCAGTCAAGGGACTGATTTTACATTCTGATCGTGGCAGTCAGTACTGCGCGCGTAGCTACCAAAAACAGGCCATCAATGCGGGTCTGCGGCTATCAATGAGTCGCAAAGGGAGTTGTTATGACAACGCGCCTATGGAAAGCTTCTGGGGTACGTTGAAGAATGAATTGGTACACCACCGGCGTTACAAAACGCGCATCGAAGCGCAGGAAGAGATTACTGAATATATCGAGATTTTTTATAACTGGCAGCGGCACCATTCCCGCCTAAACGATGTAGCCCCTGCGGTGTTCGCAAGAGAATTTGAGCTGAAGTAATAAACTGACGCTTAATGTCATGGTGTCCGTCATTGACACAAGCTTCACCTGCGTTCAACCAAAGCTAGCTTTGGGGGATGGGCTTGCTGTTTTTTTGTGTTCAAACTGCCTTTTATAGTCAGATGATTGATGAATCAATCCCAGCATAAATCGTAGATTTAATCACTTTATTTCCCGCCCTCGCGCTATGCTGTAATAAAAATACATAAAGGATGCAGCATGTCAGACCTTCCCCGGCACCAAATGATGATGACCGTTCTGATGACACCGGATATGGCAAATTTCTCCGGCAAGGTGCATGGTGGTGCTTTGCTAAAAGAGCTGGATCAGGTGGCCTATGCCTGTGCCAGCCGCTATGCGGGGGCGTATGCGGTGACGCTGTCGGTAGATCAGGTTACTTTTAAACAGCCCATTTTTGTGGGCGAGCTGGTGTATTTTTTGGCCAGCGTCAACTACACCGGTCGCACTTCGATGGAAGTAGGCATCCGGGTGTTGGCAGAAAATATCCGCACCCATACCGAGCGCCATACCAACAGCTGTTATTTTACGATGGTGGCGATGGGCGATGATGGTAAATCCGTGCAGGTTCCGCCTTTAATCCCGGGGAACGATGATGAAAGAGTGCGCTGGGTCGCTGCAGAGGCAAGGCGGGATATACGGTTGATGATGGCGGAGAAGATGGCTTTTAAGGGGTAGTGCCGATTGAAGTTGTTATAAAAAACGCCACTCCCAAGGGAGTGGCGTTTTTTCAAGCAAGTCACCGGGTTTTTAATCCAAGCCCGATTGCTGCAATTACATACCCATGCCGCCCATACCACCCATGCCGCCCATATCTGGCATGCCGCCTGTGCCTTCTTCTTTTGGCAACTCAGCAATCATGCAATCTGTGGTCAGCATCAGGCCAGCGATCGATGCTGCGTGTTGCAGTGCCGAGCGGGTTACTTTAGCCGGGTCCAGAACGCCCATTTCTACCATGTCGCCGTAAACGCCGGTACCGGCGTTGTAACCGAAGTTACCTTTGCCTTCCAATACTTTGGAAACCACAACGCTAGGCTCGTCACCCGCGTTTTGCACGATCTGACGCAGTGGCGCTTCGATGGCTTTCAGTACGATCTTGATACCCGCATCCTGATCAACATTTGAGCCTTTCAGGTCGATAATGGCAGAGCGTGCGCGCAGCAGAGCTACACCACCACCAGCCACAATGCCTTCTTCCACAGCTGCGCGGGTTGCGTGCAGTGCGTCTTCAACACGGGCTTTCTTTTCTTTCATTTCAACTTCGGTGGCAGCACCAACTTTGATCACTGCAACGCCGCCAGCCAGTTTGGCTACGCGTTCTTGCAGTTTTTCACGATCGTAATCGCTGGTTGCGTCTTCGATTTGCTTACGGATCAGGCCAACGCGTGTTTTGATAGATTCTTCATTACCCGCGCCATCGATGATGATGGTGTTTTCTTTGGATACTTCGATACGCTTGGCAGAGCCCAGTTCAGCCAGTGTGGCTTTTTCTAAGGTTAGGCCTACTTCTTCAGCAATTACGGTTGCGCCAGTCAGGGTGGCGATATCTTCCAGCATGGCTTTACGGCGATCGCCAAAGCCAGGCGCTTTAACCGAAACTGTTTTCAGAATGCCGCGGATGTTGTTTACAACCAGGGTAGCCAGCGCTTCGCCATCTACATCTTCAGCAATAATCAACAGCGGACGGCCCGCTTTTGCTACTTGCTCCAGTACTGGCAAGAGATCACGGATGTTGCTGATTTTCTTGTCGAAAAGCAGTACAAACGGATTGTCCAGCAGGGCGATTTGCTTTTCCGGGTTGTTGATAAAGTAAGGAGAGAGGTAGCCGCGGTCAAACTGCATACCTTCAACTACATCCAGCTCATCTTCCAGGCCGCTACCGTCTTCAACGGTAATCACACCTTCTTTGCCTACTTTTTCCATCGCAGCAGCGATTTTTTCGCCAATGACTTCATCGCTGTTGGCAGAGATAGAGCCAACCTGAGCGATTTCTTTAGTGGTGGAGCAAGGCTTGGCAATGTTCTTCAGCTCGCCGACCAGGGCAATGACTGCCTTGTCGATACCGCGCTTCAGATCCATCGGGTTCATGCCGGCAGCAACGTATTTCATGCCTTCTTGCACGATGGCCTGAGCCAGCACGGTGGCCGTTGTTGTACCGTCACCGGCGATATCAGAAGTCTTGGATGCAACTTCTTTTACCATCTGCGCGCCCATGTTTTCGAACTTATCTTTCAGCTCGATTTCTTTGGCTACCGATACACCGTCTTTGGTGATGGTAGGCGCGCCGTAGCTGCGTTCCAGTACTACGTTACGGCCCTTAGGGCCCAGAGTTACTTTTACTGCATCAGCCAGAACATTGACGCCAGCTACCATACGGGCGCGGGCGGAATCACCAAATTTAACTTCTTTTGCTGCCATGTTGTGTACTCCGAAATAGTTTGAAATCGTACCGGGGGCCCGGCGTTGACGGATCAGGCTTAGCCTTCGATCACGCCCATGATGTCTTCTTCACGCATTACAAGCAGTTCGTCGCCATCTACTTTTACGGTTTGGCCGCTGTACTTACCAAAGATCACCTTGTCGCCTGCTTTAACAGCCATTGGGCGTACAGAACCATTTTCTAAAATCTTACCGTTACCGACGGCAACCACTTCGCCCATATCCGGCTTTTCAGCAGCGTTACCTGGCAACACGATGCCAGATGCAGTTTTTTCTTCAGCTTCAACGCGTTTGATTACTACACGGTCATGCAAAGGACGAATTTTCATGGTTTTCACTCTCCAGATAAAAAAAGTGGCATTCAAATACTTGGCCAGACGGCCTGTTCGATCGTTGTTAGCACTCACTGCTAACGAGTGCTAAATGGTATGGGCGAGGCAGGTTTTTTTCAAGAGGGGGAAACGGGAAATTTTTTTGCAGGAAAAATAGGATGGATATTGGCGGTTTAGTCTCTTGTATTGAACGACTGAGGCGGGCTTGTTCCAGGCATCGTTAATATAGATAGGCTGCTCTGTTGGGGCTTGGCTTTCGAGGGTAGAAAGCTGCTTATGTGGCCATAATAAACATATTGCCCGGGAAATACCGCTATACAGGTGGTTTTTTATTCAGTCTTAATTTGTTCGGCTTAAACCGGCATGTTTGCGGTGCTCGATATGGATAATTCATCCGCTAGTGTTAGCTTAGAAGTGTTTCTGCTATGGCATTTTGATCCGGCAGGCCTGTTGACGTTTGATTCACATCAAATCTTTGGATGATCTGTGCAGCTATGGTTTTAGCCAGCGTGGTATTTATTACTACTTAATGATGATATGGGGGTTTTTTAGTGATGCGATGTTGAGTTACTTTCGCGTAAAGGCGAGCTTTGTTGTTATCCAGGTGGCTTATTGTTGCGGCTTTCCGGCTTTTTGGGGATTGTAAAATTAAGTTTTAAGGTAAGGTTTTTTGATGCTGTTTCTTGGAATTGTGTAAGATTGGCGACTAATATTCTTCGTTATTTTTTTTACCAGTCTTACCTGGAGTAGCGTGCGGCTAGGGTGCTACTTGGTTGGTTATTTAGTATTTTCAAATTATTTTAAAACAAAAGCATTAATTTGATTGGGCTGGGCTAGTGTTTGTAGAGATTTGATTTATGGTTACGCTGGCCACTCTTATGATGCGCCTTAGCGATCATGCTCAATTTAGGCTTTGTGCTTGGTTATTTTTCCGGCCTGTGCAATTGTGAATCAAACGTCAGCAGAGCCCTAACCGTTTGCCTTTCCTGCGGATATCCCTCATGAGTTTTAAAGTGGATTTTGCTAGAGCTTATTTGAAGCTTTATATTTTGATATGAAAAACATTAATTTACTGGCACGAAGCCTGGCGGCAGTGTGGCATCCCTGTACGCAAATGAAGCGGCATGAAAGCTTTCCCTTGATCCCGATTGCTCGCGCGCAAGGCACATGGCTATATGAAGCGGATGGAAAACGTTACCTGGATGCGGTTTCCAGCTGGTGGGTTAATTTATTTGGCCATGGAGAGCCTAGAATTAAGGCTGCGATTAGCCTGCAAATGGATACTCTGGAGCATGTGATGCTGGCGGGTTTTACCCATCAGCCTGTGGTGGAGTTATCCGAGCGTTTGGCAAAGCTAAGCGGCTTGGGCCATGCTTTTTATGGCTCGGATGGCGCATCTGCGATAGAAGTTGCACTAAAAATGTCGGTGCATTACTGGCGTAATCAGGGGCAAGCGCAAAAAAATCGCTTCATCTATCTAGAAAACAGTTATCACGGAGAAACGGCGGGTGCTTTGTCGGTAACTGATGTGCCTGTTTTTCGTGATGCCTACGCCCCTTTGGTCAGAGATAATTTCTGTGTAATGAATCCTGATACACGTCAAGCGTTGGCAGCAGAAACGGCGTCAGATGTAGCTGAGCGGGCAATTGATGCTTTGGTCGCTACGCTGGAGAAGCATCACCAGGATATTGCTGCGCTGATTCTTGAGCCTTTGGTGCAAGGCGCAGCAGGAATGGCTATGTATGATCTGAGCTATCTGCAAAAAGCGCGGCTCTTATGTGATCGCTATCAGATTCATTTGGTTTGTGACGAAATTGCCGTGGGTTTTGGGCGTACAGGGTCTATGTTTGCTTATGAGCAGGCAAATATAAAACCAGATTTTTTATGTCTTTCCAAGGGAATTACCGGCGGCTTTTTGCCTTTGGCCGTGGTGCTGAGCCGTGATGAAATTTATGCCGCTTTTTATCATGATGATATTAGCAGGGCATTTTTACACTCGCATTCTTATACCGGTAATCCATTGGCTTGCGCAGCCGCTTTGGCTGTTCTGGATATTTTTGAAAATGATGATGTAATCGCAAAAAACGCTGAAAAAGCGTTACGCTGGGATATGGTGTTTGCTACGCTGGCTTTACATCCTAAAGTTAGAAATTATCGGCGTACCGGGATGATCTGGGCTTTTGATGTGGTGGGGGTGGCCCCTGGCTTTGCACAGCGTTTTTTTATCGCAGCTCTGGAACAGGAACTCTTGCTTAGGCCGATCGGCAATACCGTTTACTTTATGCCGCCTTATTGCCTGACTGATGCAGAAGTCAGACACTTATTGTCAGGAACACTGGCAGCTTTGGATGCAGTAGAAAATGTTATATCGGAGTTTGTTGATGCCGTTGTCGCTTAAATTACCGCCTTTCGAGCCGAATCTTGTTGCGAGCGTTGAAACTAACCCAAAGCGTCTAAGAGAATGGCTGATTGCCTTGCCTGTGGCTAATCCTCTGTTGGCCGGGCGGCAGTTATGCGATGCACTGGCTGCATGTAACCGTGTGAAAATTAATGCAGATGATCGAATTAAATTACTTGATGAATATGCTGTAATTCAGGAATCGCTGGCAATTGAGCTGGCTGTGCTTTATCGCGTGCCGGGCTTGCCCCTAAAAGAGCAGGCACAGGCCGCAGCTCTTCTGGCCAGACGGTTTTGTCTGGAGCTGGCCGATGGTTACAAGATTGCTCTGACAGATCGTTTGGATAAGCGGCTTTCATTTGGAAACAACAAGGTTGTTCCGGCATTAATTCAAAAAATAATGTCGCAGTTTTATAGCCTGTTTCAGTTGAGTTGCCGTGTTTATTCGGCAGTGCCGGAAGGCATCTGGCTGGAGGCCCATCAATTATTCAGGTATGCGATTGAGGCCCATTTAATTGATCAGACTTCCGCAGAACACTCACCCGGGGTTGCCCGTACCTATAAGTATATTTTGCTGCTGGCGCTGGCTGAGCCGCAGCGCTTTGCCGGGGCTGAGCTGGATAAAGTATTTGAAATCGTTGAAAACTATGCTGGTTATGCGCATTTTCAGCCCATTTCTCAGCTTGGCAATGCGGCAGGCTTCTTTTTGGTGAGTCTGGATGAAGATAAGCCTCCTCAGTATCTTGGATCCCGCTCTTTGGATGGGTATTTAGGTGGCGGCGTGTTGCTTGACACATCAGAGCTGGTTCGGCATTTGCATAAATCCTTAGCCGTTTTGGAAGCGAAGGCCCCTTTGGCTCAGGACCGCGGCAAAGTGCTGATGTGGATCGAAATCTTGCGCCGTGTATCGCGGCAGTGGACGATTGCTACAAAGCGCACTTTCCAGAGAATTGCTTCACATACACCCGTTGATCTGTGCCTGGGTCTAAGGGCTGCAGTGCTTTGTGTGAATGATGGCCATGGCTTATTAGAGCCGGAAAATATATTTGAAGACGCTATTGAAGCGGTTGAAGAACTTCATGACACTTTACCAATCACGCATTGGAAAGTGATTAATGAAAGCCCGGGCGGCTACGCTCTGGTTTCTGAAAATATGCCGGCTGAGCGGGTAAGGGCCGGTGAAATTGTTGCCCTGCGCGCTCAGGGCCACAAGCACTGGATGGTGGCGTCTGTGCGCTGGCTGCAACAAATGGATAAGCAGTGCCTGGAAATTGGCTTGCAAATTATCACTGTCAGGGCTTCTGCCGTGATGTTTCGTCCCACGATCGGCCACAAAGGCGAGCAGTATCAGCCTGCATTATTAATGCCTGAAATTCCTGCGCTTAAACAAGCCCCCATGCTGGCGGCGCCTAAGGGCACTTATATCAGCTTGCGTGAATTATCTTTGCTTACTGCCAATGGTGAGGTGATGATTCGGGTCGGAAAATTAGTCGAACAACAAATGGGTTATGACTTATTCGAGTACCAAAAAACAGAGGAAATACCTTTGTAATACGTGGCCACGGGGGCTGCTGTTTTGATGAATTTTGTACCCAAACCCTTTCACTAAACTTCTATTCCAAGTGGTATTAGCGAGATCTCTGTGAGCTGCTTACCGTTTCAGGGTAAAATGGGCAGTTTTCTTCCGCCTGCCTTCGATGAATCCCTATGAATCTGCTTGTCCTTGGCGTTAATTACCACACTGCCCCCGTTGCAGTCAGGGAGAGGCTCGCGTTTACTCCGGCAGAAGTGCCTACCGCTTTAGCCATGTTAAGTGCTGAGCATGGTGTGTCGGAAGCGGCGATTGTTTCGACCTGTAATCGCACCGAGCTTTACTGTAATGCCAGAGAACCGCAACAGGTTCTGGCCTGGCTGGCAAGCACGCGTGGGCATCGCGTAGAAGATATCGAGCCGCATCTGTATTTGCTCAATGGTGGCGATGCCGCCAGCCACGCATTCAGGGTTGCCAGTGGCCTGGACTCCATGGTGCTGGGCGAAACACAGATTTTAGGTCAGCTCAAAGACGCCGAGCGTTTTGCCAGGGATGCAGGCACGATGGGCGTGCTGCTCAATGGTGTGTTTCAGCGTGCTTTTTCGGTGGCTAAAGAAGTCAGAACCCAAACACGGATTGGGGCCGCATCCGTATCCATGGCTGCCGCATCGGTACGCCTGGCTGAGCGATTATTCCCCTCAGTGGCATCCTGTAAGGTGCTTTTTATTGGCGCAGGAGAAATGATCGAGCTCTGCGCCACGCACTTTCACGCCCGTGGCCCCAAGCAAATTACCGTGGCCAATCGCACCATAGAACGCGGCGAAATGCTGGCCAAAAAATTTGGCGGCGAAGCGATTTTATTATCTGATTTGCCATCCCGCCTTGCTGAATTTGACATCGTGGTTACATCAACTGCAGCGCCGCTGCCCATCGTGGGCAAGGGTATGGTTGAGCGGGCGCTGAAAGAACGTAAGCACCGACCGATGTTTATGGTGGATTTAGCCGTGCCGCGTGATATCGAAGGCGAGGTGGGCGATTTATCTGATGTCTACCTTTACACCTTGGATGACTTGGCCGAAGTGGTGCGTCAGGGGCAGGAATCCCGGGCGGGTGAAGTTGAATCGGCCGAAGTGATTATCGCTACACGCGTGGATGATTTTCATCGCTGGGTATCCAGCCGTGCGCTGGTGCCGACCATCAGAGAGTTAAAAGATTATGCCGACCGTATCGCCCGGCATGAGCTGGAAAAAGCGCAAAAGAAACTGGCCGCAGGCGAAAACGCTGAAGCCGTGCTGGCAGAATTCTCACGCCAAATGGCCAATAAATTTATGCACGCCCCACTCGCTGCCTTAAATAATGTCTTGCCGGAAGAGCAGGAAAACACCCTCGCCACCGTGCGCCGTCTCTACCGCCTGCACGAGTAGCTGCGCTGCTAGCTAGTCCTAGATATTAATTATTAAAACAACCTGATTATTAAGATGCTTCAGCTTAAAACTGAGGAAGCAAAATCTCGAACCACAGAGCACACAGAGAGCACAGAGCTTCACAGAGAAAAGCAATAATTTGATGGTTTTCTCTGTGGAACTCTGTGTCCTCGTTTCACTCTGTGGTTTAAGGTTTAGCACTCTGAATAATCTCGCAGGCCAAATACATACACTCTGGAACTGAAATGAAACCTTCTATTGCTGCCAAATTGGCGCAACTTGCTGATCGTCTTGAAGAAGTCGATGCCTTACTGGCTACCGAAGAGGCGACTCGTGATATGACTAGCTATCGCAAGCTCACCAAAGAGCGTGCCGAATTAGAACCTGTGGTGGCTCTTTATCATCGTTTTACCCAGATTGAAGCCGATATGACGGACGCTACTGAAATGCTCAGCGATCCTGATATGAAGGATATGGCCGAAGAAGAAATCAAAGAAGGCAAAGTACGTATCGAAGCCTTGGAAATCGAGCTGCAAAAAGCGCTGCTGCCAAAAGATCCTAACGACGAGCGCAATATATTTTTAGAAATCCGCGCCGGTACCGGTGGTGACGAAGCGGCCTTGTTTGCCGGTGATTTATTCCGCATGTACAGCCGCTTTGCCGAGCGTAATCGCTGGCAGGTAGAAGTGGTTTCAGCCAGTGAATCTGATCTGGGCGGCTATCGCGAAATCATTGCCCGTATTGTGGGTTTTGGTGCGTATTCATGGCTAAAATTTGAATCTGGTGCGCACCGGGTGCAGCGTGTGCCAGCTACCGAAACGCAGGGCAGAATTCATACCTCGGCGTGTACGGTAGCGGTGATGGCTGAGGCAGACGAAGCAGAAGAAATCACCATTAACCCTGCCGATTTGCGCATCGACACCTTCCGCGCCAGCGGTGCCGGTGGTCAGCACATTAACAAAACTGATTCGGCTGTGCGGGTAACGCATATTCCAAGCGGTATTGTGGTGGAATGCCAGGACGACCGAAGCCAGCACAAAAATAAAGCCCGCGCCTTATCGGTGCTGGCCGCCCGCATTAAAGACGTACAAGACCGCGAACGCCATGCCGTAGAAGCCGCGCAGCGTAAATCGCTGGTGGGCTCCGGCGACAGGTCCGAGCGCATCCGCACCTACAACTTCCCGCAGGGCCGCATGACCGATCACCGGATTAATCTCACGCTGTATAAGCTGGATTACATCATGGATGGCGATATGAACGACCTGACCCAAGCCCTGGTCAACGAGCACCAAACCGAGCTGCTGGCGCAATTGGGCGGGACAGAGTAAGGAGGTAAGGGCAAGGTGTAGCATAACAAAACCCAAATCTTAAACCACAGAGAAAAAGGAGAACACGGAGAAAAACATAATAAAAACTAGGTTTTCTCCGTGAAACTCTGTGTCCTCAGTGACCTCCGTGGTTCAATATTTGGGTTTGATGAAGGCTGGCTTGGTTTATTACCAGCAAGCGGCATAGGGCGGACCTTGTTATAATGGCCGGCTAAATCAATAAATGAATGCTGGCGGCTTGAGAATGAATGTTTTTTTTGAGGAAGATGGTAATTTCAAGGTAGCCACGATCAAGGAAGAGCAGGCGGCAAGCCTGATGCTTGAAGATGCGCGTGGTAAACGTTTTAAGGTAAAAGCAGCTAATGTGCTGCTGCGCTTTGAGCGTATCAGCCTTGATGACTTCCTGAAAGCGGCGCAAGCTGCGGCAGATGAAATTGATGTCGATTTTCTGTGGGAATGCTGTGGCACGGACGAATTTGCGTTTAACACGATTGCCGCCGAATACTTTGGTGCTAATCCTTCGGTACAGCAACAGGCTGCGGCACTGATCCGTTTGCATGGCGCGCCGATGTATTTCTACCGCAAAGGCCGCGGCCATTACAAGGCTGCACCTGAGGAAAATCTGAAAGCTGCTTTGGCTGGCCTCGAAAAAAAGAAAAAAGAAGCCGAGCAAATGGCAATCTGGCAAGCCGAGCTGCAAGCTGGCGCTTTGCCCGAGTCATTTATCCCCTTAGCCAGTAAACTACTGCACCGCCCTGATAAAAATAGCCTTGAGTGGAAAACGCTGGCTGCTGCTGCGGATGCCATGCAGATGTCTGCTCTGCGTTTGATGGAAAAAATCGGCGCAATTCCTGATGTGGGCGATTATCTGCTTGATGGTTTTCTGGCCGAATCCTTCCCTAAGGGCCGTGGTTTTGCACCGACCGAGCCGATTACGTGCCCGGGTGATTTGCCGTTGGCCGACGTACAGGCCTTTAGCATTGACGATTCCACCACCACCGAAATTGATGATGCTTTCAGCCTGAAGCGTTTGCCCAATGGCAATTGGCAGGTGGGGATTCATATTGCTGCACCTGCTCTGGGGATTGCCGCCGGATCTGACGTTGATAAAATTATTCTGGATCGCCTCTCTACCGTGTATATGCCCGGTGACAAGATCACCATGCTGCCAAATGATGTGGTGGAAGTTTTTACCCTGCAAGAGGGTAAAACCTGCCCGGCGCTGAGTATGTATTTGGAGCTGTCGTTGGGCTTTGATGTGCTTTCGCATCGCAGTATTGTGGAAAGGGTGCCAATTGCTGCCAACTTGCGTCACGAGCAGCTGGAGCCGGTGTTTAACGAAAACACCGCAGGAATTGAGGGTACGCCTGATTTTCCGTGGAAAGAAGAAATCACTTTTTTGTGGCACTTTGCCGGTGCGCTGGAAGGCCGCCGTGGCAAGGCGGATCCGACTGCACCGCTTAAAATTGATTACAGCTTCTATATCGACCAGGTTGATGGTGAAAAACGCGTGCGTATTGTGCCGCGCAAACGGGGCGCACCGATGGATAAACTGGTGGCCGAGTTGATGATTCTGGCCAATAGCACCTGGGGCAAAGATTTGATGCAGGGCCAGGTGGCGGGGATTTATCGCGGCCAGAATGGCGGCCGTGTGCGTTTAACCACGCAGGCTGGCCCGCATATTGGTCTGGGCGTGGAATGCTATTCCTGGGCTTCTTCACCACTGCGCCGGGCGGTGGATTACGTGAACCAGCTGCAGTTACTGGCGCTGATTGGCAACACCAAGCCGCGCTTTCAAAAGAATGACGCCGAGCTGTATTCGATTATCGGAAGTTTCGATACTGCCTACGCCGCTTACGCTGAATTACAAGATAAGATGGAAAGGTACTGGTGTTTGCGTTACCTGCAGCAGGAAAACAAACGTGAAATTACTGCGGTGGTGATAAAAGAGAATTTAGTGCGCGTGGATGGCATGCCTCTGGTAATACGTGCAGGTATTCCGGAACTACCTGCCGGTACCACGGTCAGTCTGCAAGTCATGAAGATTGATTTACTTGAGCTGCTGCTTGAAACGCGTATGGCGACGATTTAAGAGGCTGGGAGTCGGGAGTGTCGGGAGGTTTTACTCTCCAATAAACCACTCCCCAATTGCAACTCCCCCTATTATTTAACAAACAATGATGATTATAAATGCTACCCAATCAACGCCTTAAGCAGTGCCTGCCTTTGAAGTTTAAAAATGGTTCGCAGGTTCGCCAATTCTCTAAGCCCTGCGTGAGCTGTGGGGAAATGCTGCAGGCCAATGATATGTTTGGCATCGCGCGTTTGGTGGAGAACCATATTGCCATTGCTGCCAAGGCGCACTGCCCTAAGTGCGAAACAGAATTCGGCGTGTGCTGCATCATTGATGATGAGAAAAAAGTTCGTCGCCTGATTTTGCCGCAATTTGCATTTAATTTGTACCTGCGCAATCTGCCGCTGCAAGCCGCTGAAATTGAAGCTGCAGCAGCACCTAGGGAGATTGAGGCTGCTGTGCAGCCAGCAAGCTCTGCCCCGTCTGTGGTAAAAACTCCGGCAAATATCCAGCGTGCAGATGAAGTGATCGGCAGTTATCAGCAAAAGCCGATTCCAGCTTGGGTGGTTGTGGATGGTCAGCAGCTTAACTTTGATCGTGTATCGCCAGATGCTCAGGTTGCTGCAGGTGAGTTTCTGCTGGACGGCTGCTTTATTTACCGGGGCTGACAGGGCTGCTATCGGACCATATATAGCTTGGCTGCACCGTGTTAAAGAGGCGCATCTATCATGTATTTGCCCTGTCCAATCCTTGCTTCTGGGATTATAATCTGATCCCTTCTGAAATAGCCTTGCCCAGAAACGGGCTGGAGAAACCCCATGCAACGTTCTCTGCTTAAATCGAAAATTCATCGCTGTACTACCACGCACTCCGAGCTGCATTACGAAGGCTCGTGCGCTATCGATGAAAATCTGCTTGAAGCCGCTAATATCCTTGAACATGAACAGATTCATATCTGGAATGTGGATAACGGCGAGCGTTTCTCCACCTATGCTATTAAGGCTGAGCGCGGTTCGGGAATTATTTCGGTAAATGGCTCGGCAGCGCGTCGTGCTGCGGTGGGTGATCTGCTGATTATCGCGACTTTTGCTAATTTTGAAGAAGCAGAAATCGCGGCTTTCCACCCCGCTCTGGTGTTTGTGGATGCAGATAATCGCATTAAGGAAATTAAGCATCACGCTCCTGTGCAGGCGGCTTAATGAACGTCTTGCTGTAAATTACCCCATTAAAGGCTGCCTCTTTCGGCAGCCTTTTTCATTTATTAGGATTTTTAATGAACTCAATAGCCGTTAAAGATTATCTTTTAAACCTGCAGCAAAATATTGTCGCCACTCTTGAGCAGCTGGATGGATCGACTTTTCACACCGATCAGTGGGAAAAAGCAGGCGGTGGTGGTGGTATGACGCGGGTGATTGAAGGCGGCAATCTGTTTGAGCGCGGCGGGGTGAATTTCTCCCATGTGATGGGTGAGGCCCTGCCGCCATCGGCTAGTGCCGGTCGGCCAGAATTGGCAGGGAGGGCATTTGAAGCGATGGGTGTGTCGCTGGTCTTGCATCCGCGTAATCCGTATATCCCCACCGTGCATATGAATGTGCGCCTGTTCCGTGCATATAAAGAGGGCGAGCAGGATGTGTGGTGGTTTGGCGGCGGCATGGATCTCACTCCCTATTATGGACAGGAAGCGGATGCGGTGCATTTTCATCAGGCCTGTAAAGACGCGCTTGATCCTTTTGGTGCAGCACTTTACCCGGAATTCAAAGCCTGGTGTGATCGCTATTTCCACTTAAAGCATCGCAACGAGCCGCGCGGTATCGGCGGTATTTTCTTTGACGACTACAACGCCACCAGTTTTGAAGCCAGCTTTGCCATGACGCAAAGCGTGGGTAACGCCTTCTTGCCAGCTTATACACCGATTGTGGAGCGCCACGAGGATGCTGAATATGGTCAGCGCGAGCGCGATTGGCAAGCGTTTCGCCGTGGCCGCTATGTAGAATTTAACCTGGTCTTTGATCGCGGTACGCTGTTTGGCTTGCAATCTGGCGGGCGCACCGAATCTATCCTGATGTCCATGCCACCGGTAGTGAACTGGCGCTACGATTACCACCCTGAAGCAGGCACGCCCGAAGCGCGTTTATATAGCGACTTTTTATGTGGCAGAGATTGGCTGGGTGTGATGGGCGGCTGACCTATACTGCAGGTGCCCTGTTTGCTGTTTAAGTATTTTGATCTTTGGCTCGTTTCATTTTCTTTGGGCCCCAGTGTTTCAGGATACGGGTTTTGTGTGAAGTTTTGCTGTGTTCGCTGTGTCTGCAGAGTTTTTAAAAGATCTTTTTAAAAATCATTTCACCTATCTGGAGTCGCCATGCCTGAGCTGATCACGATTAGTCCTATTGACGGTAGCGAAGTGGCCCGGCGGGCTTATGCCGATGAGCACCATATTGCCGCCACTTTGCATCGAGCCAGGCTTGCCCAGCGGGATTGGCGGCAGGTTTCTCTGCTCGAGCGTATGGCCGTGCTGAGCCGTGCGGTGGATGCTTTTTCTGCCAATAAAGAGGCGATTGCCGAGGCCATCACCCGCCAGATTGGCCGACCGATTCGTTATTCACCCAATGAAGTGGCCGGCTTTGATACCCGGGCGCGGCATATGATGGCGATTGCACCCGAGGCACTGGCCGACATCCATCCCACGCCGATTGAGGGTTTTAATCGCTTTATCCGCCGCGAAGCGCTGGGCGTAGTGCTGGTGGTGGCGCCGTGGAATTACCCGCTGTTGACCGCTGTGAATGCGATTATCCCGGCACTGATGGCGGGCAATGCGGTGATCTTAAAACACTCGGCTCAAACGCCGCTTTGTGCCGAGCAAATCCACGCTGCCTTTGTGGCTGCAGGCCTGCCTGCAGGCGTATTCCAGTACTTGCACACCGATCACGCCAGCACGCAAAAGCTGATTCAGGCTAAAGAAATCAAACATGTTTGCTTTACCGGCTCGGTAGCAGGTGGTATCGCTGTAGAGCAAGCTGCGGCAGGGCGATTTATTGGCGTGGGCCTGGAGCTGGGGGGCAATGATGCCGCGCTGGTACGCAGTGATGCCGATCTGGCCCACGCTGTCGATACGCTGGTTGATGGTGCATTTTTTAACTCCGGGCAAAGCTGCTGCGGCACGCAGCGTATCTATGTGCACCAGTCGGTGTACCAGGAGTTTGTTGGTCGTGCTCTTGCTTTAACCGAGCAATATGTTTTGGGTAACCCGCTGGATGCGGCTACCACTCTGGGCCCCGTCGTGCGGGTTGCTGCCGCCAATGCGGTGCGAGCGGCAGAGGCCGATGCGTTGGCCAAAGGTGCCAGCCAGATCGTTGATACCCGCCGCTTTGCGCTGGATGATGGTAAGGGTGCCTATCTGGCGCCGAGGATCTTTACCGGTGTGAATCACCAGATGCAGCTGATGGCCGATGAATGCTTTGGTCCCGTGGTGGGCATTATGCCTGTGAAAAATGACGAAGAAGCGGTTCGCTTGATGAACGATAGCCCTTACGGCCTGACTTCCGCCGTATTCAGCCGCGACGAAAACGTCGCATTGAGCCTTGCCGATCAGCTGGAGTGCGGCACCTTCTTTATGAATCGCTGTGATTATCTAGACCCGGCCCTGCCCTGGACTGGTATTAAACAAACCGGGCGGGGGGCGACTTTATCCGTGCTGGGGTACGATTATTTAACGCGGCCGAAGTCATTTCATCTGAAGCATCTCACATCTGGGGATATTTCCGCTTTTTAATTAAGGTATTTTATCTGGAGTGTTTGAAAAACGGGCCGGTTCATCACCCGTAATATGCAAAGTGAATCGGCTATTAGCGCTATCGGGGAATACATCAAAATTTGTTCTAGCGAGCCGTGTTTTAGTTCGTGCCCTCTCTTTTACCCAGGTATTTCTTGCAGCTAAAATAATAATATTATTATTTTTCTTTCTTTGCTCTTGTTCTTTACTTTTGTAGGTAGTCAGTAAGTGGCTAATTAAAAACCCTTATTGATTTGATATGTGCATATAAGGGATTTCCTGACTGAAAACATTGCTCCCTTTTGGGTTTGGCATATAGAATCAAGGCCATTTCGCCGAAAATTTCTGCTTTCCCTAAGGGTTTTGTGATGGATCGACAAGGCTGGTTAAAGGGCACGTTGTATAGCCCGACGTTCGAACAGGATAGTTGTGGCTTCGGCCTGATTGCTCAAATGGAAGACTTGCCCTCGCATTGGCTGGTTTCTACTGCAATTAGCTCTCTTGCATGTTTAACTCACCGTGGAGCCGTTGCCGCTGATGGAAAATCAGGCGATGGCTGTGGTTTGCTGTTTCGAAAGCCGGATGGGTTTTTGCGCGCCGTGGCCGCAGAAAATCAATTTACGGTGGCCGATGAATACGCTGTAGGCATTATTTTTTATAGCGAGCAAACAACATTAACAAAACTCTTCGCTGCAATGGAAGAGCAGGGTTTATCGGTCGCCGGGGTTCGCAGCGTACCGGTCAATGTCGAAGCCTGTGGCGAATATGCCTTACAAACACTGCCACAAATTGGCCAGTTATTTGTAAATGCGCCAGCAGGAATGAATAGCCATCAGTTTGAGCGCAAGCTTTACCAAGCTCGCCGTGTGGCAGAAAAAGCGAATACTGACGATGCGGCTTTCTATATGCCAACCTTAAGCCCGCATGTGCTGTCTTATAAGGGCTTGGTTACGCCGGATAATTTGCCAGAATTTTATCTGGATCTGAAAGACCCGCGTTTTGAATCGTCACTGGCTGTGTATCACCAGCGCTTTTCGACCAATACCTGGCCACAGTGGAAGCTGGCTCAGCCCTTCCGCTATCTGGCGCATAACGGCGAAATTAATACCCTGCACGGTAATCGTTTATGGGCCAAAGCCCGCGAAGCGATTATGGACAGCGAGCTATTAGATATGGACACGGTACGCCCGATTGTTCAAACCAATGGCTCTGATTCCATGTCGATGGACAATATGCTTGAAGGCCTGTTGATGGGCGGCATGGATGTATTCCGTGCTTTCCGCATGCTGGTGCCGCCTGCATGGCAAAACGTGGATAGCAATGACCGTGACTTACGTGCATTTTACGAATACAACTCCATGCATATGGAGCCGTGGGATGGCCCGGCCGGTATCGTCTGGACCAACGGCCGCTACGCCGGCTGTGCGCTCGATCGCAATGGCTTGCGCCCGGCGCGCTATGTCATTACCAAAGATCGTCACCTGACCATTGCTTCCGAGATTGGCGTGTGGGGCTATAAGCCCGAAGATGTGGTGAAGAAAGGCCGTGTTAAGCCGGGCCAGATTGTGGCTGTCGATTTAAGTAATGGCGAATTCCTCGATACCGAAACCATCGATAACCGCTTAAAAACCGCTCAGCCTTATCGTGCCTGGGTGAAGAAACACGCTCAGCATTTAGAGCTGGCAGAAGACAATTCGCCGCTGGAAGCGATGAGCCGCGCCGAGTTGCTGACTTACCAAAAGCAATTTCAGCTGACGTTTGAAGAGCGCGATCAAATCTTGCGCGTGCTGGCAGCAGATGGTCAGGAAGCGATAGGTTCGATGGGGGATGACACGCCTATGGCGGTGTTGTCGACCAAAGTGCGCTCGCCTTACGATTATTTACGTCAGCAATTTGCCCAGGTGACTAATCCGCCGATCGATCCGATCCGCGAAGCGATTGTGATGTCGCTGAATACCTGTTTTGGCCCTGAACGTAATCTGTTTAAAGAAACAGAATTTAACGCCAGTCGTTTAGAAGTTCGCTCGCCAGTGTTGTCGTCAGATAAGTTTGATGCGCTGACCACCATGACGGATCCGGATTACAAACCGGCTTTCTTTGATATTACGTTCGACCCGGCTCAAACCACGCTAAAAGCGGCCATAGCAGCACTGCGCGCCAATGTGCTGGACAGCGTGCGCGATGAAAAAACCGTGGTGGTGGTATTAAGCGATAAGAATATTCAAAAGGGTCGTTTGCCGATTCCAGCGCTGTTTGCGGTGGGCGCGGTGCATCACGAGCTGGTGAATTCCGGCTTACGTTGCCTGAGCAATATCATTGTAGAAACCGCCACCACGCGCGATCCGCATCACTTTGCTTGCTTGATTGGCTATGGTGCAACGGCGGTATTCCCCTACCTTGCTTACCAAACGATTAAAGAATTGGTAGAAATTGGTCAGATTGATTTGCCATTAGAGAAAGCGGCTAATAATTTCCGTAAGGGGATTAATAAAGGGCTGCTCAAGATTCTCTCTAAAATGGGCATTTCAACCGTTGCTTCTTATCGCGGCTCGCAATTGTTTGAAGCGGTTGGCGTGAATGAAGAAGTGGTTGAGCTGTGCTTAAACGGCACGGTTTCACGGATTTCCGGCGCTAATTTTGCTGATTTCCAAGACGATCAGGCCAAGTTGAATAAGCTGGCTTTCAACACCATGCGCCCAATCGCACAGGGCGGCTTGTTGAAATATGTGTTTGGCGAGGAATACCACGCTTACAACCCTGATGTGGTGATGCAGCTGCAAAAAGCCGTGCAAAACGGCGATTACAAGGAATACCGCAAGTACGCCGATCTGGTGAACCAGCGCCCTGTAGCCATGCTGCGCGATTTGATGGGCTTGAAGCTTGATGCCGCTAAGGCGATTTCGATTGATGAAGTCGAATCTGTTGAGTCGATTCTGAAGCGTTTTGATTCTGCAGGCATGAGCTTGGGCGCACTCAGCCCTGAAGCGCACGAAGCCTTGGCGATCGGGATGAACCGCCTGGGTGGCAGATCAAACTCGGGCGAGGGCGGTGAAGATCCGGCGCGTTATGGCACGGTGAAAATGTCCAAGATCAAGCAAGTGGCATCTGGCCGCTTTGGCGTGACACCGCATTATCTGGTCAACGCCGAAGTCTTGCAGATCAAGGTCGCACAAGGTGCAAAACCGGGTGAAGGCGGCCAATTGCCAGGGGATAAAGTCAGCCCGCTGATCGCTAAACTGCGTTGCTCTAAGCCAGGGATTTCCTTGATTTCCCCTCCGCCGCATCACGATATTTACTCGATTGAAGATTTGGCCCAGCTGATTTTTGACTTGAAACAGGTCAATCCGGATGCGCTGGTGTCGGTAAAACTGGTGGCAGAGCCCGGTGTGGGCACGATTGCTGCCGGTGTGGCGAAGGCTTACGCCGATCTGATTACTATTTCAGGTTACGACGGCGGTACAGGTGCGTCGCCTCTGGCGTCTGTGAAATACGCAGGTACGCCATTTGAGCTGGGCCTGACCGAAGCGCAGCAAGTCTTGCGTGCTAACGGCTTGCGTGGGCGCGTGCGCGTGCAGGCTGATGGTGGCTTAAAGACCGGCCTGGATGTGGTAAAAGCCGCCATGATGGGCGCTGAAAGCTTTGGTTTTGGTACCGGGCCGATGGTGGCATTGGGTTGTAAGTTCTTAAGGATTTGCCACCTGAATAACTGCGCAACCGGCGTGGCGACGCAAGAAATCAAGCTGCGCTCCAAATACTTTATTGGCCTGCCAGAAATGGTGGTGAATTACTTTACCTTTATCGCGCAAGAAACCCGCGAATGGATGGCGGCGCTGGGTGTGCGTCAGTTATCTGATTTGATCGGCCATAGCGAAATGCTGGAGCTGGCAGCGGGCGCGACCGAACGACAAGGCCGTCTGAATCTGGGTGTGTTGCTCAGCCAGGGCACAATTCCGGAATCGCAACCGCGTTTCTGCGTGGAAGCGCGCAACCCGTCCTTTGATAAGGGCGAGCTGGCCGAACAAATGGTGAAAGACGCCATTGCCGGTATTAAGAGCCAAACGCCGCAAAAGTTTGAATACGCAGTGCGTAATATTCATCGCTCCATTGGTGCGCGTTTGTCGGGCGAAATCGCCAAGGCACACGGCGCAGATGGTTTGCCGAACGAATGCCTGCATATCAAATTGCACGGCTCGGCCGGGCAATCTCTGGGCGTTTGGAATGCTAAGGGCCTGACGATTGAGCTGGAAGGCGATGCTAACGATTACGTCGGTAAGGGCATGAGCGGCGGGCGTTTGGTGGTTTTTCCGCCAAAAGCTTCAGAATTTGAATCGCATGCGGGCGTGATTGTGGGTAATACCTGCCTTTACGGTGCAACTGGTGGTGAGCTGTTTGCTGCAGGTACGGCGGGTGAGCGCTTTGCGGTGCGTAACTCCGGTGCTACGGCCATTGTTGAAGGCATTGGCGATCACGGCTGCGAATACATGACCGGTGGTTGTGTGATTGTGCTGGGTGAAACAGGCTACAACTTTGGGGCGGGGATGACCGGTGGTTTTGCGCTGGTTTACGATCCTAAAGAGCGTTTTGCTTACCGTATTAATAATGAGCTGGTGGATATTAATCTGATTAATGGCGAGTCTTACGGTGCAGTGCGGGCCTTCTTACGCGGAAAATTGCGTGATCACGCCAAGCTGACCGGATCGACCCGCGCCATTGATATTCTGGCCGATTTTGATGAAGCGCAGGATAACTTCTGGCTGGTGAAACCTAAGGCTGCCAAGTTGGATGATCTGTTAAAAGATTGATGAGAATAAGGGAGTGGTGAGTCGGGAGCTGTGAGTGGGGTTCGACTCCCGGCTCTTTAAATCACCACTCCTTAAATCCCCAAGCCCTTTATTCACTACCCTCAGATTCACTACCGAGGTTTAGATCATGTCAGATGTATTCCAGTTTATGAAGGTTGCCCGGAATCCGGGCGAGAAGGTTGACGCTGCCGCGCGTAAGATTGTATTTAAAGAGATTTACGCTCCACTGAATCAGCATGATGCTGTTGATCAAGCTGCCCGCTGTCTGGGCTGTGGCAATCCATATTGCGAGTGGGAATGCCCCGTGCATAACTACATCCCGAACTGGTTGCAGTTAGTGGATGAAGGCCGCCTGTTTGAAGCGGCCGAGCTGTCGCATAAAACCAATTCTTTGCCAGAAATCTGTGGCCGTGTCTGCCCGCAGGATCGTCTGTGCGAAGGGGCCTGTACCCTGAATCAGGGTGGCTTTGGTGCGGTATCGATTGGCTCGGTCGAAAAATACATTACCGACGAAGCATTCAAACAAGGCTGGCGTCCGGATATGTCGGGCGTGGTTAAAACCAGCAAGAAAGTCGCCGTGATTGGCGCTGGCCCGGCAGGCCTCGCCTGTGCTGATGTGCTGGTGCGGAATGGCGTGCAGCCGGTGGTGTTTGATCGCTACGAGCAAATTGGTGGTCTGCTCACCTACGGTATTCCGGAATTCAAGCTGGAAAAATCAGTAATGCAAACCCGCCGTGAAATCATGGAAGGGATGGGCATCGAGTTCTGCCTGAATACCGAAATCGGCAAGGACATCACGATTGAAGAATTGCTGCGTGACTACGACGCCGTATTTATGGGCATGGGCGCTTACAAATATATGAAGGGCGGCTTTGAAGGTGAAGACTTGCTTGGCGTGATGGAGGCGCTGCCGTTTCTGATTAATAACGTCAGAAACAGCATGGATACCTTACCAGCGGGCGAAGAATACATCAGTATGGCTGGTAAGCGCGTGGTGGTCTTGGGGGGGGCGACACCGCTATGGATTGCAACCGCACCTCGATTCGCCAACAGGCAAAATCAGTGATCTGTGCTTATCGCCGTGATGAAGCCAATATGCCCGGCTCCAAGCGTGAAGTACTCAATGCCAAGGAAGAAGGCGTCGAGTTTCTGTGGAACCGCCAACCGGTGGGCATTATCCAAAACGCCGACGGTAGCCTTGGCCTGAAACTGGTGACCACTGAATTGGGCGCGCCGGATGCCAATGGTCGTCAGGCGGCGGTGGAAGTGGCGGGTTCCGAGCAAATCATCGAATGCGATCATGTGATTGTGGCCTTTGGTTTTCAAGCAGAAGCGGCTTTCTGGTTTGAAGCTCAGGGTATCAAGGCCGACAGCCGTGGCCGCACGATTGCGCCAGAGAAGCAAGCCTTGAAACACCAAACCAGCAATCCAAAAATATTCGCCGGTGGTGATCAGGTGCGCGGTGCAGATCTGGTGGTGCGCGCTGTATTTGAGGGCCGTCAGGCTGCGGAAGGTATGCTGGAGTTTTTGGGCGTGTGGTAAAACACGTCTGATATCAGCACAAAGGGGAGGGCTTAGCCTTCCCCTTCTTGCTTTTACGGGATTGATATCAGGAGGGAGAAATCCATAAACGGCATAAATTTGCGGGTTTCTTCTGCATTACAAATGTTTTTTAATAAAAATATGTGTAAGTTGATGAGCAAAGGTGCTGAGCAGCGCTCCTCTCGTCTTTATTTCGCCTTGCACTGAGCTTCTTTTAGCTGCCATTTTCCCCCGTGCTCACTCTTTTCAAATAGCAGCTTGTGCCAATTAAGCTTAACCATCACCTAATGGCAGGGTAAAATCTTCACTGACTTTGCAGATGGGAGCAAAGCCATTGGCGTAGTCCGTAAAGCCTGTATGATTTTCACCCTGAAACTGCACTGCATAGTAGGTCGTACCACAGTTGTCTTGCAGGGTAAATCTATAAGGCTTGCCTGCCGGTTAAGTTAACTTTCGCATTTACTTCGCGCAAACCATTGATAATGGCTTCACAGGCAAAATAGGTACTACTGCCTGCCAGGATGATCTGTTTTAGGTTAAGTGTGGGTAATGCTTGCGCCGCGCTGCGCTTTGATCATTTCACAGGCCAGTGTAGTGTAGACAGCTGCCCATGCCCGCTTTACGTCCTCTGTAAATGCATCAGCCAAACCCTGTTCCAATGTCCAGAGCAGGGCTTGCCCTACGATGGTGTAGTGATCTTCCTGTACGTGATATTGGGCGTGGCGCTCGCCTAGTTTGTGTACGGTGGGTAGCAAAATTTCAGGTTTATCAATATGATCCACAGCCAGTTTTATGCTGGTCATCAGCATGGCACCCTGTTTTTTGATATCTCCTTTGAAAAGGGGCTTTACTTCGGGGGCTATTTCAAAAAGATGCTGGTAAAACATATCAGCGGCGGCATCTGCAATGGGCAGGATGAGAGCCAGTGTTTCTCTGACCAGTGAAATATCTTTATCGCTTAGTGCCATGATGAATTTCCATCCTTTAAAAGAGGGACGAGTTGCCGATAGGAAAGTCTCAGTTAATATTTTTATTAGCTGTGTCTACTATGGTCTGTCATAGTTTGTCATGCAGACTGGCCCGACTAATGGATATTTACCGATTTCTGTACCTACTCGGATAGCACAAGACCCTGTTTTTCCCGATGGTTTTTTTGATTGAGTACGCGCTAGAATCGCTCCTATGGAAACTTCTTCTTTTGCCTCAGCTTTTATCCTTTTACTGCTGGTCACCGATCCGCTGGGGGGAATTCCGCTGTTTGTCTCCTTGTTAAAGCAGGTACCCAAAGCGCGGCGCACCCGTATGATTGTGCGGGAGGTGTCGGTGGCTTTCTGTGTGCTGGTTATTTTTATGCTGTTTGGTCAGCAGTTTTTACAATTGATGCATTTGTCAGAAACATCTTTAGGGATTGCAGGCGGGGTGATCTTATTTTTGATTGCTTTGCGTATGGTTTTTCCTCATCCAGAAGGCGTATTTGGCGATACGGAGGAAGGTGAGCCTTTTATTGTGCCGCTCGCTATTCCCTTGCTTGCAGGGCCATCTGCTTTGGCAACGGTGCTGTTACTGGTCTCACGCGAGCCCGCCAGGCTCTGGGAGTGGATAGGTGCTTTGGCCCTGACAATGCTGGTGTGTGGTTTTACGCTGGCTTTCTCGGAAAAGATAAGTATCTTACTTGGTGAGCGGGTGACGACAGCATTCGAGCGCCTGATGGGGCTGATATTAACCGCGATTGCTGTTGAAATGCTGCTCTCGGGAATTCGCCATTATTTGGCAACGCTGCCTTGATACGGCACAAATGCCCGGTTTTTTACCGGGCTACAATAGATTTAGTCACTTATGATCAAACAGGGAATAAATAATGAATCAAGATGAATTAAAACAAGCCGTTGGCCGTGCAGCGCTTGAATATGTCCCGGACAATTGTATTGTGGGTGTGGGCACTGGCTCTACTGCCAATTGTTTTATTGATGCATTGGCAACAATGAAAGGCCGTATTCAGGGTGCAGTTTCTTCGTCCGAGGCCAGTGTTGCCCGATTAAAATCGCATGGCATACCCGTATTTGAGTTAAATACAGTCGACCATTTGCCGGTATATGTGGATGGGGCAGATGAAATTAACCGCCAATTACAAATGATTAAAGGCGGTGGTGCCGCATTAACGCGTGAAAAAATTGTGGCTGCGGTAGCAGAGCAGTTTATTTGTATTGCCGATGAAAGCAAACTGGTGGATGTGCTGGGTAAATTCCCATTACCAGTGGAAGTGATTCCAATGGCGCGCTCTTATGTGGCAAGGCAATTGGTTAAATTAGGCGGCCATCCTGCTTATCGTGAAGGGGTGATTACTGATAATGGCAATATCATTATTGATGTGCATGGCTTACGAATTAGTGAGGCTAATAAATTAGAAAGCCAGATTAACGAGATTGTCGGTGTAGTTACCAATGGTTTATTTGCGCATCGCCGTGCAGATGTCTTGCTATTGGGTACAAGTAAAGGTGTGCAGACCTTGAAGTAATACAATGTATTGCCAGCCATTTCTAAAATATTTGCAATAAAATAGTCATATACTTGTGCTATTTTGTAATTAATATCCTGCAGGAGTATTTCTTTAATGTCCGAACATATTTCAAAACAATTTGATGCTGAACTAGAAGAAATTCGCTCCCAGGTGATGGGAATGGCTGGTTTGGTAGAAGAGCAAGTACGCCAGTCTATGCAGGCTTTGGCTTCTGGTGATATGGGCACAATTAATCATGTGCTTGAAGAAGAAAATCGTGTTAATGAAATGCATGTATTACTTGATGATATGTGTATTCATATGATTGCGCGTCGTCAACCTGCCGCTTCCGATTTACGTATGGTGATGACGGTTATTAAAGCTGTGGAAGATTTAGAAAGAATCGGCGATAAAGCGACCCGTATATGCAAACGGGCTAAAAATATTTATGAAGCTGGCCGCTTACAAGTGCCGCGTTTTAATGAATTAAATCATATTGCAGAGCATGCTCTGGATATGTTGTCCCGTGCATTGGATGCATTTGCCCGTATGGATGCGGTAACAGCTACAGATGTAAAACGCGCTGATGAGCGCCTGGATGATGAATACCGCGCATTGCAACGCCAATTGATTACCGTGATGATGGAAGACCCCCGTGCAATTACTATTACCCTTGAAATTCAATGGATTGCAAAAGCCATTGAGCGTATTGGTGATTTGGCGGTAAGTATTGCTGAGCAGGTGATTTATCTGGTTAAAGGGCAGGATGTTCGTCATAAAAACCAGGAAGAAGTTGATCGTGTGGCTTTAAGTTAAGGCGGATTAAGCTATCTTTTTTGTAGTTTAGGGGCAAAGGCGGCGTAAACTGCCTTTGCCCTTTTTAATGCGTGGGGATTTTCCTGTTTGCCAGCAAGGCGGGCGCACGTTATCTTAATGCCCATGCTCTCATCTTGAAGCCATATATGCCTGATTATCCTATCATTGCCGCAGTCGATCTTGGCTCCAACAGCTTTCGCTTACAAATCGCCCGTGTAGTTGAAGGCGCTCTGTTCCCTTTAGATTCTTTGAAAGAAACCGTAAGGCTGGGGGCAGGTATGGATGCCCACGGCGCGCTTACTCCAGAGGCTCAACAGCAGGCCATCGAGGCCTTAGCCCGCTTTGGTGAACGCCTGCGGGGCTTACCTGTGGCGTGCGTGCGTGCGGTTGCAACCAATACTTTTCGGGTGGCTAAAAACGCCGCTACTTTTTTGCCGCAAGCAGAAGCCGCTTTGGGTTTTCCCATTGAAGTGATTGCCGGGCGGGAAGAAGCGCGGCTGATTTATATCGGCGCGGCGCATAGTTTGCCAGCCACGCGTGATAAACGTCTGGTGGTGGATATTGGCGGCGGCTCCACAGAGCTGATTACCGGCAGCCACTTTAGAATTTTTCGTACCGAAAGCGTACCAATGGGATGCGTGAGCTGGAGCTTACGTTTTTTCCCGGATGGTGTGATTACAGCCGAGCGTTTAGCTGAGGCCGAGCTTGCAGCGCGTGGCATGTTGCTTTCACTGGTGCCTGATTTTAATCATGAGCAATGGCAACGTGCCGTCGGTACTTCCGGCACCGCCCGTTCGATTGCCGATATTTTAGAGCTGAATGATTTCTCTGCCCTCGGCATTACCCGTGAGGGCATGGACAAATTGCGCGTGCATATTCTGGCGGCAGGCCACGTGGATAAAGTGCAGCTGAATGGCCTGCGTTCAGATCGTCGCCCGGTCTTGCCGGGGGGCTTTGCCATCATGATGGCGGTGTTTGATATGTTGCGCGTTGAGCGTATGGGCGTGACATTTGGTGCGCTGCGTGACGGGGTTTTATACGATTTAGTCGGGCGGCAGTCAGAGCATGATATCCGTCATCGCTCGGTGGAACAGTTTCAGCGCCGCTATCATGTCGATCCTTATCAGGCCGAGCGCGTGGCCCTGCTGGCGGGTAAATTATTTGGCCGTTTTGTGGCCGATGATGCGGTCAGCGCCCATAGGCTGAATATGGCGGCGGCCTTGCATGAAGTGGGCCGCTCTATTGCTCATGCCAGCTATCACAAGCATTCGGCTTATATCTTGTTGCATGCCGATATGCCGGGTTTTTCCAAGCGTGAACAAGCGCTGTTGGCGCGTTTGGTGTTGGCGCATCGCGGCGGCTTGGGCAAGCTGAATGATGAAGTGGTCGATTTAATCGAGTGGTCGGCGATTATGGCATTAAGGCTGGCGGCGATCTTTTGCCGCTCGCGCTCAGATCTAGAGCTTCCCTTGCTGCGTTGTGAAGTCACTAGTAAGCAGTTTTTAGTGGAATTAGACCCCGTCTGGTTAGAGGCTAATCCGCTGACCGCTTATGCCTTGATCGAGGAGGTGAATGCGTGGCAAAACATCGGCATGAAACTAGTCGTCGTAAGCTAAGGACCGTTCCTACCGCCACCAAAGTCGGGATGGCACCGGGCAGCCTGCATTATGTAGGCCCGCGCGAGGCCGATCCGACCCTGGCTACCCTGATTGAATATGGTCAGGGGGCGGAAGATTTTCAGGAAACGCACTTCACGACTTTAGAGGAAGGGGCGGATTATCAGCCCAAGCATCCTCTGCTGTGGCTCAATCTGCATGGCCTGGCCAATATTGATTTACTGAAGATTGTAGGCCGGCGTTTTGGCCTGCATCCGCTGGTGCTGGAAGACATTCTTAATACCGAGCAAAGACCCAAAGTTGAGGTGTTTAACGGCTATGTGTTTATTTGCGCGCGCTTAGTCAGCGTTAATGAGGCTGGCGAAATCAGCAGCGAGCATGTCAGCATTGTTTTGGGCCGTAATTATGTGCTGACCTTTCAAGAACAGCCCAGCGGCACTTTTAATCAGATTCGCGAAGGGCTTAAATCCAACCATTCCCAGTTGCGGCGCTTTGGCACAGATTATCTGGTGTATACCCTGCTGGATAAACTGGTCGACCGCTATTTTGTGGTGCTCGAAGCCTTGAGCGAGCGCTGTGAAGATCTGGATGATGCGATTTCTGAAGGCCCTCATCCGGCTCAGCTGCAAGAAATTCAAGCCCTGCGCCGCACCATGCAATATGTAAAACGCGGCTTATGGCCATTACGCGAAGTGATGAATACTTTGCAGCGGGATGAGGCAGATTTCTTTCGTGATGAAACGCAGCTCTATCTGCGCGATGTGTACGATCATGTGGTGCAAATGATAGAAAGCGGCGAAGCGCTGCGAGATTTAGTCAATTCCTTGCAAGATAACTATATGTCTTTGCAAGCCAATCGCATGAATATTGAAATGCGGCGCTTAACCGTGCTGACTACCATCTTTATGCCGCTGACTTTAATTGCCGGTATTTACGGTATGAATTTTGAAGTGATGCCCGAGCTACACTGGCGCTGGGGATATTTTGCTGTGCTGGGCGGCATGGCAGTAATCGGCCTTGGCTTAACGCTCTATTTCAGGGCTAAACGCTGGTTTTGAATCCTTTTTCAGCTCTCTTCCTTTCTGCCCCGCTCGGCAAGTACCCGTCCTTCTTCAGTGCAGCAGGGGAATGCATGGCTGCTTAGGCTGCGCCGCTTCCGCATTCTTTGCACATTAAAAAAGAAAGTATTGAATATTCGTGTTCTATAGACCGATTCAATGGCAATACCCCGGTTATAATCTTTATGAATTACTTTCACTTTGCGCAAATTAATATAAGTTATTTATTGGTGTTTTTTTGAGAGGCGAGGAAAGCTTAGTAATATATTTTATATAAATAAGTTTAATAAAAACTACAAATTATTAATCTTATCGATGTAATGTTTCAAACAAAATACTGCAGAGCAGACGCCACTGGCTTGCTGATGAACGGCATTTTTTACTTGTTGTAAGACAAAGCGTATTTTGTTTCACAAAATGAAAGCCTTGAGTTTCTAGGCATAAATAATGGCCGAAAATAAAGTGGGATAAAAGGGCATTTTTCGAGTTGGTGGCGGTATCACTCTGGGGGCAGTGCCCCCGCGCTGAGAAATGAGCCCTGGCTAAACCCACCAGGCAAAAGCGAATACGGCAAACATGGATAGGCCAATCGCAATCTTGGCAACCGCACCCACCAGCATGCCAATAAAGGTGGCAATGCCGACTTTTCCGGCTTGCATCACATCCTGCTTGGCCCAGAATTCACCCACGGCAGCGCCAATAAATGGCCCTAAAAGCAGCCCGGGCAAGCCAGCAAAAATCCCTAAAACTCCCCCGATTAAAGCGCCCCAAACCGCAGCAGGGCTAGCCCCCGCTTTTTTTGCCCCTAATGCCCCAGCAATATAATCCAGCGCCATCGATAAAATCAGCAGTAAGCCCAACACGGTTAGCCAGCCATAGCCCACACGCGCAAACTGATCTAAATACGCAGCCAGCAACATGCCGCCAAAGATAAAGGGTGTAGAAGGTAAAAACGGTAGCAGTGTGCCCAGCAGGCCTGAAATCATTAGAACCCAGGCAAGGATCCACCAGCCAATATCTGCAGTTAAAATTTCTGGCATGTTTTTCCTGAGGTCAGAATTGAAGTGGGTTCGAGTATGAAATGGTTAGAAGGTTCTTGGTATTTGCTGTGAGCTTTTGGGGCTTAGTGAGCAACTCTGAATAAGGATGTGGGTTTTGCTCCCTACGTACTAAGCAAAGTCAAAAAGATCTTTTTAGTGCCTTCGGCTCGTTGATTTAGGTGCGCTATCCTCGCTGGGGACTCCCTTTCTTGAACAGCCAAGAAAGGAAGCAAAGAAGGCCGCCCTACGAAATACGAAAGCCCTTGCGCTGCGGATAATCGAGTCGGCGGCGGGCGGGATCAGCTTGTTTCTTGCTCCGGCGCGTTTCAAGGGGACTTTAAAAAGGCCTATGTAAAGAGTGTGGTTGTTTCGCTGTTTGCTAATGAAAAAAACAATTTGGTTAGCGCCTATGGGGTTTTACCCGCTCTGTATACAAGTTACCCCAGTCTTTTGCATAACAACAAGCTGAGCTGTTCCACCAACCAAGATAAGCCCAGCATGGCGATGATGATGGTGGCAGCTTGTTGCTGCTGGAATAAAGACAGCGTGAAGTAAAGTTGTTGCCCTAAGCCTCCTGCACCAACCAGCCCTAACACCGTAGCCATACGGATATTGTTTTCCCAGCGGTACAGCGTATAGGCCACCCATTGCGCGGCTACCTGCGGCATCAGTGCATAGCAAAATGCGTTAAGACGGCTGCTGCCGGAGCAGATAAGGGCGTTGAAGGGCTGTGGATCGGCGTTTTCCAGCGTTTCGGTAAACAATCTGCCCAGTACACCACAAGTATGCAGCGCCAGCGCCAGGGTGCCGGCAAAAGGGCCAAGACCCACGGCCAGCACCATGATGGCGGCCCAGAGTAAATCCGGTACGCCGCGCAGTAAATTCAGCCATAAACGGGCGATGGCTTTAGGCATTTTTCCCCAGCGGCCAGCGGCAGGCAGGGCCAGTAATCCCCCGCCAAATAGCGCCAGCAAGGTGCCGACGGCAGAAATGGCCAGTGTTTCTAATGTGCCTTTTGCTACCAGTGCAATATGGGCGGCACTGAAATCGGCGGGGAAAAAATCATACAGATAGGTAAACAGCTGGTTGCTGGTGCTAAAGGCCTGTTGCCAGTCACTCCACAGCCAGTACATGGAAAAAGCCACCATGCTGGCGGCAACTAAAAAGAGTTTGCCTGTGCTTTGCTCAAGCGCTTTGCGGGCGGCCTGGCTGATGGCTTCGGTGCCGGTGACCAGCAGTAAAAAGACAATCAGCAAGCTGCCTACTTCGCCACCATTCATCATTTTGATGGAAGTATCGAGCAATTGCCCCAACCCGCCAGCGCCGACAAAACCCATTACTGCGGACGCACGAATGGCGCATTCCCAGCGATAAACCGAATAGGAAAGCAGCTCGGGCAGGGCTTGCGGCAGCAGGGCGTGGCTGAAGATTTGCCAGCGTGAAGCACCGCTGGCCGCCAGTGCAGTAGCGGCTTCTTTAGGCTGAGATTCTAAAATTTCTGAGTAAACTTTACCCAGCATGCCGCCATAGGCTAATCCCAGCGCCAGCACTGCGGCGGTAGAGCCTAGGCCAAAGGCGCGCACAAATAGCAGCGCCCAGACGATTTCCGGTATGCCGCGCAGTAGCAGCAATATGCTTCTTAACAGAGGCACACCCAGCCAGCGCGCCGCCCGCTTGCGTCCCGCTGTAAGCAGTGGAATCGACAAGGCTTGGGTGCTGAGCAGTGCGGCAGGAAAACCAATTAACATCGCCAGCAGCGATCCCGTTGTGGCCATCGCCAGAGTCTGAATGGTGGCCAGGCCCATTTCATGCAAAAAATCAGCAGAATGCGCAGGCGGGAAAAAGCTGCCCAGAAAAATAAACAGATGGTTAAGCGTGCCGCTTTCAAATAGCTTCCAAGGGGCAAAACCACTGAGCTGAAAAGCGGGCGCAAATAATAAAATCACGGCCAGTGTAATGGCTAGACGTAGCTTTGCTGCCGGGTCTTTTTTATGGTGGGGCTTCATATCAGCCCCATGTAGGGTGGGCACAGTGTGCCCACGCGAACGAAGGAAGTAGTGCCACTAGCATCGTGCCCCCCGGGGCAGGCTGGTTGCTAATTGTGTCTCCACCTCATTACTTTCCCCTGCATACAGCGCCTCCAGCAGCGCGGGGCTGACGTCGCTGCTGGGTAAATCAAACTGAATTTGCCCTTGGCGGATGCCCACAATGCGCGGGAAAAATTTGAGCGCCAGATCAACCGAATGCAAACTGGTCAGCAGCGTGGTGCGGCGTGCCTGTGCTGCAGAAGTAAGCAAGTCTATGGTTTTATCCGCCAAAACCGGATCAAGCGCAGAAACCGGCTCGTCGGCAAGGATGAGATCGGGGGCCTGATACAGCACCCGCGCTAAGCCCACCCGCTGTAATTGCCCGCCAGATAGCGTATCGCAAGCTACGAATAATTTATCCGCCAGTTGCACCTGCTCTAATACAGCGCGTATCCCGGCAATATCTTGCGGATAAGCCAGCGCCAGTAAAGATTGTGCAAAGGATTGGCGACCTAAGCGCCCGGCGGCTATCGTGGTTAGCACACGGCTTTTACCCGGTAGTGGCGGAGCTTGGTAAACCATGCCTATGCGGCTGCGTAATTGCTGCAGAGGGCGGCGGTCCAGCTGCCAGGGGTTTTGATCTAATAAACGTAATTCGCCGCTATCTGGCGCATGGTGCGTGCCCAGCAGCCTGAGTAAAGAAGATTTACCCGCGCCGGACGGCCCAATTAGCGCAATCTGCTCGCCCTGAGTGGCGGTAAGCGTGATGTTGTTTAAGACGCAATGAGAGCCTAGCGTAAGGGAGAGCTGTTGCAGTTGGAACATGGCTTACTTATGTTAAAAGGGGAAGGTAGGAAACATGGCATTGTAGATACCGTCTTGCCGGTCAAGCATTTTGATACTCAGCTTGATACTTTTTCTGTGTTTTCAGCACGCCGAAGCTCAGGTGTACCAGTTTGCGCATGCAAGCGCCCAAGGCAGACATTTTGCTCTTGCCTCGGGCAAGCAAACGTTCAAATAAGGCTTTGACGTGGGGGTTGTATTTTGTGGCAACAATAGCGGCCATATAAAGTACTGCACGTATTTGCGAAGGGCCAGCTTTGGACAGTTTAGCGCGACCTAATAGTGACGAACCTGATTGTCGCTCGACCGGCACCAAGCCCAAATAGGCCGATAGTTGTTCGGCTGTATTGAACTGATGCATGTGCATCACAGCCAACAATTGTGTCCCACTTTGCGGTCCAATTGCAGGGATGCTTTGTAGTAAATCTAGGTCATTTTTCAGTCCTGGATGGCGGTCGATGTGATCGTCGATTTGGCTTTGCAGCTTTTTGAGTTGCGCGTTTAGAAAGGCGATGCTGTCGTTAATCGACTGATGAATCAGCTCTGGTGTAACAGTCGACTGTGCTTTTTCTTGGCGATTTTGTTCGCGCAGCAAGTCTTGCAGAATCGCTTCGCGGCGGGCAAGAAACCCTTTCAAAATGCGGGCTTCGGGCGGCGGAGGCAGCCACGCGGCAGGGTTAATCATGGCGCAGTAACGTGCCAGCACTTGGCTATCAACGCCATCGGTTTTGGTGCGAACAGCGAGGCCTTGGCCAAAATGTTTGACCTGTGCGGGATTGGCAATCGAGACGCACACGCCAGCATCATGTAGCAGCGTAGCGGCTAATTCGTGATACACGCCAGTGGCTTCCATGGTGACGTGCAACTGATCATGAGGGATGTGATTTTTAGTCAGCCAGGCCAGTAAATCGGCGAGACCTTTGGCGGTATTGGTAACGACTTTGGCTTTGCCTTTGAGCGGGTCAAGCTGGGTTAGCAAATAACAATCGAGTTTAGCTTTAGCCACATCCATACCAAGATAAAACATGAGAACTCTTCCTGTAAAAAAGCCTAATTCGCCCACTTGCCTTGTGCATACAGGGTCAGCGCCCTTGGCTACCGTTCAGTGTCTGATTTGGCGAAAGAAGAGAGGCGAAGGGTTTGATCTACAAGAGAAGGTCAATGCCTTAAGGTTGGGCCCAAACTCACTTTGCCTCGTGTGGTAGTAGCTAACCACCACAGGGAACAAGATACAAGGGTGGGCACGTTTTTGTGCCCACGCGTGGGCAAGGTGAATCGTTTTGCCCACCCTACAAATGAACTATTTAATCAAATCCACTTTCTTAGCCGATGCTTCAATTGCTTTGTAATTCTCGGCAGAGGTTGGAATAAAGCGGCTGGCGCGTTGCAGATCGAGTACTTCTTTGTGCGCCGGATTTTTAGCATCCAGCTTTAAGAAAGCGGCTTTCAGCCTGGCGGCAACGCTTGCATCCAGGTCAGCACGGATGGTCCAGTTGTAATCAAAGAAGGGGGGCGTAGTGTAGAAAACGCGCACTTTGCTTGGGTCTACTTTCTTTTGCTCGACCAATTTATCCCAAACCGAAGCATTCAAAGCACCTGCGTCTACCTTGCCAGAGGCAACCCAGGCCACGGTGGCATCGTGGGTGCCGGAATAAGCAGGCAGGCCTTTAAAATCTTTATCCGGATCAATGCCCTTGCTTTCAATAAAATAACGTGGCATTAAATGGCCGGAGGTGCTGGAGGCAGAGCCAAAGGCAAAGGCAAAGGCTTTGCCGCGTAAATCATTCAGGCTGTTGATGCTGCTATTGGCAGTAATAAATTTACTGGTGAAATGAGCATCTTCTTCGCGTTGAACCAGTGGTGTTACTTTGCCGCGTTTATTGGCTTGCACAAAGGTAAATCCCCCCAGCCAGGCCAAATCAATGCGCTTGCCAGCCAGTGCTTCTACCACTGCGGCGTAATCGGTTACCGGCACAAACTGTACTTTTATACCAAGCTCGGCTTCCAGATATTTGCCCAGCGGGGAAAACTTGCGTTGTAGCTCGGTTGGCGATTCATCCGGAATAGCCGAAACTCTTAATACTTCCTCTGCCTGGCAAAATCCAGTAACAAGCAAGGAGGCTACAAGGGCGATGGAGCGTAGTTTCATAGCGTTTCTCTAGTATTTGATAAGCGCTTTGCAGGGCGTGTTTTACCCGCTCTGCGAAAGCTTAGGTATGACGTGGCTTTTTGCTGCTCCACCAGAATAAGTGTGCGCCGATCAGGATCATTGGCAGGCTGAGTAATTGCCCCATCGAAAGATGCATGGCTAAGTAGCCAAGGAAATCATCAGGTTCGCGGGCAAATTCGGCAATAAAGCGAAACATGCCATAGCCTAATAGGAAGAGTGCAGAAACCTGCCCTGTGCGGCGTGGTTTTGCAGAATAAAGCCACAGAATAATAAACAGGCTAATCCCTTCCAGGGCAAACTGATAAAGCTGTGAAGGGTGGCGTGGCAGGCCGTCGTGTGCCTGCGGGAAAATCATCGCAAATGGCATGTCTGCGGATGTTACACGGCCCCACAGCTCGCCATTAATAAAGTTACCCAGGCGGCCAGCAGCTAAGCCCAGCGGCACCAGCGGGGCGATAAAATCAGTGACTTGAAAAAAGCTGCGGCCAGTTTTGCGGCCAAAGGCCCACATGGCGATTAATACACCCAGGAATCCGCCATGAAACGCCATGCCGCCTTCCCATACTTTGAGGATATCCAGCGGGTGCGAGAAGTAAAAGTCAGGTTTATAAAACAGCACATAGCCCAGCCGCCCACCCAGAATGACCCCCAGCACGCCATAAAATAGCAGATCGTCCAGCTCTTCAGGTTTCCAGCTATTGGATTTTTTGGCGCGCATCCGGCCTAAAAACAAAAACAGCATAAAGCCGATGAGATACATCAGCCCGTACCAGTGGATACCCACAGGGCCAAGTTGGATGGCTATGGGATTAAATTGCGGATGAATTAGCATGCAAACCAGCCTAGGGGTAAAATGGGCCGATTATACCCTAAGCACTTAGTCTGAATATTTCCTTTAGGCTTGCCAGCCCTGTATGTTGGAGTGACAAAATCACTTTTAACTACGCAGAGTCGATCAGCCGTTTTTATGACTGCCGTCCCACTTTTACCCAAGCTTTGATGTGCCAAACCATAGAAGCGGCTATTCAGATATTTGAAGTTTTTTTCCTGATTGATTACTTCGCTGCAAGGATATTAAAGAATGCCTGTTTACCGCTCCCGAACTACCACACATGGCCGCAATATGGCCGGCGCCCGCGCCCTGTGGCGTGCTACTGGCATGAAAGATGGTGATTTTGATAAGCCCATCATTGCTATTGCCAATTCCTTTACCCAGTTTGTGCCGGGCCATGTGCATTTGCATAACTTAGGCCAGCTGGTGGCCAGAGAAATCGAAAAAGCGGGCGGTATCGCCAAAGAATTTAATACCATTGCCGTGGATGACGGCATTGCCATGGGCCACTCTGGCATGCTCTACAGCCTGCCCAGCCGTGATCTGATCGCCGATTCGGTTGAATATATGGTGAACGCCCATTGCGCCGATGCGATTGTGTGCATCTCCAATTGCGACAAAATCACCCCAGGCATGTTGATGGCTGCGCTGCGGTTGAATATTCCGGTGATTTTTGTTTCCGGCGGGCCGATGGAAGCAGGCAAGGTAGATTGGCAGGGCGGCGTGCGTAAGCTGGATCTGGTGGATGCCATGGTGGAAGCCGCCGACAGCCGCGTGAGCGATGAAGAAGTCGCTGCTGTAGAGCGCTCTGCCTGCCCAACCTGTGGCTCTTGTTCGGGCATGTTTACCGCGAATTCGATGAATTGCTTAACTGAAGCGCTGGGTTTGTCTCTGCCTGGCAATGGCTCGATGCTGGCCACGCACGCTGATCGCAAAGCCTTATTTTTGCAAGCGGGCCGCACTATTGTTGATTTAGCCAAGCGTTATTACGAGCGGGATGATGATTCGGTCTTGCCGCGCAGCATTGCCACCAAGGCCGCTTTTGAAAACGCTATGAGCCTGGATGTGGCCATGGGCGGCTCGACCAATACCGTTTTGCATCTGCTGGCTGCGGCGTTTGAGGCGGAAGTCGATTTCACCATGCAGGATATCGACCGTGTTTCCCGTGGTGTGCCCTGCCTTGCGAAAGTTGCACCTGCAACGCAAAAATATCATATGGAAGACGTGCACCGTGCTGGCGGCGTGATGGCGCTGTTAGCCGAGCTAAACCGCGCTGGTCTGATTCACAGCGATGCAAAAACTGTGCATGCAGCAACCATGGGTGAAGCACTGGCAAAGTGGGATGTTAGCGTCAACGATAAAGACAGCGAAGCGCATCGCTTTTATAGCGCGGCACCGGGCGGGGTGGCGACCACCATCGCGTTTAGCCAATCGATGCGCTGGCCAGAGCTGGATCTGGACCGGGAAAACGGTTGTATCCGCAATAAAGAGCATGCTTACAGCCAGGATGGCGGTCTTGCCGTGCTGTCGGGCAATATCGCTCCGCTGGGCTGTATTGTTAAAACCGCTGGTGTGGATGATTCTATCCTTAAATTCACCGGCCGCGCCCGTGTGTTTGAATCGCAAGACGATGCGGTAGCCAGTATTCTGGCCGACCAGATTGTGGCGGGTGATATTGTGGTGATTCGCTATGAAGGCCCGAAAGGCGGCCCCGGCATGCAGGAAATGCTTTACCCAACCAGCTATTTAAAATCCAAAGGCCTGGGCAAAGCGTGTGCGCTGCTCACCGACGGGCGCTTTTCTGGCGGCACGTCCGGCTTATCCATTGGTCACGTCAGCCCGGAAGCGGCCGATGGTGGCTTGATTGGCCTCGTGTGTGAGGGCGACACCATCGAGATCGACATCCCACAGCGCAGCATCCGTCTTAGCGTCGATGATGCAACGCTGGAAAACCGCCGGGCAGAAATGGAAGTGCGTGGCAAAAATGCGTGGAAACCAGTAGCGCGTCAGCGTTATATCTCACCGGCGCTCAGAGCTTACGCCGCCATGACCACTTCCGCCCACACTGGAGCCGTGCGTGATGTAAGTCAGGTAGAGCGTAAGGGTTAAGCTGGGTTAAAACTTAAGATCTGTAGAAACAGAGGACACAGAGAAAAATGAGGGAAAACTAGTTTTTGGTTTTCCCCGTGAAACTCCGTGTTCTCTGTGCTATCCGTGGTTCAAGATTTGGGTTTTGTGGCTGCACGCCGCGTTTTATGGAAGAGAAAGTTATGAGCGCCATTGCTATAGCCATCCGCCGTGTCGTTGCTCGTATTCCTTGTGGCAAAGTTGCCACCTATGGTCAGATTGCCAGGCTGGCTGGTTACTCCAATCACTCCCGCTTCGTTGGCCGCTGCCTGCATGATAAAGAAAGCCCCGTCCCCTGGCAGCGCGTTATCAACGGCCAGGGCAAAGTCAGCCCCCGGGGATTGGATGGCAATGATGATGAGCAACGGTTTTTATTGCAGTGCGAGGGAGTGGAGTTTGGAGAGGGCGGAAAGATTGATTTGAAGGTTTATTTGTGGGATGGGGCATGAAAAAAACAGCCGCTTGATGAAGCGGCTGTTTTGTTATTTGAGTGTTAATCGCAAAGTGCGGAGGCACCGTTATCACGATAAACACATAGGGTTGCGGAAATATCTGTGGTTAATGCTGTGCCCCCCCCATGGTCTGGGACTGCAACACTGATTCCCCAAGAGCCTTTAATTACAGCATCTTCTTGCATGTCTTTACATTTTTTTGCCGCAATTACTGGACTAAATACGGTAATACCACCGGTTTTAAGCCCCGCCTTTTGAGTGGAGCTTGGAATAACAGTAGATTTAGTCTGAATACTCCCTGCATCTACAGTATTGTAGTTAATGGCTGTTCCAGCTGGCATGGCATTTTCAGCATTAGATTCTCTAATCCATAGTGATTCTTGTTGAGTTTGGTTACATTGCAATACAACCTTGCGTAAGGCTGGAGCAATTACGCTTGATGAAGCATCAAGAGTATTAACGAGTGGTCTATCACTAGCGAAAATGAATGTTTGTTGATTAAATACATGTAGTGTTTTCTTTGTTGTTGCACATTTGGAGAATGAGCTATTGCAAAGTATCCCATTATACAAACCATCAGGACCGTCATATAGACCATTGCTATTAAAATCAATGAGCTGATCTACACCAGTATCAAATTTGCCATTTTCATTGATATCGATAAAGGCTTCTCCAATATCGCTTGAAACGCCATTAATATCCACTAATTCAGCGGTCTGATCTGCAATGATATTATTGTTTTTATCAACAAAACTTTCTTCGCCAATCGCGTAAGCTACAATATGGACACGTCCTTGAGTTGGGCGTGGGTTTTGTGAGTTCAGCGTAATTACACATTGGCTGTTTACGCTTTGGCACTGGCCAGTTGTTTTGCCGTCGCCAATTCGGCCGCCATCAGTAATAAAGTTAATGGCTGTGCCATCAGGAATGGGATTGTTGAAGTGATCGGCAAAGCGAACCGTAGCTGTAGATGTTGCTCCATCGTAATTCAAGCCATTGATATTAAAGCGATCAGCAGAAAGTGATACGCTGTCCATATCAGGAAAACCCGTTGAAATAGATAAACCATTTGATTGGGTTCGTAAATTGTTACTTTGTGAAATTGCCGTGACTCGTACGGGAGTAGGTTGATTGCCTGCAATCACGGTAGCAGTCACTTTGCCTTCTTTATCTGTGATACTGGTTGGGGACTGCAAAGCAACACCACCTACTAAAACATCCAGGGATAAATCTATAGCAGCGCCTTGAATTGCATTGTTATTTGAATCAACCAATTGAAATACTACTTGAGCTGTTTCTCTTCTTGCTTCAGAGCCAAAGCCTTTCAGAGTAATTACGCCATCTGCAGGGATTGTTGATACATACTTCAATGAGCTGGCTTTACGTGGATTAATTGTGATTGGGGTTAGCACACTATTATTGCCTGTAGTTAGGCTCACTGTAATGGTATCGGAGCCAGTGCAGCCATCATCAGTATAGGTTGCGGAAGCTTCACCATTAATTGTAATGGCAGTTGGGTCAAGCTTTGCTTTTTTAGATGTTGCACAATTAGATGAAAAGTTCACTGTTTGTGGCGTGGTTGCTGCTACACCATTGATTAGAACTTTTACTTTAACGGATGTAGTGGCATAGGCGTCAATTGTAGACTGCCCAAGTGTCACTGCACCTAAAGCAATGCTCGTATTGCCAATTGAAAAATTAGCAACACTTGTGGCAGTAAATGTTTTGCCTCCAGCTGTACCTGCTGCTTCAACTTGCAAAGTATCCGCACCACTCGCATCAATAGATGCTGCTGTCAGCGTTATCGTGGCTTGACCATTTGCATTGGTAAGTGCTTTTCCACTTGATGGCGTTAAAGTAGCACTCTTACTATCTGCAGAAAAAGTAACTAAAGCATCGGCAATAGGCTTGCCTGTGGAGTCAAGTAAGGTGGCGGTAGCGGTTGTTTGTGCACCAAGAGTAACAGTGGCATTGGGGGAGAGAGCTACTGAGAGAGCAACCGGCCCGCTGGTATTCGAGCCACCTTGACCAGTGCTAGTTGATGAATTGCCTGCATTGTCACCAGATGAGCCATTACAAGCTGTCAGCATGACTGCTGCCAGCAGCAGCAGTCCGCCGGCGATTTTTCTTGTGGTTTTACTCTTGAAGTTGATTTGCTTCACTTCATACTCCTTTACTTTTTGAGAGGCTGTTTGGGCCAGGAACTAAAATATTTAAATCAATATGGCAGATTAAACGATATTGATTGCAATATAGCAATATTCTTTACAAACTTTATTTATAGAATGGAATTTAATTGTTTTGTTTAACTGCATAATTATTTTTTTGAAAAGGGTTGTTGGTTCGTCTTAGAATGGTTTGATTGGCTGGGTAAGGTAAAAAATACAATTGTGTCTAAAGGCTTGGTGAATTTTCTTTGTTTGTCAGGGTTTTTTATTATTTTAAATAGGACTTTGGCAGAAAGGCATTTAATTTTTTGATAAAAAAGGGTGTTGTTTTTAAGTTAAAAAGAGGTGTACATCCGGATGTACACCTTTTTAAATTTTAAATGATTAGTTCACAATCTCTGTCCAGGCTGAGCGGCGGCCCTTAAATGGTCTGAGGAGTGGTTGTTTTTGCTCTGGCTCTCCTTTAGGAGTGATATCAAAACTGTCATGTTCTTTGGTAGTAGCAGTAGGGATATGCTTCGGATCCTCAAGTACTTTACCAAAAGCATCCTCACCCACTGTAATGGACTGAGTAATTATGGGATTAGAGCATATCCAATTGATGCTGATTTCCATTGGTAATAAGTATTCCCTACTTTTACCATCTGGCACGCAGGCATCTCCATCTGGAACAGTAGTGAAAAAGCGCGCTTTTTCTCCTCGGGGCATAGGGTCGTTAGCTAGGCGCTCTCTAGTGATAAACATGTCGGCGCGCCAGCCCCGCATTTTTTCTTTACAAGCTAAAAGGGCTGCCGGTGTGTCAATGGCACGGGAGTCTCCATTGCGGGTTAATTCAATGTCATTGCCCTTTTTCTTAAATTCTAGCTCAAGTAATGATGTTGAGCTACGTAAGGCTGTAAAAGCAGCATCCATCATGCTGGCGCTAGGGTCTACTAACAAGCCATAAAAGGTATGGGTATCACTGTTGCTAAGGTCGGTTTGGTTTAAATACCGGCCTGTTCCAAAGGTGACATAGTGCATGATTTGGTTAGAACTATTTTTGTATTCCGTAGCTTTGACCATTGGGGCTGTAGTAATTGCTTGTGGAAGTGGAGTTGTCCCCGTTTTAGCCACTAAGGCACCACTACCGTCTTTAGGATTAAAGCGCCATAAATGACCTGCCAAATCACCTGCGTAGGCCATTAAAATGGTGTCATCAACGTTTCTATTTTCAAAAAGGACACCAATTTTAGATAAACCGCACAGGCCTGCATTATCGCTGCAACTGCTGGTAAAAGTTCTGTCTGGCGTGCCTGTTGCCGCATCCAGGCTGAAAATATAGCCTTTATTGTCTGTATTGTCATAGCCGCTGCTAAGTAATACTTTCCAGGTGCCGTTGACCTTTCCTACGACAGGAAAGCCGTAGGTGTTGCCCAGGCGTGGGTCGCTGAAACTCCACAGAAGGGTTGGTGGTGAGTTGGGGTTGGTAATATCCAGTGCATAGTATTCACCTCCACCCCCGCGCAGACCCGCGATCAGAATGGTTTTCCATGTACTACCTACTTTGATATCGGCGATAGTTGGCGCGCCATCAACAAAATATTTGAAATCATTGGCATAAGCACGCTCTGCCAGCTGCCACAGGCGAGGAAGTACTGTTGGCGGAACAAATGCCCATTCTTCTACTCCAGTAGAGGCATTAAAAGCATGCAACATCCCGTCGTTTGCCGGAGCGTAAACCATCGCTTTTCTGTCTGTATTACTGCGCACAAAGGCATCGTATCCTGCATCAGCGTAGGCTTTATTTGGTTTTTTTACATAAGTTACACCACCATGAATTACAGCACCTAAGTGGCCCACGCGTGTGCGGTATAGGGAGTTTGCTGCTTTTGCATCAGATTTGATTTCATTAGTGTCATCGCCCCGTAAATAATTAATCAGCGCTTTCGCTGTATTTCGGGCAAGCTGAGCATCGTTTAGTATGCCGTTGCTGGTTTTGAGTGCATTAACACCAGCACTCATTTCGCTGATAAGGTCGCTATTTGTGTCCTCAAACTTAGTCAGTGTGCTGCAGGCTCCCCGCTTGCAGGTATAAATTGTTCGATTGGCATGGCCTAGCAAACCCAGTTTTGTGTCTGCAGACCAGGTAATATTCTTTTCAAGTGTACCGGTTTCCAAGTTAAGGGTGTTGGCTTGCACATCCCCTGTCCAGCTAATGTTTTTAAACGCACTGGAGTAAATGAAGTTATTGCCGGGGCTCATAAATGAGCTGGATACATCGGCAGATCCTACCGAGGCTGTTTTAGATTGAATATCGCTGAGCGCTTTGGAAATTCCTGCAGATACGGTATTGGGGTCTTTTGCACTGAAATATTGCCCGCCGCCATTTACGGCTGCATGCCATAAATCGTCAATGGTAGTGAGGGTATCTCCCTTGACTAGAGGCCAGGGAACTCGCTTATTGGAAAGCGGTTCGTGTTCACTTCTTATAAGTTTTCCGTCCATTCCCAGACCCAGTGTGTAGGTACGCATGAGCTGACGGCCTTTAGCACCACCGGCAAATTCTTCTATCCCCTGTGTATTATTTGGTAAGTCAAGCCGGATATCATTTTTAAAGTAATGCATAGCTACATCTGCCAGTGTTTCATTACTATTACTGTCATCTCTCATTGGGTAGGGGATATTACTGCCACTATCGGTGTCACCAATCTCAGCGTTGTTACCGGCATTCCAATAGCCATCGGTGGTCAGGATGGTAAAATTTTGCTGGCAGCTATATTGCATGGGGTCTGTTACGCTCGTCGAAGGACGGCGGCCGGAATAGATTTTTCCAATTGCGCTAAGCGCTGTTTTGAGTGGCGTGCCACCGCCAGGGGAGGTCCCGTAGAGCATGGCATACCAGGCTGCTTTTTGTGAGGTAGTGTAGTTATTGATATTGAGATAACTTAGTTTACTGTAGTCGTTTCTAGTCAAGTTATTAATGGAAGAAAACCCGACACGATAGCGGTCATCAATGCTGGCAAAAGCGGCACCAACGCTGGATTTCATCATGAGAATGCGTGTGCGGTAATAACTAAACCAGTTGGCAAAATTTTGTCTTTCTGCAATTGATTTTGCGCTATTGTCTTTCGGAATAACTATCTTTTCCCAGTCTGAGCCGGGCCTGGTTAATGGTTTAGCACAGTCTTCACTTGATGGTATGCCTGTTCGTTTGAAGCTCCAATAGAATGCTGGCTCCCGTGATGAGCTGCCATTGTTAAAACTACTGGTATTATCGTAGGGGAAAAAATTGGTGCTAAGGTTATGAGTTTGTGTGCTGCCACCACTAAAACCGTTATGCCAGGCTGCCGTGAAGCTGGCATTTGGCATATTGGTACCATTGGCGTTTTTTGGGGGCAGATAGCTGGTGTCAGGGTTGTAATATACGCCGTTACAGTGAGCATTATGATAGCCAACACTATCTAGCCAATCGACGACGTCGTCTGGCATATGACTCCAGGCCATCGAACCTGAATCGTCAATGATAAACATGACATTCGGTTTGATATCAGCCGTACTGAGTGTAGATAGTGGCTTATCTGCTGTCTGGGCTGCCCAGCCATTGAGGCTGATGCTTAGGATGCTGAGTGCAATAATTTTCATGGTTTTACCTCAAATGGCTTAGAACAGCGTGGCCTGATAAAAACTGATGGTGTCTTTGGGGCCTTCGATTCGGACAGTTATTTTGTAAATCATCTGGTACTCAGAATTGCCTTCCGGCTCATTCGGTGACATTTTTTGCAAGTCGCAAGCACTTCGATTCGGTGTTTTTTGTCCGGCAGTGGCACAGCTACGCTGGATAAAATAGGCCGCTCTGTATCCGTTGGCATTGAGTGCTTCATTTTTGTTTGCTTGCGCTAGTGGGGCGTTTCCCTCGTTGGGATTAGCCCAAACCCAATTGATGCCATTTGCCCATGCATTCCCATTAATGGGGTTTTCGGTATTTGTCGGGCTGTAGCCATTGGCATTAGATGCTCTATTTAGCTCTGTCGGTGCATCTAAGGACCTGCTTACTAACCAGAACCGGGCCTTTTCAAACGCCACATCTGCCGCAGCGGTTGTACCCTGGCGCAGCGCCAGATTATTAGCAATCTGATTACTGCCGATCATTGATCGGACAAGGGAAATGGCTGCTAATGTCATGACCACTAGTACGATCAGTGAAATCAGCAGTACCAATCCTTTTTGTTTATTTTTTAGAGCCAGAGGTAACATTTGAGCTCGTTTATAAATGGGGTTTGCAATATTGGACATAGGCTTATGGTGCTGCTGTGCTGATTAAATTGGGCTGATTGATGAGCAGCTGATTACGTAGTGGCACCACCGCTTCGTGTACGGTATAGCGGTAGCACTGCCAACTAGTGTTGCTGGGTTGAGCGTTAGCAGGTCTGCTGAAATTACCACCTGCCCATGCAAACGTGGCAGTGCTGGCTGTTGTGGTACAGCTTCCATCCCTTTGGGGTTTTTCGGGATAATTGCTGCGTACCAATGCCCCATAACGAATAGCAATTAGTTGCTGCCATCCCAGAAGGTTAGCGGGAGTTGTATTACTCCAGTCGTTGATATTATTGGGGATGTTATCGCCGTCCCTATTGGTATCAAAGCCATATTGTGCTCTGAGTTGGACCACATTTTCTGCAGTGCTGGTCCAACTGTTTTCATCGGTAGCTCTATCTTTAGGTACATCCATGCTGATCAGACTGCCATCTGTTTTATTAGCGGCTCCACGACATTGATTTGGGTTGCCCGCCAAATATACGCAGTAGGTACGGCGAATCATCGTGCCGAAATTAAATAAACGGGTGGTATTCAGCGGTAGTGATGCTGGGAAAGGCCTATTTACTGCCGTACCATTCCAAAGCGCATTATTGGCATGGCGTAGCAAAAAGTCTTTTTCCGCTGCAGGCGTGCCTGCGCCCACACAACCGGCATTAACGCAAGTTACCTGGAATAAAGGGCAAGGGGTTTGTGCCTGTCTACCCGGGTCTGGCCAAACTACGACTAAATCACCGGCATTGAATTGGCTGGCCAGTAAAAGGTTGACGAATTGATTGTCATTATTTGTGTGTGTAGTTCCTTGTCCAAACAGGGCTGGCATGCCACCTGCCGGTGAGGTGCTGTATAGCATGCTGATTTGATCAGAGCCAGCCATCGGCGTGATGAGCACAGGCACAAGCGGGAAATCTGTGTAGTTTGTATTTTGTGAAACCACATTGCAGTTCAGTGCCCGGTTTGAGCCAATACCGTAGCCTGCACGCTCCAACTCTTTCTGGATTTGCATAACGGCAATTCCACCACTACTTTGAGCATTTCCATTGCCCAAGGTTGAGCGGCGAAATCCTTCACTGGTATTAAAAGTCTGGTAAATTGCAAGAGAAGCCAGCAGTGAAATCACAATCGCAACCATGATTTCGATCAGGCCAAAGCCATAAGAGGGGCGCATTTTATAATCCACAGCGTAAATGCCTTGTATCCAGGGGGTCTTTGGTTTCTAAAATGGTGGGAATATTAATGACGGTGGTGGCTTCATTCATTCCTTCGTTTGTACCTGTTGCGACGCCTGTTTTTGCACCACGTTGTGTGGGCCAATTGATGGAGATCGTAGCCTGGCGTGAGCAGGGAGTGCTGGCGCCGGGGATATTGGGCTGAATAACCACGGTGCAGATGGCATCATTCAGGCTTACGGACACTGCTCTTGCCCAATTCCTCGCATCATTGGAAGATGGGGCTGCACTATTACATGCGGTTCTTGCCATTGCAAAGCGGTCCAGGTTTGATGCCTGGCTGCGCATTTCACCATCTAGTCTCTGCATTAACTGAGCTGCTGTTGTTCGGGAGCTGCTGCTTATAGAGTGGCGCATGGCTTTGGCTTGCAGTGCGCTGATTGCTAGAACGCCAAATGAAAAAATACTGATGCCAACTAAACACTCAAGCAGCATTGATCCTCGCTGGGAATGAAAAATAGTCATAGTGCTTACCTCGAACAGCTGGCTGGATTTGTTTTTGGGGCATCAGGCAGGCAGAGTTGTGTATTGCCGCCTTCATCAACCCGCAGGCAAACTCGTGCCGGGTTATTTACAACACTGTTATCGGCAGCGGGCATGTTGCAGTCGGCTACCGCAGATTTATCCACGCTTATAATCAGCCGTAATGACTGATTAGCCCGGCCAAGCGCGTTAAAGCGGATGACGGACTGATCTGCCGTGAGGTTAAATCTGGCAGAATTTCCTTCAGCGACTGTTTTTCCTTCAATAAAGGGATAACTACTGTTTTCCGGCGCTGCTGTGGTGAGGTTGACACAGGCAGTGCAGGCTCGAATCAGCCAGGCTGTACCGTCTTCACTGGGGGTTACGTTATCTGCGTTACGGTTGGTGGCTGCAATGGCGTCATCTGTCAGAATCAGCTCTACATAGCCATTACGTTTAATTGCCTCGGCACGGGCAAGCTGTACGGCGCTCTGGAACGATTCGGCATAGGTTCTGAGCTGCGTACTGCGTACCCAATTCTGAAATGCTGGACCAGCCAGTGATAGTAAAATGCCAAAGATAAGCAGCGTGATGAGGATTTCGATCAGAGTAAAACCGCGCTGATTACCATGTGTAGTCAGTAAGCACATGGTTAGCAGCCAGACTTTTTGTTAACCCAGCAGTTTTGGCTGACTGGAAGGTAGGTCCAGCCTGTTGGGGCCGCTGTGGTTTGCTTAATACCCTGATCATCAAGTGTAAATATAAAGCCGCTTGCCCTATTTGTGCCTGTGGCAGTGATGGTGTAGCTGTTCGCTGTGAGAGTTGTTCCGCAGCTGATGTTGAAGTTTTCTGCGGCTCCTGCATTGCTGGTGCATGGGAACCCTACATAGGTGCGGTTATTCATATAAAACTGTTCAAGCTGTGCCCGGACATCACTTAGTTTGCTTTGAGCTTCTACGAGGCGGCTGCGGGTAACGTAATCTCTATAATTGGGTACGGCGATAGACGCCAGAATGGCGACGATCGCTACGGTGATCATCACTTCCATAAGGGTAAAACCGGCTGAGACTCGCATTATTCCTCCTGCTGTATATGGAGGGAATAATGCTTAGAAGTTGATCATTTATCCAGTAGGCTAAAATGCCTATGGTTTTTGATCACCGGTCAATTTTTATAGATGAGCGGTAGTTGCTATTTTGAATTATTATTTTTTGGTAATTATTGGATATTTCAGGCAATAAATGACACATAATTTTTGCCGTAAATAATTACATTTTATTTCTGGAGATGATTAAACTTTAACATTTGTTGCTAAAAAACTACGCTTGAACACACTATTCTCCGTTGTCTATTTTGCCGGCTCAAATTGCAATGAGCCGGTAAGTAGCTGGCTCAGCGTAGAATCTCGCTCCAGGAAGAGCGTTTTCCCTTGACTTGCGTATTAAGCCTTGCTGTATCGGCTGATCCGGTGCCATCTGCATTGACTTTTATACTGTCAAACTTGGACGTGGTAATTGACACCCGGCGGGACGGGTCATCTGATAGCTTTCCGTCTGTATTTTTACCTATGCTGATAAAAACATTGCTTGAAGGATTGGCACATAGCCAGTCTTTGCTTAAATTAAGCGGCATTTTATATTCACGGCTAATGCCTCCCGGGGTGCAGGAATCAGCGCCGGGTACAATTGAGCTGAATACGCCATAGTCATTAAAAGGAAACGGGTCATTAGGAATTCGCTCTTTACTGATTGGCAAATTGGCTCGCCAGCCTTTTATGCTATTTTTGCAGCTTATTAAATCAGCGCCCAGGGTAGAATTGGCCGCTCTTTTTAAGGTGATGGTGTCAAAATTGCCATCGCTATTGCTAAAGTCCCCGGCTATAGCATTGGGGCAATTACTTGATAGGCTTGCACCATCAATCCCGTCTAATGTACTCACCGTTCCGCCAAGATTGTCTTTAATGGTTTTGTCGCAGGTTTTATCAATCATTAATTCAATTAAAGACCCTGATGTGCGCAAATTATTAAAGTTTGAATCAATAGCCTCTAAACTCGGGTCAATTAATAAGCCATAGATAGTTTGTGTATCACTGTTGCTCATATCATTTTGATTTAAAAAGCGCCCTGTTCCAAAATTCACATAATGGGCGGCAATTCCACTGCTGTTTTTATAGACGGTCATTTCTTTAATTAGCGGTGCAGAGCTGATTGGCTGGCGTAGCGTAGGGGTGCCTGTTGTTGCAACCAATATCCCATTGCCCTGATCGCCCGTTACATCAAAGCGCCATAAATTGCCGACTAAATCACCCGCATAGACCATTTTGATGGTGTCATCTACATCAGGCTCGGTAAATAAAGCGCCAATTTTTGACAGGCCACAAGTGCCATCGGTGGCGGTGCAGGTGGTGGTAAAGGTTTTTTCTAATGCACCGGTATCAGCATTTAAGACAAAGAGATAAGCTTTATTATCACTATTGTCATAGCCTGCGGTGAGCAACACTTTCCACTGGCCTGCTATTTTTCCTACCACTGGAAAACCATAGGTTTTGCCGAGGCGGCTGTCTTTAAAACTCCATAAGGGGGTTGCAGGTACGGTTGCAGAAGGATTGGTAATATCAATGGCGTAATACTCGCCTCCACCGCCACGCAAACCGCCCACTAAAATGGTTTTCCAGCTGCTGCCATTATTGATATCGGCAATTGTGGGCGAGCCATCCACAAAATACTGGAAATTGCTGTCGTAGTTTCTGTCAGCCTGTTTCCATAGGCTAGGTAGCAGGCTGGGGGGGATAAATGCCCATATTTCCTGGCCTGTGGCAGCATCAAAGGCATGTAGCATACCGTCATTTCCCGGTGCATAAAGCATAGCACGGCGGCTTAAATTGGTCCTTGAGAAAGCGGTATAGCCGGAGTCCGAATAGGCTTTTTCGGATTTTTTAACGTAGGTGACACCACCGTGGATGATTGCGCCGAGCACCTTGGTTCGCTGGCGAAATAATGCTGTTGCTGCGGCTAAATCCGGGTTTGATGTTGTTGGCTCATTACTTTGGTCGCCGCGCAGATAGTCAACAAGCTTGGTGCCATTAATTGCAGCCTGCTGGGCAGTGTTGAGCGAGTTAGCTGTTTTTAAACTGGTTACTCCCGCCGTAATTGATGCATTGCCGGCATAGGTTGCTGCGTCAAAAGTGGTGAAGCTGTTGCAGCTGCCTGTACAGGAGTAAATTACTCTTGGATTACTGGTGAAAGAGCGAAGAGCGAGTAAGTTCTGTGCGGACCATAGTTCGGTGGTGGCAAAGGTTGCACTACTTACATCGACAGTTCGGGCCGAGATATCACCGGTCCAGTCACGTGTTTTATAGCTGCTGTTATAAACTTTATTGTCAGCTGCTGTCATAAATGCATTTGACACATCGGGAGCGCCCACCGAGCCTAATCGGGCGCTAATGTCGTTGAGTGCACTTTGCAAACTGCTTGATACTGCGCTGGGGTCTCGTGCACTAAAAAATTTCCCTCCCCCGTTCACCCCTGCATGCCATAGGTCGTCAATTGTAGTTAGTGTTTCACCAGTCACGGTTGGCCAGTTTTTTGTACCGTTTTTCAGGCCTACATAATCATTGACACTGGCATCTCCATTGGTCTCATAGTTATCTACATACTTTAATGTGCCATTCATTCCCATACCCAGGGTATAGGTTCGCATCATTTGACGGCCTTCTGGGCCCGTATCAAAGGCGAGCACTCCAGGCACATTATTGGCCATGGAAGGGCGCAAATCGGTTTTAAAATATTTCATTGTCACGTCGGCCAAATTATCAGATTGGTTTGCACCATCTAGCATGGGCCTTGGGATGGCGCTGTCGGTATTACCGACAGAAACAGAGTCACCGGAGGCATTCCAGTAGCCATCCGTGGTGAGAATCTCAAAGTTTTGCTGGCAGGTGTACTGAATAGGATCGGTAACTCCTGATGGAATTACCCCGGAATAAATTTGCCCTATAGCTTGTAATGCCAGTTTGAGTGGTGTTCCATCGGGGCCTGTGCTGGTTCCATATAGCATGGCATACCACGCACTTTTCTGAGTGCCATCATAGTCGGAGATGTTTAAAAACTTACCGCTGGCATAGTCACTCAGTTTAAGCCGGCCAATTTTGGAAAACCCCACCCGATAGCGGGTATCAATGCTAGAAAAAGCCAGACCGGCACTGGATTTCATCGCTTGAAGACGGGTACGGTAATAGCTAAACCAATTGGCAAAATTTGTTTTTTGCGCATTTTGTACCGCAATGGTTTGGGTGGTGTCAGGGATAAATACTTTTGTCCAGCTGGTGGTGCTGGCGGCAGAGTTTGAATCAATATTTCCACTGGGAGCCTCACTACACAGGGGGCCGGGGTTACTCGTGTCAAAGGTGATTCCTGGTTTTAAAGTCCAATAGAAGGCCTGTACTGATGTTGCTGTGCCCAGGCCATAACTGGTGGTATTGTCATAGGCAAAAAAGGCATTGGAAAGATTATGTGTTGTGGTTGATCCGGAGCTAAAGCCGTTATACCAGGCTGATGTAAAGCTGGCATCAGGCATGCTGGTGCCATTTGCATTTTTAGGGGCTTGATAAGTGATGGCAGGGTTGTAATACACACCATTACACAGGGATGCACGGTAGCCGACTTTGGTGAGTAAATTAGGATAAGCCGTGGTCAGAGTGCCATAGCCACCGACGCTGTCTGGCATATGCGTCCAGGCCATCGAGCCGGAATCATCAATCGTAAACATGATATTGGGCTTTACATCGCCGGAGGTTAAGGTCGATAGCGGCTTATCTGCGGTTTGTGCGGCGAAGGTGCTGACACTTAGGCCAAGCCACCCCAGGGTAATCAGATTGAGTTTCATGATGCTTGGTCCTTAATCAAAACGGCCTTGATGCAACGCGTCGCCAGGTAAAACGGTTTTGCCAGCATGCTTAATAAATGGAAGCCTGATAAAAACTGACGGTATTTTTAGGGCCTTGAATTCTGACTGTAATCAGATAATTCACATTAAAAGAGGTTTTATCTTTCAGGCAATTGGGGCAGGCTTTGATTAAGTTGCAGGGGTTGCCTGTTGCTGCCACGGTATCAATGACCAGTGATGGCGCAGCATTATTGCTGCAGCTGCGCTGAATTAAATAAGATGCGCTAAAGCCATTTGCATTTGCGACTGTGGTTGCACTGGTGGCCTGTGGCATAGCCGCGGGGGCGCAGGGCCTGGGTGTACAGCTGCTGGCAACCCAGACCCAGTTACTGTCTGTGCGCCACTGTGTGCCATCGTCAGGATTAATAGGGTTGACGGTGTTGGTGGCACTATAGCCATTAGCAGCAGAGTCGGCATTTAATGTGGCCGGTGCGGTACCTGATATGGCAATTAGCCACTGGCGAGCTGTTTCAAGTGCCATATCTGCTGCTGCGGTGGTGCCCTGGCGCAACGATAAATTATTGGCAACCTGGGTGCTGGTGGTAATGGATCTGACCATTGCGATACCGGCTAAGGTCATGATCACCAGTACAATCAGAGAGATAAACAGCACCAGACCCTGCTGGTGGCAGGGGGCAGGAACACGTGGCGTATGCATGCTATCGTTTTCCTTTAGATATTGGTGGTGGGCTGATTAAGTAAGATCTGATTTCGTAGCGGTACGACTGCTTCATGTACGCTATAGCGATAACACTGCCAGTCGGCGTTGGTGGGTTGGGTAAATACATCTGCCCCTGACCAGCCCAGGTAGTAGGCAGCGGTGGTCAGTGTGAATGCGTCGCTGGGCGTGGCTGCTGTGTAGTTGTTGTTGCTGTCATTGGCGCAGGTGCCGGCCCGGTTGATTCTTTGCGGATTACTGGCTCTTACCAGCACGGCAAAGCGAACCGCTAATACCTGGGCCCATTGGGCAGGGGCTGCTTTCTGCCAGGTATCCACATTATTGATGATGTTATCGCCATCAACATTGGTATCTAAACCGTATTCGGCTTTCATTTGAATCACATTTTCAGTGGCGACCTGCCAGCTGCCGTCGGTGGCTGCTGTGGCATCCAGTGCATCCTGGCTGATAAGCGAGCCGTGAATTTGGGTACCGGCTCCCGCGCAACCGTTACTGTTGCCACTGAGATAAACACAGTAAGTGCGCCGGGTGAGCCGGCCAAAGTTATACAGGCGGGTGATTTTGCTTAAAGAAGCCGGGAAGGGGGAGTTGGCTGTGGCAGAGTTCCAGGCATTTGCTGCGTTGCCTAAAGTAAAGCCATCGGTTGAAGCTGGTGTTCCGGCGCAGGGTGTTGTATTGGTGCAGGTCACCTGAAATACCGGGCAATTGGCCTGCCCAGATTGCCATGCAATGACCAGATCATTTGTAGCAATGCTCTGGCCGCCTAAGACATTGGCAAATTGAGTGTCTGAATTACTGTGTTCGATATCTGTCAGTTGTGCAACCTGTCCGCCGCCTGCCACGCTGCTGCCATATAAAAAGGTAAGGCTGTCTGATGTGCCCGCACTCTGGATTAAAACAGGAATGAGCGGGACATTATTCAGAGCCCCCACTCTGGAAACCACATTACAGTTAAGTGCCGCTGTGTCCCCAATCCCCATGCCTGATCGTTCTGCATCTTTTTGCATCTGCATCACGGCGATGCCACCATTAATCTGCGCGCCAGAGTTGCCCATGCTGCTGCGCCGGTAGGCCTCATTGACACCAAAAATCTGATAAATAGAAATCATGGAAACCAGTGCAACAACCACTGAAACCATCAGCTCAACTAAGCCAAAACCGAGGGACTGACGCATAGTGTGTCTCTTTAGTTATTGCACAGAGTGCCGTTAGGCGTGTCGCTCCACACCGTCTGGATATCGGACACATTAGTGGCAATATTCATTTGCCCGCCGTTGCTGTCGGTTAGCCCGCTTGTGCCTGTCAGCTCGCCACGGCGCACCGGCCAGCTAATGGTGACGACGGCACGGCGAAAGCAACGAATAGTGCGCCCGGCTGCGTTGTCGTTATCAATCGTTACGGTGCATGTGGCTCCGGGCAGTTGTGCTGCAACAGCTCTGGACCAAATGCCTGCTGCCGAGGTGGCTGTGGCCGAGGTGCAGCTGCTCATCCGAAAGCTATCTAAATTGGCAGTGCGCGGATTCACCCGCATCAGGCCATCAATTCTTTGGATCAATTGCATGGCTGATGTGCGTGAAGAGGTGCTGGATACATGGCGCATGGCATTGCCTTGCAGGGCCAGAATAGACAGCACGCCAAATGAAAAAATCGTGATGCCTACCATGGCTTCCAGCAACATGGAGCCGCGCTGTTTTAGGAGAGAAAATTGCATGGTCTTTAGCTCCTTGCACAAGAGCTGGGCTGAGTTGCCGGCGCATCGGGCAGGCACATTCTTGCGTTGCCGCCACGATCTAAAACGACACAAACTCTGGCCGGATCCGTAACTGGCCCGGCACCTGCCAGGCCACAATCTGCAGGGGTTGCCAAGGCGGGGGTGTCGGCCACAATCAGGTTAAAAGCTGCATTGGCCCTGCCCAAGCCATCAAAGCGGATTAAACCTGCACTGGCATTGAGCCCGGGAGGATTATTACTGCCGCCTTCTGCCAGAACTTTCCCGCCAATAAAGGGGTAGGTCTCTGCTGTGGTGGCTGCCGTATTGATATTGGCGCAGGTAGTGCATTCACGAATCAGCCAGGCTGTACCTGTTGCGGTCACGGTTACTGCATTGGCATTTCTGGCTGCATCGGCCCCTACTGCACTATTGGTTAAAACAAGCTCAACATAGGCATTGCGATTAATGGCTTCGGCCCTGGCAGTTTGAACTGCAGTTTGAAAGGATTCGGCAAAGCTGCGTAATTTAGCGCTGCGAACCCAGTCTTGAAAACCAGGCATAGCGATAGCCGCCAATACACCGAAGATCACCAGCACAATCATGATCTCAATCAGGCTAAAACCATGGTGTTTTTGCAAGGAGAAGTTCATTTTGCTGGCTCACCTAACAAAGATTCGGCTTTTTGCTGACCCAGCAATTATTAGGGGAAGGATCAGACCAGCCCGACGCAGTGATAGCCGAAGTTTTCTGGTTAAGATCATCCAGCGTAAAGCTAAACCCCGTCATTTTATTGCTACCCGTTGCGGTGATCGTAAAAGTGCTGGCTGTTTGCGTGGTGCATGCGATGCTAAAGTTTTCATTAGCAGCTGCCGCTTGGGTACAGGTAAAACCTAGGTAAGTGCGGTTATTTACAAAAAATTGCTCCAGCCGGACGCGGGTATCGCTCAGCTTGCTTTGTGCCTCGACCAGGCGGCTGCGGGTTACATAGTCTGCATATTGAGGGATTGCAATCGAGGCCAGAATGCCGATAATGGCAACGGCAATCATGACTTCAATCAGGGTAAATCCATGCTGGTTTCGCATATCCGCCTCGGTTGCTGTAGTCGATTTGCTTTAAGGTTTATATTATTTGTATGGAATATTAATCAGCATTTAATGATTTAGCTAAAGCATGCGAGCAGCGGGGGATTTACAAGGTTGAATGGTAGGCATTACCGTTGGTCAGTGTTAAGCGGTAAATAAAAAAGCCCGCTGCGGCGAAGAGCAGGGGGCTGATGATGACAAAATAGCTTAGATTATGCTTGCGGGTTTTTCGTGGTTGCACGAAGTAAAGTTTATTTGTTTTTAATGTGTGTGTAAATTATTGCAATCTATGTGTAATCTTATATTCAGGTGCCAGTGTAAGGATGTATGGGCATAAAAACTGGCCATCCTGCACGGCGCCTAATTTTAAAATACTTTCTATTGCGTGAAACTCCCTGTCTTTTTATCTGTGTATTTCAAAATTTGGGTTTTGATGCAAATACCATTATTTAAGGCAAAAATCGCTCTAGCAGCGCATTTAAAAACCGCTGTCCGTGTAAAGTTGGCTGAATATGATTAAGCTGGCGCTCTAATAATCCATCCGTAACGGCTTTCTCAATCTGGTGAATGACCTTAGTTAGCGGCAAGCCGGTGCGCTCTTCAAACAGGCTTAGATCAAAGCCCCCGGTCAGGCGCAGGGCATTGAGCATAAATTCAAAGGGCAGCTGCTCTAAAGTGATTTGCTCTTCCGTTTGTACCGCAGAACCCGCCGCTATTTTTTGTAAGTATTCAGTGGGCTGCTTATAGCGCATTTGCCGGATGATTTTATCCGGGAAGCTGATTTTGGCATGTGCCCCCGCCCCAATCCCCAGGTAATCACCAAATTGCCAGTAATTTAAATTGTGCTTAGCCTGACGTTTATCTTGGGAAAATGCGCTGGTTTCGTAATGCTCAAAGCCAGCTGCGGCAAGCTCCGCTTCAATTGTATCTGACATATCAGCGCTGCAATCTTCATCGGGCAAGGCAGGCGGGTAGCGGTGAAATAGCGTATTGGGCTCTAAAGTCAGGTGGTAAGCCGAAAGGTGCGTGGGTTGGCAGGCAATGGCGGTGCGAATATCCAGCAGCGCATCGCTAAGCGTTTGCTTGGGCAGGGCATACATAATATCCAGATTGAAATTATCAAAATGCTGATGGGCAATTTCGATGGCGCGATGGGCCTCCTTTTCATCATGTACACGGCCTAGGGCTTTAAGGTGCTCAGTATTAAAGCTCTGAATACCAATCGATAAACGCGTAATGCCTGCGGTGTGGTAGCCGGCAAATTTCTCGCTCTCGAATGTGCCCGGATTGGCTTCCAGTGTGATCTCGGCATCGGGGTGCAAACGCACTCTGGCCCGAATCCCTTCCAGTAATTGATTAATTGCCTCAGCAGAAAACAAGCTCGGTGTGCCGCCACCCATAAAAATACTGGTAATCGGCCTGCCCCACATCAGCGGCAAACAGGACTCCAAATCAGTCAGCAGAGCGGCAATATACTGCTGCTCCGGCAGTGCGCCTTTTTGCGCGTGCGAGTTGAAATCACAGTAAGGGCATTTTTTAATGCACCAGGGAAAGTGAATATACAGCGCCAAAGGCGGTAAGGCAGAAAGCCCCCAGTTAGCTTTGCCGATGGGCATGGAAATCGATTGCATGGTGCTCACTTCTTATAGGTATTGCGGGCTTTAAGGCAAAAAAGTCTGGCAAAAGGTTTGTGGACACAGAGATCAATGAGAACACAGAGCACAAAAAGAAAAGCTTAAAGATATCTGAGTCCTTATCCATCAGTAATTCTAAATCCATTAGAATTCATAGCAATCATTCTAAATTGAGCGCTTTATCAACAAAAAAAATCGTCACCCTCGCCATGCCGCTCACTTAAGCGCTTTTGCTTGAGTTCCTCCCTTTGTAAAAGGGGGCTAGGGGGGATTTGATGTTGAGCTTAAATAAGCAAAAAACCAAAGGCAAATCCCCCTTTTCTAGGAGGGAAGCAAAACCAACATATTAAGTGAACGGCATTACCGCCATCCCCGAGTGTTTTTACCGGGGACCCAGCCGCTCCACTGAATTCCCTGCACGGGAATGACGATTTGATAGCGATTTATAATTACTGCTTATCTATGGTCTTCTCAGTGTTCTTCCTGTGCTTTGTGTCTACAGACCTTTTTGATTGATGCTAAATCGCTATTTCTGATAAGGGTTATGCAGCTCATCCACCAGCTTGTGCAGCACGGCTTTGATCTGTGCTTCGGATACTTCCATCAGCAGCCCGTCTTCCAGTAAATCCTGCGCCATTTGCTTTAGTTCATCCAAATTCTCATTCATGACTTTTACTTTTTCGGTGCAAGACACTACCGATTCATCGTCTCTTAGCCATGTAGCCCAGCGCGTTTCGCCTTGATTGACTGCCGTGCTCATAAGCCTGTTTCCTGTAATTTAGCGATCAGTTCACGCAAAGCTTTGCCGCGATGCGAGATCTGGCTTTTTTCTTCCGCGCTGATTTCGGCGGCTGTTTTGCCAAACTGCGGCAGCAAAAACAGCGGATCATAGCCAAAACCACCCTCACCGTGGCTGGTTTCAAGGATTTCTCCCCGGCAAATGCCGTCGCTAATCAAGGGCTGCGGGTCATCCGCATGGCGCACTAAAACCAGCGCGGCATAGTAATAAGCGCTGCGATCCGTTTGCCCGGCAAGGCTCTCGACCAATTTCTGATTATTGCGCGCATCCGATTTTGGCTCACCCGCAAAGCGGGCCGAGTAAACACCCGGTGCTCCGCCCAGTGCATGCACACAAAGGCCGGAATCATCGGCCAGTGCAGGCAGGCCGGTAATCCGGCTGGCGTGGCGGGCTTTTTCCAAGGCGTTTTCAATGAATGTGTGGTGCGGCTCTTCGCACTCGGCCACGCCCAGCTCGCCCTGCGGAACAATCTGGATATCCAGCGCGGCAAACAGGCGGTTAAATTCTTTAACCTTACCGGCGTTATTACTGGCTAATACGATGATCTTACGATTTGTATCTAGGGGACTCGTCATTGGTAATTCTTCTTTTGTAAGATAAGCAGCTCTTGCTCGCGTTTCATTTGAAAGCGGTTCAAAACACTATTGCCAATTAATAAAGGGCCGTTATCCTGGTCGCGTACGCTGGCTTGCACATTATTTAGCAGTAATGAGCCGATGCGGATTTGTGCAATTGTAATCTGCCAGGATTTAATCGTGCCGTTGGCCGTTTGCGTGCGGGCTTCGATGCCCTGTTTATAATCCACACCCATATTGCTGGCCAGATTACGCGGCATAGATAAAAGGCTGGCTCCGGTATCAATAATGCCGCGCTGGCTGATGCCACGCACGGCAATATCGGCAAAATAATGGCCTTGCGCATCCGGGCTAAGCGTTAAACTGCCTGCGCTATCGCTTTCTGCCTTGTTGCTGGCAATATAACCTTGGCCCAATAAAAGCTGACGCTGGCGTGTGCCTATCATAACGGTGGCTTGCTCGCTGCTAACAGCCAGCAACTTTACCTCGCCCAATTGCTGACCCACCGCTAAAGTCTTTTTTTGCCCGTCAATCAGCAAAATGCCCTTATTGCCCATTGCCGCCAGCAGCGTTACTTCGGTGGCCAATGCGGGCGGAATCATTAATGCCAGTAAGAGGGCGAGTTGCTTCATTTAAGGGTGGCCTTTGGTTACTTCACGTAGTGCGTTTTCAATCAGCTGGAAGTCAGCATCTTTAAGCAGTTTGGAATCAGATAACATCCGTCGCCAGGTTCTGGCCCCCGGCTGATGCTGGAATAAGCCCAGAATATGCCGGGTCATTAAGCGTATCGGCAAGCCCTGCGCCATTTCCGCCTCAATAAAGCGCCGCATCGCGTGCATCACTTGCGCGCGGGAGGCAGTATGCGCTGCGCCGCCGTAAAACAACTCGTCCACTTGCGTCAGTTTCCACGGGTTATGGTAAGCCTCGCGCCCCACCATCACGCCATCCAGATGCTTTAAATGCTCCGCCGCCTGCTCATGTGTGGTAATGCCGCCATTGACGATAATCTCTAAATGCGGGAAATCCTGTTTCAGCTGATAAGCATAATGATATTTAAGCGGGGGAATTTCGCGGTTTTCTTTAGGTGATAAGCCTTTTAAAATTGCATTCCGTGCATGCACAATAAAAGTATTACAGCCCGCATCAGCTACCGTACCCACAAAATCGCGCACAAAGTCGTAGCTTTCTTCCTGATCAATACCGATACGATGCTTGATGGTGACATCAATATCCACCACATCTTTCATGGCCTTTACACAATCGGCCACCAAAAGCGGCTCCGCCATCAGGCAAGCGCCAAACGCGCCGTTTTGCACCCGCTCGGAAGGGCAACCCACATTCAGATTAATCTCGTCATAGCCCCAGCTCTCGCCAATCTTGGCGCAAGTTGCCAAAGCCATTGGATCAGACCCACCCAGCTGCAAAGCAATCGGGTTTTCTATCTCATCAAAATTTAAATGCCGCTGCTTATCCCCATGAATAATCGCGCCAGTGGTCACCATCTCGGTATACAGCCAGGTGTGCTTGGTTAGCCGTCTTGCGAAATAACGATAATGGCGGTCAGTCCAATCCAACATGGGTGCAATGGAGTAACGGCGGCTGGGTTTGATATCTTTAACTTGATGATTCTCTTGCATATTCATTGTTTCTGCTTGTTTATGTATTGATTCATATTTTTGTGCGTTTGGGGCTGTTTTCAGTCGTTTTGGTATTACCGGTGTTACAGTTGTGCTGCATGACGGTGTTTGTAGCACATAGGAAAAAATGGCAGCAATTACTCAATAGAAAGGCCGCTGATGGCTCATTGTCCTATCGTGCGCAGGTTCGGGTCAAACGTGATGGTCAGATAATTCATTCTGAGGTCGATTTATTGCGCCGTTATATTGATGGGGCTGAAGCAGTACATAAGTGCCTAGTTAGGCGTGATTTGTCGGTGATGGGCTGACATCTATCACGGTTGCAGGATCAGGCGTGATGAATTGATGGATAAGATTAACGGGTTTGCTACCGATACGCCTATATTCCAGGCATAATTAAAGTACTGGGTAAGCCTGTCAAAATTTAACTTAAAGGTGCTGTTAAAAGGCCTCTTGCTAATACTGAAGTAAAAATATCTGTTGGTAAAACAAAAATAAATACAAGAACAAATAGCAGTGGTGAATTACTATCAATTTATCCAAGGCTATTTAGAGGGGAGCTTAATTTATATCTCGCAGATATGGGAAAAAAATTTGAAAAAATTTTTTCAAAGAGTGTGAGTGAGCTTAATGGCCAATATTCTCTTACCGCGCCATATTTTGTTCAGAGTATTCAACCCGATATTATATAATAAACAAAAAGCACAACCTAAAAATGTACATATTGTTAAGCCCGGTGAGACGCTAGGAGGTATTGCTGCTAAGTATTCAGTGGATATTGAATCCTTAATGTTAGCTAATAGTATTACAGATAAAAATAAAATTTATGTAAGGCAGCACTTAAATATACTAAATGGTTCAGCTTCCAAAGAGGCGTCGTCACATGCTGAAAATAAACAAAAGTCTTCAGATAAAACAACTCTAAGCAGCCAGAAGGAGATTCTAAAGCTAAAAAAAGAGAAGGTGTTCAAGTAACGCCTCAACGATCAGATGCTAATCATCCAGCCATAGTACTTAGCTCTGCTGAACGTGAGCTTAGTGGCGCTGGCTGGACTAAGAAATTCTTACAAAGTATAAGTTTAAATGATCTAGTCGAGCCTTTTAAAACAAATGCGAAAAAATTTATTGGAGCATTGCGTGAGGCAGGCATCTCTGTGCGAATATCGACAACATTTCGGCCAATTGAGCGTTCATATTTGATGCACTATGCTTCTGAGATTGCACGTGGAAAATTGGCTCCAGATCATATTCCTCCTTGGGAGGGCGTAGCTATTAATTGGTGTCATAGAGGTTTAAATGGAGATGTTGATATAAAAAATCAAAGGAGGCCGCGCAAGCTATGGTAAATGCATATAGGATAGGATCCAACCCTGTCGCAAAACCAGCAAATTCAAACCATAATAGGCGATTAGCTGTTGATATGACAATTATTAACTTTGAAAATAAAGAAGTCAAAGATTCTGATGGTAATTTAAAGAAAATAAAGGTGTTTAATGATTTAGTTTCGGTTGGAAGGATGTATGGCGTTATTTGGTTAGGAGCAAAAGATAAACCACATTGGTCATTTAATGGGAGATGAGTGAAATGAAATGTATGTTAATATTTTCTTTTATGTTGTCGGGTTTTGTTTGTGCAGAACCTGCTGTTGGTGTGTTTGCATATTTACCTTATTATCCAAATTTTAGTATTAATAAACCACCTAAAGCAATTGAAATGCTTTTTTTTACAAAGTCAAAATTAAAACAACCAATAACACTTTCTTTTTTTAGAACTGTAGACCGAGAAACATTTGATCCCGCATGTTGTATTGAAGTCGTTGATCTTAACCAAGTAGCTGTTAATGAGTTATTAAAAAAATATGCAGCAGATACTGATTTTATAGATTTAATAAAAGGAATTAAGGGATATCAATTTGTATACCGGGCACAAGTATTTGGTGTAGGGGGAAATAAGACACAAAAACTATTACTTATAAATGGAGCCTCTCAATTTGCAATGCCGGCTGTGGAAATGCAGATTAAAACAGATATGATCATGCATAACCCATTGGTGAGTTCTCCTGTTTCTGTAAAATTGGTTGCAAATTTTAAAAAAGGTAATATTTGGCGAGAGTTTTATAGTTTTACCGTTGGGGGAGTAAAAAATGATTTTTCTGTTCCTTTACAAACTGGTGGGTAGGATTTAGGTGGTTTTAAGTTTGCTATGCAAATTATGTAAAGAGAATAAATATTTTATCTGGATTGTAGCTAATAACTAAGTTAGGCTACTTTTGAACGAGTCAAAAGCACTGGATTGGTATGTAATAAAATTAATGGAAATAGGGTATATCGGAAATGGTTAGGTATGTATATAAATCAGAAAGTTGATGTACGTAGCTATGGTAATCTCCCTACCAAATAATCGTCGTTTTAAGTAGAATTTTCTCGTAATGAATTTGAGGAAGTTTTACATGAAATCATCCCGTTTTACCGATAGCCAAATCATTACCATCCTTAAGCAAGCCGAAGGCGGCAGTCCTGTCGCTGAGCTCTGTCGCGAACATAGCTTTAGCTCGGCTACTTTTTATAAATGGCGCGCGAAATTTGGAGGCATGGACGCCTCCATGATGGCGCGCCTTAAAGAGCTGGAAGACGAAAATCGTCGCCTCAAAAAAATGTATGCCGAAGAACGCCTGAAGGCTGAAATCGTCCGGGAAGCGCTCGAAAAAAAGTGGTAACGCCATCTCGACGGCGCGAGATGGCACGGCGAGTGGTTAAAGAACAACGCGCAATCATAAAGGTGGCCTGCTTGGCGTTTGGCATCAGCCAAACTTGTTATCGCTATGTCAGCCAACAATCGAGCGTCAACCGGCAGATCGCCGATCAGTTGATTACGTTGACACAAAATCAGCGAAACAGGGGGGGGGCTATTTGTATTTGCGGAAGTGCCATATCAACCTGTTTTTATCCCCTTAATAAAAAGAACGCCATGGACTCGGAAGATCCATGACGTCCTTGCTGTGGTTATGCTGAATTGGTAGAGTTGCTTGCCTCGGCACACCTGCCGGCGAATTACTTGCTAAAGGTTACGGTGGTTAGTTTCTTCGAAGAGTTGCCGACCGAAACAGTGTAGGTGCCTGTCGGCGTGATCCATAAGTTGGTACTTGTGTCCCAGTAGCTCAGCGGATGGTTGGATGCTGCTGGATCGATGGTGATGATTACATCCTTCGATGCGCCTGCAGCCAGCACGACTTTGCTGAATCCAACCAGGCGCTTCGGCGCTTGAGGAAGGCCCGGTAGCTTGTCATAGTTTGGCAAAGTGATATAGACCTGAACCACTTCGGCCCCCGCCCTGGAGCCCGTATTCTTTACCGTAGCCTTGACATTATATTTGCTGCCATTGGCAGTAACGCTGGGGTTGGTGATGGTGAATGTTGTGTACGATAGACCGTGGCCAAAGGGAAAGGCAGGAGCGATATTGTGGGCATCGTACCAGCGATAGCCGATCCTCAAGCCTTCGCTGTAGTTGACTATGCTTGTTGTACCGTCAGCCTGGAGTTTTCCCGGAAATTGGCTGCCATCTGCGGCAACCTGATCCAGGAAGCTATTGCCAGCAAACGGAAAGGTTACCGGCAGCTTGCCGGATGGGTTTTTCTGGCCGAACAGCAGATCAGCAACAATATTGCCATCTTCCTGGCCTGGGAACCAGACTTCGAGGATGGCCGGGCCGGCTGCTCCTACCAGAGCAGGATCCATGGCGACACCGGCATTGTCTTTTAGAACTAGTGTGGTCTTGGTTGGTGCTATAGCCTGGATGGCTTTGATCATCTCGACAGTGCCACTGTTTTTGGCTGTATTTGCCGTTGTATTTGTGGCAATCTTGCTTGGCGCAGCGGCGTACCAGTCGAGGCTGCTGCCGGCAGCCGCGGAGTCGGCCAGGGTGGTGCCAGAGGTGCTGGTGAAGGTTGCTCGGTCTGCACCTTCTTCGGAGATGGTTCCGGCCATTATGACCACTGCATCAGCACTTGCCGCTGCCGTTGTCGCGGCAGCAAAGGTTGTTAAGGTGCCGTCGATAGTTGCTGTCGTGTTGGCATCGTCAATGAGGATCAGCTTCACCGTTGCCGTGGTGTTGCCCAGGGTTTTGAGTATATTCTTGATGCCATCGACCGGTGTCACTGTGTAGTTTGGTACGACGTCAGAGCTGCCACCACCGCCACCCATGGGCTTGCCAACCAGTACTCCTCCAGCCACGGCCTGTTGCGCATAGATTTGGCTTGCCTTGCCGATTAGCACGATGTTCTGCACGGTCGATGCCAAAGGCAATGCGCCATTGTTCTGCAGCAGAACAGCAGCCTTGGTGCCTATATCACGGGCCTTCATACCACCTGCGGTAAAGTCGATAGGGGTCTGTTGGATCTGCCGGTCAAAAATGCCGTACTTGAACATCTGGGTATAACGGCGCTCCAAGGCTCTGTCGATTTGGGGCAGGGTGATCGTGCCAGCTGCAAGCGCTGAGGTCAGTAAAGCCGGAGCCCATTGCAGCGGAATCGGCATCATGAAGTCCATACCGTTATTCATTGTGTCTACCGTTGTCTTGGTAGCGAAGAAATCGGACTGGACGTAGCCAGTGAAGCCCCAGTCATTGCGCAGGATATCGGTCAGTGTTTCTTTGTTCTCGCATGACGATATACCATTTACGTAGTTGTACGCGCACATGATCGAAGCCACTTTACCGTCCTTGACGGACATTTCAAACGGCAGCAGGTAGAGCTCACGCATCGCTTGGCGGTCGATGGTTTCCTGGATCGACGTGCGGTTGGTTTCCTGCTCGTTGCCAACGTAATGCTTGGCCATGGCGATCATCCCTTTGGCCTGGATCGATTTGATTTCACTGACTGCCATTGTGCCGGACAGGAAGGGATCTTCACCGAAGTATTCGAAATTACGGCCGAGGATAGGCAGTCGGGCCATATTCATTCCCGGGGCTTCAAATTCGTGCAGTGCCAGGTTAGCCATTTCGGTGCCGATAACATCGCCGTAGCTGCCGGCAACGCTCGGATCGAATGAGGCTGCTGCAGCCATGGCCGATGGCAGTGCGGTGGCTTTGGCAGAGGAGGCATCTGAATATGCAGTAATGTCGATTAACGAGCCGCCCACAGAAATCATGATCGGGGTAACTAATGTCGAAATGCAATCATTCTGTCCCAGGCCGACGGGACCGTTAGTGATGCGGAAAGTGGGGATGTTCAGTGCAGTGATGGGTGATACGTGGCGGGCGCCTTTGCAGTTCGGCAGTTCCGGAACGATTTCCGGAGCCGAGCCAGTTAGTTGTTGTAGTTTCTGCTCAAGCGTCATCTTAGCAATTAGCAGCTTGGCCCGTTTATTTGCTATAGCTTCTTTGTCGGTGTCCGTTTTTGCGGTATTCATTTTTGCGATGATGGATGAAGTCATCCAGGCATTAACGTTGGATGAAGAGGCGTCATCTTCATCTTCATTATCACAAGCGGTGAGGCCCACACCTAGAACCAAGCTGAGTGTAATGGCTAGAGCGGTTTTTTTAGTGCAAAACATTTTTTGCATTTTTCCTATCCCCTACTGCATGAGTTTATTGTTGAGGTGATACCATTGGCATGATTGTCGTGGCTTTTAGCAGAATTCCGACAGAAGGAATGATCTTTCCTTTATTTTGTAATTATTTCCATTGTGTCGTGGTGGTTATTTTTGTATTTGCTGTGCCACTTGTCAATCGGCGTGTAATAGCTTCCATGCTGCCCCTTGTACCAAGAGAGTTGAGACTCTCCCTTTTAGGGGGGGGCAACTCACTCAGGGGCTGGGTCACTGCTCATGGCGCATCTCCCCAAAGCTCGTTAAGGCGCTGTTTTAAGCTGTTAGAAATCGAGCTGAGCGGATATTGTTGTGCCAAATGTTTATTCCCGGAGCAGATGAAACAATGGCGTGGTTTCTCTATTCGGGCGCAGGGCCGGGCTGAAGTCCGCACACTAGAGCAGACGCAGGAAAACAAAACGCTGTGTACGCAAAACAGGCAGTTAGAGCGGACTACCGCTATCGTGCGTGCTGCGTCAGTGAGTAGGGAAATTTGGGAGAGGTGCGCGCTCGTTGCGTGGCCAAGGTGCGGCAGTAGAGCGTTGCTGCGGGGGCTACAAATAAAAAGGGCCGCAAAAGCTAGAGCTTCTGCGGCCATATGCTTATTTAGCTGTGTTTAATCCCAGCTTGTCATAAGCCTCAAGTAAACGTGTATGAACCGGGCTGCCAGACATATCTGGGCCAAGCTCATTAAGGCCAAAGAAGCGTTGCTTGCGTTTTAACAGATCCATCGCCAGGTATAGCGTTTCAGTGCCGTACATTAGTTCTAAGGAATGATGGAACATCTCGGTTTTGTGCAGATTAATCAGGTTTTCTACACAGCGATAAACGCGGCGCCGGGATTCTTCTATCTGGCCGAAGTGATGTACCCAGTCGCAGCCTTCTAGTGTGGCGTTTTTGTCACCAATGGCCAGGGCCAGCAGTGTTTTCAATTCACCAATTCTCAGTGTTTTCCAGGCCGAGCCAGCGGCGGCGGCAAGGCCGATGATCTCCCAAATTGATCTATCGTCAGTCAGCCCTATGGTTTGCAGGGTAGTCAGCAGTTCGGCGCATTCGATATCATCTAGCTGGTTGAGTCTTAAAATGGCCGGGCGAATTTCATTGCCGATGCTATTGTTTTCCCATTCAAGATCGTCAATCTGATAAATCTCTGACATGCCCGGCACCAGAATGCGGCAGCTATAGACATCCAGCTCGGTAAAGTCCGCCACATAGATTTGCTTGCCCTCGGCATGAATGCAATCTACCAGCCATTGGTAATCTTCTGCCGTGGTGCTGCTAAAGCTCCAGTCGCTAAAGGCAAAGTCTGGTGTGTCTTTCAGAAAATCCCAGCTGATGGTGCCGCTGGAATCAATAAAGTGCAGTTCCAGATTAGATGCACCGGCGATTTCTTCCATATCAAAGCCAGGCTCTGGAAATTGGGTCAGCGTATCCAGTGCACGGCCTTGCAATAGCTCAGTTAAGGCGCGCTCCAGCGCCACTTCAAAACGCGGGTGTGCACCAAAGCTGGCAAAGCAACCTTGATCGTCCGGGTGCAGCAGGGTCACATTCATCACAGGATAGCGTCCACCCAGCGATGCGTCTTTTACCAGGATGCCAAAACCTGCAGCACGAAGGGCTTTCACTCCGGCTGCAATACCGGGAAAGCGGTTAATCACTTCTTCAGGTACATCCGGCAGGCAAATGCCTTCAGCAATAATGCGGAATTTAATATGGCGCTCAAGGATTTCGGATAAAGCCTGGCTGCGTGCTTCCAGCATGGTGTTGCCTGCCGACATGCCGTTGCTTACATATAGATTGCCGATAATATTAACCGGAATCCAGGTCAACTCATTATCACTAAGGCGAGTATAGGGCAGGGCGCAGATGCCGCGCTCTGGATTACCAGAGTTCAGATCCACTAGCATTTTGTCATCCAGCGAGCTTTGCGGATTATAAAAAGCTATCAGCTCAGGATTCAAAATACCTTCGGGCAAGTTGCCATCTTCCGTTGGTGCAAACCAGCGCTCTTGCGGGTAATGCACAACTGGCAAGTTGCTGCGCGTTTCACCCAGGTAAAAGTGCGTCCAGAAATAATGGCAGCCAAGGCGCTCAAAATACTCACCTAAAGCACTCGCGCGTGCGGCTAATTTAGATGCACCTTTTCCATTAGTAAATAACAGAGGGCAATCGCGATCGCGAATATGCACCGACCAGATGCATTCAACCGGGTTTAGCCAGGATGTCTCTTCAATATGAATTTTGCGCGCCAGCAGTTTTTCCTGCATGGTGCGGATAGAGTATTCAAGTGAGGCATCTTTGCCGATGATAAAGCTCTCTGCTTGGTTTTCAGTATGCATGGGGCTCAAGTATGGGGAAATAAAGATATTGGTACGCAATGTACACGGTGTTCCCATCGTTTGCTTTGCAAATTATCTGGCAGGTGTTATTGCGTGCATTCGTGAGTAAAGTTTCTTTTTCTTAATAATCAATTGCTTGCCTATTTTGTCTGTGTTTTGCTACTAGCAGAGTATTGACCTGATGCGCTGAGATCGGTATATTTCGGCCTCTCGCTGCAGCACACACGGCAACACAGTGTTTGGGCAAGCGAAACGATCTTTAAAAAAATACAGTCGATGAGTGTGAGTGCTTGATTCGGAAGCGAAACAAGTGCTTGCATAGTAAGAGTCATTTTTCGGAATGGCTTGAGTTTTGTAAGCCAGTAAGTACTAGCTTAGCGATTAAACTAAAGAGTTTGATCCTGGCTCAGATTGAACGCTGGCGGCATGCTTTACACATGCAAGTCGAACGGTAACAGGGTGCTTGCACCGCTGACGAGTGGCGAACGGGTGAGTAATATATCGGAACGTACCTAGTAATGGGGGATAACTATCCGAAAGGATAGCTAATACCGCATACGCCCTGAGGGGGAAAGAGGGGGATCGCAAGACCTCTCGTTATTAGAGCGGCCGATATCAGATTAGCTAGTTGGTGAGGTAAAGGCTCACCAAGGCGACGATCTGTAGCGGGTCTTAGAGGACGATCCGCCACACTGGAACTGAGACACGGTCCAGACTCCTACGGGAGGCAGCAGTGGGGAATCTTGGACAATGGGCGCAAGCCTGATCCAGCAATGCCGCGTGCGTGAAGAAGGCCTTCGGGTTGTAAAGCGCTTTTGTCCGGGAGGAAATCCTAAGAGCTAATATCTTTTGGGGATGACAGTACCGGAAGAATAAGGACCGGCTAACTACGTGCCAGCAGCCGCGGTAATACGTAGGGTCCAAGCGTTAATCGGAATTACTGGGCGTAAAGGGTGCGCAGGTGGTTGATTAAGTGTGATGTGAAAGCCCCGGGCTCAACCTGGGAATTGCATTGCAAACTGGTGAACTAGAGTATGGCAGAGGGGGGTGGAATTCCGCGTGTAGCAGTGAAATGCGTAGAGATGCGGAGGAACACCGATGGCGAAGGCAACCCCCTGGGCTAATACTGACACTCATGCACGAAAGCGTGGGGAGCAAACAGGATTAGATACCCTGGTAGTCCACGCCCTAAACGATGTCTACTAGTTGTTGGGGAATTCGTTCCTTAGTAACGCAGCTAACGCGTGAAGTAGACCGCCTGGGGAGTACGGCCGCAAGGCTAAAACTCAAAGGAATTGACGGGGGCCCGCACAAGCGGTGGATGATGTGGATTAATTCGATGCAACGCGAAAAACCTTACCTAGCCTTGACATGTCAAGAACCTCTGAGAGATTGGGGGGTGCCGCAAGGAACTTGAACACAGGTGCTGCATGGCTGTCGTCAGCTCGTGTCGTGAGATGTTGGGTTAAGTCCCGCAACGAGCGCAACCCTTGTCCTTAGTTGCCATCATTTGGTTGGGCACTTTAAGGAGACTGCCGGTGACAAACCGGAGGAAGGTGGGGATGACGTCAAGTCCTCATGGCCCTTATGGCTAGGGCTTCACACGTCATACAATGGTCGGTACAGAGGGTTGCCAAGCCGCGAGGTGGAGCTAATCTCATAAAACCGATCGTAGTCCGGATTGGAGTCTGCAACTCGACTCCATGAAGTCGGAATCGCTAGTAATCGCGGATCAGCATGTCGCGGTGAATACGTTCCCGGGCCTTGTACACACCGCCCGTCACACCATGGGAATGGGTTTCACCAGAAGTAGGTAGGCTAACCTTCGGGAGGCCGCTTACCACGGTGGGATTCATGACTGGGGTGAAGTCGTAACAAGGTAGCCGTAGGGGAACCTGCGGCTGGATCACCTCCTTTCAAGAGAAGACTTTTGGATTGAGTACTCACACTCATCGACTGTAGGTTTAGGGATTGTTGGTTTAGGATGCAGAATTAATCGGGCTGAACAAAAGTCACATTAATTCTGGTTTCTAAAATCAGCAAGACAGTAAATTGATCTTTAAAAAAATAGAAGAAGTAATACTCAAGTTTAGAAATAAATAAGGGTAGATTGTATCAAAATTGATTATTCGAAGTCAGAACTGAATAATCGATGTCGCAAACAAAGCGAAATCAGATACTTCGAATTGTATTAACTTTGTTGATACGTGTTTGAGGTTATAGGATCAAGCGACTAAGTGCATCTGGTGGATGCCTTGGCGATGATAGGCGAAGAAGGACGCGTTAGCCTGCGAAAAGCGATGGGGAGCTGGCAAATAAGCTTTGATCCATCGATATCCGAATGGGGAAACCCGGCCCTTTTGGGTCACTCATCACTGAATACATAGGTGGTGTAGAGCGAACTCGGCGAACTGAAACATCTAAGTAGCCGAAGGAAAAGAAATCAACCGAGATTCCCAAAGTAGTGGCGAGCGAAATGGGAAGAGCCTGCATGTGATAGATCAAACTTTAGTGGAACAGTCTGGAAAGTCTGGCGATAGTGGGTGATAGCCCCGTACACGAAAGAGATTGGTTGGTACTAAGCATGCGAGAAGTAGGGCGGGACACGAGAAATCCTGTTTGAAGATGGGGGGACCATCCTCCAAGGCTAAATACTCATCATCGACCGATAGTGAACCAGTACCGTGAGGGAAAGGCGAAAAGAACCCCGGGAGGGGAGTGAAATAGAACCTGAAACCGGATGCATACAAACAGTGGGAGCCCTTGCAAAATGGGGTGACTGCGTACCTTTTGTATAATGGGTCAGCGACTTACGTTCAGTAGCGAGCTTAACCGAGTAGGGGAGGCGTAGGGAAACCGAGTCCGAATAGGGCGCATAGTTGCTGGGCGTAGACCCGAAACCAAGTGATCTATCCATGGCCAGGATGAAGCTGCGGTAATACGCAGTGGAGGTCCGAACCCACTAATGTTGCAAAATTAGGGGATGAGCTGTGGATAGGGGTGAAAGGCTAAACAAACTTGGAAATAGCTGGTTCTCCTCGAAAACTATTTAGGTAGTGCCTCATGTATCACTGACGGGGGTAAAGCACTGTTATGGCTAGGGGGTCATCGCGACTTACCAAACCATGGCAAACTCTGAATACCGTCAAGTGCGAGCATGGGAGACAGACTGTGGGTGCTAACGTCCATGGTCAAGAGGGAAACAACCCAGATCGCCGTCTAAGGTCCCAAATAATCAGTTAAGTGGAAAACGAGGTGGGAAGGCATAGACAGCCAGGATGTTGGCTTAGAAGCAGCCATCATTTAAAGAAAGCGTAATAGCTCACTGGTCGAGTCGTCCTGCGCGGAAGATGTAACGGGGCTCAAACTGATAACCGAAGACGCGAATTTAGGAGTCAGCTTTCAGGCTTCAGGAGTCAAACGATGGTTCAACGTGTAGAAGAATTGGACGTGTTTAAGAAAGCCTATGTGGTCTCCTTAGAGATTCATCGGATGAGCTTAAGCTTTCCAAAGATTGAACAATACGCGTTGGGTGATCAAATACGACGATCGAGTAAAAGCATTGTTGCAAATCTTGCAGAAGGATTTGGCAAACAAGGCTACTTGAAAGGAGAATTTTTACGCTTCATTTTTATTGCCTTAGGCAGTGCAGATGAAGTGCGAGTTTGGCTACGATATAGCATGGATTTAGGATACATCAGTGAAACAGACTGGCAACGTTGGCGCGATCAATATGAAGAGATCGCCAAGATGCTGCATGGTTTAGGCAAATCACTGAAACCCGAACCCTGAAAGCTGGCTCCTAAATGGTAGAGGAGCGTTCCGTAGGCCTGCGAAGGTGTCTTGAGAAGGATGCTGGAGGTATCGGAAGTGCGAATGCTGACATGAGTAGCGATAATGCGGGTGAAAAGCCCGCACACCGAAAACCCAAGGTTTCCTGCGCAACGTTCATCGGCGCAGGGTGAGTCGGCCCCTAAGGCGAGGCAGAAATGCGTAGTCGATGGACAACGGGTTAATATTCCCGTACCGATATGAAGTGCGATGGGGGACGGAGAAAGGTAGGTCAGCCATCTGTTGGAATAGGTGGTTTAAGCGAGTAGGCGTGTGGCTTAGGCAAATCCGGGCTGCTTTAACGCTGAGACGTGATGACGAGGACTTCGGTCTGAAGTGATTGATCCTATGCTTCCAAGAAAAGCCTCTAAGCTTCAGCTTTATATTGACCGTACCGCAAACCGACACAGGTGGGTAGGAAGAGAATTCTAAGGTGCTTGAGAGAACTCAGGAGAAGGAACTCGGCAAATTATCACCGTAACTTCGGGAGAAGGTGAGCCCAGAGTATGTGAAGTTCTTCGCGAATGGAGCAGAAATGGGTCGCAGAGAAATGGGGGCTGCGACTGTTTATCAAAAACACAGCACTCTGCAAAGTCGAAAGACGACGTATAGGGTGTGACGCCTGCCCGGTGCTGGAAGATTAAATGATGGGGTGCAAGCTCTTGACTGAAGTCCCAGTAAACGGCGGCCGTAACTATAACGGTCCTAAGGTAGCGAAATTCCTTGTCGGGTAAGTTCCGACCCGCACGAATGGCGTAACGATGGCCCTACTGTCTCCTCCTGAGACTCAGCGAAGTTGAAATGTTTGTGAAGATGCAATCTCCCCGCTGCTAGACGGAAAGACCCCGTGAACCTTTACTGTAGCTTTGCATTGGACTTTGAAGTGGTTTGTGTAGGATAGGTGGGAGGCTATGAAGCGTGGACGCTAGTCTGCGTGGAGCCGACCTTGAAATACCACCCTGACCCCTTTGAGGTTCTAACCTTGGTCCGTTATCCGGATCGGGGACCGTGCATGGTAGGCAGTTTGACTGGGGCGGTCTCCTCCCAAATTGTAACGGAGGAGCTCGAAGGTCGCCTAGGTACGGTCGGACATCGTACTGATAGTGTAATGGCATAAGGCGGCTTAACTGCGAGACAGACAAGTCGAGCAGGTGCGAAAGCAGGACATAGTGATCCGGTGGTTCTGAATGGAAGGGCCATCGCTCAACGGATAAAAGGTACTCCGGGGATAACAGGCTGATTCCGCCCAAGAGTTCACATCGACGGCGGAGTTTGGCACCTCGATGTCGGCTCATCACATCCTGGGGCTGTAGCCGGTCCCAAGGGTATGGCTGTTCGCCATTTAAAGTGGTACGTGAGCTGGGTTCAAAACGTCGTGAGACAGTTTGGTCCCTATCTGCAGTGGGCGTTGGAAATTTGAGGGGGGCTGCTCCTAGTACGAGAGGACCGGAGTGGACAGATCTCTGGTGTACCGGTTGTCACGCCAGTGGCATCGCCGGGTAGCTAAATCTGGAAGAGATAAGCGCTGAAAGCATCTAAGCGCGAAACTCGCCTCAAGATGAGATTTCCCCAAGGCTTTAAGCCTTTTAAAGGGTCGTTCGAGACCAGGACGTTGATAGGTCGGGTGTGGAAGTGCAGTAATGCATTAAGCTAACCGATACTAATTGCCCGTAAGGCTTGATCCTATAACCTGAGACGCGTGTGTGCGACGGTATATAATCTACCCAGATTAGAGTTAGATTTGAGAGCAACAAGCAGTACATATTACTTCTTCTATTGAACTGAACGCGTTGTGGAGCAATACACACAACGAGTTACCCCGTTAAAGTCTGGCGACCATAGCGAGGTGGTCCCACTCCTTCCCATCCCGAACAGGACAGTGAAACACCTTAGCGCCGATGATAGTGCAGATTACCTGTGTGAAAGTAGGTCATTGCCAGACACCTTTACTGAGCGAATCAAAGATTCGCACGTGATGTAAACAAGACCCCCGTACTCGAAAGAGGCGGGGGTTTTGCTTTGTGTGGAAGAAATGTTGAGAAGGGGGGGGGGTAAAAATGGCTCCCAACTCCCTTGCTCAGCTTATTTGAGTCGCTAAACCAGTCTTATATACGATTAACATCATGATATTTAAGGCCAAACAGGAGCAAATACGATGATTTATATCTTTACCGGCGCAGGAATGGCGGCAGATTCGGGTTTGCCTACTTTTAGGGATACTGGCGGGCTTTGGGAGAATTATGATATTAATCAGGTATGTAATTTCTCCCGCTTTATTAAAGAGCAGAATGTTCGGGATCTGACTTTTCAGTTTTATAACGAGCGTAAATTACAATATGCGGCGGCAACACCGCATGCAGGCTATTTAGCAATTACCAAATTACAGCAACAACAACCTGTTAAAGTGATTACCACTAATATTGATTTATTGCATGAAACTGCTGGTACTTCCGATATTTTGCACTTGCACGGACGGGTAGATCAGATGTCTTGCGCACAGTGTTATCACTATTGGGATATTGCTGATCATGTGTTTAAGTCTGGTAAATGCGAGGCCTGTGGTAGCGCTATGGTAAAGCCAGGTATTGTCTTTTTTGGTGAAATGGCACCGGAATATGAGATATTACACTGGCTGATTGAGGATTTAAAAAGCACGGATACGTTTGTGATTGTGGGCACCAGTTTAAATGTGGTTAACCCGATTGCAATGATTCGATCTGCAGGGAAATACCCACAGATCATTTTTATCGATTTGAATATTCCCGCTGCAGCTAAAGCTGCTGGTGTGATTTGCATTGAAGAATCGGCTGAAGCCGGATTATTAAAGTGGATAGATGCAATAGGTGAGGAATAACTGAAATAGCAATAATGCAGAATTTATTAAAATTTACGTAAATATTGCATTAAATATTCGTGGGTTGAAACCATTGCTTCGCTTTATAGAGATTAGAATATGTCAGGCATCGACAAGCGAATGGTAATCCCCCCGTTTTTAAGCTCACTTAAAAGTAGAGGTCAGGCATGTAATGCCAGTTTTTGTTTCGGGGTGATGTCGCCCAATCCCATATGCGGGCGCTCGTTAATTGTAAGTCCAAAGCCATTGCGTTGCAGTTTCTTGCACTTCGGCAAGACTTTCAAAATCATCACAGGCCAGCCATTCATAACGTACGGTGCGATTATAACGCTCAATATATGCATTTTGCTGCGGATTGCCAGGCTGAATATAGGCCAATTCAATCGATTGTTGCGCTACCCAATTCTTTAGCAGATGGCTAATATATTCAGGGCCATTATCGGACCTGATTCGCTTAGGCTTGCCGCGCCATTCAATGATTTGATTCAGGCTGCGTATTACGCGCTCTGCCGGCAAAGAGAAATCAACTTCAATGCCTAATCCTTCCCGATTAAAATCATCAATCACATTGAATAAGCGAATACTACGTCCATCGGCTAATTGATCGTGCATAAAATCCATCGACCACATTTCATTTTTTGCCTCTGGCACTGCTAATGGCTCTGGCGTTTCACGATCTAAGCGTTTTTTAGGTTTAATTCTAAATCGCAATAAATCCTGTAGACCTTTTTATGATTCCAATGCTTTTTATTGACGTTGCGCAAATGTAAAAAGCAGAGGCCAAGGCCCCAGCTTCGATTCGTTTCAGTAAGCTGAATCAGCGAATCCGCAATTTTTGCGTTTTCCGCATCTAGTTTGCGAATATAGCGATAGCAAGTTGTGCTAATCGCAAAGCTAGCGCAAGCCGTACGAATAGAAACGGCCTTGGTTTCAACGGCCCAGTGAGCCATCTCGCGGCGCTGAGATGTTTCAGAGGATTATGGCTTCCTTAATGATATCCGCCTGCATCTGGGCTTCGATATACATCTTTTTAAGGCGCTTGTTTTCGCCCTCCAGCTCTTTCATCCGTGTCATCGTCGAGACGTCCATGCCACCAAATTTAGCGCGCCACTCGTAGAAAGAAACAGAACTCATGCCGTGCTCGCGGCACAGATCAGGAACGGTCGAACCGGCTTCGGCTTGCTTTAAAATCGCCATAATCTGGCAATATAAATTATCCACGGCTTTCATGTAGAAGCTCCTCAAAGGCTGCGAGAAAATTCTACTTAAAAATGAGCTGGTTTTGTGGGGGGATTACCGTAGTGAAACTGCGTTTTTTTGCTCTGCGCAATACGATTGATGTACTTTTCTAATCGCTAGCGTGCTGCTGCAAGTCATGGTTGGTGGGATGCAGGGAGGTGATGAGCTATTGGATGGGGCTTCAGCTGAACCTGCATGATTTCAAAAGGGGAAAGCTCTGATGAAGTCGTGTGGTCCAGCGTCGGAAGTAATGGCCTGTGCCCTAATTATTGCGTTACTTGATATTTTGGCGGTAAAAATAAGGCGGCAATTTGTGGCGCACGCTTTAGTTTGGACAGCGGCGCATCCGGCATCTCATCGTAGCTTTGTGAGCGGGCACGGCTGCTTGGCGGCGTATTCATATTGCGGGTCAGGGCGGCAACCGGTACGGCTGAAGAGCGCGCAGCAGAGCGGTCCCGTCCGCGCCCTGACTGAGGTGCGGTTTCGAGCGGTGTAGTGCCTGGCGAGAAGCCAATCACCGGAATCAGAGGCAGATCACGTTTGAGCATTTTTTGAATGCCAAGGTAAGCTTTCTCTTCTTCTGGTGCTACCAGAGAAATAGCAATCCCGGACGCGCCAGCGCGACCAGTGCGGCCAATGCGGTGCACATAGTCTTCCGGATTGGTTGGCAGCTCGAAGTTAATTACAAAGGGCAGCTCGTTAATATCCAGGCCACGTGCGGCTACATCGGTGGCTACCAATACCTTTAGCGTGCCGTCTTTAAATGCTGCCAGCGTTTCCAGGCGGGATTGCTGGGTGCGGTCACCATGAATGGCTTCGGCAGAAAAGCCCGCGCGTTTTAGCTCGCGGCCCAATTGCTCTGCACCAATTTTGGTGCGGCAAAAGACAATCACTTGCCCCATATTGTGGGTGCGGATCAGATGGGCAACGAGGGCTTTTTTGCGGCTGTTTTCGACTGGATGCAGCTCTTGTTTTACTGATTCATTGGCTGAATTCTGGCGCGCCACTTCGATGACTTCCGGCTCATGCATAAAGTCTTCGGCCAGTTTTTTGATTTCTGGTGCAAAAGTCGCCGAAAACAGCAGCGTTTGCTTGCGCGTAGTACACAGCTCAAAAATCTTGCGAATATCCAGAATAAAACCCATATCGAGCATGCGATCGGCTTCATCCAGAATCAGGATTTCAACCTGGGATAAATTAACCGATTTTTGCTGAATATGATCAAGCAGACGCCCTGGCGTTGCGACAAGGATTTCAACACCTTCGCGCAGCTTGGGGATTTGCGCCTTAATATCCATGCCCCCAAATACCACGTGGCTGCGTAGCGGCATGTATTTGCTATAGGTGGTAACACTTTCGGAAACCTGATCGGCCAGCTCGCGGGTTGGCGTAAGAATTAATACGCGAATCGGGTGGCGGGCAGGAGACGCGCTGGTGTTCGCGTGTTTAGCGATTTTGGTAAGTATCGGTAAAGTAAATGCAGCTGTTTTACCGGTGCCCGTTTGTGCTGCACCGAGCACGTCGCGGCCTTGCAATATGACAGGGATGGCCTGCGCTTGAATCAGCGTCGGATGTTCATAACCTTGCTCGGCGACTGCCTTGAGCACTTCCGGAGCCAGCCCGAGCGATGCGAATGTCATGCGTGTTTCTTTCCGAAAAATAAGAACAACATCCCAATTTACACGAAGCCAGCCTCTCTGCATACCCTAGCTGACAACCGGAAATGCGTGAGGCCGCTCGCCAGCAGGTTGCCAGCCCGCCAATCAGTTAAACTACCGGCATATTAAACCTGAAGAGATAGCGCAATGTTTGATCACGCTTCGCAATACTTAACGACCGTGCGCGACTTACATCGCTTTGCGGTGAGCCGCTTTAACGCAGCCGAGCTTTTTTATGGTCATGGTACTGACAACGCCTGGGATGAAGCCGCTTACCTCATCTTGGCGACGTTAAAATTGCCATTAGATCGTTTAGAGCCTATGTACGACGCAAAATTATTGCCAGAAGAGTTAACGCAAGTGCTGACAGTATTAAAAGAGCGCGTAGAAACCCGCAAACCGGCGGCTTACTTAACTAAGGAAGCGTGGCTGGGCGAGTATAAATTTTATGTGGATGAGCGCACTATCGTGCCGCGTTCGTTTATTGCCGAGATTATCCGTGAAGGCGGCTTAACACCATGGATTGAATACCCGGAGCTGATTCACCGCGCCATGGATCTGTGTACCGGCTCGGGTTGCCTTGCCATTGTGATGGCCGATGCCTTCCCGGATGCGGCGATTGATGCGCTGGATTTATCGCCAGATGCGCTGGATGTGGCGGAAATCAATGTGCTGGAATACAGCCTGGGCGAGCGCATTGATCTGATGGATTCGGATTTATTTAGCGCGGTTGAAGGTGAATTATACGATCTGATTATTTCTAATCCGCCGTATGTAGACGCGCATTCGGTAGAAGAGCTGCCGCCAGAATATCTGCACGAGCCGGAAATGGCCCTGGGTAGCGGTGAAGACGGCCTGGACATTACCCGCCGTATTCTGGAAGAAGCCACTCGTTTTCTGAATCCGCTGGGCGTGCTGGTGGTAGAAATCGGCCACAATCGTGACGAGCTGGAAGCCAGTTTCCCAGAGCTGCCTTTTGTCTGGCTAGATACCGAAAGTGGTGATGGTTTTGTGTTTCTGCTGACGCGTGAAATGCTGGTAGAGGCAGGGATGTAAGGAGGGATAGCGGGGAGCAGAGGGGGACGGCCTCCTCCTTCTAATTTCTGACCCCCGACTCCCAAACTACTTCTTTTTCAAACAAAGCAATAAAGTTACCGCGCCGGTCAGCATGGCGATCGGGTCCAGCAGGGCATCCCAAAGGTTGACGCTTTCTAATACGCCAAGTGGAAACAGGGCTAAGGCGGCTAGCCAGCAAAGTGCTAAGGCTTTGTGGCCTTGCTGCCAGGCAAGGGCCAGCGAGATGGCACACCAGATCAGCAAGGTTTGCGGTGCATAGCCCAGTGCATATACATCAAAAGCCCAGAAACCCAGCGCCGATAAATAGAGTGCTAAGCCGCTTATCAATAGCCAGCCTGCCAGGGCAGGACGTAATTTTTGCTTAAGCAGTAAGCCGAAGGCCAAACCCACTGTGGCCAGACTTGGCATACTTAGCAGGCCTAACAGCCAGGGTGAGCCGAGGATAATAAGTACACCGGTGGCGACTAAAAAGCGATTTTTTTTCCAGCCAAAGCTGGCTAGTGCTGCGCCAGCTGCACCCCAAAGCAGCAGCCCTGTGAGTGATGCAATCATGGTTTTGCTCCATCGAGCCAGGCGCGGTTAAAGCGTACATGGCGGATTTCAGAGCGCTCCCAGGTGTAGACCAGATCCATGATTTCGTCATTGACCAGCAGGGTGGGATAGGAGAATTCCATGCCTCGGGTATCTTCGATCACTTTTACTTTTTCCCAGTTCTTACCATCTTTGGATATGCTGAGTGCCAATTCGCTACGACCATCGTTGCGCGGGTTATGCGCCATGATCAGCCTGCCATCGGGCATACGTTCCACTGCAATGGCTGAATCGGGGTTCTTCGTATTCAGATTCTGAATAGGGGTCCAGCTGGTGCCGCCATTATGGGTCTGCTGCAGCATAAGCTGGCGGGATGGCCCGCTATTTCTGAGTAGCGCAAAGGCGTCGGTTGCGGTGTAGGCGACGACTCCTGGCTGCAGGTTTTCGCCTTCGGCATTCATGCGGATTTTACGGATTAGCTTGCCGTCTTTATCAAATTGCAGCAGTTCGCCAAATTTGCGGGCCAGCTCGTGATAGGCAGGCAGCAAGAATCCCCCGTCTTCCAGTTGCACAGCATGGGTACGGATCAGTGTGGATAAATTAAAGAAGGGGCTGCTAATGATTTTACTGGCAGGGCTCCAGCTGTGGCCATTGTCGGTCGAGATCATGCGATTGAGCGTACTGGTGGCCCATCCTCCCATTGATACCGAAACGTAAAACAGCTGTAAGCGCCCCTGCTTATCAAGTACCGGAACAGGATTACCTACCTTTTTAATGTACCTCCACTGATCTTTAGAACTTTGCGCCGGGGTTGCTACGGCCCAAGGCTTAATCCACTGGCCGTTTTGGTAGCGAGAAGCCCAGACGCTGACATCTGTAGCCCCTTCGCGGCTTCCGCCAAACCAAAAGGCAATACGTTCACCATTGGCCAGTGCAATGATGCTGGCGCTATGCGCAGCAGGCACGGGGGCACGTAAGCGTTGCATCTCCATTTGTGGCGTACTTGTGGTGGTACGGGGCGGCTTTGCCAGAGCAAAATGCATCTTTGCGGGGCTTTTTTGGTAATTGGCAGCCAATAAGCATGCTGCGGCGATTCCAAACAGCAGGGAAGTGCCTTTTAGCGTCATTATGATTTGATTAATCCGGTCGGGGCTGCGAGTTTACCATTGCTAAATAGGAAATATCCGATGAAGTTTGTGCCGGGTAAAATCAGAAAAACTTGCAGGCATGCCACTCTGAAGATTGAAGATCTTTCAAAAGGGCTGATGACTTGATTTGCGTAAAACCATGCCCATCTCTTCTGATATGCCCTTTGCTGGATTTGCCCTATGTTTAATTTTTTGCGCCAGCATACCCGGCGGCGTTATCTGGCCAGCCAGCCTGTACAGGGTGTTTTGTGGCAAAAAATGCTGCTTTTGCCTCTGTTGCAAGGTTTGAATGAGGCAGAGCTTAATCAGCTTAAGGATCACGCCGCATGGTTTTTGCATACCAAGACAATCACGCCAGTACATGGCTTAGAGATTGACGACGAATTACGTTTACTGATTGCGGTGCAGGCCACATTGCCCATTCTTAATCTGGGCTTTGATGCGTATGACGACTGGCAGGAGGTGGTACTGTATCCGGGGCGCTTTATCAGCCGTGATCTTTACACCGATTCAATTGGTCTTGTGCATCAGGAAATACGTGTTTTATCCGGGCAGGCGCGGCATCAGGGCGCCGTTTTGCTGTCGATGATGGATGTGATTGAGGCGCCATATCATCCCGGCAGCAATGTGGTGATACACGAGATGGCGCATAAGCTGGATATGCGCTCCGGTAGCGCAAATGGCTGCCCGCCGCTGCATCAGGGCATGAGCTATGCACGCTGGAAAAAGGTGTTTTCTAAGGCATTTCAGGCCTTAGGCCGGCAGGCTCTGATGGGTGAAACGGGCACAATTGATCTCTATGCCGCAGAAAATCCGGCAGAATGTCTGGCTGTGTGCAGCGAAACGTTTTTTGCGGCTCCCCATTTATTGTTTGAGAGTTATCCCGACGTGTATCAACAACTGAGCTTATTTTTTCGCCAGGACCCTGCAGCGCGCAGGCCGCAGTATCAATACAGACCCGTGTTTATGAAAGGGGGCTGGGTATGATCGGCTTGCTACAGGCAGGGGCTAGCCCTGAAATCTGTGAGCAAATTACCGCTTTAGGTTTACCGCTCTGGAGCGTGTTGCCAGAGGGGGCTGGTCATTATCTTTGCTGGCAAAATGAGCGGCTGGAGCTGGTAACTCTTGGCGAAAAAGGCACGGTTGCGGTTGATTTTGTCGGCGGAGCCGCTGCGCATCGCCGGCAATTTGGCGGTGGGCGTGGTCAGCCGGTAGCTAAAGCCGTAGGGATTAAAGGCGAATATGTGCCAAGAGTTCTCGATGCCACGGCCGGCCTTGGCCGAGATGCTTTTGTGTTGGCGTCTTTAGGTTGCGAAGTGACGCTGATTGAGCGCTCACCCGTAGCCGTGGCCCTATTATTAGATGGCTTACGCCGCGCACAGGCCGATGCGGCTATTGGCAAGATCGTAGGCCGGATGCGTTTGGTGTTTGGCGATGGCCATCAGGAGCTGGCTAAATTACTGGCAGGGCAGGCGTTTAACTATTTATTCAATCCACCTGCTGTGGTTCCTGAGTTTGATGTGGTGTTTTTAGACCCGATGTTTCCAGACCCGACAAAACGCGCCAAATCTAAAAAAGAAATGGCGGCGTTTCAAACCGTGATTGGTGATGATCCGGACGCCAATGAGCTGCTGCAGCCCGCAAGGCATACAGCCAAAAAACGCGTGATTGTAAAACGCCCGCGTATTGCCCCGCTTATGGCCGGGGTGAAGCCTGATTTTGTTTTTGGCGGAGAAAGCACACGTTTTGATGGCTATTTGCCACTGGGCCGATCAACTGATTAGTATCGAATTCACACAGTATGGGGGTGCGTATTCACCTTGATTTGACTGGTTCTTTTGACTCACCGAGGCATGGTGAGCGAGTGGCGGACGAAAAAAAACCACAGTTTTCACTGCGGTTTTTTTAACTGGCTCCCCGACCTGGACTCGAACCAGGGACCTGCGGATTAACAGTCCGTCGCTCTACCAACTGAGCTATCAGGGAATAAAACGGTTTTTTATTTCTGATGACTAAATGTTTCAGCTCAGAAAAAAGAAGCTGCTTTTTCTGCAGCACCTTTAAATATTGGCTCCCCGACCTGGACTCGAACCAGGGACCTGCGGATTAACAGTCCGTCGCTCTACCAACTGAGCTATCAGGGAATAACTATTACGATCTACTTTCTCATCGAAGCCGAGTATCGTAAGATGATCTGGCTCCCCGACCTGGACTCGAACCAGGGACCTGCGGATTAACAGTCCGTCGCTCTACCAACTGAGCTATCAGGGAATCGATGAAGGCCCGTATGGTAGAATCCGAACTCCTTTCTGTCAACACAAAGTATGAATTATTCGAGATGTCATGATGAAAAAAATAAGAACACTGTTGTTTTGTTTACTTTTATTCTTTGTATTAATTGCATCTTTACCGTTGATCTTGCCACTAAATAGCTACAAACCGCAGCTGGAAAAACGTCTTTCCAGCTTGCTGCAGGCGCAAGTTCAGCTTGAAACGGTCGCTTTTTCCTATCAGCCATGGCCTGTTTTTACGTTAAATAACGTAAAAATTGATGGTGATGCCGGAAAAATTGAACAAATTAGTGTGCCTGTTAACTTATTTAATGTGTTTCAGCGCGGTAATAGTTTAAAAAATGTAACGGTAGCAGGGGTGAAATTACGCCCTGCTTTAGCGTTTACTTTACCAAAACGCTTTGCTGCACTTGAGCAAGACCGGATTACTCTGGGCGATGTGGCGCTGAGTAAGGCGAGCGTGCTGCTGGAGCAGGGAGAGCTGGGCCCGATTGATGGTGTGATCCGGTTTACTAAAAATGGCACGATGGATGACTTGCAGCTGGCTGATGAACAGGGGCGTCTTGATGTTCATATCAAGCCTAAAGGCGACAATATTGGAGTGATTGTGCAGGCGAGCAGCTGGGAGTTACCGCTGGGTTACCCTGTTGTTTTTGAAAAGCTTTATATGAGTGGCGAGGGCTCGCCGGAAGGCTTGCTTATCGACGATATCCGTGGTGAAGCTTATGGTGGTGTTTTAAGTGGTAAAGCACAGCTGACCCGGCAAACCAACTGGGATTTACAGGGCCAGCTGGTGGCAAAGGGCGTTCATTCCGAGCCATTAAGCAAAATATTTAGCCCAGCCACTTTTGTTTCTGGCCGTATGGATGCAGAGGCACAATTTATATTCCGTGCTGCGGACTATTTGAAACTCTTTGCTCAGCCCCAGATAGATGCCAATTTCCTGGTTCGTGATGGTTCAATTCATAATATGGATCTGGTGGCGCAGCTACGTGCTGGTGAAACGCCTGCAGGTCGCGGAGGGCAAACACGTTTTGATACTTTAAAAGGAAAAATGCGGATCCGTGATCATGCTGTGCAGCTGCAAAGCATGGCATTAGGGGCCGGTAAGTTTAATGCCCAGGGTGCTGTGCAAATTGCTGGCGGGCGGTTAAATGGTTCGGTCTCGGGGCGTTTGCAGGCGGGAGTATTGTTGATTGCCAATCAGATTCGCCTCTCTGGTGAGCTGAGCAAGCCGGCTTTAAACTCCGGAAGTGTGGCAAGAACAGGTGTGCAGCCCCCGGCTCCCGTAGATATTGAGCCGATTCAGTAAACCGGGATAAGTTTAAATAGCGGCAGGCCTCACGGAAAAATGCTTATACCTTATGTTTTGCCATGAGCTTTTTCTGGGGGAAGCCTGCGTAATATGTGTGGCATCCTTACCCATGCCCCTGGTTAGTAGCGCTCTTTATTGCACGAGCAAGCTGGCGGCTGTTTAATATTCCGTATTCAATTTACATTGCTAAGCTGATTCGCGTGCTTGGCGTTAATCTCTTTATAATGACGCTTTTCTAGCAAACAGCAGGGCACTCCATGGCTTGGACAGATCTACAGGGCAAATTGCAATCTGGCGCAGATGAGCTGCAGGCCCTAGCAGAAAATGCAGTGATGAGCCCGCTGACAAATTTTGCTGTGATCGCATTTAGCGGTGATGAAACAGAGGCTTTTTTGCAAGGCCAGCTTTCCAGTGATGTGCGGGCTCTGGGTGAAAATGCGGCTCAGTATTCCAGCTACTCCACGGCCAAGGGCCGTATGCTGGCTAGTTTTCTGGTTTTTCGCCGTGGGAATGATTACTGCCTGCAGATTGCGGCTGAGTTGCAGGAGGCCATTCAAAAGCGTTTATCCATGTTTGTGATGCGCTCAAAAACCAAGGCCAGAGATGCAAGCAGCGAGCTTTGTTTATTGGGCGTGGCTGGTCCCTTGGCTACTGAAAAATTGTCGTCGGTATTAGGCGCTCTGCCTGATGTCAGCTTTGTCAGCATGCATAAAGAAAACTGCACAGTGATTGCTTTGCCGGGCCAGCGTTACCAGCTGGTGATTACTGCAGACGCGGCTTTGGCGCTTTGGCAGAAATTGGCAGCGGCAGGCATTGTCGCTGCAGAAGAATCGCTTTGGCGTTTAAGTGATATTCGTGCGGGTGTGCCCTGGGTTAGCGCCGCCACACAAGAGGCTTTTGTTGCTCAAATGGCTAATTTAGAGCTGATTGGCGGCGTGAGTTTTACCAAGGGTTGTTATCCGGGGCAGGAAATTGTAGCCCGAACCCAATATTTGGGTAAGCTAAAGCGCCGTATGTATCGTGCCCGTATTGCAACGGAGCTTGCCGGGGCCGGGCAAGATGTGTTTAGTAGTGAAATGAATGGCCAAGCCAGTGGTAAGGTGATGTTGGCTGCACAGGCAGGGCAGGGGCGCTGGGAAGTTTTGCTGGTAGCCCAGATTGCCAGCCTGGAGCATGGTTTACATTTGGGCTCTATAGATGGCCCTTTGCTTGAAATGCTTGATTTACCTTATTCATTATAAAAAGTACGATGCTTTTGGGGCTGATTTGCAAAGTGCAATGATGGCGAAAAGAGCGTTAACGGTGATGGTTGGCGTCAATGGACGTGGTTTCGTCTATAATCCGCCCTCTGTATCTTAATTACATATATTAAAGGTGTTTGTATGGGCTTTCTCGCCGGCAAAAAAATCCTGATTACCGGTTTGTTATCAGACCGCTCTATTGCCTACGGCATTGCTCAGGCAGCTAAACGTGAAGGTGCAACACTGGCTTTCACTTATGTAAGCGAAAACTTGCGTCAGCGTGTGGTTGATCTGGCAAAAGACTTCGATACTGATTTGGTTCTGCCCTGTGATGTAGCCAGTGACGAGCAGATTGCCGAAGTATTTGTCGAGCTTGCCAAGCATTGGGACAAGCTGGATGGCTTGGTTCACTCGATTGGTTTTGCTCCGCGTGAAGCACTGAAGGGCGACTACCTTGATGCCCTTAGCCGTGAAGCTTTCCATGTTGCGCACGATATCAGCTCTTATAGTTTTGCCGCTTTAGCCAAGGCTGCCCGTCCTATGTTAAGCGAAGGCGCTTCTTTAGTGACCATGACTTATCTGGGGGCAGAGCGTGCTATCCCTAATTACAACGTAATGGGCTTGGCTAAAGCTTCATTAGAAGCCAATGTACGTTATATGGCTGCTGCTTTGGGTGGCGATCGTGCTATCCGTGTGAATGCCGTTTCTGCCGGCCCGATCAAAACACTGGCTGCAGCCGGTATTGCTAACTTTAGCACGCTGTTAAAACGCGCTGCGGACGGCACCCCGCTAAAACGCAATGTGACACAGGAAGAAGTAGGCAATGTCACCGCTTTTCTCTTGTCATCCCTGTCATCAGGTATGACCGGCGAAGTGGTCATGGTGGATTGTGGCTTTAGCCACGGTGCGGGCGCGATGGAAAGCTGATCAGGTTTTACTCCATTGAAAACGCCCGCTACCGGGCGTTTTTTGCATTTATATGTATAAGGAATAAGGCCATGTGCCAGCTGCTCGGTATGAATTGCAATGTGCCTACTGATATTGTGTTCTCTTTTGAAGGGTTCCGGCGTCGCGGCGGGCTGACAGATCATCACTCTGATGGCTGGGGAATCGCTTTTTTTGAAGGTGATGGCTGCCGGATGTTTCTGGATTATCTGCCATCGGCCAGCTCGCCTATTGCCGATCTGGTACGGGCCTACCCGATTAAATCAAGCAATGTGATTGCCCATATTCGTAAGGCCACACAGGGGCAGATCAGCTTGGTTAATACTCACCCTTTTCGCCGTGAGCTCTGGGGGCGTTACTGGATTTTTGCACATAATGGCAATTTGCCGGAGTGGCCGGATCTAAGCAACAGCCGTTTTATGCCGGTGGGTCATACCGATAGCGAACACGCTTTTTGCTGGATTTTATCCGAGCTTGCCCGGCGCTTTGCAAGCTGCCCGCCCTTGCCGGTTTTGAAGCAAGCGCTGGCCGAGCTGGCCAGCACCCTGATGGCTGTCGGTACATTCAATTTTTTGCTCTCAGATGGCAGCGCCTTATTTGCCCATTGCAGTACCGAGTTGCATTACATCGTACGCAAAGCACCATTTACGCTGGCGCATCTGAATGATACGGATATCAGTATCGATTTTTCCGAAGTCACCACGCAAAACGACAGGGTCGCCGTCATCGCCACCCAGCCGCTGACCGACAATGAAACCTGGATCAAAATGCAGCCGGGTGAGTTGCTGTGCTTTGTGGATGGGATACCGGGGTAAGGTATTGTAAGGAAGGCAAAGTCAAAAAGACTTTTTTAGTGCCTTTGGCACGTTGATTTAGGTGCGGGCGTCCCGCGGGACCTTCCTTTCTTATGTGGACAAGAAAGGAAGCGAAAGAAGGCCACCCCACGAAACACGAAGGCCCCTTCGCTGCGGACAATCGAGTCGGCGGCAGGCGGGATTGGTTCGCTGCCTCGCTCCCTGGCCGAAACCCCTCCCCGCTTGTTCCTCACTCCGGCGTGTTTCAAGGGGATTTTCAGCCCTATGCCGAGAGCACAGTCATTATTTTTGTTATTTGTTTACTGATGTAAAAGCAAAGCAACGGCTTGAGATCATTTGGTTTTCTCTGTGTTCTCAGTGCCCTCCGTGGTTCAAGATTTGGGTTTGCTTCACCACGCCACTAGTACCCTCTACCTCAACGCCGCCGCCAGCCCGCTTTGCCGGATCGATTGCCTGGCAATGGCTTTGCTTAGCACGTCATTACTTCCCCAAATCTCGACTTTTTTCTTGGCGCGGGTAAGGCCGGTGTAGATCAGGCTGCGGCTGAGTAGTTCGTGCGGCTGATCTGGCAGTAATAAGATCACTTCGTCAAATTCCGAGCCTTGGCTTTTGTGTACCGTGAGGGCCAGTGCGGTTTCATGGGCGGGCAGGCGGGCGGGGCTGAACCAGCGCAGGGTGTTGCCTTCGCCTTTGAAAGCCACGCGGGGCGCGCCGTTTTCAATAAAGGTGAGGCCGATATCGCCGTTATAGAGCTGCACGCCGTAATCATTTTGGGTGATTAAAACCGGGCGGCCTGCGTACCAGAGGCTGTTTTCGGGGACGAATTTTTTAGCCTGCCAGTGCGCTTCCAGCTGCTGATTCACCCCCATTACCCCGGTATGGCCTTCGCGCAGGGCCGTCAGCACGCGGAAGGTATCGAAGGCGGCAAAAGCCGCATCCACATCGCCTGCCTGCACGGCTTGCCAGTAAGCCGCGTAGCCTTGATCACAGCGGCTGAGCAGCGTTTTGCTACTGGGCTGCCAGCCGAGTTCTGTTTCCGCTTCGGCAAATAAATCATCCGGCTGCAATAGCGCCAATGCGCCCTTGGCGTCGCCCGAATTCACCAAGCTTGCCAGCTTGCCAATGCCGCCGCCTGCTGCAAAGCGGTGGCTGTGCTCTAGCGTCATCACTGCATTGCCCACACAGCTGGCTGGCGCTTTGCTGCTGCTGATTTCAACTCCCGTAGCACTTTTAAGTGCCTGAATAAAATCAGCATCGGGCGATTTTAAACTGCACAGCTCGGCAAATACTGCACCGGCATCTACTGCATCCAGCTGATCTTTGTCCCCCAGCAAAATCAGCCGGGCGTGCGCGGGTAGGGCTTCCACCAGCTGCGCCATTAAGGCCAGATCGATCATCGATGCTTCATCCACCACCAGCACATCCAGCGCCAGCGGATTAGCGGCATGATGCTTGAAGCTGCCATCAGGGCGTGGCCCCAGTAAGCGGTGCAGGGTGGATGCGGTTTCTGGGATGACGGCCAGCGTTTCGGGCGTGACAGCAAGGCTCGCTTTTCTCTCCCGCACGGATTCACTCATTCTGGCTGCCGCCTTACCAGTGGGCGCGGCCATTTTAATGCTCAGCGTGTTGTCTCCCATGATTTGCAAAGCAGCCAGAATGCGCAGCACGGTGGTGGTTTTACCCGTGCCCGGCCCGCCGGAAATTACCGTCAGCTTTTGCATTACCGCTGCTGCGGCAGCTACTTTTTGCAAATCGGGCTGAATGCTTGATGCAGGGAAAAGCTCGTCCAGCAGCCTGGCAAGCCTAGCCAGATCCACATCGCATTTTTCCCCTGCCAATTGTCGCAGGCGTTTCGCCAGCTGCGATTCATACCACCAATAGCGGGTGAGATAGAGCCGGTCTTTATCCTGTGTAAGCGGCTTAAATTCGCCCGGCCTGCCGATTAAGGGGCTGTTCTGCGGCGCAGTTTTAATACAACTATGCCCAGCCGCCAGTGCTGCACACAGCTTGGCGAGCGTGGCGCGTAGCTCATCCGATTGCGGCCCGCAAAGGCGTTCAAAACTACGGCTTAATTCAAAGGCAAAGTCTGGCATGGGGGGCTCTTGAAGCAAAACGGATAAAAAAACTGCAAAAAACTCAAATACTTTAACTACAGAGAGCACAGAAGGCATGGAGCTTCACGGAGAAAATCATGGGGAGTTTTCTCCGTGGCCCTCCGTGTTTCCCTTTTTCTCCGTGGTTCAAGATTTGGGTTTTGTCTTTCACTATGTTTTCTCTGGCGACGATATTAGGCTTTTTTCTGCGTATTTAAAAATTCCGGCACTTTGGCGGCGACTGTTTTACTGATCTTCTCCAGCAGGTCCAAATCAATCTGCTGCATTTTGCAGGTTTTGGCCAGATGCCGGGCAATATGGATCAGCAAATGGGCCGAGACTTCCGCATCGGCTTCGGCCCTGTGGGCGGTGCCTTGAAAGCGTATGCCCAAGCTTGCCGCCAAAGTGGCGAGTTTGTAATTGCTCATACCGGGGAATAAGCGGCGCGATAGTTTAAGCGTGCAATGCAAGCCTTGGTATTGCGGCAACAGATTAACGCGCTGGCTTTCGGCCAATAGAAACTTCGCGTCAAAGCTGGCGTTGTGCGCTGACAGCGCATCGCTGCCGATAAACTCGATCAGCGCCGGAACTACCTCGCTGGCAGGCGGTGCCTTGTTCACCATGGCCTGGCTGATGCCGGTGAGATGGGTAATAAAGGCGGGAATACGCACGCCGCAATTGACTAAGGAGACAAAGCGATCAGTAATCTGCCCGTCAACAATTCGCAGCGCAGCCACTTCAGTGATGCGGTCGGAAGGGGCGATGCCGGTGGTTTCAAAATCCAGCATCACGATAGGGCGGTTGAATGAAATCATGGGGTCTTTTTAATAATTGATATTATTCGGAAGTAATTTTAAGTGCCTTCGGCACGCTGATTTTGGTGCGGGATTCCCCCGCTGGGGACTCACTTTCTTGAACGGCCAAGAAAGTAAGCAAAGAAGGCCGCCCCGACCAGCACGAAGGCCCCTCACTGCGGATAATCGGCTCGGTGGAAAAGGCTGCTCGCTCGCTGCCTCGCTACCCCTTTTCCGAAACCCCGACCCGCTTATTCCTCGCTTCGGTGTGCTTCAAGGGGATTTTTAAGCCCCGTGCAACGAGCAACGATATAAATCCAGTTTACGGTGTTCTTAAATACTGAAAAACTCACAGCAAATCACATTTTAAAAAATATGTTTTTCTCCGTGGCCCTCCGTGTTCTCCTTTTCCTCCGTGGTTTAAGATTTGGGTTTTTTCTGTCTCTGCAGATCTTAGGTTTTCACAGCATTCCCCATCAACGCCACTTCAATATCATCCAGCAATTCCATGCTGGGCTTGCTGAAGTACACGCCGTTTTGCCCGTCTTGCTTGCCTAGCCCGCGCATAAATAAGTAGTAGACTCCGCCGAATTGATCGTCGCTAAAGTTGGGTAAGCGCTGGCGCAGGAAGCGGCGCACTGCGGCGCTGTAGATCAGGTATTGCAGATAATAGTGGTGCTGGGCCATGGCGGGGATGAGGTGGGCGGGGGCGTAGTCGGCCACGCGGTTGCCCAGCCAGTTGCTTTTGTAATCGAGCACGTAAAAGGCGTTTTCGTATTCAAACACCAGATCGATAAAGCCTCTTAAAAAACCGTTGATATGGAAGAAATCCAGCGTGCCGGAGGCGGCTCTAAACTCAGGCGGGAGCGATGGATGTTGCAGCGCTGCAATCAGCCGCTCTGGCTGGCAGTGGCTTACGCTGTAGGTGAATTCCATTTCAGCCACGCGCTTGTTGGGCGGGATGCTGGCTAAGGTCAGCCCCTTGCCATCGAGCCGCGCCGATACGGTGTCTTGCACCATTTGGCTGACGATTTCTAACCAATGCTCCGGTATGCCGTGGCGCTCCAGCTCTTTGGCGGTGGTGGCGAGCAGTGCATCTGCGTCCTGCCAATCCCATTCTTCTAAAATGGCGTGCAGGCAAGTACCGGCCACGGTGGCGGCGGCTTCTCGCTCTGGGAAGCTAAATACCGATCGGCCTTCGGGGGCTGCGGATGAATCGGTTTCCGGCGCATTGCTGGCGCTGTCCCTATCCGGCCCTTCGGAATGATTGTGCGCGGTCATGCCAGAAAAGCTGGCAACCCGCCATGTGGGGTAGAGTTTTTTACCAAGGTAAGGCTTAAAAACCAGCGGCTCGGCCGGGGTGGTTTTAAGGCCGGTGCGCGCGCCACTGGGTGCATCGTGCAGGGCAAAGACTTCTGGCTGTTGCTCACACATTGCCGTAATTTCGCCCAATAGCGTTGCATGATCGTAAGCTTTTAAATGCTCTTTTTGCGCTTCTAATACATCGCCATGCTCACGGCAGAGGGGATGCAGTAGCCAGGCCATGGCCGATTGCGACAGGCCGTCGCTAATTGCATAACCCCGGCCATCTTTCAGGCCGATATTGCCCCATACGATATAGCAGCGGTTTCTGGCCCGGGTCAGCCCCACGTAAAGCAGGCGCAGTTTTTCCTCAAAGGCTTCACGCTTGGCGCTGTCTTTATGCTCATCAAAATTTTCGCTGCCTAAATCCAGCCACGCTTTGCCGTTTTGATGATAGCGCACCGCCTCGGTGTGCTTGCCCAGCAGGCGGCCATCCCATAAAAACGGGCAGAACACGATGGGATATTCAAGGCCCTTGCTGGCGTGCAGGGTAACGATGCGCACGCGGTCTTCATCGCTTTCCAGCCGCAGCAGGGCTTCGTCCCCAGCGTTTTTATTCTGCCGGCTAAACCACGCCAGATGTTGCTCCAAGCCGGTGGCTTTGTGCGCTTGCAGTAGCTCGGCCAGTTGTAATAGATTAGTCAGCCGCCGCTCGCCATCCGTCAAAGAAAGTAAGCGTTGCGCCACATTCAAGCCATCCAAACCTTGGTATTCCAGCCATTCTCTGAACATCGGAATAAAGCCCTGTGTTTGCCAGATTTTTTTCCAGTGGGCAAAGGCGTCCGCAATCTGATCCCAACCGTTGATTTCCAAGCGCAGCAGGGTGGCGGCATTGTTGCCGAGCAGGGTGCTAATTAGCGCGGCGCGCACCAGGCCTTGCTTGGCTGGCTCGCTAATGGCGGCGAGCACCGTATAAAGCTCGACCGCCTCTTGCGATTCCCAAACGCTGTCTCTTACCCGCAGCACGCTTGGCACGCCCAGCTGGGTAAGCGCATCCTGCATGGCTTTGGCCCGAAAGCGATCGGGCACCAGCACGGCCATATCGCCGCCCGAGAGTGGCTTATCTGCCAGCCTGGCTTTGCCTTCCCCAGCCAAGCGCAGCAGCTTTTCGATCTCTTGTGCGGTGATCTGGGCGGCCAGATGATTGGCGGTTTCTTTGGGCCAGCTGATTTGCACGCCTTTGTCCGATACACCTTCAGGCTCGGGTAAAAACTGAAAGCGAAAAGGGGCGCTTTTCCTACCTGTATCAGGCGTGTCATTTTCGCCATCAACAATTAATTCCGGACGAGGTTTACTCGCGGCTTTTACCGCGCTAAAGCTGACATGCGGATCAACAAAAGCTTCCGCTGGCCGCTCAAACAGGGTATTGACTGCGGTGACTAAAGCCGGCACCGAGCGCTGATTGGTGTCCAGGCTTTCTTTGGCATCCACCAGGGTTTCGGCCTGGTGATAGGCGTGAATATCCGCGCCGCGAAAGCTATAAATCGCCTGCTTAGGGTCCCCCACCAAAAACAGCGGCGTGCTGCCGTCTGCAAACACGCGCGAGAAAATATCGTACTGAATACCGTCGGTATCCTGAAACTCATCAATTAGCGCGGCTTTGTAGCGGCGGCGCATGGCGATCGCTAAGCGCTCACCGCCCTCTGCGGTCAGGCCTTGCCATACGCGCAGCAACAGATCGTTAAAAGATAATTGCTGACGGCGGGCCAGGCGCTCGGGCAGCTCGATATCGCAGCGGCGGCGCAGCTCGGCTAGGCCTTGTTTTTGCCGTAGCTGGCAAGCCGCGCTTAAATCGTTAATCAGGCTGGTCAGCAATTCCACAGCATCAAAGAAAGCGTGCTCAGGCGGTGCGTTGCCCTTGGCGGTGCCGCTGATGAGCTTACTGCTGCCGAGCTTCATCAGCTCCTTGCTGTCGATATCCTGCCAGCCACCATTGCCCGCGATATGGTCATCAATCAGCAAAAAGGCTTTCTCTAATTGATCGGGCTTATAGCTGGTTTGCTTTAAGGCTTTGTTAGCAGACAGCTCCAGCAACATTTCCTTAATGGTGGTTGAATGCACGCTCCAAAGCTGGCGGTAATTCTCGAAAGCTGCGGGTAGCGCCGCACTCAGCTCAGTGGTGTCGGCAGGCGTGCCCAGCTCTACGGTATGCAACAGCGGTTGGCCCAGATAGCCGTAAACTACCCGCAGCCATTCTGCGGGGCTAGCTTTGTTTTTAAGTAAGTATTCGGTGTAAATGGCATCGCTGGGGTAAACCTGCTCGCGCCAGAAATCTGCGGCAATTTCATCCAGCACCGGGCCGGTATCGCTGAGGATTTCCATACCAAAATCAGCACCGCTTTCAAAGGCCGATTGCACCAGCACCCGCTGGCAAAAAGCGTGAATGGTATGAATTGCCGCCTCATCCAGGCTGGCAATGGCGCGCTGCAAGCGGCGCATTACCTCAGTTCTCCGGTCGGCATGCTGAATTAATAGCTGCTCACAAAACGGATCAAGCGCCTCTTCCCCCTCGAAAGATTCCAACACCTCCGCGAGCCGCCCACGGATGCGATCACGTAGCTCGGCGGTGGCGGCCTCGGTGAAGGTGACCACCAGAATCTCAGGCACTTTTAAGCCGTGCTCAATCACCAGCCTTGTATATAAACCGGTAATCGTCCAAGTCTTCCCCGTGCCCGCGCTGGCCTCGATCATATGCGGGCCGGCCAGTGGCATCTCAAACAGATTTAGGGGGCGAAGATTCATGGGTATTCCAGACGGGGCGGAGGATGAGCGGTGGTGGGATTATAAAGGTTCAGCCTGACTTGGTGATGGCGCTGAGTAATATCTTTGGGCCATATAAAACCGGCCTGAAGCTTTTTTCTCCAGAGCTGCGTAAGCATATGATTGATGCGGAACAATTGCTTTGGTCAAGGCTGCGCCGCAAACAGTTGCTGGGTGTGCAGTTTTATCGGCAGAAACCTTTGGCAGGTTTTATTGTGGGTTTTTATTCTGCGGCGGCTAGTCTAGTGATTGAGCTGGATGGACCTCAGCATTTTGAAGAGGCACATCAGAGCCATGATAAGGAAAGAGATCAGGTGTTGGCGGCAATGGGCTTATTGGTATTGCGATTTGATAACAGACAGGTTTTGCAAGAATTAGACCTAGTGATGCAGGTGATTTTTGATGCGGTTGAAAAACAAATCTCCCCTTGCTTCCCTTTTTCAAAGGGGGTAAAAGCTAGGGGCATGAATAGGCTAAATTGATTTGCTTCTTATATTTTCAAAAAGGCCAAGCTCGACTTGCTTAACTTAAATATGATTAAGAATGATTTCATCCCCCCTTTGAAAAAGGGGGGGTAGGGGGATTTGCAAGACACGAAGCCAGACATAAAAAACAATTGAAGAGAACCTATGACTTCCTTTCAAGAAAATATCTGCAGCGCGATGCAGCCTTTAGCCAATGATTCTGCTGCGATTGCCATGCGCGCTTACCAGCGCGATCAGTTTGAATTTCTGGGTGTGGCCGCTCCCGCCCGCCGTGCTGCAACCATGCCCTTGATCAAGCAGCTAAAGCCCGCCAGTGCCAGTGTTTTAATTACTGAAGCGCAGGGCCTGTGGGCTTTGCCGCAGCGTGAATACCAATATATCGCCGTGGATTTACTGGCAAGGCATGTCAGGACCTTAAGTGGCGCTAATATCCCGGCCTTACTTGATTTAGCTTTACAGAAATCCTGGTGGGAGACGGTAGATGCTCTGGTCAAAGTGATTGGATCGATTGTCAGGGCAGACAAAGCCCAGCAAAGCCAGATGGACGCCGCACTGCACCACCCGGATTTCTGGATCAGGCGTATTGCCATGCTGCATCAGCTGGGCTGGAAGGATGAAACCGATGTGATCCGCTTGCAAACCTATGCCAGGCAACTTGCACCTGAAACCGAGTTTTTTATTCGTAAAGCCATAGGCTGGGCACTAAGGGAATACGCTTGGCATAACCCTGCCGCAATCCGGGTATTTCTGGCAGAAATGGGCGGGCAATTATCGCCACTTAGCCGCAAAGAAGCGGCGAAGCATTTATAAAATCAATTTATTTTGCGGGGCTGACTGAATTTGCTGGCTCTATATGCCGGATGATTTTTGCCGGGTTGCCTGCAATAATGACATTATCGCCAAAAGATTTGGTCACCACAGCACCTGACGCCACAACGACATTATTACCTAAAGTAACACCGGGATTAATCGTGACATGCCCGCCTATCCAGCAGCTATCGCCAATATAAATAGGTTTTGCATAGCAGATGCGCTGGATTCTTTCCTGCTCGTCAATCGGGTGTGTTGCGGTATAAATGCCTACCTGTGGCGCAATAAAACAATTATCGCCAATTCGTACTTCGGCTGCATCAAGAATAATTAAACCGAAATTAGCAAAAAAATTCTTGCCAATATAAATATTGCTGCCGTAATCACAATTAAATGTGGGCTCTATATAGATATTTTTGCCGCATTTACCCAGCAGCGATTTTAAAATACGCGTGCGTTTCTTTAATTTAAGAGCAGAAGTGCGATTGAATTTTTCACTCAATAAGCGTGCAGCCACACGCATTTTTACCAGCTCTTTATCGTCGGGGTTGTAATACTGGCCAGCGCACATTTTATCTGCTTCACTCATTTAAATCTCCTTTACGAATGCGCTATCTTGCCATCGCGTAATGAGTGAGTACCAGCTGTAAAATTCCCAATTTAATCTTTGATCAGGCATGTTTTATCCGTATAGCATACAAAATAGAACGTCAATTAGCGGTGTCTGCCTTATTTATATTTTTTGGAGTCTTTTTAAATAGGTTTATATCAATTATTTGTTAGACTTAGGGTTTTTTATTATCCAGGACAGATTACCTCTATGATTCTTCGTGGCCCTTATCTGCCTGAACTATTGCGCGCTGAAACGCTGGCTGATTTATTAGAAAACACGGCGCAGCGTATTCCTGATCATCCGGCCATTTATTGGCAATCAGAAGTGCTGACTTATACCGAGCTGAACCACCGCGCCGATCTGGCCGCGCATCATTTAATTCAGTTTGGCGTAAAGGCAGGGCAAATCGTTGGCCTGTGCCTGCCGCGTGGTGCTGCGCTATTGATTATGCAAGCGGCCATTGCTAAAGCGGGCGCGGCCTGGTTGCCGTTTGAGGCCGATACGCCGGTTGATCGCATGCAGGTTTGCCTGGAAGATGCGGCGGCGGTGCTCTTGGTGGGCGATGGCGATCTAGCCGGAGCGGGCGTGCCGGTATTGAGCAGCGCGCAATTGTCTGCACCGGTTACGGGCGATTTGCTGCGCCGCCAGGGCCTACTCCCCAGCCATCCGGCCTATGTGATTTACACATCGGGGTCAACTGGTAAACCCAAGGGTGTGCCGATCAGCCAGGGCAGTATTTGCCATTTCTTGCGCAGCGAAAACTCAGTGTTGGGTGTGCGTCAGGATGACAAGGTGTATCAGGGCTTTTCGGTCGCCTTTGATATGTCGTTTGAAGAAATCTGGATCAGCTATCTGGTGGGTGCATCGCTGTGGCTGGCGCCTAAAATATTGACGGGCGATCCTGACGCTTTGCCGGCGATATTAAACCAGGAAAAAGTCACCGTGCTGCACGCCGTGCCAACCTTGCTGGCGCTGTTTAGTCAGGAAGTACCCGGCTTACGGATTATTAATCTGGGCGGCGAAATGTGCCCGGAATCGCTGGTAGAGCGTTGGGCCACGCCAGAGCGGCAGATGTTTAATACTTACGGCCCTACCGAATGCACGGTGTCGGCCAGCCTGGCCCAATTGCGCCGTGGCGAGCCGGTGACTATCGGCAAGCCGCTGCCCAATTATGGTCTTTTGGTGCGCAGCGAAGATGGCCGCTTATTGCCGCAGGGTGAAACCGGCGAGCTGTGCATTATTGGCCCCGGCGTGGCCGATGGCTATTTGGGCCGCCCTGAATTAACCGCCGAAAAATTCTTCGACAATCCCTTTTCAAATCTCGAAGAATTCCCGCATGAGCGGCGCTTATACCGCACTGGCGATTTGGCGCGTATTGATGAAGCGGGCCAGGTTCAGTGCTTAGGCCGCACCGATGATCAGGTAAAAGTGCGCGGCTTTCGGGTAGAGCTGGGCGAAATTGAAGCTTCGCTCTGCCAGATTTCCGGCGTAGGCACGGCTGCTGTTTTGCTGCGCGAGCTGGCAGGCATCGATCAGCTGGTGGCGTTTGTGGTGGCCGAAGGAGTAGACGCGGCCGCCTTAAAAAACGGGCTAAAACGCTGCCTGCCGCCCTATATGATTCCTGCTCGCTTTGAATTTATAAGCGAATTACCCAGGCTGACCTCAGGAAAAATCGATAGAAAAACGCTGAAAGCCCGCGAGCTGATCCTGCCTGTGGGTAAAAACCTGGATAGCGATGAGCCGGTTAGCGATGCAGAAAAAGCCCTGTTTGCCGCGCTGACCACCCTGTTCCCCGGTCAGCCGCTACGCCTTGTGGATGATTTTTTTGGCGAGCTTGGCGGGCATTCCTTACTGGCGGCGCGCTTAGTCTCCATCTTGCGGCGTAATCCGGCTTATGCCGGTATGACCGTACAGGATATTTACCAAAGCCGCACTTTACAAGTAATCGCCACCCGCCTGGATGCGCTGGCCCAGATCCAGCCTGAAGAAATTGTGGCAGAGCCGGTAAAAAAAGTGCCATTCTTACGCCGGCTATGTTGTGGCAGCGCACAGCTGGCCACTTTGCCTTTCTTAATTGGCCTGCGCATGTTGTTGTGGCTGGCTCCGTTTTTTACTTATCACTTTATGACGGGGGAGGAGGGAGATAGTCTGGGGCTGGCGGTAGCAGCGGCCATTTTAGTGTATTTAGGCAGCTTATTATTTAGCTTTGCCATCGTCATTGCCGGTAAATGGCTGGTGCTGGGGCGGCTAAAAGCAGGCCGCTACCGGCTCTATGGTTTTACTTATTTTCGCTGGTGGCTGTCGGATCGCTTACTGGATATTACCCCGCTGTATTTCTTAACCGGCTCGCCTTTGCAATCGCTGTATTTGCGTGCCTTGGGTGCAAAAATTGGTAAAAACGTGGCGCTGTCGGCCATTAGTGTGCGTGTTTATGATTTGCTGAGCATAGGCGATGGCGCCAGCATTGGCGCTTCGGTTAATTTTGAAAACTTCAGGGTGCAGGGCGATCACTGGGAAGTGGGCCCGATTACCGTGGGCAAGGATGCTTATATCGGCTCTTATTCCATCTTGCAATCAGAAACCAGCGTGGGCGATTTAGGCCGCTTGGAGGGCTTATCGGCGCTATCGGTCGGGCAAAAAATTGCCGCAGGCGAAGTCTGGAGCGGCTCGCCAGCGCGCAAAAGCAGCCAGTTGCCGCCGGCTATGCCGGAACGCCCTAAGCGTAACTCCGCTTTGCGTGGCCTGCATGGGCTGGCTTACGCAGGCGGATCGGCACTGGTTGCCATTTTGTTTTTTGTGCCGGTTTTCCCCAGCTTTTTGTTGATCGATTGGCTGGACGGGCACTGGTTTGATCTAACCGAACAAGGCGTGGCGCTGCCCGAAGCGTTTATGTTTTACCTGATGCTGGCACTGCCAGCCAGCGCGGTGCTGATTGTGCTGACACTGCTTGGCTCGGCCGCTGTACGCTGGTTGCTGCTGCCGCGTAATCCGCTGGGCAGCTGGCCCGTGTTTGGCACGATGTATTACCGCCGCTGGCTGACAAATCAGATTCAGGAATCCAGCCTTAATATACTGCACGGCCTGTATGCATCGGTTTACGCAGGCTGGTGGTATCGCTTTCTGGGGGCAAAAGTAGGGCGTGGCACGGAGATTTCTAACGCTATTGGCGTGGTGCCCGATTTGCTTACCCTGGGGGAAGACAGCTTTATTGCCGATGCGGTGATGCTGGGCGATGAAGAAATTGATAGAGGCTGGATGACGCTACGCCCCACCGTAGTGGGCAATCGCAGCTTTGTAGGCAATGGCGCTTACGTGCCCGATGGCAGCATCATCCCCGACGATGTATTGATCGGCGTGCAATCCCGCGCCCCGGCCAATGATCGTATGCAATCCGGCCAGACATGGTTGGGTAGCCCGGCGCTGTCTTTACCGGCGCGTGAGCAGGTGGCGGGTTTTGCCGACAGCCTCACTTTTAAACCGAGTCTGGCGCGGCGCTTAGCGCGGGGCTTTGTGGAAGGGTTGCGTACTGTGATGCCGCTGGCGGTGATCATTACCGTCGGCTATCTCACCGTTTTAAAAGTGATGCCCTTTGCCGAAAGGGAAGACTTTCACGGCGTATTCTGGGCCTTGATGATCGCCGGGGTTTTATATGGCATAGGCTCGTTTGTGTTTGTTGTGGTGCTGAAATGGCTGATGATAGGCCGCTATCGCCCGCATTCTGCACCGATGTGGACCTCCTTTGTATGGCGCAGCGAAGCACTAACCAGCCTTTACGAATCCATTGCCGTTCCCAACTTTTTTAACTTCTTACGCGGCACCCCATGGCTACCCATGGCGTTTCGCTGCATGGGTTGTAAGATTGGCAGCGGGGTATTTATGGATACCACTGACATTACCGAATTTGATTGCGTCACCATCGGCGACGATACGGTGCTGCATGCATGGTCCGGCCCGCAAACCCATTTGTTTGAAGACCGCATCATGAAAATCGGCCACGTAGAAATCGGCGCGGGGGTTAATGTTGGCCCGCGCAGCACCATTTTGTACGACGCCATCGTCGGCAACGGCGCCCGCCTGGGCCCGCTCACCCTCGTGGTAAAAGGCGAAACCATCCCCGATTGCCAGGCCTGGACCGGCAGCCCCGCCGTACCCTGGCGCACATGCCGCAGCTAATTGCCCACGATCTGTTTGAGCTGGCGCTGTTTAAAAACAGCGCCAGCCGCCAGCATCAAGCAGCCCAAATCCGCCTATGGCTGCACGCCCAGGTGCAGCCAAGATCAGGCGGCCAACTGCTGGAAACCCCCAGCTGCCCTGTATTTGCCACCGGCCCGTGGCAAATATCACTCTCCTACAGCAGCAATTACGCCATCTGTGCCCTATCTAAATGCGCCATACTAGGCGCAGACATCACCCCCATCCAACACTTTGCCGAACTGCCAGAAGTCGCCCAACTCTTGTATCTTGTTCCCTGTGGTGGTTAGCTACTACCACACGAGGCAAAGTGAGTTTGGGCCCAACCTTAAGGCATTGACCTTCTCTTGTAGATCAAACCCTTCGCCTCTCTTCTTTCGCCAAATCAGACACTGAACGGTAGCCAAGGGCGCTGACCCTGTATGCACAAGGCAAGTGGGCGAATTAGGCTTTTTTACAGGAAGAGTTCTCATGTTTTATCTTGGTATGGATGTGGCTAAAGCTAAACTCGATTGTTATTTGCTAACCCAGCTTGACCCGCTCAAAGGCAAAGCCAAAGTCGTTACCAATACCGCCAAAGGTCTCGCCGATTTACTGGCCTGGCTGACTAAAAATCACATCCCTCATGATCAGTTGCACGTCACCATGGAAGCCACTGGCGTGTATCACGAATTAGCCGCTACGCTGCTACATGATGCTGGCGTGTGCGTCTCGATTGCCAATCCCGCACAGGTCAAACATTTTGGCCAAGGCCTCGCTGTTCGCACCAAAACCGATGGCGTTGATAGCCAAGTGCTGGCACGTTACTGCGCCATGATTAACCCTGCCGCGTGGCTGCCTCCGCCGCCCGAAGCCCGCATTTTGAAAGGGTTTCTTGCCCGCCGCGAAGCGATTCTGCAAGACTTGCTGCGCGAACAAAATCGCCAAGAAAAAGCACAGTCGACTGTTACACCAGAGCTGATTCATCAGTCGATTAACGACAGCATCGCCTTTCTAAACGCGCAACTCAAAAAGCTGCAAAGCCAAATCGACGATCACATCGACCGCCATCCAGGACTGAAAAATGACCTGGATTTACTACAAAGCATCCCTGCAATTGGACCGCAAAGTGGGACACAATTGTTGGCTGTGATGCACATGCATCAGTTCAATACAGCCGAACAACTATCGGCCTATTTGGGCTTGGTGCCGGTCGAGCGACAATCAGGTTCGTCACTATTAGGTCGCGCTAAACTGTCCAAAGCTGGCCCTTCGCAAATACGTGCAGTACTTTATATGGCCGCTATTGTTGCCACAAAATACAACCCCCACGTCAAAGCCTTATTTGAACGTTTGCTTGCCCGAGGCAAGAGCAAAATGTCTGCCTTGGGCGCTTGCATGCGCAAACTGGTACACCTGAGCTTCGGCGTGCTGAAAACACAGAAAAAGTATCAAGCTGAGTATCAAAATGCTTGACCGGCAAGACGGTATCTACTTTTCTCCTGCCATTGCCCGAACACTTGGCCAGTTGCCTGAACCAGAGCAAGCATTACTCTTTGCCAAGGAGTGGAGCGAGCTGGAAGCCAGAACAAAGGCTTGCAAAATGGGGCTGAAGGAATGGTCAGAGGGGCGGGATATGAAATTAGCGCAAAGCAGATTGTTGTGGCAGCGCCAGATAGGGGAGGGGATTGTTTCGGTGTGTGGCTGATGTTGGAATTTTAAGTTTGTCTCTTTTCCAGTTACTTCCTCAGTAATGGCATAATTATTATTTTCTGTATTTTCCCAATTAATAAATAAAATAGTTTCATTGTTTTTATCAATATCAGGATTTATCTTTACGCTATAGTGCAGCAACACGATTTTTGCTAATCTTACTCATTAAGATTTTCTCTGATACATTTTGTTGTGTATTGAATCTGAATAGTGCTGTTTTAACTGCAAATGGCCGGAGTCAACTGGCCCCCTTTCTTATGTATCATCATTTTCATCTAGCAATGTCTTAGCGCTTTGGCTGGCATTTTCTGTACCTTCGCGCAATGTTAATTCTAGTTCGCGGCGCAAGTCTTCCTGATTGGGCAAATACAGTTGATATTTTTGGACAAACAGTTGGCTGTTCATTTGATAAGTGGCATATTCAATCAGCAATTCGTCCTTATTGCGGCTCAGAATAATCCCTATGGGTGGATTATCTCCCTCGATATTTTCTTCCTGAGCAAAATAGCCAAAATACATATTCACCTGACCAATATCTTGATGCTGTACTTCATTGATCTTTAAATCAATTAACACAAAACAGCGCAAAATGCGGTGGTAAAACACCAAATCCACTTTGTAATGGCGGTTATTCAGCGTAATACGATACTGCCGCCCAACAAAAGTAAATCCCTTACCCAGCTCTAGTAAAAAGGGCTGTAAATGGTCGCACAGTAGCGTTTCCAATTGCGTTTCCGCAATTTGGTAGGGCTCGGGGATTTTTAAAAATTCGAATATATACGGCTTACGCAGCAGGTCGGCGGGCTGTTCGATTTGTTGACCTTGCGTAGCTAACTGCAAAACGCCCGCTTTATCTTTGCTGGCAGCCAAGCGTAAGAACAGCGCACTCTCTTTTTGCTGGATCAGCTCTCGCACCGACCAGCGTTCCAGCAGGGTTTGTTGCTCGTAAAAGCTGCGCTCTAATACATCGTCAATTTTGAGCAGCTCAATCCAGTGTGACCACGTCAATAGGTGAGACACTGTCGCACTATTTGGATAACCCAGATAAAACTGACGGCAGCGTATCAAATTGCTTTGGCTAAAACCCTTGCCATGGCGCAAACCCAGATCGCGCGATAGCCTGATTAATCAAATCTTTGCCATACACCGCACGGCTTTGACCGCCTTGCTCGAATTCGACAATATGCTGCCCCACCTGCCAATAACTGGCGACCAATTGCTGGTTAACCGCCTGCACCGCGCGCAGTCTGGCCTCGCCATAGCTGGTAGAAATTTGCTCTAAGAGCTGCTGATAATCGCTGTGAGTGCTCAGTGCCATGTCAATCCAGTATCGTTTTTGGGCTTGCTTCTAAAATTTATGGGGCAGTTTTGCTATTTACATGGATACTTACTAATAAAGCCAATTTTATTGTTTTGGCCTTGCTGTATAATCAGTAGACGCATTTTTATAGCGATGTACCATGACCAAATTAGTTCAACTTAAAACCTATGCCCGTTGCCGTCCTGTTACCGCTAAAGCATTATTGCGTGCAGTTGCCAGCTCAACCGCAATTGAAACCGGGCAAAGCATCCAGCAGCTCGAAAATAAACTCAAACAACCCTCTGGCAAATTTGCCTCGCTCAAGCTGGCGCGTTAATTTCGCCTAGCGCCAGATCTACCCAATATTTCATCGGCTGGTAGTTACACTGCATCCCGGCCTGAATTGCTGCAAAGTAAGCCGGTTTATTCGCATCCCATACACTGTAATCCAGAGGCTCCGTGCCGCCTTGTACCGCCATCACATCGGCCAATAAGCGGGACAAGCGCCCGTTTCCCTCACGGAATGGATGAATCAAAATCAGCTCGATATGTGAGACAGCGATGGCTTCTACTAAATCGCTCCGAGTCAATCCAGAGCAAGGTGTAAACCGCGCCAGACAATCACGTTTAAAACCATCAAGCAAACGCGGGATTTGCGCCGCAGCGGCAAAGTGAAAATCACCTTTGCTCATATTCACCGAGCGCACACAGCCGGCCCAATCATAGACATTACCCAGCCAAAGATGATGCCAATCCTGCAAGTCAGCCACTGTGATTTGCCGGTCTGGAAATTCATCAATCAGAACCAACTGGTACAACTGTTGCAGCAAAACCAGCTCGGCTTCGTTCATATCGTCTGGCGAGGCAATACCCAACTTATTGGCTAATACCAGCTCATTCGAATTGGGTTCAAAAGCACCTTGTGCACCACCTACTGCATAGCGGTTATTCATGACTAAGCCTTCGTCAGTTTAAAACTAAGCTGATACCGATAAAATCCATATTTCCCAATGTGATAATCCAAGCTGCAAACCTAATTTACTGCTTGAATTGAATTAGCTAACCTCTTTTCATGGCCAATGAGTGTTGTATAAAAGCGTTGTTCAATAGCATAAATCAACAGCTTTAAATCGTTGTCTTTTGAAATATTAATATTGCCGGTAGCTGCATCAAAGTTCAATGTGTCGCTACAATAGCCATTGATGTAAGCGAAAATATCGGTTCGATCTTGATCGGACATTTTGGCCAAAGTCTCCATAGCCAAAGCGATTCGTTTTCGGTTAGGTTTTGATACAGAGTCAACGTTATAGTCATTAATTAAAGAAATAAATGGCAGCTTCAAGAATTGTGAGACTTCTTCCTTGGTTGCTTCCTTGAATAACTGGTCAATTCCATTGAAGATACTGGAGATAGTTGCGATGTTTCTAAAAACTAATGTGTCTGAATTTTTGAAGTAGACTGCATCTGGCTTTGTATTTACGACTAGCCGATTTTCATTCTCTTCAATTTTTGCTGCTTCACCAAAAGCGATAAATTTTTTACAAATAAACAGAGATGGGCTGATTTTTTGAAAATAAAAATCATCACCTTGCGTTGAGAAAATGTAAGCAATTTTTGAGAACTGTGCTTTCTGTAAGTCCTCATAGTCTTTTGAGTCAAAATCTGCCTTTATAAAATCAAGACTACAAAAAGGTTGCTTAGTAAATTGCTCAACCTTGAACCAAGCATCTTCATCTAGATTGTGGTCGGGGTCGTATACGACACACGCATCAAGATCAATTTGAATCGTATCAAACAGCGTGTGATCCGAAATTATTTTGAAATGGAGCTTTTTAACATGCCCCTTAATTTTGGCAAAAATATGATCCATACTCAGTCTCTCTCTAAGAAAGTGTAATTATTAATTCGCTTTGCCATCGGAATATTAACCTCACCCGGCTTTCGGTATTTCTGTTTACTGAAATACAGTGCCTGTGACAGAAATGTAAAAACGAATAGTACAACATAGACAAACCAGAGTGTCTCCCAATTTCCAACACTCAATGCAACAAAGAAGTACCCCAAATAACTGGGTAGAAAACTATTGTTTGCATGCCCAATTGACTCGATATCCTCTTTTTTAAATTCGTCTTTTCCAAGGTAAGAACTCAAACGCAAACTTAAGCCTGTAAAAATTATTGGAACGGATAAATAAATCAGGTATGAAGCTATGTTAGGTAGGCGAGTTAGCCCAGAATAGCTAGGGAAGAAATACCCCAATGCAAAGCTCTTTTGTACAAGAAAAACAATTAACAAAAGGGATGTTGCATTGAAGGTTAGCAATAATCGAAAGGCTATATTTAGCATGTTGTTACCCCATTCTATCCTGTTAGTACAAGTGCAAAGCTACTCACACTAGCCGCTCTTGCATCATGCCTTGCTTTAAATTACAGGTTTTGTCGTTGATTTCGGCATTATGCCGTCACTCAGTTCTTCCAAAGGGATGAATATAGTAATGGCTATGGGGTGTTTTTTTAGGGCGTTGATGTAGGCTAAACGGGGGGAAACATGCACTTGGCTGTATTTTTGAATGGTGCTCAGCATACGCTGCAGGGGGCTACTTTCTCATACAAAAGTCGCTTTGGCTGGGGATTTGATGTTTTTTTGCACTATGTACATTCTGAAGTCTGCAATGGCCAAATTACTGTTTTTACTTACTTAAAGTTTTATATATTTGTTATTTAATGCAAGCTAAAAATACGGATTGCTGGCGCGTGCCTGCCATCTTTAAGTTTTATTGGCTTCAATAAGGCACTCCTTTAAAAATTATTCAAACGAGTTTCTATGCGCTTTCAGGGAAAAATATCTAGTTGGAAGGATGATCAGGGCTTTGGTTTTGTGGTTCAAAACGGCGGCGGGGAGCGGGCTTTTTTGCATATTAAGGCGTTTGAAAATCGCACCCGGCGCCCGGCAGAGGGCGATTTGATTACTTATGTGCAGGTGCGTGATGACAAGGGCCGGTTTCAGGCGGAGCAGGTTTGTTTTGTGGGGCAGCGCAGAGGTACTGCAGCAGAATCTGGCTCTGTAATTTGGGTGCTGTTGTTTGCCGCATTTTTAGTTTCAGCCTGCTTTATCGGGCGTTTGCAGTGGTGGATTGCTGGCTGCTATTTAGCGGTCAGTGTGCTGACTTTTATTGCTTATGCGCTGGATAAATCGGCGGCCAGGAATAATCGCTGGCGTACAGAGGAGAATACTTTGCATTTGCTGGCGCTGCTTGGTGGCTGGCCGGGGGCTTTGCTGGCGCAAAGGTGGTTGCGGCATAAATCTAAAAAGGCGGCGTTTTTAGGGGTGTTTTGGGCGACAGTGCTGCTTAATTGTGCGGCTTTGGCCTTGGCTTGGGTTTTGATGCGCTGGCGTTGAGCTTGATGCACTTGTTCAGGGGGTAATCCTTGCAATTTAAGACAAAATGCGATGTTTTTTGTAGGAGCGGCTTTAGCCGCGAAAGCGCTGTGTATAAAAACATTTGCAGTTAAAGCTGCTGGTACAAATCCTTAAGTTAATAGGATTGGGGCGCTGCATCTTTTGATAAAAAGGCGAAGGCCAATTTAAAAGCAAATGCCCCACAATTCCTAACGCCGTTTACTTAAGGAGTTGGTTTTGCTTCCCCCTTTTTCAAAGGGGGAAGCTACAGTGCGGAAGTGCCTCCTGAATTCGTGTAGAGATATTTGAGGTTTTTGGCTTGTTTTAGCCCGGCATCTGTTGCAAATCCCCCTTTTACTAAGGCTAAGGCCAGAACCCTGGGTGAATATTTTTAGCGCATGGCAAATGCTTCGTGGTGAAAGCGGGGTGGCTGGCTCATCTGGGCGAGATGCTGGCTGATGGCGTTGCCCAGGCTTTGCGGGCCGCAGTACCAGATGTCATCAAGCGTTTCTGCCTGGATTTGGGCGACATTCAGGCGCTGGCCAGCGTCGCTTTCTATCAGGTGCAGGCGCAGTTTTCTGGCGATGCATGCGGCTTGGATTTCCGGCAGGCGGGCGGCTTCTTTGGCGCTTTTTACGCAGTAGTAAAAGTCGATTTGCTGGCCTTTAAATGCCGGGCTTTCCAGCCAGGCTAAAAAGGGCGTAACGCCGATGCCACCTGCGATCCATGCCTGTCGCACGCCGTTGCTTGCACCATTAAAGCAGCCGTAAGGGCCTTCGATTGTCACTTTGTCGCCCACTTTTAAATCCCGGGCCAGGGTGCGGGTGTAGTCTCCCAGCGCTTTAATGATAAAACGCAGCTCGCCATTTGGCCGCGGGGCCGAGGCGATGGTGTAGGGGTGTGCACCTTCGCTTTGATTAAAGCTGACCAGGGCAAACTGGCCTGCCTGATGGCCCGGCCAGCTGGCATCTGTCTGGCAAATTACTTCCAGCTGATCGGCAGGCAATGGAGTGATTTGGCTGATATGGCCTGTAATCTGGCGGTTTTTGCCGATTTGTCCTAGTAGCGAATAGATTGCACAAATTGATCCTGTGATGAGCAGTATGGCCATTAATGCGCCTACAGGCGTTAGCCACAGCACTCTTGGCATCAGGATCAGGCCGTGAAATGCGCCCATCAAAAATAATGGGGCAAAGAGTTTATGCACTTTGCGCCAGAAGCGGTAAGGCACGGCGCGCAGCAGCGCTAGAATCACCATGGCCAGCACGGCCCAGGCGGCCCATTCGCCCACATCTTTGGCAAGGGAGATCAGCGGGTCTTTGCCTTTGCCAAGGCCACTGTGCCTGATGCGTGGTGCAGCCCATTCCATCGCCATGACTAATTTAGGGGATAGTTTGATCAGCCAGTGCATTGCCAGCAAAATGCCTGCCGCGATGCCCAGCTGCTTGTGCAGGCCATACATTTTATCCAAGCCGCTCAAGGGTTTTTCCAGCCAGGCGGGGCGGGTGGCCAGCAGCATGGCGGCAGACATCACGGTCATCAGCTGTACGCCGCTGAGCAGCACTAGCTCATGCCGCCATTCCCAATAGGTGGCAGGGATGCCGTTTTGCAAGTAACTGCACAGGCAGTAGAGCAAGGTGCTGATCAGTAAGAGAATCGGTAAGGGTTTCATTGTGGCTTCGGCTTTGGGTTCCTGTTAACGGGGTATATTGGGCACTTTGAATATGAACTGAAACTTAAGGCGCTTGGGTATTAATGGCGCATTGCCGGACGAGTGAACTAAGTTTACTGCCATGAAGGCCGGGGCTTATGTAGAATGCCTCGCACAGTTTTCTATCCGAGTGCTATGAATATTGCCGTATCTCATGATTCTCAACGACATTCGGCCTGGCTATGGCACGGCTTAGCGGCTTCTATTTTTGTGCATCTTTTATTTTTGCTGCTGCCCGCTGCCGCCCCTAAGGTATTGCCAAAACAGGCGGCCAGCCAGGGTCTTCAGTTGCAACTGCAGCCCAGGCCTGCCCCTAAACGCAGGCCCGAACCCACACCTGTTCCCAAGCTGCCACCGGTGATGACAAAAGCGCCGCCTAAAGTGCCGGTGAAGGAAGATTATTTTGTTCCCGCACGGCCAGCCAGCCAGGCGGCTGCGCCGGTAAAAGAAGTGGTGATTGATGATCTGGGTGACGCGTTAAGCGGCAAGCCTGGTAACAAGCCTGCGGAGTTAATTACCCGCTATGCGGATCTAAAACCCAGCATTGACGAGCAGCAGGAAAACGGCGCAACACGCGCGCGGCAAAGTGTGGATACCCAAGCGCTGTTTAATATCTGGGAGCCACAAATTCGCAGAAAGGTAGAGCGTATCGGGCAAATGAATTTCCCTAAAGATGAATACGGGCGCTCGATGTTTGGTACTTTGCAGTTTCGCCTGGTGCTCAATGGCGATGGCAATATTGCATCGCTCACCTTGGAGCAATCATCGGGTAACCCGGCTCTGGATGCTGCTGCTTTGCAGATCGTAAGGCGCTCGGCCACCTTCGGCCCGGTGCCCGTGCCACTTCTGGATAAGCGCGGCCAGATTATGCTGCTGCGTTACTATCAGTTTATTAACGAGAGAGCGGTGTGGGGTAGGTCTTGAGGGGTTGAGCTTGATGCCAGCTAAATTCAAAAAGATCTTTTTAGTGCCTTCGGCACGTTGATTTTGGAGCGGTAGCCACCGCGGGGCATCGTTTCTTGCTTCGCTAAGAAACGAAGCCAAGCCACAATCTCAAAGTGCGAAATCCTCTCGCTGCGGACAGTCGGCGGCAGGCGGGATTGGCTCGCTGCCTCGCTCCCAAGCAATCCCCCGCCCCGCTTGTTCGGAGCTTGCGTGTTTCAAGGGGATTTTAAAAAGCCCAATGCGGAGAGCGTGGTTATTGTGCTTTTTCGCGGCTTGCTGATAAAAAGCAATTTGCTTAGCGTCTATGGGGTAAGCATCCGCCTTGGGATTGGCGCTGTGCCTGTGTGCAATGGTCACATTCTGAAATGTACAGACGAAAAAAAACAGGCTGAGCGCCTGTTGATTTTGGTTTCTGGTGGGGGGGGAAGGATTCGAACCTTCGAAGGCTTAGCCGCCGGATTTACAGTCCGGACCCGTTGACCGCTGGGGTAACCCCCCCACAGAAGGCCCGAATAATACGGCCCCTCTGCTGGCTTGTCAACGCTATTTCCCGAATTGAGTTACTTTTTTATTCATAAAACACATCGAAAATGGCCGGGTATGCTGGTTTTGATATGTTTTCTTGTCAGTTTGTCTGTATCGGCGCAATGAACACGAAAGCCGGGCGGGCTGTTAGACTTCTGTTCTCTGGTTTTCTACCTTTTAAAAAATATCATGATGAAAAAAGCTTTAGGTGGCCTTGTTTATTCCACTGAACACGGCACGATGTGTCCTAGTTGTAATCAGCCCGAAGACGCATGTATTTGCAAAAAGCAGCCACGCCCGGCGGGCGATGGTGTGGTGCGTGTTTCCAGAGAAACCAAGGGTCGCAAGGGTAAAGGCGTAACCCTGATTAAAGGCGTGCCGCTGGATGATGATGAATTGGCCGCGCTGGCCAAGCAGCTGCGCACCCGCTGTGGCTCGGGCGGCACAGTTAAAGACGGCGTGATCGAGGTGCAAGGAGATCATTGTGATGTGGTGCTGGAATTCTTAAAGCCTAAGGGCTGGGTAGTGAAGCGGGCGGGGGGCTAGTTACCGCGCATTTTTGCACAGGCGTAAACCTGCTAGCGGGGCATTAAAAACGCGGGTTTCACCCGCCCCAAGATCAATTATCTTGCAGGGCGGGCAAAACCCGCGTTGTATATGAAATGCTGGCGGGTTTTCCCGCCAAACACTTAATTACTTCTGCGCGCGATCATAGCTTTGCATGATCTCTGCCTGGGCAGCTGCTTTGTCGCCCCAGCCGGTAATCTTAACCCACTTGCCTTTTTCCAGATCTTTGTAGTGCTCGAAGTAATGTTTTACCTGAGCCAGGAGCAGCTCCGGCAAGTCTTCCAGGCTTTGAATGTGGGCATACATGGCACATACTTTTTCTACCGGTACGGCAATCACTTTTGCGTCCATACCTGCTTCGTCTTCCATGCCTAATACACCAATTGCACGGCACTTGATAACCATGCCTGGCAGTAGTGGGAATGGAGTGTATACCAGCACATCGACAGGATCGCCATCCAGGGACAGGGTGTGTGGCACAAAACCGTAGTTCATCGGGTAGGACATCGATGTACCCACGAAACGATCAACGATAATCGCGCCAGATGCTTTGTCGAATTCGTATTTGATTGGTGGCGCATTAGCAGGGATTTCGATAATGACATTGAAATCATTCGGTAAATCTTTGCCTGCAGCAATTTTACTGATGTCCATCGGATAAATTCCATAGTTTCAATTGAGAACGGCGGCAATTATAAGGCTTGCAGCGGGTGCATGCATCATTGCCCGCAGGTATTTTGTATCTATGCGCTTAAGCAATGTTGTTCCGGCTGCCCATCTTTGGCAGGTCATCTGGCGGCTGGCACAGGCGGGTATTAATAAATGCATGAGAATTTGCCTCAATATAAAGTAATACCTACACTGCGCTGAACAGATTGGCGGTATACACTAGAGGCCAGCCTTTTATAATCTGTCAGCCATGAAACCACACTATCTTTCTCCTTTGTTTGATCCCCGCTCTGTAGCGGTGGTGGGTGCATCTGAAACACCCGGCGCGGTGGGCACGACTGTGTTTGCCAATTTGATTGATGGTGGTTACACGGGAAAATTATTCCCGGTGAATCTGCGCCACGACCGGGTGCTGGAAATTGCGGCATTTAAATCATTGGCAAAGGTGCCGATGGTGGTGGATTTAGTCATTATCACGACACCCGCAAAAACTTTGCTTGATTTAATTGAAGAAAGCGGCAAAAAGGGCATTAAAGCGGTCGTGATTATGTCTTGCGATTTTGTGGGCACAGATAAAAAAAGTCAGATTCTGCTAGAAAAAATAATGGGGCGGGCACGCCACTACGGTCTGCGTATTATCGGGCCAACCGTTTTTGGTCTGTGCCGTGTGAGCGCTAAATTAATGGCGGGCAATTATCAGGGCAAGATTAAAAACGGCAGTATGGCTTTGATATCGCAATCATCGTCCATTACTTCAGCGATTTTGGACTGGGCTGAATCGCATGATGTGGGTTTTTCCTCCGTGGTTTCATTAGGCTCGGCCGTGGATGTGGACGTGGGCGAGGTGCTGGATTATCTGGTGGCGGACCCTAAAACCCAGAGCATTTTGCTGTATATCGAAGATTTGCACGAAGCGCGCACCTTTATGTCGGCGGTGCGGGCTGCGGCGCGCTCCAAACCGGTGATGGCGCTCAAAGTGGGGCGCTATAACGATGTGGCGCACGGGCGCACCCATTCCGAGCGCCTGATCGGGCGTGATGACGTGTTTGATGCGGCACTCAAGCGTGCGGGTGTGTTGCGTTTACGCTCAATTAACCAGTTATTTACTGCCGCCAAAGTATTAAATGGCACATTTAAAACCAAAGGCCGTCGTCTGGCCGTTGTGACCAATGGCATCGGTGCCGGGATGATGGCAGTAGACCGGGCGCGTGATTTACATGTGCAGCTGCCCGAGTTAGCACCAGGTACTGTGGCCTGGCTGGCTAAAAATCTGCCCGCACAGGCCAGTAGTAATAATCCGGTGGATATCCTGGGCGACGCGTCACCAGAGCGGTTCAAACTGGCGGTTGAAGCGCTGCTGGCAGACCCGAATATTGATGGTGTACTGGTGGTGTTTACCCCCCAGGCAGGGACAGATCATTTACGCACTGCCGAAGCAATGATTGCGCTGAAAAAAACCAGCGATAAGCCGCTGCTCATGGCATGGATAGGCGGTAAAAAAGTCGATGCCAGCCGTAAATTGCTTGTCAAGGCAGGATGCGCAAGCTTTTCTGCACCAGAGCAGGCGGTAGAGGTGTTTTATTCTCTGGCTGCCTGGCAGCACAATCAGCAGCTTTTATTGCAAACCCCTGCACCCTTGGGTGAGTGGGAAGCGCCGGATATGGAAACGGCGCATATGGTGATTGATAAAGTGCTGGCAGATGGGCGCAGCCTGCTGGATGAAATCGAATCAAAAGCAATTTTGAGGGCTTTTCATATTCCTGTGGCCATGACTGTACGCGCCAATAGTGCCGATGATGCAGTGAATGCCGCCATGGGCATGGGTCTGCCGGTGGTGCTGAAAATAGATGCTGTCGATTTAATGCATAAAACGGATATTGACGGCGTGGCGCTTAATTTAAACAGTCTGATCTCGGTAGCGAGCGAGGCCAATAAAATGCTGGGCCGTGCCCATGATAAGCTGGGTGTTGAGCGTGTGCGTGGCCTGACGGTGCAGCCGATGCATGGCAAAAAACATGCCCGCGAGCTGATGGTGGGCGTGGTTAACGATTCGGCTTTTGGCCCGGTGATTAGTTTTGGCTCGGGCGGGGTTGCTGTAGAAGTTTTTAACGATATTGCCGTATCGCTTCCCCCTCTGAATGATTATCTGGCTGATCATTTAATTCGCCGCACACGGATTAAAAAAATGCTGGCGTCGTTCAGAAACCAGCCTGCAGTCAATATTGAGGTGGTTAAAAATGTACTGCTGCGGGTGTCTGAAATGGTCTGCGAATTACCGCAGATTCAGCAGCTGGATATCAACCCGCTGATTAGCGATGAAAACGGCGTGATTGCGGTGGACGCCAGCATTATTGTGGCAGCGGTTGATCCAAAGGCCCGCCGTTACGCACATATGGCGATTCATCCCTATCCGTCGCATCTGATGCAGCTCACCCAGTTAAAAACCGGCATGCCGATGATTTTGCGCCCGATCCGCCCGGAAGACGCCGATTTACTGATTCAGTTTGTAAGCAGGCTATCCGATGAAACGCGCTATAACCGCTATATGAGTGTGCTTAAATCCTTGCCACAAAGCCTGCTGGCGCGCTTTACCCATCTGGATTACGCCAGAGAAATGGCGATTGCCGCTACTGTGCAGGCAGGCCAGGGCGAGCAAATTATTGGTGTGGCCCGTTATACGGCTAATCCTGATAAAGACAGTTGCGAATTTGCCGTGGTGATCGATGATGCCTGGCAAGGCAAAGGCCTTGGCAACCGCTTGATGGAAGCCCTTTTTACCGCAGCCCGCGATATGGGCCTGTCTGTTGTTGAAGGCGAAGTACTTACCAGCAATAAAACCATGCTGGCCTTTATGAAGCACCTCGGTTTTACCATCCAGCCGCATCCGGAAGACAATGGCTTGAAGTGGGTAGTGAAGGAGCTATAGCAAAACCCAAGTCTTAAAATACAGAGGGCACAGAGAACACAGAGTTTCACGGCAGAAAAACAGGTGTTGAATTAAGCTATTTTCTGTGGATTTTAGGCATTATCAAATGGACTAATCTGGTTTTTTATCACGGCTAGTCGCACGGGGCTAAAATCCCCCTGAAGCCGTGACACGAGAAACAAGCAGGGCGGGGTTTCTTTGATGTTGTTTGAGCGAGCGAAGTGAGTCCCGCGCCGTCTCGATTGTTCGCAGGCCTTCGTGCTGGTTGGGGCGGCCTTCTTTGCGTACTAGGATTTCTGGTTGTTCAAGAAAGGGAGCCCCCACGCGGGGGACTCCCGCATCTAAATCAACGTGCCGAAGGCACTAATAAAAAAGATCTTTTTGACTTTGTTTAGTGAGCTGGAGTGAAACCCGCCGAACTCATAATCTCATAACAAATCAGGTGGGTTTCACTTAGCCTGCGAATGATGCAATCCCTATAAAACACCGCACAATCGAGTAAATTTTATGTCTTTCGCCGTGTCCTGCAGTACTTGTAAAGCTTGTTGTTGCCAGCTGGAAGTGATGCTGATTGCCGGGGATGACGCCGTACCGGTAGAGTACATCGAGCAAGATGCCTGGGGCGGCGAGATTATGCACAGGCTGGAAGACGGCTGGTGCGCGGCACTGGATCGGCACACCATGATGTGTACCATCTACGAGCAAAGACCGTGGATTTGCCGGGAGTATCAGGAGGGTGATTTTGATTGCATGGAGCAAAGAAAGCGCATCCCGATCCTGACTGCACGCTGGCAGCTTCATCAATAAAAAGCACTTATCGATAATAAAAGCATATCTCTATTTATGATGTATGTTTGGACGTGAGTCTTGGTATACCAATTCACTCGAGCTGCGAAGATCCACTCATATATTTGATTATTCTGGTTTATTACCCGATAGCCACGCTTTTTAGTGTGGTTTTTTTATGCAGTAACGTTAATACAACTTTGTGGTTGACAGTAATTGTTAAAGAGTAGATATTGTGCAGCATCGCTTATGAAACACGCAGAGTATGCAGCTACAATCACTTTCTGATCTCGCTAACATTGCCGCTGGCCATCCCTTCCGGGGCAAGGTTCCAGAGTCTCCGGGCTCAGGCGTCATTGCTGTGCAAATGAAAGATGCCTCGCCACAGCAAGGTGTGAGCTGGGCTGAGTGTGTTGAAACTGAGCCGGCAGGCCGCCGTGATGATTGGCTGCAGGTGGGTGATATTCTGGTTGCTGCCCGTGGCAGTCATAATTACGCGGTGCTGATTGATGACACGCTCACGACTATGGGTAAGCTGGCTGTTGCTGCGCCGCACTTTTTTGTGGTGCGAGTTACCCATCACGGCATCCTGCCTGAGTATCTGTGCTGGTTTCTGAATCAGCAGCCCAGCCAAAGATATTTCGACCTTAATTCAGAGGGCACATTGACCAAGGCGATTAAACGCAGCGCTTTGGAGGCAACACCTATTGCAATTCCTCCGCTAAATAAGCAGCAGATCATTATCAAACTCGCTAATACGATTAAACAAGAATTGCAATTGATTGAGCAACTACGCCGTAATGGCGAGCAGTTGCTGACATCCATTGCTAATGGCTTATTGAAATAAGTGGAGGAATCAATATGAATGAGCAACTTCAATTCATGCCAGAAAACCTGCCAACGCCCGAACAAAGCATCAAACAATTGGAATCAGCCGCAAAAAAGCGGGCATATCCATCTGACAAGGAATAAAAAATGAGTGATCAGATTAATCAAGACGATATCAACAAAGCACTATGGGCGGCTTGCGATACCTTTCGCGGCACGATTAGCGCCGATACCTACAAAGACTTCGTGCTCACCATGCTGTTTCTGAAATATATCTCGGACGTCTGGCAGGATCACTATGACGGCTACCAGGCAGAATACGGCGACGAGCCGGAGCTGATTACAGAAATGCTCAAGAACGAGCGTTTTGTGCTGCCTGCTCAGGCCAGCTTTTACGTGCTGTACGAACACCGCCACGAGCCGGGTAATGGCGAGCGTATTGATCAGGCACTGCACGCGATTGAAGAAGCCAACGGCACCAAGCTTAAAGATGCAGGCAAAAGCGTGTTTCAGGACATCAGCTTTAACACCGACAAGCTGGGTGAAGAAAAACAGAAAAATACCATCTTGCGCCATCTTTTGGAAGACTTTGCCAAGCCCGAACTCAACCTTAAGCCAAGCCGTGTCGGTGCACTGGATATTATCGGTAATGGCTATGAATTTTTGATCAAAAACTTCGCCGCCAGCGGTGGCCAAAAGGCGGGCGAATTTTACACTCCTCCAGAAATTTCTGAGCTGATTGCCGAGCTGCTTGATCCGCAGCCGGGTGACACCATTTGCGATCCAGCCTGCGGCTCGGCATCGCTATTAATGAAGTGTGGCCGCAAGGTGGTGAGCAATCACGGTAGCAAGAACTACGCACTGTACGGACAGGAAGCTATTGGCTCGACCTGGTCGCTGGCCAAGATGAATATGTTTTTGCATGGCGAAGACAACCATAAAATCGAATGGGGCGACACCATTCGCAACCCCAAATTGCTGGATAAAAACGGTGATTTGATGCTGTTTGACATCGTGACCGCCAACCCGCCGTTTTCCTTAGAAAAATGGGGCCATGATGATGCGGAGAACGATAAATTCGACCGCTACCGCCGTGGTATTCCTCCCAAAACCAAGGGCGATTACGCCTTTATTCTGCATATGATCGAAACACTCAAACCCGGTACCGGCCGCATGGGCGTGGTGGTGCCGCATGGCGTGCTGTTTCGTGGTGGCACTGAAGGTGCCATCCGGCAAAAGCTGATCGAAGAAAACCTGCTTGATGCGGTGATCGGCCTGCCAGAAAAACTGTTTTACGGCACTGGCATCCCGGCAGCAATTCTGATTTTTTCTAAAGAAAAATCAGATACCAATGTGATTTTTATCGACGCCAGCCGCGAATTCAAAGCCGGTAAAAACCAGAATGTGCTGACGGATGACAATATCGCCAAGGTGGTCGCCACCTACCGCGATGGCGTGAATATAGAAAAATACGCCTATGTGGCCAGTTTTGACGAGATCAAAGACAACGACTTCAACCTGAATATTCCGCGCTACGTGGATACTTTTGAAGAAGAAACCGAAATCGACCTGCTAGCGGTGCGTGCCGAGCGTGAGCAGCTGAAAGTGCAATTGAATGTGCTGGAAACCGAGATGTCGAAGTATTTGCAGGAGCTGGGTTATGTTGCCTAAGGGATGGCTTGCAAAAGAGCTTGATGATGTTTGCGAAAAAATTTCAGTTGGCTTAGCTATTTCCGTTACTCCATTCATGCGGCCATCTGGAGTTAAGTTAATTCGGAATCAGAACATTAAGAGAAATTATTTCGACTCTAGCTCGGTGGTATTTATTGATGAGGATTTCGCAAAAAGTAACAAATCAAAAATGGTTAGACGAGGTGATGTTGTTGCAGTAAGAACCGGATCTAACATCGGTGAAGCCTGCGTAGTACCTCAAGAATTTGAAGGCGCACTGACCTTCACAACACTAATTGCACGACCTAAAGAAAATTTATTAGATTCATTTTATTTGGCCACTCACATAAATTCTGAAATTGGAATTAATGAAGTTAATCGTTTATGTGCAGGCGGGGGAAAACCAAACCTTAACTCTGGCGAGTTAAAACATTACAGAATATCGACACCACCACTGGCAGAACAAAAGAAAATCGCCCAAATCCTCTCGACTTGGGATCAGGCCATCGCCACCACCGAGCGCCTGCTCGACCTCGCCCGCCAGCAGAAAAAGGCCCTGATGCAACAACTGCTCACCGGCAAAAAACGCTTTCCGGGGTTTGAGGGAAAATGGAAACGTATTCATTTAAAAGCGGTGCTTTATGAAGAAAAGGCAAGAAACCGTTCCAACTTAATCGATCGCGTTTTAAGCATTACAAACCATAGCGGTTTCGTGCTGCCTGAAGAGCAGTTTTCAAAACGAGTCGCAAGCGATGATGTATCAAACTACAAAATTGTGAAAAAAGGCCAGTTTGGCTATAACCCATCTCGACTGAATGTTGGTTCTTTTTCACGGTTGGATCGCTTTGAAGAGGGATTGCTCAGTCCAATGTATGTTGTTTTTAGTATCAATCCAGATCAATTGAATTCTGATTATTTTTTGAATTGGATGCAGTCAAACGAAGCTCAGCAGCGCATTAATGGAAGTACACAGGGCTCGGTCCGTGATTCAGTGGGGTTTGATGCACTTTGTGGATTCCCTTTTTTACTGCCATCGATTAAGGAACAGGGAAAGATCGCATCTATTCTATCTGCTGCCGACCAAGAAATCGAAACCCTGCAATCCCAGCTCGACGGCCTGAAACAAGAGAAAAAAGCCCTGATGCAACAATTGTTGACAGGCAAGGTACGTGTCAAAGTTATGGAGAATCATAAATGAGTATTCAAGTTGATGTCGTACGAATTTGTGGTTTCCGTGGTATAGAAAACACCGAAGTTTCTCTCCCACGAGTTACTGTCCTTTTTGGACAGAATAATGCTGGGAAAACTTCGGTAATCAAGGCCTTGCAATTGGCGCTGGGTGATTACTCTCGATTTTTATCAGATGAAGACTTTCATATCAGTGCGACGGATCAGCAGAAGGATAGTATAACCATCGACCTTCGCATCATTGCTCTCGACAAAACTGGTAAGCCTGGCCAGTTTGAAGATAAATGGGTTGATGTTTTTGGCGATACAGTCCAATCAGATACAAGTGGTCGGCAGTACTTCGCTCTAAGAACTATTGCCAAGCCAGATAAAATCAAAGGAGGCTTCAACATTGAACGCTTCCATCTGAATGCGTGGCCTGCTCTTGATGGGTGGCAAGTTGTAAAAGTAGACCCAAAAAATAAATTCTTGAAACGCCTAGATGCAATCCCCTTCATTTCGATTGATGCGCAACGTGACATTCATAGTGAACTTAAAGAAAAGTCCTCGTTTATTGGCAGGGTTTTGGCTAGCGTTGAATACGATGCCAAGGATGTTGCTGAGTTAGAAGAGTTGGTCGCGGCTATTAATAAGCAAGCCATCGAAAAAAGCGCGCCATTAAACAAGCTTAAAGAGCATTTGGACACGTTAAATCAATCTTTTGATGGTGCAGGCAAGACAGAATTAACTCCTTTTCCTAAAAAAATCAGAGATTTATCTAAACGTTTCGGTGTTCATTTCGGTGAAACGGACAAGAGTTCATTTTCCATGGAATATCATGGCATGGGAACTCGGAGTTGGGCATCAATGTTGACGGTTAAGGCCTTTATAGAATTGATGGCTAAGACACATGATGACGAAAAAGAGCCGTTTTTTCCCATCATTGCCGCAGAGGAGCCTGAAGCTCATTTGCACCCCAATGCTCAAAGAACCTTGTTTGAACAACTGCAAAGCAGTTCTGGCCAAGTCATTATTAGCACTCACTCTCCCTATGTAATTGGAATATCAAACCTAGAAAACCTACGAGGATTGGTTCGATCATCAGGGAAAGTAGTTGCTACAGAATTGATTCCTGGTTTGGATGCTGAAGAAATTAATATGCTCCACAGAGAAGTAATGCGTTTCCGAGGAGAGTTGCTTTTTTCTAAAGCGATAATATTGTTTGAAGGTGTTACTGAAGAGCAGTTGATTCCTGCTATGTTTTCAGTTTTCTTTAAAAGATCTGCATTTGCCTCTGGGGTTAACTGTATCAGTGTCGGTGGGAAGAATTATGCGCCTTTTGTGAAAATGGCCTTAAGCTTTGGGATTCCTGTTTGTATTGTTAGTGACAATGATGGGAATACGGAAAAAGAGATCAAATCTCAGATTAAAAAGATAATCGAAGAGAAGAAACTGACGTTGAGTGACAATAATTTTAGCCTCAACTTCTTAAGTTCAGGAAATGATATTGAAGCAGAGCTGGTTAATGTTCAAAACATTAGAGATGAAATTGTTGAAGCTTTAGTCAAGACAGAAACTAAAGGGAGTGAAAAACCAAAATATATTGCCGCTAAGACTGCCGAAATCCAAAAGTTGAACAATGTTCAGTTAGTAGAGTTGATGAGATCATCGAAGGCATCGTATGCAGGGTTTTTGGCGGAAATAATTGCCACAAAAAAAAACTCCAAACCTATTGAGGCGATGATTCCAAAAGCCGTTATCGATTCCTTTAATAAACTAAAAGAATGGAAATAAGCATGCTAAATCTCTCATTGGCTCAGGCTGATATAGTTAATACCGATATGTATAAAGCAATTCAGGTTCTAGCCTCTGCGGGATCTGGTAAAACCCGTGTGCTGACTGAGCGGGTACGATTTCTCTTGCAGAACACTAAAAAGGAAGGGGTCATTGCGCTGACCTTCACCAATAAAGCCGCTGAAGAGATGGCAACACGTTTAGAGGATTGTGAACAGGCAGAAGACCGTGCCTGGATTGCAACCATTCATTCTGTTGCACAGCGTGTCCTGGAGAAATATGGCCATACAGTTGGCTTACCTCCCGAACTGCACATTTACGACCGTGATCAAGATCGGATGGAAGTATTTCTTCAGTCACTGCGTGATGAAGGGGTTGATATTGATACCTATCTTGAGGGTAGCAACTCTGGCGAGCGCAAAGAAAGGAAGAAAATTTTACAGAGTTACATGGATATTTTTTCAAAAATCAAACGTGAATTATTAACCGAGTTTGATGTGGCTGAACAATATCCTGATGGCAATATCTGGAAAGTTTTTCAAGACTACCAGTCTGCTTTATTGAATAGCGGCGGCATTGATTATGACGATATCTTGGTCTATGCGCATAAAATCCTACTTACTCATGATTGGGTAGCCAAGATATATCGGTCACAGTACAAGCATATTTGTGTCGATGAGGCTCAGGATCTGAATCGTGCCCAATATGAATTCATAAAAGCACTTTGTGGCGATGCCATTCAAAGTGTTCTGATGGTCGGCGATCCAAATCAAATGATCTACGGATTTAACGGTTCTTCCAAAGATTTCTTCTGCAACGACTTTATTGCCGATTTTAGGCCTCAGGTTTTTGAGCTAAAAGAAAATTATCGTAGCTCAAAAGCCGTAATAAGGGCTGCAAATAAACTACGACCAGGCGCTCAAGTAGAGCTAGATTATGCGCTTGAAGGCAAAGTTGAAATTATCCACTTTACAACAGAAGAAGATGAGGCTGAATGGATTTCTGCTTCAATCGAACGACTTCTAAGTCAAAAGTTTGACAATGAAATTGAGGGTGAAATAAGTCTCGATAAAATGGTTGTCATAGCGAGAAATCGTTTTGTATTTGGCAAGTTTGAAGATTCCCTTAAAGAAAAAGGAATCCCTTTCTCATTGAGAAAAGGGGAGCGACAACTAGAACGCGCAACTGTGTTTGGAAAGATACTTGACTATGCAGTTCGGCTAAAAATCAATTCTAAAGATTGGGTTGATGGTAGAAAACTTTGCTCTGTATTGGATATTCCAGAGCCTAAAGAATGGGGAGATGATGTTCTAAGCGCCATATCAGAGAATGCCCTGAGTCTTAACGATGAGAATGCCAAACTGTACTCAAGCCTAATTGGTGAAATTAATCAATTGGATGCAGAAGAGCCAAATATTCGAAAATTCATTGATAAATTTAAAGCGAAGCTTGATGCAATAAGCCAAGAGAGTGAGTGTTTAACTGATGCAAAATCAGAAGAGCTTAGATTGAGCCACGCTGAATTAGACGAATTTGGTCAATCATGGACATTGTTTAAACGTAAAGGGCTAGGCAGCTCTTTGGCTGCATTTCGCAATGCATTGGCTTTGGGGCAGTTGGTTGATACTGGACCCGATAAAGGCTTGACCTTAAGTACAGTTCATACAATGAAAGGATTGGAAAAAGATATTGTTTTCTTGATGGGCATGTGTGAGGGGGTATTTCCTGATTACCGGGCGCAGACACCAAAAGAGATTGATGAAGAACGTAACAGTGCGTTTGTTGCCATCACTAGAGCAAAACGATGGTTATTCATCACTTACCCAAAGCAGCGAATGATGCCATGGGGTGACCGCAGATTTCAGCGAGTGTCTCGATTCGTAATTGAAATCGAGTAACCACCCCTCTCGTATGAATTAGCCGTTGCTAAAAACAGCAGGATAAGTAATGACCGATCAGTTTGCCCCAAAATTTCAGGAAGAATACAGCGCCAAAATCCCCGCGCTAACGCTACTAACCAATCTTGGCTGGACTTTCCTGCCGCCCGATCAGGCTTTAGCCAAGCGCGGTGGCAGGCAAGATGAAGTGGTATTGCGCGATGAGCTGCGGCAGGTTTTGCAAACGCGCCGCTTTCGCTTCGAAGGCCGTGAGCAAGCGCTGTCTGACAAGGCGATTGATAAGCTGATTGCCGAAGTTTGTAGCCCGGCGCTCAATGAAGGCTTGGTGCATGCCAACGAGAAGCTTTACAACCATATGTTGTATGGTATTTCGGTAACTGAGTTTGTGGATGGCAAAAAAGCCAATCCAACAATTGCTTTGATCGAATGGCAAACCCCAGGAAATAATAGCTTTCTGTTCACGGAAGAATTTAGTGTTACCCGCTCGGGTGGTATCGACAGCCGCCGCCCGGATATTGTGTGCTTTGTGAACGGGATTCCGCTGGTAATTATTGAGGCTAAGCGCCCTGATGGCAATAAAGGCCCGAGTATTTCCGAAGGCATTTCGCAATCGCTGCGTAACCAGCGCCATGATGAAATCCCCCGCCTGTTTGCCTATGCCCAGCTGATTTTGTCCATTAATGGCACCGATGGCCGATACGGTACTTGCGGCACACCGGAGAAGTTTTTTGCGGCCTGGCGGGAAGAGGATATTTCTGATGCGCAGATGTATGCGATTAAGAATAAAACAATCAGCCCGTTGCAGACTGATTCCCTTTTCAATCATCGCCCGGCTAAGGATTTGACGTGGTATCAATCGCTGCTGGCAGGCGGTGAGCTGGCCGTAACAGGGCAGGATAAATTGCTGATCAGCCTGTTGATGCCTGCTCGCTTGCTGGAAATGGTGCGCTTTTTTACTTTGTACGATAAAAAGGTCGGCAAGATTGTTGCCCGCTATCAGCAGGTGTTTGGCATTAAGCGTTTGATTGATCGTATCAATACCCGCCGTTCCGATGGCGGGCGGGAAGGTGGCGTGATTTGGCACACCACGGGCTCTGGCAAGTCTTTCACGATGGTTTTCTTGAGTAAGGCACTGATCCTGCATGACTCACTCAAGCAGTGTCGTATTGTTGTTGTAACCGACCGCGTTGATTTAGAAACCCAGCTCTCCAAAACGTTTGCTTCAGGTGGTGAGCTATCGGGTAAAAAAGATAAAGAGCTAGCCATTGCGACATCAGGCAAGCGCTTAGCTGAGCAAATTAGCACCGGTACCGAGCGTATTGTTTTTTCTTTAATCCACAAATTTAATACCGCGACCAAGATGCCAGAATGCACGAATACCAGTGCTGACATCATTGTATTAATTGATGAAGGCCATCGCAGCCAGGGCGGTGAAAATAATATCCGCATGAAGCAAGCTATGCCTAATGCGGCGTTTGTGGCATTCACTGGTACGCCCTTATTAAAAGACGACAAAACGACCAGTAAATTCGGCCCGATTGTTCATGCCTACACCATGCAGCGGGCGGTGGAAGATAAAGCGGTTACCCCGCTACTGTATGAAGAGCGTATCCCTGATTTGGATGTGAATGAGCGTGCGATTGATACGTGGTTTGAGCGTATTACCGAAGGGCTGACACCCGCACAAAAAGCTGATTTGAAAAGTAAATTTGCGCGTAAAGGGCAGATTTATAGTGCAGAAGATCGCATTAGGCTGATTGCGCTCGATATCGCTAATCACTTTGTGAAGAATATCAATGATGGCCTGAAGGGGCAGCTTGCTTGTGATAGCAAAGTATCCGCTATCAAATATAAAAAATATCTTGATGAAGCTGGGCTGTTTGAATCTGCCGTCGTGATCAGCGCTCCCGATACCCGTGAAGGTAACTCGGAGGTTGATGAAGCCACGATGCCCATCGTTACGCAGTGGTGGAAAGAGAACGTGGGGTCACAGGATGGGCAGGTCTATACCAAGCAGATCATTGATCGCTTCGAGAAGGATGATTCGCTCAAGCTGCTGATTGTGGTGGATAAACTGCTCACAGGCTTTGACGAGCCAAAAAACACCGTGCTTTATATCGATAAACCGCTCAAAGAGCATAATTTGATTCAAGCGATTGCTCGTGTAAATCGATTGCACTCGCTGAAGAAATTCGGTTTGTTGATCGACTATCGCGGCATTCTGGCTGAGCTGGATACCACCATTGCCAAGTATCAGGACCTTGCATCACGCACCCAGGGCGGATACGACATCAATGATATTGCCGGGCTGTATAACCCGATGAGTACCGAATATAAGCGCCTGCCTCGTTTATACAAACAGCTATGGGCTATTTTTGACTGCGTTAAGAACAAGAATGACATCGAACAACTGCGGCAAGTATTGGTGCCGAAAACGGAAGACCGAAACGGTGAGCTGGTTGATGTGAACCAGAAAGTTCGTGATGATTTTTACGAAGCGTTAACCGAGTTCTCTGGCTGCATGAAGGTTGCACTGCAATCGGCTACATTCTTTGAAGATAAAAGCTTTAGTGATACGGATCACCAGCAATATAAAGAGGCGGTAAAGCAGTTTTCTAGTTTGCGTCTGCTGGTAAAGCAGGACTCTGGTGATACGATTAACTACGATGATTACGCAGTACAGGTGAAAAAGCTGCTCGATAAGCATGTGGTGGGTATTGAGGTCAGGGAGCCAGGCGGTACTTACGAAGTTGGCAAAATGGGCACTAAACCCAAACCAGAAGATTGGTCTGAGGAAAAAACACGCAACGAAACCGATATCATTAAAACCCGTGTCGCTAGGATGATTGAGCAAGAGCTACGCGATGATCCTTATGCGCAGGAAGCCTTTTCGAAGTTGCTGCGTGATGCGATTAACGATGCAGAAAAGCTATTTGATCATCCCCTGAAGCAATACCTGCTGTTCCATTCGTTTGAAGAAAAAGTGCAGCAGCGGCAGTTGGATGAATTGCCCGATGCATTTGCGGGGAACCGCCATGCTCAAGCTTATTTCGGCATATTCAAAAAAACCTTGCCCGAGGTGTTTGCGATTAATGATGCCCAAATTGTTGATAAATGGGTGGGGCTGGCTTTTCAAATTGACAAAATGGTTGAGCAATCGGTTGCCGAGCATTCGATTAATCCGCAAAACATTGAGTCAAATATTCGTAAACAGCTATTGCCTGTGCTGTTCGCCGAATGCAAAGCTATCGGCGCAGGTATGGATCAGGCTAAAGCACTGGTTGAATGGGTGGTGCAGATTACCCGTGTTGGTTTAAATGCTGCTGGGGGATGAGGTGAACGTCACTATCAAGCCCATACCGAGCAAGACTAATTTGTGTTTCAGTTACGCCGATGAGCAAATTTGTTTTGAACGGCTGCCACGATCTGGTCAGGCCAGCAAAATTTTAATTAAGGTTTTGCCAGATTGCCGTGTGCAAATCAGCGCGCCAGAAATTGCGAGTGATGATGATGTCATCGCAGCAGCCATGTTGCGCGCCCGGTGGATTTATCAGCAATTACGCGAGTTTGGCAGCCGCTTAGAGCATGTTCGCCCTCGGCAGTACATCAGCGGCGAAAGCCATTATTATCTTGGCAAACAGTATGTGCTGAAGGTGATTGAAAACCCTGCTGTAAAACCATCCGTGAAGTTGTTGCGCGGAAAGATTGAAGTCACGGCGCGGGAAAAATCAGCTGAGAAAACTAGTGCATTGCTTGCTGCTTGGTACAAAGGGCGAGCTAAAGAAGTATTTGCACGCAGGCTAGATACCATGCTGGAGCAGGCACTCTGGGTGAGCGACAAGCCACCACTCCGAGTTCTGACCATGCAAACTCAGTGGGGAAGCTGCTCACCAGCCGGGCGTTTAACCCTAAACCCTCATCTCGTTAAAGCGTCCAGAGACTGCATCGACTATGTGATTTTGCACGAGCTTTGCCACTTAGCAGAACACAATCACAGTGAGCGATTTTATCGCTTAATGGGGCAAGTGATGCCGCACTGGGAAACAGTGAAAAGTCGGTTGGATGGGATGGCGAATATGTTGCTGAATTGAGTTTTTTTGCTATCTCTTTTAAGAGATTATTTTTAGTTGAATGAGACAATAGGGAAAACTGATGTATCACAGTCTTCAGCATGCAGGAAGGGCCTTGTAGTAATATTAAAAATAGTTTTTGTGTATAGTAATTATTAATGCATAAGATAAAAACTATTAATTAGACCTGAAAGAGGCGGGCGTTTAATATGGCTTCACTAAATAACAAATAATATATTCCCTCTTAGGAGAAGTACTGTGTCTTTGATTAATACTGAAATTAAACCATTTAAAGTTAATGCATTTCATGCAGGTAAGTTCTCTTCGGTTACCGAGGCAGATCTGAAAGGCAAGTGGTCGATTGTATTTTTCTACCCTGCTGATTTTACTTTTGTTTGTCCTACCGAATTGGGAGATCTGGCTGATTTTTACCCTGAATTTCAGAAAATGGGTGTAGAGGTTTATTCGGTTTCGACAGATACCCAGTTTACCCACAAGGCCTGGCACGATACATCGGATACCATTAAAAAAATCAACTACCCGATGCTTGCTGACCCTACCGGTGTGTTGACCCGCAATTTTGATGTGATGATTGAAGAAGAAGGCCTGGCACTGCGTGGCACTTTCCTGATTAATCCGGAAGGCCAGATCAAGCTTTGCGAAATCCATGATAATGGCATTGGCCGCTCCGCTTCAGAGCTGATGCGTAAAGTGCAAGCTGCTCAATACATCGCTAAGCATCCAGGTGAAGTTTGCCCGGCTAAATGGCAGCCAGGTGCAGAAACACTGGCACCATCGCTCGATTTAGTAGGCAAGATTTAAGGCCTTACCCGGCCTTAATTAATTGGAATAAGCAGGGCGGGTGAAGTCTTCAGGCTTCAGTTGCCCTGAAATGATTGCTTTTATTGTAAAAGCATTTTTCTCTATCAGCGCCAGGCGCTTTTTCAATAAAAACCATCTCGGATAATTCATCCATGCTTGAAGCTAATATCAAATCCCAACTTTCCGCCTATTTAGAAAAACTGCAATTCCCGATCGAGCTGATTGCCTCTTTAGATGAAAGCAGTACGGCGATAGAAATGAGCAGCCTGCTGCAAGAGATCACTGAGCTGTCAGATAAAATCACGCTGCGTTTTGATGATGCTGCGCTTAAGCCTTCTTTTGGCATTGCCCGTTTAGGGGAAGAGGCCCGTGTGCGTTTTGCCGGGATTCCGATGGGGCATGAATTTACCTCCTTGGTACTGGCTTTACTGCAAGTGGGGGGGCATCCGCCCAAGATTGAAGCGGCGCTGATCGAGCAAATTAAAGCCTTGCCGGGTGAGCTGCATTTTGAAACATTTATTTCACTTACTTGCCAGAATTGCCCGGAAGTAGTGCAATCGCTCAATCTGATGGCGGTACTTAATCCAAAAATCAGCCATGTCATGATTGACGGCGCGTTATTTCAGGATGAAGTGAACGCCCGGCAAATTATGGCCGTGCCTTCGGTGTACCTGAATGGTGAAGCCTTTGGCCAGGGCCGCATGGGGATTGAGGAAGTGGTTGCCAAGCTTGATACCGGCTCGGTAGAGCGCCAGGCGGAAGCGATTTCAGCTAAAGATCCGTTCGATTTACTGGTGATTGGCGGCGGGCCGGCTGGTGCGGCAGCAGCGGTGTATGCGGCGCGTAAAGGTATTCGCACTGGTGTGGTGGCCGAGCGTTTTGGTGGTCAGGTGCTGGATACCATGAGTATCGAAAACTTTATTTCGGTGCAGGAAACCGAAGGTCCCAAGCTGGTGATGGCGCTGGAGCAGCATGTAAAGCATTACGATGTAGATATTATGAATCTGCAACGGGCTGAATCACTCAGCCTCGATGAAAATGGCATCAGCCAGATTCGTCTTGCCAGTGGTGCCACTTTGAAAAGTAAGTCGGTGATTATTGCGACCGGTGCGCGCTGGCGTGAAATGAATGTGCCGGGAGAAAAAGAATATCGTGGCCGCGGTGTGGCGTACTGCCCGCACTGCGATGGCCCTTTGTTTAAGGGTAAGCGCGTGGCCGTGGTGGGTGGTGGTAATTCCGGCGTAGAAGCTGCGATTGATCTGGCCGGGATTGTAGAGCACGTTACCCTGCTGGAGTATGGTTCCGAGCTGCGCGCCGATGCAGTATTGCAGAAAAAACTCTATAGCCTGCCCAATGTGGTGGTGCTAAAGCAGGCGCAAACCACCGCCGTACTGGGTGATGGGCAAAAGGTCAGAGGCTTGCAATATACCGATCGCCAGAGTGGTGAATCGCATCAGGTGGACTTGGCTGGGATTTTTGTGCAGATTGGTTTACTGCCCAATACAGACTGGCTGAAAGGCACGCTGGAATTAAGCAAACATGGTGAAATTGAAGTGGATAACCGTGGACAAACCTCTTTAGCAGGTGTGTTTGCTGCAGGGGATGTGACGACCGTGCCATTTAAGCAAATCGTTATTGCAATTGGTGATGGGGCAAAGGCTTCGCTTGGCGCATTTGATTATTTAATGCGCAGTTAAAGTCGTTAATTAGTAAAACAGCCGCGAAGACTCTATGGGTTTTCGCGGCTGTTTGCATATCAGGCGATGGTATACACCTGTTGATTGAATAGCTTGCTGGCTTTTATGCGCCAGTAAAGGACGGCAGTTTTACTTAAGTGAATAGGGGCAGCGCCCTAAGCTCTGTATTATTTTTTCAGCCAGCTCTCAATTTTAGCGATGATTTCCTTATCATCCGGCTCGGTGAGCGAGCTATATGCGCTTACTGTTTTACCGTCGGGAGCGATCAGGTATTTGTAGAAATTCCATTTGGGTGTGGTGTCTGATGCACGACTTAATCGTTGAAAGAGGGGATTGGCGTTTGAGCCGCGTACGCTGGATTTTTCCAGCATCGGGAATTTCACAAAGTAAGTCAGGCGGCAGAAATCGCCTATTTCTTTATTGTCGGTTAGTTCCTGTTTGAAATCATTGGAAGGAAATCCCACAACCAATAAACCTTGTTCCTTATATTTGGCATAAATTTTTTCCAGTTTTTCAAATTGCGGGGTAAAGCCACATTTACTGGCCGTATTGACGACCAGGATAGGTTTGCCGCTATAGCTGCAAAGATCAAAAGCTTCCCCTTTTAGTGTTTTGCTTTGGTAATCCAGCAGCGGCGGGCAGGCTGCCAGGCTCATTGAGCTGCAAAAAGCAAGCAGGGCGAGAATACGCATGGGCTTATCCTTGGGTTATTTTGTGATGGGGTATGCCGGAGAATGAGGTTATTTTTGATTATGACACTGCGCCGGGGGGCAGGAGTAAATACCGGATGCACAGCCTGCGCAGAAAAAGGCAATAAGCTGCTTAGCACTAGCCTGTTTTGGGCAACCGTATTGGTGGTAATTGGGGTTAAATATCGAGTAAATTCATGCTGTTTAGCTCGCTGCAGCTTTGTTTAAATAGTAATTTTAATTGTGCTATCTCATCATTTATTTCTTTCGGGCTGTACTCGTTTTTTTCCATTTTGGCGAGCTGGGCGCCAAGTGACATTGCCCCTACGGTGTGGGCAATAGCTTTAAGGCGATGGCATTCCAGTTTAATTAGTTCTGCATTATTACTATTTAATGCCTGGTCAATCGTTGTTAGCCCTTCTTGTATTGCCTTGGCAAAGCGTGTGCAGTATTTTCGCTGGCGTTCTAAATCATCTCCCAGCATGTTTTGCAATTCCTGGGTATTGATCCATTGGCCGGAATCGGGCGATATTATCGGCTTAGTGTCTAAAAAAGTGGAGCTTTCAATATCGCCCTGTTTTCTAAAACAAATCATAAGCGTCAGATAAAGTTTTTCTGCCTGTACAGGCTTGCCAATAAATTGACTCATTCCCGCCTCGGCACAGCGCTGACGATAATCGGACGAGATATTAGCTGTCATAGCAATAATTGGAATATGGTCGAACTCCGGATTTTTTCTTAAAGTTTGACTGGCTGTAATGCCATCCATTTCTGGCATTTGCACATCCATCAAAATGGCATCAAATTTATACTGGCTGGCTAACTGAATGACTTCCAGACCATTATTGGCAAGGATAACTTTTGCACCTTTTATTTCTAATAACTCGCTACCAATTTGCTGGTTAAAACTATGATCATCAGCCAGTAAAATAAGCTTATCTTTGAAAAATAGCTCATTATTTTTATTCTCATATGGCATAATCAGCAGCGATGGATCTGTTTCTGCCTGTGCCAGGGTAATATGAAAAGTAAATTCGCTACCCTGGCCTAATTCACTTTTCATGGATAATTCTCCACCCATGAGCTGTACTAACTGACGGCTAATTGCCAGGCCTAATCCGCTGCCACCATATTTACGGGTAATGGAATTATCTGCCTGTTGAAAAGATTGAAACAGTGATTCTTGCGCCTCGGGGCTGATGCCAATACCTGTATCACTAATGCTAAATTGCAGGGTGTAATCGCTGCTATATTGGAGTACAGCCAGTGTGATTGAGCCTTGCTCGGTAAATTTAATTGCATTACTGAGTAAATTAAGCAGTACCTGTTTAATGCGCAAATCATCACCATGTAAGGCAATGGGGACTTGCTTATCGATCCGTATATTCAGGCTCAGGCTTTTTTCCAGGGCTTTATGCTGAATGAGCTCGGTAACATGTTGAATAAGTTCGGATAAATTAAAATCTACAGTATTTAAATCAAGTTTACCGGCTTCTATTTTTGAAAAATCAAGAATATCATTAATTAAATCGAGCAGCAGTGTTCCTGATAAAGTGATTTTATGCAGATAATCACGTTGTTTCGGGTTTAATTCGGTAAGCTGTGCCAGGTGAGTCATGCCCAGTACGCTGTTAAGCGGAGTACGAATTTCATGGCTCATATTGGCTAGAAATGCACTTTTGGCCTGATTGGCATTTTCAGCCTGCAGCTTGGCGGCTTCTAATTCCTGTGTTCGTTCAATAACGCGCAGCTCCAGGGTGGCTGCAAATTGCATTAACGCATCATCAAGTAATTTACGCTCGGTAAGATCCCGTATCATTGCAGTGAAAATGGGTTGTCCATTGTTTTCCAAATAAGAAATCGCAATTTCGGCAGGAAACTCGTGCCCTTCTTTATGTTTGGCCAATACCGGCCGTACCGAGCGGCCGCGCATTTGCCGCGGGGTTTCCTTTTTTTTAGCAAATTGCAGCATTTCTTCCCGGTGTGCAATTGCAAGATCTATTGGCAGCAAACATTCAATGGGCAGCCCCAGGATATTTTCTGCCGAGTAGCCAAATAATTTCTCTGCTGCGGGATTAAATAAGATGATATTAAATTGAGCATCTGTGCTTACGATGGCATCCATTGCTGTATTAATCATGCCGACGAGCTGTGCCTGTTTGTTTAATCGTTCTGCTTCCGAGTTTTTTCTTTCAGTTATATCGCGGGTAATTCCGATATAGTTACTTATTTTTCCATATTTGTTAAATACTGGTGAAATGCTAAGGTCATTCCAGAATGGTTTCCCATTTTTATGGTAGTTAATTATTTCTCCATTAAATTCTTTTCCGGAGTCAAGGGCATGACGAATTGCGATGATGGTTTCAGGGCTGGAGAGCGGGCCTTGTAGAAAATTGCAATTACGCCCAATAAAATCCTCCGCACTAAAGCCTGTAATGGCAAGTAAGGGCTGATTGGTGGAAATAATATTGCGATTGGCATCGGCAATGAGTACTCCCTGTGAGATGGCTTTCAGGGCTGCATCGCTTAATCTTAGCTGCTCTTGCCCTTGCTTAATTGTAGTGATATCTGTAAGCAGGACAAAAAAACCTTGAATCTCGCCCGCTTGCAGATGGGGAATATATTGAGCTAACAGGTAGATTGTTTTGCCATCGGGTTTTAGTAAAGTGCGCTCATAGTGCTGCTCTTTACCTGCCAAGGCGCCATGAACGTAATGCTGGATGGTTTGAAACAGCTCAGGGCCGAGTAAATCCTGCATAGCGATATCGTTGATTTGGGCTGCGCTATGATCAAACCACTCGCAATAGGCTTTATTGGCAAAAGCACAATGCAAATCTGGGGTCCAGTAGGCCAGCATACTTGGAATATTTTCGGTAATGGCCCGGATAAATGATTCGCTTTGTTTTAGCGCATCTTCCCGTTTACCCAGAGCGGCCAGCAGAAGGTTAAAACTGTTGAGTAGCTGGCCAATTTCATCATTTCTGGTAATGGGAAGCGGGCAGGGGGAGGCGTCACTGACTGCCATGCTATTAAGGCGCTGAACCGCAGTATGCAAAGGAGACAGTTGCTGTTTTAAGATCCATGCAATTAATAGGGAAGCGAGCAGTGTCATACTCAGGGTGACGAGCAGAATATGTTCCACGGCTTGTTTTACGGGGAAGAATGCTTCGACAGTGGGCAAGGTGGCGGCAACATACCAGCCGGTAACCGCGACTTTTTTGACAGAAACAAGTACTTCGGTATGTAGGGCGTTGATAAAAGTACCTGATTGCTCTTCACCTTGCATAAACAGCTCAAGGATGTGACTTGCACTGATGGAAAACGATGGCTTCATGGTGAGGTTTTTGTCTGAAGCCGCGATAATTAAGCGCTGCTTCGGGGCGATTAAGGCATAGCTACCGGTTTTTCCATTGTGATTTTTAATTTTTTCATCAATAAAGTTCGGTTTGTGCAGATTAATGACCCCGGATAAGGTGGCGATAACCTGCCCGTAATCGTTTCTGACCGGAACGGTGATGACAAAGATGGGAGCCTGTTGCAAGTTGTCTGTTTGCGGAAGGGAAACCGTGCTGATTCCCTGTCTCATGGCCTGCGTGACGGATGACTGATACAGGGTATAAGTGATTGGCCGCCTGGCAAGCGATAAGGAGGGGATAGGCAGTTTGTTTGCCGGGATACTGAGGTAGCAGCCTGTGTTGAACAATTCTTGCAGCACACTCTGGTTTTCAAGCTCAATTTGGAGCGCTTGCGGGGTTTTTAAGGATTGTGGTGTTACTTTGATTGTAAAGTGGTTAAGTGCATTTATGCCTTCCTTTAAATGATGGTCAATATCATTAGCAATAATATTGGCACTGGATAGTTGCTGATTGCTGACCAGATGCTGCATTTCTTTTTGAAAAATGCGCTTGGCATAAAATGTCAGCAGCAAAATTGTGACAACAAAGAGCAGCAGCATCAGCAAGGTGACCCTACTTTGCAGTGAGTGCAGTGGCCTCCAGTTTAAGATCATATTTGATATCAACTTTAAGTAAGTGTGCTCTGTACGGTGCACATCATGTGAATTGTCGTTTGCAAGCGGTACGAATTCGTTACTTAAGCGTTGTTGATGGTATTTTGGAGCGCTTTGATTGCATTACTGAGCTGATCCTGAAAATCGGCATCGGCAATGATGGTGTTTGATACCTCTTCCAGCCCGTGGCAGACAATATTGACGAGCGAGCTTTCCTGGCGTTCGGTGAGCTGCAGCCCGACCAGGGCGGCCTCGATACGGGAGGTGATGTTGTTTAGGATAATGGCAATGGAGGTGCGGCCTTCTCTTTGTTTCTGATCAATTTGGCTAAGTGCCTGTGTGAGCGATTTAATGGTGGCGGCAATGGTAATATCGCGCTCCCTGGTTTTCATCATAATATTGAGCGCTTCCAGCCGGTATTCGGTTGATTCGATCAAAATGGCCAGGTTATCGCGTAAACGGCCGCAACGATCATCATCATGTTCGGGCATATTGCTGATCAAAACCCGGATATGCGGGTAGGTAATGGCCATCCGGCTTTTAAACTGGGTGATCCGGTCCATGGTCGACATATGGTGCATGATGGAGGTTTCAAGCGCGCTGGCCGGCCCGCGGGCATTGATGGCGATAGAGCTGCCTTCAGACAGAATCAGCTCTACTACGCTATCTACTTCAAACAAGGTAATTGCACTGATGAGGGCCTGGGCTAAATCAAGTGGCACACTGCAATTATTAAAACGTTTAATTCCCTCAATCAGTAAACTTGTTTCACTCATGCTCACCATCGCCAGCATGGCGGTGTTGGTGGCATATTGAGCCTGGGATTTTAATTGCTGGCGCTCTTCAATCAGCTGCAGCACATGAGCTACTTTGGCTTGCAGTACCTTGGGGTTGGTGGGTTTGAGTACGAAATCTTCACCACCTACATCAAAGCCTTGCAGCCGGTCTTCGATTCCATCTAGCGCCGATAGAAAAAGGACCGGTGTATCGCTAATATCGAAGTCATTTTTAATTTGGCGGCATAATTCATAGCCGTCCATTTCCGGCATTTTTACATCAGCGAGCACCAGTTTTGGGCGTTGCTGCTGTACAAGTTGTAAAGCAGTTTTGCCGTTTTCTGCGGTAATTACATTGCAGGTTTCGCTTAAGGCATCAAAGATAAAATCAAGCATAAAAAGATCATCGTCGACGATGAGCACCAATGGCTTGTCATTCATAATACGGGGTCCTTAGGGATGAGTGTTTTAAATTGGATATGGCAAAAATCTGAGTGATCCGTGCTGCTTATTCAGAGCCGGGCAGATCGCTTTCCCACCTTTTTTTCCAGAGCATAAACTCATCAGCAGGCATAGGATGACCGATCAGGTAGCCCTGCACTTCGTGGCAACCAATGTTTGAAACTAAATCCCAGTCGGCCTGTGTTTCTACCCCTTCGGCGACCAAATTAAGTGAAAACTTCCGGCCTAAATCTGCGCTATGCTCCAAAATGGTCCGGGCGGAAGCATCTTGGGTTGCGCCGCTGACAAAGGCTTTATCAATTTTTAATTCGGTAAACGGAATTTGAATCAGGTGCTCCATGGTTGAAAAACCCGTGCCGAAGTCGTCCACAGAAAGGCTAAAGCCCATAATTCTTAGGCGGGTAAGGATATCCAGGCTAAGCACATAATCATGAGTAAGCTGGGTTTCGGTGATTTCCAGCGTAATAAGATCAGGGGTGATATTATTTTCGCGCAGCACATCCTGAAACAATTCCGGCAGCTCCAGTCGGTGCAGATTGCCCATCGACACATTGATTGACAGCTTGATATGCTCGCCCTGATCAAGCCATATTCGTAACTGGCGGCTGGCTAGTTTGAGTACACAGAGAGTGAGATCATCAATGAGGCCCAGAGTCTCAATGGCGGGAACAAATAAGTGTGGGCCAAGTAATCCGCGCTGTGGGTGACGCCAGCGGGCCAGGCTTTCGGCTCCTATTACTTTGCGCTGGCCGGTACTCACTTTAGGCTGGTAATAGAGCTCGACTTCTCCCTCTGCAAGGCCTTTGCGTATTTCTTCTTCCTGCAGCTCCAGCTGGGGGAGGTGATTTCCTTTCTTCTGATCCTGGCTGACATGAGCGGGGTGAAGCAATAATATTTGCGCCAGCTCTTCTTTTTTTACCGGTTTGGTGAGGGTGCCACCCAGCTTTAGGTGAAAAGAGTGGGCCAGTCGTTTTGCCGCTTTTAATACCTGCTCGTCCATGGCAGAAAGGATGGCGATATAGCCTTCGTATTGCAGTAAGCCTAGCTGGCGCAGAAAAGTAACACCATCCATATCGGGCATTTGTAAATCGCAGAAGATCCAGTCGGGCTGGGGCTGCCGGGCAAGTCTTGCAAGTGCATCTTTTGCCTTGGGAAACAAAAGGACCTGGCTGATTCCTAGATCATTTAAATGTTGCTGAATGATTTCCAGCATAAAGTCATCATCGTCGACCAGTAAAATGCAGAGCGTGCTTTTCTCCGGCATGTGAAAGGGCGTGGAACAGGGGGTGGTTTGCATATCAAGCAGACCTTTTTGCTGCAAGGATTCGCAGCTTTGCCGAAATAACTGCTGCAGTAGCTCGATGTGCTCTAATTGCTGCTCCGGTGGTATGTTCGGGTCCAGTTTTTCCATTATGGAAAGTTGCCTGCCCAGCTGTATTGCACCAACTGTGCGGGCGATTGACTTTAGACGATGGCATTGTGGCCCCGTCTGATTTTGTTTTTTATGGGCTTGTTGAATATTGCTTAGTCCTTCCTTAAAAGAATGAACAAATTTTGTACAGTATTTTCGCTGGCGTGCGGGATCTTCTCCCAGCATATTGTGAAGCTCTGCCAGATTGATGAGCGGGGCCGATTGCTCACTTATAGAAGCAGGGGACTTTTCTTGCTGTGGAAGGGGTTGGGTTTGTGAAGGCATGAGTGCTTCCGGCCCTAGCCAGTAGGCCAGCGTCTGGTAGAGTTTTTCTGCGTCTATCGGTTTGCCGATAAAGTCGTTCATCCCTGCATCAAGGCAGCTTTGGTGGTGCTCGCGTGAAACATTGGCTGTTATGGCGATAATAGGGAGGGATTCGAAAGCCGGTGTTTTCCGGATTGCGATGCAGGCAGAGATACCATCCATTTGTGGCATTTGCATATCCATCAAAATGGCGTCGAAATGGTATTTTTTTGTTAATTGCAGCGCTTCAAGCCCATTGTTGGCGGTGGTAACTTCTGCTCCGGCTATTTGTAATAATTCGGCTGCAATTTGCTGGTTAAACGGGTGATCGTCTGCCAGCAAAATGTGTTTTCCTACCAGACAATGATCACTCGTGCTGTGGCGATGATGGTTGGAAGAGGGGGCTTGCGTATTAATGACGGGGTGCTGGCTGAATTTAAACTCGCTTTCTCTGCCCGGCTGGCTGCTAACGGTTAATTTCTCTTCTGCAGGCCGAACCATACTGATTTGCAGTTTGCCGGCCTCAATTTTTGAAGAATCGAGAATGTCATTCATCAGATCGAGCAGATGGCCGGCCGAGAGCGTGATTTTGTTCAGATAATCACTTTGTTTTGCATCCAGAGGGGTGAGCTGGGCCAGATACGCCATGCCCAATATGCTATTGAGCGGCGTGCGGATTTCATGCCCCATCAGGCTAAGAAATGCATTTTTAGCCTGATTGGCGTCTGTTGCCGAATCGATCATGCCAGCCAGCTGCAGCCAGCTGGCCGGGTTTTCTTGCGATTGCTGCTGCTCAGATCCGCCCAGATCAATAAGGGTGATGAGCAGTGCCTGATCAAGCACAAATGGCAGCGGACTCTGGCTGACTTTAACCGTTTTGTAGCTCCCATCTTTACAGCAAATATGTGTCTCTAAAGCCGGGAAGATGTTGTCAGAGCTGAGCGGATCATGGTACAGGCCTTGATTAAATACCCACTGCCGGTATTCTGGCACGGGCAGAGCCAGGCTCCACCAGTCATTTAACAGAGGTATATCGGTAAGTTGATAACCAAAGCAGCTGCTAAATGCCGGGTTAAGGTAAATGAGTTTGCCTTGCTTATCGAAAATTGCATTGGAAATGGAGGCCGCTTTGATCGGGGTGTGGTAGTGCAGCGGGGGGATGTGATTAAAGGTAAGCTCTTCCATGCTGCCGATATAGCCGCTGATCTGGCCATGGGCATCTGGGAGCGGGCGGGCTTTTGTGCGTAAATAGCATATCTGCTGATCGGCTCGCAAAATACGAAAGGAAAGTTCAAAATCAGTTTGAGTAGCCATTGCCTGTAGCCATTGCCCGTGTACCCGCTCACGGTCATCCGGGTGCAGGTTTTTAAGCCACCCATCGCCAGCGCAGTCTTCAGCAGAGAGGCCCAGCATGGTTTGTAAGGCCGAGTTTGTATAACGGCATTGCCCGCTTGAATGACAGAGATAAATGCCGCAGGGGATCTGATCAATCAATTGCAGCTGGGCTGTGTCATGAAATACTGCAGGCATTTGAGGGCACCTCCTGAGTGGTTTTGTTATTTCCTTTTAATAGCTTAGGTTAGTCTTGAAAAGCTTCAAGCTACTTGTAATTTAATTCCGTAGTAACGGTATGTTTTAAGAAATTTTTGTAACAAAAAATGTATTATTTATGTAAGTATTTGGCAGAAATTAAGTGCTTTTGTTTTAAATGGAGTTTGTACGGGCGTAAAAAAACCCGGCAACCAAGCCGGGTTTTTAAGCTGTAACAGTTACTTTTTTTTCTGTGGTGGCAGATCTGTACATACACCTTTGAATGCTTCGGCTGCCATACCAATCGATTCGCCCATGGTCGGGTGAGGGTGGATGGTTTTGCCGATATCTACGGCATCGCAACCCATTTCGATGGCAAGGCAGATTTCACCGATCATATCGCCAGCGTGCGGGCCAACAATTGCGCCGCCGATGATTTGCTTGGTGTCCTGATCAAAGATCAATTTGGTAAAGCCTTCGTCGCGGCCATTGGCAATGGCACGGCCCGATGCCGCCCATGGGAATACGCCTTTGCCGTAGTTGATACCATTTTTCCTGGCCTCATCTTCGGTTACCCCCACCCAGGCGACTTCCGGATCGGTATAGGCCACACCCGGAATCACGCGGGCATCAAAAAAGGCTTTGTGGTCCGCTGCGTTTTCGGCCGCAACGTGCGCTTCGTGCACGGCTTTGTGCGCCAGCATCGGCTGGCCAACCAGATCGCCAATCGCAAAAATATGCGGCACATTGGTGCGCATTTGCTTATCAACAGGGATAAAGCCTCGATCAGTCACAACTACGCCGGCGTTTTCTGCGCCCACTTTGCCGCCGTTAGGCACACGGCCTGTTGCATGCAGCACGAGGTCGTAGCATTGAGGCTCTGCAGGGGCGTTGTCGCCTTCAAACGTTGCCCAGATACCGTCTTCTTTCGCTTCTAGCGCTACGGTTTTGGTCTTGAGCATGATGTTGTCAAAGCGGTGGGCATTCCATTTTTCCCATACTTTAACCAGATCGCGATCCGCGCCCTGCATCAGGCCATCGAGCATTTCTACTACATCAAGGCGTGCGCCCAGTGTGGAGTAAACCGTACCCATTTCCAGACCAATAATCCCGCCGCCTAAAATCAGCATGCGTTTGGGTACGGATTTGAGCTCCAGTGCGCCGGTTGAATCCACTACGCGCGGATCGTTCGGTACAAAAGGCAGCTTAAATACTGAAGAGCCAGCAGCAATAATTGCTTTCTGGAACTTGATGATTTTTGTGGCCCCAGTGACTTCTTTGCCTTCACCTGACGTGATTTGCACTTCCAGATGGTGCGGGTCAATAAAGCGGCCAATACCACGTACAAATTCCACTTTACGCGCTTTGGCCATACCGGCCAGACCACCTGTGAGCTTGCCAATGACTTTTTCTTTAAAGTCACGCAGCGCGTCGATATCGACTTCTGGCTCGCCAAATTTAATCCCGTTGGCCGCTAGGTGTTTTACTTCGTCGATCACTGCGGCATTGTGCAGCAGTGCCTTTGACGGAATACAACCCACATTCAAACACACACCGCCAAGCTTGGAAAAACGCTCAACCACGATGGTTTTCATACCAAGGTCTGCCGAGCGGAACGCGGCGGAGTAACCACCGGGGCCACCACCGAGCACCACCATTTCGCATTCATAGTCGGCAGTGCCGCTATAGATCGGGCCGGCAGCGGTGCTATGGCTGGCTGCTACAGGTGTGGTTTGTGGTGCTGCAGGTGCCGGGCTTGGTGCTGCAGCCGGGGCAGATGCTGCTGCAGTTGTGGCAACTTCCATCACTACCAGCAGGCTGCCTTCGGATACTTTGTCGCCCACGGCAACTTTAACTTCTTTAATTACACCGGCGTGGGTGGAAGGCACTTCCATCGTGGCTTTATCGGTTTCCAGAGCAATCAGGGATTCTTCAACGGCTACCGTGTCGCCGGCTTTCACGAAGACTTCGATGATATCCACATTGTCATGGCCGCCGATATCGGGGACTTTAATTTCAATCAGATTACTCATCATTCATTCCATTTGGTCAATGGTAGGGAGTGCACCATGCTCTGGTTCACTCCCTACAAAAGGATTGAAAACCCAGACCTTGAACCACGGAGAACACGGAGTTTCACGGAGACAAAAAAGACTGAGGGTTTTCTCCGTGTTGCTCCGTGTTCTCCTTAACTTCGTGTTTTAAGATTTGGGTTTTAGTATTAAATTTTTAGCTGACGCTTACAACACCAAACGGCGGATGTCGCTTAGCAGCTTGCCCAGTTGCACGGTGAAGCGGCCGGCCATTGCGCCGTCGATCACGCGGTGATCGAAGGATAGCGACAATGGGCACATCAGGCGTGGCTCAAATTCTTTGCCATTCCAGATTGGCTTGATTTGGGATTTGCACACGCCAAGAATCGCCACTTCAGGTGCGTTGACGATCGGTGTGAAGCTGGTACCGCCAATGCCGCCAAGGCTGGAAATAGTAAAGGTTGCGCCTTGCATATCGGTCGGCTTGAGTTTGCCCTCACGCGCTAAGGCGGAAAGGTCGGTCAGCTCTTGGGCGATTTGTTTTAAGCCTTTTTGATCAACATTCTTGATGACAGGTACAACCAAGCCATTTGGCGTGTCAGCTGCAAAGCCGATGTTGTAATACTGTTTTAAGACCAGATTGTCGCCATCGAGGCTGGCGTTAACGGTTGGGAAGGCTTTCAGCGCTTCAGCTGCGGCTTTAATAATAAAGGCCAGCGGCGAGAGCTTCATGCCGCTCTTTTCCCACTCTTTACCGATAGATTTGCGGAATTCTTCCAGCTCGGTGATATCGCATTCGTCGTTAAACGTTACATGCGGAATCACCACCCAGTTGCGGTGCAGATTCGCGCCGGAGAGCTTCTGGATGCGGGTTAATGGCTTGGTTTCGATCGGGCCAAATTTGGCGAAATCAACTTTTGGCCAAGGCAGAAGATCAAGGCCAGAGCCTGTACCAAGGGCGGCACTGGGTGCTGCTGACTGGCTGCTCATGATTGATTTTACATAAGCCTGCACGTCGCCATGCAAAATACGGCCCTTAGGACCTGTGCCGGCAATGCGGCCCAGATCGACGCCTAATTCGCGGGCAAAGCTGCGAATAGATGGCGATGCGTGGGATTTTTTGAAGCTGGCTTCGTCAACAGGGCGAGCTGCGGGCGCTGCAACTGCCGCGGGAGCTGCGATTACAGCGGCGGCTGCAGGCGCGGCAACCGCTGCAGGGGCTGCTGCCACTGCGGCGGCTGGTACCGCTGCTGAGGCGGTGCCTTTCAGTACCAGGATCAAGCCGCCTTCGCTGATTTTGTCCCCGACTTTCAGGGAGATGCTTTCTACTACGCCCGCTTCCGGTGATGGCACTTCCATCGAGGCTTTGTCTGTTTCCAGGGTGATCAGGGATTGTTCTTTTTCAACCACATCACCCGCTTTTACAAAGACTTCAATCACGTCAACAGCATCGTGGCCACCGATGTCCGGTACGCGCACTTCGATGCTGCTGGCAACGGCAGGCGCTGCTGCAGGAGCAGGCGCTGCAGCTGAAACAGGTGCTGCAGCAGGCGCAGCTGCGCCGGCCGTAGCCGCGGCTTCCAGCAGCAATACCACGCTGCCCTCCGAGGCTTTATCGCCGATCTTGATCTTCATTTCTTTAACTACACCGGCGTGGGTCGATGGCACTTCCATCGTCGCTTTGTCGGTTTCTAATGTAATGAGCGATTGCTCTACTTCAATGGTGTCGCCAGCTTTTACAAAAACCTCGATCACTTCAACGCCCTCGTGGCCGCCGATGTCGGGGATTTTTACTTCAATCAATGTGCTCATATATACGAATCCTGTGAGGGTATGGAGTGAGAGGGGAGAAGGGATAAATCCCTCCTCCATTGTCTTTAAGCGTGTTGCTTAAGACTCAGTCTCACTGCTTTACACTGTCCAAGGCGCTGGTCTGCCTGCTGCGATGCCATACTTTTCAAGGGCCTGTGCTACTTTTGCAGCAGGAATTTTGCCCTCGTCAGCCAGTGCTTTCAGTGCAGCAACGGCAACGTGGTGGCGATCCACTTCAAAGAAGCTGCGCAATGCTTTGCGTGAATCGGAGCGGCCATAGCCGTCGCAACCCAGCACAACATACTTGGCAGGAACGTATTCACGTACTTGATCTGCAAATGCGCGCTTGTAGTCAGTTGCGGCAATCACAGGCCCAGTACGGCCAGTCAGGCATTCAGTTACATAAGGTACTTGCTGCGTTGCCAGCGGGTTGAGCATATTGTGGCGCTCAACGGCCATACCATCTCGGCGCAGTTCGTTAAAGCTTGGGCAAGACCAGATATCCGCATCCACGCCGAAATCGGCTTTCAGCAGCTCTGCCGCAGCGATTACTTCGCGAAAGATCGTGCCCGAACCCATCAGCTGCACTTTCAGTGCAGCGTCTTTTGCGCCTTCCTGGAACATATACATGCCGCGCAGGATGCCAGCTGCCGAGCCTTCTGGCATAGCAGGGTGGCTGTAGTTTTCATTCATTACTGACAGGTAGTAATAAATGTTTTCCTGGTTTTGATACATGCGGCGCATACCGTCTTGCACAATCACGGCCAGCTCGTAAGCGAAGGTCGGATCGTAGGACACGCAGTTCGGGATAAATTCGGCAAACAGATGGCCGTGACCATCCTGATGCTGCAAGCCTTCGCCGTTCAGCGTGGTGCGGCCAGCCGTACCACCGACCAAGAAGCCGCGAGCGCGTAAATCGCCCGCTGCCCATGCTAAGTCGCCGATACGCTGGAAACCAAACATCGAGTAGTAGATGTAGAACGGAATCATGGTGACGCCGTGGTTGGCGTAGGAGGTTGCCGCAGCAATCCAGTCGCTCATCGCACCGGCTTCGTTAATCCCTTCCTGCAATACCTGACCGGTTTTGGATTCCTTGTAGAACATCAGCTGATCAGCATCTTGTGGCTCGTACAGCTGGCCCACATGCGACCAGATCCCCAGCTGGCGGAACATGCCTTCCATACCGAAGGTGCGGGATTCATCCGGCACGATAGGCACGATGCGGTTACCGATTTTTTTGTCTTTCACCAGGGTGTTCAGGATACGAACAAAGGCCATGGTGGTGGACATTTCACGCTCACCGGAGTCGCCCAACAAGCTTTGCAGCGCGTCTAGGCCCGGTACTTCCAGCGGCTCGTCGACGGGTTTTCTGGATGGCACAAAGCCGCCCAGCGAGGCACGACGCTCGTGCATATGCTTGAGCTCTTGGCTATCGTCAGCTGGACGATAGAATTTGCAAGCAATGGCTTCTTCATCAGTCAGCGGGATATTAAAGCGATCACGCAAATGAATCAGATCGCTGTCAGACAGTTTTTTGGTGTTGTGCGCAATATTTTGCGATTCGCCCGCAGCACCAACGCCGAAGCCTTTTACTGTTTTAACCAGCAACAGGGTAGGCTGATCTTTGTGCTCCGAGGCCGCTTTATAGGCTGCGTACACTTTATAAAGGTCGTTACCACCGCGTGTCAGACGCCAGATATCGTCATCAGACATGGATGCAACTAAATCGAGCAATTCCGGGTAAGCACCGAAGAAGTGTTCGCGTACATAAGCGCCGTTTTTGGATTTGTAAGTCTGGTATTCACCATCGACCACTTCCATCATACGTTTTTGCAACAGGCCTTTTTTGTCCTGAGCAAGGATGGCATCCCAGCCTGTGCCCCAGACTACCTTAATGACATTCCAGCCTGAGCCACGGAAATCGCCTTCCAGCTCTTGAATGATTTTGCCGTTACCACGTACCGGGCCGTCAAGGCGCTGCAAGTTGCAGTTAATCACAAAGATCAGGTTGTCGAGTTTTTCGCGTCCTGCCAGGGAAATAGCGCCTAAGGATTCTGGCTCGTCCATTTCGCCATCGCCGCAAAAGCACCAGACTTTACGATCGCCTTTTTGTTTAAAGCCGCGATCGTCCAGGTACTTCATAAAGCGGGCCTGGTAAATCGCCATCAGCGGGCCAAGACCCATCGATACCGTCGGGAATTGCCAGAAATCAGGCATCAGCCATGGGTGCGGGTAAGACGATAAACCGCCTCCTTCAACTTCACGACGGAATTTATTCAGTTGATCTTCAGTAATACGGCCTTCAAGGAAGGCGCGCGAGTAAACGCCCGGCGCAGAGTGGCCCTGGAAGTAAACTAAATCGCCGCCATGGTTTTCCGAAGGGGCGTGCCAGAAGTGATTCCAGCCCACATCGTACAAAGTGGCCGCGGAGGCGAATGAAGAAATATGCCCGCCCGGCTCTGCTTCGTCACGGTTGGCTTTAACCACCATTGCTGCAGCATTCCAGCGGGTATAAGCCAGAATGCGTTCTTCCAGATTAGGCTTGCCAGGGTGCTTGGCTTGCAAGTGCGCAGGAATGGTATTGATATAGGCTGTTGTTGCCGTATACGGAATATTGACGCCATCCTGGCGGGCGTGATCGACTAGTTTTTCAACCAGAAAATGGGCGCGCTCTGCGCCTTCTTTTTCGAGGACGCTATCGAGTGACTCCAGCCATTCTTGCGTTTCTTGGGGATCGAGGTCATGAAGCTGCTCTGCCATTGGTCTCTCTACCTTGTGAGTGGGTTAATAACTCCGCAGATTTTGATGCGGAGGCAGGCTGATTGTGTGGATCAGCCTGCTTTAAAAGGCCTGCATTGTAATAGGCATCTAAAAATACATCCCGTTTAACGCGGGGTATTTCGCTTGTAATAATTCACCAGACCATTGGTTGAAGCATCATGGTTAGTGGTTAAACCCGGAGTGATTAAATCGGCTTCAATGGCTTTTGCCAATTGCTTGCCAAGTTCCACACCCCATTGGTCATAGGAATTAATATTCCAGACCGTGCCCTGCACAAATACTTTGTGCTCGTACAGGGCAATCAGTGTACCTAAACGCCGCGGTGACAAACGCTGCATCAAGATGGTGCTCGTCGGGCGATTGCCCTCAAATATTTTATGTGGAACCAAGGCATCCTGTGCATCACCGGTAATGCCTTGCATATCCAATTCTGCGCGTACTTCACTTTCATTTTTTCCACGCAAAAATGCTTCCGTCTGGGCAAAGACATTGGCCATCAAAATAGTATTGTGTGGCTCGGGAATGTCCGGGTGCTCGATCGTGGCAATAAAGTCAACCGGCACCATTTGACTGCCCTGATGCAATAACTGGTAATAGGCGTGCTGGCCGTTAATGCCGGTGTCGCCCCATACCGCAGGACCGGTGCGATAATTCACGCGTTTGCCATTCAAATCAATTGTTTTACCGTTTGACTCCATGTCCAGCTGTTGCAAATATGCCGGGAATCGGTAAAGCGATTGATTATAAGGAGAAATAAGCTGGGTGCTGGCGCCAAAGAAATTGACATACCAAACTCCGAGCATCCCCATAATTACGGGTAAATTCTGCTCTAATGGCTTACTGCAAAAGTGCTGGTCCATGGTGTACGCACCATGCAGCAAATCCTGATAATTGTGTTTGCCAAGGTAAATTGCAATAGGTAAACCAATGGCGCTCCACAGGCTGTAACGGCCACCTACCCAATCCCAGAATTCAAACATATTGTCGATATCAATACCGAATTCGCTGACAGCTTTGGCATTGGTGGAAACAGCCACAAAATGCTTGGCAATATGCTCTTCACTTCCCGATGTTTTTACAAACCATGCGCGCGAGGTACGGGCGTTGGTCAGTGTTTCCTGGGTGGTAAATGTTTTAGATGAAATAATAAAGAGGGTGGTTTCAGGGTTCAGTTTCGCAAGCGTGGATATAACCTGATCGCCGTCTACGGTTGAAACAAAGTGCATTTTCAGGCGTTTGTGACCGTAGTCTTTCAGGGCCTGGCACACCATCAGCGGGCCCAGATCTGAGCCACCAATACCGATATTCACAATATCGGTAATCGCTTTGCCAGTGTAACCCAGCCATTCGCCGGAACGCACTTTGTCCGAGAAAATACCGATTTTGTCTTTTACAGCATTAACCTTGGGCATCACATCTTCGCCATCAACAATCAGCGGATGTTTATCCAGGTTACGTAGCGCTGTGTGCAATACGGCACGGTTTTCGGTGGTGTTGATTTTTTGGCCGGCAAACATGGCCTGAATGCGCTCTGGCAGCCCGGACTGACGGGCCAGATCCATAAGTAATTCCATGGTTTGGGTGGTGATACGGTTTTTTGAGTAATCAAAAAACAGGCCGCCAGATTCAAGCGAAAACTTTTCAAACCGCTCTGGATCGTCCTTAAACAGATCACGCAGATGTAAAACAGATATTTCTTTGAAGTGCTCTTCTAAAGCAAGCCATGCTGGGGTGTGTGTAAGATTTGGCATGATGTAGGTAAGTCCTTAAAAATCAACTGTAGTTGTCATGACCTCGAACACGCTTTTCTTTAAGGCTGCGTTTCATTTTTTCGAGTTGGTCTATGAGTTCTGGTCCGCGCCTGAGTGCTACACCGACGGCAAGTACGTCAATAATGACCAGATGTACGATCCGGGTAATCATTGGGGTGTACAGATCGGGGTCTTCCATTGTGTCGGCAAAAAGGCAAAGTGAGCAACGCTTGGCTAATGGTGATTTGGAGTGGGTAATTCCAATCACATCAGCCCCCGCATCACGGGCAATTTCTACCGAGCGCAGTAAATCCAGCGTGCGGCCGGAGTTTGAAATAGCAACAACGGCATCCCCAGGCCCGAGCATGGATGCACTCATGCCGTGCATATGCGGATCGGTATATGAAACGGTGGGTACGCCCAAGCGGAAAAACTTGTTCTGTGCGTCTATTGCAACTGCACCTGATTGTCCCTGCCCGTACATTTCGATCTTTTTGGCATTGGACAAAATGGTGATGGCGCGTTCCAGCACTTCGGTGTCGAGCTCATTGCGGCAGCGCAGCAGATGCGAAATATTATTATCGAATAATTTGCGCGCCAGATCGTGAGCAGAATCATCGCGGCTCACCATGGAGTGCACATAGGGCACGCCGGACACCAGGCTGCGTGTGAGCCGTAATTTGAAATCTTGCAGGCCTGAGCAGTTGAGTGAGCGACAGAAACGAATCACGGTGGGCTGTGAAACAAGGGCTAAGTCAGCAATTTGCGCAATCGGTGCATTGGCAACCAGATTAGGCTGTTCAATTACCAGCTGGGCAACTTTGCGTTCTGATTTGCTGAGGCTATCGAGTGCAGCTTTGATACGTTCGAGCATGTCTTTTTCTCACTCAAACACGAGTTTTATGAGGGGAAAATTCTTGTGCGAAACTTCTTGGGCTGCAATCGAGCCCGCTTGCCATATTACACAGCTTGCTTACGGTGGCGCGCTTTGCCGGAAGACTTTTGCACAAGTACTGACTAGAGAGTAAAGCATCCGGATCAGGCTGCCCAGAATATGTGTTTGGCAGCTGTTGCCTTATTCAGAACCCGGCGAATCGGGAAGAGTGCGGCTTCTGGCTTTTGCTCAAGCAGGGCGTTTTGTAATAGGGTTTTTTTGCTCTCCCCGGTGATATGCACGATGACTGAACGTGCTTTTGAAAGAGTAGGCAGGGTAAGCGTAATACGCTGATGCGGGGCCACAGGCGGAGTGACCGCAGCGCATAGTGCATCCGAGGTGCAGGCGGCTTCCAGCTCGGCGGCATCGGGAAAGAGCGATGCGGTATGGCCGTCATCTCCCATGCCTAAAATCAGCACATCCAGAGGAGAGGGAAGAGCTGCCAGCCGGGCCTCGATTTCTTGCTGGCCTTCATGAGCGGTGGCGGCACTTGATACCTGGGAAACAAATGTTGCTTTGGCCGCTTTATCTTGCAGCAGGTTCTCGCGGGTAAGACGTTCATTGCTATCGGTATGATCCGGGGCGACCCAGCGCTCATCTGCCAGTGTAATGAAAACTTTGGACCAGTCCAGTTCCTTAACCCGTAAGGCTTTGAACATACCGGCTGGCGTTCTTCCGCCAGAAACTGCGATCCCTGCCTGACCACGTGTTGCAATGGCTGTGCTTAATTGCTCAGCAATAAAATCAGCCAGTTGCTGATCCAGTTCGTCTTTTGATGAACATTCGTGCCATGACAACATGTTTTACCTCATGATAATGAAAGAGCGGGCCAGAAAACCGGCCCGCCTGATTCAAGTACTTGCGTTATGCTTCTTCGTGCCAGCAAAGTCCGTCACGTGATAGCAGTGCAGAAGATGCAGCTGGGCCCCATGTACCGGCAGTGTAAGGCTTAGGGCCATCGGGGCTGCTTTCCCAGTTGTCGATAATTGGCTCAACCCAGCGCCATGCCGCACGTTGTTCGTCCCGGCGTACAAACAGGGATAGATCGCCGCGAATGACATCTAGCAATAGTCGCTCGTAAGCTTCCGGGCTGCGGGTCTGGAATATTTCTTTGAAATCCATATCCAGATGTACAGGACGCAAACGGCCTTGATTGCCCGGCTCCTTTGCCATCATATAAAGGCGTACCGATTCGGCGGGCTGCAGCTGAATCACCAGGCGATTAGGGGTGCTGGCGGTACGGCCGTAAATGGAATGCGGTGTTTCGCGAAAATTAATGACGATCTCGGCAAGGCGTTCGGACAGACGTTTACCGGTACGCAGGTAAAATGGTACGCCAGCCCAGCGCCAGGTTTGGATTTCTGCTTTTAGTGCAACAAAGGTTTCGGTTTTTGAGTTGGCCGGAACATCCGGCTCGTTCAGGTAACCTGTTACGGGTTTGCCATCTACCGCACCGGCTCTGTATTGGCCGCGTACAACCTTTGTGTGCACATCTTCTGTTGAAAGTGGCTTTAAGGCGCGTAGAATCTTGAGTTTCTCATCGCGCACTGCATCTGCATCGATGGATGCAGGCGGCTCCATTGCCACGATGGTCAGCAGTTGCAGCAGATGGTTTTGCACCATATCGCGCAGTGCACCGGTTTTATCGTAAAAATCGGCGCGTGATTCAACACCAACCTGTTCTGTAACGGTGATTTGTACGTCGCGAATCCATTCTCTGCGCCAGAGCGGCTCAAGCAGAGTGTTGGCAAAGCGCAGTGCCATCAAATTCTGAACAGGTTCTTTGCCCAGATAATGGTCGATTCGATAAATTTGGTGTTCCTGGAAATATTCACCAACTTCGTCGTTAATTTTGTTTGATGAAGCTAGATCATGCCCTAGCGGTTTTTCGAGCACTACGCGGGCATTGCCGGCGGTAAGGCCAACTTCGGATAGACTCTTGGAAATGGGAGCGAATAAATCAGGCGCAGTCGAGAGATAAAATACGCGAACACGCTTGGGAAAGGCATTTAGCGCGTCGGCTAACTTGGTAAATTCTTCCGGATGATTGGAATCAAGATGCAGATATTCAATCCGCTCAGCAAATGTCGCCCAGTCGGCGTCATTGTAGTGCTTGCCCAGGTAGCCTACGGCTAAAGCATGGGCTTTATTGAGGTAAGCTGCAGTATCTGGGACACTGCGGCCCAGGCAGACGATGCGTCCTTCCTGGGGCAGATTGCCTTCTTGATGTTGGTGATAGAGCGCTGGTAATAATTTACGCATTACCAAGTCGCCAGTGCCGCCGAACAGCACCATGTCGAAAGCGTCGATCTGAGTCATCCGCGTGAGTCCTTTATTCTTTGAGTCGGTTTTCGGGCCTTGGCGGGCACGTAAGACTTTGTAATCTTACTACACAGCTAAATAGCGGCGCAAACGAAATTCGCCAAGGTCTCTTAATGATGGGGGTTAACACGTAGCGTAGAATGGTAACCCTGTGTAAATGTTGACTATTGATGCAGCGCAATGAAATGAAATTTCCAGGCCGCTGCGGTTGAAGTTATAGGTGCTTTGTAGTAAAACTACGGTCAATTTTACAGAAATGTACGTGGCGTGCCGTGATCGCGCCGTAACTCGGAGTCTTTGTCTATGTCTGTTCATCCTAAGCTTGCCGAAGTCACTGCGCGTATTATCGCAAGAAGCCAGGGTCCTCGCTCTCGTTATTTAGCCCGTCTTGAAAAGGCTGCCAGTAAGGAGCCGCTACGTAAAGGCTTAGCCTGTACGAACCAGGCTCATGCCTGGGCTGCGGCACCGGAAACAGATAAAATTATGATGCGTGAGATGCGCCAGCCCAATTTGGGAATCGTCTCCGCATATAACGATATGCTGTCGGCACATCAGCCGTTTGAAATGTTCCCTGCAATTATTAAAGAAGCAGTGCGCCTGTCGGGCGCAACAGCACAGTTTGCCGGTGGCGTGCCTGCCATGTGTGACGGTGTGACCCAAGGTCAGCCAGGCATGGAGCTTAGTCTGTTTAGCCGCGATGTGATTGCCATGTCCACTGCTGTGGGCCTGTCTCACAATGTGTTTGATAGCGTGGTTTGCCTTGGTGTTTGCGACAAAATTGTGCCGGGTTTATTGATTGGGGCTTTGCAATTTGGTCATTTGCCAACAGTATTTGTGCCTGCGGGCCCGATGACATCGGGCATTGCCAATAGTGAAAAAGCGAAAGCGCGCCAGTTATTTGCCGAAGGCAAATGCGGCCGTGAAGAACTGCTGGCCTCCGAAGAGGGTTCTTATCACGGTGCGGGGACATGTACTTTTTTCGGGACCGCTAATTCAAATCAAATGCTGATGGAAGTGATGGGCTTGCATTTACCTGGTGCAGCTTTCGTTAATCCAGGCACTCCCTTACGTGATGCCCTGACTGTTGCAGCGGCACAGCGTGCGATCGCTATCACTTACAGAGGCGATGAATTTACACCGGTTGGTAAAGTAGTGGATGAGAAATGCATTGTGAATGGCATTGTTGGCTTGCTTGCAACGGGCGGCTCGACCAATCACACTATTCATATGATTGCGATCGCTCGTGCTGCGGGTATTATTATCGACTGGAGTGATTTCGATGATTTGTCTGCCATTATTCCCTTGCTCGCAAAAATTTATCCAAATGGCTCGGCTGATGTAAATCATTTCCATGCTGCCGGTGGCATGGGTTTTCTAATTCGCGAATTGCTGGATGCAGGCTTGCTGCACGAAGATGTGCTGACAGTTGCTGGTAAAAGCTTACGGCCTTATGCCAACGAGCCTTTCCTAGGGGAAGATGGCAAGGCGGTGTGGCGAGCTGCACCGCTCGAGCCTGTGGATGACAACGTTGTTCGCCATGCAAGCAACCCGTTTAGTGCAGATGGCGGTTTACGTTTGCTGGCGGGCAACCTGGGCCGCTCTGTGATTAAAATTTCTGCGGTTAAGCCAGAAAATCGCTGTGTAGAAGCGCCCGCAATTGTGTTTGACGATCAGGATGATGTGCTGGCCGCGTTTAAACGTGGCGAGCTGGAAAAAGACTTTGTGGCGGTTCTGCGTTTCCAGGGGCCGCGTGCTAATGGAATGCCAGAGTTGCATAAGCTCACTCCTGTGTTGGGGTTGTTGCAGGATCGTGGTTTTAAAGTGGCCTTGGTGACCGACGGCCGTATGTCGGGAGCATCGGGCAAAGTGCCTTCGGCTATTCATATGACGCCGGAAGTTTTAAACGGCGGGCCGCTGGGCAAAGTTAGAAATGGCGATATCATCCGCCTTGATGCAGATGCTGGCGTGGTTGAAGCGAAAGTTGATGCGGCTGAATGGGCTGCTCGCACTGTGGATACTGCAGATCTGTCTGCCAACGAGCATGGAATGGGCCGTGAGCTGTTCGCTACATTCCGCTCTGCAGCAACCGGTGCTGAAGAAGGCGCAATCAGCATGGGTTTGGCTCATTAATTAGTTAAATCGTTTTTTTGATGGGGGGGCTTTGCCGGGTGATACAAAATATCTGCACCCGGCAAGATACTCATCGAATCGTTATTACTGATGGGTATCACTCAGCTCCTCCCATCCCACACATCTAATAATTTACAGAACAGGAAGAACAAACCCATGCAAATTCGCGAAATCATGCGCTCTTGTCCGGTGATGCCGGTTTTGGTAATCGAGAAAGTCGAACACGCAGTTCCGCTGGCTCAGGCTCTGGTTGATGGTGGTATTCGTGTCCTGGAAGTCACTTTACGTACCGATGCGGCTCTGGCTGCGGTGCGCGCCATTGTTGATAATGTGCCGGGTGCCATTGTGGGCGTCGGTACTGTGGTGCGCCCTGAGCAGTTTGCGCAAGCTAAGGCAGCTGGTGCGGTGTTTGCAGTAACGCCGGGCCTGACGCCTACACTGGCTGCCGCTGCCCGTGCTGCAAAAATTGAGCTGCTGCCTGGTGTGATGACCCCATCCGAGGCAATTGCTGCGCTGGAAGAAGGCTTTGACGCCCTGAAATTATTCCCGGCAGAGCAAGCGGGGAGCATGGGTATGCTCAAAGCAATGGGTGGCCCTTTGCCGCAAATTTTATTTTGCCCAACGGGTGGAGTAAGTCCAGAGTCGGCTCCTAAATTATTGGCTATGCCAAATGTTGGGTGCGTGGGTGGATCGTGGCTCGCCCCTAAGGAAATGGTTGCCGCTGGTGACTGGGCGGGGATTACCGCACTGGCTCGTGCAGCCGCAGCATTTGCAAAGTAATTAACTTAGAGGATTATACCCACGCATTATTGCCAGGCTCGGTTTTGGGCCTGTGTGGGTATAAAAACCGTTTGTAAGTTACGATTTATATCAATATTTCATGTTTTATAGGGAATAGCCATATCGTCAGCAGGACGACAGCTGGGTATTCTCTATTCTTGATTTTTTTTTATGCGCGGCCCGGTAGGGGACGCGCTTTTTCTGAACTCACTGGGGAGCACGAGGCAATGGCAGCAATTCGTATCGCAATTAACGGCTATGGTCGTATCGGTCGCAATGTACTGCGCGCTTTGTATGAATCTGGCCGTACTGATGAATTCCAAATCGTGGCTATTAACGATTTAGGCGATGCAAAAACTAACGCTCACCTGACACAATACGATACAGTGCATGGCAAATTTGCTGGCAAAGTATCTGTAGATGGCGATTTTATGATCGTAAACGGCGACAAAATTCGCGTTTGTGCTCAGCGTAATCCTGCTGATTTGCCATGGGCAGAAATCGGCGTGGATGTGGTGATGGAGTGTACCGGCTTCTTTGCCAGCAAAGCAAAGGCATCAGCGCACATTACTGCCGGCGCGAAAAAAGTGATTATTTCTGCACCAGGCGGTAATGATGTGGATGCCACCATCGTGTTCGGTGTAAACCACGACACGCTGAAAGCCACTGATACTGTTATTTCTAACGCTTCATGCACCACCAACTGCCTTGCGCCGCTGGTTAAGCCACTGAACGATAAAATCGGTCTTGTTTCCGGTTTGATGACCACAATCCACAGCTACACCAATGATCAGGTTCTGACAGACGTTTATCACGAAGATCTGCGTCGTGCCCGTTCAGCAACGCATTCGATGATTCCAACCAAGACTGGCGCTGCCGCGGCAGTTGCACTGGTATTGCCCGAGCTGAAAGGCAAGCTGGATGGTTTTGCTGTTCGCGTACCAACGATTAATGTTTCTTTGGTTGATCTGACTTTCACGGCTGCTCGTGCAACGACAGTTGAGGAAATTAACCAGATCATGAAAGAAGCATCTGAAGGCCCGATGAAAGGCGTGTTGAACTATAACGATCTGCCACTGGTATCGATCGATTTTAATCACGATTCAGCGTCTTCTACCTACGAAGCATCGCAAACTAAGGTGTCCGGTGGTACTTTGGTGAAAGTGCTGTCCTGGTACGACAACGAGTGGGGCTTCTCTAACCGTATGCTCGATACGACCAAAGCTTTGTGGAATGCTAAATAATAAGTACTTTGAGTAGTGCTTTAATAAGATACCCGCAGCGATGCGGGTATTTTTTTGTCTGTGCTTTTCTTGCCCTATCAAGCAGCTCTATGGTGGTTTTAAGCAATTTAAGCCGTTTGAGGGTGCTTTATCCAGAAAAATGGAAAATGGTGTATGAGAGCTGCCTTGCCGTGTGCACGCTGGTTTTTGTCTGTGTGTGATGCCTGCCGGTTTGTGTTCTGACGTGTTCTGGATCCTAAAAATAGGGCAGAGCAACCTGGCTGCTATTGAGATAAACAGAAACCTGCTCATTTATTGTGTTGGTTTTAAAGTGAAAAAACGTTGTAAATATACAACTTAACATGGTGGAAGGCCTGATTTCTTTCTGTGGCGTAGGTCGATATAGGGCCAGATTTTATTGCTTTATAGATTGCTCCAGGAAAAACAGGAATGAAATTAATCGACCGTATTTAATTTTTTTGAAGGTGTTTATTTGGTTTTACATATATCTTTTTTTATGTTTAATGTTGTGAATATTTGTGCTATTTATTGTAAAAAACAACCGGATTTTATTCTTTTATTTATATATTTTGCGCTCGATTATTTCAATAATAAGGTCTATTACCTAGTATAGGGCAATGTGATGTTTTATTGGTATTTTTACTTATAAGGGTTTGGTATTTTTACAGCAGAACAAAATTAAACGCTGTGGTTATATACGGGCTTCGGAGCACTTAGCTCGCTTGATTTTTTATTAAGTAGATTCAGCCGTTTGCTGAGTTGGCTTTAAAATAAAAATGCGCTGCTGAGTGGTCTTTCAAATCCTATGGATCCGAATTTAAATAATTGAATTCGTGGCTCTAAAATTGATAAAGGAATCTCAGTATGTTTAAGCGCGTTCTTATCGCTACTGCCGTATCCGCAATGTTTGCAGCTCCTGCATTCGCAGATGTAACAATCAGCGGTTCTGCTGAAATGGACTTGATGTACAAGACTAACCAGAATGCAAAGGGCGATGGCAAAGTTGCTGAAGAAGTTGCCGTTGTTGTAAATATTGATGGCACTGATAAGCTGGATTCTGGCGATACACTGAAATGGCGCCTGGCTCAGAAAGTAGAAACTCCAGGTCGTTATGACAGCTTTGGTCAGCGTGAGGCTTGGATTGGTTACGCAACTCAGTTTGGTGAAGTTCGTTTCGGTAACCAGTTCTCTAACCAATACCGTGAGTTAGATGGTTTTGCATCTTCAGGCCAAGGTAACTTGTGGGCTGATTTTGGTTCGCAGCAAGTTCAATACGCAAACGCCATAACCTACTTCTCACCTAAGTTTAGCGGCTTCAGCTTTGCTGGTCAGTATGATTTAGGTAATGGTCGTAACTCAGCCCGTGCTATGGAATTGACTGCTAACTACATGGGCTACGGTTTTGATATTGATGCTGGTATTGCTGAAGCTCAAAATAACGCGAATGCTTCTTCCAAAGCAAAGATATTCGGTGGTAAAACGTGGGGTAGTTCGGGTGACTTTACTGTAGGTACTGGTGCAGAAAATAAACTGCGTACATACAACCTTGATGTTAAATACAAGATGGGTGCATTTGACCTGGCTGCTGGTTACAAGCGTAACGAGTGGAATGGCGATGTAGAGTTGGCTGTTGCTGGTGATAAGACTGCTGTTGATCAATTCTTGCTGGCTGGTGGTTATACCATGGGTAAGAACAACTTCAACCTGGGTTATCAGCGCGTTCAAGATAGCAAAACTGATGGTGCTAAGCGTGATGACGGTATGAATGTAATCAATGCTCAGTACAACTACAAGCTGTCTAAGAACTCTGTTGCCTTCGCTCAAGTTCGTCACCACATGCTGGATACTGCTGGTAATGCTAGTGTAATGACACGTACTGCACAACTTGATGGCTTTGCTCTTAATTCAGACAAGAAAGACTCTACACGTCTGTTAGTAGGTACATGGACAGCGTTCTAATTTAGAACCTGCCACTAAGCAACAGGCTGGTATTCGGTGCGGGCCTGGCGCTTTAAGTTTAAAAAAACGCCACGATGAAAGTCGTGGCGTTTTTTGTGCGTGCTAGCATTTACGTCACTCTAGTAAGGGTTTTGTTGTACGTTGGATACACAATGTTGCAGATATGCGACGCAATATTGCATGGGTTTCTACCTATTGAGTATTCTTGCTTCGTAACACAAGCAAATATGCCTTGATGTAGTGAAGTCAAAAAAACCATATTCCCTTTTAGAGAGAGATGAATAATGTTTAAACGTGCTCTGATCGTTGCTGCTGTTGCTGCAGCATGTTCTACGCCAGCTTTTGCTGATGTATCTATTAACGGCTCGGCTGAAATGGACCTGATGTTCGGTACAAACCGCTCAACAGGTGCATCGTCATCTGGTGGTGAGTTGTACGAAGAAACAGCAATTGTTATCAATATTGATGGTTCTGATCAGCTTGATAACGGCAGCAAGCTGAAATGGCGTGTTGCCCAGAAAGTAGCAACTGACTACCGTTATGATACTTTTGGTGGCCGTGAGGCTTGGATTGGTTATGCTGGCGGCTGGGGTGAACTGCGTGCGGGTACACAGTTTGTTAATTCTTACCTGAATGTGCTTGACTGGCCGTATGGCGTGAACGGGTCTGGTAACTTGCTTGCTGACTTTGGTACTTCACCAGACAAGTGGAAAGATTCCCTGAACTATATGTCACCTAAGTTTGGCCCTGTTTCTTTTGCGGCTCAGTATAAAATTGGTGATAAAGCAGGCGTTGCTGGCAAGGGTGATACTAATACTTATGCTTATGATCTGACCGGTAATGTAGCATTTGCTAACTTTAATATTGATGGTGGTTACCAGCTTCAAAATGACCGCGCATTCGTACAAATGGCACTGGCAAGTGGCAACGGACCGGCTGACTGGGCTGATGTCACAGAGGCTGGTAACGAAACTCGCTTAGCATTTTTGGGCGGTCGTGCAACATTTGGTGATTTCAATGTTCGCGCACTTTACAAGCGTAATTACGTTAAGTACGGCGCTGGCACATCTTCTCTGGATGTGGGACAGTGGCTGATTGGTGGTGGCTATAACTTCGGCAAAAACAGCATCAATGTTAGCTATCAGCAAATTATGGATGCTAAGTTAGCCGGTGGTGTTCGTATTGCCAATGGTGGTCGTGACAAGCTTGATTCTGGTGTTCAGCAGTTTGCTGGTCAGTGGGGTTACATGTTGTCGAAGAATACTCAATTCTTCGTGCAAGGCCGCTATCATAAGTATGATTCTAAAGCATCGACCCACTTTGATGGCTCGACTCCTGATTCTGGTAACAGCGCACGTATTACTGTTGGCACATGGACTGGTTTCTAATCGTTTAGGTCTGCATCTAAAATCTACTCAAAACCCCACTTTGGTGGGGTTTTTTTTATGGGTAGATTGGTGTCTTTGATAGTCTACGCCGTGTTTTGAGTTAATAGACAAAAAAAATCCCCTGATTTTCATCAGGGGATTTTCTTGAATCCTGGCGGAAGCGGTCGGATTCGAACCCACGGAGGACTTGCATCCTCGGCAGTTTTCAAGACTGCTGCCTTAAACCACTCGGCCACACTTCCTTCGTGCTGAGTCTTAGCAACTCAGACAGGTACGCATTATAGTGGAATGTTTGAGAATGTGTAAAGAATTTTGTGTAAATTAATAAAATATTTCATGGGCAGAATATGCATTTAGAGTTTTTCCAGAACTGTAAATTTGGCTAAAACAAAGCTGGAGGTGTGCTCTAGTGCAGGTGAGAGACGGATGAGGTAGTTTTTCCCTTGGGCTGCAAATTTGTATTCTCTGTGTTCTGCAAATATCACCTGAGGAATAATCAGGAACCGGGCTGGATTGCTGCTAGGTCCTTCAGGGGCATAAATACAGGTGGTACTCTCTTCGGACAGTAAGGGGGTGAGTTCCACGATAATTGGGCTTTGTGTCAGTGTTTCTACGCCAACGCTGACAAAGCCTTCTTGGCTACGGTGAAAGCGGCGCACAATTCCAATTGTAAATGGATGATTTGTTACATGGTTTAAGCCTAAAAGCTCACCCACTTCAATTTGAGTTTCACTATGGTAGTTTAAACCGAAGCCACTGCTGCTTTCATCACCCAACTCCCATTTCTCAGCATTGATCTGATCCGCACTACTTGCGGCCACTTTCCCTTGCTGGGTAATAAAGGGCACGATGTTTGCCAAGCCAGTAATGACCTGGATTGATTTGTTATTACTTTTTCTTTCGTGTTTTCTTACCGGTGTAATGGCATCACGGGACCATAAATTACGTAACGTCTGCAATAATTCCAAGTTCGAGGGGGAGTTTGATTCAGCAGGAAGCCCTAAGGAGGCAGGAGATTGACCCTGGCTATATTGTTCAAGAAGTTGTGTAATCTGGGCCGTGATTGTATTGGTAGACCAGTAGCGCCAGTTCTCTCCAACCATATCCCGGCGGATTCGTTTGGGTGGAGTGCTGCCTGAAATATTAATTGCAAATAAGTGCTGGTGTGGTTTTAGCTCTTTTTCTAAGATAAATTCGCTTGTCCACTTTTTTAGCCAGATGCTGATGAGTTCAATTTGCCTAGATTGTATTTTTTCCGGTGCAGACAGGGAGAGCATTAATGTCCGTACGTAGATTTGGTAAACACTGATATTTGCCGGGCTAATCTGTGTTTTATCTGCAAAACCACCCTGTTCGGCAAAAAGATAGAGGCGGTTAAGATTGCGCCAGATATGGTGGTCAATTTCCAAGTGGCGCATATAAGAATACTGGGCCTGGATGGCGTAGAGATCCATTGCCCTGAGGGTAAAAAATTCTATTTTTTGTGACGATGTAAATTTCTTTTGGCTGCCTTGCTTAATACAGCTCAAGTATCCCGTAGCCATTTCATACCAAAAATTTAAGATCGTAGGCAGGACTTGATGGGAGGTTGTGCCTTCTTCAATTAAGCGGCCGTGATAAATATCAAGCAGGTGGCTTTGCAGTGGCTGGGCTTTTTCTTCGAGGTAAGGAATAGTCTTGAAGCGCTCATTTATGCTGATTTTTGGATTGCTATTGAGTTGCTTTAATGCTTTTACAATTTCTATCTGTGCCTGCAAAATATCACTTTCAGGTAGCTCTTCCATAAAAATAGTAGCGGACTTTAAATCAAAAACACCCTCTTGCGGGGTGTGCTGAAAGAGTGAATTTACAAGGCCTTTGATGTCAAACATTACTTGCCCTACCTTGCTGCACAAAAGCGGTTGAAAAATATTAACTTAGTTTGTTTTTATCGAGTATTTTGTAAAAAATACAGCGTTACACACAGATACTACCTTGCTTGGCTGTGGTAAATAAAATAGACACGCCCTAATGAGTTTGTTCTTCATATTATCGAAGGCTAATTATGTTAAGTAATATGGCAAATGCCAGTGCTGTTTTACGTCGGTGGAAAATAAATATTACATTGTCATTGTGACTGATTTAAAAAATAGCTTCTGTTAATGGTAGGTGCCACATAAGTATAGGTAAACAGTAAGAATGCCGCTTTAGTATAGCGTTGCTGCTCTGATTGATTAAAGCCTTGCTTACGGAATTAATGCCGTTGTGGCGTTGTTTTAACTATTTCCACTTAGCATCTGATCGGCCGGTTATGCACAGCATGGCGATCTGGTGGCTGTGCTGTGATAAAATCCCCCGCTTTACGCTGCCGCAATGGGTTATTCAGCTTGGCAATAGCATATGCCTGCTGCTCTTGGGGATACTTGTGCGCGGAAAAAAGGAAAATCACTACATTGTGTAGGGTTGCTGTGTTTTGTTTGGCAATGTGGCAAAAGATATTTTTTAAGCAAATCACAATGCCGGTATAAGAAACAGGGTAAATGTGTATTTGATATGCTTCGCGGATTGAATCACCGCTAAGGCAGTGGCTGGTGATATTTTTAGAAGATGCAATGCTGTATCTCGATCATAGTGAACAGATCAAAACGGGTACTTTGAATATTGCAGATCACATTTCTGTACTAAGAAGCGGGTAAGCAATCATTTTTTTATTAAATACAACGGCGTTTGTGTACAGAAATAGGGTAAACGGATCATGATCAGTACTTTTAATATTACGATGCAATTTGGTGCAAAGCCTTTATTTGAAAAGGTTTCAGTAAAATTTGGTGATGGCAACCGCTATGGTTTGATTGGCGCAAATGGTTGCGGTAAATCCACCTTTATGAAAATTCTGGGGGGGGATTTAGAGCCTACAGGCGGCAATGTCAGCTTAGAGCCAGGCGTGCGCCTGGGTAAGTTAAAGCAGGACCAATTTGCTTTTGAAGATAGCCGCGTGATTGATGTGGTGATGCAAGGCCATACAGAGCTTTGGGCTGTTTTGGCTGAGCGCGATGCGATTTATGCCAATTTAGAAGCCACCGAAGACGATTATATGCGCGCGGCGGAGCTGGAAGGCAAAGTGGCTGAATACGATGGCTACACTGCCGAAGCGCGTGCTGGTGCGTTGTTATTGGGGGCAGGCATTCCAATTGAGCAGCATAACGGCCCGATGAGTGATGTTGCGCCGGGCTGGAAGCTGCGTGTGTTGCTGGCCCAAGCGCTGTTTTCTAATCCGGAAGTGTTGCTGCTTGATGAGCCAACCAATAATCTGGATATTAATACGATCCGCTGGCTGGAAAACTCGCTTAATGAGCGTGATTCCACCATGATTATTATTTCGCACGATCGTCACTTTTTAAATCAGGTATGTACTCACGTGGCGGATGTGGATTTCCGTGAAATCCGTATTTATCCGGGTACTTACGACGATTATATGATTGCTTCTACGCAAGCTCGCGAGCGTTTACTGACAGATAATCAGAAAGCCAAAGAAAAAGTAGCGGAGCTCAATTCCTTTGCTGCGCGTTTTTCTGCTAATAAATCCAAAGCACGTCAGGCAACCAGCCGTCTGAAGCTGGCCGATAAGATTAAAGAAGGCATGGTCGATGTCAAACCATCTAGCCGCCAGAATCCTTATATCCGCTTTGACGTGGATGAAAAAGCCAAGCTGCACCGTCAGGCTGTTGAGCTTTCTTTCGTTTCTAAGTCTTTTGATAAGCCTTTGATTCAAAATCTGGATCTGATTTTAGAAGCGGGCCAGAAAATTGCCGTGATTGGTGGTAACGGTGTGGGTAAATCCACTCTGATGAAACTGCTGATGGATGTGATCAAGCCGGATAGCGGAAAAGTTAAATGGGCAGAAAAAGCGCAACTGGGTTATTTTGCTCAGGATCACGAAGCTGATTTTGAAGAAGACATTACTTTGTTTGACTGGATGAAGCAGTGGAGCCAGCCAGGCACGGATGACCAGGTGATTCGCGGTATTTTGGGGCGCTTACTGTTTGGCGGTGATGATGTTAAAAAATCAGTCAAAGTGCTGTCTGGTGGTGAAAAAGGCCGTATGTTGTACGGTAAGCTGATTTTGGAAACACCGAATGTACTGATTATGGATGAACCGACCAACCATATGGATATGGAGTCGATTGAATCCTTGAATCTGGCTCTGGATTTATTTAAGGGTACCTTACTGTTTGTATCACATGACCGGGTCTTTGTAAGCTCGCTTGCTACGCAAATTTTAGAGCTTAATGGCGATGGCACATATAATTATTACGTGGGTGGCTATGAGGATTATCTTGCCAGCCGTGGTATTGATTAAGTTTTCGAGTTGATTAATTTCATAAATGTTATTTATTTGAAATCTGAAGCAAATTATATGTAAGTGATTGTAGTAAGATAAAGGGGCGTTAATTCGCCCCTTTATTATTTGTCCGGATTTTTTCTATGTCTTGCGTTTTTCCCTTTGTCGTTCCGGCTTATTCTGCTCCTGCTTGGCTGCCGGGCGGGCATGCGCAAACTATTTATCCTGCTGTACTGATGTGGAAAAAAATACCTGCTTATCGCCGTGAGTCCTGGATGACGCCTGATTTGGATTCGATTGTGGTGGATTGGCTGGATGCTCGTGCGGGTATGCCTCTGGTAGTCCTTTTTCACGGCTTAGAAGGCAGCTCGCGCAGCCATTACGCCACCTCATTATTTGATTTTCTTTATGCCAAGGGCTGGCGTGGCGTGGTGCCGCATTTTCGCTCCTGTGGCAACATTATCAACCGCCTGCCACGGGCCTATCATGCCGGGGATTCTGCTGAAATTGACTGGGTGTTGCGTCGTATTCGTGCCCAGTATCCTGATGTGTCTATCTTTGCAGTCGGTGTTTCGCTGGGTGGTAATGCCTTATTAAAATGGCTGGGGGAGCAGGGGGATGCGGCGGTGGCGGTGATTGATGCGGCGGCGGCAGTTTGCGCGCCAGTAGATTTAGCAGCTACAGGTAATGCGCTGGATCAGGGATTTAACCGCCAGGTTTATACGCGTGAATTTTTGCGAAGCTTGCGTAAGAAGACCTTTGCTAAACTGAAAAAGCTTAGCGATCCTTTTTTGGATCAGCAGGGTTTGCGTCTTGCTACAACGCTGCGCGAGTTTGATCATTTGGTGACAGCTCCGATGCATGGCTTTAAGAGCGTTGATCATTATTGGCAAAGTGCAAGTTGTAAACCTTATCTGGCAAAAATTGGTGTGCCCAGTTTAGTGATTAACACAAAGAATGATCCTTTTGTCCCCGCCGCATCGTTGCCCCTGTCTGCCGGGGTGTCGGAGCACGTTACGCTGTTACAGCCCCCGGAAGGCGGGCATGTTGGCTTTGTTTCAGGGGCGATGCCGGGTAACTTACACTGGTTACCACAGACCTTGCATCGTTTTTTTCAGAGCCATTTACCACGGCCTCGCTAAGGAATAAAACGTGCCAGTACTTTCTCCCCGGCTTTTTAAAGCCTATGACATCCGAGCACAAACCTCACTGCTTACCCCGGAAGCTGCTTATTTTATCGGCCTTGGTCTGGGGGCCGAGGCACGGCAGCGTGGTGTGGCGGAAATTGCACTGGCGAGGGATGGTCGTTTTTCCAGTCCTGCTCTGGCACGGGCATTGATTGATGCGTTGCTGGCAAGCGGAATTAATGTGCTGGATTTAGGTCTGGCAGCCACTCCCTTGCTTTATTTTGCAGCGCGCCAATATGCTGCAGGATCGGGGGTGATGATTACAGGCAGCCATAATCCGGCTGATTACAATGGTATTAAAATCTCCCTGGCTGGTGAAACTATTGATGGCGCAGCCTTACAGGCGTTGCGACAGCGTATTGAAGCCGAAGATTTTGTCCGTGGATGCGGAGAGCTTAAACCTCTTAGCATTACAAATGAGTATTATGCTGCCGTGCTTGCTGCTTGCCCCTTACCAAAGTCTTTGAAAGTGGTGGTGGACTGTGGCAATGGCGTACCGGGGGCATTTGCGCCAGCTTTATACCGTGCTCTGGGCTGTGACGTGATTGAGCTTTTCTGTGGGGTTGATGGCGCTTTTCCGAATCATCATCCAGACCCTCAGGTAGAAGCCAATCTGACGGATCTGAAACGCGCAGTGCTTGAGCATCATGCTGATCTTGGTCTGGCTTTTGATGGGGATGGTGACCGGCTGGGTGTCGTTACTCGTCGCGGTGTAAATATCCCCGGTGATCGTTTATTGATGCTGTTTGCGGCGGCCGTTCTGGAAAAACAGCCGGGGCACATTTTATATGATGTGAAATCAAGTGGCTTGATTAGCGAGTGGGTCCGCAGCAAAGGGGGGACAAGTGAGGCCATCCCCACCGGGCATGGCCACATGAAGCGTCATTTGTTCTCTTCACAAGCTTTGCTGGCAGGAGAGCTATCAGGGCACTTTGCTTTTATCGACTGGCCGGATGATGACGCACTATTTGCCGGGGCGAGGTTTTTAAGCATGTTCGCCGAGCATGATGTAGATCTGATGCTTGCGGCCTTACCTCAATCCATTTCTACACCGGAGCTACAGGTTGCTTTAGAGCAAGATGGTCATGGTTTGATCGCAGAAATTGCCAAAAGGGCCGTCTTTCCGTGCGCTTTACGTATTTTTACGATTGATGGTTTACGTGTGGAATATGCGGATGGTTTCGGCCTGATCCGGGCATCGAATACTACGCCGGTGCTCACCTTAAGAATTGAGGCGCAAACGCAGCTGGGCCTGTCCAGAATTCATCAAGAGCTGGCTGCTGCGATTGCACCGCTTCAGTTTCCTCTGTTGTGATTAATTATGCGGATCCTTTGTCCTGATTCTGGGTACAAAGGCCGTTTATCCCGTAAAGAATTGAATGATGGAAAAACAATGATTCCTGCCCCTCATCTAATTGCCGCCCAGGTTTCTGCCGCTTTGCAGGAGGATCTGGGCATTTGTGACTGGACTGCTATGCTGATTGCTGATGGTACCCAAGGCGCTGCTGTGGTTATTGCCCGGCAAAGTGCGGTAATTTGCGGCCAGGCATGGTTTGATGAAGTATTTCGCCAAGTTGATACCGGCATTACAGTGAAATGGCTGGTTAATGAGGGCGAGCAAGTGGTTGCAGATCAGCCTCTTTGCCGTGTTGAAGGGGCTGCCTGCAGTCTGTTAACAGCCGAACGTAGTGCTTTGAATTTTTTACAAACACTCTCTGCAGTTGCAACTGAAACACGTCGTTATGTAGGTTTGGTTGCGCATACACCGGCTAAAATTTATGACACGCGTAAAACACTCCCTGGTTTGAGGCTTGCACAAAAGTATGCGGTCACCGTAGGGGAGGGGAAAATCAGCGTATAGGTCTTTATGATGGCGTATTGATTAAAGAAAATCATATTATGGCTGCTGGTAGTATTGCCGCAGCCTTACATGCAGCAGAAAAACTGGCACCTGTTGGTGTTAGTATCCAGATTGAGGTAGAAACTCTGCATGAGTTAGAGCAGGCTTTGCATGCCGGGGCTAAATTAGTATTGCTTGATAATATGAATTTGACCGATTTACGCGCAGCGGTTGCCCTGACTGGTCATAGTGCAGTGCTGGAAGCTTCGGGCGGCGTGGATGAGGGGACTGTCAGAGAGATTGCCGAAACAGGGGTGCAGCGCATTTCTATCGGCAAGCTGACTAAGGATGTTCAGGCGGTTGATTTATCAATGCGATTTGTTTAAGCCAGGCTTTTTACCAAATATTTTCGATCTGTTTTGTTTTTTTTCATGTCATTTTAAGGAGTACTTTTTTTATGAATACTAATAGTGAAACTTTACTCGATCAATCACAAGATATCTTACAAGAAGCAGAGCAATTGTTGATCGAAGCTTCCCAAGCTGGTGGCAAAGATGCTGAGGCTTTGTATGCCCGTGCTGTTGAGCGTTTGCGTGTAGCAAAAACCCGCTTGTGTGAAGTTGAGCAGGCTGCCATAGCTAAGGCGAAACGAGCTGCAAAAGTAACTGACGAATATGTGCACGATCATCCTTGGCAGGCTATTGGTGTAGCAGCTGCGGTTGGGGTGCTGGTGGGCATGTTGATTTCGCGTCGTTAATTGTGAGGCCTTCCATCCCTTTTATAGCAGGCGTGCGGCGTATTTTGGTGCATGCCGCAGGCTTGCTGGGCACGCATCTTGAGCTGTTTGGCCTGGAGCTTCAGGACGCTTTACAGCGCCTGGTGGCTGATTTTATTCTGGGTGTCATTGCTGTTGTGCTGGGGTGCCTGAGTCTTGCGCTAGCTACTGTTTTGCTGCTGATTATTTTCTGGGAAAGTCATCGTATTGCCGTGGCTGTAGTGCTGATGCTGGTCTATGGGGGCGGGGCGGTTGCTTTTGCCTGTTATGTAAGACATCGTCTGAGGCACGCTCCGGATTTATTTTCTGCAACATGTGCAGAGTTGGCGCGTGATCGCAAGGCTTTGCTTCAGCCTGCCGCTGAGGAAGAAGCATGAAATTAGCACGCTTCTATCGTAAACAGTTTTTGCAGCTCAAGGCCGAGCAGCAGCGCCAAAGTTTGAGGCAGGAGTTGAAATTATTTGTTCAGCCTGTGAATTTGTTGCAAGAGGGCCTGGCAATGAGCCAGTTCAGAGGAGGGGCGCTTGGCTGGCTAAAACTGGCCAGAGTTGCACTACACTCTAAAGGGATTAAAAAGCATCTTGCGCTTGCATTGGGTGTGCTGCAAATTGTTCGCTATGTAAAAAGAAAACGTAGTTAGCCAGCGGGTTTTAAAATGGGACGTTGGCGAAAGCAGCCGGGCACTGGCCCGGCTTTTCTTATGGAAAAAGCCTAAATAGCAACTGCTGCAAAGTCCTGGTACTCGTGTGTTTGGCATGCCGGGCATAGTTTGAAATTGGGCCCGGTAGCTTTACTGGTTAAGTTGATGGGGTACTGCTTTAGATTATCTCTGGGGCTTGCCAGCGTCTGATACACCATTGCGCCGGGGGGGGGAGTCAAACACCGATAGCTTCTAGGCGTTGGTTATAGATTCACTTAAAAACCTTGGTGTATCAACATCATTTTTTTGTAAAATTGCTGTGTTATACGCAAGTATTTGTAAGGCTATGCCATATAAAATGGGGTTTAAATCGTGCAGGTTATTCTCCATGCAAATCACATGAAAGTGTTCGGCAGAGGTAAGGCCTGTATCCGATAAAATAAACAATTCTCCTTTTCTTGCTCTGATTTCCTGCAAATTAGCGAGTAGTTTTTTTAATTAAACGATTCCAGGGCAGGCAGACAATAACAGGCAAGTCTTTGTTGACTAAAGTGAGCGGGCCATGAATCAGCTCCCTAGCTGGGAAGCCGTAAGCGTGGATATAGGCGACTTCCTGCATTTTTAATGCCGCTTTCTGAGCCAATGGGTAATAAAGGCGTCGGTCAATAAAAAAGATTTACTTACTATCAAATAATTTTTGTGCCCATTTCTGCCATTGTTTTGTTAGTGGACCAAGTTGCGGGCTGATATTTTGCAGTATGCTCTCTTGTGAAATCATTCCAAGCAAAGTGCCCATCTTTTTGTTTCGATATTGTGTTACTCCTTATTAATTATCAGATAAAAATTTTTTTTCATAAACGATTGAGTAAGAAATAAGTATTTTTTTATTAAGAACTCAAATAAGGCGTAAGTAATTGGCTAACTTCTCCATCGGCCGCAAATTTCCGGGCAAAAAGACAGTTACTGGCCAGCAGGCGGGGCAGATCATTTGCAGTGAAAGTGCGCGGGGACCATGCCCCCGTTTCCCATTCCAAATCGTGTTGTGAATGATTGACAAGCTCTGCGGCTACAGGTGTGTGCATCAAAATGGTTTGTACAAACATTTCGTCAGGCACCAGTGTCTGGCGAAAATACGAGATCACATCCGGGTGTTCCTCACAAAACCTGATCAAGGCAAGGCAGGCCCGCCCAGATAGACACCACCACTGAGAACCGGAATAAACGGTATGAAGTGGGGCGGGTAATTTGCGCTGAAATAGCCCAGATCGCAAAAGCGGGCGTTGTATTTTTTGTAATAATTTACCAGCCAAGCTGCCTTTCAGTGATTCAGGGTGATAGCTTTGGTAGCGATAGCGAATATCAAAGTCTGGGTCTGGCTGAGGGCGAAACTCGATAAACCCGGTATGGTCTTCCAGTTGCCGCCTGATTTCTGACTGGGTTTTGAGCGGGTAATCCTGGCCCGATAGCAAAACCATATAGTCACAATCATCTTGGATTGCCGCTTTTATCAGAGTCAGCGTGGCGGAGACCAGAGAAAAACCACCCCAGCGGCAAGCTTGCCTTGCTACAAAATGAGCCTTGCCGGGAGCCGCAGCTTGCATCGCGGTAAAATCATTGATTGCGGTATTGGCATCCACATGAATATAAAGCCGGGTATTTTCTGTCAGAAGTTGCTGGCAAAGCCGGCCTAATTGAGCTGGATGAGCGTGGCAAAGGATTAAATAGCCAATACGCATTCGAATTTCCATTTTATGAAATAGGTTTTAATTTTAACCCGAATCATTTTTAAATAAATGATTTTATGCATAAAGCAGGATGTTTTGCCGCATGGTGCAAGCTGGGCATCAGCGCTGAGATTGGCTTTGATCAGGCCTGCAAGGAAGGTTTTGGATAGGGTTTATATTTGGGCTAGGAAACTGTATTGGGCAGATTAAAATGCTGGAGTAATTGAATGACAGAGAGCAAAATTAAGTAGCCTATTAATCGTTCGGAATTAATACGCGGGAAATCAGTCTGGTTGCTTTGTTATTACCCGGGATAAATCTTCGATCAATATTGACTGGATAGCTTCAGAGGACTAAAGTTTGCGGTTTTATTCGGGATATTTAGCGCATGCCGAAAGCAACTAAAAGCCCCGTTAGCTTTGAAGCAGGACTTCAAGAGTTGGAAGGCCTGATTGCTGAAATGGAGGCGGGTAATTTGCCGTTGGAAACAGCCCTCACTACTTATCAACGTGGCACCGAACTGTTGCAGTTTTGCGAAAGCCGCTTAGCCGATGCAGAGCAGCGGATTCGTGTGCTTGAAGGCGCGGAGCTCAAGCCTTTCTCTGCGGATAAAGAATAAATGACATTAGAATTTAAAAGCTGGATGCAAGACGTCCAGTCCCGCATGGAGCAGACGCTCGCGGCTGTTTTGCCTCTTCAGGATCATTTACCGCTTCAATTACATGCTGCTATGCGTTATTCAGTATTGGATGGCGGTAAACGTGTCCGCCCTTTACTGGCTTTTGCTGCCGGTGCGGTGGTGAACGCGTCGCCCGAGCGTTTGCAATATGTGGGTGCTGCTGTTGAGTTAATTCATGCTTACTCCCTTGTGCATGATGATATGCCCGCCATGGATAACGATGTGATGCGCCGGGGCAAACCAACCTGTCATATCGCCTATGGCGAGGCTTCGGCCCTCCTGGCTGGGGATGCCCTGCAAACGGCAGCATTTGATGTGCTGAGTTCATACACACTGACTGATGCACCTGCTGATCAGCTTAAAATGATCCATATTCTGGCCCGTGCATCAGGCAGCTTAGGCATGTGTGGTGGTCAGGGAATTGATCTGTATAGTGTGGGTCAGGCTTTAAGCTTGCCCGAGCTGGAACAGATGCATGGCTTAAAGACGGGGGCTTTGATTCGTGCGGCAGTCTTACTGGGCTCTTATTGTGGTGCGGCGATGAGTGACGAAGAGCGTGCCCGGTTGGATTGTTACGCCCGATGTATTGGACTTGCATTTCAAGTTGTTGATGATGTGCTGGATGAAGAAGCTGATTCGGCTACTCTTGGCAAAACAGCGGGTAAGGATGCAGCCAATAATAAACCCACCTATGTGTCCTTATTGGGCCTGATGGCAGCAAAACACAAGGCGGCAGAGCTTAAAGCTGAAGCACTGGCGGCGATTGCACCTTTTGGTGAAAAAGCCCGTGGTTTAGTGCACTTGGCCGATTTTATTGTGGAACGCACTAACTGATGAAGAAGCTCGATATGAGTTATCCCCTGCTTGATGAGGTGTCTTGTCCGCTGGAGCTTAAAAAACTGGCCCGTGCCGATTTGCCCCAGCTGGCTAATGAATTGCGTAACTATCTGCTTGATTCGGTGAGCCAGACTGGTGGGCATTTTGCTTCTAATCTAGGGGCTCTTGAGCTGACTGTTGCCTTGCATTATGTGTTTGATACGCCGCATGATCGCCTGGTTTGGGATGTGGGGCACCAGAGTTATCCGCATAAAATTCTGACAGGCCGCCGTGGGCAAATGCATACCATGCGTAAGCAGCATGGCCTGGCAGGCTTTCCAAAGCGAGAAGAAAGCGAGTATGACACTTTTGGTGTGGGGCATTCCAGCACATCGATTGGTGCGGCATTGGGTTTTGCCGAGGCGGCAAAGCTAAAAGGTGAAGACCGCCACGCGATTGCCGTGATTGGTGATGGGGCGATGACTGCCGGTCAGGCGTTTGAAGCACTCAATAATGCAGGGCATCGGGATGTCAATTTACTGGTGGTGCTGAACGACAATGAAATGTCGATTTCTCCCAATGTGGGCGCGCTGACTAATTATCTGTCTAAATTACTATCAAGTAAGTTTTATAACGGCATCCGCAGTAAATCTGCCCGGGTACTGGAAGCCGTGCCGCCGCTTAAAGAGCTGGCAAAAAAAGGCGAAGAGCATGTAAAAAGCATGCTGACCCCCGGCACAATGTTCGAGCAGTTCGGTTTTAATTATATTGGCCCGATTGATGGCCATGATTTAGATACACTGGTCACTACACTGGCAAACATTAAAGAGCTGAAAGGTCCGCAGTTTTTGCATGTGGTGACACGTAAAGGTGAGGGGTACAAAAAAGCCATTGCCGATCCGGTCAAATACCATGCGGTGACTCCGTTCGAAAAAGAAGATGGCATGCAGGGGGTGAAGGCCGCGAAAGTGAGCTACACCAAGGTATTTGGCGATTGGCTCTGCGATATGGCTAAAGTGGATAAGCGTTTATTAGGCATTACGCCTGCTATGCGTGAGGGGTCAGGGCTGGTACGTTTCGAGCAGGAAAACCCGGATCGCTATTTTGATGTGGGCATTGCCGAACAGCATGCCGTGACTTTTGCCGCTGGCCTGGCCTGCGAAGGTTTAAAGCCTGTCGTGGCGATTTATTCCACCTTTTTGCAACGCGCTTATGATCAGCTGGTTCATGATGTGGCTTTGCAAAATTTACCCGTAGTGTTTGCCATTGATCGTGCAGGGCAGGTTGGTGCAGATGGCCCGACGCACGCCGGGTCATTCGATCTTTCTTATTTGCGCTGCATTCCCAATATGGTGGTGCTGACGCCGTCGGATGAAAATGAATGCCGTCAGATGCTCTATACCGCATTTTTGCACGAAGGCCCGAGTGCAGTGCGTTACCCTCGTGGCACAGGCCCTGGTGTTGAAGTGCAAAGCGTGATGACGGCGATTCCTATGGCTTGTGCTGAAGTACGCCGGCGCGGTAGTACAATTGCGATTTTGGCATTTGGTCCGGTGCTTGCCTCAGCTTTAGAGGCGGGAGATGCTTTAAATGCAACGGTCGTCAATATGCGTTTTGTTAAGCCGCTTGATGGCGGTTTGATCGCTGAACTGGCTGCCAGCCATGATTATCTGGTGACGGTTGAAGAAGGTGCCGTGATGGGCGGGGCGGGTTCTGCTGTGCTGGAAAATCTGATGGCTCAGGATTTATGCAAGCCTGTCTTGCTATTGGGCTTTCCGGATCGTTATATCGAGCATGCTGATCAGGCTGTGCAATTGGCCGAATGCGGGCTTGATGCAGCTGGAATTGAGGCCAGTATCCGGCAGCGCTGGGCAATTTAGTTTCGCCAAAACAAAAAAACGAGGCGATGCCTCGTTTTTTTATGCTTGTTTGTACTGCGTTGTGTTTTTTATTTGCTTACATTTTCATTGCTAATTTCTTGTGTTTTTTTGACGGATAAATGTCGGTTTAATTGTTTTATGGGTCTTTTTGCTTAATTTATGCTTTAAATATCCTAAGCTTATGAGATCTCATTCGCGAATTTTGAAGATAATGCAAAATCCTTTAGCTCATGCTCCTGAGCTGCCAGAAGAAAACCCTCACTATTTACGGGCGGTCACCCAGATGGGCGAGCGCAGGGAAGTGACTGCCAATCAGGATATTTTTACCCTTTCAGGCATTAAGTTACTCGTGAAAGATTCAAAAATTGCCGGAGAGCACTTTGATCTGCTCAACCGGCATAAATTGTCTGTTTCTCTGGATCAGTGTCTTTCTGTGCCGCACGCCGTCGATGGTGAGCAGCTGGCTCTCGAAGTGGGCAAAATTCTGTCGCAGGACTTGTTTATGGCGCGGATGGCGGCCAGGGCAGGGGGCGTACTGATGTGCAGGCAGGCATTAGCCCAGCTGGTTCTGCCTGCAGCAATTCAATTCAGGCTGACTGTTATGAAAGAGCAGCGGCCCAATTTATTTGAGCACGTGATACGGGTCAGTATCTGGGCTCATGTCCTGGCTCAGCAAACCAAGTTGCCAGAGATTTACCGAGATCAACTCATGCTGGCGGCTGTTTGCCATGATATGGGCGAGATGCACACCGATCCAGAGCTACTCACTTCGGGCCACTGCGTTACATTGATTGAGCGCTGCTATTTGCACGTGCATCCAATCACCAGTTACCTTGTTGTGAGTAAGGTTGATGATTTCTCCGGGATGGCGGCGCAAGCGATTTTGCATCACCACGAAAGACTGGATGGCAGTGGCTATCCTTATGGGCTGAGCAAAGAAAGAATTCACCCGCTTTCGCAGTATATTGCTGTTGCCGATACGGCGGACGCCATTTTGCGCCGTTTTGATTTACTGCGTTTACAGATTTCGTTTGCGCTGAATAAAACACGTTTTGATGCCCGGCTGATTAAGGCGCTCGGAGAGCTGGTGCATGAGCTGCCTTTTGATTCGCAATTAGCGTGTAAGGGGGATGGAGCCAGTTTGCAGCTACATCATATTGCCGATTTGCTGGAGGGCTGGCTGGCGCTGCACGCCATGTTAAGCGTGCAGGTGAGAGCGGGAGCTGAGCAAAACTCATCTATCGGATTTTTATTTGAACGCATGGATGGGGTGCATTCTTTAGTCTTACAAATGGGATTTAATCCTGATGATATTCACGGCATGCAAACTGTCGCTCAAAAAGATCCTAGTTTGCAGCTCGAGTTACAAACGATTCTGCATGAAATGGAGTGGATATTAAATGAAATGGCTAATGAAATAGAGCGGCGCTCGCCCTTATTGGACGGGATACCGCAAAATATATTTGATGATTTGGTTCAGCAACTGCGTGAAACGCTTACACCTTGAGGCAATTTAATTGCGATAGGCCCCCTATTGATCGGGCATTGTTGGCAGGGGGATTGTGTTCATTGAGGCTAAACAGATATGGGCTTATTTTTTGGCAGGTTAAAGGATTTGATTGTTAAAAGGCCCCATTATGGTGTCTGATCCACTCTCTCAACTTTCTGAATTACCGGAAGAGAATCCCCATTATATTCGTGCGGCTACACAAATGGGGGACCGCCGTGATGTGATCGCAGATCAGGATATCTTTGCGGAAAACGGTATGAAATTGTTTGCGAAAGGAGCCAAGATCAGCAGCCATCAATTTGATCTGTTAACCAAGCATAAATTATCGAGAGCGCTGGATCAGGTGCTTGCAACGGAGCGCTCGGTCGATGGTGGTATGTTGGCTTTTGAAGCCGGAAAAATAATAGAGCATGATTCGCTTATTGCCAGAATTGTGGCCCGGACTGGTGATCCGTTAGCGATTAAGCATCAGCTGGCCTGCCTGGTTTTACCATTGCCGATCCGGTTCAGACTGACTGTTATGCAAGATCAGCGGGCCGAGTTATTTGAGCATGCCCTTAGAAATTGCATCATTTCATTTGCTCTGGCCCAACAGTTGAAATTATCTGCCTCTGACAAGACAGCGCTAACGCTGGCAGCGTTATGCCATGATCTGGGTGAAATGCATACGGATCCCGAGCTGCTGACTTCCGGGCATAAAATTACCTCGCAAGAGCGCCGCTACATTCATGTGCATCCGATTACCAGTTATGTAGTGGTGCACACTTTTCCAGAATTCTCACTGGCAGCAGAGAATGCTATTTTGCAGCACCACGAGCGGCTAGATGGCAGTGGCTATCCTTACGGCTTGCGAAAACCTGCAATTAGCCGCCTGGCTCAGATTATTGCAATTGCAGATGTGGCAGATGCGGTGCTGCGTCGCTTTGATTTACAAAGGCTGGATGTGCTCTTTACCCTGTTACGATCCCGTTTTGATTCGCCTGCAGTAAAAGCCTTACGTGATTTATTGCACTCAACGGGCAGTGGAGAACATCACGCTGTGGTTGGTAAAGATACATCCCTGCAATTGGCGCATATTGCTGATTTTCTTCAGTCATGGCTGGCTTTACATGCCATGCTTGAAGGGCAAATGAAGGAAGGCGCAAGTGCTGATTCGCCTCTGGGTTTTTTATTTGAGCGCATGCAAAGTATCCGTGCACTGATTGTTCAGGCGGGCCTAAACCCGGATGATGTGCAGGCGATGCATACTTTTGGACAGAATGATCCGGAAATGCTGGCTGAATTGCAAGCCATGCTCAGTGAAATGGAGTGGATGCTTTATGATCTTGCCAATGAAATAGAGCGTCGTTCACCCGCGCTTGATGGGGTTTCACAAGAAGCGTTAAAAGATCTGATTTTTCATTTGCGGTAAACGTGAGCCTGGGTATTATTTAAGCTGCCGCCCGCTTCATAAACGATTTTTCCCAGGTTTTGTAAAGCCAGATCAATCTCAGGGCTAAATGGCCAGCCGCAATTGATACGGATGAAATGTTCAAATCGCTGCGAGCTAGAAAACATCAGGCCTGGCGCAATTAAAATTCCTTTTTGCAGCGCGGCATCAAATACCCGCTTGGATGACAGCTGCTCAGGTAATTCCACCCATAAAGCCAGCCCGCCATTGGGTACATTCAGCCGTGTTCCGGCAGGGAAATAACGGGCAATGGCCTCGGCGGTACGTTCTCTCTGGGTTTTGAGTGTGCTGCGAAGTTTGCGTAAATGCCGGTCATAAGCACTGGAGGCCATATATTCGGCTGCTGCGATTTGCGACCAAGCCTCGTTATCGCGGGTTTGCGCGTATTTCAGCATTTCGATGCGCGCCTGCCAGCGGCCACCACTCATCCAGCCCAAACGCATGCCAGGTGCCAGAATCTTATGCAGGGAGGCGCAATAGATCACGTTGCCGGTTTTATCCCGCGCTTTTAAGGCGAAGAGCGGAATCTCGTCGTTGATCAGCTCGCTATAGGTATCGTCTTCAATCAGCGGGATATGCTGAGCCTCGCAGAGTGCCACCAGCCGGTCTTTATGTGCCTCGGGCATGATGCTGCCCAGTGGATTTTGCAAATGCGGTACTACAACCACAGCCTTGATATTTTCGTAAGTCTGGCAGGCCAGCTCCAGGGCTTCGATAGAAATACCCGTTTGCGGGCTGGTAGGAATTTCAATCGCGCGCAGACCCAGGCTTTCCAGAACTTGCAGCAGACCGTAAAAAGTCGGCGATTCAACGGCAATGGTGTCGCCTGGCCGGGCCACCGCCCGCAGCGCCAGATTAAGCGCCTCAATACAGCCGTGGGTAATCAATATTTCATCCGCTGACATCAGCACGCCCATACGCATTGCCCGTTTGGCCAGTACGGCTCTGAGCGCCGGATGGCCCTTGTTGGGAGCGGCGCTGACAAATAGGTCGGGAGCGTGTTTTAAGGCCCGAATCGCCGCATTTTTAAGTGCTACACCGGGGTAAAGATCAGGCGAGCAGCGGGCTACCGAAAAATTATGCTTAATTGTCTGTTGCCTGCCTCGGGCAATAAAATCAGAAACACGGGCATTAATCCCTACATACTGTGCCGGATCGATCTCTAGCCGTGGTTCTGCCACTGGCCTAATACGCATTCTGGGGCGCACAAAATAGCCGGAGCGTGGCCTTGCCTCCAGATAGCCATCGGTTTCCAGCTGGCGGCATAGTTGCAAGGCGGTAGAGAGACTGATGCCGTGCAGGCACATCAGCACCCGCAGGGAGGGCATGCGTTCGCCGACTTTAAGTGTGCCAGCGACGATAGCGGCCAGATAGTGAGCTGCCCAGCGCTGGTAAAGGTAATCCATAAAGCCTCCGCCCATTGAAGGGGAATCATGCTGCAACAGCAGGTATTTACAAAGGTATAGATTGTCATAAACCATACCATAACAGATTAAAAAAACTGCTTCTGCTGCGTAGCAGACAGGTGTTTCTTGTCGCTGTTTTTACCCCTTGCCGGCATTTAAGATGATTTGCATTAAAACGGTGGGGTAGGGCGATGGAAAAGCAGCAGGTCTTGCATAAAGGCCAGGTGGCACGTGGCTATTTAAGGGCTGGCACACAGATTCTGGTACAGCGGGGCAGGTTGTTTATTCAGTACACGCCGCATTATATGGGAGCGTGTCTGCCTGCACAGACGCAAGTATTGCTTGAGGGGGAGCTTGAATTAACTGTGGAAGCGGGCTGGCTGAGTCTGACGGGCGATGGAGTAGAAATACTGATCATTGATCCAGTGCCTGCACGTTGTTGGATTTTGAAAATTCAAGAATTATTACCCGGTTTTAAAGGACTTAAAGCTTATAAAAAATCTTAAACCAGTTTTGTTTTTCTCCGTGAAACGCCGTATGCCCTGCGAGCTCCGTGTCTTAAGGTTTGGGTTTGGCCACCTTATCCCCGCGCGGCGGGAACAAGCCTGTGCACGCGCTGTGGACAAGTCAGGCAAGTCTTTGCTCTGGCAGGTTTTTTTTGTGTTGCCTAATTTTTAATCAGTATTTGCTGCTTATCCAAGAATTGATCCAGCAAGTCCGTGGATGGCTTGTGGATAAGCTAATTAAGTTGCTGTTTTCAGGGTGTTTTTTATGTCTGATTAAAAAGTAGGCAAAAAGAGCGTGCTATAATCGCGTTTTTTTACAATCTGTGCGCTGGCCACTTGCTTGGTTTGTGGCAGATGCTTAAAGAACGGATCAACATGAAAGCCCCAGAACTTCTCCTTCCCGCTGGTACTTTGGACAAAATGCGCGCCGCTTATGATTTCGGTGCAGATGCGGTCTATGCCGGCCAGCCACGCTATTCACTGCGTGCGCGTAATAATGAATTTAAGCTTGAGCAAATTGGCCAGGGAATTATCGAAGCCCATCAGCGGGGCAAGAAGTTTTTTGTGGCCAGCAATATTTTGCCGCATAACGCCAAGGTTAAGACTTACCTTGCCGATATGGAGCCGGTGATCGCCATGAAGCCCGATGCGCTGATTATGGCCGACCCGGGCCTGATTATGATGGTGCGGGAAAAATGGCCGGAGCAGGTGATTCATCTTTCGGTACAAGCTAATACGGTTAACTACGCTGCGGTGAAATTCTGGAAATCGATGGGTTTGGAGCGCGTTATTTTATCGCGCGAAATGAGCCTCGATGAAGTCGAAGAAATCCGCCAGCTTTGCCCAGATATGGAGCTGGAAGTCTTTGTGCACGGCGCCTTGTGCATCGCCTATTCTGGCCGTTGCCTCTTATCGGGTTACTTTAATCACCGTGATCCTAACCAGGGCACTTGCACCAACGCCTGTCGCTGGGATTACAAGATGAATGACACGGTGGAAGACGATGCCGGCGATGTTAAACCGCAGGTGATTCAGTTTGATTTTAATAAGGCCATGGTAGAGGCGAACCAAAGCTTTGCCGCCTGTGGTGGTGCAGAGCGCCATCCTTCTGCCGATAAAACTTATCTGATCGCAGAACAAAGCCGCCCGGATGAGCTGATGCCGATTATGGAAGACGAGCACGGCACTTATATTATGAATTCAAAAGATTTGCGTGCGGTGCAGCACATCGAGCGCCTGACCAAGATCGGTGTGGATTCGCTCAAAATCGAAGGCCGTACTAAATCGCTGTACTACGTAGCGCGTACGGCTCAGGTTTACCGCCAGGCCATCGATGATGCGGTGGCCGGGCGGCCGTTTAATCCGGCGCTGCTGGCTGATCTGGATGGCCTGGCTAACCGTGGTTACACCGATGGTTTTTATCAGCGCCATTACACCCATGAAGCACAGAACTATCTGGATGGGCATTCCAAATCCAAGCAAAGCCAGTTTGTGGGCGAGGTGCTGAGCGTGAATGGGGGCTGGGCGAATATTGAGGTTAAAAACCGTTTTGCTGTGGGCGATCAGTTAGAAATTATTCACCCAAGCGGCAACCGGATTATCATGCTGGCAGAAATGCGCGATAAGAGCGGCAACCCTTGCCAAGTGGCTGCGGGCAATGGTGTGAAAATCTCGATTCCTATGGAGGCAGGTTTTGAAAAGGCGCTGATTTCACGCCTGTTTACAGCGGAAGAAATGGTTGCAGAATAGGAGCCAGGGTGGGCCGCTTTGCACCGTTTTGCACAGGTGCAATGCGTGCTCATCCTATTATCAGCAGCGCCTCCAGCAGCTTGGGCTGTGATCATCGACCATGCCGCTGGCCTGCATAAAAGCGTAGCAGATGGTGGGGCCAACAAACTTAAAACCGCGTTTTTTTAAAGCTTTACTCATGGCTATGGATTCTGCTGTGGCAACGGGTGTGTCGCTGATATTAACCCAATGATTGACGATGGTTTTTCCATTGACAAAAGACCATAGAAAATCACTAAAGCGGCCTTCCTGTTTTAATTGCAGGTAGGCCGCAGCATTACCGATAAAGGCGGCCACTTTGGCGCGGTTGCGGATGATGCCGGCATCACTGAGCAGGCTGGCTACTTTTGCCGCATCGTATGCGGCTATTTTTTGTGCATCAAAGCCATCGAATACTTTGCGGTAATGCTCGCGTTTTTTTAAAACGGTGATCCAGGATAAGCCTGCCTGCGCGCCTTCCAGGCATAAGAGCTCGAAGAGCGCCTGATCATCAAAGAGCGGCTGCCCCCATTCCTGGTCATGATAATTCTGGTAAAGCGGATCGTCGCTGCACCAGGCGCAGCGGGTTAAATGACTTGTGGACATTGTGGCGGTTATCCCCTAAAAGGTGGTGCCGGTCTGTGGGTAAACTGTTAGTTTTTTAGCTAACTTATTGTATTTAATTGATAAAATAGATCTGACTGTTTTTTGTGCATTACAGCCTGCTGGTTCCTGTTTTGTAAAACTATGGGGGTAAGCCGGGGCGTTTCTTTAAGGCTGGAGCGCAATATTTAGCGTTTTTCCTATGCTGTTATTCCATTCTGCCACACAGTCTTTACCACAGCGCTCTACCCAGCGCTTGAGCACAACCTGTTTGACCATTTTGGCTAATCGGGCTTTGTCACTGCCGCTGGGGTTGATCAGCGTCATGGAGCCCTGCTTGCCGAGAGGGCAGTTTTTGCCCGTATTACAGGCCAGCCCAAGTGCCGTTTGTTTGTCGGCGGCCTGCCACAGATCATTGGCAAGCCGGTTAATGCCGGTTTCGATTATTTTCTGATCCAGAGGATCAATCTGGGCCCAGGAGGCTTGGTTAACGCCCAGCATGACCACACTCCAGCCCAGAGGCAAATTATAAATGTGCGTTGCAACCTGATAAAAACCGGCTGTATGCGCGGCTAAAGCCGAGGTAATCAGACAGTCGAGTTGTTTATCTTTCATTTTTTGATAAACCTGATCAAAAGGAATACTGAGCGTAATGGCGCCGTAGGCTTCAATCAGATCGCTGGTGGTACGCATGCTGACTCGCACTTTTTTTCCCTTTAGTCCCTCCAGATTTTTAATTGGTGCATTACACATCAGCAACTGTGCAGAATAAGGCCATATGGCGAGCATTTTGATGCCGTGTTTTTGCTCAAAATACTGCTTAAGTACCGGGCTATAGCTTTTTACCACGCGATGCTCCATTTCGCTGCTGATGGTTAGCCCGGCAAGATCCACGGCTTCAGCCCGTGGATCTTGTTCCGATATATACGACAAAATGGTGGTGCCAAAGTCGGTCATGCCCAGTTTCATTAAGCGCAGTATCTCAGTGCCTTTTAAGCCCACATCATTAAAAGCATTGAGGTTTACCTTGATTCTGCCTTCAGTGAGCTCAGGCAGCTGCTCGGTCCAAAATGGCTTTTCATAGTCTTTAAACTGACTGAGCATGCTCCATGAACCAATCACTTTTAATGGCGCGGGCGCAAATGCTTCTTCGGCCCAGAGGCGGCTGCTAAGTAAAAAAGCCAAGCAAAAACAGCGCAGCATGGCTCTGCCCTTAGCGTTGAAAAATGGGTGCAGCGGCACACTGGCTGTAATCACGAAGATGCGGATTTAGCGGTGCTTGGGAGGATGAGTGTAGCGGCTCCAGTGCATCGTCACCAAGGAGCTGCTGACAGGCATAGAGTGCCGAATCCAGTGCGCCCACAATCCATGTGTGATGAACACTTAAATGTTCACCGGCAAAGTAGATGTTTTGTTCGGGCTGGCGTGCGCTATTGAATAGTTGCCTAAATTGCCCAGGATAAAACATCGCATCACCTGTTGCCCATTCCGAAGGCCAGGCGACATCAAAGGACTCGATAAACTGTTCATGAATATCAACGGTATTCTGGTAAAGAGTTTGTAAGTCTCTGAGGGCTAAGCGCACACGCTCTTCCGGGCTTTGTGGCAGCCAGTTATAGGCGTCTGACATCCATGAATACAGCAATAGAACACCCGCACCGGCATCTCCCAGGCCATAAGAGGGATAAACACACCAGCGCATAGGCAGATCACTGCTTGATTGGCCGCCCATGGCCGCTTGTGGTAATTGCTCCCAGAAGCGGGTTTTGAAGCGCAGGCCAATTTTATATAAAGGCTCGAAATGCATTGTACGAATTGCCTGTGATTTAGTTGGTGACCATTGTGGGGTTGCCATCATGCGTAGTGCGGCCGGGGGCAGGGCAAGGATCACGTTATCAAAGGTATCAAATTCGCCCAAATCACCGTAATGAATCACAACACGGCCGTCTTGCAGGTTTTCAATTTGCCGTACCGGTGCATTCATTGTGATGGATTCGGCTCCGATGAGCGTTGCACAGGCATTGGGCAGCCTGTCCATACCGTTGGCGATGGTACTCCATTTCGCACCGGAAAAATCCATGCTTTCAATGACCATTTCAGTAAAACTACTCTGAAATTGATTGCTGGCTGAATTCATTACTTCCACATAGTTTACTTTTTCCATACTCCAGCCAGCGATTTCGGTCAGATAGGTATAGAGCGAGTAATTGTCATATTGCACAATTTTGGCAAAACCAAGGTCGAAATTAATAGCGAGCAAATCAAAAAAGGGTTGCAGTACTTCATCCAATAATTGAGATGCCGTTTTATTGCGGTCTTCAGGAGCGAGGTTAAAACCTAATACTTCCGGATGTTGATTAGCATAATCAAGTGTCATGGTGGTACCGCCAAAAGCACGTTTGCCATTGACGTACACTAAATTACCGCCCGGGTCGTATAAATTGTAGGGAATTAAATCAATTTTTGATTCGGGGGGTAATTGTTCGTTTAAATAATCAATCAGGTTAAATACTGGTTGTTGCTCTGGTGTTTGCGGCAGGCGCATGGCCCCGGCTTCAAAGTATTGATTAGGTTCCTGATTAAAGCGGTGGGTGTAAACACGCCCGCCCAGGCGCTCGGGATGTGCCTCAAATAGCCTGCAATCTATACCCCGGCTTTTGAGTAATAAAGCAGAGTAAAGCCCTGCCATGCCTGCACCGACAATGCCAACCCGGGTATTGGCAGGAAGGTTTTTTTTGGCTGATTGTTGTGGTGAATTGGCCTTTAACCATGATTCGTAAGCAGCTCGCAAGGATGCTGAGTTAGGTGGTATGCTCGAAAACATATAAGATGGGTTGGGCATGTAAGACTCCAGAAATGAATTGCGCATAAATCACCTTCATAGCGTATCTTTTGATGATTTTAAAATAAAAATTTAAATTTATTGTAAGATTTTGGAAATTTAAGTGAATGTTTATGGTTGGTATATTAATATCAATTGCAAGGTAGCAGACATTTATAATCTGTGGTTTAGCATATGATCACTGGCAGGCGGAGCAAGGGGGAATGCAAGAGCAAGAAGGTCGATTTCTAAAGTCAATTGCATTACGTTTGCGTTTGGCTTTTGGTGCTGTCGCAGCAACCACGTTGCTGGCTTCCGGAGCTGCGCTGTGGGTATTTCACTCGGTGGACAGCACCTATTCAATTGTTGCAAAGCAGAGTTTTCCAGCCTCGATTGCATCTGCCCGGCTGGAGGCCAGTAGTTTGGAGTTTTCATCTGCATTGGCGGGTCTTGCCAATGCCAACAGCATCACTACACGTAATAGTGCCTTCTCCAGAGTAAAGCTGGCTTTGGCGGATCTGCCCAGGCAAATTGATGCATTGATGGCAAGCCGCCCCAGCGAGGCTGGCAAATTATCCGAACTGGTTGTGGAATTATCAAAAAATGTGCCGTTAACTGGTGATCTGGTGAGCCAGCAGCTGCGCCTGGATGAGCGAAAAAATAATATTTTGCAGCAGGCTGGTGATATACAGCAGCACTTTTTACAGGCTGTTGACCCTATTTTGATGGCCAAGAATGCAGAATTATTGTCTGCAACGCGTAAGGCATCGGTTGCCGCCGGTGCGTCTGTACATTCACTTATTGATAATGAGTTTTCGGAGTTAAATGCATTACAACTAGCGCGTGCAGATGCATTTCGTCTGGCTGCAATTGCGGGAGAACAGGGAGAGATTTCCTTACGTAAGCGAAGCACGGGTTTTCTAGCGGGCATCCAAATTTATTTACAAAAGGCTAATCCGCTGGCACAGGCAGCAGGAAAAAATTTGGCAGCTAGCTTACAAGGGTCTTTAGCTAATCCCAGTAAAGAGGTGACGCATGCTGTTGCTGTTTTTGATGAAGTATTGGTGCCACTTATTAACCAAATCACTTTAAAAATGATTTCGCGCAGTGATCAGATTACTCTGGATTCAACCAATGCGGTGGTGGTTTTAGTTGCAGAGCAGGTCTCTTCACTAAGTGCAGTACAGCATTTTCGAGGTGATGTATTGTTGCTGGCCAGTTTGATTACTCAGGCCGCCAATGCCCAAAGTGTGATTCGTCTGGAGGAAATAGAAGATTCATTTATTAAGACGACAGAAAATGCAAATAATCTTTTAATTAAAATAAATCGTGGTGAAGATGTTAATAAATTAAAAAATGATCTTGATAGTTTGCTTGATCTGGCTGAAAAAGAAAATGGCGTTTTTTCGGTTAGTTTGAAAAGGATGAAATTAAATAATGAATTGCAACAACTTGTTGTAAAGAACAGAAATGCAACCCAATTGTTGCTTAATCAGGCGGAGCTGACAGGACAAAGGCTGAAGTATGAATTAAATGATGAAATGTTTATGCTCTCTCAGCGTTTGGAAAAAAGTGCATGGGTGCTGGCCGGTTTGGCTTTGTTTAGTTTGCTTATTTCATTTGGTATTGGCTCCATTTATATCAGAAGGAGAATTACTTCCAGGCTGGTTGTCTTATCTGAAAATATGCAGAATATTGCAAAGGGTCATTTTGATATTGATATTAATGTAGCAGGGCGGGATGAAATATCCATTATGGCACAGAGCCTACTTGTTTTCCGGGATGCCAGTATTTTACTTAGAACTCAATCTGAAGAGCTCATTATTTCACGAGATCAGGCAGAAGCTGCTTTGCAGGTAAAAGGTGATTTTTTGGCTAATATGAGTCATGAAATCAGAACACCTTTAACTGCTATTTTAGGTTATACCCATTTAATGCTTGATACTCCGCTGGCCAATAGACAGAAAGATTATCTTTCAAAAGTTCAGTCATCTGCTAATTTATTACTGGGTGTCATTAATGATATTTTGGATATATCAAAAATTGAGGCTGGGAAGCTGGAGCTAGAGGAATCCGAATTTAATTTGTATTCTTTATTAGAAAACCTGGCCGGTGTTGCAGCCATTCAGGCAGAAAATAAAAAATTATCACTTATTTATAGCGTTGATATGAATGTGCCTCAATGTTTTATGGGGGATTCTTTAAGACTTGGGCAAGTATTACTTAATTTAATTAATAATGCGATAAAATTTACTGATCAGGGGGAAGTTGAGCTTGCTGTTTTGTGTCAGCATGTAGAAGATGAAATTTGTGAACTTACCTTTAGTGTTTATGATACAGGGATAGGGATTGGTGAGGATGTATTGGCCCGCTTGTTCAGCCCGTTTACACAGGCTGATTCATCAACGACCCGGCGATTTGGTGGTTCTGGTTTGGGCTTGGCAATTAGTAAACAGCTGGCACATATTATGGGGGGAGATATAAGCGTTAAAAGTGAACAGGGCAAAGGATCAGTGTTTAATTTTACAGTTTGCTTAAATAAAATAAGCCAGCATGACTTAGTTATTCCTCAATATTCAGCTCGCCGTGTACTTATTGCAGATTCACATCCTGCAATACGGATTCAATTGCATTTATATCTGAAAAAAATGGGAATAATAGCGAATGATGCATGTTCGGTATTTGATGTTATATCGCAGGTGCAAAATAGCACTGAGCCTTTTGATCTGTTGATCATTGACGCTTCTTTGCTTGATAAAGCAAAACCTGAAACAATGGCAAAAATATGGGGTGGGCAGAAAGATATGGCAATTATTCTGCTTACTGCTATTTTAAGCCATGATGAGATAATGGAGCATTGGGGAGGAAGGGCTTTTGTTTATTCACTAAGTAAACCTATTATTGCTATTCAATTATATGAAGTTATTAATCGCAGTCTGGAGTTAAATCGCATTATTTTAAATAAAGATACCGGTTGTGCCGAAAAAAAGGAAGAGCCATTGCTTGGGGTCCGTATTTTGCTGGCTGAAGATACACTGTTATTAAGTGAGATGAGCGTTTCTTTGCTCTGCTCATTGGGGGCATCTGTGGAGGCAGTAGGAAATGGCAAGGATGTGCTTGAGCTTATTTTAAATCAGAAAAAGATATATGATGTAGTTTTAATGGATGTGCAAATGCCAGAAATGGATGGTATGGAAGCTACCCGTATTATTCGCACTCAATTATCGGTGACGCAATTACCAATTATTGCTTTAACCGCGCATGCGATGGAAGCTGAGCGCCGTCGCTGTCTGGAAGTTGGCATGAATGATCATTTAGCCAAACCTATTAATCCGCAGCACTTATTAAAAGTATTATTGCAGTGGACTAATAAGGTCAATCACTCGCCCCATCTGCTAGTTAAACCGGATGAAATCACGGCCCATTTGCCACAATTGCCCGGTTTAGGTTTGGAGAAAGCACTTGATCGTTTTGGTAGCCTTGCTTTACTTAAAAGAATGTTACCCCGCCTAGGCGAGCAATATATCAATTCGGCTGATCGTTTGCGCCAGCTGATAGCAGAAGGCCAGCTCCCCGAGGCAGAGCGTTTGGCGCATTCATTAAAAGGGGTCGCGGGAACTCTGGAGGCGGGAGAGGTTTATCAGATTGCGCAAAAAATTGAAGATCAGCTTCATATCGAGAATGTCTTTATCGAAGAGTTGATTTGTGAGCTGGATAGAGATTTAAAAAAAGTGGTTAATAGTATTAATGGCTGGTTAGCTGGGGAGGTTCAGTCTGTTTTGCAGGATGCTTCGGCTGATATTCAGCTATCTGTGGATAATCTGCAGGAATTAGATGAGTTACTTAGGTTAAGAAGTTTAAATGCACGTAAGTATTTTATGAAATTTCAGCAGGGCCTGGCATATTTGGATAAGGACAAGGCGATACAAATGGGTATGGCTTTAGATCAGTTGGATTATCAAAGAGCCAGAGAAACATTACAATCTATTGAAATAAAAAGAGATCTGGTCTGATTTAAATAGTGTTTGTGTTTTATATACATAAAATAAATCATTTTTTAATTCTGTTTAATATATCGGAGCTCGTCTTGATTCACCAGCCTATTCTTCTTATTGTTGATGATGAACCGAGTAATATCGAATTACTGGCTGTGATGCTGGATGATCAGTACGAATTACGATTTGCGGTAAGTGGCCAGGATGCATTGGTGGCAATGGAAGAGTTACCCAAGCCAGATCTGATTTTATTAGATGTGATGTTGCCTGATATGAATGGCTATGCCATTTGCCAGCGGATAAAAGAAGACGCTGCCATGGCGGATATTCCTGTTATTTTTGTAACCTCGCTGGGGGACCCCGAGCAAGAAGAAAGAGGGTTTGCCGTAGGCGGGGCCGATTATATTGTAAAGCCTTGCCGGGCGCTGAGTATTAAAGCCCGCATTCGTAATCAGCTGGAAATGAAGCGTACCCGTGAGCTGCTGCATCGCCTGGCTATTACTGATGGGCTTACCGGCCTTGCTAATCGCCGTCATTTTGATGAGGCATTAAAACAAGAAACCCAGCGTTTACAACGGCAGGGCGGGCAGCTTTCTCTGGTATTGATTGATGTCGATTTTTTTAAACGTTTTAATGACCATTACGGACATCCTGCCGGTGATGAGTGTCTGAAGCGTATTGCCGCTGTGATTGCGGCAGAATTGCGTCGCCCGGCCGATTTAACAGCCAGAATCGGCGGTGAAGAGTTTGCTTGTCTATTACCTGAAACCAGCCTGGCTGGCGCATATATTGTGGCAGAACGAATCAGACAAACCGTGCTTTCGCTTAAAATGCCACATTATGCTTCGTCTATTTCGGAGTTTGTAACGGTGAGTATGGGGATTGCAGTATCACAATGCCCGGATTCAAGCCCTCTTTATCAGCGGGCTGATGTTCAGCTTTATCTTGCTAAAACATCCGGCCGAAATTGCGTGGTGCAAGATGTGGTTTTAGTTTGAATAAAACCCGCAACAGCGTGATACGTTGCGGGTTTTGTTTTTATGAGCGAAGCAGTGATAGCACTTGTTGCGGGGCGGCATTGGCCTGCACCTGTAGCGCCGTATTGGCCTGTGCCCGTACCTGTTGCTGCACCAGGTTGGCCGTAGCAGTGAGATAATCGGTATCTGCTATCCGGCTTTTTGCTGCGGACAGATTTTCAGAGCGATTCTGTAAATTGGCCGCACTGGCTGTCAGCCGGTTACTTATCGCGCCGTATTCTGAGCGCGCACCGGAAACCTCAGCTAAATCACGATCAAGTCTGAATAAAGACTGCCCTGCAGCTGCTGAGCTGGATAAATCAATCTGGCCGGTGCTGCTGCTTAGTTTGGTGAGATCTGGCCTTGATAAAGAAAGTTGATCCCCCGCATTTGCTCCTGCCTGAAAATTTAAATTTCCTTGCCCTTGCAATAAGGAAGAATTATTAAAGCGGGTGTTTTGCACAATATCGGCATTGGCTAAAGACAGCTGGTTCGATTCTTCCTGTATGGCGGCCCTATCCTGGCTGCTTAGGGTGTCGTTGCCTGCGGCTATGCTGAGCTCACGAATTCGCTGGGTATTATCTTGTATTGTGCCCAATGCCCCGTCAGCAACCTGGGTGAGCGAAATACCGTCATTCAGGTTGGATCTGGCTTGATTGCTGCCTGCAATCTGTGCTGCAAATTGCTCAATAATGACTGTGCTGGCCGGATCTGCCTGGGTGTTGCGCTTTGCAGAAGATAGCTCGTTTAGTGATTTGTTAGCCGCCGCACTGCTTAAATTATTCTGTGTATTTAGCGATGGTAAATTAGTGGAAATTCCCAGTACCATGATCGTTCACTCCTGCATAAGTCCTTTACTAAACCATACTCTGCATAAGTGTCTGCTTCAACGAGGATATGTCCTGATACAGACCTACGGTTATATATGGTTTAAATAGGCGGGGTTTGCGCTGCCTCAGCATGTGGCTTTATGTGCCATGGCAATATGGCAAATAGCGTTTTTAAGGACATTTATTGTGATTGCTTTAGAGTTTTTTGTAGTGATTGCCGCAATCTTGATCGGAGCCAGGCTCTCCGGGATTGGTTTAGGGGTAATGGGTGGCTTAGGGCTGGCTATCTTGGTGTTTATTTTTGGCTTGCAGCCGACCACTGCACCGATTGATGTCATGTTGATGATTATTGCCGTGATTACTACGGCAGGTTGTTTGCAGGCGGCGGGCGGAATGGATTTTCTGGTCCGTATTGCAGAAAACTTATTACGTCGTGACCCAAAGCGTATTACTTTTTATGCACCTTTGGTGACTTACTGTTTTACGCTTTTTGCCGGCACAGGTCATGTGGCTTATGCCGTATTGCCAGTGATTGCAGAGGTTGCGCATGAATCCGGCGTTCGCCCCGAGCGCCCTTTATCCATTGCAGTGATTGCATCGCAAGCGGCGATTACTGCCAGCCCGATTTCTGCGGCAACGGTCGCTTTGCTTGCTTTACTCTCGCCGGCCGGGATTCATTTAGGTGATATTTTGCAGGTGGCGATCCCGGCTACTTTGCTAGGGACAATGGCAGGAGCGATAGCGGCCAGTCGCCAGGGTTGCGAGCTAAAACTTGATCCGGTTTATCGCGGCAGGCTGGAGCGCGGGGAAATTCAATCACTGAAAGCAGAAGAGCGCCAGGCTTTGCCTAAGGAAGCGAGCCGTTCGGTGTGGCTGTTTTTACTGGCGGTGGTTTCAGTGGTTATGCTGGGCACCTTCCCATCTTTGCGGCCAGAATGGCTGGTGGATGGAAAAAGTGTGCAGTTGAATATGGCACAAGCCATTGAAATTGTGATGTTGTCTGCAGCCGCTTTAATTCTTTTATTTTGTAAAGTGAAGCCGGATGAAGTGATTAAAGGTTCGGTATTCAGGGCGGGTTCTGCTGCCGTGATCGGGATTTTTGGTGTGGCCTGGATGGGGGACACATTTATTCAGGCGAATATGGCGCTGTTTTCTGGCTCGGTGAAAGATATTGTTACCGCGCAGCCCTGGCTGTTTTCTATTGCTTTATTTGGTATGTCAATTTTATTGTACTCGCAGGCTGCAACCATTCGTGCTTTGCTTCCTTTGGGGATTGCTCTGGGGATTCCCGCCCCGGCTTTAATTGCGATGTTTCCCAGTGTTAACGGGTACTTTTTTATTCCTAATTACCCAACGGTGATTGCTGCAATTAATTTTGATCGCACGGGTACAACGGGGATTGGCAAATATTTACTGAACCACAGCTTTATGATACCGGGGCTGGTCTGCTCAGTTGTTTCTGTGGGCTCTGGCTTCGCTTTGTCACATATCCTATTGTAATATAAAGGAAAATTACCTATTGGTTTGGGTAATCCTGCCTGGTCATAGATTGGAAGAATCGTCGATGATGCGTCTATGGATACTCAAACCACATCTGCACAATGGAGTGCGCGCAATCAGCTTGATGTTGCTCATAACAGGGAGCAGCAATCATTGCGGCGGCTGGTTGTGTATGCTGGCAAATCGTTTACAGACGATGTTGTGGGTGTTGCTGTACACAAAGCGGGTCTCTCACAGGATGAAGTTTTGTACCTTAGCCTGAGTGATGGCAAGGTGCCGGGCATACAGCTCTTACTGTCGCAGATGCTGATGGCTTCGGCTCTGCACTGGCCACAGTTGTCGGCTGCAAAACCGGATACAGCAGCTCATGCTCGTCCTGCGCCACGGGTTGAGAATGCGCTGGCCAGCTACTTGGCTATTGCTGCCGTTGGTGAGGCAGAATCGGAAGCAGGCTTGGCAGCCACCGCCTAGTGGCTGCTTTTTTTACCTTTTTGTTAGCGTTTGGTTTTTAAAGCCGCCAGTGCCGCAGCCATTGCACTTTGTGCTTGCGGCTGGCGTTCAATGATTTTTCTATCTTTGGCGGTCATGCTTTGTTTAACCGTTTCGCTGCTTGGCGTTGCGCTGTCTGTTAAACGCATGGTTAGCGCAATGCGTTTTCTGGCCACATCAATTTCTACCACTTTTACTTTGACCACATCGCCGGTTTTGACTACTTCGCGCGGATCCTTAATAAAGCGGTTGGAGAGCGCCGAGATATGCACCAAACCATCCTGATGCACGCCAATATCAATAAAAGCGCCAAAGTTGGTGACATTGGTGACCACGCCTTCCAGCACCATATCCAGTTTTAAATCCTGTATTTTTTCTACGCCCTCAAGAAAGCTGGCGGTTTTAAATTCCGGGCGAGGATCACGGCCGGGTTTTTCCAGCTCGCTCAGAATATCTTTAATCGTCGGTACACCAAATTGAGCGTCGGCAAGTTCGGCCGGATTCAGGCTTTTGAGCAGGGCGCTGTCGCCAATAATCTGGCCGATGTTTTTATCGACTTTAGCCATGATTTTTTCCACCAGCGGGTAAGCTTCCGGATGAACTGCGGATGCATCCAATGGGTTTTTACCCGCCATGACGCGTAAGAATCCAGCCGCCAGCTCGAAGCTTTTATCGCCGACGCGCGGCACTTTCAGCAGTGCTTTACGCTCAGAAAAAGCACCGTGCTGATCGCGGTAGGCCACAATATTGGCGGCCATGGTGGAAGTCAGCCCGGATACCCGGGTCAAAAGTGGCACCGATGCAGAATTCACATCCACACCCACCGCATTCACACAGTCTTCGATCACGGTGTCCAGCATGCGAGCCAGCTCGCTTTGATTAACATCATGCTGATACTGGCCCACGCCAATGGCTTTGGGGTCGATTTTAACTAATTCTGCCAGCGGGTCTTGCAAGCGGCGGGCGATAGACACCGCACCGCGCAAACTGACGTCCAGCTCGGGAAACTCTTTGGCGGCAAATTCAGAGGCAGAATAAACCGATGCGCCTGCTTCGGAGACCACCAGTTTTTGCATCGCCAGCTCAGGCATCAGCCTGATCAGCTCAATGGCCAGCTTATCGGTTTCACGGCTGGCCGTGCCATTGCCGATGGAGATCAGCTCTACGCCGTGCTTTTTGGCTAGGGCGGCCAGTGTGGCCAAAGATTCATTCCATGCCTTGCGCGGCTCGTGCGGGTAAATGGTTGCGGTGTCCAGCAGCTTGCCGGTGCGATCAACCACTGCCACTTTACAGCCGGTACGCAGGCCCGGATCAAGGCCGAGGGTGACTTTAGGACCAGCGGGTGCAGCTAAAAGTAGATCTTTCATATTGCTGGCGAATACTTTAATCGCCTCAATATCGGCCTGCTCTCTAAGCTGACTTAAAAGCTCTGATTCCAAGCTTAAAAAGATCTTGGTGCGCCAGCATTGCCTTACCGTGTCACTCAGCCATTTGTCTGCGGGTCTATCCTGGTTTTTGATGCCAAAGCGTTCTGCAATCCGCATTTCGCACGCATTGGGCGCGCTATTGCGGGTTTTTTCATTGGCGAGACTCACGGCTAATTCTTCGGGCAACAGGATAGATAAACTCAGGATGCCTTCATTTCTGCCACGCAAAATGGCCAGAATGCGGTGCGATGGCATGGCAGATATTTTTTCGTGGTAATCAAAATAATCGGCGAATTTTGCACCCTCGACTTCTTTGCCTGCAATCACCGCTGTTTTACTGCTGGCCGTGCTTTGCAAAACACTGCGTAGTTTGGCAATCAGCTCGGCGTCTTCGCTAAAGGTTTCAATCAAAATAGCGCGAGCGCCATCAAGGGCAACTTTGGTATCCGTGATATCCGTATTAAAAAATGCACTGGCTGCTAGTTCAGGATTAAGCAGCGGATTGGCAAGCAGCTGTTCGGCCAGCGGAGCCAAGCCCGCCTCTCTGGCAATTTGTGCCTTGGTGCGGCGTTTTTGTTTATAGGGCAGGTAAAGGTCTTCTAAGCGCTGTTTATTATCTGCGCTAAGTAACTGAATATTTAATTCGGGGCTTAGCTTGCCTTGTTCACTGATGCTATTGATCACGCTGGCCCGCCGCTCTTCTAATTCACGTAAATAGCCAAGGCGTACTTCCAGGTTGCGCAACTGGGTGTCATCCAGAGCTCCGGTTACTTCTTTACGATAGCGGGAAATAAATGGTACGGTGGCACCATCATCCAGCAAATTAACGGCAGCAATTACTTGGGCTTCGCGGCAGGCAATTTCGGTGGCAATGCGTTGATAAATTGAAGGCAGCATGGGGCAGATTCTACAAAAGCAAGAAGAGCTGTATTTTACGGCTTTTATTGCGGATGTGGCAGTTTATGCTGCTTTTTTGCACACAGGTCTTTGTGCTCTTTATATTAATTAATCTTATTACGTTTTTTATTCATTATTATTTGGGTCCCCCTCCGGTTTAAATCTTTTTTAAATTATGATTTAATCGAGTGCTTAATTTTTATTAGGTGGATGCTTATTTATGCTGATAATACGCAAAGAATTTCATTCGTATTTCCTATTTTTCCAGAAGACTTGAGGGCTTTTTGTATAGGCAAAGGTCTTCAGGGGCCGCTTGGATAAAATGCTAAATTATCTCAGGCCCTTACCTGTATAAAACATTTATTACCGATTGGATAAATAAAGTTTAACTGGATCATTATTATGATAGGCCTGAGTAAATTGCAGAATAAGCATCGCAGCTAAAAACTTATTTTTTATTCACATGGTATTTTTAATAGCTATGATTACTGGTGAACAAGGCCAGTGGTGAGGCCAATAAACTCCGGGAAGTCGGTAATGATTCCCTGGAGGGGAAAGGCTTTGCAGATAATGTGTTCTTGTTCTGTCTGGGGGCCATATACAAAATTATTAAAGCCTTGAGTATAACTTTGATTGAGTAGGTCCAAATCAAGTACTTCATAATCCCAGATGAATGTACGTAAATGCGGGTGAGGCATTGCTGACAGCAGAAGTTCATTTAATTGAGCCGGGCGGTGGGCAATTAAGAAAGCACAATCGAGCCGTAGTTCTTTTTCAACATGGAGCACCACTTCATGGTGAAATGAGCTGATAAGTAGTTGCCGACGATGGAGGTAGTTTTGCAAAATAGCCAGGCAATTAGGTAGTACAGAAGGCGTTTTTATTTCTATATTCCAATAGGCATCAGGAAATGCATCGAGTGCCTCGGATAAAGTCGGGACGATATAGCCGGATAAATGGGATAATTCGCTACGGCTTAATGTGGCAACAGCGGTACCATTGGGTGCATTGCGATCATGATACAAAACAGCCTCACCGTCGGCAGATAAACGAACATCTGTTTCTATTCCTGCAAAGCCAACTGTTAAGCTCTGAGCGAAGGCAGCAAGGGTATTTTCTGGGGCGGTGCGGTGCAAACCGCGATGTGCTAATTGCAACATAGAATTAGTTACACTCTTGAAAATAATGAATATTTCAATTTTAGGATGCGAAGCATGCTTCATGCCAGAAGTTTTCTGAGGAACTCAGTACTTATTATCTTGTTTGGCATGAGCGCTGTTTCTACTCAGGTTTTTTCAGCAGAGCGGCCTCGAATTGGCCTGGTGCTGGGAGGGGAGGGGCGCGTGGCCTGGCGCATATTGGTGTGCTTAAGGTTTTGGAAGAAGCACGTGTGCCTGTGGATTGTGTGGTGGGAACGAGCATTGGCTCTTTAGTGGGCGGAGCTTATGCTGCGGGGCGTACCCCGGCGGAGCTAGCCAGCAGAGCCACAGATGCAAACTGGGATGATTTACTTAGCTCCAGTTTACCGCGCCAGTTAAGTGCAGTTAGAAAAAAACAGGATGATCAGCTTAATCTTGTGGGGATTGAGCTGGGAATGCGTGATATCGGAGAGGTGGCTTTACCTTCTGCGGCCATTAGTACTCAAAAAATTGCTTTATTTTTACGTGAAATGACTTTTGGCGGAACGATTACTTCGTTTGATTCGCTAAGTATTCCCTATCGCGCGGTGGCTACCGATATTGAAACCGGCGAAATGGTGGTGCTTAAAGATGGAGATATTGTGACAGCGATGCGGGCGAGTATGGCGGTGCCCGGCTTGTTTCCGGCGGTGGCACGGGATTCCCGTTTGTTAGTCGATGGTGGGCTGGCTAGAAATGTGCCGGTGGACGTTGCTCGTTCAATGTGTGCCGATGTCGTCATTGCCGTGGATGTAGGAGCGCAGCCTTTAAACAGGGAGCAGATTAATAATATTTTAAATACGGCAGACCAATATACCCGCCTGATGATGGCACAAAATGTAAAGCCACAATTAGATAGTTTAAAAACGACTGATGTTTTAATTACACCTGACTTGGGCGCCCTGAGCTCGGCCGATTTTAAACGAGGCAAAGAGTTTATTGAGAAGGGGGAGGAAGCTGCAACGCTAAGTTTGCATCAATTGAGTAAATATTCTTTGTCTGAAGCAGATTATGCAGTTTGGCAAAAAAATAAATTGGAGAAGAGACTCTCTCCTCAGCCGGTACAAATGGTTGATGTGGTTCCGATGCGTTATGTGAATCCTGATGTGCTGAAAGAAGCACTGGATGTCCAGATTGACCGGCCGTTAAATAGTGATGATTTCCATAAGCGTTTGGCTGAGGTGTATGCACGCGGTGATTTTTCGCAGCTTGATTATGAGCTGACTGAGCACGATGGTTCGCAAAAATTAAAGTTGTTTCCAAAGGAAAAAGATTGGGGGCCAAATTACCTTTCTTTCGGCCTGGGGATGGGAACAGATTTTGAGGGCAATAACCCATATGCATTAACGGCAATGTATAGGCGAACATGGATTAATTCGCTGGGGGCGGAATGGAAGTCATCCTTAAGAGTGGGTGACAATATGTCATTTCTATCCGAGTTTTATCAGCCGCTGCAATTAGATGGCTATGCATTTATCGCGCCTTCATTCAGATATCGATCTAATCCGATTTCTATCTGGCAAGGCGGAGAGAATCTGGCTCAGTATCGCTATACACAAACGCATTTGGGCCTGGATCTTGGCTCAAGTCTTACCCAGTTTGGTGAGGTGAGATTAGGTGTGTCTTATCAGCACTATGATGCAAGCAGGCAAATTGGCGATTCAATTTATCCTAACAATGCTGATGGAGATTATGGTGTTGCTTTTAAGGTTTATTATGACCAGCTTGATCATCTTTACTTTCCTAGTAAGGGGGATCAGTTTAAGTTAAATGCCTATTACGCATTAAAAGGACAGGGTGATTTCAGTAAATATGGCCGTATTGGCTTGGAAACCCAGCATGCTTTTAGCTATCGGGGCGTGAGAGGGGGGCTTACTTTGCAGGGACATTACAGCTATAAAGATGCGCCTGCCTTACCCGATTTTGAATCGTTCGGTGGCTTTTTGAATCTGTCCAGTTATCGAAGAAATGAGCTGCTGGGTGAAAATTCGGTTTATGTAAAGGCGCAGATTTATTCTCCTGTGTCTTTGTTAGGCTTAAGTGTTGGGGGGAGTTATTTAGGTGCTGCGATCGAGGCCGGAAGGATATTCGATGTGCTGGATAAAGGGCAGGAGGGCTGGCACTCTTCTCTTACTGGTTTTTGGGCTACTGATACTTATCTGGGCCCCTTTTATTTAGGCGCAGCTTACGGGGATAATAAAAAACTACGTTATTATCTGATGCTGGGCACTCAGTTTTAATTGCGTAAAATCAACTTGTTCAGCAAGGGCATAAAGAGGCAGGGCTTTGTCGGTATCCGTAAGGCGTTCATTATAAGTCGCTGCTTAAAAGTAACAGTCATGGCACAATTTTCAAGCTGCCTGAACTATTGTTTTAGGTGGCTTGAAAAGCCTCCGATTACCCCCATGTTTCTCAGGTCCGCTTGAGAAAGTTTGGGTACGGCCTGTACCCTTTGCTAACATCCTCTCTACCATTTTATTTTCTAAGTTTAACGATGACTTTTCTTGAGCGCTTTTTTTGCAAGACCACTGGAACATCTGTCATGCCCGATCTTTTACTTTCAGTCCTCAGCACGGTTATTGATCCTAATACCGGCCGTGATTTTGTTTCTGCCAAATGTATTAAAAATTTAAAATTTGAGCAGGGAGTAGTAAGCCTTGATGTTGAGCTTGGTTATCCGGCCAAGAGCCAGTCTGCTGCAATTGCTGCACAAATTGAGCAGGCATTAGGAACGGTGGAAGGAGTGAAATCGGCCCAGGCGCAGGTTTTTAGTCATATTGTTGCGCACTCTGCACAGCGGGGTTTGCCGCTGCAAAAAGGGATTAAAAATATTATTGCGGTGGCCAGCGGCAAAGGTGGGGTTGGAAAGTCAACTACGGCAGTTAATCTGGCTTTGGCTCTGGCGGCAGAAGGGGCGAGCGTAGGCTTGCTCGACGCCGATATTTACGGGCCATCGCAACCGACCATGATGGGGGTTGCTCATCAGCAACCTGAAGCAGTAGAAAACAAATACATTTTACCCATTGAAAATCACGGCATTAAGACGATGTCGATTGGATTTTTAATTGATACCGAGCAGCCCATGGTCTGGCGTGGCCCGATGGTAACTCAGGCTTTAACACAATTATTGAATGAAACGCTTTGGGGGGATCTGGATTATCTGGTTATTGATTTACCGCCAGGCACGGGAGACATTCAGCTGACATTAAGTCAGAAAGTCCCGGTTACAGGTGCCGTGATTGTGACTACACCACAAGATATTGCCCTGCTGGATGCGCGCAAAGGCATCAAAATGTTTGAGAAAGTGGGAGTGCCTATCTTAGGTCTGGTCGAGAATATGAGTGTGCATATTTGCAGCAACTGTGGTCATGCGGAGCCCATTTTTGGTGAAGGTGGCGGAGCGAAAATGGGGGCAGATTACGGGATTGATTTACTGGGCCAATTGCCGCTTGATCTTTCGATTCGTTTGAATGTCGACGCCGGAAAGCCTTCGGTAGTGGCCGATCCTGATGGAAAAATTGCTGAGCTTTATAAAGCAATTGCCCGAAAAGTAGCAGTTAAAATTGCAGCTAAATCACAGGATTTCTCCAGTAAATTTCCCAAGATTGTGATTCAGAAAAATACCTGATTTTGTATTAGCCAATAAAAAGCCCGAATTTAATTCGGGTTTTTTATTGGTATGTATATCAGCCAGCGCGTGATTTATTGAGTGACGTTGTTTCAATCCATTTGCGAACACGCTGAGCATCGCCGATACGGGTGTATTTACCATTTGAATCGAGTAATACAATCACTACAGGCGTGCCATTAATGGTGGCCTGCATGACTAGGCAGCGCCCGGCCTCGTTAATAAAGCCTGTTTTGGATACCCCAATATTCCAATCGACTTCTTTTACCAGCGGATTGGTGTTATGAAATGCCATATTTCTACCTGACTGATTAGAGATAAAGGTGTATTCGCTGCTGGTGGTGAAATCATGGATTTCAGGATAACGATGCGCCGCCTTCACCATTAAAGCTAATTCACGCGGTGTGGATATATTATTGGGGGTCAGGCCGGTTGAGTCATAAAAACGGCTATTTCTCATTCCTAAAGACTGTGCTTTTTCATTCATTTTGCGAATAAAAACGGCTTGGCCTGCCGGAAAAGTACGGGCCAATGCGGCAGCAGCGCGGTTTTCGGAAGCCATCAGTGCCAGCAGCAGCAGCTCGCCGCGAGTAAGCGTCGTGCCTACAGTAAGGCGAGAGCTGGTGTTTTTCAGTGTATCAACATCAGCCTGGCTGATGGTGAGTAGCTCATTCAATGGTAACTGCGCATCAAGGGTCACCATTGCCGTCATCAGTTTGGTGATCGACGCGATAGGGGTAAGGGTATCGGCATTTTTTTCATACATGATTTCGCCGTTTTGCTCATTAAGCACCAGTACGCCTACCGATTGCACACCAGGGTTATCCAGCGTGGTGGATAGGGCTAAAGTGCGCGAAATCGAGATATCTTTACGTGCATTGGCAATTGCACGGCTTGTTACCTGTTTGTTACCTGATTTGGCGACACTTGCAGATTTGCTGGGTGATCTGGAGGATTTGCTGGTTTTTGTTACTTTGGCGGTTTTAGTTTTTAGAGTACTTTTTTTGGATGCGCTGGCGGTGGATTTTTTTGCTGACGATTTTGTGACCGTTTTATGGTCAGCATGCGCCGCCGCAAAGGCTGGTGCTGTTAGGCCCAGCGCTGCAACAAGGGTGCAGCAGGAAAAAATGCGGTACAGCATGAGGTAGTGACTCCAAGGCTAGGGATGACCGATGCATAGCATCGTCATCCTTCATAATTGTGCTTTTATTTTACGCAATGATTTTTAAAATGTCATGTTAAATCAAATAGTACGGTACGATTTGATAGAAATGAGATTAGAGTATTTTTTACGCCTTTGATTTTTTGTTCTAGTTTGTTGTTGCGGTGCAGCAATAACTTGCTAGAATGGTGCCCCTTTCGAGTTGCTTTCAGAGAAAACCGATGTTTAATAACAAATCGATGGACGAATTTTTCCAGCAGCTTACTGAAACCAATCAGAAACTGTTGCAAAGCTGGGTCAATCTTTCCCAACCAGGTGAGCCTGTGGCAGATCTGGCCCCTATGCAGCAGTTGATGGCGGGTCTGACACAAAGTAATCCTTTTCTCGCACAACACAGCGATTTCTATCAGCAGCAGCTTGATCTGTGGCTGGGGCTGATTGGTGCTAAAGAAAAAGCACCTGTGGCTGTTCCTGAAAAAGGAGACCGCCGTTTTAATGCGCCGGAATGGGAGCAACCACTGTTTGATTATATCAAGCAAAATTATCTGGTGACTTCCCGCTGGCTGTTGCAGATGGTTGAGCAAGCCCATACCGATGATGCTGCTCGCGAAAAAATGAGTTTTTTTACCCGCCAGTATGTTGATGCGATGAGCCCGGCAAACTTTGCTTTTACTAATCCTGAAGTCATGAAACTGGCTTTAGAGACTAAAGGGGAAAGTCTGCAGGAAGGCATGAAGAAGTTAATGGCTGATATGCAGAAAGGCACTATCACCATGACTGACGAATCTCAGTTTGAAGTCGGAAAAAACCTGGGGATTAGCCCCGGGCAGGTTGTTTTCGAAAACGAGCTTTTTCAATTATTGCAATACACCCCTTCTACAGCCAAAGTTTACTCTCGGCCCCTCCTGATTGTGCCGCCATGTGTGAATAAGTACTACATCATGGATCTGCAGCCTGATAATTCCCTTGTCGCCTATGCTGTTAGCCAGGGTTTTAAAACCTTTTTGGTGTCATGGAAATCCGTGACGCCGGAAATGGGCCATTTGAAGTGGGATGATTATGTTGAAAACGGCGTCATTACCGCTTGCGATGTGGTGCGCAAGATTGGCAAGGCGGAAAAAATCAATGTGCTGTCCTTTTGTATTGGTGGAGAGCTGGTTTCTACTGCCATGCCGGTGATGCAGGCGCGTGGTTTGGATTGGATTGAATCGGTTACTTTAATGACCGTGATGATTGATCACACCGAGCCGGGTGATATCAAACACTTTATTGACTGGAATCTGATTCGTAAACGCGAAGCACTTTTGAATGAAGGAGGTGTGATTGGCGGTAAAGAATTATCACGTACTTTCTCGGCTTTGCGCTCGAATGATTTGATCTGGAATTATGTGGTCAATAATTATCTAAAGGGTAAAACGCCAGCACCCTTCGATTTACTTTATTGGAATAATGATTCGGCCAATTTGGCCTTGCCGATGCATACCTTCTTTTTGCGTAATATGTATCTGGAAAACAATCTTATTAAGCCCAATTCATTCAGCCTTTGCGGTGTGCCGATTGATTTAACAACGATCACTACGCCAACATATATCTTTGCAGCACGTGAAGATCATATTGTGCCATGGCAATCTGCTTATTTAAGTACGCGTATTTTCAAGGGGCCGCTACGTTATGTGCTGGGGGCTTCCGGGCATATTGCCGGTGCAATTAATCCGGTAAAAGCCAATAAGCGTAATTACTGGGTAAATGAAGATTTATCCGGCGATTCAGAAGCATGGTTTCACGGGGCTCAATCCCGCCCAGGCAGCTGGTGGCAGGACTGGAGCCAATGGCTTATTCCTTTTTCTGGAGAGGAAATTGCTGCGCCTAAAACGCATGGTAATGCTGCTTTTAAACCTATTGAGCCAGCGCCGGGTCGTTATGTTAAAGAGCGCTTGGATTAATGGATGATTGCTTCATTTTTGGCAAATGCCTAGTTCGTTAAAATAATGAAATAGCATATGTCTGCTGTTTATAGCCACCGGCAGGCACTGCCAGTGTATTGCTTAATCTGAGCTGCCGGGCGAGCGCCTGAACCAGCTTTCTAAAAAAGGAAATACCGCATGACTGAGATCGTGATTGTTGCTGCTGGTCGTACTGCACTGGGTAATTTTGGTGGCGGGCTGGCTAAGGTGCCGGCAGCAGAATTGGGAGCGACGGTAATTCGTGGCCTGCTGGCCAAAACCGGTGTAGCAGCAGAGCAAATCAGCGAAGTAATTTTAGGCAATGTACTTACTGCAGGCCTGGGTCAGAATCCGGCACGCCAGGCTTTGCGCCGTGCGGGTTTGCCAGATGCTATCCCTGCATTAACTATTAATCAGGTCTGTGGTTCGGGCCTGAAGGCTGTGGCTTTGGGTGTTCAGGCGATTTTGTCCGGTGAAAGCGAGATTGTGATTGCTGGCGGTCAGGAAAATATGTCAGCTTCAGCACATATTCTGCCGGGCAGCCGTGATGGCTTTCGCATGGGCAATACCGCTCTGGTTGACACCATGGTGTATGACGGTTTAACCGATGCTTATAACAATTACCATATGGGCGTAACTGCTGAAAATATTGCTAAAAAATATAGTATTAGCCGTGAAGAGCAGGATGCCCTGGCATTGTCTTCACAAATGAAAGCAGTTGCTGCCCAGAAATCTGGCCGTTTTGCAGAAGAAATTTTCCCTGTTGTTATTCCACAAAAGAAGGGCGAGCCTCTTGTGTTTGATAAAGATGAATTTATCAAACCCACCACAACCGCAGAATCTTTAGCTAAATTGCGAGCAGCTTTTGATAAGGAAGGCACCGTTACTGCAGGCAATGCATCGGGGATTAACGATGGTGCTGCGGCTGTGATGCTGATGAGTGCAGCAAAAGCCAAAGAGCTGGGTTTAACTCCACTGGCTACGATTCGCGCGGCCGCTTCTGCCGGTGTAGATCCAACCATTATGGGCATGGGCCCGGTGCCAGCAACGCAACGTGTGTTAGCGCGTTTAGGGTGGAGTGTTGAAGATCTGGATTTAATTGAAGCCAATGAGGCATTTGCTGCACAGGCCATTGGTGTGGCACGGGAAATGAAATGGGATGCAAATAAAGTAAATGTGAATGGTGGTGCAATTGCCCTTGGCCATCCAATTGGTGCATCTGGCTGTCGTGTCTTGGTTACCCTATTGCATGAAATGCAGCGCCGCGATGTTAAAAAAGGCCTGGCCACATTATGTATTGGTGGTGGTATGGGGGTTGCACTGGCAGTAGAGCGCTCTTAATTGATTTAATCCCCGGTTTAAGCCCCCGAATTATTTGGGGGCTTTTTTTGATTTAAAAATAGCAATGGTGAGTGAAAGTATAAATAATGTATGTTGTTTAAACATATTATTTTACTTAATAAGCCGGATAAAAGCATTTATTGTCTATAAATAAGTATGAGCCTGATGAATTTGCCACCAGTAAAATGATCTTCATTTCTAAGGGGTATATCGATGCCAATGAATAGCGTAAGACTAGAATCCAGCCTAGATAGCCCCAATCCTGATCACTGGGCTGTTGCTGCAATTGCTTTAGCTTTGCAAGAAGGTTTTGACCTGCATTATCGCTTATTCAGGGAATCCAGTCGTAGGGCCAAAATTCATTTTATAGATGGTGATTTTCATGCCCAGCGTGCAGAAGTGCGTGACCGGATTGCTTTTTATGATTTACGGGTAATAGAAACAGCAGATAGGCTAAAGCAGGACTTTAATGCAGATAGTCTGCCGGATGCAACCTGGTCAAAGGTTAAACTTTATTTTATTGGCTTATTAATTAATCATCATCAGCCGGAGCTTGCTGAAACTTTTTTTAATTCAGTATGTTGCCGTATTTTGCACCGTACTTATTTTCATAATGATTTTATTTTTTATCGCCCTGCCGTATCTACAGAATATATAGAATCTGAGCCACCAATTTATCGTAGTTATTACCCCATTCAGACAGGATTAAATACAACGTTAGCCTGCATGTTTACTGATTTTAATTTTGAGCTACCTTTTACCAATTTAGAACGTGATGTACGGCGCTTATTGCGGGCTTTACATAAATTCTTAGGCCGCTGGCCAGAGTTTGCACTTAATACCCAGATCCAGGTATTAGCGTCCCCTTTTTATCGCAATAAAGCGGTTTATATTATTGGCAAAGCGATTCATGAGGATTTAGAAATACCCTTTGCATTGCCGCTTTGCCGCGATGCGGAAGGAAAATTATTTCTGGATGCTGCTTTATTCGAGCCTTGGCAAATCAGCCATCTTTTTTCATTGTCCCGCGCTTATTTTTTAGTGGATATGGAGGTGCCATCAGCTTATGTGCGTTATTTGCAAAAATTAATGCCTGATAAATCACGGGCCGAACTTTATACCATGCTGGGCTTGGGTAAGCAGGGTAAAACTATGTTTTACCGCGAGCTATTTCATCATTTACGCCATTCTACAGATTCTTTTGTTTTTGCGCCTGGCACCAAGGGCATGGTGATGATTGTATTTACTCTGCCTTCATTTCCCTTTGTGTTTAAAATTATTAAAGATGTAATTGCGCCACCTAAAGAAGTAGATCGCTCCATTGTTAAAGCAAAATATTTACTGGTAAAGCAGCATGATCGGGTAGGGCGTATGGCAGATTCACTAGAGTTTTCCGATGTGGCATTGCCTCGGGAACGTTTTAATGAAGAGTTATTAGAGGAGATCCGTCAATTAGCACCTTCAATTTTAGAAGAGAGCGAAGACAAAGTGATCTTGCGTCATCTTTATATTGAAAGACGGATGATTCCATTGAATATTTTTATTGAAAAACGCCACGATGAAGAAATCGCCAGCGTTATTGAAGATTACGGAAATGCACTGCGTGAATTAGCGATTGCCAATATTTTTCCAGGCGATATGCTGTTTAAGAATTTTGGTGTTACCCGCGAAGGTCGGGTGGTTTTTTATGATTATGATGAAATCGAGTATATGAGTGATTGTGACTTTCGCCGCATTCCACCACCACCCGCCCCTGAGTTTGAAATGAGCAGTGACACATGGTTTAGTGGCAATCCGAATGAGGTGTATCCGGAGGAATTTGGCACTTTTTTGCTTGGAAGACCTGATGTTAAAAAAATATTTATGCAGCACCATGCTGATTTACTCACGGTACGTTTTTGGCAGCATGCAAAAGATCGAATTAAGCAGGGGTTTTTTGAGGATTTCTACCCTTATCCGCAAAGCGAGCGATTTGCAAAGCGTTATCCTGACTGATTAAAGTTATTGGTTAAACTAAATAAAAACCAGGGTAGCCATAATTGCTAGCCTGGTTTTTTTTATTAGAGTATTACTTTACGTCCAGTAGTTCAATATCAAATACCAGTGCTGCATTAGCTGGAATAACATTACCTGCGCCACGTGTACCGTAGGCTAATTCTGAAGGAATAATCAGAGTACGCTTGCCTCCTATTTTCATTCCTGTCACTCCTGTATCCCAGCCCTTAATGACGCGTTTTGCTCCAAGAGGAAAGTTAAAAGGGGATTTGCCTATTGAGCTATCAAATTGTGCGCCACGGTTTTTACTGGCCTTTGCATCAAAAAGCCAGCCGGTGTAATGCACGGTAACCGTGCTGCCTGCTATGGCTTCTTTACCACTTCCGGCTTTTACATCAATGATTTCAAGTTTGGTGATAGGGCTGGCGGGTGTTGTATCTGCCTGAGCATAAGCTACGCTGGCAAAACAAAGTGCAATTGCAAATAAACGGGTTTTCATTGTTATCATTCTCCTTACAGTGTTTTGACTATATCACGCACTTGTTACTTAATTTAAGTAATATGGTGGGTATATTTGTACACGCCGGATTTGTGTCTGTCAGTTGCAGGTAGAAGAAAAAATGGTGAAATTCAATTTGTTTGCTGGTATTTCACTAGATATAGTGGCAGTTACCAGAAAATGGCGCTCAGATTATTCAATATATTTTCAAAAACTGGATAGGATGAAGTTGCCTGTGCACTATATTTCAGCATTGATAGTCTCTTTGTGTGAAAATAAGCTGACCACAGTATGTTTTGGTACATCAATAAGGTTTTAAATGGAAAAGAGCAAAGTACAAAATCTACCACTTGCAAAAAAATTACTGCTGCTGAACGTGGTTGGTATAGCAACAACTTTGCTGGTATGCCTTGCGTTGTTTTCAATTTCTTATACTTATATTGCAGTGCAGCGTTTAAAAAGTGAGGCCATGGTCAATGCCAATATTCTGGCTGCTAATATTGCACCGATATTGGTCTTTAACGATCAGAAAGCCGCTAGAATTTTAGCCCACTCTTTTGTTGGCATGCCTGATCTTGTGTATCTAGGTATTGTGAATGCACAAAACCAGATCTTTACTGATTGGAGGTCTTTGCATCGAAAGTATCAGCTCTCTTCTGTGATTCATATTTCGAATCATCCACAGACTGACATGTATCTTGATCATATTACTGTGTGGGCGCCGGTATTGCTGGATGGCGAATTACTTGGTACGGTGCAATTACAAATTGGTTTTGACTCTGTTTACAGATCAACAATGCAATTCTTTTTGCTTGGCTTGGCGTTAATGGCTATTGCGATTATAATTGCTTCATTAATTTTGAACCGCTTACAGGTAAGGGCATTGGCCCCTATTTTTGAGTTGTCGTCGATTGCTGAAAATGTAGCATTACTACGTGATTATAGCCTGCGTTCTAGTTATATCAGCAATAATGAGCTGGGCAGATTGTCTTTTCATTTTAACCAAATGTTGGCAAAAATAGAAAAATGGGAAAATGATATTAAAGAAGAGTTGAATCAAAGTAAGGAATCGGAGCGTTATTTAGATCTGTTGGCAAATTATGATAATTTAACCCAGCTGGCAAATCGTCATTATTTTCATCAGGCCCTGGCTGCAACTATAGGGCGAACCATTTTGGAAAAACAATTTTCTGCATTGATATTCATTGATTTAGATAACTTTAAATATGTAAATGACCATTATGGGCATGAAGCGGGGGATTTAGTTTTGACTATTATTGCTCAGCGCTTAAAAGCTATTTTGCGTAGTACAGATATCCCCTGTCGTCTGGGGGGAGATGAGTTTGCCGCAATTTTGCCGCAGATTGCCGATGTAGAAGTTGCCAAAATGTTAGCAGGCAGATTGGTAGCAGGAGTGAAACAAGAGATTATTGTTCATGGTAAGGTCATGCCTGTGGGGGCAAGTATTGGAATTGCATGTTGTCCTTTGCATGCGGAAGATCCTAAAACATTGCTGCATTATGCGGATTTAGCGATGTATCAGGCTAAAAAGGCCGGCAAAAATACTTTTTGTGTTTATTCTGAAAAAAAATGAAATATCTATTCCTGTTTTTCTTTTTATCAAGCACGGCATGGGCGGAGTCTGATTCTGCAATTCTTAGCCTTGAGGATTTACTGGATTCACCATTAATTAATCCGCCAAATAATGTAGATGTGTCTACTGCATCTAAGTTTTCCCAGACAATTAAAAATGCGCCATCTGCCGTTCGTGTAATGAGCCGTGATGATATTCAGCTATTTGGTTATCGTACCTTGGGTGAAATATTGCGCAGTATGCCGGGCTTATTTACCAGCTATGATGGACAAAATACATTTTTAGGTGCTCGTGGCATCGCTATTCCGGGGGATTTTAATACCCGTGTGCTAATTTTAATTGATGGCATTCGTTTAAATAACAATGTATTTGATAGTGCCCTGGTAGGAAATGAGTTTCCTCTGGATGTGGATTTAATTGATAGAGTTGAATATGTACCTGGACCGGGATCGGCTATATATGGCAATAATGCTTTTTTAGGGGTGGTTAATGTATTAACGCGAGGTGCCGCGAGTTTACGCGGGGCTGAAGCCTCTCTTGAATATGGTAGTTTTAATACCAGTAAATTACGCGCCAGCATGGCAAGCCGTTTAGATAATGGAATGGAGTATTTGGTTTCGGCGACTCAGTTTCGCAGGGGTGGGCCTGATCACCCTGTTTATATGGACTATGCTATTGCTGCTCCGGAATTTAAGGGAAACCCTGCTACAGATAGCGATTTAAGCCGTTATCTTTTTGCTAAACTCTCTATGGGGGGGCTGCAGATGACAGGGGCATTTGCAAGTAGAGAAAAAGCAAATCCGGTTTTAATTGGTTCAGTTAATTCTGATGAAAGTGTTGCGGTGATGATAAAAAATGGGAAAACACTGAATGACAGCCTGCATTCTTTTATCGGCTTAACCTATGATTTTGAAGCATTTAGTGATTGGAATATGCAGGCGCGTCTGAATTATCATGAGGAAGAATATAAAGGCCATTTTCCTGAATATTTTTTCTCCGAAGATTTAAACACTGAAAAAATGATTGTATTTAAAGAAAATTATAAAGGCCGTTGGTGGGATGGCGAATTACACGCACTGTATAATCAGCTGCCTGAACATAAAATTCTGCTGGGTGTAGAAGGCAGAGTGAATGCAGAGCAATTCTGGCACAGTTATGCAGAAGGATTTAATACTGAAAAGCCGATGCAGCAGTCTAGCAGCTATTATGCATTTTTTGCCCAGGATGAATATAAGTTTGCAGATCATTTCACTTTAATTGCCGGTGCCAGGTACGATTATACCGAGTATGGTAATCACTTTAACCCCAGGCTGGGCTTGCTATGGGACCCGTTGGATAAAACATATATAAAATTGTTGTATGGTTCTGCATTTAGAAATCCTAATTTTTTTGAGCAGTCTCAAAATAAAGCGAGCAATTTTCGTGACGCAGGTGCAGAAAAAATAACAACGCTTGAATTGGTGGCAGAGCATTATTTAACACCTGCTGCCAAGTTAAATGGCTCTGTGTATCATTATAAAATGAATAATTTAATCGGGCAGTCATATATAGGGAATAATCTAATTTATACTAACTTACAGAAAATAAGGAGTACTGGTTTTGAAACCGAGTTTGAACAGTGGTTTGATTCTGGCATTCAGGCAAAATTAGCTTATTCATTACAAAAGACTACTATTGGTAATGGTACGGAGCTTTTTAATTCGCCACGCCATATGCTGAATTTTAAATTTTTGTTGCCATTTGCAGATTCTCGCTGGAAATTAGCAACCGAGCTGCGTTATCTCAGTAGCGTGGATATTTTTTATGGAATGTTGCCGAAGCAATGGCTGGCAGATATGGTGTTAAATGGTGATATAAATAAAAATTGTTCTTTATCACTTTCTATTCATAATCTTGCGGATACATCTTCTTTTGAAGCAACAAGGTATTTGAATTTTGATCGTTATTCAATAAAACAAGATGGCCGCGATATTCGGCTTAAAATAAATTTTAGGTATTAGCAATGGTTAAGCTGATATTTTTTTTGCTTTCTTTTATTTTTCCTTCCCATGTGTTTGCCGCTACAGATGAGGTGGAATTAAAAGCAAATTTTATTTTTCGCTTTGCCCAGTTTACAACCTGGCCACCGCCGCCAAATAAAGAAACCTTGCTCTGTGTTTTAGGTTCAAGAGGTATTTATGATGAACTGGATAAATTTAAAGATCGGAAAATTAATGGAAACTCGGTTAGGGTTCTTAATATTTCATCCATTAAATCAGTAGCAGATTGTCATGTACTCTTTGTTGGCGCACAGGAGCGGATTAATTTATCAATGGTGCTGGCTTTGCCTATTTTAGTGATTGGTGAAAGTGCTGAAGCATTTGACAAAAAAGTGATTATTGTACTGGTCACCGAACCTAATCGAATTAGCTTTAAAATCAACCGCTCACAGGCCAGTAATGTGGGCCTGGTGATGAGTGCTCAATTATTGAAACTGGCAAAAGAAGTACGGTGATCAAGCAGGAAAAGTCTTTATTATTAAAGCGCCACAAAAAAAGCACCGCATGACAGGCTGGCTGAATCGTATTAATGCATCAGCCGGCCTGTATTATTAATGCTTGGTCAAATCCTCGAATACCTTGGTCAGGCGCTTTACCGATACCGGATAAGGCGTTTTTAGCTCCTGGGCAAATAGCCCAACACGCAGCTCTTCAATCATCCAGCGAAATGGAGCCAGCGGCGTGGTGTCTCTGCCGTCTTTTTCCCATTTCAGCATCTCTGCTTCCCAGCGCTTATACAACTCGTTGATTTCTGCACCGCGCTGGCCGTCTCTTTGTGGATTGGCAACGCGTTTTTCGGCGCGAATGCGCATGGCTTTTACGTAGATGGGCAGGCGTGGCAATTGCTCCCACGGGGTATTATGTAAAAAGCCTTTGAATACCAGTTGGCCAAGCAGCTCTGTCATTGCATTGGCAAAGGGCGATGGTTTGGCGATCAGTTTATTTAGCGCTACGTATTCCTGGGCGAGCTCGGCCAGGATACGCATTACGGCATCGCGCACTGAGGGCAGGCGAACTTTGGCGCGGGATTTCTGGCCATCGAACTCTTTAGGCTTACGCGGCGCATCATCTTCGCCAATAAAGGCGCGATCGCAAATGCAGGCCACGATGTCATCCATCAGCTCGTCGCCATTGCATATACCGCGCAGCTGTAAAGCCAGCGGGTTAAAGGTGGGCAGTGATTTAGGCAGCTGTTTGACATGGTCTTTTAGCTCGAATTTCAGCAGGCAAATCACCCCGTCCCGATGCGCTCTGGCTGCAGCGTATTCGGTATCAAACAGGCGAATCGCAACCGCGTCTTCTTCAGGCACGAGGCCAGGGAAGCCAGTAATCGAGCGGCCCTGGCGTTTAAAGTTGATCTTGGCTGGCAGATCGCCGAAATCCCATTTCATAATGCCGGTTTTTTCGATGCTGACGCTGTCATCTGCAGCATCGCGGAAAGTTATTTGGGCCGCTTCACCCAGCTGGGCACGCAGCGCAATCAGGTCGCGGCCTTGCGCCAGCTCTTGGCCTGCGTCGTCCACAATTTTAAAGTTCATTTGCAGATGGGGTGGCAGATCCCTGGGGTTAAAAGCGTCGCTTGGTACAATCAGCCCCGCGCCACGGCCCACGGCTTGTGCCAGTTGCGGTAGTAGTGGTTCGGTTCTGGAGGCATTATCCAGCTCAACTAGCATCTTGGTGGCAAATTCCGGTACCGGCACGCAGATACGGCGGATTGCTTTGGGCAAAGACTTAATCAGCAGGGTAATTTTTTCACGGATCATGCCCGGCACCAGCCAGTCAAAAATAGCGTGATTCACACGATTTAAAAGATGCAGCGGCAGGGTGATGGTTACGCCATCGAGCGGGTGGGCTGGCTCAAAACGGTAAGAGAGCGGCAGCTTGGCATCGTTCAGGCGGAAAAATTCCGGGAATTGCTCTTCCGTCACCGCAGCTGCGCCGTGCTGCATTAAATCATCGCGGGCGAGGAACAGGTGCCGGGCGTTGTCTCGTTCTATCAGCTTACGCCATGCTTCAAAGCCTGCGCCATTCACAATATCGGCTGGAATTTTGGCGTCAAAAAACGCAAACAGCGCGTCATCATCCACCAGCACATCCTGACGACGGGCTTTATGTTCTAAATCCTGCACATCCAGAATCAGCGCCTTATTATGTTCAAAAAATTTGGCGCGGCTATTGTAATTAAAGTTGACCAAGGCTTCGCGAATAAAAATCTCGCGCGAGGCCACCGGATCAATCTTGCCAAAATGCACGCGGCGCTTGGGCACAATCGGCAGGCCGTACAGGGTAACGCGCTCGCTGGCATTCACTTGCGCCGAGGTTTTTTCCCAGTGTGGATCAAAATAATGGCGGTTCACCAAGTGGGCGGCGATGCGCTCCACCCATTCAGGCTCGATGGCAGCCACGCAGCGGCCGTAGATCTTGGTGGTTTCAACCACTTCAGCGGCGATAATCCACTTTGGCCGTGCTTTTTTCAGGCCAGAGCCGGGGAAAATATTAAATTTAATCCCGCGTGCGCCAAGGTATTCGTCGTTTTCTGGTTGTTTAAAGCCGATATTGCCAAGTAATCCCGTCATTAGCGCTTTTAAAATCTGCTCTGGCGTGCCCGGCGCAGTTTTCAAGTCATTGACTTGTAAATCGAGATCCTGACAGATTTCACTCAGCTGTCGATGCAAATCACGCCATTCACGTAAGCGCAGATAAGATAAGAAGTGCTCATGGCAGAGGTTAATCAGCTGACGATTGCTGGTTTTATTCTCCAGCGCTTCGCTAAAGAATTCCCACATGCGCAGGAAAGATAAAAAGTCGGATTTGTCATCCACAAACTTGGCTTGGGCACGGGCAGCGGCTTCTTTGGCGTCGAAAGGGCGCTCGCGCGGATCTTGCGCGGATAGAGCCGAGGCAATAATCAGAATCTCGGCTAAGCAATGCTCATCACGCCCGGCCAGCAACATGCGGCCTATGCGCGGGTCGACCGGCAGGCGGGCGAGTTGTTTACCAATGGGCGTGAGCTGATCTGCCACATCGACTGCACCCAGCTCACGCAGCTGCTGATAGCCGTCGCTGATTAAACGGCTGGATGGCGCTTCTAAGAAAGGGAAGTTGTCGATATGCCCCAGCTTGAGTGCTGCCATACGCAAGATCACCGCTGCTAAAGACGAGCGAACGATTTCCGGATCGGTAAACTCGGAGCGGTTATTAAAGTCAGCTTCATCATAAAGCCGCACGCAAATACCGGAAGCCACCCGGCCGCAACGGCCAGAGCGCTGGCGGGCCGATGCCTGGGAGATTTTCTCTACCAGTAATTGTTCGACTTTTGCGCGCGGCGAATAGCGTTTAATCCGTGCCTGGCCAGAATCCACCACATAGCGGATACCCGGCACGGTGAGCGAGGTTTCGGCCACGTTGGTGGCCAGTACAATACGGCGGCCACTGCTGGAGCTTCTAAAAATCCGCTGCTGATCTTCGTTCGACAAGCGTGCAAACAGCGGCAGAATTTCGGCGTCGCGCAGCTTGGCTTTGCGCAGCTCTTCTGCGGTTTCACGAATCTCGCGCTCACCAGGCAAAAACACCAGCACATCGCCACTGCCATCGTGTCGCCACAGATTTTCAATGGCCTGGACAATGGCTTCTTCCATTTCCAGCTCCTGATCGTCTTCATCTACGGCGTGCAGTGGCTGATAGCGCACTTCCACGGGGAAGGTGCGGCCAGAGACTTCCATGACAGGTGCACCGGCAAAATGCTGACTAAAGCGATCGGCATCGATGGTGGCGGAGGTAACGATGACTTTTAACTCGGGGCGCTTAGGCAGCAGCTGCTTGATATAGCCGAGTAAGAAATCAATATTCAGACTGCGCTCGTGCGCCTCGTCGATAATAATCGTGTCGTATTTCAGAAGGTAAGGGTCAGACAGCGTTTCAGCTAGCAAAATCCCGTCGGTCATCAGCTTGATATAGCTGGCGTCAGTGGTTTTATCGGTAAAGCGCACCTTAAAACCAACAGCGTTTTCGGATTTTAATTCTTGCCCGATACGTGTTGCGACCGATCTGGCGGCAAGGCGGCGCGGCTGGGTGTGGCCAATCAGGCCATGCACACCACGGCCCAATTCCAGACAAATTTTCGGTAGCTGCGTGGTTTTTCCCGAGCCGGTTTCACCGCAAACAATCACCACCTGATGCTTGGCAATCGCCTCGCTTAGCTCGTCTTTACGCTGATTTACTGGCAGATTTTCATCGAATTCCGGGCGGGGCAGGCGGCTTCTGCGCAGCTCGCTTTTGGCCAGTGATTTGGCAATGCCCGCTTCCAGCTCACGTAATTCTTTATCGCAAGGCTGCTGTTTGGCTTGCCGCTGATTCAGGCGATGCAGTAGGCGCTCCAGATTGCCTCTGTCGGCCAATTGTGTGTCGGCAATTTGCTGCAGATAGTTTTGCTCTGAGCTTGGAATGGGACTAGACACCGTGGGGTTCATCGCTGGGGGTAAGCTTGTACAGATAGGAAGGCGGTGATTTTACCATGCGGGCCCCATGATGCTAAGACGATAAATCAGGTAATGGATGATTAAAGCACCGGCTTGATATGAGCACCAATAGCTAAGGACACGCTTTCGGGATTCTTTCTTGGTATGTATTGCTGTTTTGTGAAAATAAGGCAGGGGCCGGTTGTTAAAGTGCGGGGGCGATCAGTGGGGCATGAGTGCGCTCCGTTGCTTATTTACTGCAAAGCACAGGGTGTGTTTCTTAAAAAGGCCTGTCTGTTTATTTTTGCTGGAGTTGTTTTAGTTGAATTTATCAAGCGCTTGGCCGAATCAGAGCCTGCCAGCGTATATGTTCTAGCATCGGCAAAGATGCAATTACTGTCATTTTCAGAGTAATTGCATCTTTGCCGAGGGATTAAAGCTGTGATGTAAGGGCAGGTAGATTAACCGCAAGCGCCTACATAGCCGCAGGATACGCAGCGGCTGCATCCGTCTATTTTCTGTAAGGCATAAGCGCCGCATTCTGGACATTTTTTACCGGTGGCGATATAGCTGATCGGGCTGTTATCTGCGCTGTGGCTCAAATCATCCATAGCATGATCCTGATACTTCTGTTTAAAGCGCCCGGCCAGTACCGGTGTGGGCACCTGATTGCCGGATGCATCCAAAAAGCCGCGTTTCATGAGTGTGCGCTGTAATGAGTAGGCGATGGCAGCCACTTCGGAGTCATGAAATAGCGGTGCCTGGCTGCCGTCATCTTTGGTGATCATGCCGCAGCGCACCGGGCCTTTATCCCAGACTACCTCGCGTAAATCAGCCAGAGCCTTGGCGATAGAGCCGCCGGAGCGGGCCGCCATGGATAACAGCCGCATGCTGGCGGTGATCCACTGCTGATCTTCGCTCTTTTGACCTGCTGGCATAAAGAATTCAAAGGGGCGCTCGATGGTGACTAACTCGCCGCCGACCATGCCGCTGATATGAATAAAGCTGACGGTGAGGTAAACAATTTTTTTGCCTTCGTAAGTCATGTACTGCACTTTGGAAGTAACCGATTCCAAGTCTCCGAGCGGGCGGCGGTCAAATTGCTTACGTAGTAAATCATCATCAGGCACAACGGTTTCAACAACCGCCGGCGCTTCGCTGGCCACCGACAACACACTGCCTAAAATGCTGTTCGGGCGGTAGGTTGCCAGGCCTTTTAGCCCTGCGCGCCATGCATCCATATATAAATTCTGGAAGTCGCTGTAAGGATAATCGGCAGGCACATTGACGGTTTTAGAAATGGCTGAATCTACAAAGGGCTGCACGACTTCCAGCATCTTCATGTGATCGCTGGCTGACATATTCAGGGCAGTGACAAAGGGCTCAGGCAATTTGCTGTCATCCGATACATCGTGCCCCATATGGCGATACAGGCGCCAGGCGTGATCGGCTACTTCATAAGTTTGCGTGGTGCCGTCCTGCATGCGTTTTTTGCGGTTATAAACCCAGGAGAAAGCTGGCTCGATTCCGTTGGAGGCATTGTCGGCAAAGGCCAGTGTAATGGTACCGGTGGGGGCAATCGATAGCAGATGAGAGTTGCGCAAACCATGCTTGGCAATTGCCGCACGAATTGCTTTTGGCAGGCGTTTGGCGAAGTTGCCTGCCAGATATTTATCACTGTCAAACAGGGTGAATGTGCCTTTTTCTTTGGCTAAATCCACTGATGCCAGGTAAGACGCATCGCGCATGACTTCAGAGATTTTTTTTGCCAGAGCGCGGCCCGCATCAGAATCGTAACGCAGACCCATCATCACCAGTGTGCTGCCCAGGCCTAAATAGCCCAGGCCAATCCGGCGCTTGGACATGGCCTCGGCTTTTTGCTGTGGCAGTGGCCAGGCGGTGGCTTCCAGTACGTTATCCAGCATGCGGATGGCGATGCTGACCACCTCCTGAAAGCCTTCAAAATCAAAATTCACATCGCAGGAAAACGGTGATTTTACAAAGCGGGTAAGGTTGATCGAGCCTAAGCAGCAGCAGCCGTAATCGGGCAAAGGTTGCTCGGCGCAAGGGTTGGTCGCTTCGATGGTTTCGCAGTAATACAGATTATTATCTGCATTCATGCGGGACAAAAACAGGATGCCCGGCTCGGCGTGATCGTAAGTGGATTTCATCACTTCTTCCCACAACTCACGGGCACGGATGGTCTGGTGTACCCACAGCCCGTCTTCGCGCTGATAAGCTCCTGCGGTAACTTTCTCTTCGCAAGGCTCGGCTTTGTGTACCAGGCAGAAGTCTTTATCGTTATTGACCGCTTCCATAAATTCGTCGGTGACACCGATCGAGATATTAAAATTGGTCAGTCCGCCCTGATCTTTAGAGCGGATAAATTCCAGAATATCCGGGTGGTCTCCGCGCAATACGCCCATCTGCGCGCCACGCCGTGCACCGGCAGATTCTACTGTCGAGCATGATGCATTAAACACCTGCATGAATGAAACCGGGCCGGACGCGCGTGAGCGTGTGCCGCGCACCAGCGAATCTTTGGGACGGATGGTCGAGAAGTCGTAGCCTACGCCGCCGCCACGGCGCATGGTTTCTGCTGCATCAGAGAGTGCGGTATAAATGCTTGGCTTACCGTCGGTGCTGCCGGAAACCGAATCGCCCACGGGCTGCACAAAGCAGTTAATCAGCGTGGCACGTAAATCCATTCCGGCTGCGGAGTTGATGCGGCCAGCCGGTACAAAACCATTTTGCTGTGCCCACAAAAATTTCTCTTGAAAGTAAGCTTTAAAATCGGGCTGCTCTACACTGGCCAAAGCGCTGGCGACGCGCGCCTGCACATCGGCAATGGAGGCTTCTTCGCCCTTGGCATACTTTTCCAGTAATACATCCAGAGAAATTTCTTGCGGAGCCATATGGGTATTTCCTAAATAATTGATCGTGTTCGGTATCGTGTGGCTGATGCATAAAGTGCACGGTGGGGTATTTTTAATTAATATCTGCTTCTGCTGGTCGAGGACGCTGGCCCTTTATTGGAGTCGCGCGCGCGAGAGGGCGAGATTTTAAGCGAAATGCGCTTATGCTGTGTGGAATTTAAAACATCTGGTAATAGTTTTGCTTTACCTTTGCATTACGCCGATAAAAAAACAGGAAGCTCGTTGCTTCCTGTTTTTTTATCGCCAGTGCCCTGGCCGCTTGCTTTATAAACTATGCCGAGCCCCGGGATTGCCGCCAGCGCAGCCATAAATCAGGCCTTGGCCGTCGCCAGAGTATTTTGTTTATTTCAGTTTTATATTCCAGTTTTTTTCCACGCACTTTACATAATTTCCTTCGATCAGTGCGTTATATGGTGTTTGGTAATCGACCAGCTGGCACTGATTATCCTGCCCCGCATTCCAGGTTTTTTCCCAGAAAATAGGGTAGGCGGCGGAGCTGCCTTTTTCGAAGCGCTGCATACTGGTGCAGATCATTGATTCTTGCTTGATATCCCAGCCTAAATCACGCGCAAACTCGGTGTAGTAGTCGATGCGGTTTTTAGCTGCGGGTTTGAGGGTGGCATCCTGGCATTCGGCGTTAATAATTTGAATGGTGGTTGGGAAATCATTGCCAAGGCCTCGTGCCTTATCCTGATCATTTGGCACCCAGCTGCCATCAATCACGTGCAGCATTGATGGTTTTGGGGGCTGTGGATACACAAAGAAGAATGTGGCGGAAGCCATATTTAACCAGCTTTCAGCAACCTGATCAGGGTCATTTAAAAGCTTGGTTTGATCTCCACTAAACATCACTTGCGAGAACGGGCCGTAATTGTAGTTGTAAGAAAGCTGCTTGGCGCCACGGCCAAAGTATTTTTTAAAGCTGCCGTCAGCGTTTTTGCCGCAGGTCCATACGCCGTTAAAGACCGGATCGGTGCATTCGGTGTTGTAGCCGCAGCCTGTGCCGGTTTCGGTGCAGCCCATTTCGCGGACATGCACCAGCGCCTGACGCCATTCATCAATGCCATACTGGGTGACGCTGTGGCCACCGGTTTCCTGGGCAAAGTGCGCAAACATCGTTGCCAGCGAGCGGCGGCAGATCTGGTCTGCATTGCGGCCATCGCTGTAGTCATCACAAATTCCCGGGAATTTGGCGATGGCTTGCAAGAAGCGCTGATAGGTGTAGCTTGGGTGACGCACCGAGAAATAGTATTGAAACTTTTGCTCGGGCACGAGCGCCTCAACCCGCTTTACATTTAGCGGGTTATCGCTTTTGCCGGGAGCAACGGCATCCACAATGGCATTGCTGGCTGTGCGTACCGATGCTTTTACTTTACGGAAAAAATCGTTATTGGTTAGCTCGGTTTCACGTGCCAGAGCCTGGCCGAGGGTTGGGGCGCTATCTGTAGGAGGCGGCGTTGTGCCGCCTGTGCTTGTGCCGCTGCAGGCATCGTTATCGGCCCAGGTTGCACTTTTGCCTGGTTCTTCGGCGGCATTTGCCCACCATTTGGCGGTGTAGTTACGGTTTGCATAGCTCACTACACTGCCACCGGCATAGCTGCTGCTCGATACCCATGCGGCTTTGCAGGCAATTGCTCCTGGAACTGGTGCGGCAGTAGGAGCAGGCGTTGAGGGGGCTGTTGGTGCGGGGGGTGGGGCGGGTGTTGGCACTTGAGTTGGAACGGGGCTTGGTGCGGCAGTAGGCACAGGCGTTGCGTCACTCACTAATTCCCAGGGGCCCCATTGCTCTGCCCCTGGCACATTGCCCTGAGTCCACCATTTTGCTCTCCAGCTCTGGCCTTTGTAGCTTGTGGTTACGCCTGCTGCATAGGAGTTGCTGGCACTCCAGTCTGCGGCCATCAGGGAAGCACTCATCAACATCGCGGCCAGCAAAGCCGTGATTCGGTTTTTTACTTTCATCTCTCTTGCTCCATCCAGAAATAAAGTCTGTTGGCTGATATCAAGGCATCAGCGCAGATCAGGTTTAGAAATGCAGGCTTTAGCCTGTCTGTTTTTGTATGAAGTGGTATCTTCATTTGTGATTGTAAGGTTTTTGGATAGTAGCATTTGTAGTTGCGGTGTCAATGACAACGGATCGATATCTGATTATTAATTCAGGCTTTGTTTCATTTTGATGGCAGGGCGCAATTTTACGCAATATTCTGCTGATTTTAATGAGTATTTTGTTTTTATAAAAAGGGTATTTAGCTGGGAAATATTACAAATATAAGCTTTGAGCTGGATGGCGATAATGATTTAAACAGGTAATTGCCCCCGGTTAAGGCAATAAATATGCTCATAATTGGTATTGCTAATTACTGTTTTCTGGTTGTTGCTTAATTGGTTTGGGCAGGCGTTGCTTAGGAGGGGAATCCGGTATACTTACCCCTGTTGATTTTTTTGCTGACGAGATGTTCATGCGTGTTTTTTTTCTGGTTTTATTCTTTGCCGCATTATTGCCTTTTTGTGTTTATGCCGAAGATGCTCCTCTGCCCTTTGATGTGCCATCTGCTGCACCTGTGATTCAACGTGCCCCCGCTGCGAACAAGGCTGTGCCATCTACAACAAAGCCTGCAGTAAAGGCGCATCGTAATCAGCGCTCTGCACGCACATCTGCTGGTAAAAAAACATCTGCCAGCGTGAGCAAAAAGCGTAATTCGACAACTGTTGCAGCTAAGAGTAAAGGAGTGCGCCCGCGTGAGGCGGTGAATAAAAAAAGGGGCGCACAGCAACGTAGGAAAGCCTCTTCGGCTAAACCCAAGGTGGCTAAACCCGGCAAGCCGCCTGCCCATAAGCAACAAGTTACACGCAAAAAACATTGAAATGATGTCATTTGGGCGCTGCCGTTCATAAATTGAAAGAGGGTATTTGACTACACCTTTGCTTTCGGGTCGATTCAGTAAATTATAAGTAAAGTGCTATGATTTAGCTTTGATGAGTTCTTCTTCAACTGATTTGCTCTGTCCTATGGTTGATGCCCCGTATGCTCCGCTGCCGCTTACTTTTTGCCCTGTTATTTTGCCCCCTTTCTTTGCTGCAAGCAGCCGAATTAAAAGTGCTGGTTTTAGATGGCGATGCCATGCCCTGGGCCGAGGTGAGGAATAATCAGCTGGTTGCCGGTTTGTATTTTGATCTTGGGCAGGCACTGGCTGCACAAATGGGGCGCAAAGCCCGCTTTGTGCTTTTACCTCGTAAGCGTCTGGTGCACTCTATAGAAAGTGGTGGCTCCGATGTCTTGTGCAATTATCTGCCTGCCTGGCTGCCAGGCAAATTTGATTGGAGCACGCCGTTTATTCCGAATGCAGAGTTATTGATTAGTGACCAGAGAGCCAGCAAGCCAGCTTCGCTGGATGGTTTTGCCAATGTTCGTATTGGTACGGTTTTAGGTTATGTTTATGCCGAGCTTGACCGGGTATTGGGAGAACGCTTTTTGCGTGATGATGCGCCAAGTATGCGCAATAATTTGCGCAAAATGATGGTTGGGCGGGTGCAGCATATGGTGACTAATCAGTTTGAGCTGGAGTATTTGCAAAGGCAGGGGCTGTTTAAAATGCCTTTACATCCCTTTACGATACTGCGAAGCTTTAAAGGGCAGTGTGCGGTTTCGCGTTCGGGGCAGGTGAGGGTTGCTGAAGTGGATCGGGCAATTGCCGCGTTGCAGGCTCAGTATACTTTGCGAAAAATACTGGAGCGCTATCGCTAGTCCGCCGATAGTTGATTTTTTGGCGGAGTCGCTGCCGTTTATTTTTAATGCGGCCCGGGTTGTCAGGCTGCAAAAAACAGAGAGGGCGCGGATTTCTTAAAGAAATACCGCGTCCTGTTGTTGATTGATACGTCTTATGCAGAAATCTTGGCCAGCTCTTCAAAGTAGGTCGGAAAGGTTTTTGCCGTGCATTGCGGATCGTTAATCTGTACTGCCACTCCTTTAATGGCAACCAGCGAGAAGCACATTGCCATGCGGTGATCATCGTAAGTATCAATCGCGGCATCTGCAATCAGTGATTCAGGTGGCGTGACGGTAATAAAGTCTTTCCCCTCAATCACACTTGCACCCACTTTACGCAGTTCGGTAGCCATGGCGCTAAGGCGGTCGGTTTCTTTCACGCGCCAGCTGGCGATATTTCTGAGTGTGGTCGGGCCTTTGGCAAAGAGTGCCACCACCGCGAGAGTCATGGCGGCATCGGGGATATGGTTCATGTCAGCATCAATGCCTGTCAGCTGGCCGTTCTTGGGCGGTGCTGCTTCAATAAAATGGCTGCCCCAGGTGATTTCTGCGCCCATTAAAGCCAGTGCTTCGGCAAAGCGTTTATCGCCCTGAATACTGTCGCTGCCCATGCCGGTCACACGTACTTTGCCTCCGCCTATTGCGCCTGCCGCTAAAAAGTAAGATGCAGATGAAGCATCGCCTTCTACTTCAATGGTTCCGGGGCTTTGGTAAGCTTGGCCTTTTGCAATGCTAAAGCTGCCCCAGCCTTTTTGCTCAACCTGCACGCCAAATTTCGCCATCAGCTTGAGGGTGATGTCGATATACGGCTTGGATATTAACTCGCCGATCACTTCGATGGTGACCGCCTGACCGGTAAGGGGCAGAGCCATTAAGAGCGCGGTCAAAAACTGGCTGGATACATTCCCTTTTACTTTGATGACCTGCCCGTTGAATGTGGCAGGTTGAATGGCCAGCGGCGGGTAGCCTTCTGTGCCGGTGCATGTAATATCTGCACCGGCTTCACGCAGAGCATTGACCAGATCACCAATTGGGCGCTCGTGCATGCGGGCCACGCCGCTCAGGGTGTAGTGCCCCTGGCAAAGTGCCAGCGCAGCAGTCAGCGGGCGAAACGCTGTGCCTGCATTGCCCAAGAATAATTCTGCGGTTTTAACCGGAAAAGCCCCTGCCGCGCCATGCACAATAAAATCACGGCTCTCCCCGGTTTGCTCCCACTTAATTTCTAGTGCTTTTAGGGCTTCCAGCATGTAGTGAATATCATCTGCGGCCAGCAGGCCTTTTACGGTTGTAGTGCCTTTTGCCAATGCGGCCAGCAGCAAAGTGCGGTTTGAAATGCTTTTGGAGCCGGGCAGCGCAACAGTGCCGTTGACGCGGGCGATAGGGGCAAGGGTGATGTGTTCCATAAGGCGTTCCGTGTTAAAGGTTTTTGGCAGGCCGGGGAAGGGACGTTTCAGTTTGTTTTTTTGTTTGAAAAATATCCAAGTCAGTAGGTCCATAATGAACCGTGCTGCCCAGCAGAAAGGCTGTGGCATACCATGGTGGCCGGTGCAAAAAATGGTCATTAAAATCATTTCCTGCCGCTGGTTGCCTATCAGTTTAGGAATGCTTTCAAGCTTAAAACGCTCTAGTTGTACTTATGCCCATGCCCTTTTCCATGCCCATGGTGTTTATTGTGATCTCGGTCGTTGTTACGATTTTCTTGATAACGAGGGACTACTTCCGAGTTGTACCAGCTTTCTTGGACAAAATAGACGGGGCGACTGCAGGCGTTATATCGGCTGCAGTGTTTGGACCAGTTTTTGGCATGGCCCGGTGGCACGATCAGATACACTGGAGGTTGGGTAACAGCAGGCCGTTGAATGATTTTTGGCTGGCGATAAATAAGCCGTGGCGGTTGAAAGTCGCCAATATTGAAGCTGCCATAAAAACCGGGCTGCCCAAATTGCACCGATATACCTACATCGGCCGCATGGGTGGCTGATGAGATCAGAAAGGCAAATAGCAGACTCGCTTTGCTGAAATGTTTTTTCATGATAATCCCTCTTCAGGCAAGGCCTTATATCTATGACTAAAGCATCGAAAAATTAAGCCAGTAGTTGATCCAAGGCGATCAGGACCTTATCAGGCTTAAGCAGGTTAAGGCAGTCCATGTGTTTGAGCGGGCAGAGGCGTTCAAAGCAAGGGCTGCATTCTAAGTCAAGAGTGACCACTTTGGCCCTGGCTGACAAGGGCGGGGTAAATTCGGGCGAGCTGGAGCCATAAATTGCCACCAGAGGGCGCTCCAGCGCAGCGGCTACATGCATCAGACCGGAGTCATTACTGACCACCGCCCGGGCGAGTGACATCATGTCAATAGCTTCAGCCAGCGAGGTTTTGCCACAGTAATCAATTGTGCCAGGTGCACCAGCCAGAATCTCGTCAGCTATTTCACGATCTTTATTCGAACCAAAAATGCATACCTGAAAGCTACGTTCCTGCATGCTCTGGGCAAGGGCTGCCATATGGCGGCCCGGCCAGCGCTTGGCGGGGCCGTATTCTGCCCCGGGGCAAAGTGCGATCATTGGTTTACTGGTATCAAAGCCTAATTTTGTGGCACTGGCTGCCCGGTCCTGATCGTTTACCACTAAATGTGGGAAGGGGACGGGACGCACGATGGCCTGATTGGCGTCTTCGGCCAGTGCAGCAAAGCGCTCGACCATTTGCGGTAAGGCCAGCGGATCAAGTATCCGGGTGTCATTTAAAAGTCCGTAGCGTGATTCGCCCACCCAGCCAGTGCGGGTTTTAATGCCACTAAAAAATGGCAGGAGTGCAGACTTAAGCGAGTTGGGTAGTACGATCACCTGATCATAGCCACGCTTTTTCATTTGCCGTGCTAATGTCCAGCGCGTGCCCAGCTTCAGCTCGCCATGGCCAAAAGGCGTATCAAAGGATTCGCTCACTTCGGGCATGCGGGCGTGGAGCGGGCGGGTCCAGGCGGGGGCGAGTACATCTAGAATCAGGCCGGGGTGGCGCTGATGCAGACGCCGGTAAAGAGGCTGAGCCATAATGGCGTCGCCAACCCATGCCGGGGCGATAATCAGAATTTTTTTCATAAGCTCAGAGGATCAACTGAGCAGGTGATGATTTCAGTGTTTGCGAGACCATACCTGCACAGCATCAATGACACGTTTTTATTTGCCAATAGTTGCAGCGGGTGAGACGGCGGGAATGCAATCAGCCCCAAGGGAGATGACTCACTATCTATTAGTGCCCTCTGGCTACTTCACCGGCCTTTAGGCGGTAGTGCGTGCCGCAGTAAGGGCAAAGTGCTTCGCCATTTTTGGCAACAGGCAGAAATACACGCGGGTGTGAATTCCAGCTTGGCATATTGGGCATCGGGCAATGCAGCGGTAAATCGCTTGCCAGCACTTCGATTTCACGCTGGGTATTTTCTTTGAGTTCCATGGGTTTTCTCTTTCATGCGTGGTGATTCAGTCACCATAGATCAAGGGAGTGGATGTGCTCCACCCCCTGCTTGAATATTTATATAGGGCTATCTGCAGCCGGATCCATATTCTTAAATCAGAGCCAGCCAGTCTTCATGTTTAGGATCTAAGCCTTTTACACAGTCAAAATAGCGCTTTTGCAGGCGTTCGGTAATCGGGCCGCGGCTGCCGGAGCCAATAGGGCGGTTGTCGAGTTCACGAATCGGCGTTACTTCGGCGGCGGTGCCGGTAAAGAATGCTTCATCTGCGGTATAGACTTCATCGCGGGTGATGCGTTTTTCGATGACTTCAATTCCTTCTTCTTTTGCCAGTGTGATGACGGTGTTGCGGGTAATACCATCAAGGCAGCTTGATACATCCGGGGTATAGAGCTTGCTTTTTTTAACAATGAATAAATTTTCGCCCGCGCCTTCGGATACATAGCCTTCGGTATCGAGCAGCATGGCTTCATCGTAGCCGTCGGCGGCGGCTTCCTGATGTGCCAGAATGGAGTTGACGTAATAGCCGCTGGCTTTGGCCCGCACCATGGATACATTTACATGATGGCGTGTGAAGCTGGAAATTTTTACACGGATGCCTTTTTCCAGGCCTTCCGTGCCTAGATAGGCACCCCATGGCCACGCAGCAACGATCACATTGATTGCGTTACCTGTTGCTGCGATACCCAGTTTTTCCGATCCTACAAAGGCTAGCGGGCGCAGGTAGCAGGAAGCCAGCTTGTTTTCACGCACCACCGTTTTTTGCGCTTCGAAGACTTCTTCAAAGCTGAACGGGATGTTCATCTGGAAAATTTTGGCTGAGTTAAATAAGCGCTCTGTGTGCTCGTGCAGCCGAAAGATCGCGGTGCCCTTTGGGGTTTCGTAAGCGCGTACACCTTCAAACACGCCCATGCCGTAGTGCAGGGTATGAGTTAAGACGTGTGTGGTCGCATCGCGCCACGGTACCAATTTACCGTCATACCAGATCAGGCCATCGCGGTCAGACATCGACATATTGCAAACTCCTACCCAAAGCATTGATGAAAAAAGTGAGTACTGATTGTAACTGAAAAAGAGGGGATTTTTGGCTGGGGGTTCAATGGCTTGTAAAAAAACAAGCGCTGATTTTATCCCCTGGTGATAAGGGGGGAAGGAGTGTGCCTTATTTACACCGTGGTGAATATGCCTTACATCTTAGGCTCACTTGCATGAAGGTTGCGTTTACGGGAAGTGAAATCTGGTTCCGTGATGCTGATGGGCTTAAAGCGCAAGATAATATGTCTATTTGATATTGTTGCCCGAATTTTTGTGAAATTTAGCCATGTGCATAAGAAAAGTCCAATATTTTAATAGAGTGAGAGGCGTTGTGAATACTGATGAAATTGCTGCATCTTCTAGGGAAAGTGCAGAGCTGGCGGCGGTGCTCGCCGCAAGTTTGGCTCTTGCTGCCTGTGGCGGTTCGCAAAAGGATCCTGCTCCCTCCAACAGGCAGGTGGCTGTACTTAAACCGCAGAGCGATGCAGAAGCCGCTCGCTTTCTGGCGCAAGCTGGCTTTGGTGGTCGTCAGATTGAAATAAATATGTTGAAAGAAATTGGTTACGAGGCATGGCTTACACAGCAGTTTAAGACATCACCACAGCCCTCCCGCTGGACCTATGCTAACGATTTGCGTGTCAAGGATTTAGCTGCTTACCAAAATTGGCAGGGTCTTCCCAATATTTTATGGCAAAGCATGTTTACGGGAAATGATGTATTGCAGCAGCGCATGACCTTGGCTTTGTCTGAAATTTTTGTGATCAGCTATGCAGGGGTTGATGTGCCGGAGACGATTAAGTCGCTGGTTATGGCTGATTTTATGGATATTTTGCAAAGAAATGCATTTGGCAATTTTTATAATTTGCTTCGTGAAGTGACGCTAAGTATCGCAATGGGGCGGATGCTGGGGACACTGGGTAATTTAAAGGAAGACAATAAAGGCCGGCGTCCAGATGAAAATTATGCTCGTGAAGTGATGCAGCTTTTTACGATCGGACTTTATGAATTAAATATAGACGGCTCGCTTAAGAAAGATGCTCAGGGCCAGGCGATTGAAACCTATAACCTTGATACGGTTTCAAATTTAGCCCGTGTTTTTACTGGCTGGAGTGCCCCTTTGCAATTTGGCGTTCCCAACCCAGATGTCGAATTATCAAGAAAGCCGATGACCTTGCAAAATGCCGATCACTCTGCTCTAGAAAAGAGTTTTCTGGGGGTGACCATTCCGGCTGGTACTGATGGGCATGCATCGTTGAAAACGGCATTGACAACTTTATTTAACCATCCCAATGTCGGGCCTTTTATTGGTAAACAATTAATTCAGCGTTTTGTATGCAGTAACCCGAGTCCTGCATATATAGCTAGGGTGGCTACTGCCTTTAATGGTGGCGGGGCAAGTAGCAGGGGCGACATGAAAAATGTGATCTCGGCTATTTTGATGGACCCTGAAGCCAGGCAGGCTCCCGACGGTAATGCATTTGCAGGTAAGCATCGTGAACCGATGATCCGTTTGGTTCAATTGATTAGAACGCTGGATTACAGAAGCCCGGATGGGGTATGGCGGCTGGGTAATACCACGGATCCGAGTACGCGTTTGGGCCAGGGGCCGTTGGGGGCCAGCAGCGTATTTAATTTTTTCAGGCCAGGCTACGTGCCGCCAGGCTCCGAGCTTGCGAAGCAGGGACTGGTCGCTCCTGAAATGCAGATCGTTTCGGAAATTTCAACCATTGTGCAGCTTAACTACTTGTATAGCTTGTTGACGGCTCCGGAAAACAGCACCTTGCGCACTTATAACGACAGCAATGGTAATAATCAGAACGATAGAAAAGAAACGGGGCTATCACTTTTTTTGCATGAGGAAAAAGCACTGGCTGATCAGCCCTTGCTCCTGGTTGAGCGCTTTAACCTTTTATTTGTTTGCGGTCAGCTTAGCGAGGCAGTGAAATCTGCGATCGTGGCTAGTGTCAGTAAATTGGCGATCGGTGACCCCAATCCTGCAAAGCTTGACATCCAAAAACAGAATCGTGTCTTTGCGGCATTGTTGATGATACTGAGTAACCCCGAATATCTGGTTTTAAAATAAGGAACTCCGATGGATAAGCATCTTTCACGTCGCGAGTTTTTGCGTCGCGCAGGAATATTGGCAGCCACGGGCGCTGCCGCTCCGATGGCATTTAACTTGTCATTAATGGGTGAAGCCGCAGCTGCGGCGATGCCGGGTGATTATAAGGCTTTGGTTTGTGTATTTTTGTCTGGCGGTAATGATCATCAAAATACGTTAATTCCTTATGATCTGGCTAATTACAATGCTTATGCTGCTATTCGACAATCATTAGCAATACCGCGAGCACAGCTGAGTGCTTTGCCCAATGCTTTGAGCGATGGCAGGCAAATGGCGTTGGCTCCGCAGCTGTCAGGATTGTCTTCCTTGTACACTGCCGGGCGTTTGGCTGTGGTTGCAAATATGGGGCCACTGATTCAGCCGACGACCAAATTGCAGTATCAAAATCGTAGTGTCCCTTTGCCACCCAAGTTGTTCTCGCATAATGATCAGCAGAGTTACTGGATGTCTTCCATGGCAGAGGGCGCTGATTCGGGCTGGGGAGGGCGGGTTGGGGATTTATTTTTAAATAGTAATGCCAGCGCAGCGCTTAGCTGTATTTCAGTTGGCGGAATTGGGCTTTATTTAAGTGGCAAGGAGGCGAGAAGTTTTTCGGTTGGCGTAAGTGGCAATCCTCAGCTTTTGTGGGGTTCTAATTATGTCTTCGGGCCTGATTTTATGACTGATTTAAAAACGATGATGACAAATAATAAAAGTAATCATCTTGAAAATGAGTATGTAAAAGTGACTCAGCGCGGTTTGAATACATCTTCAAAGCTTGATGCTGTTTTAAAAGCTGCACCTGCTTTAAATACGGTGTTCCCATGGGGGAATGCCCTGGCAGATTCACTGAAGATGGTGGCTAAGTTAATCAGCGTGAAGGGGCAGCTTGGTAATCAGCGGCAGGTTTTCATGGTGCAGCTGAGTGGTTTTGATTTGCATGATGGTTTGATTGCCAAGCACCCTGTGCTGCTTAAAATGCTGAATGATGCTTTGATGGCTTTTGATAGTGCACTCAGTGAGCTGGGTTTGCAGGATCAGGTTACTACATTTACCGGGTCGGAATTTGGCCGTACTCTGAGCAGTAATGGCGGCGGTTCGGATCACGGCTGGGCGAGTCATCATTTTGTGATGGGGGGGGCCGTGGCAGGCGGGCAGATTTATGGCCGCGTACCGATGCCTGTACTGGGGGGGAGTGACGATGTGGGGCAGGGGCGTCATATCCCTGACTTATCCGTTGAGCAGTTTGCCTGGCCTCTGGCTAAATGGTTTGGTGTAGCCGATGCTGATCGTTATCTGGTGCTGCCAACGTTGGCACGATTTGATGAAAATGTGCTCAACATAATGAAAGTCTAGTTCGAACTCTGGGCAGGTTTGTTGGCTTATTTGCTGACAAACCTGCTGTGATGGGCTTTGCTAGATCTCCGATTCCATTTTGGGGCTGCGCCCCATGAGCTCGGATAAAATATCTTGCACTGGCATTCGTTCAAACAGCATTTTGCACACGGCCGCTGTAATCGGCATTTCAATACCCAGCTCATTGGCCTGACGCAATACTTCACGGGCGGTTGGTACGCCTTCAGCGACGTGGCCTAGATTTTTTAGGATATCATCAAGGCTTAAGCCTTGTGCCAGTAGCAGGCCCACGCGGCGGTTACGTGATAAATCACCGGTTGCAGTCAGCATCAGGTCGCCAATCCCGGCAAGACCCATCATGGTTTCGGTTTTACCGCCCAGGGCCGCTGCAAAGCGCGCCATTTCGGCAAGGCCACGGGTGAGTAATGCGGCCCTTGCATTAAGCCCCAGATTTAGTCCGTCGCACACACCTGCAGCAATTGCAATCACGTTTTTAACTGCAGCGCCAATTTCTACTCCGATTAAATCATCACTGGCATAGAGGCGTAACACTGAGGTGTTCAGCTCTTCTACCGTGTGGCGGGCAAATTGTGCATCGCTTGCCGCAATAGTAACCGCAGCGGGCAGGCCTTTAGCTACTTCCTGGGCAAAGCTGGGCCCAGATAGCATACCGCGTGAGACATTGCCGACCATTTCCTGCTCGGCAATCTGGTGTGGCAGTAGCATTGTGCCGGCTTCCAGGCCTTTGCAGGCCCATAGCACGGCCGCTTTGCAATCTAAATCACGCAATGCTTTTAGTGAGGTGCGTAAACCTGACATCGGTGTCACAATCAGAACCAGTTCGGTATTAAGTACCGCGTTCGCAAGATCATGAGTGACTGTGAGTGAGGTCGGGAAAAGGGAGTCACTCAGATAGCGAGGATTGGCGCGGGCGAGTTGCATCTCTTTAACTTGCTCAATATCGCGTGACCAGAGGGTGACCTGATGGCGGTCAGCAAAACGAACGGCGAGCGCAGTGCCCCAAGAGCCTGCACCTAAGACAGCTAATTTCATATGCCCCATACTTCCTCAATACGAATAAACCCAGACACACCGTCACGATGCTTTACTTTTAGCCAGCCAGTGCGGGTGTTTTCTTGCAGATCAAGCAGTAAATCTTTGCCTGCACGGTAAAGAATGGCTGATTTAGCATCGGCTACTTTGTAGATTATCGCCTCTCTCAATACTTGTACGGTGTGTCTGGTACTGAGGTCTTTTTTTCTGAGCCAGGCTAAGCTGCCTGCTCTGTCTCTTACCCTGGCCCAGTCCCCCTGTTCGGCGAGTAGCTCAAGTGGTATGCCCTTACTCATCAAAAACAGCTTTTTAGCTTCATCGGCCGGTGCTTCAGATAAAACAACGCCATGGCGGGCGATGGATCGATATTCAAGGGCAAAAGCTGCGTTGACCAACAACGCCAACGCAGCGATTACACTCAGCTTAATGAGTGGTTTGTGCATTTGCGGCCTGCTCTTCTGCTTGCTGACGCTGTTGCAAGTAGATTGCTTCAAAATTGATCGGTTGCAACATCAGCGGCGGAAAGCCAGCACGTGTTGTCAAATCAGAAACTGCTTCACGCAGGTAAGGGAACAGAATGCTTGGGCAACCAATACCCAGGAGCGGATCCATTTCTTCTGCAGCTACGTTTTCGATATTGAATAAGCCATTCTGGGTTACTTCAACCAGAAAGATGGTGCGCTCTTCCACGGTGGCCTGTGCTGTAACAGTCAGAGATACTTCATAAAAACCATTATCAAAGCTACGGGCCTGATTGCGAAACTGAATATTAAATTCAGGCTCGGCTTGTTCCAGAAAGGCTTGCGGCGAGTTCGGGGACTCAAGAGAAATATCTTTTACATACAGTTTTTGAATGGCAAAAACGGGCTGGAGCTCTTGGTTCTGTTCGCTCATGGCAAATCCTTATTTTCTATTTTATATAGGTGGGTAAAACATGAAGGCGAAATCATCGCACGATTTATGCGTGAATGACTATCGTCTAGCTTTGTGTGATTGTATTACGGGGTCAATAAAGCATCTAGCTCGCCAGCATGATCTAGCGCAGCTAAATCATCAAAACCACCGACATGATGCTCGCCAATATAAATTTGCGGCACGGTGCGGCGGCCAGTGCGACTCATCATTTCATCGCGACGTTCAGGATTCAAATCAATACGTACTTTTTCAATCTCTGTGATGCCTTTCTTATTTAATAAACGTTCAGCCATCACGCAGTAAGGGCAGACCCCGGTGCTGTACATTAAAATATGGGCCATTTTTGGATCCTTGGAATTGTTATCAGATGTAGTTAGTAAGTGAGGGCAGTTTTTGATTCTACAAGGAGGAGAACTGCATGCTGGTTTGGATTTATATAAATCAATAACTTAGCTACTTTGCGGGGTTTTGCTACTAGCAGAGTATTGACCTGATGCGCTGAGATCGGTATATTTCGGCCTCTCGCTGCAGCACACACGGCAACACAGTGTTTGGGCAAGCGAAACGATCTTTAAAAAAATACAGTCGATGAGTGTGAGTGCTTGATTCGGAAGCGAAACAAGTGCTTGCATAGTAAGAGTCATTTTTCGGAATGGCTTGAGTTTTGTAAGCCAGTAAGTACTAGCTTAGCGATTAAACTAAAGAGTTTGATCCTGGCTCAGATTGAACGCTGGCGGCATGCTTTACACATGCAAGTCGAACGGTAACAGGCTGCTTGCAGCGCTGACGAGTGGCGAACGGGTGAGTAATATATCGGAACGTACCTAGTAATGGGGGATAACTATCCGAAAGGATAGCTAATACCGCATACGCCCTGAGGGGGAAAGAGGGGGATCGCAAGACCTCTCGTTATTAGAGCGGCCGATATCAGATTAGCTAGTTGGTGAGGTAAAGGCTCACCAAGGCGACGATCTGTAGCGGGTCTTAGAGGACGATCCGCCACACTGGAACTGAGACACGGTCCAGACTCCTACGGGAGGCAGCAGTGGGGAATCTTGGACAATGGGCGCAAGCCTGATCCAGCAATGCCGCGTGCGTGAAGAAGGCCTTCGGGTTGTAAAGCGCTTTTGTCCGGGAGGAAATCCTAAGAGCTAATATCTTTTGGGGATGACAGTACCGGAAGAATAAGGACCGGCTAACTACGTGCCAGCAGCCGCGGTAATACGTAGGGTCCAAGCGTTAATCGGAATTACTGGGCGTAAAGGGTGCGCAGGTGGTTGATTAAGTGTGATGTGAAAGCCCCGGGCTCAACCTGGGAATTGCATTGCAAACTGGTGAACTAGAGTATGGCAGAGGGGGGTGGAATTCCGCGTGTAGCAGTGAAATGCGTAGAGATGCGGAGGAACACCGATGGCGAAGGCAACCCCCTGGGCTAATACTGACACTCATGCACGAAAGCGTGGGGAGCAAACAGGATTAGATACCCTGGTAGTCCACGCCCTAAACGATGTCTACTAGTTGTTGGGGAATTCGTTCCTTAGTAACGCAGCTAACGCGTGAAGTAGACCGCCTGGGGAGTACGGCCGCAAGGCTAAAACTCAAAGGAATTGACGGGGGCCCGCACAAGCGGTGGATGATGTGGATTAATTCGATGCAACGCGAAAAACCTTACCTAGCCTTGACATGTCAAGAACCTCTGAGAGATTGGGGGGTGCCGCAAGGAACTTGAACACAGGTGCTGCATGGCTGTCGTCAGCTCGTGTCGTGAGATGTTGGGTTAAGTCCCGCAACGAGCGCAACCCTTGTCCTTAGTTGCCATCATTTGGTTGGGCACTTTAAGGAGACTGCCGGTGACAAACCGGAGGAAGGTGGGGATGACGTCAAGTCCTCATGGCCCTTATGGCTAGGGCTTCACACGTCATACAATGGTCGGTACAGAGGGTTGCCAAGCCGCGAGGTGGAGCTAATCTCATAAAACCGATCGTAGTCCGGATTGGAGTCTGCAACTCGACTCCATGAAGTCGGAATCGCTAGTAATCGCGGATCAGCATGTCGCGGTGAATACGTTCCCGGGCCTTGTACACACCGCCCGTCACACCATGGGAATGGGTTTCACCAGAAGTAGGTAGGCTAACCTTCGGGAGGCCGCTTACCACGGTGGGATTCATGACTGGGGTGAAGTCGTAACAAGGTAGCCGTAGGGGAACCTGCGGCTGGATCACCTCCTTTCAAGAGAAGACTTTTGGATTGAGTACTCACACTCATCGACTGTAGAAAAGAAGATACGAGAAGTTTTCGTAAAAATCAGATTGCTCAGTTGCTCAGGCGGCGTAGATTAGCTACCTGAATATTCTGAAATGGGTCAGTAGCTCAGTCGGTTAGAGCACCGTCTTGATAAGGCGGGGGTCACAGGTTCGATTCCTGTCTGACCCACCATTCTAATCCGCACTAGCCTGCGTGATGCGTCGTCATAAAATAATTTGTGTACTGAAACGTACACTGCGTTATTTTATTTCTAGCCTCACTTGACTATTGCGGCCAGAGAGGTGATTGCTTAATGAATTTATTGAGCAGGCAATTTGATTTTAAATTGCAATAATTTATTGCGAGCTAGACGAGAAATAAAATCTCGATGTTTACTAAGGTAAACGAGAGATTGAGTGACGAAGTATAGCGAAGTAACTGGGGGCTTAGCTCATCTGGTAGAGCACCTGCTTTGCAAGCAGGGGGTGAACGGTTCGAGTCCGTTAGCCTCCACCACTCCTTTGAGTGGTGGAATGAAGTAAGAAACTAGAAATAACATATTGTCTCAAGAGAGATTTAAAGCTTGGGACGATGTTTTATTTCTGATTTCTAAAATCAGCAATATGTATCTTTGATCTTTAAAAAAATAGAAGAAGTAATACTCAAGTTTAGAAATAAATAAGGGTAGATTGTATAAAAATCGATTATTCGAAGTCAGAACTGAATAATCGATGTCGCAAACAAAGCGAAATCAGATACTTCGAATTGTATTAACTTTGTTGATACGTGTTTGAGGTTATAGGATCAAGCGACTAAGTGCATCTGGTGGATGCCTTGGCGATGATAGGCGAAGAAGGACGCGTTAGCCTGCGAAAAGCGATGGGGAGCTGGCAAATAAGCTTTGATCCATCGATATCCGAATGGGGAAACCCGGCCCTTTTGGGTCACTCATCACTGAATACATAGGTGGTGTAGAGCGAACTCGGCGAACTGAAACATCTAAGTAGCCGAAGGAAAAGAAATCAACCGAGATTCCCAAAGTAGTGGCGAGCGAAATGGGAAGAGCCTGCATGTGATAGATCAAACTTTAGTGGAACAGTCTGGAAAGTCTGGCGATAGTGGGTGATAGCCCCGTACACGAAAGAGATTGGTTGGTACTAAGCATGCGAGAAGTAGGGCGGGACACGAGAAATCCTGTTTGAAGATGGGGGGACCATCCTCCAAGGCTAAATACTCATCATCGACCGATAGTGAACCAGTACCGTGAGGGAAAGGCGAAAAGAACCCCGGGAGGGGAGTGAAATAGAACCTGAAACCGGATGCATACAAACAGTGGGAGCCCTTGCAAAATGGGGTGACTGCGTACCTTTTGTATAATGGGTCAGCGACTTACGTTCAGTAGCGAGCTTAACCGAGTAGGGGAGGCGTAGGGAAACCGAGTCCGAATAGGGCGCATAGTTGCTGGGCGTAGACCCGAAACCAAGTGATCTATCCATGGCCAGGATGAAGCTGCGGTAATACGCAGTGGAGGTCCGAACCCACTAATGTTGCAAAATTAGGGGATGAGCTGTGGATAGGGGTGAAAGGCTAAACAAACTTGGAAATAGCTGGTTCTCCTCGAAAACTATTTAGGTAGTGCCTCATGTATCACTGACGGGGGTAAAGCACTGTTATGGCTAGGGGGTCATCGCGACTTACCAAACCATGGCAAACTCTGAATACCGTCAAGTGCGAGCATGGGAGACAGACTGTGGGTGCTAACGTCCATGGTCAAGAGGGAAACAACCCAGATCGCCGTCTAAGGTCCCAAATAATCAGTTAAGTGGAAAACGAGGTGGGAAGGCATAGACAGCCAGGATGTTGGCTTAGAAGCAGCCATCATTTAAAGAAAGCGTAATAGCTCACTGGTCGAGTCGTCCTGCGCGGAAGATGTAACGGGGCTCAAACTGATAACCGAAGACGCGAATTTAGGAGTCAGCTTTCAGGCTTCAGGAGTCAAACGATGGTTCAACGTGTAGAAGAATTGGACGTGTTTAAGAAAGCCTATGTGGTCTCCTTAGAGATTCATCGGATGAGCTTAAGCTTTCCAAAGATTGAACAATACGCGTTGGGTGATCAAATACGACGATCGAGTAAAAGCATTGTTGCAAATCTTGCAGAAGGATTTGGCAAACAAGGCTACTTGAAAGGAGAATTTTTACGCTTCATTTTTATTGCCTTAGGCAGTGCAGATGAAGTGCGAGTTTGGCTACGATATAGCATGGATTTAGGATACATCAGTGAAACAGACTGGCAACGTTGGCGCGATCAATATGAAGAGATCGCCAAGATGCTGCATGGTTTAGGCAAATCACTGAAACCCGAACCCTGAAAGCTGGCTCCTAAATGGTAGAGGAGCGTTCCGTAGGCCTGCGAAGGTGTCTTGAGAAGGATGCTGGAGGTATCGGAAGTGCGAATGCTGACATGAGTAGCGATAATGCGGGTGAAAAGCCCGCACACCGAAAACCCAAGGTTTCCTGCGCAACGTTCATCGGCGCAGGGTGAGTCGGCCCCTAAGGCGAGGCAGAAATGCGTAGTCGATGGACAACGGGTTAATATTCCCGTACCGATATGAAGTGCGATGGGGGGACGGAGAAAGGTAGGTCAGCCATCTGTTGGAATAGGTGGTTTAAGCGAGTAGGCGTGTGGCTTAGGCAAATCCGGGCTGCTTTAACGCTGAGACGTGATGACGAGGACTTCGGTCTGAAGTGATTGATCCTATGCTTCCAAGAAAAGCCTCTAAGCTTCAGCTTTATATTGACCGTACCGCAAACCGACACAGGTGGGTAGGAAGAGAATTCTAAGGTGCTTGAGAGAACTCAGGAGAAGGAACTCGGCAAATTATCACCGTAACTTCGGGAGAAGGTGAGCCCAGAGTATGTGAAGTTCTTCGCGAATGGAGCAGAAATGGGTCGCAGAGAAATGGGGGCTGCGACTGTTTATCAAAAACACAGCACTCTGCAAAGTCGAAAGACGACGTATAGGGTGTGACGCCTGCCCGGTGCTGGAAGATTAAATGATGGGGTGCAAGCTCTTGACTGAAGTCCCAGTAAACGGCGGCCGTAACTATAACGGTCCTAAGGTAGCGAAATTCCTTGTCGGGTAAGTTCCGACCCGCACGAATGGCGTAACGATGGCCCTACTGTCTCCTCCTGAGACTCAGCGAAGTTGAAATGTTTGTGAAGATGCAATCTCCCCGCTGCTAGACGGAAAGACCCCGTGAACCTTTACTGTAGCTTTGCATTGGACTTTGAAGTGGTTTGTGTAGGATAGGTGGGAGGCTATGAAGCGTGGACGCTAGTCTGCGTGGAGCCGACCTTGAAATACCACCCTGACCCCTTTGAGGTTCTAACCTTGGTCCGTTATCCGGATCGGGGACCGTGCATGGTAGGCAGTTTGACTGGGGCGGTCTCCTCCCAAATTGTAACGGAGGAGCTCGAAGGTCGCCTAGGTACGGTCGGACATCGTACTGATAGTGTAATGGCATAAGGCGGCTTAACTGCGAGACAGACAAGTCGAGCAGGTGCGAAAGCAGGACATAGTGATCCGGTGGTTCTGAATGGAAGGGCCATCGCTCAACGGATAAAAGGTACTCCGGGGATAACAGGCTGATTCCGCCCAAGAGTTCACATCGACGGCGGAGTTTGGCACCTCGATGTCGGCTCATCACATCCTGGGGCTGTAGCCGGTCCCAAGGGTATGGCTGTTCGCCATTTAAAGTGGTACGTGAGCTGGGTTCAAAACGTCGTGAGACAGTTTGGTCCCTATCTGCAGTGGGCGTTGGAAATTTGAGGGGGGCTGCTCCTAGTACGAGAGGACCGGAGTGGACAGATCTCTGGTGTACCGGTTGTCACGCCAGTGGCATCGCCGGGTAGCTAAATCTGGAAGAGATAAGCGCTGAAAGCATCTAAGCGCGAAACTCGCCTCAAGATGAGATTTCCCCAAGGCTTTAAGCCTTTTAAAGGGTCGTTCGAGACCAGGACGTTGATAGGTCGGGTGTGGAAGTGCAGTAATGCATTAAGCTAACCGATACTAATTGCCCGTAAGGCTTGATCCTATAACCTGAGACGCGTGTGTGCGACGGTATATAATCTACCCGGATTAAGAGTTAAGTTTGAGTATTGAATTACTTCTTCTATTGAACTGAACGCGTTGTGGAGCAATACACACGACGAGTTACCCCGTTAAAGTCTGGCGACCATAGCGAGGTGGTCCCACTCCTTCCCATCCCGAACAGGACAGTGAAACACCTTAGCGCCGATGATAGTGCAGATTACCTGTGTGAAAGTAGGTCATTGCCAGACACCTTTACTGAGCGAATCAAAGATTCGCACGTGATGTAAACAAGACCCCCGTACTCGAAAGAGGCGGGGGTTTTGCTTTGCGTGGAAGAAAATCAAGTATCAGTGCAATTGAGAAAATTTGGGCAGCGCAAGTAACTTCCTTACTTATTCGTGTTATTTCGTGGCAGTGCTGTGGAAATGAGTGATGCGATTATTATAAATATCGCAGAAATCCATAAATATGCTATGAGACTTTCTTGTTCCAGTAGTTATGGATAGTTGATAACTGCAATTTATTGGACTGTGTCCATGCAGGGAAAGTAGTATTACTAATACCTGAATGGGTAATCCCCCCACAAAACCAGCTCATTTTTAAGTAGAATTTTCTCGCAGTCTTTGAGCAGCTTCTACATGAAAGCAGCATGTTATTCTGATAGCCAGATTATGGCGATTTTAAAGCAAGCCGAAGCCGGTTCGACCGTTCCCGATCTGTGCCGCGAGCACGGCATGAGCGCCGCATCATTCTATAAGTGGCGCGCTAAGTTTGGTGGCGGTATGGACGTCTCGATGATGACGCGAATGAAAGAGCTGGAGGATGAAAATAAGGGCCTTAAAAAGATGTATATCGAAGCCCAAATGCAGGCGGACATCATCAAGGAAGCCATGTCAAAAAAGTGGTGAAGCCATCTCAGCGCCGCGAGATGGCTCACTGGGCCGTTGAAACCAGGGCCGTTTCTATTCGTACGGCTTGCGCTAGCTTTGCAATTAGCACGACTTGCTATCGCTATATTCGCAAACTAGATGCGGAAAATGCAAAAATTGCGGATTCGCTGATTCAGCTTACTGAGACGAATCTAAGCTGGGGCTTTGGCCTCTGCTTTTTGCATCTGCGCAACGTCAAGAAAAAACACTGGAGCCATAAACGCGTCTACAGAATTTACTGTGATTTAGAGTTAAATCTGAGGAATAAAGCAAAAAAGCGCTTAGAACGCGAAACGCCAGCGCCATTAGCCGTGCCGGCAGCAAAAAATGAAACGTGGTCGATGGATTTTATGCACGATCAATTAGCTAATAGCCGTAGCATTCGCTTATTTAACGTGATTGATGATTTTAATTGTGAAGGCTTGGGTATTGAAGTCGATTTCTCTTTGCCGGCAGAGCGCGTAATACGCAGCTTGAATCAAATCATCGAATAGCGCGGCAAGCCTAAGCGAATCAGGTCCGATAATGGCCCTGAATATATTAGCCATCTGCTAAAGAATTGGGCAGAGCAACAATCGATTGAATTGGCTTATATTCAGCCTGGCAATCCGCAGCAAAATGCATATATTGAGCGTTATAATCGTACCGTACGTTATGAATGGCTGGCCTGTGATGACTTTGAAAGCCTTGCCGAAGTGCAAGAAACTGCAACGCAATGGCTTTGGACTTACAATAACGAGCGCCCGCATATGGGATTGGGCGGCATCACCCCGAAACAAAAACTGGCATTACATGCCTAGGGTCTGTTGACGTTTCAAGCTAAAGTCATGCAATGATGGATGCAAACCCGCAGAATTCAGGTTCCTACACCATTTCCCCTGCAGGTTTGCGATGCCCCGATTAATGCTCAGTAACGAGCTTTGGTCGAAGCTAGAAAAGATTCTGCTTCAACACACCATTTACAACAAGCCTGATTTACGAATTACCGTCGAAGGAATGTTTTACCGCATGCGCGTTGGCTGCCCATGGCGGGATTTACCCAGCGCCTTTGGTGAATGGAATTCCGTCTATAAACGCTTTAATGCTTGGTCTGTAGCTGGGAAATGGCTCAATATTTTCAAAGCCTTACTGATCGACCCCGATTTTGAATGGGTATTCATTGATGGTAGCTATGCCAAGGCGCATCAACACAGCGCCGGGGCGGCCAGCGATCAATCTGAAGCGATTGGCAAAAGCCGTGCAGGGAACACCAGCAAAATTCATTTGGCGGTAGATGCTTATGGTTTGCCGATTGCCTTCGAAATTACCGGAGGCGAGATTAATGATTGTACTGCCGCCCCAGAACTGATTGCCCAACTGCCTTCAGCCGAAGTGATCATCGCAGATAAGGGGTACGATAGTGAGTACCTTCGAGGACTGATTTCTGCGCAGGGTGCGCGATCAGTGATTCCCAGAAAACGTAATTCAATCAAAGGGAATGTGGATCTAGATCGTGGGCTGTATTGCTATCGACATTTGGTCGAGAATGCTTTTGCGCGATTGAAGCATTACCGCGCAGTGGCATTCCGATATGACAAGTTGAAGCGAAATTATGAAAGTGTCATAGCCATGGCGTGCGCATTTTTATGGCTACCGATGTGAAACGTCAACAGACCCTAGGGTAGGCAAAAAAATGGCTTCCCAGGTAGGAAGCCATTTTTATTGAATATAATCTTTGTTTATTTCTGAACAGCTTCTACAGCAATGCTGAGTTTAACATCGTCACCGATATTGGGTACATAAGTGCTCATACCAAATTCACTACGTTTGATTGTTGCTGTTGCATTGGCACCGCAAGCTGGTTTTTTCATCATCGGATGCATATCACATTTGAAATTGCTGACTGCTAATGTGAGTGGTTTGGTTACACCTAAAAGGGTAAAGTTGCCATCAACAGCTACTAATTTTTCGCCTTCAAATACCAATTTATTGGATTTAAAAGTCATTGTTGGAAATTTTTCTGTATTAAAAAAATCGGGGCCTTTAACGTGGGCATCGCGTTTTTCCCAACCGCTATTTAAGCTGCGGGTATCAATGCTGATATCTACGCTACCGGTTTTCTTTTCTGCATCTAATGTAATGGTGCCACTTGATTTATCAAAGCGGCCATTTTGAATTGAAAAACCCAGGTGGCTTAATTCAAAGCTTGGGTAGGTGTGGGATGGATCTAACTGATATACAACGGGTGCGGCAAATGCAGTGCTGCTTAAGCCTGCTAATAATGCTGTGGCGATAAAACGCTTCATCTTCTGACTCCGGTGGGTGGGTGAAACTTATTTGCCAGCTGTGCCAGCGAGGGTGATTTTATATTTAATAGTAACTTGATCTGCAACGGTATCCGTATCCGCCCACATGCCATCACCTAATTTATATTGCAATCGTAAAATAGGGAGTGTGCCTTCAACGATCAAATTGCCTGCTTCTGGCTTGGCAGTGAGTTGAGTTGTTATATCTCGACTAATGCCTTTAATGGTTAATTTGCCTTTCGCCTCAAATTTATTATTACCTAGCGTTTTAATACTGCTGGCAATAAAGGTGGCCTTAGGAAAGCTGGCAACGTCAAACCAGGCTTTCTTTTTGGCTTCGGTATTACCATCGCTGCCCCCCACATCAATGCTAGCTAGATCGACGGTAATTTCAGCTTGGGCTTTTTCTGGCTTGGCTGGATCAAAATCTACTTTGGCGGCAAAGCTTTTAAAGCCACCATCAACCGACACGCCCATTTGTTTAAAAGTGAAATCAATTTTACTTTTTTGCGGAACGAGAGTCTGGGCGGCACTTGCCGAGAGGCTAAGTGCCGTGAGTAGTGTAGCGCTAAGAATATGACGAATCACTGTGTTCTCCAGTGGGAAAGCTAAACAAGCTTAGATGAGTGAATTTATACTTTATTTTTTACGTAAAAATGGCAGCATACGGGCAAGGATGGTGTCCTTATCAATAAAGTGATGTTTGAGTGCAGCAGCAGCGTGTAGGCCAATCAAGATTAATAGCGCAGTGGCAAACAGGCCGTGGCTATTACCAAAGAAATCAGCTTGTTCTGGATTTTTTGCAATAAGATCAGGTAATTTCCACAGGCCCAGGTAAACAACCGGGAAGCCTTTGGCCGAACTCATTAGCCAGCCGGAAATAGGCATGGCAAACATTAAAAGATAAAGCAGATGATGTACGCCGATTGATAGCCTACTTTGCCATGCTGGTAGGCCAGGATCAGCAGCGGGAGCACCTTTGATTTTTAACCAGATAAGACGAATAGCAACTAAACCAAGAACGGTGATACCTGCCCATTTATGCCATGAGATCATTTTGAATTTAGCGGGGGAAAGTGGCATATCCTCCATGGTCCATGCGAGACCAAAGGCGGCACAGATAAGAAGAGCCATTAGCCAGTGCAATAGAATCTGGACGCTATCGTATTGTGTTTTACTCATTTGATTCACTATTAGGTGTGTCTAAATCAACTAAATGATAATCACTTAGTCATTAAATTTGCTTCGAAGTTCAGCAAGCACACTGGTTATTTCAGCCAGTTTTTGCTCAGGCAGATCAGAAAAAAAGGGGCGGATGTATTCAAGATGCTGAATAAATGTATTTTCAAATAATGTTTCACCTTTGGGGCTTAGATAAACCCGAAAACTACGTCTGTCTTCATTGGTTGTTTCTCGGTTTATTATCCCGCGCATTTCCAGGCGATCTAGCACCCCAGTGAGTGTTCCTTTTGTGATGAGCGTTTTCTCCCCCAGCTCCCGGCAATTCATACCCTGTGTATTACCTAGTGTGGCGATAATGTCAAACTGGGCGGGTGTTAAATCCATGCTTCGAATATGCCGGTTGGATAGTTGCTCAAAAGCTTGGTAGCAGCGAACCAGTTCACGGATTGTGACTTGGAAGTTTTCCATGACGTATGGCTTTTATTGTTCGTGTTAGTACTATTTATATCAGATCAAAAAAAATGCTGCAAGCAAGGTGGATTACTTACTATGTGTCAAGATAAGCATTGATTGAAATATTTGTATTTCAGGCCTGGGATCAGAGAAACAGAAAACTGTCGACAAATCATTAGTAAGGGCTGCAAGCAGCCCTTTGTGATGGCTGAGTGGATTAATGCGCCATTTTAAATGCGGTGCGTAGATGCCTGGCCACACCGGATTCTTCATTACTACCAATTGTTAATACGCCTGGCAGGGCAGCTACAAGGCGCGGATTAGCATTACTCATTAGTCGTGGATGCCCTGCAGTTTGGAGTAATTCCAGATCATTTTGTCCGTCGCCAAAAGCAATACATTGCTCAGCCAAGAGGCCCAGGCGCGCTAAGACAACTTGCAGAGCGTGGCCTTTGGAAACGCCTGCTGCCATAACTTCCAGGCAATCTGGCATGGAAAAAGTGATATAGAGTGTGTCGCTAAAACGTTCACGCAGTTTTTTTTCTACATCTAGTAGATGTTCATGCTCGCCAATATAAAGTACTTTGGCGACGCCTTTTCCGTGATGGTTGGCAAGATCACTGATTTGATAGGTAAAGCCGGAATCCTGATGCATATCGAGTAAATACTGGCTGTGTTGATCAATTAGCCAGGCATCATCAAGATAAAAACTTAACAGGGTGCCTGTTGCAAATTCGGCTTGTGATAATTCCTGTACTGCAGATGCCGGAATATTCTCTGCATGGATGAGTTGATTTTCAGGGCTATGAATACGCGCGCCATTGGATGTAATCAGGTGAGCGCGGACACCTAATACATCACGAATGCCCATTACGTCTAAATAATGACGGCCCGTGGCAATGACAAATTGAACGCCACTTTTTTCTAGTTGCTGCAAGGTGTCTGCGGTATAGGCATCGACCATATGTGCATTATTGAGTAAGGTGCCATCAAGATCGGAGGCGATAAGTTGATACATCGTGGGCAATCCGGTTGATTTTGGGAGCCTTGATTCTAACTTCTATCATATGGGTTTTGTGCTTGTAAAAATGCCAAATAAAATAAATTAAAACCCTGCTCCCGGTAAAGAAAGATAGTTTAATTCTTCCATTGTCGAATTTCGGCCTAAAAGAGTATTGCGGTGAGGGAAGCGGCCAAAGCGCTGAATTACGGCGTGATGCTTGATTGCGTAATCATAAAAACCTTGTAGTTGCGGTTCATTTTGCCATTGCTTCATTAGGGAAAGTGTTAATTCTTGGTCGGCTAAATTTTCAGAATGTTCCAGGGGCAAATAGATAAATAGCTGCTCCAATGCATGAAACTGGGTATTAAATCCTGCATTAATTATATCTTTGGCTGCTTGTAAAGCCAGATGATCATAGGCAAAAGAGCGAGCGCTATTTCTAAAAATATTGCGGGGAAATTGGTCAAGTAAAATAATATAGGCCAGGCAGTGACGAGGAGTTTTTAGCCAGTGATTGAGCTTGCCTTGTGCTGCCATTTCAACAAAAGCTAGAAATTTTGTATTAATTTGAGCATCAAATTCCGCATCTTTATGAAACCATTGTGCACGGATTTCTAGCTGCTCGCCAAACCAAAAAGAGAGAACATCATCAGGATTCATTGTTGTACCGTAAGCGGTTTAGATAGTGGGCTACAATACGCCATTTTAGCCCAGCTTGTACGGGGAGTTTTATGCATAGTGTGGTCGATGTGATTGTAATTGGAGCTGGTGCAGCCGGGATGATGTGTGCAGCAACAGCCGGACAGAGGGGCCGCAGTGTTGTGCTGATTGATCATGCTGCTAAGCTTGCCGAGAAAATTCGTATCTCGGGTGGCGGGCGCTGTAATTTTACTAATTTGAATACATTGCCCAGCTGTTATCAATCGGAAAACCCACATTTCGTAAAATCAGCGCTTAAACAATACAGCCCATTTGATTTTATCAAGATGGTTGAGTCGTACGGCCTTGGCTATCACGAAAAGACATTAGGCCAGCTATTTTGCGATCAAGGCTCACAAGCCATTATTGATATGTTAAAAGCCGAAGTAGATTTGGGGGGGGCGATCTGGCGTATGGATACAGGTATTGTGGCCATTCAAAAAACCGACCTTGGTTTTGAGGTAGCAACAAGCAAAGAAACCTGGCTTTGTAGCTCCTTAGTCATAGCCTGTGGCGGCTTATCGATTCCACCTATTGGGGCAACGGGCTTGGGATACGAGATTGCGAAGCAATTTGATATCCCGGTACTGCCTTTAGCTGCCGCACTGGTGCCGCTCACTTTTCAGCCACAGGATTTATGGGCTGATTTAGCCGGGGTGGCGATCGAAGACACGATTGTGAGCTGTGGTGATATGCAGTTCAGAGAGGCAATCTTGCTCACTCATAAGGGTTTATCTGGTCCTGCCATTTTGCAAATATCCAGCTACTGGCGGGCAGGCGATACTCTGGAAATTGATCTGCTACCTGATGTTGACTTTGATGAAATTTGGGTGGCTGTAAATCGTGATGCTTTAATCAGCAATATTCTTTCCGAGTATTTGCCCAAGCGTCTGGTGCAGGCATGGCTCATGCAATGGGGTGAAATCAAGCCACTTAAGCAATATACGGCTAAAGAGCTGGCTGCTATTGAAGAGAGCTTGCATCACTGGTGCATTATGCCGTCCGGTACCGTCGGGTATAAAAAAGCGGAGGTGACACGCGGTGGTGTTGATACCCTGGCGTTATCGTCTAAAACTATGGAGTCACGCCAGGTTGCGGGTTTATTTTTTATTGGTGAGGTGGTGGATGTGACCGGCTGGCTGGGCGGATATAACTTTCAATGGGCTTGGTCATCAGGTTATGTTGCGGGATTAAATTCCTAGGTATATAACGAGATTTCCAGTAATGGCAAAAGGAGATTGAATGAATGGTTTCCAAGAAGTGCTGTTTGCGGAGATGAAGTCTGGCTCCGTTGCGACGCGCGATGTGTCGCTTTGCTGGTACCTGTAGTGGCAGTGATGGCGTGCAAGTCGTCACATGAAAGCCTTCAGGTATCGTTGTAAATGCCCTTTGCATTATGTTAGAAGTGAGTACTGTTAGGTTGTTTTAGCTGTAGATGTGGCCGTACTGTTTTGTACGTCTTTTCCCTGTAGCTGCTGTTGAAGTAACAGCTGTTTTTATAAACATTAACCTGCAGTTAACATTTCATCTGTTTTTTCGTTAGAAGCAACGGAGTGCATTTGCACTCCGTTGTTATTGCTTCTTTCTTTAAAAATTCTATAACGCACGGTTGTTTACGTGTCAGTCAAGATTATTTCAATTTGCATGCCGCAGTGCTACGCGTTACCTAAGATTTAAATGTATTACAGCTACTCACAGCGCCACTTTCCAGGCCTTGTTTAAACCAGTGCATGCGTTGTGCTGAGCTGCCGTGGGTGAATGCATCCGGTGTAATGGCTTGGCCCGCGCTGCGTTGTAATGTGTCGTCCCCAATGGCATTGGCTGCGGCCAAGCCTGCTTCGATATCCCCTGGCTCAAGTATTTTTTGCTGAGCGGCATAGTGGCCCCATACTCCAGCCAAGCAATCTGCCTGTAGCTCAAGCTTTACTGATAAAGCATTGCCTTGCTTTTTGGATAGCTGCTGCTGTTTTTGGTGTACTTTGCCAGAAATGCCCGCTAAGTTTTGCACATGATGGCCAATTTCATGGGCAAGTACGTAGGCATTAGCAAAATCACCCGGTGCACCAAAGCGTTTGGCTAGCTCATCATAAAAGCTGAGATCGATATAAACTTTTTGATCGGCGGAGCAATAAAATGGTCCCATTGCAGAAGATGCACTGCCGCAAGCAGATTTTACCTGCCCCCTGAATAAATAAAGTTTAGCGGGGGTATATTCTGTGCCAAACGCGGCAGGGTAGGCTTTGCCCCAGACTTCCTCTGTTGAGGCCAAGATTGCCCTGGAAAACTCGCTAGCAGGATCTTTTGCATGCTCGCGTTTACCGGGTGTTTGCTGTGCATTGGGTGTGCTAACACCGTGGTCTGGGATGAGTCCCAATACTTGCAGCGGGTTTTGCCCAAGCAACAGGCTGATGACGCCGACAATCATAACGCCACCAATTCCCAGCTGCCCTATGGGTAAGCGAGCCGAATGACCACTACTGGCATCATCATTACGATGATCTTCGACATTATCGCTACGTCTTAAATCTTGCCAGCGCATTGTAATCTCCGTTTTTGTGTTTTAGCTCAGTCCAAGCACGTCCTGCATATCAAACAGGCCTGGTTTTTGTCCCTTTAAAAAGCGGGCGGCACGAACCGAGCCTTGAGCGTAAATGTTACGGTTTGAGGCTTTATGTGAAATTTCGATGCGCTCGCCCATCCCCGCAAAAATTACGGTGTGATCTCCAATGACATCTCCGCCTCGCAGTGTGGCAAAACCGATGCTGGAAGGATCTCGTTCACCGGTAATGCCTTGCCTATCATAGATGGCACAATCTTTGAGCTGATGACCCAAGGCACCAGCAACGGCTTCACCCAGCATTAAGGCTGTTCCGGAAGGCGCATCGACTTTCATACGATGGTGCATTTCCAGAATTTCGATGTCATAACCGGTATTGAGTGTTTTTGCAGCGACTTCGAGTAGTTTTACCAGCAAATTTACGCCTGTACTCATATTGTAAGCATGAACAATAGCGATATGGTTTGCGGCGGCCCGAATGGCGGTCTTTCCAGCTTCTTCGAACCCTGTGGTGCCAATAATCATATTCACACCATATTGCTGGCAGGCCATCAGGTGTTGCAGCGTGCCCTCGGGGCGGGTGAAATCGATTAAAACATCAGCACCTGTCAGACTTTCAAAATTGGCACAAATGTTTACACCACAATTTTTACCAAGAAAAGCCGATGCATCCTGCCCGATTGCGGGGCTGTTTTCACGATCCAGAGCGGCAAAAAGCTGGCAATCACTCTGTGCAAGCACTGCTTCGATCAGCATACGGCCCATGCGGCCGCTGCTACCGGCAATGGCAATTTTGATGCTCATTGGCTTATTCCTTGCTGACCGGTACAGCAGTTATACTACCCGCAGCCGAAGCGGCTGCAGGTAGTTCTGTGGATTTGAATTTGGCTGGGGCTGGTAGTGTTTCACCGCTGAAGCTGGCCAGGCTGTCTCCTTCAAAAATAAGGACAAAGCTTTTCTTTTCTTTAAGCTCACCAGCACGAGCATCACTGTGAACGTAATCCCAGCGGTTGGCATGAAAGGGATCGTTCAGCAGGGGCGTGCCTAAAAGAAAGCGGACTTGGGAGCGTGTCATCCCTGTTTTGAGCTTAGCAACCTGATCTGCTGTAATCTCGTTTCCCTGAGGGATGTCGAGCTTATAAGGTGTAAGAAAATTTGCAACACTGCACGCCGAGGTCATCAGCGCGATAGGGAGCAACAAAATGAGTACTTTTGCCTTCAACATGAGCGATATTCTTCCAGAGCGGGTTGGAGTGACCAACTTAAACGCTATATCATAACCTGATCTGGCCGCTTGCCGAAGTACATAGCTTAAATCAGGGAGATTACATATGAGTAAAGCTAACGAATTAAAAGAAATGGGTCTGAAAGCAACAGGCCCACGCCTGAAAATCTTGAACTTGTTCGAGACTGGCGAGCAGCGGCATATGACAGCAGAAGATGTCTATCGTCTGCTGCTTGCTGATAATTTAGATATTGGCCTGGCCACGGTTTACCGGGTTCTGACTCAGTTCGAGCAGGCAGGGATTTTGGTTCGCCATCACTTTGAAACAGGTAAATCCGTGTTTGAGCTGAGCGCGGGTGGACATCATGATCACCTGGTCTGTGTGAAATGTGGTGAGGTTGAAGAGTTTTACGATTCGGAAATCGAAAAGCGCCAGGATGCGATTGCAAAAGAGCATCATTTTGAGATTCAGGATCATGAAATGTATTTGTATGGCATCTGTGCAAAATGTAAGGCCACATAGTTTGTGATTTCATGGCTGGATAACAGTTTGCAATTTCCCTCGCTTTCCAAGGCCTTGCGGGAGCCAAATGGTTTGTTGGCAGCTGGTGGTGATTTATCACCCCGGCGGGTGCTGGCTGCGTACGCGGAAGGTATTTTCCCCTGGTTTATGCCGGGTGAGCCTATTTTGTGGTGGAGCCCTGATCCGCGAATGGTGCTCTTTCCTGAAGAGCTGCATATTCCAAAGTCTTTGAATAAAGTTTTACGCAACCGTGCCTACGAAGTGCGTTTTGATACCGCTTTTAACCAGGTTATGCAGGGCTGTGCGGCACCTCGGGATGGGGAGCCTGCCACATGGATCAGCCACGAGGTCTGCGCCAGTTATGGGGCATTGCATCGGGCTGGCTGGGCACATTCTGCAGAGTGCTGGATTGATGGAGAATTAGCAGGTGGTTTATATGGAATCGCTATTGGTAAAATGTTCTACGGTGAATCCATGTTTGCAAGAAAACCGGATGCTTCTAAAATTGCTTTTGTACATTTGGTGCGCTATTTACATCAGCAGGGGTTTGGATTGATTGTCAGATGCGTACAGATCATTTGGCCCGTTTTGGCGCACGAGAAATTTTACGTGATGAATTTATGGCACAACTTAAGCTGCTGACTCAACAAGAGCATCTTGCCGGGCCTTGGTCTTATTAAAACAGGGTAGATAGATGAATGATTCGCTACGTACGCGCACCACACCATTGCAATTTTATACAACAGCCCCTTATGAATGCAGCTACCTGGAAAACCAGCTCGCCAGATCACAGGTTGCTGTGCCTGCCGAGCTGATTGACAGCCATGCGTACAGTCAGCTGGTGCAGCACGGATTTCGGCGTAGCGGCTCATTTGTATACCGCCCCTGGTGTGATTATTGCAAAGCATGCATACCGGTCAGATTACCTGTTGCCCAGTTTAAGCCCGACCGGGCCCAGCGCCGGGCACAAAAGCGACACGCGGGCTTGCAAGTACGGGTAATGGCTTTGGAATACAAAGAATCCCATTATTTGCTTTATCAGCGATATCAGCTTGCACGCCATGCAGGCGGTGGGATGGATAAGGATAATCGGGAGCAATATCAGAATTTTATTTTAAAAAGTAATGTTGGTAGTTTTCTGGCTGAATTTAGTCTGGATAATGAAATTCAGATGGTAAGCTTGATTGATCAGCTGGATGACGGCATTTCTTCTGTTTATACCTTTTATAATCCGGATCTGCCCAATAGCAGCCTGGGTGTGTTTAATATTCTTTGGCAAATTTCATTGGCTGCAGAAATGCAGTTATCTTATGTTTATCTGGGTTACTGGATTGATCAGTGTCGTAAAATGGCTTACAAAGCACGCTATAGGCCGATTGAGGGTTTATTTAATGGCTGCTGGCAATCTTTGCCAATTGAATGATAAATAGAAACAGCCGGTTTTTTTCTGCTATTACACCACAGCTTTAATCTTTAACATAATTGCCACATCTAATTGTGCGATGCAATACAAGTCGAATCAGAGCTGCTAACATCTATTGCATGATGATGCGGTGAAGAGACGAAAAAATGAAAATTAGAGTGGTGTTTAATCAGAAAGGCGGTGTAGGTAAATCAACAATTACTGTTAATTTAGCTGCAGCAGCTGCTAAGGCAGGTTGCCGTGTGCTGGTTGTTGATCTCGATCCACAGGGGAATTCAAGCCATTATCTATTGGGCTCTGGGCTTGATTTGGCTAAACCGGGTTTATTTGAGTTTTTTGATCAAGTGCTTAACTTCAGCATGTATGCCAAAGCGCCTCGGGAATTTGTTCACCCTACGCCTTTTGAGCTGCTGTCAATTATGCCCTCGGATCCTTTGATTGCAGAATTAGAATCAAAATTAGAATCAAGGCATAAAATTTATAAGTTACGCGAAGTACTTCATGAATTAACGGATGATTTTGATGAAGTTTGGCTGGATACACCTCCTGCATTAAACTTTTTTACACTTTCAGCATTGATTGCTGCTCAGGGATGTTTAATTCCATTTGATTGTGATGAGTTTTCCCGCCATGCCTTATTGGGCCTGATCGATCGGGTGGCTGAAATACGCAATGATCACAATGCTGATTTAGTAGTAGAAGGCATTATTGTGAACCAGTATCAGGCCCGCGCCAGCTTACCTGCACGTATGGTGGCAGAGCTGCAGGCGCAGGGCCTACCTGTGCTGGATGTTTTTCTGGGGGCTTCAGTTAAGGTGAGAGAATCTCATGAACGGGCGATACCCCTCTTATTACTTGATCCTGGCCATAAATTATCCCAGCAGTTTAGTGCGTTATACGCGCTGCTTCGCTGACGTTAGGCAGGCAAACGAGCGTAATGCGGGCTCCTGATTGTTTTTGTTTCTCTAATATAAGGATAAGTAAGATAAAGATATGATTAGCTGTGATTAAGTCCAGGTTTTACTTGTGTTACAGCAAGCATGCCAATGGGCTAGTTAGAAAGTTTGAGTAAAAACTTTATATACCGATAAGAAAGGAGACGTCATGCAAGAGCGGGCTAGGGTACTTATTGTCGATGATGAGCCCTTTAATCTGGAAATATTGTCCGAGCACTTATCTGACGCAGGTTACGAAGTGGTAATCGCCGAAGATGGCGAAGTTGCTTGGCAGATTTTGTCGCAGGACCGGGCTTTTAGCACGGTCCTGCTTGATCGCATGATGCCTCGTATGGACGGAATGTCGCTGCTTGCACGCCTGCGGCAGCAAGCAGAATTTGAGCACCTGCCCGTAATTATGCAAACTGCAGTAGGTGCTGCGGAGAATGTGCGTGAAGGCCTGGCTGCCGGTGCCTATTACTATCTGATTAAGCCATTTCAGCGCGATATGTTGCTGGCTATTGTGGCTGCAGCGGTTAATTTTCATCGGGAAAAAAGTCAGCTTGATGCGCAACTGGCCGCTCAGGCCAACTCCTATCATCTGTTGATGAAAGGGGAGTTTCATTTTCAAACGTTGGAAGAAGCCCGTCATCTTACTTTACTTTTATCTAACGCCTGTCCGGAGCCACAGCGCGTTGCACTGGGTCTGTCAGAATTGTTGGTGAATGCTGTAGAACATGGTAATTTAGCAATCAGTTACGCTGAAAAAACAAAGTTACTACAGCATGGTTGCTGGCAAGATGAAGTAGAAACTCGCTTAACTTTGCCTGAATATGAAAGTCGGAAAGTGAAAGTTGCTTTTTATCGGGAAGGTGCAGATATTATTTTCACTATCACAGATGAAGGCAAGGGGTTTGAGTGGCAACCGTTTTTAGAAATGTCGCCAGAGCGTGCTTTTGATCCGCATGGGCGGGGTATTTCTATGGCGAGGATGTTGTCGTTTCAATCGGTGGAATACAAAGGCTGTGGCAACCAGGTCATTGCGCGGGTGCGGTCAGTTATTATGGAGTAAGGATTTATCATCTAAAAAAATAAACTTGATAAAACTACTTTGTTTTGCTACTTAGCCCTCTAGTGCAGCACAAGTACCTGTGTTTGATCAGATTGCCTAAGTAGAAGTCGCTTATTTGCTTTAACCAGGAAATTTTCTGAGCATGGCTTGCAGCTGCAGGGCGGCTTGCTATACATCGTCAGAGGGTTAATGGCGAGCTTGCCCCTTAGGCGGTTATTCCAGTACCTCCACAGTCATTCCTTCGCTAATTATCCCGCTTTTCTCGACATTAATATTTTGGCCAAATAAAACACCTGCTGCAGTTTTACGGTATTGGGCCAAAGTGCGTAATGGTTCTTGATCATGTGATTTTTCACCGGTTTTAGGGTTTACCGTAGTAAAAGCACAGCGTTCACAGGGCTTTACAAAGTTAAAGATTGCTTCACCAATGCGGATTTTTTTCCAGCTATCTTCTACAAAAGCGCTGCCACCATCCACAATTAAATTAGGGCGAAAGCGTTGCATTGATAAGCTACGGCCAACACGCTCGCTAATATCCCCGAGAGACGCTTCACTGATTAGCAGTAAAGGATGACCATCCACAAAGGCAATGGGCACATTTGTGGTGCTGCGGCGGTTAAGCTCAAAGCCTGACCAAAGCAGGATGACTTGCTCCTCCAAATAGGCAGATAGCCACGCATCTGCATCGCTTGCACCATGATGGGCGGTGAAGTCGTTTTTCCATACGCTTGCAGGATGAGGCTGGCTAAATAGCGAAGTGGCAATAAATAGGGCAGGCATGCCGGGGGCATTCAAGGTTAATCCATCATGATCTGGTGTTGCAGATAGCAATACCAGTTTGGGAAACTCCCGGCCTGTGACGAGTCGTCCATTGGGCCGGGCTATCATCCAGGTGCGGTCAAAAGGCATACCACTACTAAGCAGCTCTGTTTGCTGCAAGCGTTGCCCCTGGCCGGATTTAATGGGGTAGCGATAAAGCCCCGTGAGCTGGGTTGGCATAGCGTAAGCCCTAGGAAATTACTTACGTTAACTGAATACAAGTTAATAAACAAATTATGTTTATCTTATCGGGGGGCCTGGGAAAGGGGCTTTATGCGGGGAGAGAGATAAGAGGCAATATCAGTTACCACTTTCGCATCCGTAGACCAGTAGTGCGGACTGTTTTGCCGCCAGCTGCTCAGCTTGATTTCTTGGCCTACGTCAAAAATTAGTGCGCCTGATTGATCTGTCCGTAAGTTTTGCGCCTGGGCCGCAGCGTAGCGCGCGATGATTTCTGGCTTGGGGTGGCCGAACCGGTTTAAATAACCTACTGAAAAAATGGCATATTGCGGCATAGTTTGCTCAACAAATTGCAGAGATGATGAGGTTTTGCTGCCATGGTGGGGTACCAGCAGAATATCGATTTTCCCTAAGCCCTGCTCGATCAGGCGGGCTTCTTCATGAACGCCAATATCAGCAGGGATGAGTAGTTTGTGCAGGCCATTATCGACCAGTAACACGCAGCCTTTTGCGTTATCAGTGTTGCCCCTAAATTGTGGATCGGGCCAAATCAAACTAAAGCGGACCTGATCCCAAAGCCAGGTTTTGCCCGTCTGGCAGGCTTGCCTGGGAAATTTGTCTGTGGGGTGCTGCTCCCAGAGCAGGTGTTTATCTGGCAGGCTATGCCAAATTATGTTTGTTGGTATATTGCTTAGTAGCGGTACGGCTGCGCCAATATGATCCTGATCGTTATGAGACAAAATCAGCCCGTCCAGCTGGTGAATCTGGCTGCTCCGCAGGGCGGGTAACAGAACGCGGTCTCCATTGGGAAGCTGGCCAGTATCAAACAGGAGTCGGTGGTTTGTGGTTTGCACAAGGACAGCCAGCCCCTGGCCTACATCCAGGACCGTAACGCGATACTGGCCCTGCAAAACAGAATTGGGACTGCTTATAAACAGAGGCAGGCAGCAGATGATGCCTAAATACCTTGCTGGCATGCCTCGGGGCAGAAGTAAAAGCATCACCCCAAAGGCCGCAGGCAGCAGTGTGAGTGTATTGGGCATATTGAAAGTAAGGCCTGGCAGCGTTGCACACCATTTCAACAGATAATCTGTTGCTGCAAATAAACGCTCTGCCCCGTAAAGTAAATAGCCGCTGGGGTCAAGCAAGCCAGCCAGGGCAAGTGGGGTAACGAAGATACTTACAATTGGTATTGCAAAGGCATTGGCTAGTGGGGAAACCAGCGGTAATTGGCCAAATATCACTAATAAAATCGGGGCAGAGGCTAAAGTTGCAGTGGTCTGTGCGCTGATCCATGTTTTCCATTTAGTTTCCATTCCAAGCTGATTGCTTCCGGCCCAGAGTAAAGCGCCCACTGTGAGATAGGAAAGCCAAAAGCCAATGGATAAAACGGCAAAAGGATCGATGATTACGGTGACTAATAGTGCGGTGGCCCAGATTGCACTGAGGGCACTGGGCTGGGTCCGCCATAAGCAGGCCGCAGTAATCGCTAGCATGAAGAGAGTGCGCTGTGTTGGCACAGCCATACCCGCCAGGAGGCAATAGCAAAAAGCAGTGATGACACCTGCAATCAAAGCAGCTCGTTGCGCAGCAAAGCGGGCAGCCAGATAGGGAAGGCGTCGCCAGATCCAGCTGCAGATTGCCGCAGCAATAGCTGCCAGCAAAGTAATATGAAGGCCGGAAATACTGATTAAGTGTGTAATACCTGTCGCCGCAAAGCGTTGCCATTGCTCTTGCAAAATTGCGCCTTGATCACCTACGGTCAGCGCAATCATCACCCCCCGATAAGGTGCATCGGGCAGGGCGTGCAGAATATGTGTTCGTAAATGAGCACGAATCCGATGTAGCCAAGCCCCTTGCCCTGGGAGGAGAGTGCCCGATTTTACTGTTCCTGTTGCACCTATGCCCTGCTGTAAAAACCAGCTTTCCAGATCAAAACTGCCGGGGTTACTCTGGCCGTGAACCTGTTTTAATTTTACTAAAAAATGCCAGCGCTCACCTGCATTAACCCGATCGGGTAAGCCATACCATTGCAATTGAATTTTGCGGGGTAGACGTTGCCGGGGTGCTGGGTCAGGGATAAACAAAAAGCGTGTACCGAAGCGTGTGCTTTGGGGTAAGTCGGTAATCAAGCCCTTGATTTCAATGACTTGCTGCTCCAGCTCAGGATTTAACCGATCAGCCATGCGGCTATGGGCATGCCAGCTGGCCCAGGAGAAACCGATGGTTAAAGCGATGAATACAGAAAGTATTTTTCTGAAATACCAATGGCTTAGTACAAAAAAACATATGGGCAGGCAAAGAGCAGGCCAAAGTGGTGGTAAAGCTGGCTGGCTTTGCAATAAGCACACACCGCATACAAAACCAGCAATTAAAAATAGGTAGGAAGTCAGCATAAATCAGCTTAGCACCTGATCCTGATCTTTTTTGTTAGTAGCTTACAAAAGTTACAGGTAGTTTTATAAGCAATTGCAAGTTTGGTTTGGCAATAAATAAGGTGATGGCATAGTCTGGTTGGGTAGGCGGCTTTGAGGTGCCGCCAGATATTTAAAGGAGTGTTGGGATGTATCAATTGCATATCGGGAGTAAAAACTATTCGTCATGGTCATTACGTCCCTGGATATTACTGAAACATTTTAATATTGAATTTTTAGAAAAAAATGCACCACTGGATGAGGAACAAGCTTATCGGGAATATATTGAAAATGGCCTGCTTCCTTGTCTTTATGATGAAGGCTTTAATGTCTGGGATAGCTTGGCAATTGCAGAATACTTAGCCGAAAAGTACCCTCAAATGTGGCCTGAAAATATCAAAGCCAGAGCACGCGCGCGTTGTATTTCGGCAGAAATGCATTCGGGTTTTTCAAATTTGCGCTGCACAATGCCGATGAATATCAAGTTGCGTGCTCAAGGGGGGGATTTGGCCTTTAGCGTTAAACAGGATATAGAGCGAATTTGTAGTATCTGGCGAGAAGCTCGCCAGTTTGCGGTAACAGGCCCCTATTTATTTGGGGCCTTTTCGATTGCTGATGCTATGTATGCGCCTGTGGTTTGGCGTTTGCACTGTTATAACGTACCACTGCCTGATGATGCAGCTATTTACCGTGATGTGATGCTAGCTCATCCTGCCATGCAGGAATGGGAGCAGGGGGCATTCACAGAGAAACTGGTTCTGTCGCAGGAAGATATGCTGCTTGAAGCATTTGGTGGGCGAAGGTAGTTTGGTAGCTTAAGTGCTTATAGAGGCTTTCTCGGGTTTCCAAAGCGTAAAGCAGCCTGATAAACTCTTGCTATGGAAAATTTTGACGCAGATGTCATCATCGTCGGTGGCGGTTTAGTTGGCAGTGCCTTGGCTTTGGCTCTGAAAGAAACAAATCTTTCGGTTTTGCTGATTGAAGGTCGCCGCCCTGTTTTTGAATGGCAGCAAGATTCCTGGGACCAGCGAATTTACGCTATTAGCCGTGCCAGTGGAAAAATGTTAAAGCGTATCGGTGCCTGGCAGCGTATGGATGCGGATCGTTTGCAGGCCACATCTGCCATGGAAATTTTTGGTGATGCTCATGGCACTGCTCTGCAATTTAACGCACTGGAAGCGGGTGTCGATGAACTGGCATTTATGCTGGAAAATCGTGAGCTGCAAAAAGCACTGTGGTGTGGTTTGCAAGAGGAAAAGCAGATTCGTATTCTGTCTCCTGCCAGCCCCGTCAGGCTGGTTACAGATCAAACAGGCGCAACGCTGACGCTTGCAGATGGCCAGACGCTCCGCGCCCGCTTGGTAGTTGGTGCTGATGGGGCAAACTCGTGGGTGCGCAGCCAGCTTGCGATCGAGCCACAGGTTATGCCCTATCAGCAGTTTGGTGTGGTCGCTAATTTTGAGATTGAAAAACCTCATTTAGGAGTGGCACATCAATGGTTTATGAGCGATGGTATTCTGGCCTGGCTGCCCCTGGCAGGTCATCGCATGTCAATGGTTTGGTCTTGCAATGACAAGGAACGTGCTGAGCTTATGGCTCTTTCACCAGAAAAACTGTGCGAATATGTTGTGGCAGCAGGTGGTGCCCGCTTAGGTGCATTGCAACTGATTACTGCTCCTGCCGCGTTTCCCTTGCGGTTGAACCATTTACCTGAAACGGTCAGAGATAAAGTGGTGCTGATCGGTGATGCTGCACATACTGTTCATCCTTTGGCCGGGCAGGGTGTCAATTTAGGTTTCGGGGATGTGATCGAGCTGGCGGCATTATTAACCAATACACCGGTTAAGCAAATCGGCGACTATTTGCTGTTACGTCGCTATGAGCGTAGTAGACGCGAAGCGGTGTATACCATGCAAGGCGTGTGTCATGGTCTGCAAAAGTTATTTAATAATTCAAACCCCCTGTTAAAAAACTTGAGAAATCTCGGTTTGGGGGCCACTAACCAATTACCATGGCTTAAAAGACAATTAATTCGCCATGCCATGGATGCTTGAGGTTGTTATGATTATGAAATCTATTTCCCGTGTTTTGATTGCAGCGGGCTTTATCGCGCTGACTGCTTGTTCTGCTTCTGCTGATAATTCAACTAATCAGCTTAAACAGAAGCTGGCCAAACAATTGCCGGATCGCGAAATTACTTCGATCAGTACCACGCCTATGAAGGGGATTTATGAAGTGGTCATCGGTAAACGTCAGATTGTTTATACCGATATTAAAGGTGAATATATTTTAGCCGGTGATATGATTGATCTGGCTAAAAAATCGAGTTTAACTGAGCAGCGTACTGCAGAATTACAAAAAACTGATTTCAGCAAACTACCGTTAGACCAGGCTATTAAAGATGTGCGTGGTGATGGTTCACGTGTTCTGGTTGTGTTTTCTGATCCGGATTGCCCTTATTGCAAACGCTTGGAGCGTGAAAGTTTAAACGGTATTAATAATGTCACCATTTATACTTTCCTGATGCCTCTAAGTATCCATCCCGATGCTGAGCGTAAGTCAAAAGTAATCTGGTGTGCTGCAGATAAGCACGCTGCCTGGAGCAATTTCATGCTTAAAGATCAGATGGCAGAAGGTGCCGGAACATGTGAAAATCCGATTGAAAAAAATATGAAACTGGCTGAAAGCCTGGGCATTAGCGGTACACCGGCTCTGATTTTTAAATCCGGTCAAATTGTGTCTGGTGCAATTCCTAAAGAGCAGATTGAGCAATTGCTTGCTGCTAAGTAATTAATCTGTATGAAAAAAGCCAGGCGATAAAAGCCTGGCTTTTTTTGTTTCTATATATTTATTTTTTTGGAATTATTTTTCTAACCGGTCTGAAATAGTCTGTATTTGAATAAAAGGCTTCATTTTGTTCTGGCCACCAGAGAGGAATTCCCAAATAAGGAAGTGGGGGGAGCTGGCGGGGTTTTTGCAATTGTTCGCTATCCAAAAAACAGGCAAGTTTATGATCAAGCAGCGCGCACTGCTCTATGATATTTTTTTCAAAAAAATCTGCTGTTACTTTAATGGGCAAGCATTTGCCTGTTAATCCCAAAAAGGGGGCTAATAAGTTTTCGTAATTTGCATGACCAAAGCAAATAGCACTTATTTTTACCCCCCAGTCATTTTTATGGGCCTGAAACAGGTTTTGCCATTGATGATCTACCAATAGCTGTAAAAGTGCATCATCGCAATAGGGCAGAATCAGTCCGCATTCATCGAATAATGTAGCTGCATCCCGCACTGGGCCGCGTGGGTGATCAGGGGTGTAGTGCCGCATATGTAAGGCGGTAATAGCCGCTTTACTGTGGGGAAAAGCACACCATACCAGCGCATTAAAGCAATCGTGCCAGTTGTTTGGGCGGGTGGCAACACGGCCTTTTCGGGCGATTTCTACTTCGTAATAATCACTGAGCGTTTCGGGCGCAACAAAGCGGATTGGCAAGCCTTGCTGATTATGGATTGAGCAGGCTTTTTCCCAATCAAGATGGCTGGGGAAGCGCTCAAATTGTCTGATCTGGCTAAGTAGGGGGGCGTAAGGTGCTTGCCGGGAAAAATAATCAAGTGGCCACATTGAAGTCATTATGTGCAATAGCAAAAAAATTGTTGGGCATTAAAACACAGACTCTCCGTGGCTGTGATCTTTTTTTGCAAAATACATTTGCTGCATGGCTTGCCGTAAATGCTTTTTAGTGCTGCTTACCACTTTTTGCAGGTTTTGCGCATCAGCTTGCCGTAATGTTATGTACAACTTCAATATTTCCAAGCCAGGCCCTTGGTGACAGCCAGATTTCAATTAAACCTATGCTTAAATTTAATTAGGCCTATGCTGGTATTTTAATCAGAACTGTAACGGGGAAGCCATAATGCAGCCACAACGATGGGGCTCCTTCATGGGGAGAGGGCTGGTTTTATGTTTGTTGCCCGGTTCCGTTTGGGCCATGGCAGGGATGGAAGAAGCGATTGCGGATGTAATGGTTTGGGTTGTGCTGCTTGTTATGCCCGTTGTGGCGCTGTATTTATTCTGGAAAGTCCACGTATTGCCCGAAGTTTTTGCCGAAAAATATAATCATCCTCAAAAGCACGCGATTCAGGTGCTCTGCCTGTTATCTCTTGCTGTTGGCGGTCTGCTTTGGCCGCTTGCCTGGCTATGGGCATTTACAAAACCAACCGCATACAAGCGGGCTTATGGTACAGATAAACATGATGATTTTTTCAGAAAACCCGATGGCGAACACAGTAATAAACCGATAGATCTGGCGATAGTGGATGATGAATTATTACTGTTAAAAGAAAAAATGGAAGGCCTAAGCCAGCAACGGGAATTAATTCTGGCTAAACGAGCCTCTGTCATCCTTCCGGCTACAGAGGAGGGTACCCGTGCTTGAAATTATCATTGGCGGCTATGCTTTTTTAGTTTGGTTATTTTGTATCAAACTTAAAATTATCCCCTGGAATATTAAAACTCAGGTAGGGGCAGTAACCGGTGCGATTGCCCTGGCTGCAACTATCATTTTTACAATTAATGTAGTGACTCCCTCATCAAGTGATGTGCGTGTGATTAATTATGTGGTTGAGGTTATTCCCCGCGTGCAGGGTATCGTTACCCGGGTGGCCATTGAGGGTAATCAGCTGATCAAAAAAGGAGATGTGCTGCTGGAAATTGACAACACGCCTTATCGGCTTAAAGTAAAGGAAATCGAAGCCAAACTGGCTGATGTTACGGCAAGCTCAAAAACCTTATGGCAAGATCTGGATAGTGCCAGGAGTAATATAATTGCAATGCAGGCGCATCTTGATTTGATGAATAAGCGGCTGATTGAGTCGCGTGAATTAGCTAAAAATGGGGCAGGCCCGCAGTTTGATGTTGAAAACTTTGTCGCCGAAGTGAAAAAAGCCGAGTCTGCTGTGGCGAGTGCCAAAATGGGCAAGGCCAAAATTCAGACTAGGCTGGAAGGCGTAGTTGGGCCTGATCTGGCCAGTGTGGCACAAATTAAGGCCCAGCTTGAAGCTGCTCTCTACGATCTGGAGTCAACTGTAGTGCGTGCACCGGCAGATGGTTATGCGGTGAATGTGTCAGTACGCCCCGGTAATTATCTGGTGAGTATGCCATTTAAGCCGGCACTTAGTTTTGTTGAGCATGAGCAGCGCGTTATGGCGTTTTTGGAGCAAAACGAGCTGCGATATATCAAGCCGGGTGATAGGGCTGAAATCGCTTTTAAAAGCCTGCCTGGGGATCTTGTGCATGCAAGGGTAGATTCTATTGTCTGGGCTAATGGCCAGGGGCAGCTTGTTCAGGCCGGGGTTGTTCCCAATACGCCAGCTGAGCATATACCAGCTCCTCTGGCACAAAAATATGCGGTAAAACTGACGATTGAGCACCGTGAGGGGGATGAGGCGCTGTTTATCCCGATGGGCGCACGTGGTGGCGCTGCGATTTACACCGATAAACTCGCTGCGCTGCATTTGCTGCGAATGGTGATGATTCGTGCGCAATCAAAGGTGAATTATCTTGTGCTGAAATTGCATTAAGGAATGCACCCGATGAGAAAAAAAATAGCCCGATTGAGCACCGGCATGATGTCAATGCTGATACTGGCATCCTGTACGATCCTGCCGGCTCCGGATCACGCCGTCCTCATGCAGGCGGCTTTATCACAGGTGAGGTTCCCGGCTAACTGGACGTATGCTCGAAGTGCCGGAGAGTTTGATGCCGCTACACTTGGTTTTGCGTTACCGCCTGAAGTACTGCTGCTGATTCATGAAGCGCAGGCTCATAACCCTGATTTGCACCTAGCCGCTTTACGTGTGGAGCAGTCCCACAGCGCAGTTAAAGCAGCAGGTGCAGCGCTGTATCCGACACTGGGGCTGGGCGGACAGACGGGAGATGCTGCAATTCCTACTTCGTCCCTGGCAATGAATGGCCTGGCAGTGGTTTCAAACTGGGAAGTTGATATTTGGGGTAAAGCACGCAGTAGTCAGGCGGCCAGTCGTGAGTTGTCACTGGCTGCTGAACTGGATGCGCTTTACGCGCGTCAGTCTATTGCTGCCACGGTGGTCAGAGGCTGGCTGGTTGCCATTGAAGCACAGCAGCAGATTAAGCAGGTGCAAGTGATGGCGGGGCTGGCTGAAAAACAACTGGCTCTGATTCAGAACTCCAGAAAAATAGGACGTAATACAAAGCAAGATGTGGTGATGAACCAGATTGTGCTGAAAAATTATCGCCTGCAGTTGCTGCAAAGTGAGCAAGCTTTCAACTCGGCACGGCGTGCACTGGAAATTTTGCTTGGCCGTTACCCGGCAGCAGAAGTGGCTGTTGCACACGCTTTACCTCGTGAGCTTCAGCCGATTCCAGCTGGATTGCCCTCGGCTCTGGCGGAGCGGCGGCCTGATTTGCGCGCTGCCGAAAATCGATTTCGTGCGGCTTTTTATCAAGTTGAAGTGGCTAAAAAAGCCAGACTTCCTTCTATTAGTTTAATGGCTGGTTTGGGGGTCGTGGATAACAGTCTGCTGATTTTACAAAAGGATCTGAGTAACCCTCTCTGGGGTGTTAATGGTCGCCTGCTTGCCCCGGTTTTTATGGGGGGGGTACTTGATGCACAGGTTGAAGTAAAAACAGCACAGCAGCAGGAAAGTGCGGTGGGTTATGCTAAGGCTGTACTTAATGCACTGGCCGAAATTGAAGGCGGACTTTATGCCGAGCTGAAGCTGGCAGAGTGCAGTACGCTCATAAATACACTTATTGCGGATCAGCAGCAGCTAATTGATTTGCAGCATGTGCTTATTAAAGTTGGCAAAGGTGATCAGTATCAGTTGCAGCAGCAGCAACTTAATCTGGCTGCTAGCCAGATGTCACTGTTTCGCTTGCAAAGTGAACGCTTGATTCAGCGTGTTAATCTTCATCTTGCCTTGGGGGGTATTTACCCTTTGTAAGTGCTTATTATCAGCGCATCATCTGGGGCCATGGCAACGGGGTGCTCAGAAGATAAAAAAAACACAAAGCCGCATCGTGCGGCTTTGTGTTTTTAATGCAGCTTTGTTGATGTTTGAATCAGTACGCTTATAGTTATGTAGATTTTGCAGCAGGAACTTATAGCGCGGCAAGCGCGGCTGTGTAGTCTGGCTCTTCCTTGATTTCGGAAACTAATTCCGCATGCAGAACCTGATTGTTTTCGTCCAAAACAACAACTGCCCTGGCCGATACTCCCGCCAGCGGGCCGCTGATAATTTCAACACCATAATGGCTTAAAAATTCACGGCCACGCATGGTAGATAAGCTCACTACATTTTCCAGGCCTTCGGCACCGCAAAAACGGCTTTGTGCAAATGGCAGGTCAGCTGAGATGCAAAGCACAACTGTATTTTTTAAGCTGGAAGCTGTTTCGTTAAAACGGCGAACCGAGGCAGCACATACGCCGGTATCAACGCTTGGGAAAATGTTCAGTATTTTTCTTTTACCCGCAAATGTGGCTAGCGTGGCATCGGATAAATCTTTTGCAACCAGGCTGAAATCCTGAGCCTTGTCGCCTACTTTAGGAAAAGTACCTTTGATTTGGATGGTGTTGCCGCCAAGCGTTACTGCAGACATAGGTAATCTCCGTTTTGTGGTCATTGATTTTTTAATTGCAATGCAAGGTGCTGAGTTGGCTTTGATCAGTTATCAGGAGTGTAGCGTTCCAGCTTGGTTATTTGTTCTGCATCGTCAACGATTTGTTCTGCTTCTTCCTCAACGGGCGGGAATAAACATTCTGCCATCGCGCCGTAATCTGGCTCAGAGCTTAAATCAGAAACCAGCTCGCTATAGGTAACAATATCGTAAGTGTTCAAGCCAATCAGCGCTGTGGCCATAAAGCCGGAAAGCGGTATATCGGTAATCATTACGCCATAGTCTTTATGAAAATCCCGGCCACGTAATGTGCACAGCAGCTGAACCCGGCGAAAGCGCTCTTGTTCCATTGCACGGCTCAGGGCATAAGGCGTGTCTACAGATACCACTAAAATGACACAATCCGGCCAGTCGGCAGATAGGCGATCTAGCTGGCGGGCAATCATCAGGCCGACTTCACTATCAATACTCGGAATGACTGCGATGACTTTGGGTTTACCGGCGAAACGCGAAAGCGGCACATCGATCATGCCTGAGTCGACTAATAAAAAACTATGAGCGTATTCGCCAACAACGGGGAACTGTCCCCCGACATTGATTTCAGTATGGTTTAAATAGACTGTAGCCATGACCGGTCCCGTATATTTATTGAGTTATACAGATTGGTTTTAAATGCGATGCCCTGTTATTTATACAGGACAATGGCTAGGGATAAAACCAATATATAGAGTAGGCAGTGGAGTGCAGCTCACCTAAATCGATTTGTAGAAAAGCCCGTAAATCATCTTGCGCATCAAACTTTAGCTGTTTTTTTTCATGTCCGTTCAGGTATTCAGCAGGTTTAAATATTTTTTTAAGCACCGTTCTTTCCTGATCATCTGTGAGCGTCACCTCAAGCATAGGCAGTGCCTGCTCGTACTGGGCAAGATTACGTAATGTGGCATTGAGCTGGATGATGTTTGGAAACTCGGGCACATAACTGAGTTCCGACCATTCGGAGCGCAGCATTTCTGTATTTTCGGGTAAGGGCATGCTGCAGCCAAGTGCCTGGCAGAGCGTAATAAGCTTGGGGCGCATCCAGGGGAATTCCATCGATATCTTGGTGCGCTGCTGATAAGCGAGCTGTGCGGCAAAGCTAAAAATCAGAATAAGGCAGGCGGCGATCCACAGCCCTTGCCAGCGCGAGCGGGCAGGAGTCGGCATTTCATCGACTTCGGCGTAGATAGGGCGATAGTTCTGACTCGTGTTTGCTGCCGAAGGCGCTTTGATCCGGTTTGGGCCTGGGGGCGTTGCAACCTTGGCTGTTTTGGGTTGTGCCACAAAGCTCGCTTCAGGTTCCGTGACAGGCGTATCTGGCACAATCAGCTTAGAGCGGGCACGCTCTGCTGGCTGAGGCTGAGGCTGAGGCTGAGGCTGAGGCTGAGCCGGGCTGGCCTTTGGTGTGGCAGGGGGCCTTACCCCAGAGACGGCTGGCGCAGGCGCTACCGTTAAAGTGATGGCAGGCTCTGTTTCGCTTTCCAGGCTCTTGGTCGCATTAAAAATAAAGGCGCAACGCCCGCAGCGAACCTTGCCCCGGTGGGCTTGCAACTGTGCTGCCGTTACACGAAAAGCGGTTTGGCAGTTTGGGCAACGGGTAATATCGTTCATGCGGTTTATTTACGAATACCTGATAAGCAAACCCAGCCCTCTTCGGCTTGCGGAGCGTTCATTGCAAACCATTGGCTGTAGATAGTGATCACATCATCAGCTTGCTCGGCCAGAATACCGGACAACGTAATGCGACCGTTCATTTTTACTTTAGCAGCCAGCATAGGGGCTAAAGCTTTGAGTGGATTGGTTAGAATATTGGCAATCACGACATCATAGGTCTCGGCGGGTTCTGCGTCTGGCAGATAAAACTGCACTTCAACTGTATTTTGTTCTGCATTCTGTCTGGATGCGGTCATGGCCTGTGGATCAATATCTACACCCGCTGCCGAGGCGGCACCGAGTTTCATGGCTGCAATGGCTAAAATTCCAGAGCCGCAGCCATAATCGAGTAAGGTTTCGCCCCTTGTAAGGTGATTATCCAGCCATTTCAGGCAAAGACGTGTTGTAGGATGACTACCCGTACCAAAAGCCAGACCTGGATCGAGCTGAATGCTGATCGCCCCGGTATTCGGGCACTCGTGCCAGGTCGGGGTGATCCAAAGCCGCTCGGAAATGGGGATGGGATTAAATTGTGATTGGGTGAGGCGAACCCAGTCCTGCTCTTCAACGCGCACCACATCGTGGGGTGGAATAGCTATCTTCAAAGTATTACTTGCTGCGGTGACAATCAGGCTGGTGTCGATATCTTCATCAAAAAGGGCGAGCACCACGCTGTTTTCCCACATTTGATCGACCGGCTCTCCCGGCTCACCAAAGATCGGCTTTTCTGCATCGGTCCCTGCTGCGGCATCTTCAACACTTACGGACAATGCGCCCAGCTCAAAAAGTGCGTCGGAAAGGCGTTCTGCCTGGGATGATTCAGTGGTGATACGTAGTTCTTGCCAGGGCATTTTTTCTTACCTAATGGGATTCTCCCCCGTATTGTCGCATTCTCGCCTTCTTTTGAGAATGCTTTTGCTGCCTGTGGTGGTTATTTAGCGGAATTTTTTGCTTGAAGGGTGCTTGGCTTTGAATCTTTGAGGTGGAATTATTGACTGAATAATTATTCAGGCTTTCCCTAGTCTTGCGTGAGGTTTGATGTGGGTCAATGTTACAATGGTACTTCGTTAAGTAATGTACCGCATACAGATAAACAAGGATAAACACGAAATGCCTGTCTTTTTTGAGTGGAGTGATGAGTTATCGGTCGGTATTCAGGAAATTGATGAGCAGCATAAAGTACTCATTGATCTGCTCAATGTATTGCACGATGCGATTCGTTTGCACCATGGCAGCGAGGCGTCGGGGCATATTTTAGGCAGGCTGGCCGATTACACCCGGTCTCATTTTATGGTGGAAGAAAGCTTAATGCGTATTTTGGGCTACCCCGATTACGATGAGCACAAGCGGTGTCACGAAGATTTAATAAAACAGATGAACGATTTACAGGCTCGTTTACTTGGTGGTGAGGCGATTACTTTTGAATTAATGCATTTCTTAAGAAACTGGCTGATCAATCATATTATGGAAGGTGACAAGCGCTACACCAAGCATTTTTTATCGTGCAGCGCGCAAGCGACGAGTCATAAAAAAAGCTGGATGGAGCGTTTCTGGGCCAAGCAGATGGCGTTCTGATTGGTATTTGATTGTGTGGCAAGCTTTTGCCCTTTCACCTTTGGGATTCCCGAAAATTTGCTGTTTTTTGGCCAGACTATTTTGCCAGGCGAAAGTTCCCTTTGCTTTTTACGAAATGCAAAGCCGTTCCGGTCAAAGAGCATATGATGCCGTTTTAAAGTCGCGTTGATGCTCAAGGCAACAAAACCGGGTAGATTTTGTGCGGTTCACCGGCTAGAATGGGGCGCTTTGCATTATTGACACGGAACCGACTCGATATGTTCATTGCACCCGCATTTGCTCAAGGTGCCGCACCGGCGGCAGGAATGGACTTTATGTCTTTTCTTCCCATGATCGTGATTTTTGTTTTGTTTTATTTTATGTTGATTCGTCCACAACAAAAACGCGCTAAAGAACAGCAAGCCATGCTGGCTGCCCTGGCTAAAGGCGATGAAGTTGTGACCAGTGGTGGCATGGCTGGCCGCATTGCCAAGGTGAATGAGCAGTATGTCACTCTTGAGCTGGCTGATGGCGTAGAAATCCTGTTCCAACGTGCTGCTGTTGCTGCGCGTCTGGAAAAAGGCACTATTAAAAATAACAAGTAAAGCCCAATTAGGCGGCAATGGTTGTGTTGAACAACTGTGCCGCCTTTTGTGCATTTCTGGGTCCTGCCATGAATCGCTACCCGATTTGGAAATACCTATTAATTATTCTGAGTGTTGCTTTGGCAGCGCTCTACACCTTGCCTAATCTGTTTGGTGAAAGCCCGGCAGTACAAATTGCCAGCGTTCGCGCTACGGTGAAGGTCGATGCCGCGCTTCAGCAAAATGCCGAGGCTGTTTTGAAGGGGGCTGGTATTAAAACCGAAGATGTCTTCTTTGATGGCACATCGGTAAAGTTTCGCTTTAAAGACACGGAAGTTCAGCTTAAGGCCAAAGATCTTTTACAGGCCAGGCTGGGTGATGATTACAGCGTGGCTTTAAATCTTTTGTCAGACACGCCGTCCTGGTTGACAAAACTGGGCGCTAAGCCCATGTCACTGGGTCTGGATTTACGTGGTGGTGTGCACTTTTTGCTTGAAGTGGATATGAAAGCGGCTGTTGATAAGGCGCTGGAAAAAACAGCAGGTGATGTTCGCCGTGAGCTCAAAGAAAAGAAAATTCGCTATGGCCGTATTGTGGCTACCCGTGACAGCGTTGAAGTTCAGCTGCGTGACGAGGAAACTACTCAGGCAGCTGCCAAGGCTTTACGCCAGGTCCTGCAACAGAGCCAGATTGATGTTCGCGAGAACAAAATTGTGATTTCGTATTCTGCTGTCGCATTGCAGCAGTTGAAAAACGATGCCGTGAAGCAAAATATCACCACCTTGCATAATCGTGTGAACGAGCTGGGCGTGGCTGAACCCGTGATTCAGCAGCAAGGCGAAGGCCGTATCGTGGTGCAATTGCCGGGCGTGCAGGATACCTCCAAGGCTAAAGATATTCTGGGCCGTACTGCCACACTGGAAGTACGGATGGTGGAAGATGATCAGGCCAAAATGTCCGAAGCACTCAATGGCAATGTGCCTGCGGGCTTTGAGCTATTAAGTGAGCGCGGTAGTGATGGTCAGAACCGTCCGATCTTGCTGAAAAAAGAAGTCGAGCTGACGGGGGATAATATCAATGATGCACAGGCGGGTTTTGATGATCAGAACTCGGCAGCGGTGCATATCAACCTTGATTCTACCGGTGCTGCCATTTTTAAAACGTTAACCAAAGAAAGTATTGGTAAGCGTATGGCGATGGTGCTGGTTGAAAAGGGCAAGGGCGAAGTAGTGACTGCGCCTGTGATTCGTTCTGAAATTGGCGGCGGCCGTGTACAGATTTCTGGCTCGATGGGCGTTGCCGAAGCCAACGATACCGCTCTGCTATTACGTGCTGGCTCCTTGGCTGCACCGATGAATATCGTGGAAGAGCGTACTATTGGCCCTAGCCTGGGCAAGGACAATATCAGCAAGGGTTTTAACTCGACGCTTTATGGTTTCTTTGCGATTGCCGTCTTTATGATGATCTATTACCGTGTATTCGGTGTGGTATCGGCGATTTCACTTGCGGGTAATTTATTATTCCTGCTGGCGATGCTGTCTTTACTTGGTGTGACATTAACACTGCCGGGTATTGCAGCGATTGCTTTAACGCTGGGTATGGCAATTGATGCCAATGTGCTGATTAATGAGCGTATTCGGGAAGAGCTACGTTTGGGCATGACACCCCAGGCTGCAATCAGTAATGGTTATGATCATGCTTTTGCGACGATTCTGGATTCCAACGTCACAACCTTGATTGCCGGTCTTGCACTGCTGATTTTTGGTTCGGGTGCAGTACGCGGTTTTGCATGGGTTCATTGCATCGGGATCCTAACGTCAATGTATAGCGCGGTGTTTGTTTCTCGCGGCGTTATTAACCTCATTTATGGCGGCCGTCGTGTTTCGACGCTGGCCGTGTAAGGGTGCATCGCAATGATTGAATTTTTTCATATAAAGCGTGATATCCCGTTTATGAGCTATGGCAAGCTCACAACGGCGATTTCTCTGGCAACCTTTGTTCTGGCTGTGGCGTTTTTGGTGATGAAAGGCCTGAATCTGGGCGTGGAATTTACCGGTGGTACGGTGATGGAGCTGCGTTATGCCCAGTCTGTCGATTTAAACCAGGTACGTGAAAAGGTAGACAGTTTAAAGTATGGCGAGGCCCAGGTTCAGTCACTGGGTACTACGCGCGATGTGATGGTGCGTTTGCCAAACATCAAGACCAAAACCAGTGCCCAGCTATCGAATGAAGTGCTGAATCTGCTTAAGGCGGACAACTCTGCTGTTGAGTTGCGTAAGGTTGAGTTTATCGGCCCATCAGTTGGCAGCGAGCTGGTTACCCATGGTGCAACGGCGATCTTGCTGGTATGCGTCGGGATTATTGCCTACCTGGCTGTTCGTTTTGAATGGCGTTTTGCGGTATCGGCTGTGATCGCCAATATGCACGATGTGATTATTATTCTGGGCTGCTTTGCATTGTTTCAATGGGAATTCAGCCTGACTGTGCTGGCGGGTATTCTGGCTGTGCTGGGGTATTCCGTGAATGAATCGGTGGTTGTGTTTGACCGGATCCGTGAGAATTTCCGCAAGCCCAATCTGCGTGGTAAAACGGTGCCGGAAGTGATTGATAATGCGATTACAGCAACGATTAGCCGTACAATCATTACCCACGGCTCGACCGAGTGCATGGTGTTATCGATGCTGATTTTCGGTGGGGCAGCCCTGCACGGTTTTGCTATGGCTCTTACGATTGGTATCGTGTTCGGTATCTATTCATCAGTTCTGGTGGCGTCCCCGCTTTTACTGATGCTGGGTGTTACACGTGAAAATATGATTAAGCCGGTCAGAATCAAAGAAGAAGCCGTAGTTTAAGTTTTTTACTCTGTGCTTAGCCCTAAGCCGACGAGCATCTCGTCGGCGTTTTTATGCTTGCTAGGTTGTTGAAAAATGGATTGCGCCGCAGGCTCTGGTTTAAATAAAAGGTTTTAAAGTATTTCGGGGTCATCCATCAATTGTGGGGCGGCTCACCCTTTTAATCTCGTAGTCTTTTTCAACAGCCTGTTTGGAGAGAAAAGATGGAATTTAATCCCATTGATGTGTTTTTACATCTTGATATGTATTTAGCCCAGATTATTGCCCAATATGGCAATTGGGTTTATGCACTTTTGTTTTCGGTGATTTTTGTAGAAACCGGCGTGGTGATCATGCCTTTTTTGCCGGGTGATTCATTATTGTTTGTGGCCGGTATGCTGGCAGGTGGCGGACATATGAATTTATATGTTCTGATGGGCTTGCTATTTACTGCTGCAGTTTTGGGAGATGCAGTTAATTACACGATTGGCCGTTATTTTGGTCATAAGCTTTTTGCCAATAAAGATTCCAAAATTTTTCGCCAGGATTATTTGCAAAAGACCCACGCTTTTTATGAAAGGCATGGTGGTAAAACCATTATTCTGGCGCGTTTTGTACCTATTGTGCGCACCTTTGCGCCTTTTGTGGCGGGTATGGCCGAGATGAGTTATCACCGCTTTTTAATGTTTAATCTGATTGGTGCTGCGGTCTGGGTGGTTTCCTTGCTTTACGCAGGTTATTTCCTTGGTGGTATTCCTTTTATTGCAAAAAATATTGGTTCAATTGCAATTGCACTGGTGTTGATTCCTGCTATGCCGGTGGTGATTGAATTTATTAAAATGAAGCTCGCTAAGGCTGAGGTATAAATCAGCTACTTTCGGTAAAGCATCACTCGGATGCCTTAAGGGCATTCGAGGCAATCTCGCTGGAGCAGGTTATTCCCTATCTATGAGTAAATCTTTTCATACCGAAAAGGCAGCCATGCGGGCTGCTTTTGATAAAGCAGCCACAAGCTATGATGCTGCGGCGATTTTGCAGCGCGAAGTGGCTGATCGTATGTTTGAGCGGCTGGATTACATCAAGGTTACTCCTGCTACCGTATTGGATGCGGGTTGTGGCACGGGTTATTGTGCGCCGCAATTAAAAATGCTTTACAAAAATGCCCGGTTGATTGAGCTGGATTTAGCGCCGGGCATGTTACAAGTGGCTAAGGCCAAAGAGGGCGGAGGCTTAAAAAAGCTGTGGGCAAATTTACGTGGCCAGGGTGCAGACTATCTTTGTGCTGATATCGAATCCTTGCCGCTGGCAAATGAATCGGTGGATGTAATCTGGTCCAGCCTTACCTTGCAATGGTGTAATGAGCCGGATGCTGTATTTGCAGAATTTAGCCGGGTTTTAAAGCCCGGCGGGCTATTGATGTTTTCTACTCTTGGCCCGGATACCTTAAAAGAGTTACGCGCATCATTTGCTGAGGTTGATGACAAAGAGCATGTAAACCGTTTTATCGATATGCATGATCTTGGTGATGCCTTACTCAAAAATGGTCTGAGTATGCCGGTGATGGATATGGAATACCTTACCATGACTTACGATAGTGCCAAAGCGATCATGCAGGATTTAAAAGACATCGGAGCGCACAATGTTGCGACAGGGCGATCGCGGGGCATGCTGGGTAAAGCCGCCTGGCAAAAGATGGTGGCAAAATACGAAACATTCAGGCGCGATGGTTTACTGCCATGCACCTATGAAGTGCTTTACGGTCATGCCTGGAAGCCTTTAACGCCGCCTGCCAGAAAGAATGCAGATGGCAGCCAGATTATTGAATTCAGGCCACGGCAAGCATGAGCGGGCAAATGTTTTTTATAACCGGCACGGATACCGATGTGGGCAAAACCATCGCCACAGCGCAGCTTTTGCGTGGTTTTGTGTCAGCGGGCCAATCAGCAGCAGGGATGAAGCCCGTTGCTGCGGGCTGTGAATGGCGGGACGGTAAGCTCTGGAATAGCGATGTGGCTGCGCATGCTGACGCGTCAAATGTCCCGGTACCGGCTCATCTGGCTTGCCCCTATTTGTTTGAAGCACCCATCTCACCCCATTTGGCTGCCAGAGATGCCGGGCAAGTTTTAGATTTGGATTTGATTGTCAATGCGGCTAAACAGCTGCAAACGCTGGCTGATGTGGTGCTGGTGGAAGGGGCGGGTGGCTGGTTTGCCCCTTTGTCAGAAGAGGCGTCCATGGCTGACTTGGCAAGGCGTCTGCAAGCTCCTGTGATCCTGGTGGTGGGGATGCGTTTAGGTTGCCTGAACCATGCCATGCTGAGTGCCGGGGCTATTTTAGCGGCAGGTTTGCCTCTGGCAGGGTGGATTGCTAACCAGCTTGATTCAGAAATGCCGCGCTATGCCGATAATGTGCAATATCTGCAAACACATTTGCCTGCACCATTACTGGCAGAAATAGCACATAACCCAGAGGCTCAGTATTTGGCTTTGCCTTCACAAACAATAGCAGTACTTGCTTGTGAAGCAGGAGCAAAGCAAACTATAAATAATCGAAGGGATAATTGCAGATGTTAAGAATCCTTTGTTTTGTTGTGTGTTTGGTTTTATTGACCTCTTGCTCTAAGCCTCAGTTTCAGGGTAGTGATATTAGTGGCGGTGCATTGGGCGGCGAATTTACTTTAAGCGATCACATGGGCAAAACCCGTTCTTTGGCTGATTTTAAAGACAAAATTGTAGTCATTTTTTTTGGCTATACCCATTGCCCTGATGTTTGCCCCACGACCATGATTGAATTAAAAAACGCAATGAAGCAATTGGGGAAAAAAGCGGATCAGGTGCAAGTATTATTTGTTTCGGTTGATCCAGAGAGAGATACTAAAGAGGTATTAAGCCAGTATGTACCTGTTTTTGATTCACGATTTTTAGGGCTGAGTGGTACGCCTGCGCAATTAGCAGAGGTGGCGGGGCGCTATAAAATTATTTACCAGAAACAAATAAGCGGTAGTGGTGATTACACGGTTGACCATAGCGCGGGTAGTTATTTGCTGGATAAAAATGGCAAGCCGCGTGTAATGGTAAGCTATGGTGCAGGTACAAGTGTATTTGTGCATGACTTAACACTTTTGCTTAATGAATAATTAATGAAGGCGAGAAATCTGTGGGTGAAAGCGAGCAAGTAAGTCCGATTTCGGACGGAGAGGATATTGAGGCTTACCGGATCACCGCACCGATGGAAATTGGTGCCGTGTTGCGCACGCTAGCTCAGCGCGGAACTTTTATTACTATTTATGTTAATGAAGGACGGGAGCTGATTTTATCCCGTATTTTGGACGTCGATATGAAGGGCAAAACCTTCATTTTTGATATTGGCGGGCATTCAGAAACTAATCAGGTTTTACTTAATTCTCCCCGATCTTTAGTGCTGGCCATTCCCGATGGTGTAAAAATACAATTTGCAATGGGCATCGTTCGTAATTGCAAACATGAAGATGGCCCGGCCTTAACTACAGCTTTTCCTGCTGATTTAATCAAATTGCAGCGCCGCGAATATTATCGTTTGCCAACACCTGTTGCCCGGCCTTATCGTTGTCAGATGGTCTTTGCAAATGGTGCACGCGAATGGGTGAATTTGCATGATATATCTTTAGGCGGAATTGGGGCGTGGATGCCTAATGAACTTAAACCCTTAATTGAAAAGGGAAGTGTTCATAACGAGATTTCTTTTGATTTTGGTCCTGCCGGAATCATGAAGCTTAATTTTGAAGTGCGCTCATTACGCCAGCTTGAGCAGCGCCCAGGGCAATTTGCCTGGATGATGGGGTGTCAGTTTGTTAATCTGCCAAGGCAAACTGAAGCAAATATTCAAAGATTAATGGCACAGCTAGAGGCGGAAAGAAAAGCACTCACCGGCTGATAGCCTGGATTAAAACAAAAGAGGGCGAAATTATTCGCCCCTCTTTTTATTTCTGTTTTAGAAAAAAATCAACACTAGGCCATTTTAGCTTTAGCCTTAATTCTTTTTTTAAACGTATATTTCTCAGCCGCCGTGATTCATTTAAAAAAGACATCAGGCTTGCCGATAACGCTGCCGGCGCATCCTGGCGGCTAATTCTGGGTGGATGGGGCTGGCCAATAAAATCTGCTACCTGGTCAAAATAATCGCCCATTTTATGCGGCTGATCGTCCACTACATTAATCGCCCTTAATGGCTTTCCGCGAAATAGAGCAATGCTCACGGCTTTAGCTAAATCATCGGCATGAATATGATTTGACCAGCTGTCTTCATTACTGATTAATGCAGGTGTGGCTTGCATAATACGCTGCACGGGTAAGCGTTCACGCGCGTAAATCCCCGGGGCGCGTAAAATAGCCAGCTTGATTTTTTGTGATCTGGCCCACGCTTTCAAGCTGTTTTCTGCCGCAACCCTGCGAATGGCTCTGGCCGATTGTGCAAAGAGGGGCCGGGTTTCTGCCACCCATTCACCCTTGCAATCGCCATAAACGCCACTGGTGCTGATGTAAGCCAGGTGACGAGGTGTTAGAATCGCTGACTTATCAAAGCCCGTGTAGCGCTCCATTTTGGCGATAAAGCGCTTGCAGCGTATATCATCATTACCCTCGCCTGCTGGCGGCGCACTATAAATAATCCAGCGGGCAAGGCCGGATAAACGGTGCAGGCTCGCGGCCTGATCCAGGTCGCACAGTACAGGGATAAGTCCAAGCTTACGCAGCTTGCCTGCCGCTTCAGCGCTACGTGCGGTGGCATAGACTTTGAAACGTTGAGTTAACCAAGGCAGGGCGCGGATAACAACATCGCCGCACCCTATAATAAGTAATCGATTTTTTCGCATAGCGGATCGCAATGAGCAAGCAACTTACTATTCTACCAAGTGGCCAGCAAATCGCCATGAATGATAATGAAACTATTTTAGACGCGGCTATGCGTGGTGGTTTTAATATGGCTTACGGCTGTAAAAACGGCGCGTGTGGCTCGTGTAAAGGCCGGGTGATTACTGGTGAGGTCACTCACGGCGATTACGCTGAAAGTGCTTTATCCGAGATGGAGCGGGAAAACGGCTATGCGTTGTTTTGCTGCGCCAGTACCGATGCAGACATCACGATTGAATGCAAAGAAGTCACCGCCAGCAAAGATATTCAAATTAAAACCCTGCCATGCCGTGTGCAGACCATGGACAAAGTTTCGCATGACGTGGTTGTGTTATCGCTTAAATTGCCAAGCAGCGAAAAACTGGCTTTTCTAGCGGGGCAATATATTGATATTCATACCAAAAATGGTAAAAAACGCTCGTTCTCGATCGCCAATGCACCGCACGATGCCGAATACCTGCAATTGCATATTCGTCATGTAGCAGGTGGCGAGTTTTCTGATTATGTCTGGAACAGCATGAAAGAGCGCGAAATCATGCGCTTTACCGGCCCGCTGGGCTCGTTCTTTTTGCGTGAAGACAGTGATAAGCCGATTTTGCTGATTGCTACCGGTACCGGCTTTGCGCCGATCAAGGGGATTTTAGAGTACGCCTTTAATAAGGGCATTGAGCGCGAAATTGTTTTGTACTGGGGGGCACGCACTTTGGCCGACATTTATATGCCTGAGCTGCCGTCCCAATGGCAGCAAGCACACCCCAACTTCACCTTTATCCCTGTTTTGTCTGAGCCAAGCGATGCGGATGCCTGGAGTGGCCGCACAGGGCTGGTGCATGAAGCGGTGATGAATGACTTTACTAACCTTGCCGGCTACCAGGTTTATGCCTGCGGTGCGCCCGTAATGGTGGAGGCGGCCTACACCCATTGTGTTTCTCGCGGTTTGCCAAATGATGAATTTTTCTCTGATGCCTTCTTTACTTCCAAGGACTTAGCGAAATAGTTGAGATAAAGGCTTGCCTTAATAAGCCCGATGAATTATTCTGCGTGCCGTTGCCGATGTAGCTCAGTTGGTAGAGCACCTGACTTGTAATCAGGGGGTCGCGAGTTCGATTCCTGCCGTCGGCACCAGAAAATATTTAAGGGTAGGCCTCGCTTACCTGGCAGCAAGATGTGGTTTGTAAAGTTTTACGCCGATGTAGCTCAGTTGGTAGAGCACCTGACTTGTAATCAGGGGGTCGCGAGTTCGATTCCTGCCGTCGGCACCAAACAGAAGAAAAAAGCCCTTGATTTTCAAGGGCTTTTTTCTTTTCTGCTGCAGTATCCCCCCACATTTCTACCCCACATCTCAATGGGTTTTGCGACCGCTACTTTTTAAAGTCGCTCATCTTAAAATCAAAATATTTCCAGCGAAACTGAAATTTCGGTCATTCATGGACCTTCTGGCTCCCTATACTACTGCAGGCATCAATTGATGCCACCGGATGCTGGCGTTTCCCCACGCTTAGCAAAGTATAGAAGATTGAAAGATTGAGGACACATTGCCGGACTTCTTCATGGGGAATGGAGCTCTGCAATGATTTACACGGATACGCTTTTGCGTTTACCCGAAGTACTGCAAATTATCCCTGTATCGCGCGCAACATGGTACGCCGGCATTAAAACAGGCCGTTACCCCGCGCAGGTCAAACTTGGCCCACGTATCGTCGCTTGGCGTCGTAGTGACATCGTCAATCTGCTGGCATCGCTAAGCAATGAAAGCGACTGATTATGAGGCAAGCTTGCGGCGCGAGCATTGCCAAGAGGAATCGCAATAGCTTATAGTCGCCTCGCCGCTGTCAATCCAGCGGCCGGGCGTAGGAACCCGGTTTGGACAAAGGCGCATTTGCGCCGCTTTGCGTTTGCTTGGCGGTTAGATGCGTCAGCATGACTTCGCCTATGGGTGGGTCGTGTGGGCAGCCTTGTGCTGGCCGGTCCCTTTGTCCCGGTATTCCTACCCCGCACGTTCCTGCCCACCTTCCGTAGGAAGAAGGTTTGCGGGTTGCTTAAACTGACAAAGGTAACACCAGCATGTCCACCCCATCACATCATTTACCGTATTTATCACCAGAGCTGGCTAGAAGTATCAAGCGACTGCCTTCGATTGAAATGCAGACCCAAGCGTTTTTTCTGCAAGCGAAGCAAATCGGCGCGCAGTACCAATCCATAAATCTCCAATGGAATGGTTTTCGAGTCCGGCTGAGCTATTGGCGACATCAACATGCCGAATATACGCAGCATAACTTAGCGATTGACGATGCGTATGTCCCATACCAATATCGCAACCGAGGTTGGTTTACGCAGTACAGCCATTTTTGCGCTAATTTGACTCGGCCACTCGTTCATATTTCGTACGAATAAATCAATGCAAAGCAACAGGCATGTCAGGCACATGCCTTTGCTTGCTATGCACTTAAAGCATTCATAAAGCCACCTCACACAGAGCACTCAGCGTTTTAGCTGGCTCAGTATAAATACTCATACGCGTCATATAGGGCAGCGTCGGCACGGCGACCTCTCCCTGTTTGAATTTCAGGCCAAGTTTTTTAGTTTCAGCAAACAACTTGAGCACTTGCCCACGCACCCCACTAAATTGCGGCATCGCAGCCAGAGCTGTCAATTCTGTATTGAGGCCATCCATATCCCGCTGTCGGATAAGCTGCACGATAAATGCCTCATGCTCTTTGACGCGTTGCGGCGCAATGCGCCAAGTCCATGTGGTATCGCGAACTTGCTTGATGCGTTTTTCTGCATGCAGCAACTCATAGTGCTTGAAACGCAAATGCTGGCCTGCCAGACGCGAATCGTAAATCGTGCCGATGTCTGCTTGCTCCGGGTCGATTAAACCGCCTTTCCCCGCTGTGCCGACAAGAAACCAAAGCAACTCATCGTCACCTTGTTCGAACACGACAAGGTGCGTAGACGCCAAACCTTTTGCTTTGTCATACGCTCGCCCTGGGGCATCTCGCGTAATCCGAAATGCGTTCAATTTGGCAACCAAGCGATGCAGTTTAGTCCGCGCGACAACCCCACTTATCCAATAGTAATGGCCAGATTGCATATACAACTGCAGCAGCTGCATTGCAGCAGTTTGATTTTTTGGGATTTTGATATTGCGAGCGGCAAGCATAGCGTCACACATGAGTTTAGATTTCTTGTATAGCGCTAAACCCAATGGAGATGCATGCGATTAGAAAGGGGCTCAGTGAATAAATGAACTGGGAATTTAGAAGCAAAAAATCAAATTTCCGCGCAACGATCAGCAATGCGGCGCTATACCGAGCGTGGACAAACCAAAAGTAATCTGTAGCGAAGATGCGCCAACATCGAACACCGTTCGACGAGGGGCGCGCCAACGCCCCCGTCAATCATCTCTGGCTGTGCCAGAATCCGCTTGCCAGCGGAGAGTCTTGTGGCGCCGAATGCTCGTAATGGAGCTTGTTCGGTGCGAGGCGGAGGACAAAGACTAATCCAAGCCACGGCTTGAGTAACCCTTTGTCTTTATGCCATGGCCAGTCAGCAGCCTCATGCTGACGAACAGGTGCGAACACGAAACGGGTCTGGGGAGCAAATGCCCCAGTGTCCCTGACTATTTGAAAATCGGGTGAGAGTCCCGACCGGTTTGCCGCAAGTAATTGCGGAAGTCGTGCTGAACAGGATGGCTGCGAAATCGCATACAGTGATGTATGCCTCGAACCGACAAAGCAAGTGCGTTGGACGGTTCGGGCCAGCGGGCAAGTCACTCAGAGTAGCGTCTGAGAAGCTGCCAGCGGCGCTGAGAGCTTAAACCTGTAACGGCGCCCATCGGGGTGCTGTTCAGAAAGTGCAAGTGCAATCTAGGGCCTACAGTGCCTGCGAAAATGGTGGAAACAACAAGGGTACAAATCGATTAAAGAGTAAGGCAGGGGCTTCTCCCGGTTCGCCCGCCCAAACACGGTATCCAGCCCGTTTCGATTTGCTTGCTTGTGAGCCAGTTGCGTACTGCATGAACGTAAGAAGATAGTCTAAGTGGTGCGAAATGCGCTCGGAAGTACGGTACGGTTGGCCCTGTATCGTAACGGAAGTAACGACTCCGCAAACCTCGAGAGCGTATGAGCGTGTCTTTTCGGCCATGATGCCTGATCGAAAGTCAGGAGGAGCTGTGAAGACGACAAGACGCAAAGATGATGCAATAAACGGTGGAATGGCGATGTGCGTTGGCGCGTACATCGCATGGGGAAATCAGTTTGGCGACTGAAATCCTCCGGACGCCCGCATGTGGGCGAATCATTATCGGTACTGACTGTGTCAGTGCCACAAAATAAGGAACAATAAATAGGGAAACCACGAGTGGCGTGCAAACTCCAAGGTCATTCGGCACGCCGACTAGGCAATCAACGAGGTAATCATAGAACTCAGCCCCCTTCGTTTGAAGGGGGCTGTCACGGCTAACTGCTAACCATAAGGTAACCACCAACATCATTTGAGCATCGTGCCCGAGCTGCACAAGCATGCCCCACGAATACTAAAGGCCGCAAACTAATGGTTAGCCGCCACTCTTTTTTAACCGTATACATCAACACATCGGCCTTAGCGGACTCTCCAAACCTCTTTGCTAGAGCCAAAAAGGAGTGAAGATGCCCAAATTTAGTAGCCAACCTCAAAACCGTGTCGGTGCGAACAGCAGTAGTCTAGATACCATTTTGTGAAATGCTGAATGGATTGCTCAATAGCTATTCTGAGGATAGACAGTTCTAAGTTAAAAACTCAGCGTTTCGCCATCCGCAGGAATGCGAACGCGATCCTGAATGCCATGTTCTTGGACAAAAGCTCGTAACATTTTCCGGCTGAGCGTCATATGATTAATCGCATCCATATGTGTGGCGATAATGGTAGCCGTTGGCGCGGCTTGGTAGGCGCGTAATACATCCTCTTCGCCCATAATAATTGTCCCGGCGAGTCCCACCATGCGCGCTGCACCGGTATTAATAACGATTACCTCTGGATTAAATTTGGCCAAAGTTTGATCCACCTCGCTGCGCCATAGGGTGTCACCAACGACATAGACGGATTTCGAGCCTGTCGCCTGGAATACCACGCCCATCGCCTCGCCTAAAACTGCTGCTAACTGGCTATTAGCGTACATTTCATCTGTACCATGCTGTCCGCCGGTTTTCGTTAAGCGCACGCCATTAAACTTCGTGTTTTCTCCCAAAATGCGAACATCGGTGAAGCCCTGCGCTCGAATTATTTTGGCATCAGCTTCATGCTGCGCAAACAAAGGGATATTCCGTGGAATTATCTGCTCTTTGTCACCATCCCAATGGTCAAGATGCGTATGAGTGACGATTATCGCATCGACTCCTTTGATGACCTCATTAGCCGGCATTGGTAGTTCGACTAGGGGGTTGCGTAGATTACTATGAAACGTACCCTCAAAGCCTGGATAGCTGCCTTTCTTAACTAAAAATGGATCAAGCAAGAAAGTCTGCCCTGCATAGCTAATTTTGGCTGTGGCATTGCGAATTTGCTGTATGTGTACTGCCGAATCAGACGGCGCTGGATTTGTTGCGTGGGCCGGAACGCCGATGACGAGAAGACTCAAAGAGAGGGTGATAGCGCGTAAGGTGGCGATTTGCTTCATTGTACAACTCCAAAACGATGTTGAATGGGAAGCGACTATTGTGAACGCAGTACAGATTAGATAAAATTGACCCGAAAGCCATATATCGAAAGATTTAGGCCAAACAATCAAAGAGTTCGCATCATGACAATCCTGCCTCCGGTCGTGGTTTTACTAACCTACCCGCATTTCAGCCCGTTTCACTTTTCAGTACCCTATATGGTGTTCAATAGTACGCTAGCAGGGCTGCCGCTATTTGATCTTAAGATTATCTCGTCGGATGCTCAGTCAATGATGGCGGAACGTGCCTTGACGGTCATTCCGGACGGGGGGCTAGAACTTGCTGACACCGCCGACATTGTGGTAGTTCCGGGCTGGCATGATTTGAGTTTGCCGCCCAGCGCTAATTTAATCATGACATTAATTCGTGCTCATGCTCGGGGCGCGCATGTGGTGGGACTATGTTATGGCGCCTATGTCCTCGCTTATGCGGGGTTGCTTGATGGTAAGCGTGCTTCAACACATTGGATGGCCGAACAGGATTTCTGCTTGCGCTTTCCGAGCGTCCAGCTTGATATGAATGCGCTATATGTTGAAGAAGAACGGCTGATTACCTCCGCGGGGACAGGTGCGGGGCTAGACTGTTGCTTATATATCGTTCGTAAGTATTACGGTGCGCAAATCGCGAACAAAGTCGCACGAACCATGGTCATAGCTCCGCATCGTGAGGGCGGTCAAGCGCAATACATAGAACAGCCAATGCCCGTATCCACCAAGGATGCGCAAATTAATCGGCTGTTAGATTACTTGCGAGAACATATTGCCGAACAACACACTATTGACGCACTAGCCGCACGAACCTTGATGAGTCGGCGAACCTTCACGCGCCATTTCTATAAGGCAACAGGCATGACAGTGATCGATTGGCTGATCAATGAACGGTTACGAAGAAGCCGCGAGTTACTTGAAACCACCACGCTGTCGATAGACCGAATCGCAGAGTGCGCAGGGTTTCAAACCCCAGTGTCATTTCGGCAGCATTTCAAGCAACGCTTTCAAGTTAGTCCACGCGATTGGCGCCGCACGTTTGGACAAGATGCCACGGATTCTGCTTAACATCACTTAAATTGATTCGTTTGCTCGCCTCATTGAGGTTGAACAAACGGCTTATTCTGACCAAAACAAAAAGAACTGCGGCGTACCGACGTTTGTTGACACAAAAAAGCATTTTCACCGCCATGTAACTCTGCCGTGTGTTATTGAAGTACCGCAGAGCGATTATGATCTGTGTGAAGTGCTGAAATATCTAGGCGATCTGGTTTTGTGCCAGCATCGACGAGCAGCAGGCGTTGGTTGATACATTTCGCTATGACGCTCGGACGACAGAGCAAAAAGTAGCGCATCAATTGTTTGCACTGCAGAGTACGCTACTCCTCCATAAAATGGATTTTGCATTGATCTATCGGCGCAATAAACGCAAACCATTCGCAACAACCAGTAAGCTAGCGCCGACATCGGCAAAGACTGCCATCCACATCGTGCCATAGCCCGTAAGAGTGAGAACTAAAAAGAACAGCTTAATGCCTAAAGCCAGCGCAATGTTTTGCAACAATATGGCGTGAGTTTGTCGCGATAAACGAATAAAGCGCGGTATTTTGCGCAGGTCATCATCCATCAGTGCCACATCTGCCGTTTCAATTGCCGTGCCAGTGCCCGCAGCCCCCATTGCAAAACCAATATCAGCGCGTGCTAAAGCCGGTGCATCATTTATGCCATCGCCCACCATGCCGACTTTGCCATCTGCACTGGCCAGCTTATCTTCAATTAATTGCAATTTATCCATCGGCAACAAATCGCCGCGGGCTTCGTCAATGCCCACCTGATTTGCAATTGCAAGTGCAGTATGAACATTATCCCCCGTTAACATCATGGTTTTGAGACCCAAAGCATGTAGCTCAGCAATCGCCTGACGGCTACTGTCTTTGATTGTATCGGCCACGGCAAACATGGCCATTACGCCCTCGTCATTGGCGAGCAAAACCACTGTTTTCCCTTGCTGCTCTAGCGCAAATAACTGCGCTTCTAGTTCGGGAGAACACCAACCTAGTTCATGGACTAAGCGATGATTACCAAGATAATATTGCTTACCGTTAATAAGCCCCTTGGTACCGCGCCCAGGTAGCGCCTCAAAATCATTGACGGGTTGAACTACGGAATCGTTTTTTGCTGTGGCCACAGCACGTGAAACGGGATGGTCTGAGCGGCTAGCAAGACTGATGGCAAGGCGGTATGCTTCGGTTTGGTTGTGTGAACCCCACACAATAAAATCGGTTTGCACTGGTTTGCCATGCGTAATCGTGCCGGTTTTATCGAGCGCCAAGCAAGTTAATTTGCGACCTAATTCTAGATGCACGCCGCCTTTGACCAAAATTCCTTGGCGCGCAGCTTTAGCAAGGCCGCTAACAATGGTCACTGGTGTTGAAATTACCAACGCGCATGGGCAAGCGATGACCAACAAGACCAGCGCTTTATAAATCCACGCCAACCATTCACCACCGAAAAATAACGGTGGCAGCACGGCAATCGCAAGTGCAATTGCAAACACAATCGGGGTATATATCCGAGCAAATTGATCAACGAAACGTTGCGTGGGTGCGCGCGCACCTTGCGCAGCTTCAATCGCATGAATAATCCGCGCCAACGTGCTGTCACTGGCTACCGCCGTAACGGTATATTCAAACGAGCCTGATTCATTGATCGTGCCAGCAAATACCGCATCGCCAATGGTTTTCTCAACCGGCAAGCTCTCACCGGTAATCGGCGCTTGATTGATACTCGATTGCCCGCTCACGATGACGCCATCGAGCGCAATCTTTTCGCCCGGTTTGATCCGCACACGCGCTTGTATCGCCACTGACTTTGCGTCGACTTCCTGCCAGCGGCCATCGGGCAGCTGCACCGTCGCTCTTTCGGGGGTTAATTGCACCAACTCCGAGATCGCATTACGCGCACGATCAAGGGATTTGGCCTCAATCAGCTCGGCAATCGTAAACAGCACCATCACCATCGCCGCTTCAGGCCACTGGCCGATCAAAAAAGCGCCAGTTACGGCGATACTCATCAAGGCATTGATATTTAAATTGCCATTACGGACAGCGACCCAGCCCTTTTTATAGGTGGTGATGCCACAAGCCAAGACCGCAACAATGGCCAATGCAGCAATACTCCACTGGGGTAGTCCAATCCAGTGCGCTATTTCAGAAGAGATGGCAGCAATACCCGCCAAGGCTAATGGCCACCAAGGTTTACTGACCTCAGCTGCGGGCGCTGTATCGTTCGCGAGTTCAGGTGTAAAGCCCAAAGATCGAATTGCATCCATCACCACACCTAGCTGGCCTGGCTGATGGGTGACTGTTAGCACGCGCTGCATTAAATTAAACTCCATGCCACTCACACTGGGCATGCTGCCGAGTTTTTTGCGCAGCAAACCTTCTTCGGTTGGGCAATCCATTTGCATGATTCTAATCGGCGTATTAATGCCATTTTGATCGATTTTCGCTACTCCGAGCGGAGCTAAATCGGCGCTAAAATCTTTACTTTCGTGCGGGTGTGTGTGTCCACCACAACAAGTGGTCACGTGTGGTTTTTCATTGAAATGGAACTGTGGTGCGTGTTGAGAACGCTGATACTTGGACATTGTTGATACCTAGGGTTATGATGTCCGGACATTAAAAACCCTGAAGTAACTATAGAGTCAAGCCTATTTTAGGAGTGCACAATGAAAATCGGTGAATTAGCCCGTATCGCGCAATGCTCGGTTGAAACCATCCGATTCTATGAAAAAGAAGCCTTATTAGCTGCGCCGGCTCGTACCTCGGGAAATTTTCGCCATTACAACGCCGAGCATGTTGAACGGCTGCGCTTTATTCGAAACTGTCGTGCGCTCGATATGAGTCATGAAGAGATTCATACATTGATACGATTAGCGGATCAACCAATTGATAGCTGTAATGCTATCAATTCGGTTTTTGATCAACACATTCAACATGTTGAGACACGAATTCAGCAGTTGGAGCAACTCAAACAGCAATTAGCTCATTTACGCCAACAGTGCCAAATTGAGCATGCTGTCGACCCTTGCGGCATCCTACAAGGCCTTGCCGGCATGCCGTTTGAAGCGAAGCTGGACAAGGCAAAAACACATTTGGGTTAGCCATTTAATCAATAAATACATGCTTCTGCTCGCATAACTTTGTTATGTACCGTGACTTGTCTTGTCTTTCATTTGATTGGCCCCTCGAATCTTCTTGAAGCCTAGGCCAAAACCCAAAGATCCCAAACAGAGAGACTTGAGCTTCCCATAATGGGAAGGCTCAGACTGCATGCATCGACAACAAATATGGAGCCTCCATATGATGAGCTCTACTTTAGTGTTAAATGCAGATCGGGAATTTCAACTCAACATTGTTGGCATGAGCTGCGCAAGTTGCGTAGGGCGGATTGAAAGCACTTTGCTCGCTACAAGCGGTGTGGTTTCAGCCTCAGTGAATTTAGCCACTGAAACCGCCCAAGTCGTACTTCAATCAGGCGTTGATCCTGTCGTACTGCTTGAGGCCGTCGCGGGAGCGGGCTATGAAGCCAGTTTGATTTCAGCAGATACAGAAAAGACACAATCACACGCGAAGTCTTCTCCTTTATGGCCGATCGCTGTAGGTGCTTTACTGTCATTGCCAATGGTTTTACCGATGTTGGCCGAGCCTTTTGGTGTGCATTGGATGTTGCCGGCATGGGTGCAGTTCTTGCTCGCTACCCCTGTTCAATTCTGGCTAGGCGCACGCTTTTATCGCTCAGCCTGGCTGGCTGTACGCAATCTGCGCGGTAATATGGATTTGCTGGTATCAATCGGTACTAGTGCTGCATATGGTTTGTCGTTATACCACTGGTTGTTTGATGCTAGCCAAGGTGCATTGTACTTCGAAGCGGGGGCGGTGATCGTCACGCTGGTGTTACTCGGTAAATGGTTGGAGGCCCGTGCCAAACAGGCAACTACGGCGGCGATTAAGGCCTTGCAGGCATTGCGCCCTTCGGTTGCACGAGTGCGTAAAAACGGACGTGATATTGAAGTACCGCTTGAACATGTACAGTTGGGTGATCTGGTTGTAATCCTGCCTGGTGAACAAGTGCCTGTCGATGGCGTGGTGCTTAAAGGTGAAAGCCAACACGACGAATCGATGCTCACAGGTGAAAGTGTACTGGTCACCAAGGAAGTTGGCAGCAAAGTAACCGGTGGTGCGATTAACCATGATGGCGTGTTAGTGGTTGAGACCAGTGCTTTAAGTGGTGAAAGTACGCTATCTCGCATTATTCGCATGGTAGAAGATGCACAAGCCGGTAAAGCAGCAATTCAGCGTCTGGTCGATCAAGTTAGCGCGGTCTTTGTACCCGTTGTGTTAGTGATTGCGCTGTTGACTTTACTAGGCTGGTGGTATTGGACTGGTAGTGTTGAAAGCGGCATCTTGTATGCAGTGGCGGTACTGGTGATTGCATGTCCTTGCGCGTTGGGTTTGGCAACGCCGACAGCGATTATGGCAGGTACGGGAGTGGCAGCCAAATTCGGGATCTTGATTAAAGACGCCGAAGCACTGGAACTAGCTCATAAAGTACAAGTGGTGGTGTTTGATAAAACGGGTACTTTGACCGAGGGTAAACCTCACCTCGCTGAACTTATTGCTCAAGATGGCGAGCAGGCTGAAATGCTGGAATTGGCCGCCGCGTTGCAACGAGGTAGTCAGCACCCATTGGCCAAAGCCGTGTTTGCCAATGCCGATGCCGCTCAACCACACCAAGCCGATAATCTGCAAGCATTGCCTGGACGCGGCATTGCAGGTGATATTGCTGGTACACACTACTTACTGGGCAATCAGCGCCTGATGCAAGAAAAAGGGGTTGATTTGAGCATCATGCAAACCGCTCATGATCAGGCACTGAGCAATGGTTATACCGTGTCATGGTTGGCGCGTGAACACGATTTGGCCTTGATCGGGATGCTGGCCTTTAGTGATGGCATCAAAGCCACAGCCAAAGAAGCAATTTCGCAACTGCGGGCCTTGGGGGTGAAAACGGTGATGCTGTCGGGGGATAATCGCGCTGCTGCACAACGGGTTGCTGAGCAATTGAACCTTGATGAAGTGATTGCCGAAGTTTTGCCAAATGAAAAAGCCGCGCACATCGAAGCGATTCGTGCGCAAGGTAAAGTGGTAGCAATGGTCGGCGATGGTGTGAATGATGCGCCTGCACTGGCAGCAGCCGATGTCGGGATTGCAATGGGTACCGGTGCCGATGTGGCGATGCATGTAGCAGGTGTCACGCTGATGCGAGGAGATCCGCAACTGGTGAGTCAAACGATTGAAATATCACGTTTGACTTACCGTAAAATTCGCCAAAATCTGTTTTGGGCATTCATCTTTAATGTAATCGGTATTCCTCTGGCTGCGTTTGGATTGCTCAATCCGATGATTGCAGGTGGGGCGATGGCATTCTCAAGTGTGAGCGTGGTATCCAATGCCTTATTATTAAGGAACTGGAAACCCAAAGCCTAAGGAGAACAGAAAGGTGGCTTAGCCACCTTTTTTATGTAAAGGATTTGCAATGAATATCGGGCAAGCCGCCCAGCTCAGTGGGCTTAGCAGCAAAATGATTAGGCACTATGAAAGTCTTGGCCTCATCAAACCCCAAGGTCGTAGTTCCGCAGGGTACCGGATGTTTAGCGACTTTGATCTTAGCCAGCTTAAATTTATCCACCAGTCGCGCGTTTTGGGGTTCTCACTCGAACAAATCGGCCAATTAATGCAGCTATGGAAACAGGAAGATCGCGCCAGTATTGACGTGAAAATGCTTGCAGAGTTGCACATCAAAGAACTTAACGCCAAAATTGAATCAATGCAGCAAATGAAACAAACCTTAGAGCAATTAATCGATATCTGCCCAGGGAGCGAAGATCCGAACTGCCCGATTTTAAAGTCACTATCGGCTTCACGATAATGACCACAATTTCAAAGCACGCAAAATAACCGCGATGTTTTGAAATTCAGAGCCTAGCCAAATGTCTGCTAAGGCCGAATTGCTGACTCACAAGCACGACGCAGCAAAGGCTGCTATCCAACGGATTGCAGTCTTTGCTAAGTGCAAAATGAAAGGGCATTTTCACTTTCCTTTCATTCTATTTATTTGGGCTTTTCGATGAGGACGGTCGGGGTTTGGGCAGCCCTAATACGTTTACACCTTTTGCATCACAAAATCTGACCATTTTTGCATTAGTTTTCTGCGCAAATTCAGTTGTGACGTTCTTGCATATGCACGTCGAACACGACTGCCAACTGCGTGGCCTAGTGCGGCTTCGCTAAGTTCATCGGCATAATCAGTTTCTTCGAGCGCCCAGTCTTTAAAACTCGACCTGAACCCATGCAGCGTAGCAACGCGTCCTGCAACATCACTGGGCGCTTTGCGTGCCCTCAGAAAGGACGTCGTGCTCATATCGGATAGCGCGACCTCTTTACGCGGGCTTGGAAAAATCAAAACAGGGTGTGCGCCACGCATAAGTTCAAGTAGCGATAAAGCATGAGAGCTCAAGGGGACTTCAAGCGCTGCGCCCTCATTTTTTTTCGATTTCATCGCCGTCGCCGGTATCGTCCAGACCTTGCGCTTAAAATCGACTTGCTCCCAGGTGGCAAGTCTCGCGTTGGCAGACCGTACCGCCGTCAGAATGACAAACAAGATGAGGTGTTGCGTGACGCTGTCGGCGGGGTACAGGTGCTCTTCGACAAAAGCGGGGATATGCGAGTAGGGCATGGCTGGCTGGTGCACCGTCGCCACAGTGCAGACATCGCCCAGTTGCTTTAATGCCTTAGGCATTGGAGAGGCTTTGATATAGTCATGCGCCTCTGACCAATCCAAAATCTGTGCAATTGCAGTCTTCAGTTTCCGCGCTGTGTCAGGTTGCGTTACCCAAATCGGCTGGAGTACCGCTTTGATATGCTCCGGTTCAATGTCATGAACCTGCATCGCTAATAATGCCGAGGCGTGTTTCAGAATTCTGCCGCGCCAGCGCACCGCAGCTGAGGCTTCATTTTTCCAAGTTACACGCCGAACCTTGAGTGTCGCATCCATGGCCTGCTCAAAGGTCGGAGATTCTTTTTTGGTCACCAGCGCGGTTTTGGCTTCTTCAAGTGGATCGCCGCCCAAAGCAATGCACTCGCGCATCGCTTCGGCTTTGTCTCTTGCTTCTGCTAGGCCAACGGCAGGGTAACTGCCCAGACCCGCATCCCGACGTTTGCCGGTTACCGGCGAAACGAATCGCAATTCCCAGCGACCCTGTCCTTTCGTTTTCGATGGCATCAAGCGCAAACCAGGTACCCCGCCATGAGCGACTGGCTTGTCGGTGGGTTTGATATTTCGTGCCTTTGCATCAGTCAGAATTGCCATGTTTACCCCACATGCTACCCCACATGTACAGTCGGAACACCCCACACGTAACTAGACGTGGTTATACAACACGTTAGCATGAAACATAGATAAATAAAGGATTTCTGAATTCTGCTGAATGTCATTGGACGCTATATTAGTGCCTGCCGTCGGCACCAAAAAAGATAAGGGTTCCAGCTTTTAGCTGGAACCCTTTTCCGTTGGCGCTCGAAAAAAGCCGTTTTATGGTTACACTTGGCGAAGGCTAGGGTAATCCCCCACAAAACCAGCTCATTTTTAAGTAGAATTTTCTCGCAGTCTTTGAGGAGCTTCTACATGAAAGCAGCACGTTATTCTGATAGCCAGATTATGGCGATTTTAAAGCAAGCCGAAGCCGGCTCGACCGTCCCCGATCTGTGCCGCGAGCACGGCATGAGTTCGGCCTCTTTTTATAAATGGCGCGCTAAATTTGGCCGTATGGACGCCTTGATGATGACGCGAATGAAAGAGTTGGAGGATGAAAATAAACGCCTTAAAAAGATGTATATCGAAGCCCAAATGCAGGCGGACATCATCAAGGAAGCCATAATCCTCTGAAACATCTCAGCGCCGCGAGATGGCTCACTGGGCCGTTGAAACCAGGGCCGTTTCTATTCGTACGGCTTGTGCCAGTTTTGTAATCAGCACGACATGCTATCGTTACGTGGCCAAGCTGGATGCAGAAAATGCTCAAATCGCTGATTCATTGCTCCAGCTCACGGAAACTCATCGCAACTGGGGCTTTGGCCTTTGTTTTTTACATCTGCGCAACGTCAAGAAAAAACACTGGAACCATAAACGCGTCTACAGAATTTACTGTGATTTAGAGTTAAATCTGCGGATTAAACCTAAAAAGCGCTTAGAACGCGAAACGCCAGCGCCATTAGCAGTGCCGGCAGCAAAAAATGAAACGTGGTCGATGGATTTTATGCATGATCAATTAGCCGATGGACGTAGTATTCGCTTATTCAATGTGATTGATGATTTTAATCGAGAAGGATTAGGCATTGAAGTTGATTTCTCTTTGCCGGCAGAGCGTGTAATACGCAGCCTGAATCAAATCATTGAATGGCGCGGCAAGCCTAAGCGAATCAGGTCCGATAATGGCCCTGAATATATTAGTCATCTGCTAAAGAATTGGGCAGAGCAACAATCGATTGAATTGGCTTATATTCAGCCTGGCAATCCACAGCAAAATGCATATATTGAGCGCTATAATCGCACCGTACGTTATGAATGGCTGGCCTGTGATGATTTTGAAAGCCTTGCCGAAGTGCAAGAAACTGCAACGCAATGGCTTTGGACATACAATAACGAGCGCCCGCATATGGGATTGGGCGGCATCACCCCGAAGCAAAAACTGGCATTACATGCCTAGCCTCTACTTTTAAGTGAGCTTAAAAACGGGGGGATTACCGAACGGCCACTACAGCCTTGATTGTAAATCTGTGCCGTATCGAAGAAAATATCTTCTCTGCACACCCGTATCTGGCCGCCGGTAGGGTGTTCGATTTTTGCAGTCGGCGCCAAATATATATAAGGGTTCCAGCTTTTAGCTGGAACCCTTTTCCATTCTATTTGAAAAACATTGTTTTAAGGCCCATTTTGCCGGAAAAGTAATGGGCTGGGTGGCCTGATCAAGCCTTAGGCGGGGTCTATATATTGAAGGTCGATAGAATATTGGCATTCATTGCATGATGGTAAAATAACGCCTTTTTTTATCGCATGGTTATTTGTGCTGGCACAGCCAAACAAAATAAGTACACAGATAAAAACTGCAATTTTCAGCATAAAATAGTGCCTATAGTTGCCAATCATTGTTTCTTAAAAGGATTGTAACTATTCCAATTTTCAAGAGAGATTAACCATCATTTTTTTGATACTAATGAATGCTTACTTGTATAACATAGCTAAATTTTTCGCCTCTGCGCGCAAAAGCTCTTGGCTGTAAAATACGAATTTGATAAGCACCGGAATGAGGTAAAACATAATTGCCATTGGTATCCAAGGATAATGAGCCAGTGCTTAAATCTACAGAGTCAGGTAATTCTTTATTAAATAGATAAACGCCCATATTCTTGCTGGCACTGGTTGCCGTTATTTTTAACAACTGGCCTTTTTTAGCTTTTAAATGATATTGATCATAACCATAGCCAGAGATTTTTCCCTTGTATGTTGCACTATATGCGTTCTGTTTAAATTGAACATTGATGTTTTTTACTTCGGAGCTACTTGTCTTTGCGATTGCAGAAACACTGAAAATGCCTAAACTTAAGGCGAATACTATAGATTTTAAGTAGTTCATAAAATTTGCCTCTGTATTCTGTTTATAATAAATTGATCTTACCTGATTGTGTGAATTTAATGTAGGTGCTTTTTAATCTTTTACATTTTTAATGGATAATTTAAGTAAATTATTTAATGCTTATTAATTATGTCCAGCAGGAAGCCTATAAAATATCGCTGAATTGGCAATTATTCCATTTTGAAGTAAGGGTTCAGTAAAATCTTGGTTTGCTAAAGATACTTCAATAGACTTGATGGGGGGATATAAGGGCTTTATGATCGAAGCTGGAGCTACTTTTAATATATATAAATTACCTTATTAACTCATTCTAAGGAGATTAATTTTTGTTCTGCTCTGGTTGACGTAACTCATATATTCAGGGGCATTGATTTAAAATCATTAGAGTCATGCGTGTGATGGTGCGCGGCCTTATGTGGAATAGCCTTAAAGGCGTAGGAAAATTATGCTTAAAAATATGCTGGCCTTGTGGGGAATTACTCCGGGGTATTTTTTTTACGCTGATCTAAAGTTTGGACAGCAAGCTGGCTAGGGATAGAATTGATTTATTCCAAATTTAATTAAATAAGAGAAGAAAAAAATGGCTATACGCACGGTAATTAAAATGGGTGACCCGCTGCTGCTGGAGAAAGCCAGCCCGGTGCAGGCTTTCGGTACGCCAGAGCTGCAAAGTTTGCTTGTTGATATGTATGACACCATGCAGGCCATAGGGGGTGTAGGGATTGCTGCGCCGCAAATTGGTGTAAGCCTGCAGGTGGTAATTTTTGGCTTTGATGTCAGTGATCGTTATCCCGAGGCCGAAGCCGTACCGGTGACGGTGCTGATTAATCCGGTGCTTACGACACTTGGTGATGAAATGGTCGATGGCTGGGAAGGCTGCTTGTCTGTGCCCGGTTTGCGTGGTGAAGTGCCGCGCTATACCCGGCTGCGCTATCAGGGCTTTGATGCCGAAGGGCAGCTGATTGATCGCAGTGTCAGCGGCTTTCATGCGCGGGTGGTGCAGCATGAGTGCGATCATTTAAACGGTATTTTATATCCGCAACGCATCAGGGATTTGCGGCGCTTTGGTTATACCGACACGATGTTCCCTGAGCTGGCCAAATAAGTAATTTTTTGAAAATTTGAAAGGATGAATGATGCGTTTTCTCTTTCTTTTATTATTATGCACCCATGCCCTGGCTGGCCCTTTGCAGCTTGAATCCCGTACGATGACAAGCAATACGCTAAAACAAGCACCTGCTTACACTTCTGCTCCGGCAGAGGGAGCTATTACAATGCCGTATGTTGCTGGCGGGAGCGATGTAGCAAGCAGGATCAATGATGCTTTGTATTTAGCGGTGATCGGCATCGCCACGCCACTTAAATCCGGAAAAACCTTTCCCCTTACTGAAGGTAGTGGCGAGCTGAATGGCATGGCATCACTGGATTTTAACGTGCAGCGCAATGATGGACGTATCCTCTCGCTGGATATTGAGGCGGAAGGCTGTGGTGCTTATTGCGAAGCCTATGTGCGCAGCTACAGCTTTGATGCCGCAACGGGCAGAGCACTGAGTGCCATCGACTTGTTTACTCCAGGTGGTTTATCTGTGGTGGCAAAAGAGGTGCTGGTAGAGCGTAAGCGCAGCTATTCAGAGGAAATTAAATCCTTAAAGCGGCAACAGGCGGAGTTAAAGCGTAAAAAAGCTAAGGCCGATGATTTAGCCGATATCGATGAGCGAATTGATTTTAATAAGCGCTGTCTTGAGAGGGAAAAAGAAAATCAACAAAGCAGCCCTCAGCAAGATGTGCTTTCTTATGCACGTTTTTCTTTGCCGCAGAATAAAGCCGTATTTACGACAGGGCGCTGTAGCGCACATGTAAACCGTGCTTTAGACGATGTGGGTGACATTAGCCTGGCGATTTTGCCCAAGGATTTAACTGCCTTGCTTAACCCCTATGGCAAGTTTCTTTTGCTGGGACAGGCTGCTGCAGTACCCGCAGATTCGCTATTTGCTCAGGTTTTACATGGAAAAATAGGCAGTGCAGCGATTACGATGCGGCTTGAAATTCCTAATGGTGACGGCTCTTTTTCAGGCGTCTATTTTTATGATAAATACCGTAAAGTGATTGCTTTACGTGGGATGAAAAAAGGTGCAACGCTAGAGCTGATCGAGCAGGTCGCAGAGAAAGATCAGGCAAAACTTAGTTTAAATATCAAAGGGAATCAGCTTGTCGGGCAGTGGCAGGGCAATAGTAAGCAAATACCTGCAATATTAGGCTGGTAAACAGGGCCGTTTATTTGATGCCATGCGGGGTGATGTGATTCTGAATAAGCATTCAGCCGGCATGGCGCGCTGGCATTATTTTAATTTTTTATTTGCCATGCCGGTTTATTAATCAATAGCGCCAGCAGCATAATTCCCCCGCCAATGATCAAACGTGGTATATCCTGCGCTTGATGCCAGAAGATTAAATTAATTATCAGCCCTGCCGGAATATGCATATTATTCATTGCACCTAAAGTACCGGCATCTACTAAACAAGCGCCTTTATTCCACCAGTAAAAGCCTAAGGCTGATGAGGCAAGGCCTAAAAAGGCTAATACGGCGAATTCCTCTATATGCTGAGGTAATTTGCTGATATTGCCAAAAATTAAAAATGAAGGCAGAGCAACAAGCAGTGCACCTAAAAAGAAATAGCCGAAGCTTGCTGATTGCGGTTGTTGATCCGGATGATACTTATTTAAATAGCGATAGCCAACCTGGCCTGCGGCAAAGGTGATATTGGCCAGTTGTAATAATAAAAAACCATTCAAAGCATTACTGTCAATCTGGTTATAGCGAATTACTAAAGAGCCCAATACGGCAATAAGGGCCGCAGCTAAGGCACGGGGATTAAAATGCTTTTGCAATAAATCATCAAGCAAGGTGATATAAATGGGCGTGAAAATAGTAAATAATAAAACTTCGGCCACACTTAAAAACTGGAATGACCGGTAGAGGCATAAATAGGTTACGCCAAATTGCAGCGCACCTGCAGCCATTGTGCCCAATTTGCGCGCCTTGCTGATACCTGTCCAGCGGGTAAAAGGTAGGAAAACCAGTCCTGCAATCGCAACGCGGCTAAGTACGGCAAAATCGCTGTCTACATGGCCTGCTAAAAATACGCCAATAAGATTAAATGATAATGCCCAGACAACAGTGATAAAGGCGAGATAGGGCAAGAATTATATCCTTTTAAATAAAGGCGCAGATTTTAACTGTTTATGAGTATGTAAGCTGTATTATCATGATTTTTTACACTCGATGATTCAGTAATAGCGACTATCATCGGTAAAGTGATGCGCATGCTGCTTCTTGGTTTTTTAATCGCCAAGTGCTTAAAGTCACCTGCTTAACCAGTTGTTTGTCTATTATAGTGAATAATAAAATTTCCTATATTTTAAAAGAGTTTAATTGTTTTTTTATAAACTATGCAGATTGCGATTGGTAAAGTAAAAAGTAACTTGGTGTTAGTAAAATAAAATACGGTATTGATTTTAAATGTGGCAAACCAGACTTCAGGGCGCTTGCAAGTACCGCTGTAATCATCACCATCATAAAAAACAGAGCAGTGTGGTTTGGGTTCTCTATTCTATAAAATGGCTGGTGAAATAAATAATATGAGCAGGCAACTAATGAATTCGCTAAATTAAGCCAGAATATTGAATTCATTCTATCGGTTGAAATCAGTATTTCGGATCAGGTAAATACACTGGCTTTAAATGTAGCCTTGGCAGCGGCCCGCACCGGGAAAGCGGGGCGATGAAGTGCGTAAATTGGCATCATCTAGCTGCCTGCGGTGGATTTTGTGTTAGAAATCCCCGCTGCCACATGGGCAGTTGGTGCAACGCTGGCTGCTGAGTCGCAATGGCCGGTTTGATCGTCAAAAAATAAATCAGGTGCGAATACTTTAAGAAAAGGGCCTTTTTCTAAGCCGCCTAAAAAGTAAGCTTCATCAACCTGAATATTCCAGCTCATCAGGGTGCGAATCGCCCGCTCATGCGCAGGTGCGCTGCGGGCTGTTACAAGGGCTGTGCGGATTTTCATCGGTGCGTCGCCAGCATCTTGCTGCAAGCGGTGCAAGGCTTGTAAAAAGGATTTAAACGGGCCGGGTGGCAAAGGCTGCTGAACTTTGGCGCTTTCGTGTGCCTGAAAAGCATGCAGGCCATCCTGCTGGTAAACACGTTCGGCTTCATCCGAAAACAGCACGGCATCACCATCAAAAGCGATGCGAATTTCATCTGGGTGCTGCTCGGTACTGGCCGATTTTGGATAAACCCGTGCCGCAGCAAAATCAGCTGTCAGTGCATCGCGCACATCGGCCTCGTTTGCAGAAAGAAATAAATTAGCCTGCAATGGCTCTAAAAAAGACCAGGCAGGGCGCCCACGGGTAAACACACCGCGCAGTAATGGCAGGCCGTGGGCATAGCAGGATTTAAATACCCGCAAGCCGCTGACCGGATCATTACGGGAAAGAATCACTACTTCTACCCGTTGATGCGCCGGGCTATTAAAGGCCAGCAGTTTTTTGACCAGTGAATAGGCCATGCCGGGCACAGCGGGCTCATCAATCTTTTCAAGTTGCAAAGCCATATAGGGTAGATCGTCAGCTTTATTAAAAATTTGATTTTCGGCTTCAAAATCAAACAGGGCACGGGACGAAATGGCAATAACTAACTGGCCGTCTAACGATGCTGGCATGGGTTTTCTTTTTGGGAGGAGGGATTGAACTTAGGCAAAAATGTAAGTGCTACGATTATTTTTTGCAAGTTAGCTATGAGGCTTGGGTAGTCGGAATTGTTTGCGATAGCGTGCGGGAGAGAGGCCTTTTAGCTCGGTAAATTTACGGCAAAACTGGCTAAGGCCAAAATCGACTCTTCGTTATTGAGCAAAGTTCTGTGATTGATTACTTTTGAAGAGCGCCAGCAGGTGCCGCCAGCGCTGCAGTGCAGATTGGCAAGGTGTTGCCATGGAGGTTGATTATGGCTGCGTATTTCTGAGCCTTTCGAGAATGGGTGCTTTGAATTAGCCGGGTTTTTCCGCATCAAACACTCTAATCCAGCACCGCTTCAATCTCGGATGCAAAGGCAAGACCCACTCCGCCAGGGCCAATATTCACCCCTGCGGTGGTGCCCATTTCGCCAAGCAGTAATTGCACATCATGGTTTTTACAGGCCTGTTTTAATTTTTGATAGGCAGGCATGTTTTCTACGACAGCGGGATCGCCGCCGTAGCTGACGCAAATGGTGGGGGCAAAGAGGCCCCGTTCCAGCTGGGCTTGGGCAAACAAAAAGAGCTTTTCTACGCCGTTATGAAAGCCATGAATACGTGCAACTGATGTGGTTTCGCCGCGATAAACCCGTACAACCGGCTTAATATCTAGTGCACTGCCCAGGGCATAGGATAAAAAGCCGACACTTTTATCGCCTTTACGCCTTGCCTGATGACGCAATTGGCTTAAATCGGCAGGCATTAAAAAGCCCTGTGTAGTCTGTGTTAAGCGTTCAATGTACTTGGTGATTTCCGAGTTGGAAGCCTGCTGGCTAATTAAACGGGCAACTTCAGCCACAACTAATCCCTGGGCCGCAAAAATATTGGCACTATCAAAAACGCGCAATGTAAAGGGCTTGGTTAGATTAGCCTGCTCACGAATGGGGCGGTATTCGGTAATAATCGCTCTGGCAGCCTGAGTGCAGTGATTAAAAATTTGGCTGCGAGATTGCATTACTGTCAGGCAGAATACTGAATCAAATTCTAAAACAAGGCGGGATAAAAACAATTCACGGATTTGCTCTACCGAGAAAGGTTCTGATTCAAAATTAGTGACACCTGCTTCTGCTTGGTGGCGATAAAAATTGCGCGTGGCAACGGGGTCCCGGCTATCAATAAACGTGCCGTCATAGCCATGAATAGTAATTGGCAAAATGACAATCTGATGTTGATCTAAAAAATCACGGGGCAAATCGCAGCATGAATCCGTTACTAAGCCAATACGCATTATTATCTTCTCAAGGACATGATTTAGAATGACCGTCTTATGTGGCCTTTGTTCAAAATAAGGCAGAGTATTTTAAAAACATGATTTATAAATGTTTGCACATGATTATATCACCATAATCTTAATATCTATTGCAGGGATAAACCCGTATAGAGATCAGCTATTTGTAAGTACTTTTTTGTAGTATATGGGTTTTGAATTTTCTTTTTAAATCAAGGCCAATTCACCTGCGCTAAATTTAGTCCCTATATTTTCTCCAGTAGCAATGCGCAGGTGATTTACAATAACCGCTTTTGCACCGCACGGAGATTCCTGTCATGCCCGTTAATCTGCCTACACTTGATCCCAGCCAGCTTTTCCCTGTTGCCGGGGTAGAGCTTGGTATTGCCTCTGCAGGCGTTAAAACTGCAGGCCGTAAAGATGTGCTGGTGATGCGGTTAGCTAAGGGCAGCCGTGCTGCCGGGGTGTTTACGCTGAATAAATTTTGCGCGGCGCCTGTGCGCATCTGTCGCAGCCATCTTGCTGACATGGGTGAGATTCGTGCTTTGGTGGTGAATACCGGCAATGCCAATGCAGGTACAGGCCTGGATGGCTATGAGCGCGCTAAAGAAATCTGTTTTGCTCTGGCCGAACGTCTGGATATCAGCCCGGCGCAAGTGCTGCCGTTTTCTACCGGCGTAATTTTAGAGCCGTTGCCTGCTGCTAAGATTATTAGTGCGCTGGATGCGGCTATTGGCGATCTAAAACCGGCTAACTGGTTTGAGGCAGCCAATGCCATCATGACTACGGATGTGGCACCCAAAGCTGCGAGTAAGAAAATTGTGCTTGACGGTAAAACCGTAACCCTGACTGGTATCAGCAAGGGTGCGGGCATGATCCACCCGAATATGGCAACGATGCTGGGCTATCTGGCAACGGACGCTGCCGTATCGCAAACCGTGCTGCAAGAGTTAGTCAGCTGGTCTGCAGATCGTTCGTTTAATTCGATTACGGTGGATGGCGACACCAGCACCAATGACAGCTTTATTCTGATGGCCACAGGGCAAGCGGGTAACACCGAAGTGGCTGATACCGGCAGTGCAGATTTTATAATTCTGCGCGATGCTATTTTAGAAATCAGCCAGACGCTGGCTAAAGCGATTATTCGTGATGGCGAAGGCGCAACTAAATTTATTACGATTAATGTGGAAGGCGGTATTGATCGCGCAGAATGTAAAGCCGTTGGCTATGCCATTGGCAGATCGCCACTGGTTAAAACGGCCTTCTTTGCCTCTGATCCAAACTTGGGCCGTATTCTTTGTGCAATTGGTTATTCGCAGGTTGAAAATCTGGACGTGGATAAGCTGGAAGTGTGGCTGGATGACGTGCTGGTGGCCAAAGACGGTGGTCGCTATGCGGGATACAAGGAAGAAAACGGTCAGCGCGTGCTGAAGCAATCTGAAATCAGTATCACTGTAAAATTAAACCGTGGGAATGAATCTGCAACGATCTGGACTTGTGATTTTTCTTATGATTACGTAAAAATTAATGCGGATTATCGTAGTTAAAAGCCTGGGAGTGGGGACTCGGGAGCAGGGGCAGGCTTTCCGATTCCCCACTCCCTATCTCCCCCGTATTAAGCCTTCTTCAAAAAACAAGCCTTCAGCATAAAGTTGCCTGCATCCATGCGGCAATCTACTTCATGATCTCCGCCGGATACCAGACGAATACTCTTCACTTTAGAGCCTTGTTTCAGCACGGTGGATGTGCCTTTTACTTTTAAATCTTTAATTAATACAACCGCATCGCCATCAACCAGCACAGTGCCGTTGGCGTCTTTAACGATGCTGTCGTCACCGTCATCACTGGCCGTTTCTTGCATAGGCCATTCAAAACCACAGTCTGCACAGATGTAGTTTTCTGCATCCGGATAGGTGTTTTCTAATGTGCATTGCGGGCAAGCCGGAATATGAGCCATGATATTTTTTCTACAGAGTTGATTCAGATTGGCCGGATTATAACAGCTGCCATCATTTAAGGCCTTGCAAGGGAGCTTGCTCCTCTTTTGCCGTGCCTGCAGACTTTTGCCACTCTTCACGAATTTTTGCTTTAAAGTCTAGATAGTTCCAGTCAGAATCAGGGTCAAACTGCTTAATCTGCCCATCTTCAATGTAATCAAAGTATTCATAGTGCTGGGTATTATTGGCTTCGTAGCGATATGACTGGATTGTTGCGCAAAATTGATCTCCCCTGGGTTTGGGGTTAAATAATTGATGAACCTGATAATAATCCGGCGTCAGAAAGGTGACTTCTTCAGTTTGAACAATGACAGTTCCCCATGGTGTTAAAAGCTGCGGGCTGAGGGTAGCAAACCAGGATACCTGAATTTGCCCGTATAGCACTTTGATCACCGCACATGCATCGCCATGATCATGAATGGGAGAGCCATTGCCGGCTGGCCATATTTCCAATACATAGGGCTGGCCGGGGGAATCTCCCCGGTTGGTGTCAATAGTGACGCGCAAATAACCAAACTCACCTGATTTTTCGGCCAGTTTTTTGTAGCAAATGCAACCGGGCGTCAGGATGGAATGCTGGATCGCTTCGGGGAAGTCCGGGAAGTCGGCTGGGCGCAAGTTGATATTTTTGCCGGCAATATTTGAATAAAGGCGCTGGCAGGCTTCGGGCAGATCGGAAATGACGCTGATTTTGTTTTCAGCCAGTAGTTCCAGCGTGACAGAATCCATCGCTGCGATATGCGGGGATGGATCAAGGTTGACAGGGATAGAGTGAAGCTGCAGCTTGCTCGGCCCGGCGCTTTGGATCTCAATAATATGGATTTCTGCGGTATCGAGCTGCTGGTCTGATGCTTTTTCCCAGCTGTATTCAAATAGCATGAGTGTGCGCAGCATTTCACCCTTGCCGTAGCGAATCCGTTGGTTATTGCTATCCAGGCTGAGCCAATGGGGCTGGATCTCTTCCTCCGGGTTGAGCCCTATGTTTGATTCTCTGGCAATCTTTGCGCCGTTATAAAGAAGACAAATCTCGTAGGTTTTAATCTCAAGGCAGATGATATGGCCATTGTCACTTTTGAGCTCAATGGAAAATGGATCGGGCGTGCCGGGCAGAACAGATATGGTTCCCTGTCCTTTTACTGGAAACCTGGCTGTATTACTGCCTTCAAACGAGCTATGGATCTGATGCTGTACCTGCTGATGTGCATTAGCGAGCTTCATTTTAATCTCTCAAATGTTATTTTCACTTAGAGCTTAAGTGTGGAGTAGTTTTAAGTTTTTTTAAAAAGTGAGAAATTTAGCTGATATTTTATTTTTTTGAAAGATACAGTTAACTATTGGTAAGTATTTGTGTTAAATATTTACAAAAAACTTACTTTTTGTGGGCTTGATCTGCGTTTGCTGAAATGAGGGGCAGATTTCGGGCACGGCAAGCCGATTCAAGCCGATTGATTCTTGATTTGTAGCCAGGCCTGGTTTAAGGGCAGATCGTTTTTAAAAAAGGGCGTAAAAAAACCCCAGGCTTTGTAGCTTGGGGTTTTGTCAGGGAATGCTATTTGAGCATTAAAACGCTGGAACAATCGCTCCTTTGTATTTTTCTGTAATAAATGCTTTGACAGATGGGCTATTTAAGGCTGCGATGAGTTTTTTCATGGCCGGGCTGGCTGCGTTATCCGGGCGGGCTACGAGGATATTGGCGTAAGGTGATTGCGCTCCCTCGATAGCCAGTGCATCTTTGCTTGGATTAAGGTTGGCAGCAAGGGCGTAGTTGGTATTGATCAGGGCTAAATCAACCTGAGTTAGTACGCGTGGCAGGGTGGCAGCTTCCAGTTCGCGAAATTTGAGCTTCTTGCGATTTTCTACGATATCGCGGGTGGTAGAGAGGATATTTTTGCTGTCTTTTAGCTTGATAATACCTGCTTTTTCCAGCAGCAAGAGTGCCCGGCCGCTATTGGTGGCATCGTTAGGAATGGTGACGGTTGCGCCTTCGCTCAGATCTTTCAGCGATTTTATTTTGCTTGAATAAGCGCCAAACGGCTCTACATGAACCAGTGCCACGCTTTGCAGGTGAGTGCCTTTACCTTTATTGAATTCATCCAGGTAAGGTTTGTGCTGGAAAAAATTAGCATCCAGGCGCTTTTCTGCCAATTGCATATTAGGCTGCACGTAATCGGTAAATACTTTGATTTTCAGTTCTACGCCTTCTTTTGCCAGCTGTGGTTTTACAAATTCCAGCAGCTCGGCATGAGGAACGGCGGTTGCGCCAACTGTGAGCTTGTCTGCGGCTTGGGAGTTGAAAGCTAAGGCCGCAGCCAGTAGTGCAATTATCTTTTTCATAAAGGTTTTTTCCCTGAAAAGGTAAACACGGAAAAAGCAGCCCGTGTTTTAAGGTTTGAAGGTATTGTTAAGTTGTTCTGGGTTTATTTACGGCTGAAGTGCGCTACTAAATGATCACCTGTCATTTGTAAAATCTGTACCAGGATCAGCAGCAAGACTACCGTGACTACCATTACATCGGTTTGAAAGCGCTGATAGCCAAAGCGAATTGCCAGATCACCCAGGCCGCCGCCACCGATAACACCTGACATGGCAGCATAGGAAACAAGGGTAATCGCTGTTACCGTAATGGCCGCTAAAATACCCGGAAGTGCTTCAGGCAGTAAGGCGCCAAATACAATTTGTCTGGTGTTGGCTCCCATGGACTGGGTAGCTTCGATAATGCCACGGTCTACTTCGCGCAGTGCAGTTTCAACCAGGCGGGCGAAGAAAGGGGTTGCGCCGACGACCAAAGGCGGAATCGCTCCGCCTACACCAAGTGAGGTACCTGCAATCAGTACGGTAAACGGGATCATGATAATCAGTAAGATCACAAATGGCACGGAGCGTAGTACATTTACAACAAAGGATAAAATCCCGTAAACCGCAGGCTGATCGAGGAGCTGGCGTTTACCGGTTAAAAACAGCAACACCCCCAGCGGCAGGCCAAGCACCAGCGTAAAGGCTAAGGAGCCTGCTAGCATTAGCAACGTGTCTTGCCCGGCCAGCCAGATTTCTGCCCAGTCGATATTGGCGGTCAGTTGATTAAAGAATTCCATTAACGTAATACCTCTATATCGATTCCTGTCGCGGCAAAGCGTGCCAGGGCAGCATCTACATCACGGCCGCTTAGAGCAAGGGTAAGCTGGCCACAGGGGGTATCTTTAATGCGTTCGATACGGCCAGCCAAAATACTGAAATCTACCGCGCAATCACGAGCCACAGAGCCAAGAATGGGCTGATAGGTTGATTCACCAATAAAGGTGAGGCGCACGATTTTGCCTTCTACATGCTGGTAGTCATCGTACTGCGTGTTTTCATCAATATGCTCGGCTTCGAATACAAAGCGGCGGGTAGTGGGGTGCTTGGGGTGCAAGAAGACTTGTGTCACAGGGCCTTCTTCTACAATCGAGCCGCCATCAATCACCGCCACACGATCGCAAATGCTGCGGATCACGTCCATTTCATGGGTAATCAGAACAATCGTCAGGCCAAGCTGCTTATTAATATCGAGCAATAATTGCAACACAGATTGTGTTGTTTGCGGGTCAAGCGCGCTGGTGGCTTCGTCGCAAAGCAGTACTTTAGGCCGATTAGCCAGTGCACGGGCAATACCAACACGCTGTTTTTGCCCACCTGATAATTGCGCCGGGTACTTATCGCGATGATCAGAAAGGCCAACAAGCGCCAGCAGCTCACTAACACGCTGTGCGATTTGTGCTTTGTTGAGTACGCCGGCAATTTTTAGCGGGAAAGCTACGTTTTCAGCAACGGTTTTGGAGCCCAGCAAATTAAAGTGCTGGAAAATCATGCCCACCTGCTGGCGCAGACCACGCAGGCCCGAAGCAGTAAGCCCGGTAACATCGTCACCATCAAGCAAAATACGCCCGCCAGTGGGGCGCTCTAAAAGGTTGATCAGGCGGATAAGGGTTGATTTACCCGCACCGGAGTGACCAATAATACCAAATACAGAGCCTGCTGTAATCGATAACGACACACCAGCAAGAGCGGGAATATCCTGTCCATCGACCCGATATGCCTTGCTGACATTTTCAAGTTTAATCACGGTATTGCAAACCTTGTGGGTCAGCAGCCTGCTGGACTGAAGATTGATTTGCTGCGGAAAAGCTAGTCTTTTTCCTCTGTAATCACTTAAGTGCAAACTGGCTGGCAGATTTAAAAAAATAGCAGGGGATTTTAAAGCCCAAACATATAATCCCAAAAGCTTTAATCAGCTAAGTTAAGTCTTATAAAGTATTAAACGGCCAGACAGGGCGCTGTCGAGCCGTTTAATCAGTATCTTTGGTCTGGGCGATTCCAGTGTTTTAGCGTGGTAAACCGGCAGATTAATATCACAACAAACCAATCACCCAGACCGAAGGATTATACCTGTTTCTTCGCCTTTCTCCGCCATGGAATTTACCTTCCTTACGCAGGGCTAAAACCGGGTTTGATTAGAAAGGATACGGCCTTGGTATATGTATATGGCTTAAGTCAATACGCCTTCTCGAACCGGACAAGTAATATTGAGAAATGCTTGTAAACGGGGGGAGTGCATATGCGTAATCGCTGAAAGCATTACACCGCATGCAGTGCAAAGATCGTATTCTGAAAATTGAACCATCACACTTAATTATCTGCGGCTAATTGGCCCTACTAGCCTTTAGCCGCTAATGCCCTGGCAATCTTGTTTCTTGGCACGGTGGTGCGTGGTACCTTTTGAATAAGTCCGCTGAACCACACCCGCACATCGTCATCCAGGCCAATGCCGTGCATATAGTTGTATAGCGCTTTATTCAGGGCTACGCCAAGGGCGTCGTGGTCGACGCCCGTTGGGTCGATAAATCCCACATCATTTTTAGCAAACGTCACTTCGGGTAGTGGCAGCAGCTCGATGCCGTATTCTTCCGGCTTCTGGCCCACTGGCGAGTGCACGGTGCAGGCGAAGCGGTGAAAAAAGCCCGATTGAATACAGCCTTCGGCAAAGAGCTGACGCACGTATTCCAGTGCATCGACGGTATCTTGCACGGTTTGCGTGGGAAAGCCATACATCAGGTAAGCGTGCACCAGAATACCGGCGTCGGTAAACGAGCGGGTGACGCGGGCGACCTGATCAATTGATACGCCTTTTTTCATGAGCGTCAGCAATCGATCCGAGGCGACTTCCAGCCCGCCAGAGATGGCGATACAGCCGCTATCGGCCAGCGATTGGCATAGCTCGGGGCTGAATGATTTTTCAAAGCGGATATTGCCCCACCAGGAAATCGCCAGATTGCGTTTTTGTAATTCTGCCGCCAGTGTTTTCAGTGTTTTGGGCGGGGCGGCTTCGTCAACAAAGTGAAAGCCGGTCTGGCCGGTCTCCAGAATGATTTCTTCGATGCGATCGACCAAGGTCGCCGCCGATGCGCCGTCGTAGCGCGAGATGTAATCGAGGCTGACATCGCAAAAGCTGCATTTTTTCCAGTAGCAACCATGGGCCACCGTCAGCTTATTCCAGCGCCCGTCTGACCACAGCCTGTGCATGGGGTTCAGCATATCTAAGAGCGACAGGTAGCGATCAATCGGCAAGCCATCCCAGGTTGGGGTTCCGACTTCGGCAAAGGCGATATCAGGCTCTACAAAGTTGATATATTTGACCAACCCGTCGTTTCGGACAAAGGTGCGCACCAGGCGCTGCTGGCTGCGTTTGCCTGCCAGATGGTCGAGCAGGGCAAGAAGCGGGCGCTCGCCATCGTCCAGCGTTACATAATCAAAATAATCAAATACGCGCGGGTCAGACATTTCGCGCAGCTCGGTATTTACAAAGCCACCGCCCAGTGCCAGCACTATGTCTGGAAACTCTGCCTTAATCGCCTGGGCAATTCTGAATGCCGCGTACACCGCGCCGGGGAAAGGCACGGATACCAAGACGATGGTGGGTTGGTGTTTTTTAACCGAGGCCAGGGTGAGCTCCAGCAGCGTGGCATCAACCAGATTCAGCGGCTCGCTTAAGGCTTTAGCTAGCGGATCAAAGCTTGGCTGGCTGGATGCCAGCGATTCGGCGTAGCGCACAAATTCAAAACGCGGGTCGACCGCATCGCGCAATACATCAGAAATATCGTTTAGATACAGCGTTGCCAGATGCCGTGCTCTATCTTGCATACCCAGCGCGCCAAAGGCCCAGGCCAGCGGGTCGCCCCCTTCGTCGTCCACATACACGTCTAAGGATTCAAAGCGCGAACCTTCAGGCAGAAACTGGCGCGAGCAAATTCGGTGGCCCACGGTGGAATCTCGGCCTTGCAAAAAGGCAATGGCGGGGCCGATGGTGGCGAGGTAGAGATCAAATTGCTCATAAAAAGCCTGCACCTGATAGCTGCGATGACGCACCGGCAGGGTTTCGATACAGTTTTTAACCTCCAGTAAACCCTGCTTGGAAAACAGCCTCAACACCAGCGCCAGCGCCAGGTCTTCCTGCACCGCATCGATATTTCTGGAGCGCAAAAAACCGGTGATATAGGCGGTGGAAGGGTAGGGAGTATTGAGCTGGGTCATTGGCGGGATAACAGACAGCACGCGGGGCGTAGGCATAGCAATATCCAGATAGGGTAAATCGGTTGCCAGCACAGACTGACAGCCGCAACCTGCCATTGTAACCCGCCTGCGGCTTGCTATCGATAGTGATAGCTAAGGGCAAAAAAGCTCTGCAGAGACAGAGCTCAATAAGAGCACAGAGAAAAACTAAACCATGGGTGCTTATTTCATTTTGCGAGCATCCTTTTTTTATAGCCGCCAGGGCAGAGGAGGGAAAAGTTAGTGGCTGAGCTAATTAATCTTTGAATGGCACAAGCTTGCTTTAGGTTTTTTTGAGTGATCTATGTTCTTATTGATTACTGCACCTGCAGATTTTAGGGGGCTAATCTTTTAAAGCTACAGTTTGTTGCGTAATTATGCTTGAGTACGCAATCTGCTATCCATTAAAGTAGCTCTTTGCTGCAGTTCCGGCGCTTTCTTCTGGTTTTTCTATGTCTACCCCCAATACATCACGTGGCGTTTTGTTTACTGTGCTGGCCTTTATTATCTGGGGCTTGTTTCCACTGTATTGGAAATCTTTGCATGGCATTGATGCTTTGCAAATTATCTCGCACCGTATTGTCTGGTCTGGTGTTTTTGTGGCGGTGATTTTAATGCTGCAAAAAAACTGGAGCTGGCTCCTGCCCAGTATTAAAAATCCTCGTGTGCTGGGTGTATTTGCGTTGTCGTCACTGCTGCTGTCACTTAACTGGCTGTTGTATATCTGGGCGGTGAATGAAAACCGCGTGGTGGATGCCAGCCTGGGCTATTTTATCAATCCGCTGATTAATGTCTTGCTGGGTAGGCTGTTTCTGGGCGAGCAGCTTAAGCGCTCGCAAAGTTTTGCTGTGGGGCTGGCGGCCTTGGGTGTGCTGTGGATTACCATTGCCGCAGGTACTTTGCCGTGGATTGCACTTTGTTTAGGCCTGAGTTTTGGGGTATATGGCTTACTGCGTAAAAGGGCCAGCCTGCCTTCCTTGGAAGGACTTGCTCTAGAGACGTTTCTAATGGCCCCATTTGCGCTGTCTGCCCTATTATGGTTTCAGTTTCATGGGCAGGGCGCGCTGGGGAATATCAGCTGGCGTATTGATGCTTTATTGATGGGTGCAGGTGTTGTAACAGCCCTGCCACTTTTGATGTTTGCCTCGGGGGCCAGAACACTGAAGCTCGCTACTGTGGGAGTCATCCAGTATATCGGTCCTAGTTTGCAATTATTACTGGGGGTATGGCTGTATCGGGAGCCTTTTGGAACGGATCGTATGATCGGCTTTTCACTGATCTGGACGGCTCTGATTATTTATTCTGCAGCGGGTCTGATCAACTATTGGAAGTCGGGCCGTTTGGCGGATCAGGCGGTTTAGAATATATATAGCGTGGGCATATGCCGGGTTTATACGTATTAGGCAAATTAAAAAAAACTTATGTGTGTTGTCAATTAAAAGCTAATCAGCCTCTATAGACAGCGCCATGCTGGTGCTGATAAGTGTGTTTTATTTTTTATAAAACAGAGTTAATCGCGTATTCTGACATTTGTTTAATCTTATATTTATATACTGTGTAATTTAAATCTGTTTATGATTTATTTAAAATAAACCATAAAAGTAATTAATCTGATAATTGTTTTTTATCAGATTACAGTCAAAAGTTGGCCAAAATTGCAATTGGATTAGCGCTATAATCCATTTTTTGCATAAGCCAAGCCTGCACCATGCTTACCGAGCAGTTAAATCTGATTTTATTGTTGTTGCAGCAAATGTGCGTGTATTTGCTGATCGCCTATTTATTGTCGAAAACTCCCCTGTTTACCCCCTTAATGCAGGTCACTATTCGCTTACCGCATAAGCTGACCTGCTATGCAGTTTTTTCTATATTTTGTGTGCTTGGCACTTATTTAGGGCTGAATATATTAGGCTCGATTGCCAATACCAGGGCGATTGGTGCGGTGTTAGGTGGCTTACTTGGTGGGCCTGCGGTGGGGCTGGCGATTGGCTTTACCGGTGGTTTGCACCGCTATTTGCTGGGCGGGCCAACAGCGCTGGCTTGCATGATTTCTACTATCAGCGAAGGGCTGTTAAGTGGCATGGTACATCGCTACTTAATGAAACGAGGGCGGGTCGATTTATTATTCAAGCCTTTTCTGGTGGCATCGGTTGCGCTGATTGCAGAAATCATGCAGATGCTGATTATCCTCGCGGTGGCCCAGCCTTTTTCTAAATCGCTTGCCCTGGTAGAAAATATCGGCATTCCCATGATGATTGCCAATACGCTGGGCTCGGCGATGTTTATGCGTATATTACTGGACAGGCGCGAGATGCTTGAGAAGTACTCGAACGCATTTTCCGCCAAAGTGCTACAGATTGCCGCCAGAAGTGAGGGGGCTTTACGTGCCGGATTTGATGAAGACAACACTCTTAAAGTGGCAAAGATCATCTTGGAAGAGCTGAGTGTCAGTGCCGTTTCAATTACCGATCGAAATAAAGTTTTGGCTTTTATTGGTAGTGGTGCTGATCATCATTTGCCAGGCTCTCCTATTACTTCGGAGCATACTTTTGCGGCTATCCGCGATAATCGGGTGGTATATGCCGATGGTAATGAAGTGCCCTATATTTGCTCGATTAGCCCACGCTGTCCGTTGGGCTCTACCTTGGTGATTCCTTTATGGGGCGAGGATGGGCAGGTGATTGGAACAATTAAATTATATGAAAATAGTGGTAAGTTGTTTTTAAGATTAAATCGTACTTTGGGTGAGGGTATTGCACGTTTATTGTCTACGCAGATTTTATCCGGCCGGATAGAGGCCCAGCAGCTGTTGTTAGCGCAAACAGAAGTAAAGCTGTTACATGCACAGGTTAATCCTCATTTTTTATTTAACGCGCTTAATACCATTAGTGCGGTGATCCGAAATGATCCGGACAGAGCCAGAAAACTGATCCAGTATCTGTCCGTTTTTTTCCGTAAAAACCTGAAGCGCTCGCTAGATGAAGTTACGCTGGCGGATGAAATTGAGCATGTGAATGCCTATCTGCAAATTGAACTTGCACGTTTTTCCGATCATTTAAAGGTAGATATTGATCTGAGCGAAGCGATTTTACAGGCTAAATTACCGGCTTTCTCTTTGCAGCCTGTGGTGGAAAACGCCATAAAACACGGTACATCTCAATTATTTGATCAGGGTCATATTCGCATTTATGCAGAACAAAACAGGGAGGAATTGGCATTGCATATTGAGGATAATGCAGGGCTTTATCCCGCTGAAATTCATTCAGAAGGATTAGGAATGAAGCTGGTTGACCGGCGAATTAAAGCTATTTATGGTGCAGAATATGGCGTTTCCGTGCATTGTGTTTTTGAAAAATACACTCGGATTAGCCTGCACTTACCGGTGCATAATGTTTAACTTGGTCTGAAATTATGATGTTAACTGCCCTGATTATTGATGATGAACCTTTAGCCAGAGATGAGTTGCGTGCTTTGCTGGCAGCAGATACCCAGATTGAGATTGTTGGCGAAGCGGCTAATGCCATTGATGCCATGGCAGGCATTCATCGCTGGCATCCGGATATTATTTTTCTGGATATTCAGATGCCAAAGATTAATGGCCTGGAACTGGTGGCTATGCTGGACCCCGAGTGCTTGCCGCATATTGTTTTTGTGACTGCATTTGATGAGTTTGCGCTGAGGGCATTTGAAGAGCACGCCTTTGATTATTTACTTAAGCCGGTTGAAGCCGCACGTTTGAGCAAAACTCTGGAGCGGTTGCATAAAGTGCGTTTACCGCAAAATATTGCGGCACTTACGCCGGTATTAAATCAGCTACCTTGCCACGGGCATAATCGGATTTGTCTGATGCCCACTGCGGAAGTGGAATATGCATGCTCGAAATTAAGCGGTGTTTATCTGGTTGGGCAGGACGCTCAGGAGCATTTTACTGTGCTCACGCTGAAAACATTGGAACTTAAAACAGTTTTATTGCGCTGCCACCGCCAGTACTTGGTGAACCCAGAGCGAATTTCAGAAATTGTATTTTCTGAAAATGGAGCTGCCGAAATTCTTACTCGATCCCAACAGCGTATTCCGGTAAGCCGGCGCTATCTGAAAGTACTAAAAGATGCCCTGGGGATTGATAGCTAGGCTGTCACCGCTTAACTCTTCTGCCTTACCGCTTACAACGGCAGGCTGCCGCTTAATGACAATAGCAAGCCGTATACAGGTGCGGTTCCGTACAGTGATGGAATTCTTTCCAGGAGCGGTACTGTTATGGATCATGCACTCACTTTTGTGATTAGCACACTCTGTATTCTGATGATTTGCTATCGGTTTTACGGTGTATTTTTTGTACGTAAAGTACTTAATATCAATGATGAAGATACGACACCCGCGCATGAGTTTAAAGACGGGAAAGATTATTTGCCGACCAAAAAATGGGTCACATTTGGCGGGCATTTTGCAGCAATTGCTGCTGCCGGGCCGCTGGTAGGGCCGGTACTGGCTGCTCAGTATGGCTATTTACCAGGCTTTTTATGGCTGCTGATAGGCTGTGTAATTGGTGGCGCGGTGCATGATACGGTGGTGCTGTTTGCTTCGATGTCGCATCAGGGTAAATCACTGTCTGAAGTCGCTAAGGAAGAGCTTGGGCCGGTAGCTGGCTGGTGTACGGGCCTTGCTATGATGTTTATTATCACCATTACCATGGCCGGTTTATCGATGGTGGTGGTGCATGCTCTGGAGCGTAATCCCTGGGGTGCATTTGCGGTCTTTATGACCATTCCCATCGCGATTTGTATTGGCTTATGGGAGCGCGTTACGGGGAATATGAAAAATGCCTCTTATCTTGGCGTGGTTGCCATTATGGCCTGTGTATTTGCAGGCCCCTATATTCAGAATACATTTCTGGGTGAATGGTTTTCACTGAATGCTAAAACCGTTTCTTTGGTTTTACCGGTATATGCCTTTTTTGCAACCGCGCTGCCTGTGTGGCTGCTGCTTACGCCCAGAGCCGCTTTATCCAGCTTTATGAAGATTGGTGTATTTGGCTTACTTATTGTGGGTGTGGTGTTTGTTAATCCACAAATTCAGTTCCCAGCCGTAACCGAATTTATTCATGGCGGTGGCCCCGTATTGGCCGGACCAGTGTGGCCATTTATTTCAATTACAATTGCCTGTGGTGCAATATCAGGCTTTCATGCCTTTATTGGCTCAGGTACGACACCTAAGCAAATTGATAAATGGAGTGATATTCTGCCGGTCGGTTTTGGCGCTATGCTGGCCGAATGTATGATTGGGGTGATGGCTTTAATTGCTGCAACTTCATTACATCCTGCCGATTATTTTGCTATTAACTCCAGCCCTGAGGTATTCAAGACTTTGGGTATGGATGTCATTAATTTACCGGCTTTAAGCTCTGCCATTGGTCTTGATTTGCACGGGCGTACCGGTGGAGCTGTTACTCTGGCTGTTGGGATGACTGATATTTTTACCCGTATTCCTTTACTAAATAAGCTGGCTTCCTATTTCTTTCAATTTATGGTGATGTTTGAAGCTGTATTTATTCTGACTGCGATTGATTCTGGCACCCGTGTTGCCCGTTATTTATTACAGGATTTCCTGGGTGACTTCTGGACGCCATTAAAACGGACAGATTGGATGCCCGGTGCAATTGGTACATCGATTGTAGCTTGTTCGCTGTGGGGCTATTTATTGAATTCAGGCGATATTAATTCGGTATGGGCGTTGTTTGGTGTATCTAATCAATTGATGGCATCTATTGGATTGATTATTGGTGCAACAATTATTTTACGTTTAAGTAAAAATCGTAGCTATATGCTGACTTGTTTGATTCCTTTGGCATATTTATTTGTAACCGTTAATTATGCGGGCTACTGGATGATAGAACATGTGTATTTTAACCCTGTATCTAAAGGATATAATATTTTTAATGGCCTGATTTCCATTGCAATGATGTGTCTTGGTGTAGCGATATTGATTTCTGCACTGATCAAATGGAAAGAAATGCTAGGCAGTCTTCGCCGTTTAGAGTTAAAAACAGCGTAAATTAAATAAGAAAAAAAGCCCGGCATGCCGGGCTTAGCCACGTCTGGAAGCGATCAGCTTTCGTATTGGGGTGGGCAGGCCTAGCTGAAGGGCTTCTGCTTGGCTAAACCAGCCCAAATGATCTTCATGGGCGAGGGCTGTCTGGCTGATGACGCTGCCGGGCAGGGGAGTGATGGTGAGGCGAAAATGGGTGAAAACATGGACAAAATCTTCCTCTGCATTATCAAACTCTACATTTAAGCCAAAGCGCTGTTGGCAGGCCTGGCTGGCCTCTAGCGTGGAGGAGGCTTCCGGCAGGCTCCACAAGCCTCCCCAGATACCACTGGGCGGGCGGCGCTCCAGCAGGATTTTGCCGCTCTTCTCCACCATCATCAGCACGGTTTGTCGCTCTGGTGATACTTTTCTTGGCTTAGGCGTGGGCAGCTCGGCTTGCCGGCCTTGCTGGCGGGCGATGCAATCAGCCTGCACCGGGCAAGCCATGCAGGCTGGTTTTTTGGGCGTGCAAATGGTGGCGCCTAAATCCATCAGGCTCTGGGTGTAGCGCTCAATGCCATGATCGGGCAGCAGGTTTGTTGCGAGTTGCCACAGCTCTCTTTCAATTACCTTGGTGCCTGGATAGCCGTTAATGCCAGCCCATCGGGCCAGTACGCGTTTTACATTGCCATCTAAAATGGCGGCTTGCTCACCAAAGCTAAATGCTGCAATGGCCGCTGCCGTAGATGGCCCCACGCCGGGTAGCTCGGCCAGCAGTGTCGGCGTGCGTGGAAACTGGCCATTAAAGCGCTCCATCACCATTTTTGCGGCTTTATGCAGATTGCGGGCGCGGCTGTAGTAGCCAAGGCCGCTCCATCGGGCCAGTACATCGTCCGGGCTGGCTGCGGCCAGGCTGGCTACATCGGGGAAATGCCCCAGAAACTGCTGGTAATAAGGGATGACGGTGGTGACCTGCGTTTGCTGCAGCATAATTTCGCTCAGCCAGACGCGGTAAGGATCAGACACCTGCCAGGGCAGATTGTGGCGGCCATGTATGGCTTGCCAAGCGATTAAACGCCGGGAAAAATCGCTCATTTATGGGGTTTTTCTGCCTTTGGGGAGGTGGTTTTTTTAGCCGTGGCTTTTGTGCCTGCGGCAGCTTTGAGCCCTGCAGCTTTGCGGGGCTGCGCTGCTTTTTGTGCCGGTGCTTTACTTACGGGAGCCTGGGCTTCAGATGCGGTCTTTTGCTTGAGCAGAATCTGCTCTTTCAGGCTGGCGTAATCGATATGGTATTCGGGGGCGCTTAGGGCACCGGTCAGCTTGATAGGTAAGCTGAGGCCTGATAAACCCTTGAGCGCAGGTACCTTAGGGTTTGCGCTGGCATTCATATTGTAATCAATGGCATTGCTGTTTAAATCCAGAGTACCACCACCAGTAAGTCTAAGTATGCCTGCGGTAACAGCCAGATCACTATTGCTGGCGACACCATGCTTCAGCGTGAGCGTGGAGCGCAGCTCGCTAAAAGAGGTTTTTGCATCAAGATTGAGTGAAGGGCTGGTTTCACCATTCATCAGGCTGATCTGGCGGCTGGCGGTGCGCAGCAAGGCTTCCAGGTCAATCCCCCTGACCGCTCCCTGATTCAGTAGCAATCTGACATTACCGCCTGCAGTCCGGCGTAAATGGCTGAGCTGGTTTCCTACCGCGGCCACATCTAAATCCAGATGGCCACGGCCCTCAAAGCGGCTGTTATCGATAACATCGGTAAGCAGTGCATTGATATTCATATTGGCAAGTTTTTGCTGTATACGGAACGAGGGCGTTTTTTTGCTGGCATCCACCTTCAGGCTGCCTGTAAGCTGGCCTCCGTAGAGTGTTGCAGCTAAAGGCTCCAGGTTAAGCTTGCGGTTTTTTGCGGCAAATTCCAGCGATATATTGTTAATATGCAGTTTTTGCATTGCCAGCTCGCCAATTTTAAGCTTGCCGCTGGCATCCAGATTATCAAGCCACCAGAAATCAAAAGGCTTATCCGGATTAACTGTTTTTGCTCCTGCAGCAACTACAGGCAGATAGGGCGATAAATCAAGCTTATTAAGGTCAACATCCACCGCGTAATGGGGGCGCACAAAGTCTGTTACTTCGATTTGTGCTTTTACCGGTGATTTATCCAGCTGCCCTTGGCTGCTCAGGCTTAGTGATTCTGCTTGTAAATTGAGCGCCCCTGCGCCATTCAGATCCAGGCCAATCGCGCCCCTTGGTAAATTGCGGTTGGTGTAGGTTCCGGTAAGGCGATAAGCAGGTAACCTTGCAATACTGCCATTGAGTAATTCCAGCGGGCTGGCAAAAGTGAGTGCCAGGTTTTGTTCCGGACTATGAAGTTTTACTTCGAAGCTGGCTGTTTCGGTGCGCAGCAGACCCTGTTTCAGGCCTGTAAGATTCGGGATCGTCGCTTTTGCACTCAGTTGCCCGCTGGGGCTTTGCATATCTACATTTAATTTCAAATGGTTCAAATTAACTGCTTCTTTGGATAGCAGAATTTCAGGCACATCCAGCTCGCCCTTCCAGTGCTGTCCTGCGCGCTGTCCGGATATATTGAGTTTAAGCTCACCACCTTTAAAACGTAGCGGCTGCCAGCCATAGACCAGATTACCCACCGTGCTTACCTTTACATTCTGTAAGCGCAGCTCGGGCGAGCTGCCTCCTTTTTGCTCTAATTCCAGTAGTAAGTCAGCGACCAGCAAACGATGGTCTGCCTCATGGTAGCGCATGGCTGCGCTGGCACTGAGTGCGCCCTGCCATTGCACCGGCCTGCCGTTGTCACCAATCAGCAGCATGCCATCCAGATCAAGATGCCCGGCTTTGGGGTCGGATAAGTTTTTCATGGTGAGATTAAGCCGTGACAGACGCAGGCTCTCACCTAAAAATTCATCGGAAAGCTTAAACGAAGCTTCGGTAAAATGAACGGTGTCGAGCGAGAAACTTAGCTCTTTGGTATGTGATTTTGGAGTAAGCAAGTCTTCAAAATTATATGTACCATCTTCGCGGCGTATGACATTGAGTGCGGGTTTTTCAAAATCGAGTGCTTTGATTTTTCCCTTACCAATAAGTAATGGCCATGGGCTCAATTCAATTCGCACACGATCTGCATGCGAGAAAATTGTTGTTTCGCCAGGCTCGGTCAGCGTGACATCATCTAAAAGTAGTGCGGGTTGAGGCAACAGGACAAAACGGGCATCTCCACGTATGCTGAGCTGCCGTTTGGTGTCTTTTTCCAGCATGATGGAAAGCCCGCTTTTGATCAGATCAAAAGAAATAAAATAGGGTACCGTGCCAAGCAACGCCACAAGCATGACGAGCAAAAGCAGGCAAATACGGAAGGGGCGAGAGTGTCGCCAATCTATAGTAGGACGATGCATGCGGGGATTATCCCGAAGACATGGATTAATTTCAAAGTTAAGATTGTTAAAAATTTTCACACACGGGAGAAAAACATGGCTCAAGCCACTGAAATCAAGGTTCGCGGCTATCATCTGGATTTATACGGTCATGTTAATAACGCGCGTTATTTAGAATTTTTAGAAGAAGCTCGTTGGGCTTTGGTGGATGAGAGCGGGGGCTTGGAGTGGTTTACCCGCGAAAAGCTGGCCTTAGTGATTAGTCGAATTGATATTCGCTATAAGCGTCCTGCCACGATGGGTGATGTATTAAAAATAGAAACCCGTATGGTTCATTTGACTGAAAAAGAGGGAATTATTCATCAGCGCATTGTGCGGGCCGATAATGCAAAACTGGTGGCAGAAGCCGATGTAACCATTGCCGTGATCCATGCCGGCACGCCCGGTGCAATGCCTTTAAATGGTGAGTTGGGCTGCCGTTTGCAAGAGATGATGAATGTATAAATGGGCAGGAAGGATTTTACTATTACTGGGTATTTTGCTTGCCGGCTGCTCCAGTTTGTATAACTCTTTTGAAAAACCAAGTGTAAGTCTTGCCGGTTTGAGTGTGGCTGAAATAGGCTTGCTGGAGCAGCGTTTTGTACTGAGCCTGCGCCTTACTAATCCAAATAATGTATCGCTGGATATTAAGGGGGTGCAGTTAAGTATGGATGTAAACGGCAAGCATTTTGCCGAAGGGGTTTCCAGCGAAGTAGTTACTTTGCCCAAGTTAGGATCAGCTCTGATAAAGCTTCATATCACCACATCTCTAAGTATATTTATGCAGCAATTTAATGCCATGCAAGCAAGTGGCAAGCCAATCGCCTATCGTATAATAGGTAAGCTTTTTCTGCCATTACGTCCTGATGGTGTAAGCTTTGAGCGACAGGGAGAAGTAAATTTACCCTGAATAGTGTTGATTAAATTATTATTTCTGGGTGTGTGTCGGGGCTCTTTTATCAATGCCGGATTCCCGTCCGCGTAGAAATGATGAAACCGGATAATGGAAATAATACAATGAGCGATCATGCTGCAGCACATGCCAGTTCTCATGTTGAGGATGAACTTCACGGCTCACCCAGCCCTTCTTTTATGCAAAAAAACCGCTTAAAGCTAATTATTGCAGGTGGTTTTTTTGGTTTTCTGCTTGTGCTGATTATTGGCATTGCTATTGGTATGACTAAGCGTAATTTTGAAAGGGCTCAATATATAGAGCAAATTGCGCGTTTAAAAATTTCTTTTGAAGAAACCATTGAAACGCGTAAAGAGTTGGAAGAAAAAATATCCGAGCTGAAAAAAGAAGTAAAAGAAAAAAAAATTGAGGTAGAAGAACTTGAAGTGAAAGTTGAGGATCTGGAGCGCCGTGGTGGTGCCAGGGCTGGTGGAGGTAGCGAACCTGCTGCTCATGGTGACGCATCTAAAGAAGGCGCAGATATTAAGCCTGCCGGTGGGGGCTATGTAAAGTTTGGTGGCGGTGATTGTGTCTTGCCTGCAGGGGGTGGAAAAGGAAGCACCGCCTGGAAAGAATGCATCAAGCAAAATAGTAACGCAGGCAAACCCGAGGCCCCTTCCGCCAAAGAGCCAAGCGGGCATTAAGCCTGTGCATAGAGCATCATGACGGTTTCTAACTCTGCTGGTGTTGCGCCGTGATGCAAGCAGGCGGCCGCACCACTGGCAATACTGACCGCCATCAGCACGGATCATATCGGTGAGCGCTTCACCGGCAGCAATAAAAACTGGCAAAGTGTGGGCAGTAGCTGATGGTATGTGCTGGCCTTTCATCATTAGATATTATGGTTGGGTGTAGTAACGAGCAGGTTTGATTCTTTAAAGCTAACCGTTTGATTTATATCTGGTTGCTGGATTGTCTTTAAAAGAATGAATCTGTGAGCAGAGCGTGAATACAGATAGTTTACGCTCCGTCTGGAGCTTCTGACCGTTAATCGCTGATAAGCGTTTTAGCAATCTTGATAACTACTTTTTTGATAATCATTGGCTGATTACTTGCCCGGCAGGGCTTATGTAATTCGCCGGGGTAAAAAATGGCAAACATGCCGGGGGTGAGATAAAGCCTGGATTCGCCGGTTATAGGGGCTACAAAGGCAATATCTCTTTCTTTTAGCTGATCATGGGTTTTTAACAGAGTCTTATTGGGCGGGGCATAGCCGATCAGCTCTTCGCCTTCAAACAAATACTGGATATCAATGTAGCGGGAATGGAACTCGGGCTTGCCACTTTCCCATGCCTGGGTCTGTGGTGTTTGTATCAGTGCAAACATCAGATCACCATTGATCGGATAGCGGCCGCTCTCCATACCGGAAAAATCCGTAACGCGCAGATAATCCAGGGCTGTTTCTATGGCTGCGGGCAGGGGTAGATTGGCTTGGTGCAAATAACCCAGATACATGGTGTTCTCGTTGTTTTATTGGATATTTACATTATATCCGAGCGCCCCGAGCCCAAATAGGAATATGGTTGATTGCAAGCGTGCTGAACGCTGGCATAATCTTTTAGCTGCTGTATGTTTTGTGTCAACTCATTGTTGGATATGTGCTTCATTAAAAAACCTTTTTAGCCCCGATCTTTGCGCTAAAAGCAAATTTATGGCATAAGGCACACTGCTGTTTGCTTATACCGGACTTTGGAAAATGAAAACCCCAAAAAGATTAGAACCGCTTGTTCAGAATGGACTTGTTGATGAAGTACTCCGCCAGCTGATGAGTGGCAAAGAAGCCGTGGTTTACGTAGTGCGCTGTGGTGACGATGTTCGCTGCGCCAAGGTTTACAAAGAAGCGAATCAGCGTAGCTTTAAACAGAATGCGGCTTATCAGGAAGGCCGTAAAGTTCGTGGCTCGCGCGATGCCCGTGCCATGGAAAAAGGCAGCCGTTATGGCCGAAAAATGGCAGAAGAAGTGTGGCAAACGGCCGAAGTAGACGCTTTGCACCGTTTAGCCGCAGCAGGCGTGCGTGTGCCTCAGCCTTATAACTGCTTTGAAGGCGTGCTCTTAATGGAGCTGGTGACTGATGCTGCAGGCCACGCTGCCCCACGATTAAATGATGTTGTGCTAAGCCCCGAAGTTGCTTTGAAATTTCACGCCATGCTGATTAAACAGGTGGTATTAATGCTTTGCGCCGGTGTGATTCATGGTGATTTATCCGAATACAATATCCTGGTCGATGCCGATGGCCCGGTGATTATCGACTTGCCACAGGCTGTGGATGCTGCAGGCAACAACAGTGCGTTTAGCATGCTGGAGCGCGATGTGGGTAATCTGGCCACTTATTTTGGCCAGTTTGCGCCGGAGTTACTGAATACCGATTACGCTTTCGAGATCTGGAGCCACTACGAAAAAGGCGAGCTGCACCCGGATGTGGTGCTGACTGGCCGCGCCCGCCGTAGCGAGAAAAAAGCCGATGTACGTGGCTTGATGCGTGAAATCGATAGTGTGAAAGAAGAAGAGCTCAACCGCCGCCGCTTTCAGCTGGAAGAAGACTAATCTAAAGCTGCTGTCTTTAAATATCCAGTCAATAAATGCAGGGCAGGTACGGGTTTTATTGTGCCCACAGAAGGTAGTAATCAATGCCTGGGCGTAAAAGTATGCCCAGACTGTGTTTTCCCCGGGCTGAAGTTTCTTTGTAGTTGCGACGCCTGGCTAGATGAAGCAACCTCTGTTTTTACGTCTTATGCAAACTCTCCTGTAAAATTTTCTCTATGTCACTTCATTTACTTGTTTCTTATGCCGACTGGCCCGATGCTGACCAGTGCCGGTTTATCACTACGGGCTTAGCTTTGCCTGCTCTGGCTCTGCTTTGCGGGCGCGGAAAGCGGGCACCTGCGCACACGCAAAGCGTGGAGTCCTGGCTGGCCGGGTGTCTGGGTATGGATACGTTGCCGGCAGCAGCTTTAAGTTTGGGAGTGGATTTTCCGGTGGCACAGGCCGGTTTTTGGCTGCGTGCCGATCCGGTGCATCTTAAAATCGAGCGGGATGGCTTATTACTGTTTGATGCACAGCATTTTCAAATTAGCCAGGCAGAGGCTGAGGCGCTGGTAGCGGGTTTAAATAGTGTGTTTGGCGAAGACGGCATGCAGTTTGTAGTGGCCAGTCCTACGCGCTGGTATCTGCGCCTGCCATGCGATCCTCAGCTGACATGGACATCACTTGATGCAGCCATTGGCCGAGATATCAATACGCTTTTGCCTAAGGGCACGGATGAGCTGAAGTGGCATCGAGTGCTCAATGAAATTCAGATGTACCTCTATACCCATGCTGTGAATGACAAGCGTCCGGATGCGCAAACGATCAACAGCCTCTGGCTTTGGGGGGGGTCCTATTATCCTGTTACAGATACACCTGTTGTGCCGGAAATTCCTGTTTATACAAATGATTTGTTGCTGCGCGGCAGCATGCAGCTTGGCGGCTCGGACGCGCTGCCTCTACCCGCAAATGCGGATGGCTTGCCTGTTGGTGATGCGCTGGTGATGCTTGATCATCTGCGCCTCGGGGCTTGCTACGGTAATGCTCATGATTGGCGGGAGGGCTGGCTGGCTTTGGAAAAAAACTGGTTTGCACCTCTCTTGGCAGACCTAAAATCCGGCAAGCGTCAATCGCTGGCGATCACTTTCCCGGATTTGGGCCTCGCCCTGCAAACCAACCGATCTTTACGCTGGAAAATCTGGCAAAAACCGAAGCTGCCTTGGGATTTTTTGTAGCGCTAAAAAGATCTGTAGGCACAAAGCACATGAAGAGCACACAGAGAAAATCGTAAGGGTTTAAGTATTTGTCACTACTCATGTATGCACAAAAACCCAAATCTTGAACCACTTCGACCCCAGAGGGCGCAGAGTTACACGGAGAGAAACTTAGGGATTTACTATCGATTCCTTTTTGTGTCCTGGTTTGACTCTCAAAAAGTTAAAGTTGTCATTTTTGATAAACACACTCGGGGATGACGCCGTGGTTCAGTTCAAAAAGCACCGTGGTATACCCTTCGCTTTTCCTCTACTTTTTCTGTGTCCACAGAAGTTTGTTTTAGAAGTTTTATATTTGTCACTTTGAGTCAGCCATGACCATTATTTCCCCCCGAATTGTTCCGTCTGCCGCCGAATCTTTGCTTTGCGAGCAAGGCTTATCCCCGCTAGAAGCCCGTTTGTACGCGGCTCGCGGCATTGCTAGCCGCTCCGAGCTAGAGCACGAATTGGCCCACCTGCTGCCTTTTCATGGTTTAAAAAACATCATTGAGGCAGGCAAGCGCCTGGCAGATGCGATTGCCGCCAAAGAGCGTATTCTGATCGTGGCTGATTACGATGCCGATGGTGCAACGGCTTGCGCGGTGGGGATGCGGGGCCTGGCGATGCTGGGCGCGGTGGTTGATTTTGTGGTGCCTAATCGCTTTGAATATGGCTATGGCTTAACCCCGGAAATCGTTGAGCTGGCAGCGCAGAAATCACCCGATTTAATTTTAACTGTGGATAACGGCATTGCCAGCGTGGCGGGCGTGGCTGCAGCGCAGGCTCTCGGTATTGATGTGCTGATTACCGATCACCATCTGCCGGGGGACGAGCTGCCCGCCACGTTGATTGTGAACCCCAATCAGCCGGGCTGTACCTTTGCCAGTAAAAATCTGGCCGGTGTGGGGGTGATGTTTTATGTGCTGATGGCGCTGCGGGCCGAGCTGCGCGAGCGGCAGGTTTTTGCAGGTATCAAAGAGCCAAATCTGGCCACGCTGCTGGATTTGGTGGCGCTGGGCACGGTGGCCGATGTGGTGCGCCTCGATGGCAATAATCGCATTCTGGTGGAGCAGGGCTTAAAGCGCATGCGGGCAGGGCGGGCCAGTGCCGGTGTGCTGGCTTTGTTTACAGCTGCGGGGCGTTTGCCTTACAAAGCATCCTGTTTTGATCTGGGCTTTACGCTGGGGCCAAGGCTGAATGCGGCGGGGCGTCTGGACGATATGAGCTTAGGGATTGCCTGCCTGTTGGCCGATTCAGAAGCGGCCGCCACGCCACTGGCTAAAGAGCTGGATGGCATGAACCGCGAGCGGCGCGAGATTGAAGTGGGCATGCGCGCCGAGGCCGAAGCCATTCTGGCAGACATTGCTGTGGAAGACGCTTACAGCATCAGCCTGTATCAGGGTGACTGGCATCAGGGCGTGGTGGGAATTGTAGCCTCCAGAATGAAAGATCGCTTTCATCGCCCAACCATCGTGTTTGCTGATGGCAACGATGATGAAATCAAAGGCTCGGGCCGCTCTATCCCCGGCTTGCATCTGCGCGATGCGCTGGATTTGGCATCCAAACGCCACCCCGATTTAATCCTCAAATTTGGCGGCCACGCGATGGCGGCGGGCCTAAGCCTGCGCCAAGCCGACTTTGCGCGCTTTAAAACTGCGTTCGAGTTGGTGTGTCATGAGCTGATGGATGCGGGTACGCTGGAGCGAAAAATTGAAACCGATGGCGAGTTGTCTACCGAGCTTTTTGCGCTGGAAGTGGCCGAAAAGCTGGATACGCAAGTCTGGGGCCAAGGCTTTCCCGCGCCGGTGTTTCAGGGCGAATTCACCGTGGTCGAGCAGCGGCTGGTGGGCGAGCGCCACTTAAAACTGAAACTCGCCAATCCGCACGGCCTGGTGCTGGATGCCATGCGCTTTGGTCATGCCGATCCGCTGCCGCCCAAAATCATGGCCGTGTATCGTATCGGCGTAAACGAATTTCGTGGCAACCGCGTAGTGCAGCTGCAAATCGAGCATGTGAGCGGGTAGCGGTTCGGTATTGAACTAGTAAGCGATGCCAGTGAAGTAATATCCCACACCAAACTCCAAATCTTAAGCCATGAAAGAGAAGAAAGAATGCGAAGGGGCATGGAAAAAATACAATGAGGTTTTTTCCGTAAAACTTCGTGTGCTCTGCTGTTTCTGTATTTCAAGGTTGGAGGGTTATTCGGTCAGCCGCCAGTCGCCTTGCAGGGGCTGGTTTTTATGCTTATGCGCTGATTGCTACCCTTCAATGATTCCCTGCCGGGAAACTGTCTGTTTGCTATGGTAAAAAGAGGGCGCAGGCTTGCGCTGATATTTATCACGGGAAAAGGGCCGCTTTAATGAAAGCAACTATGTATGTGTCTATCTTGTTGCTTACAGTTGTATTAACAGCCTGTGGCGGCGGCGGGGCGGGAGAATCCACAACCGCTGTAAGCCAATCTCCCATTACTGTACCGACCTTAGCGCCACTGGCTACGGCTGTGCCTAGCTTTTTACCTAGCTCCAGCCCTAGCCCCTCTTTGATTCCTACCTTAGTACCTATCCCTGTGCCTAGTCCTGCCCCTGTCCCCGAGTCGGTGACAGCAGCCAGTGCCGGCCTATTAATTAGTGAAGTTTCAAGTAATGATTCGACCAATGCAGGGGCTTGGCTGGAAATCCATAACCCAGGTAGCCGCGCTGTGTCGCTTAGTGGAGTAAGCCTGCGTACCCGTTCTGGTTTACGCTCCTGGCCATTTACGGTGTCCAGTACGCCAGTCAGTTTTAGTCTGCCTGCCGTCACACTGGCAGCCGGGGGCTATTTTGTGGTGATCGCCAAAATCGACGATAGCGTGAGTAATAACAGCCAGGTGGCTTATCTCAGCAATGGTGAGGCAGTGCCTTTTTGGGATTCCAATGGTGCTGTAGAGCTTACTTTTGCAGGGGCAACTTTGGATTTTATCCGCTTTGGCAATAGCAGCCAGGCACCGCTTAGCAGCAGCGTGTGGCAAGGCTTGAATGTAGCTGCCATGCCAGCGACTTCGTATAGTCAGTCTCTTGTCAGGCCTTTTCCACTGCAAGCGAATAGTGGCAGCGCAGCAGACTGGTTGCAGGTTCCTTTTGCCACTCCTGGCGGGCGCAATGATGTGCCCGCTACAGCGGCAGATAGCGATAACGATGGTATTCCAGATACGGCAGAAGTAGCGGGAGGCACATTTGCAGGGCTGGATCTATTTGCGATGGGTGCCAGAGTCAGGCAACGCGATATCTTTGTGCAGGTTGATCATATGCTTTCCAGCGATGCCGGTATCACCCCGCGCAAAGAAGCTTTGCAAAAAGTAGTCGATATATTTGCCAGCCGGGGCTTTAGCATTCATTTTGATACCGGCAGTCTTTATGCTGCAAATTTTAATCCTGCTTTGTTTAATCTGGGCGGCGGGCTTGGGGGGGAGCTAATGCAGTGAGCTATGCCAGATGTTTGACTTTAGATAGCAAAACAGGCTGCGCTTCTTTATATAGTTATAAATCAGCAAGTTTGGATATCCGGCGTAAAACGATATTTCACTATTTACTTATGGCTAATTCACAGGAGTCAGATGGCTCTGCCGGATCTTCAGGTTTGGCAGAAATCAATGGCAATGATTCAATGGTGACATTAGGGAGCTGGGGCTTATCCAGTAGATCAGGCAGTAATGCTAATTTGCTGCTTAATTATCAGGCCAGCACCATTATGCATGAGCTAGGCCACAATTTTAGCCTAGAACATGGTGGTAATGAACCCAGTAATTATAAGCCTAATTATTACAGCATAATGAATTACCTCTATCAATTACCGGGGTTGGGGTCTGATCCAAAAACAAATAGTGCAGCACAGCGTTATTATCTTAATAATAATGCACTGGGTTTTAGCTGGGGAAATATATGTAATATTGATGCCAGTCCCTGTAGTACAAATTATAAAATGGATTACTCCGATGGCAGTGGTATTAGTTTAAATGAAAGCAGCTTGCTTGAATCTGCCATTATTGGCCGGGGAAGTAATAATGGATCTTACGCAGACTGGAATACCAATGGTGCACAAAATGCCAGTGTTTATATAAAGGATATTAATCAAGATTCCAGTTTTTCGATATTAAGCGATTATAACGACTGGGCAAATCTCTACCTGCCTTTTGCGCGGCAGAACACAGGCAATAATGGTGTTAGCTTATTATCAAGACGCGTTTTTTTACCCTCTCATGTGCTTAGTCAGGACAGGCAACCGGCCGCAATTGAGCAGCCTCCTTCTTTAGGGCTGATTCAATTGATTGGTAGTCTTAAAGGACACGCAAAGTAATTTAAATAAAAGCACTTGGATGGCGTGCATGCTTTAACGTTGCAGATTAAGTTAGAATTTTATTAGCTTAATACTTAATAAAAGATAGATTATGCAATATTGAAGAGTAATATTTTTTACATATAATTTGGTATTTTTATGTGGGATATGAATATTTTCTTTGTGTCGGTGTTGGTTTAAAGTTGTTTTTTGTTTGATTTGAAAAACGAACTGGCCATCAAAGCTTTATCTTTTTATAAATATCCAGTAATCAAATGTAAGATATTTGATTTGTTATAAGCGGGCTGCGGGTAGACAGAGAAACTTTGTCATTATCAGGAGCATTGAGCTGTGCATATTTTTTTACTTTAAATAAGAGATATTTATTTTTAATCAATTTTTAGCAATTTTAATACAAAAAAATATTGGTTAGATAATGACGTTGGTGTAAATTGCGCAAATTTTAGTAAATCCTCAAACTTGGCATAATGCTTGGGGAAAGTGCGTTTTTTTGACTAAGTCATTCTCTTGAGAAAGTAAATGAATAATGATCATTTTCAGCAGTACGGTGCGCGTTTGGCATGCTTAAGTTTGAGCGTCATATTAGTGGCTTGTGGCGGAGGTGGTGGGGGAGATACGGGTAGCCCTGTTGCGACGTCTGTACCTACATTAACTCCCACATCGGTGCCGACGACTGTTCCAACCCCTGCGCCTACTTTACCGCCCATCCCGACACCCACCCCGGAGCCTGTTTTGGATTCAGCATTACTCATCAGCGAAGTATCGAGTAATTATGGTTCTGCTAAAGGCGCTTGGTTAGAGATTTATAATAACGGTGCCCAGGATGTATCTCTCGATGGGGTCAGTTTACGTACCTCGCTTTGGTCAAACTGGACATCGTTTGATTTACCAAAAACAGTCGTGATCAAGCCGGGAGCATATTTTATTGTGGCCGGAAAAAGCGATGATGCCATGCAGAGCGCAAATCAAATCGCTTACGTGAATAATCTGTTCAGCGTGCCTGATTGGGGAAGTAGCGGTGCTGTTGAATTAGTTAAAGGTGGTGTAACGCTTGATTTTGTTCGCTTTGGCAATAACCAGGCTCAGCCGTTGACTGCAGGCGCTTGGGAAGGGGTAAGTGCTGTAAGCATTCCTTCTTTTGTTTGGGACTATGGCCATTCTTTGGTGCGTCTGGGGCCGCTTAAAGCGAATACGCGTAGTGCACAGGATTGGACAGTGGTACCGTTTTCTACCCCGGGTGGCCCTAATGATGTGCCCGAAAATGCCGTAGATAATGATAAGGATGGTATTCCTGATTATGCCGAAGTGGCAGGTGGTACATTTGGGGGGATTGATTATTATGCGATGGGGGCCAGGGCGAATCAGCCAGATATTTTTATCCAAATTGATCATATGAAATCGACAGATTTGGGGATTATTCCAACGAAAGAAGCACTGCAAAAAGTAGTAGATGCTTTTAAATTAAATCATGTTGCGGTGCATTTTGATGCGGGTAATTTATACAATGTAAAATTTAACCCTGCAGACTTTAATCTGGGTGGCAGCCGTTTAAATTCAAGGAATGAAGTAGCTTATCAAGCTTGTTTAGGAATAGAGTCATTAGCAGATTGTGCATCCATTTATGATTATAAAAATCTGAGTATGGATATTCGTCGTAAGCAGGTTTTTCATTACTTATTGATGGGTAATTCACAAGAACTTGATGGCAAAGCGAGTTATTCGGGTTATGCCGAAATTGCGGGCAATGATATTATTGTTACCTTAGGTAATTGGGGTTTGAATGCAGATTCACCAGAGGAAATGAATCAATTAATTAATTATCAGGCAAGCACTATTATGCATGAACTGGGGCATAACCTAGGATTGAAGCATGGTGGTAATGAAGATATTAATAATAAGCCTAACTATTATAGTGTAATGAATTATCTTTACCAGTTAAACGGTTTGGGTTCAACACCAAAATCAATATCGGGTATGGAGCGTTATTTCTTTGCCAAAGAAGCTAATGGTTTTGATTGGGGCTCATTATGTAAGCTTGAAGGTGGCCCATGCGATAGTCGTTTCCGTATTGATTATTCTGATGGTAGTGGTAGTTTCCTTGATGAAAATAGTTTGAATGAGGCTAATCTAATTGGCCGGGGTAGGTTGGCAGGAGTATATGCAGATTGGAATTTAGATAATAAGCAGAACACTGTTAATTATGCTTTAGATATTAACGATGATGGTAACAAGCAGGTTTTGCGTGACCATAATGACTGGGCTAATTTAAACCTGGCTTTTGCCCGGGTGGAGAGTGGTAATAGCGGTGCATCAATGCAAAGGAGTGCAAAAGTGGCGATTAATCCAATTTTGAATGATAAGCAGCGCTGGTCGGTAGAGGCCAAACCTTCTGCTGCCTTCTTTGCTGCGATACGCCGCCGTGCGCGCTAAGGGGGGGGGGGCACTGCTGTGTTTGGCAGGGGTTGCCCAAGGGGCCGTGCTGCAGATTAGTGGGGCAAGCGCGATAAAACCCCTTTCTGGTGAAGTGGAATCGGCCAGGCTCAAAGAGGGGGTGGCGTATTTTAAGCTGGCAGAGGGCGAAGCCGTGGTGTCGCCCTGGCCACTGGCATGGCGCGCCCTGCCTAAAGGCACGCAACTGGTGACAGAGCGTGCGCCACACCCAGCCGGGCCGGTCAGTCGTTTGCGCTTACTGAAGGGAGATCGGCTGTGGCTGGAGTTGATTGCAGGTGGTTATGCGGGGACGGCGGTGCATGAAGGCTGGCGGCTGGGTTTTAAAGACGGTAAGGCTTTATTGGTGCAGGGTGATGAAAGCCAGCCATTTACGGGCAAAATGCGGATAAAAGATCAGGCAGGGGCACGCTGGTGCTTGCGCCTGCTGGCAACGCGTGATGCATCTAAAGTGGTATCTGGCATGGCGCAAGAAGCGCAAATCAAGGCCGACTGGTTGCGTTATTTGCCGCGCAAGGGGCGGTGTGAGTGAGCTGATGGCTGGCGCCGATATAGCGTGGGCAAAGTAAAACGCTTTGCCCATTCTATATCTATCCTATATGTTTAAGGGCCTGGGTTCGGGTCTATCAGGTCTTTAAATAAAGTAATTCAGCACGCCGTCTAATCCCACTTGATTAATACAATATGGCGCTTCGCGTTGCACAAGCGGTTTGGCATGGCAGGCTACGCCAAAGCCTGCTTCTTTTAGCATTGGTAAATCGTTGGCCCCGTCTCCCATTGCAACAACCTGATCAACACGCAAGCCAAGCTTGGTGCGGTATTTGATCAGCTCGGTTTTTTTGCGCTCTGCATCCACAATATTGCCGATCACTTTGCCTGTCAGTTTGCCATTTTCAATTTCTAAAATATTGGCAATGGTACGTGTAAGTCCCAGCCTGGCTTGCAGTTTTTCGGTAAAAAAAGTGAATCCGCCAGAAATCAAAAGTGTTTTGGCTCCTGCATCATGAAAGCCTTTGAGCATGGCTTCTGCGCCTGCCATGAGTTTAAGCCGCTCGGAATAAACGCGCTCTAATGCGCTTTCATCAAGGCCTGCCAAAAGTGCTACGCGGCGGCTAAGGCTTTCCTTGAAATCGATTTCGCCGCGCATGGCGCTGGCGGTAATGGCCGATATGTCTGCTTTAATGCCCTGCATATCGGCAATTTCATCGATGCATTCAATGGTAATCAGTGTGGAATCCATATCCATGACTACAAGGCCAATATCCTGTACGCGGGTGTCTTCCGGGATAAACGCAAAATCAAGCTGATTGGATTCGCAAAAGTCGGCAACAGCTTCTTCATTTGCAATATCAGCGCCTTGTAAACGAAACGCCTGCTGGTGAATGGCTTCAATACTGTGTGCGCCAGATAGACGGGCCAGTTGCTTCAGGTTTTGTGTGGCGACTTCCGGGGCTTGGATAATCAGACGATACATATTGGGTCTCGGCGGTTGAGTCGTGAGTCGTGAGTGGAGGGGGATTAAACTCCCCACTCCCGACTCCCTGTATTAAATTAAGCCCCGCAGCACTTTTTAAACTTTTTATCACTGCCGCAGCTGCAAGGATCATTACGGCCAATTTTCGGGCCGTCATTCACAATGGTTTCTACCTTGCCAAATTGCTGATTCAGCCACCAGTGCAATACGTCTTCGATCAGCCATGGCAATTCGTCGATCAGTTGATCGCGGGCTTTAATGCTCAGTACCAGCTCTTCGTCATCCGGATGATGGCCAAGCTCTAAGGTCAGAATTTTGGCTACGATTTCATACAGATCTTCGTTTTCATCCAGCGTGTCCTGCCATAAATCTTCGCGCAGTAATACACCGGCTCTGAAGCCTGAAGCCCAATAAGCGCCCAGTGTTTCACGCCATTTTTCATCTATGCCTTCGTCTTGCAAAACGATAGGCACGTACAAAGGCTCTTCAGTTTCTTTATTACGCGCCTTGAGTGAAAACGCGGCTTGAATGGCGGCGTGATGGCGGCGGATTAATTCGATAATCTCGTCTTTTTCTGCCGCATCTTTGAATTCGGGCGCTTGCCCTTCAAAGATATGCGGCAGCCATTCTTCTTCCGGCGCTTGCTCTGGGCTGATCGCCAGCGCAACAAAGAAACCATCGATCATTTCCAGATCCATGGTTTCTGCGCCAGTGGCTTCAGACATTAAAAACGCATCAAGGCGTTCTAGTTCGGCTTGTTTTAGTGCAGACATACGGTATTTCCAATTCGATTAAAAAAGTTAGCTTGCGATTTAAACCCAAATCTTTATTGCCCACCTCGTAGCAATCCCAATAACGCTGCCGTATCCATCTTGCCGGTGGCGTCGCCGCCTTCGAGCAGGCTGTCGGCGAGATCGCGTTTTTCTGCGTGCAAGGACAGAATTTGCTCTTCGATGGTGTCTTGCGCCACTAGGCGGTAAATTGTGACCGGTCTTTGCTGTCCCATGCGGTGCGCCCGATCGGACGCTTGATCTTCAACGGCGGGGTTCCACCATGGGTCAAGGTGGATCACATAATCGGCGGCGGTCAGGTTTAAGCCCGTGCCACCGGCTTTTAAGCTGATCAAAAACACATCGCCAATGCCGGCCTGAAAAGCATCGACGCGTTTTTTGCGCTCCAGCACCGGCGTGCTGCCATCCAGATACTGGTAGCTGATGCCTTTTTCTTCCAGCCATTTACGCACAATGGCCAGATGATCTACAAACTGGCTAAACACCAGTGCCTTGTGATTGTTTTCCAGCAGTTCTTCGGTGATTTCGCTAAAGGCGGCGAGTTTACTGCCTTCCAGCGTTGAATTGGGAAGCGTGAGCTTAGGGTTACAGCAAAAGCGGCGTAAACGGGTGATTTCGGCCAGCACCCGCATGGCGCGGTTTTCATCTGTGCCTGCGGTATCGAGTTTTTCTACCGCTTCTTGGCGTAATGCTTCGTATAAATGGCGCTCGTCTTTGGATAATTCGACTTTAAGCGTGATCTCGGTGCGCGGCGGTAATTCGCTGAGTACTTGGGTCTTGGTGCGGCGCAGGATAAACGGTTGGATCAGTTTTTTCAAATATTGTCTGGCGGTTTTGTCTCCGCGCTCGATGGGGCCGCTAAATTTTGCGGCAAAACGCTCTTTTGATCCCAAGAGGCCAGGGTTGATAAAGCGGAACAGATTCCATAGCTCGCCCAGGTGGTTTTCAACCGGCGTGCCGCTGGCAATGATTTTGAAATCGGCATTGAGTGCCATCGCCGCCTGGCTGCGTTTGGTGGCGGAATTCTTAATCGCCTGCGCCTCATCCAGCACCACGGTGTGCCAGTGCTGGGCCGCAAACGCTTCGCCATCCTGTTGCAACATGCCGTAGCTGGCGACCACTAAATCAAACGGCCCAAGATCAGTAAGGCTGCGATTATTGTGGTAAGTTTGTACTCTTAGCGTAGGCGCAAAGCGCAGTGCTTCGGCTTGCCAGTTGAGCGCCACCGACAGCGGCGCAATCACCAGCGCCGGGCCTTGCGGCGCGCGAGTTAAGAGCAGCGCCAGTGCTTGTACGGTTTTGCCCAGCCCCATATCGTCTGCCAGGCACGCGCCCACGCCCCAGCAGGCGAGGCGGGACAGCCATTGAAAGCCTTCCAGCTGATAATCACGCAATGTGGCTTGCAGGGTGGAGGGCACTTTGGGCTGAAAATCGGCTAGTGAATCCAGCTTGGCTACCTGTTCTTGCCAGGCAGCATCGCTTTGTAAATCGCCTACTTCAGCAGCCAGCTCGGCTAAAAGCGGCGCGGTGAGGGCGCTGACACGCAGGCCGTCTTTATTGACTTCGGCCAGTACACGTAATTCGTCGAGGCGTTTTTTAAAGGCAGCGGTGAGTGCTAAATAATCGCCGTCACCTAGTGGCAGAAAGCGCCCTTCGGCCTTGTCCATCATTTGCAGCAATTCTCTTAGCGCCAGCACCCGGCCATCATCCAACGTTAACTCGCCGCCTGCTACAAACCACTCGCCCTGTCTTTTGACGCTAAGGGACATTTGTGCGAGGCCACGCGTGCTGTTTAAGCGAAAGCGCTCGCCTTCGGGCCAGACCAGTTGCAGTGTGTCGTCACCAAAGGTTTTAAGCTCGGCCAGCAGCTCCAAGCAAAGCTCGGGGTGGAACAGCTCCCACTCAATGCCATTTTGCTCGGCCTGGCTGAGGGTCGGTGAGCCATCGACCACGCGCTTCAGACGTTTCCTTTCTGCTGCCAGATCACGGGCGGCTTGCACCGCCTTGCCGTCGATTTCCCCTAGCACATTTACGCTGCCCTTGGCGGGCGTCATCCAGCAGCCACTCGCTAGCGGGCGCACCAATAGCTGCATGCGCAGGCCTTCTTGCAGCGGTAACAGATGCGCGTAAAGCGTGGCGTTGGCGGGCACGCTGTCCACATGGGCGGCCAGCTCGGGCAGATCGGAATGAATGGCAATATGCGGTGCAATGGCGGTAATGACATCCACCAGCTGCGCTTTGGCAGCCACCGGTACGGCCAGGCCTGAGCCTAAAATGCCGGCGATTTGCTTGATTTCGGCGCTGGAGCTGTAAATCACCAAGCGGGTAGGGGTTTCTTTTTTCCATACCAGTGCTGCATTGCTATCCATATTGGGATCAAGCTGCAGGGTGATCTGGCCTTGTTTTTCTTTGAGCAGCAGCGCCACTTCGCCCTTGGCAATATCAATGCGCACATCGGGAGCATCAAACCAGAACAGCGCCGGGTGGCCGATTAAATGACCGAGGGCGGCTTCGGCATCCAGCTCGTAATCACTGCCGCCGTAATAGTTGTTGTAGGATTTTCTGATGCAGCTGGCGACGCGTTTGTCCTGATCGGATAAGCCCGGCAAGGTGTCTTGTTCTTGCAGCAGGCGGCGCAGTGCTACCGCCCGGCCCTTGCTCCAAATGCCTTTGGTGCTTTTCTTTTGCTCGCGCGGCTCAATGCGGATCTCGCCGTGATCCTCGTCGATCAGCCAGGCAATTCGCACATCGCTGCTGTTGGCTGGCGCGCCTGCCTTGAGCTGGCTAAGGGCAACAAGCGCGCGTTGCCAGCCTTCTTCCCGCTTAATGGCCGAGATTAATGGCGTAAGTTGCTGCTGGGCATGCCATCCGGGGTAGAGCAGTGCCTGGCCAAACTGCTGAAACAGCAGCACATCCAGCTCGGCAGCAACCCATTGGTAGCCATTTTTGCTGGCCTTTGTTCTGGCGGTAATAAGTTTCTGACACCAGCCATCGTCAACCGTTGCGTCCTGCCAGAATAAAGCCAGTGCTTCAAACAGGCCATCGCAATCATTGGGTTGATGAATGTAGCTGGGGCGGGTGCTGACCAGCGGTGTGCCTTGCGCCAGGTGATCCACCAGTGGATGCAAGGCAAAATAGCAATAAGCGTGTTTTTGCTTATAACCATCATCGACTTGCGCTTTGGCCAGCTTCAGGCTGACAGGGGTGTTCAGCCCCAGCAGGGCCACGGTATAGAGCAGGCCATTGGCTGCGCTTAAAAAGTATTTGCGCTTGCCGCTGGCCTGTTTCAGCGCTTTAAGCAGGGTGTCGTAGATTTCTACCGCAATGCTGTATTCGCCACGCAGGGTGGCGAGCGCGGCCAGATTTTCGGCCAAGAATTGCGCAGGGGTTTTTTGCTGGATCAGCTTGAGCTGGGCCAGATCCCCGCGCAGCAGGGCATGGGCGGCAAGTTGTGCGGACAGCTGTGGCCATTCATAAAAGCTTTGCTCGAACAAGCTGACGGTGTACTGGTAAATGGCGCTGCAATCGGCCAGATGCCATGCACTGCTTTGTAACGCATCATGTAAAAGCTGGCTTTGGATTTCTTCATCGAGCAGGCCAAATAAAACTTGGCCGCTGTCGCTGGCAAAAAAGCGCTGCGCAATACCATCGTCCAGGCTAAGGCGCTGCCGCCATTCATTGATGATTTCAAACTGCCCGCAAAAGGCGGAAAACATAATTTCGCGCTGGCAGAAGTCTTCCGGATAGTTTTTCCATGGCGAATATTCGTGCTGCTGGGTCAGCAGATCACGCGCACTGCCTACCCAGCTGGGCAGCCAGCCGCTTTGTTTCAGCTTTAACAGGGCAGGAAAAATAAACTCATCCTCGATGACATAGCCCATGCCGGTTTGCAGGGTGACCATTTTTTGTAGCATCAGCCGCGCGAGGCTCGCTTTAACCCCCGGCTGATCATAAGCACCGCCACTGGTCATTTTTTCTTTACGCAGCTGCATCAGCGTGATCAGCCGCACCTGGGGTATCGGCTCTTGCAGCAGTGCCATGGCGTAGATCAGCGGCAGGTCATCGGGATGAAGGGCTTCGAGTTTTTTAGTCAGTGGCATAGGAGCTTGATAATGAGCATTAGTAAAGTGAAGGCCAGAGCGTCTTACATTTCGAATTTATTGATGCTTTTTAATCGTGATTCATGAAAAAACCTGACCAACCGGACTCGTTATATCCTGTTTAGCGGTTTTTTCCGTGGTTCAGGGTTTGGGTTATGCGCCGGATTTGGGATCAATGGCTTAACTCATGCAGCAGCTCTTTCACTCTCACCACACGCAGTGTGCTTTCCGGCCAGTTGCCTTCTATACGCAATTTATCCTGGCCGCTCATTTTGTAATTCTTTTTGTTCTGGATAAGCTTGATGATTTTCATCGGCTCAATTACCGTATTGGTGGTGAAGCTTAAGACGATGGCGTTGTCGGCTGCGTCGATTTTAGCAATACCAAGTGTGCCTGCAATCATGCGCAGGCGGTGGCAATCGAGCAGCACTTTGGCAGGCGCGGGCAAAAGGCCGAAGCGATCGATCAATTCCTGCATCAGGTCGTCCAGATCCTCATTGCTTTCACAATGGGCGAGGCGTTTATAGAGGCTAAGCCGCTCGTTTACATCAGGGCAGTATTCCGCGGGCAGCAGGGCCGGGGCACGCAGATTGATTTCGGTGGTGACGCCCAGTGGCTGGGATAAATCAGGCTCGATCCCTTTTTTGAGCGATTTAACCGCTTCTTTGAGCATCTGGCTATAAAGCGAGAAGCCGATTTCCTGCATCTCCCCCGATTGTGAATCGCCTAGTACTTCACCCGCACCGCGGATTTCCAGATCATGCATTGCCAGATAAAAACCTGCGCCCAATTCATCCATCATTTGAATCGCTTCAAGGCGTTTTTTAGCGTCGCCTGTTAAGGCTTCCGGCTCGGGCACCAGCAGGTAGGCGTAGGCCTGGTGGTGGCTGCGGCCCACGCGGCCACGCATCTGGTGTAATTGTGCCAGGCCAAATTTATCGGCGCGGTTCATCAGAATGGTATTGGCATTGGGGATGTCGATTCCCGTTTCGATAATGGTGGTGCAGAGCAAAATATTAAAACGCTGCTGGGCAAAGTCGCGCATCACATGTTCAAGGTCACGTTCGCGCATCTGGCCGTGTGCCACGCCCACGCGGGCTTCGGGTAAGAGCGCCGTGAGTTTTTCGCGCATATTGTCGATGGTATCGACTTCATTATGTAAAAAGAATACCTGCCCGCCGCGCTTTAGCTCGCGCAGTACCGCCTCGCGGATAATGCCGTCGCTGAATTTGGCGAGGAAAGTTTTAACCGCCAGGCGTTTATTCGGCGCGGTGGCAATCACGGAAAAGTCACGCAAGCCTTCCAGGCTCATCGCCAGCGTGCGCGGAATCGGTGTGGCGGTCAGGGTAAGTACATCCACGTCGGCACGCAGCGCTTTGAGCTGCTCTTTTTGCCGCACGCCAAAGCGGTGCTCTTCATCGATAATCACGAGCCCCAGCTTGCTAAATTCCACATCTGGCTGCACCAGTTTATGCGTGCCAATCACAATATCAACCGTGCCTTCTGCCATGCCTTTCATGGTAGTAGCGGCTTCCTTGGCGCTTCTAAAGCGCGAGATTTCAGCCACTTTAATCGGCCAGTCAGAAAAACGGTCGCTAAATGTCTGGAAATGCTGTTCGGCCAGTAGCGTGGTCGGCACCAGCACGGCCACCTGCTTGCCACCCGCTACGGCGGCAAAGGCTGCGCGCAGTGCTACTTCGGTTTTACCAAAGCCCACATCGCCGCACACCAACCTGTCCATGGGCTTATCGACTCGCATATCAATCAGAACGGCTTCAATCGCTGCAGCCTGATCGGCGGTTTCATCAAAGCCAAAACCTGCGGCAAAGGCGGCGTAGTCGTGAAAATCCCATTCAAAAGCGTGGCCTTTACGCGCGGCGCGCCGGGCGTAAAGATTAAGCAGCTCGGCTGCGGTGTCCCTGACTTGTTCGGCGGCTTTACGCTTGGATTTATCCCAGTTGCCGCTGCCCAGTTTATGTAAGGGGGCTGCATCTGCGCTGCCACCAGAATAACGGCTGATGACATGCAGCTGGCTAACAGGCACGTAGAGCTTATCACTGCCTGCGTATTCAATCACCACCAGCTCGGTTTCACCCTCGCCCAAATCCATGCTGGTGAGCCCGCAATAGCGGCCAATCCCGTGGCCTTCGTGCACCACGGCATCGCCAATTTTTAGTTCTGATAAATCGCGCAGCATGGCATCTGTATTGCTACGTTTTTGCTGACGCTTGCCACGGCTTTGCGCCACTATCTCATACAGATTGGCTTCGGTGATAATGGCTAAAGAGTCATTAGTTAAAATAAAGCCGTTATAAAACGGTGCCGCAGTCAGGAGTACTTTATCTGTTTTACTTTCTTGAATGCTGGCCCAGCTTTCGATCAGCTTAGGTTTTAAGGCATATTCGGCAAAAAACTGCGCCATAGTTTCACGGCGGCCCAGGCTTTCTGCACAGAGCAGAATCTGCCCGCTGTAGCTGGCTATAAAATCAGTGAGTTTGCTGATTGGGTTGTCGCTGCGCCGGTCCACATTCAAAGCGGGTAAAGCTGCAGTGAAGGCTGAGTCACCGGTAATAAACTCGATACGGCGGTGTTTTTTCAGGCCGCTAAATAGGGCATCGGGTGTGAGATAGAGATCTTTGGGAGCAAGAATCGGCCGTTCTTTATCGCCGGATAAATTGCGGTAACGGTCTGAGGTTTCTGCCCAGAATTGCTCGGCCGCTTGCAATAACTCGCCGTGCTGCACCAAAACTGCGTCTTTGGGCAGGTAATCAAATAGCGTGGCGGTCTGCTCAAAAAACAGCGGTAAATAGTATTCAATCCCAGCAGGCGTGCCGCCATTACCCATCTCTTTGTAGATACGGGCTTTACTCGGGTCGCCTTCAAAGATTTCTCTGAAGCGCTGCCTGAACTGATTGCGGCCTTTTTCATCCAGTGGAAACTCGCGTGCAGGCAGTAGGCGGATTTCGGGCACAGGGTAGAGGCTGCGCTGGGTATCTACATCAAAGGTGCGGATAGTTTCGATGGTCTCGTCAAATAAATCGATCCGAAACGGCAGGGTAGAGCCCATGGGGAATAAATCAATCAGCCCGCCACGGATAGAAAACTCACCCGGCCCATACACCTGTGTTACGTGGCTGTAGCCTGCAAATGCCATATCAGCACGCAGCTGATCTGCATCAAGCTTTTCGCCTTTCTTAAGAAAAAAAGTGTAGGCGGCAAGATACTCTACCGGGGGTAAGACACCCATTGCTGTCTGTACCGGCACAATCACCACATCCGCCTGGTTTTGACGGATTTGCCACAACGCCGCTAAGCGCTCTGAAATCAAATCATGATGCGGGCTAAAGTGATCGTAAGCCAGTGTTTCCCAGTCTGGGAAAAGGACAATATTTTTTTGCGGCGCTAAAAAAGCCAGCTCCTCTTTTAAGCGGCTGGCCACCTGCGCATTGGACGTAAACACCACTAAAGGATGTGAAATATTGGCGTAATGGCTTAAAACCCATGCATCTCCGGAGCCGTGTAAGGCATTGATTTGGGTACGTTGGCTGTTAAGGGGGAGTGCAGGTAGTGTCATGGCTGATGGCGTTTTTAGAAAGCGTAGTGGCAGATTATACCCGTCCTGCCCGATCTGTTTGAGAAAGCTGGGACTTGATTTTTTTGGGTAACTATCTAATGATGCTTCCCAAATATTAGATTTGCCTTATTGGGCACTAAAAAATAATTAGTTTGGGGAGAGCAATATTAATGCGTAGGCCATGGCTACAGCAGCTTCTTATTGCTTCAGTGTATAGCCTGTCTAGTTTTCTTAGCTGGAAGTTATCATCGGGACAGCACTTATTTAACCTGCATACCGGTGTCGGTGTTGCAGCCTTACTACTATGCGGGCCTCGTACTTTATTAACGATAATATTGGTTTCATGGCAATTGCCAGTCTTGCAAGGTTACCCTTTCTGGGGTGTGGTTCAGCTCTCTTTACTTGGTGTACTGCAGCCTTTGGTGGTTGTGTCTTTGTTGCCCCGGTTTGTACTGGATGGCGAGCTGAGGGTGAAAGATAGCTTACGATTAATTCTGGCGGGCCCTCTGGTGGGGGCGTTCTTTGGAGCCAGCTGTGGTGTTTTGATTCAAAGTGTTTTCTTTCCTGTTTTGGCTGCTACCCTTTTTTCTGACTGGGTTTCCTGGTGGCTGGTGGACGCCTTGTTTATTCTGATTGTGGTTCCTTTGAGCCTGGGCTTATTACATCAGCGCGCTACAGTTTGGCCTTCCCGCCTGCCGGAGATGGTACTGATTGTGGGCATGGCCAGCTTTGGTGCCATTTTATTGAGCCAGTTTCATGGTTATCAGGAGCTACTGTTTTTATTGTTTCCGCTGATGATCTGGTCTGCTCTGCGCTTAGGGCATGTTGGCAACGGGCTGCTGGGGATTGTGGTCGGCTTACTGGTTATTCTTTCTCATTCTGATCCGGTCTGGTCGGGTAATTTGTTATCAAATTTATTGTTACTGCTGTCCGTGGTGGTTACGGGGGTGCTACTGGCTGCTTCAAATCAGGAAGAATTTGTGGCGGCAAAGAGTACACGGCTTGCCGCACAGGTATTTGGCAATGCCAGTGAAGGCATTTTGATTACAGATGCCAGTGCTAAAATTGTGGCGGTTAACCCCGCATTTAGCCGGATCACAGGTTTTGATTCTACAGATGCAATTGGGCGAATTTCCCGAATGTTCAATCAGCGTGGCTATGGGCGGGAAGTGAATAAGGCCATGCTCTCCGAGTTGCAGACTTATGGACATTGGCAGGGAGAAATGGAAGACCGGCGTAAAAATGGCGAAATGTACCCGGCCTGGCTTTCCATTAGCGCTGTGCGTGATGATCGGGGAAGTATGAGTAATTATGTTGGTGTTTTTTCTGATTACACCCATAGAAAAGAAGCAGAGCAGCGTTTGTTTTACCTGGCCAATCACGATCCGCTGACCGGTCTGTATAACCGTATGGCTTTGCAAGAGCAGCTGCATAGCGCCGTACAGCGAGCAAAAGAGAGTGAGTTTGCCGTACTGTTTATTGATTTGGATCGTTTTAAAACGATTAATGACACGCTGGGTCATGAAGTGGGGGATGCACTGCTGGTGATTGTGGCGCAGCGCCTACAAAATGCATTAAGTGAGGGCGATGTGCTGGCTCGTATTGGCGGCGACGAGTTTACTATTTTGCTGGAAAACACAGATTGTCTTGAACAGGTGGGGCAGGTGGCTGAACGTTTGCGTCAGGCCTTGATTCAACCCAGTTTGATTAATGGTCAGGAATTATTTGTTAGTTGTTCGATCGGGATCAGTGTTTACCCGAGCGATGGCAGAACACCTGCTGCACTGCTTAAAAATGCGGATGTGGCGATGTACCGCGCCAAAGAAACCGGCAAAAATAATGTGCAGTTTTTTGCTGCCAATATGAACGAGATGGCATTCGAGCATCTGATGATGGAAAACGGCCTGCGGCACGCTCTGGAGCGCAAGCAGTTTTGTTTGCATTATCAGCCCAAAATTGATTTGGGCAATGGGCAGTTAAGTGGTTTGGAAAGCCTGATCCGCTGGAACCACCCCAGTCTGGGATTGGTGCCCCCGGCGAGTTTTATTCCGCTGGCTGAAGAAAACGGCTTGATTGTTGCAATTGGCGAGTGGGTTCTGTTCGAGGCGTGCAGACAGATGCGTACCTGGCTGGATGCAGGGTTTAGCATCCCTCATGTGGCTGTGAACTTATCTCCCCGGCAATTTCAAAAGGCTAATCTGGTTCAACAGGTGAAAGATGCTCTGGCTAGCTCCGGCCTGGCTGCTGTGTACTTGGAACTTGAAATTACCGAAAGTATGATCATGCAAGATCCGCAGCGTGCGGTGCAGACTTTAAATGAGCTGAAAGCCATGGGCGTGATGCTGGCTATTGATGATTTCGGAACGGGTTATTCGTCGCTTTCAAATCTGAAGCATTTTCCGATTGATAGTCTAAAAATTGACCGCTCATTTGTTGATGGCTTGCCGGAGGACACCGATAACGCTGCAATTACCGAGGCAATTATTGCCATGGCTCGTAAATTACGCCTTTCTGTGGTCGGTGAAGGGGTTGAAACGACTCAACAAATGTTATTCTTGCGCAAAAGTGGCTGCCACAGCGTGCAGGGGTATTTATATTCGCGTGCATTAGCGGCAGACGATCTCGAGATTTACCTGGCCCGGCAAGGGTTGGTAACAGCAGGTTCCGTTTTATAAATCATCGCTTCATTTCCTTGCAAAATGGGACTTGCTGGTGGTGATCTATAAAAATAATCGGCGATTTATGTAGGTATAGAAACAAATGCAAAAAAAATTAATTCATGGCTTTCATGCCGTAGCTTCGCGCATTAAGCGTTTTCCTGACAGTGTTTTAGAGTTGTTTTTTAATGGCAACCGCAATGATCCACGCGCAAAAGAGCTGCTGAAATTAGCCGAGCAGCAGGGCGTGCATGTGATTATGGTCGATGCCGCGCGCCTGGATGGCATGACAGGCCACGCCCGCCACCAGGGGGTCGCCGCCATGATTGACGCGGGTAAATCCTATGTGGTGCTGGAAGACGTGCTGGAAGACCTGAACGAGCCGCCATTTTTACTGATTCTGGATGGCATTACTGACCCGCATAATCTGGGGGCTTGCCTGCGCGTGGCCGATGCCATGGGCGTACATGCCGTGATTGCGCCTAAAGATAAATCGGTCAGCATTAACGCTACCGTATCCAAAGTGGCTTGCGGCGCAGCAGAAGTGATCCCTTACATTATGGTCACTAACCTCGCGCGCACTTTACGCGACTTAAAAGACCAGAATGTATGGATTGTGGGCACCGATGCCGATGCCAAAACCGATTTGCACCATTTCAACCAGACCGGCCCGCTGGCCTGGGTATTGGGTAATGAGGGCGAGGGCATGCGCCGCCTGACCCGTGAATCTTGCGATACATTGGTATCTATTCCGATGTTCGGTTCGGTAGAAAGCCTGAATGTATCGGTTGCCAGCGGAATTATCCTTGCTGAAAGCCGTCGTCAGCGGGAGATGAATAAGTAATCGTAGCAACTCAGGCTAGCGAACAAACTAAAATCTTGAGTCTCAGAGAGCACGGAGAACACAGAGTTTCACGGAGAAAACCGTGAAAAATGATCTGTTTTTTTGTGCTCTTCGTGCCTGCGTTTTAGCACCTTTGAATTAGGCATTTATTATTAGCTATCGCTTTATCATGGTTTTCTTCAGCTAAATATCACCATACCATTTCTTGATTTGCATCGCTTTCTTTTGAAAAACTTCTTCTTTTGCACTTTTGGCTGTGGATGAAGAGGAGGATCACCTTCGGGGTAAAAACTGCTTCATCCAATACTTTATATTTGCGTATTTAGTAGTTGAAATCGGGATAGGCTGCCGGACGGAGACGGTGTGCAGGTGCTTTTGCCGATATTGCATGAGTAAATGGCCTTCTCCACCCCTCCCTCAAAACGGGAGGCTTTAAAGTATGCCAACTACGTTATGAAGAGATTTCACTCTCTTCTGCCTTTTCGGGAGAGGGGCTGGGGGTGCGGGTCAGTTTGTACGCCATCGCCCCTAATACGCCAACGGCCAAAACGAGCGCTGTCCATAGCCCGTAGCTGCGCGCAGATGATGGCTCACTGGCGATGGCCGGTGCCGGAGGGGCTGCTTTATTGAGCAAAGCGCCCGCCACAGCCGATGCCACGGTATTGCCGATAATCAAATCCGCCGAATTAATTGCTGCACTATTTACCCGCGCATGGCCAAAAGCCAGTGTAAACGGCGCTTGCCCGCGGGCGACGAAGGCGATTTGCTGGGGTGTCCAGCCCGCTTTCAGTTGAGGTAGACCCTCGCCTAGTCCACCACTATTTTGATTGACACTTAAACGCCAGTAGCGATGGTTGTTTGGCGGGATGATCAGCGCTGGGCTGCGGCTCTCAGCGGTTTTGCCTTGCAGGCGATAGAGCACGCCGCTTTGTTTATTTTGCCAGGGCTCGGCAGGCGCAGCCCGGCTTGATAGCGATGCTTGTACCACCGTATTGAGCTGTGGCAAGGTGAGCTCCAGCCTGTCGACAGGAGCATGCACGCCAAGATCAAACAGATATTCGCCCTTGCCGAGCGGTGTCGTCACCGGAGTCAGCCAGACTCTTTTTGTAGGGCTGGGGTGTGCTATGGAGGATTGTAAGCGCACTTCTTTAAGTGTGAGCGGGGTGTCGCTCGTGATGCGCAGGTATTTGGCTCGAATGCTGCCCAAATCTACTTTGGGCTGGCTGAGTGTTTGCCCCTGATAATCCAGCTGGATGATCTCTGTGCTGCCCAGTGATTGCCATTGTTGTAAGTCGTCGCTGGCGGCCAGCCTGATCTGGGAGTTGCCTTCCTGCCAGGCGAGCGTAAGGGATTCGAGCTGCCCCTTGATTTGCGAGGCGTCAACAATATAGCTGCTTTGCTGTTGCTTGCTGACGGTGTGGCTTTGTGCGCTCAGTTGCCCATCGCTGCTGATCTGGACTGAAACATCACGCTGCTCATTACTGGTTTTTTCGGCATAAGGGAAAAATCGCAGCGCAGTCTGGCTGAGCTGATGTGCTGCTGCACTTGTTTCCAGCGCATAGGGCACCAGCTCGCCTGCTCCGTTAAAGACCCGCAAATCGCTTAAATCGGCTCGCTGGCTAAATTGGTACACGGTAACAGGCACATCCAGCCGGTAAAAGGGCGACGATTCACTGAGTAACAAAGCTTGCTGATGGCTGAAAATCGCTGGCGTCAGTGGTGATGGCAGCGGCGCTGGTGTCGGTTTTTTTGCCCATATCAGGGGGCTGACACATAAGATCAGCAGGCAGATTAATCTCATGGCTCTTCCTTTCTGGGGGGCAGCGGTGATAAATAGCCAATGATAAGCAGTAAGACGCCTACGCCAATAAAGCTGATGATGCGCTCTATGCCGCTGATTCTGGACAGATCAAGCATAAACAGCTTGCCGACCACGATGACGAGTAGTGCCGCGCCGCTAAACCAGAGCGATCGGTCGGTTTTTCGCGTGGCAAACAGCATTAAGCCAAAGGCGAGCAGGGTCCAGAATATCGATAGCGAAGCTTGCACCAGTGTCGATTGCAAAAGTGGCCCCAGCTGATAGGGTACATCGCCCCAGTGATGCAAAGTGCGCAGCAATACGCCATTTAGCCAGACAAACAGCGTGGCACCGGCGCCGATCTTAAGCCATTGCACCGGCAGCCCGCCACGCAGTTTATCCACGCGATAGAGCCAGAGTGCCAGCAGGGCAAAGATGCCGATCTGGATTAAATCCAGCGGATTGATCAGCGGCCAGCGGTTGCCGACCTCGCTGAAGTTGGCGTAGAAAGTCCAGAGCCACATCACTAGCATCACAGGCGCGCAGGCTATGGCCAGCAGGCGCAGCATGCTGTTCCGCTTGGTGCATTGCAGCGCCGCCAGTGAAAACAGCCCCCATGCCAGCATTAATATTTGCTGCAGGCTGCTGGAATGAATCGCTTCGAGTAAGGAAAAAGGAAAGGCCAGCAGATGATGCAAGCCGCGTAATAAGGCCCCGTTAAACCAGATAAATAGTGTGGCGAGGGCGGCGTAGGCCAGCCAGTTGGGCAGTTCGGCATCGGCGGATGCCGATTTGAAATCACGCCAGGCCAGATACAGCGCGCCAAGCACCGCCAGTTGCGCCAGCTCCAGCAAATTAAGCAGCGGCAGATAGCGGACATTAAGCAAGCTGCCATCATTAAAATTAGCCGCCAATAGCCATGCCCAAAGCACCAGCAGCAAGCCGCGCAGCGCCTGGCGGGTTGCCACCGAGGCATAAGACTCCTCTGTGGCAAAGCGTTTCAGTGCAATGACCACCAAAGCAGAAACGCCGCTCCAGAACAGCGCAAACACCGCCTGTATCCTGAGCGAATCAATAAGCGTGTTCAGGCTGTAAGCCTCATTCCCCCAATGGTGGAAGACTCTGAGTAGCTCGGCGTTCAGCCATAAAAATCCCAGCGCCAGCAGAACAGGGGCAGTCCATTTGGATAGATCAAGCAGCTGCAGGCTCAGTAATTTGCGCTTCCAGGCCAGGAGCGCCACCACGCCTGATCCAAGGGCAATATCGAGCGGGTTAATGAGTGGTAGATAAGGCAGCGGATCAGGATTGCCATCGCTGCCAAGTGCAAAAAATGCCCAGAGCAGTAAGCCCGCAGCCAGTGGTGCAGCCCCGTTAACAAAATAGGCCTGCGGGTAGCGGGCAATTGGCCAGCGTATTTTGTTGCCATAGCTTGCCAGCAGCCAGAGCACTGCAGCGCAGAGGATAGGCCATGCGGTTGTACGCCATATGCCTTCCGGCACGGCCTGGGTAATGAGCCAGGCCAGCTCGGCGGCAATCAAAAGACTGCTCAGCCAGACACCAACGCTGTGCAGGATGGGCAGTTCTTTTTGGTCTTCGTTTTTATGCCGCCACAATAAATAAAGTGCCAGTGGCAGAGCAAGTGGCCAGGCGAGTAAGCCCCATCCTGCCAGTGGATGTAATTTTGTGGCAAATACCGGCATGCTGATCAGGGCCAATACAGGAAACAGTGCCAGCGCAGGCAGGCGCAGCAGCGGCCATTGCCACTTTTTGCAGGCCAGGCTGGCGAGTAGTGCGCTAAAGCCTGCAAACAGAGCGGTGGCGGCAGATTGCTCGCTAGGCAGAATAAATTGCCGGATTTCATTGAGCCCTGCTCCCGTCCACCACAGTAATCCCCAGGCTGCGAGCAGGGCTGAAATAATTTTTCCGGGCTTAAACCACGTCAGGGCGGCCTCTTTTTGCATTAAATAGCCGCTAAAAAATCCTGACAGCGCCAGCATCAGGCCACCGATATAGCCGCTATTGAGGATGGCTAAGGCATCATCTGGCTGGGGCCCTGCATGGCTTAGGAAGGCGATACCGGCAATGATTTGCAAAGCTAAGGCGCAGCAGAGCGAGCGTAAACGCTGCTGACGCAGACTGACCCAGATAATCGCTGCGGCTTCAACTGCCCAGCTGGCTGCGGTGGTGCGGGCATCAAAGGCCAGCGGGATGGCCAGCGTGGCAAACAGCACACCCAGTGCAAGCAGCGCCTCAAACAGTAAACGCAGCTCGTCGCGTTTTTTTGCTCTTAAAAACCAGGCAATTAAAAGATAAAAAGCGGAGAGCACCGCAGCACTGCCAGCGAGTGCAAATTCAATATCGTGCACGAGTGATGTCTGCAGGCCAAACGCGGCGAGCGGTGTACCAAAAATCAGTGTTCCATCCACATAGTTTTTAAGTGCAACTTGCTGGCGCAAGGCGTAGAGCAGGGCTATGCCAACATAAAACAGAAAAAACAAAATTAAAAATGGCTCGGTGCTGGCGAGTAGCTCTGGTTTGTATTTAAGCGCGCCCCAAGTCGATGCAATCCCGAAGGTAAACACAAAGCCCAGTAAATTAAGCGGCCGCCATGTTTTATACCAAGCCATTGCAAAAATACCGGCGTTAAGCAGGGCAAAATAGCTAAATAGGGCGATATGGCTGCCGTGGCCGGTAGAGGTGAGAATTGGTGCTAAAAAGCCACCGGTAATGCCCATCACTGCCAGCGATCTGGCATCTTGCTTGATGGCTAAAATAGCCGAAAACACGCCGACCAGCACTAAAAATGGAAAAGCAAATTCGGCCGGAATCACTGCAAATTTCAAAGCGGTAAAGGCGGTGAGATACAGCACGCCCACACCACCGCCCTGCATAATCAAAGCATATTCGCGGCGCTGGTCACGCAATCGCCAACCAATCACCAGCAGCACAATTGCGCCGATGGCGGTGCCTGCGAAGCGCAACTCCACCGGCAGCATGCTGTTGTCGGCCGCAAATTTCAGTAAAAACGCTACGCCAAAAAAGAGAATCAGTATTCCGACCCGCACCACGGTATTACCGCCCAATAGCCAGTCTTTGCCCACTTTAAAAGCCTTGGCAAATTGCTCGCTCAGCCAGTCTGGCTGGGCTGGCGAAATGGGAATTGGGGGCACAGGGCGCGCTGGTATGGCGGGATGCCCGGGTGTGCTTGTTGCCGCGATACCAATAGTGCTGTCAACAGCAGAGGGCCCGGTTGAGGATGTGGCTGCCGTCATATCAATCGCGCTGGAGTCAGAAGGCGTGATTGCGGATAAATTGTTTACTTCTGTCTCAGCAGATTCAATGCTGATCTCAGGTGCGATTTTGGTTTGATAGGTTGTTGTCTGGCTGATTGCTGCAGCCGCCCAGTCGCTGTTTTCTATCGGGTGTGCCGCAGAGACAGGTGTGATGCCAGTAGCGTTAAAAACCGGATTGATCGGGCTGCTGTTGCTGTCTTGTGTTTTAAGTTGCTGGATTTCGTCTTGCAAGGCCGCCAGTGATTGCTCAAGCTGCAAAACTCTTTGCTCAAGGCTGAGGTGAGCGTGCCGGTTCGGTGTATGGCCGGTGGAAGAGGGGGCAGATGAATGAGCGCCATGAGGCGGGGATTCAGAGTCCTCTTCAGGAGAATATTTTTTTTTGCTCAAGAAAATGTAGCCAATAAAAGCCAGCAGCCCGGCACCTAAAGCGCCGTCAGTGCCAAATTGCAGCCCACCCCAAATCATTGCAATCAGGATAATGATGCTTACTTTCATATTGTCCTCGGAGTTGGGCTTGTTTAGCGTGCTGTTTCAGTACCAGGGAAAGCTATTTTTGGGGTGACTAACTCTCATAGTAAGATTTTGAGCATAGCTGCAAATTAATACTAAACAGTGTGCCCGGATTCTGTTGGTGCTTTAAGCAGGTGCGTAAAACCAAATACTGCATAGGCAAGCGCACCATTGGGGTTTGTGTGGGGAAGGAGTAAAAGACGCTTGTGTGCTGCATTGCGTCTTTTACCTGCTTCACAAGCTATAGCTATATAGCTATAGCTGTCGTAAATCTTACCGCCATCCCCCCTGTTTTTTAACCGTTTTTGCGGGTTTTGCAGGGGTTCTGGCCGGTTTTAAATCATCACCTTCCCGATAACTTTTTAAAATGCTTTCAGAAAGCTGTAATACCGCTGTCGCATAAAGCGTGCTTTTGTTGTAGCGGGTAATGACATAAAAATTATTAAAGCCCAGATAGTGGCTGGTAAAGCCCGGCTCGGTTTCCAGTGAAAACAGGACCGCTTTTTGCTGGACATCGAGCTCACTCATTGGCACTACGCCTTTTTGCATCAGTTCGGACACGGTGTAGTGCAAATTAAATTTATCAGCAAATACATCGCTCATATCCGTATTGATATTGACTGCGGTATAGGCCTGCTGGCCTTTTTCCCAGCCATGCGCTTTTAAGTAATTTGCCACACTGGCAATCGCGTCATCGGGGTGATTCCAGATGTCGCGATGGCCGTTCTGATCGTAATCAACGGCATACTGGCGAAATGATGAAGGCATAAATTGTGGCCAGCCCATGGCACCCGCGTAGGAGCCGGTAAAGTCCATCGGGTCTTCATTTTCTTCACGGGCAAGCAGTAGAAATTCGGTGAGTTCTTTTTGAAAGAATTCAGCACGGCGCGGGTAATCAAAGGCAATGGTGCTCAGTACGTCAAGAATATGAAAGCTTCCGGTATTTTTACCGTAATTGGTCTCGGCTCCCAGGATAGCCACAATGATTTCTGGCTCTACCCCGTAGCGCTCGCTAATTTCTTTGATGGCAATCGCGTGCTCGCGCCAGAATTTGGCGCCTGCCAGGCTGCGGGCGGGATTTACAAAGTTAACGCGAAAGGTATACCAGGGGCGGGCGGTAGAAGGCCGGTCCAGAATATCCAGAACATTACTTTTAAGCGTGGCCCGGCTAAGTGTTTGCGTCAGTTCTTCTTCAGTAAACTGGTGCTTTTCTGCCGTTGCCTTGATATAAGCCTGCACATCTTCACGGGCAACCAAAGCTTCATCGGCATGTGCCATGCCCAGCAGGCTAACCAGTAATAGGGGGATAAGTTTACGCATAGTTTTCGCTTTTCTATAAAGTGGTTTGCATTGTCAATGAAAGGCGGTGCAATGATATGGGAATATTGGCAGCAAGCAAGGGTTGAAAAGTCACAAAGAGAGCGCTGTGGACAAAAGCTGGGCGGTGATGTCGACAATAGGAATTACTCTTTCATAATCCATCCGGGTGGGGCCAATCACGCCTAGTGTGCCAACAATTTCACCATTAACGCGATAGGGCGCTGTGATTACAGAGCATTCATCCAGTGGAGCCAAGCCTGATTCACCCCCGATATAAATTTTTATACCATCGGCGTGGTTGCCTAAATCCAGCAGTTGCAGCAGGGCCGTTTTTTGCTCGAAGAGAGCAAATAGCTGGCGCATTCTGGCTACATTGGAGGATAAATCCCCCACACCCAGCAACTGGTGTTCACCTGCAATTACTACAGAATCACTGCGGTTACTTAATTCTGCACCTACAGCAACGGCAGCATTCATCAGGCTGACAATATCACTTTTTAAGCTGACTAATTCTTTTTGCACAATATGGCTCAGGGCCGCCAGTGTTTTGCCAGAGCAGTATTCATTTAGGAAATGAGCGGCTTCTGTGAGCTCGCTGGCACTATAAATACGCTCGGTCTGTAAAATACGGTTTTGCACATCACCATCACTGGTGACTAGAATCAGCAAAACACGGCGCTCAGACAGCTGCATAAATTCGATTTGCTTAAGCAAAAGATCGTGGCGCTTAGGGCTTTGCACAAGGCCGGCAAACTGGGTGAGCTGCGATAAAATCTGTGAGGCTGCGGTGACACTGCGCTGCGGGCTGTCAACAGGGAGCTGTAATTCGCTTAAGGTGGGCGAATCTAAAGTTTGCACTGTGAGTAAGGAGTCTACAAAAAGCCGGTAGCCCAGCACGGTAGGAATGCGGCCGGCTGAGGTATGCGGGCTTGCGACAAAGCCTAGTGCTTCCAGATCAACCATGGTATTTCGGATTGTTGCAGAGCTGATATCCAGCCCTGAAAAATGCTGCAGGGCTTTGGAGCCAACAGGCTGGCCTTCAGCAATGTAGCGCTCGACGAGGGTTTTAAGTAGAATTTGAGAACGATCGTTCAGCATATTGGGCGGCGACGGTGGGCTATGTTGCAAATTTTACTTCGTTTTACAAGGAGTTTTACTTTGGGGCAAGCACCCGCCTGGAGAAAACACGGGCAAAGTACTTTAAATTAACTGACTGCTGCTGTTATTTTTTTAAAAATCGGGTCTAATGAGCTTATGCGTAGTTTATTGTTCAAAACCATCGCCGTAGTGGGGCGCACGGGCACCCCTACTTTGGGAGAGCCTATCCGCCGTCTTGCTGCTCTGCTTGCAGGGGCGGGGGTAAAAGTCCTGCTCGATCAGGCGAGCGCCGCAGAGCATGGCATAAGCGAACATCAGGATGTCAGCCGCGATAATATCGGCAAAGTGGCTGATCTGGTTATCGTGCTCGGCGGTGATGGCACTATGCTCGGAGTGGCGCGTCTGCTGGCACCTTATCGCATTCCACTTGTGGGAATCAACCAAGGCCGCCTGGGTTTTATGACCGATATATCGGTTGATGAGATGGATGAGCTGGTGATGGACATGCTGTACGGGGAGTTTATTCCCGAAGAGCGCATCTTGCTTGAAACCACGGTGGTGCGTGATGGTCATGAAATTGACAACGCCTTAGCGTTTAATGACGTGGTTTTTAGCCGTGGCAGCACGGGGGCCATGATCGAGTTTGAAATTTTTATTGATGGCCGTTTTGTTTATAGCCAGCGCTCAGATGGCCTGATTATTTCAACACCAACCGGCTCCACAGCCTATGCGCTGGCGTCCGGCGGTCCGATTTTACATCCCAGCTTACCGGCAATTGCACTGGTGCCCATTTGCCCGCAATCATTATCGAATCGCCCGATTGTGGTGAATGATACCTGCGCGGTTGAGTTTTTACTGACCCGTGCCCAGGATGCCCGTGTTTATTTTGACAATCAGTCGCACTGTGATTTACAAGAAAAAGATCGCGTACTGATTAGCCGCTACCGCAATACCCTCAGGGTGTTGCACCCAAACAGTTATCATTATTACGACACCCTGCGCGAAAAACTACGCTGGGGCGAGCGTTTGTAAGTGATCACTCAATTTAATTCAAAACCCAAATCTTGAACCACAGAGAGCACGGAGGACGCAGAGCTACACGGAGTAAAACTATTGAAATTAAGTTTTACTCCGTGTTCTCCTTTACTCTATGTTTTAAGATTTGGGTTTGTTTCGTGGCAACCGTAACCAAGGTGTAAAAACACGCCATGCTGCTTTCTATTTCGCTTAAATCCTTTGTCATCGTGCAAGAGCTGTCGCTTGACTTTCGCTCAGGCTTAACGACCTTGACCGGTGAAACGGGGGCGGGTAAATCGATTGTGATCGACGCACTGGGTTTGCTCCTGGGGGGGCGGGCAGAAAGTACAGTGGTGCGTCATGGTGCCGAAAAAGCTGACTTGCAGGCACGGTTTGCTCCGCCTAAAAACGTACAGGCCTGGCTGGAAGAAGAAGCTTTGCTGGGGGACGAGCCAGAAGAGTTGTTGATTCGCCGCAGCATTGACAGCAGTGGCAAATCCCGCGCCTGGATTAATGGCATTGCTGCAACGCTGACACAGCTTAAATCGCTGGGCGAGCAGCTGGTAGATATCCACGGTCAGCATGCGCCACAATCCTTGCTGCGCTCCGAGGTGCAGCGCGAATTGGTTGACGGCTATGCAGAATGCACAGGCCTTGCAAAAGACGTGGCGGGTTTATTTAAAGATTGGAAAAACGTTGTTGATGAGCTGGCGGTTGCCGAGAATAACGCCGAAGCCTTTGATGCGGAACGTGAACGCCTGCAATGGCAGGTGGATGAAGTGGCCGCCCTGCAATTTACCGCTGCAGAATGGCCGGAGCTGCAAGCCGAGCATAAGCGCTTGCATCATGCTGCCAGCCTGATTGAAGGCGTGCAAAGTGGTTTATTGATGCTCGCTGATGGCGATGAAAACTGCCAGTCCTGGCTGGGATCGGTAGCGGGGCGTTTATCTGCTTTGGCTGATTTTGATGCGGGTATCTCCGAAACACTGGAGCTTTTGGCCAGTGCTGAAGCGCAGCTGACTGAATCCGTGTATGCATTGCGCCGCTATGCCGATCACTTAGAGCTAGATCCGGCCCGCCTTGCCGATGTGGAAAGTCGCCTGGATGCGATCTTTCGCATGGCACGTAAATATCGGGTAGAGCCTGCCGAGCTGCCGGAAAAACTGGCCGCCTGGCAGCAGCGCCTTGCCGAGTTAGGCGGTAGTGCGGGCCTGGATGCGGTGCGCCGCCGTGTTCAGAAATTAGAAGCTGATTATCGTAAAGCAGCCAGACAATTATCGGTTAGCCGTAAGGTCGCTGCCGATAAGCTCTCGAAAATGGTGACTAAAGAATTGCAACTGCTGGCGCTGGTGGGCAGCCGATTTGAAATTGTACTGCATGCCCATGAGGCTCCTGCGAGTTTTGGTTTGGAAACGGTGGAGTTTATGGTGGCCAATCATCCGACGACCCCGGCAAGAGCAATGGCCAAGGTGGCATCGGGTGGCGAGCTATCCCGTATCAGCCTGGCTCTGCAAGTGATTACCAGCCAGGTGGCGAATGTGCCTACACTGATTTTTGACGAGGTGGATGTGGGTATTGGCGGCCGGGTGGCCGAAATTGTTGGCCGCATGCTGGCGGATCTGGGCGCGGCGCGGCAAGTGCTGTGTATTACCCACCTGCCGCAGGTTGCCGCCTGTGGGTTCCAGCAGCTGCAGGTGAGCAAAACACAATCGAAATCCGGCGTATTAAGCACCATTCATATGCTGAGCGTGGAAGAGCGCATCGAAGAAATTGCCCGCATGCTGGGTGGCGTGGAAATTACCAGTACTACCCGCCAGCACGCGGCAGAAATGCTGGGCGTGGCTTAAAAAATTGCAAAAAATCTGTAAACACAGAGCGCAGGGAGAACAGAGAGAAAAAACACCTACCTAACTATGATGATTAACTAGTACGTTTATTACAGCAGGTCGCACGCGAAGACCATTATGCTGGTGGAAAAATTGAGCAAAGAGTATGACCAGGGATGCTGGCAGTGTGATTTCTCATGGTTTTTTCTGTGTCTACAGAATTTTTTTGATTAAGTAGTATGTTGATGAATGATTTAGATTTTATGCAGCAAGCCTTGCTGGGGGCTGAGCGGGCGAAAGAGCTGGGTGAAGTGCCGGTAGGGGCAATTGTCACTTATCGCGGGGAGATTATTGGCCGCGGTTGCAATCAGCCCATTTTGCGTCACGATCCCAGTGCCCATGCAGAGATGATGGCGATCCGGCAGGCGGCGCGCCATTTGGGTAACTATCGCCTGCCCGAGTGCGAGCTGTATGTCACGCTTGAGCCTTGTATTATGTGCGCCGGGGCCATTTTGCACTCCCGTATTAGCCGGGTTGTTTATGCGGCAAAAGATCCTAAAACCGGTGCAGCAGGCAGTGTGATCAACCCTTTTGCAGATTGCCGTTTAAATCATCAAACGCAGCTGGTGGATGGGGTGATGGCAGATGAATCTTCGGCTTTGCTTAAGGTGTTTTTCCGTGAGCGGCGCCAAGCTGAAAAAGAGCGCAAGAAAACTGCCGTATAAATTTCACTTTAATGTTACATAGTTACAGCTGCCGACGGTAATTAATCTTTGATGTGATCTGGTTTTATAAAAAAATATATTATTAGATATTGTGTATTTTAATGCTTTGTAAAATACAGGTTTTTATTGGTTTGAAATTAATTAGTAATTTTAAAGATTTATTAATTAATAAAATATTCTGAGATTGCCCGGGCTATTTTCTATATTTGGTTCGGGGCGGTAAAGTTATATGGCGAGGTAGAGCGCTTTTAATTGTTGTTTGATTTTAGATATGCGCTTATTTCTTCCAGAACATACAATCCTGCTGCAGAAACCGGCCACTCAGCCCGGTGAATCAACCATAAAGTATCATTGACCTGAATTTCGTTATTGGCAATACGGATTTGCTCTGGTTTGTTAAATGCATTGACTGCAAATCGGGGCAAAACGGTAAAGCCCAGCCCGCGCGCCACTGGCTCTAAAATCAGGCTGATCTGATTGGAGAAACCACGAACTGGTAGCTGGCTCACCCGCTGCCCGGGGTGGGTACGGGCAAAGAGGCGTGAGGCCATATCCATTCCGTCGGGGTGATTGATTAATCCCAATTCGCATAACTCTTCCCATTTTTCCCCTGCCCAGCTCATGGGCAAAACAAGGCAAAGTGCTTCCTGTGTCAGCTTACTGCTGCAAAGGCGTTCATCGCTGACGCTGCGGGCTACAATGCCCAGCTCGCATCGCCTGGTTAATACCGCAGCAATGATGTCATCAGTTGGCGCGATGCGGTGCGTTACGGTGAGTTGCAGGTGTTGCTGCTGTAGTGTCAGAAGCTGCGGATACAGCGCCAGGCCCACACTGCCGGGCGTTGCGATCGAGATCTCGCCACAATAAGGGTTGTGATTGCTTAGATTGTTGTGCAGCCGGGTGTGGGCCGTTTCGATTTCGTTTGCATATTCGAGCAGTATTTTTCCTGCCGGAGTCAGCTCGATTTGTCGCGGGCGGCGAATCAGTAAAGTGCCTAGCTGGCTTTCCAGCCGCTGCAAATGCTGGCTGACTGCTGCTTGAGTGATATTCAGGCTATCGGCCGCCCGTGTAAAACTACCCTGCTGGTTTACCGCCAGAAATGAGCGTATCCATAGTGGATTGATCCAGTTTTGCATAATGAATATTTATCAAACCTATAACTTTGCATCGATTTTAATTATCGCATGTGAAGCTTAAACTGGCATCACTACTTAAAACATGCGAGGCAGTAAATGACTTATCCACGGAATTTTTCTCATATTGGAATCAGTGTGACGGACCTGGACGCGGCGGTGAAGTTTTATACCGAGGTGCTGGGCTGGTATTTGATTATGCCGCCGACAACCATTACCGAAGATGATTCGGCTATTGGCCAGATGTGCACCGATGTATTTGGTGCAAACTGGCAGTCCTTCCGGATAGCCCATCTGTCTACCGGGGACAGGATTGGGGTTGAGCTATTCCAGTTTGTTAATGCCGAGCAGCGAGAAAACAATTTTGAATACTGGAAGAGTGGAGTGTTTCATTTTTGCGTGCAAGACCCGGATGTAGAAGGACTGGCTGCAAAAATTGTTGCCGCGGGGGGAAAGCAGCGCATGCCGGTTCGCGAATATTATCCTGGTAAGAAGCCGTTTCGCATGGTGTATATGGAAGATCCATTCGGTAATATTCTGGAAATCTACAGTCATAGCTATGAATTAACTTACTCGGCCGGAGCCTATCAAAAGTAAGCCTGATTGCTTGAGCACAGCGGTTCTGCGGGTATCGCAAAAGTTGAGGGTAAATATTTTGTGGTGATTATGCAGAGACATAAATTAACTACACATTTAATACAAAATGCGGCCATTCAAGCCGCATTTTGTATTTTGAAAACGATGAAACGGGTACTTTTTAGATAGCCTGCTCGTTTATTTCACCGGTGCGAATCCGTACAACATATTCAACCGGGCTGACAAAAATTTTGCCATCGCCAATTTTACCGGTATTGGCGGCTTTTACGATTGCTTCGATGGCCGTTTCCACTTTATCGTCCTCAAGCACGACTTCAATTTTGGCTTTGGGCAAAAAATCGACCACATATTCAGCGCCGCGGTAAAGCTCGGTATGGCCTTTCTGGCGGCCAAAGCCTTTAACTTCTGTCACGGTGAGGCCGGAGATACCCAACTCTGACAGGGCTTCACGGACTTCGTCCAGTTTAAAAGGCTTGATAATAGCTTCGATCTTTTTCATTTTTTTTCCTTGTCTCGGTGGCTTTCTGCTGGAGTATAGGGCGGAGTGTTTATGTGCCAAGTCTGAGTTCGTGTTGCTCGCCGTTTAACGGCATGCGATCAAGTAGCGGAGCAAAAAGGCCCTCTTTGCCACTGGCAGGTTTAAGCTGGAGCGAGCCCTGAGGGCCACGCCGGGGATCTATTTTTCCCTGCCCTGAAATAGCCAGTGCGGCCCCGCTTTGAGTGCTGATGGTCCAGCTTAAATCAGGCTGCAATTTAATCTGATAGCTGCCAAAGGGATTGGCCTGCACAGAAACGAGCGAGCTGGCATTTTGCCAGAGTAAATTGATTTCACCGGACAGAGAGGGACTTATCTGTTGGGCTTCCAGTATCAGCTGGCCACCCAGCTGGAAAGGGGCCAGTTTTTTGTCGATGGCAAACAAAGGCGCTGCGGGCAGGGTGAGCCTGACTGACTCCAGGCGTTTACCACCGGCACCCAGTATTAGATAAGCTTTGCCTGGCTGGCTGCCGTAACGGGTATCCAGTTGCCAGCTTAGTTGTCCTTTAAACAGTTTAAGGGGCTGCCACTGCCAGCGCACTTCATCCAAAAGTTGCTGGCCGCCGATGCCCAGCGGGGTCAGTCTGCCTGACCAGATCGTACCGCTGACCCCGCCCGCTTGCATGGGGGCAGGGAGGTATTTGAGAATAAATGAAGCTGGAAATTGCAGAATCAAAAATAAAATCAGCAGAGGGATCAGCCATTTACTGCGATGATAAATATATTGCTTCATTGGCGTTCTACCTCTGCACTTAGCTGCACAATGCCATTGTGCTCGGCACTACTGATTTGCAGGCGATTAATCTGCGAGCCCGTTTCGCTGCGAAGTGCCGCAAGCAGGGGGAGTGCATCGGCAAAACGGATTTGTGCAACTTTAATCTGCAGTTTGTCTGTGGCCAATGCCTGAATATCCGCGCTGGTATTTCTGGCGTCCAGGCTGGCTTGTACTGCTGTGCGAAAATCACCATTTTGGCCAGGCCCTGCCGGTGTTGATTTGATCTGAGCAAGCTGTCTTTGTAGCTCTGCAAGCTGCATCTGCATCTGGGGAACCTGCTTGCCCAGCTGTATTCGGGACGCGTTAACGGGCTGCCAAATGCCAGCATATAAAATTGCAAAAAAAGCAAACGCACCGCATGCCATCAAGTAAAGTCGCTCACGGGGTTTACATTGTTGCCAGAATTCTTTCAGTTTATTCATAAGGGGCTCACTTTACGGCCTGGGGGCGAATCAGAACTTTTGTCTGCCCTGTTGCAGCAGGCTGAGTCTCTGCAGAGAGTCCTGCTCCTTTAAGTTGTGATTGCAAGCTGCTTGCCTGGGAGTCCGGCAGCTCCATAATGAGCTGTCCATTACTGTAATCGAGTTGCACCAATTGCAGGCCGTTGCCAGCGATACTGGCTACGCGCAGGAGTAAATCCAGTCCGTCGTCATTGCCGTTACTCAGCCCGCCGCGTTCACGTAGCTTGCTTTGCAGCTGTAAAACAGGATCAAACACAGGCTCGCCAGGAAATGCTGCTGCATAGGTCTGGCGCATTTCGCGTTGTAAGGCCAGTTTGCTGCTGCGTAATTGCCACCAGTCTCCTATTTGTCCGGCCAAAACAAGTGCAAAAATAGCACCGAGCAGCAGTCCCGGCGTCTGCAGAATTTTCCAGTCAAAGCGCCACTGACTGCGCTGGGCAAAATCACCTTGCAGTAAATTGGTGCCTGGTACGGTGTTTTGTATCAAATCAGCCAGAGTTGCGTCTTGCCGTACGGCTTCTCCGATCAGTGCATCGACAATATCAGGCTCATCAAACTGGCTGTATTGTCCTTCCGGGCTGCGGACAATACGAGTCTGTTGATCCTTGGCTACGCACCAGCTCGTACTGTCAGGCAGAAAGTCGTAAAGACTCCATGCTGCAGAAGGGTTTATACGATGCTCGGCGAGTAAGCCAAGATAATGAGTCAGCCACTGGCGATCTACGGCAATGATTTTATTATTCTGGTCATTTAGCCCAAAATGAAGTGAAGCAGCAGGACTTAGCAGGCGATCTTCTAAAAGATGGGGCAACAGCTTTTGCCGCTTTGCCAGTGATTGTCTTGGCAGCTCGGCACGATAAACATTGGAGAGTGCTGCAGGGATGATTAGTTCGGTGCGCTGGGAGCGCGGAAGTTTGTCGAGCGATGCCGAGCCGGATTGCTGGCCGGCAAACCAGCGAACCTCTGCCGTAGCAGAGTCGCAAGGGGGAAGAATACGCAGGAGTGTATGTATATGATCGTTCACGGAAGGGGTGAAGTAAGAGTGTATAGGATGGAAAGCTGTGCGGAGTATGACATAAACTTTTTGTAGGCTGTATCAGATTGCGATTATCTTACTGGCATATTAAAGATTTTTTTTGTTTGTTGTGGACATAAGCTTAAGCTACTTTAAAATATTTTTAGAGAAGTACTTGGCAAAGTTAGATCCTTCATCTAGAATGCGGGTCTTCATTCGGTGCTAGGCGCAGCGATGTGAAGTGGGGGGTTGGCGGAATTGGTAGACGCACTGGATTTAGGTTCCAGCGCCGTAAGGTGTAAGAGTTCGAGTCTCTTATCCCCCACCAGATATTTTGAAAAAAGCCGTAAGAGCAGTGCTCTTGCGGCTTTTTTGTGTCCGGAAATTCTGGACTAGTAAAATCTGTTCACATTGAAAATACAGCAGTGCATCTTCACTTTTTTATTGGCTCAGGCTTGCTGCCCAGGCCTTGCGGCTACTATGTTTTTTGCTGTACGGGGTCTGGTTAATAATTCTGTTTGGATTTGCATGCTGTTGTGCGCTAAACTCACCGACTTTGCTGGTAAATCGCGGTGGGCGCTGCGTGCTGATCTGGTTTTTCTGCTTAAAGTTATGAAGAAAAACAAGGGAGGCAAAGATCGGTTGATTTGCCGCGTCGCTGCTGCTGAGCTGGCTTTATCCCCTATTTATTAAGATGCGTGTACGCGCGTTGATCCCTCATAGGAATGGTTTGAAATGCAAGTACAACTAGAAACCCTGAATCAACTCGAGCGTCGCCTGTCTATTTCCGTGCCTCGGGAAGAAATTACCGAACAAGTTAACGCGCGTTTGAAGCACGTTGCTAAAACAGCAAAAATTGCTGGTTTCCGTCCGGGCAAAGCGCCGATGAAAATCGTTGCACAAAACTACGGCTTCCGTATCCAGGAAGAAGTACTGGGTGAAACGGTTGAAGTAAGTTTTGGTCAGGCCGTACAAGAGCAAAAGCTGCGCGTAGCAGGTTACCCACGTTTTGAGCCAAAAGATGCGGCGGAAGAAACGGGCGATTTTCAGTTCTCGGCTACTTTTGAAGTGTACCCGGAAGTGGTGATTGGCGATTTAGCTGCTGCTCAAATTGAAAAGCCGGTGCTGGAATTATCAGATGCTGAAGTAGATAAAACAGTTGATATTCTGCGCCGCCAGCGCACCCGTTTTGAGCGTGTAGAACGCGCAGCTGCCGATGGCGATCGCGTGATTGTTGATTTCAAAGGCTCAATCGACGGCGTATTGTTCGATGGTGGCACTGCTGAAAACCACGCTTTCCTGCTGGGCAAGGGGCAAATGTTGCCAGGCTTTGAAGCTGGTGTGATCGGCATGAAAGAAGACGAAACCAAATCGGTAAGCGTTGATTTTCCTGCGGATTATCACGGCGCTGATGTTGCGGGCAAAACTGCAGTATTCGAAATCACGGTTAAGAACGTAGCTGCTGCAATCTTGCCGGAAGTGGATGCAGAGTTTGCAAAAAGCCTTGGCATTGTTGATGGCGATGTAGAGAAAATGCGCGCTGAAGTGCGTGGCAATCTGGAGCGCGAAGTGCGTTTCCGTCTGAAAGCCCGTGCCAAAGAAAACGTCATGACTGCGTTGATTGCTGCAGCGCCGCTTGATCTGCCTAAGGCTTTAGTGCAGTTGGAAATCGGTCGTCTGGCTGAAGGTGCACTGGCAGACTTGAAAGCACGCGGTATCGACCCAAAGTATGTGCCGTTCTCGCCAGAAATGTTCGAAGCGCAAGCTCAGCGCCGTGTTCACCTGGGTTTAGCTTTGGCTGAGCTGGTGAAAGGCAGTGGTTTGGAAGCGAAAGCAGAACAGGTAAAAGCGGTTATTGAAGATTTGGCGCAGAATTACGAAGATCCAAGCGAAGTCGTCGCCTGGTATTTTGAAGATCGTGAGCGTTTGGCAGGCCCGGAATCAATGGCATTGGAAGACAATGTGGTTGAGTTTGTGCTGGCTAAGGCACAGGTAACTGAAAAAGGCGTGTCCTTTGAAGAACTGATGGGCCAGCAGGGCTAATCATTCTCGGTTATCAGAGGTGCTACGATAAGGTGTCATCAAGGTGACACCTTATCGTTTGAATGACCATAAATTTCTGAGAGAAAAAGATGTCGAGACAAGAGTTTGATCCGCAAAACCTTGGGTATATCCCAATGGTCGTTGAGCAAAGTGGTCGTGGCGAGCGTTCTTATGATATCTACTCGCGCCTCTTAAAAGAGCGTGTTATTTTCTTGGTTGGCCCGGTAAACGATCAAAGCGCAAATCTGATTATTGCGCAGATGCTGTTTTTGGAATCCGAGAATCCAGATAAAGATATTCATCTGTATATCAACTCCCCGGGTGGCTCGGTCACTGCAGGTCTGGCTATCTACGACACTATGAATTTTATCAAGCCGGATGTGTCAACGATGTGCGTAGGGATGGCTGCCAGCATGGGTGCATTTTTGCTTTCCAGTGGTGCCAGGGGCAAGCGTTATGCTTTGCCTAATTCACGGATTATGATTCATCAGCCTTTGATTGGCGGCTTGTCCGGTCAGGCATCCGATGTTGAAATCCATGCGCGTGAACTCATTAAAACCAAGCGCTCCTTAAACGAAATGCTTGCGAAACACACGGGTCAAAGTATCGAAGCCGTTGAGCGTGATACAGACAGAGATAATTTTATGAGTGCTGCAGAATCGAAGGATTACGGTCTGATCGATGATGTATTGCAATCTCGTAGCACGGCAGCAGCCAAATAAGGCTGCGTCCAAGCGTGACAATGCCGCCAGCGTGCCTGGCGGTTTTTTATTCTAGTGGCCTGTCGGCTTGGTGGATTTAAATAAGACAGGCTGCAATGGCCCGTTTTTTTGGGGTGTAGGTTAAGCGATGTCAGAAAAACTCCTTTATTGTTCTTTTTGCGGTAAAAGCCAGCACGAAGTGGTTAAGCTGATTGCCGGCCCGCAAGTTTTTATCTGCAATGAATGCATTGAGCTTTGTCGTGATGTACTGAAAGACGAAGCAGCGGCTGTGATTGGCGAGGCTGAACAGGTTACAGATGGTAAGCGTGTGCCTACGCCGATGGAAATTCGGACCACGCTCGATTCTTATGTTATCGGGCAAGAGCGTGCTAAAAAGATTTTGGCAGTTGCGGTTTACAATCATTACAAGCGTCTGACCAGCAATAAGGCGAGTGATAATGATGTGGAATTAGCCAAGTCCAATATTCTTCTGATTGGGCCAACTGGCTCGGGCAAGACCTTACTTGCGCAGACCATGGCCAAGCTTCTGGACGTGCCATTTGTCATTGCAGATGCTACAACGTTAACCGAAGCGGGTTATGTGGGTGAAGACGTCGAGCACATTATTGCTAAACTATTGGCCCAGTGTGATTACGATGTAGAAAAAGCACAGCGCGGTATTATCTATATCGATGAGATAGATAAAATTGCCCGCAAATCCGAAAACCCTTCGATTACCCGTGACGTGTCCGGTGAAGGTGTACAGCAGGCACTCTTGAAGCTGGTTGAGGGCACTGTTGCCTCGGTTCCGCCTCAGGGGGGGCGCAAGCACCCAAACCAAGATATGCCGCAAGTTGACACCACTAATATTCTGTTTATCTGTGGTGGTGCATTTGAAGGCCTGGATAAGATTATTCGTAATCGCTCTGTAAAAAGTGGCATTGGTTTTGGTGCTGAAGTTATGAGCAAAGACGAAAACACTAGTGTTGGTAAAATGCTACACACGGTTGAGCCGGATGATTTGATCCGCTTCGGGCTGATTCCCGAGTTTGTTGGCCGTTTACCGGTGACAGCTACGCTGGAAGAGTTGGATGAAGCCGCGCTGGTTTCTATTCTGACCGAGCCAAAAAATGCGCTGATCAAGCAATATCAGAAGCTGTTCTCGCTGGAAGGGGTTGAGCTGGAAGTGGGTAAAGAGGCCTTGGCTTCGATTGCACACAAGGCCATGGAGCGTAAAATCGGTGCGCGGGGTTTGCGCTCGATTGTTGAATCATCTCTTTTGGATATCATGTACGAGCTGCCTTCATTAAAAGGGGTAGAGCGTGTAGTGGTGGATGAAACCGTGATCAAGAACTCAACCGCACCAACAATTGTGTATGCAGATCCGGCTGCAGCTTAAGCAGGAACAATGCTTGTGTGCAAGCTGAATGAGTGTTTTTAGATTCTGAATATTTCATGTGATTTCGGGTTATGTGAAATATTCAGGTCAGATTTTATTCTAGGGCATTGTATTTCCTTGCTCTCACCCCCATGATCTGGGGGATAAATTCATTATTGAGGACCCTTGTTGATGTCCCAAACTGTTGCGTTTGCTGACGATGTCCATTTGCCGCTGCTACCACTACGAGATGTGGTGGTGTTTCCGCATATGGTTATCCCGCTATTTGTGGGTCGCCCAAAGTCGATTCGCGCGCTTGAAGCCGCGATGGAAGATGGCCGCCATATTCTGCTGGTTGCGCAAAAAAACGCCCAGAAAGATGAGCCTGGCTTGGCCGATATTTATCCTGTAGGAACGATTGCCAGTATCTTGCAGATGCTGAAATTGCCCGATGGCACGGTAAAAGTGCTGGTAGAGGGTGGACAGCGTGCCGAGGTAACTGATATTGATGAAGAGGCGGGCTTTTATAGTGCTATCGCTCATCCGGTTGATGCCAGTGCTGAGCAGGGGCACGAAGTAGAGGCAATGCGCCGTGCTTTACTGACCCAGTTTGATCAGTTTGTTAAGCTCAATAAAAAAATTCCGCCAGAAATTCTTACCTCTCTGGCTGGCATTGAAGATGCGCATCGTCTCGCTGATACCATTGCCGCACATCTGCCTTTGAAGCTGGAGCAAAAGCAATCTATTCTGGAGATGTTCGATCTGCGTCGCCGCATGGAGCAGTTGTTAAAACAGCTTGAATCCGAGCTGGATATCTTGCAGGTAGAAAAACGCATTCGTGGCCGCGTGAAGCGCCAGATGGAAAAAAGCCAGCGTGAGTACTATCTGAATGAGCAGGTTAAAGCTATTCAGAAAGAGCTGGGTGAATTAGACGAAAATGCTGATATCGACGAGCTTGATAAAAAAATCAAAAACGCCGGTATGAGTAAAGAAGCAAAGGATAAAGCTGAATCCGAGCTTAAAAAATTACGCATGATGTCACCCATGTCAGCAGAAGCGACTGTGGTGCGTAATTACATCGATACACTGCTTGATTTGCCGTGGAAAAAGAAAACCAAAATCAGCAAGGAATTGCCCGCTGCAGAATTGGTGCTTGATACCGATCACTATGGCCTTGAAAAGGTGAAAGAGCGCATTGTCGAGTACCTGGCGGTACAAAGCCGTGTTGAAAAGCTTAAAGCGCCGATTTTGTGCCTTGTAGGGCCTCCTGGGGTGGGTAAGACCTCCCTGGGGGAATCGATTGCACGCGCAACTAACCGCAAGTTTGTGCGCATGGCTTTAGGTGGTGTGCGTGATGAATCCGAGATTCGCGGACATCGTCGTACTTATATCGGTTCGATGCCGGGCAAAATTTTACAATCGATGACTAAAATTGGCGTGAAAAACCCGCTATTTTTACTCGACGAAGTCGATAAGATGGGTGCGGATTTCCGTGGTGATCCTTCTTCTGCCTTGCTGGAAGTGTTGGATCCAGAACAGAACCATGCATTTAGTGATCATTATCTGGAAGTTGATTTTGATTTGTCAGATGTAATGTTTGTTGCCACTGCAAATTCACTAAACATTCCTCCTGCCTTACTGGATCGGATGGAAGTTATCCGTTTGTCGGGCTATACCGAAGATGAAAAAGTAAATATTGCCCTTAAGTACTTAGTGCCAAAACAAATTAAAGCTAATGGTGTACAAGAAGGCGAGTTGGTGATTTCAGATACCGCTGTGCGTGATGTGGTGCGTTACTACACGCGTGAGGCCGGCGTGCGTAGCTTGGATCGGGAAATTGCCCGGATCTGCCGTAAGGTGGTGAAAAGTCTTTTGATGAAACCAAGCGACAAAAAGATTACTGTTACCCCGAAAAATTTGGAAAAGTACCTGGGTGTGCATCGTTTTGACTACGGTATGGCCGAGCAAACTAACCAGGTTGGCCAGGTTACTGGCCTTGCATGGACTGAAGTGGGGGGGGAGTTGCTCACCATTGAAGCGGTAAAATTCCCGGGTAAGGGAAAAATGATTCAAACCGGAAAGCTTGGCGATGTGATGCAGGAGTCTATCCAGGCCGCTTTATCGGTGGTACGCAGTCGTGCAAAGGCGCTGGGGATTGACCCTGATTTCTATCAGAAAATTGATATGCATATCCATTTTCCCGAAGGGGCAACACCCAAAGATGGCCCATCCGCAGGGATTGGTATTGCCACTGCGATGGTATCGGTGTTGTCGGGTATTCCGGTTCGTTGCGACGTTGCAATGACAGGAGAGATCACGTTGCGTGGCGAAGTATTGCCAATTGGCGGTTTAAAGGAGAAACTGCTTGCGGCTCACCGTGGTGGGATCAAGCAGGTGTTAATTCCTGAGGGCAATGTTAAGGATCTTGCCGAGATCCCTGACAATGTGAAGCGCGGACTTACCATTCACCCAGTTAAGTGGATCGACCAGGTGTTGGGGTTTGCCTTGGAGCGTTTGCCGGAGATTTTGCCGGAAGAAGTTGTGAGTGTGGAGCCCGTTCTGCCGCAAGCTGGGGTGGAAGTGACCGGACAGCTTACAAAACATTAGTTGACACAAGATTTTGTGGCTTGCTATAAAGCTGTAGTCGATAGTTTAATCGTATCAATCCAATCAGAATTGTAAGGGGACGTAAGTGAATAAATCGGAACTCATCAACGCCATCGCAGAATCCGCTGGTCTCTCCAAGGCTGATGCAGGTAAAGCTCTGGATGCAACAGTAGAAGCCGTAACTAACGCATTGAAGGGCGGCGACGAAGTAACACTAGTCGGCTTTGGTTCTTTCTATGTGTCTGAGCGTGCTGAGCGCAGCGGTCGCAATCCACGCACTGGTGAGACCATTGCGATTGCTGCAGCAAAACAGCCTAAATTTAGGGCTGGCAAGTCTCTGAAAGATGCAGTACAATAATTAGCCTTACTTTCCTGACTATTTCTTTTTTAGTTTGGTAATGTGGCCTTAAGGTAATTTCTCGGTTTTTATGGGTTTTTACTTTTGCGCAAAACGATGTAGCGCCTGCATTTTATTTAGCTTAGGTAAGCGCGGTTTTTTTGTGTGAGACGGCAATGGGTGATTAGCTCAGTTGGTAGAGCGTCTGCCTTACACGCAGAATGTCGGCGGTTCGACCCCGTCATCACCCACCATTATTTCTATATAAAGGCATAGCGGTTTTGTGGAGTGGTAGTTCAGTTGGTTAGAATACCGGCCTGTCACGCCGGGGGTCGCGGGTTCGAGTCCCGTCCGCTCCGCCAGTAAAAAAGCCCAATCGATTGATTCGATTTGGGCTTTTTTCTTGTCCGAAATTTGAACATGCACAATGTGTTGGGTACTATCAGATTGGCTTTACTCTTAAGCCTTTACCATCACCACAGCTATTTACCGCGTTGTAGCTAAATGCCTCCGATTTACCCATAAATCCTTTATTTATCGTATTGATTTAAAATAAATGATTGAGATTGGATTGCCGTATTTTCAATTGATTTCATTAAAGCCTCATTGATTTGGGTGGTAGAGCAATATCAAGGACCAATCAGTGCCGCAAAGGCGCCGTTGCCACTAAAAATGGTTTGCACATTAGTCAGCTGTGCCTGCACTGCACTGCCATCACCGCCTAGGGATACAGAACCCCAGGTAACTACTGTGCCATCTTGTTTTAATGCTGCAAAAGCAGCGGATGTACTGAAGATTGCCCGCACATTAGTCAGCCGTGCCTGCACCGCAGTGGTATCGCCGCCTTGGGATGCAGTGCCCCAGGTCACCACTGTGCCGTCCTGCTTCAGTGCTGCAAAGGCGAGGTTGCTGCTGGAAATAGTCTGCACACTGGTTAACTGTGCTTGTACTGCACTACTATTACCACCAGCAGGATCTCCACTTGGGGCTCTTCCCCATGTAACTACGGTACCATCGGACTTTAGCGCCGCAAAAGTATAGCGATTGTTGAAAATAGCCCGCACATTGGTCAATTGAGTTTGTACGGCACTGCTATTGCCACCTTGCAGTGCAGTGCCCCAGGTCACCACGGTGCCGTCTTGCTTCAGTGCTGCAAAGGCCCAGGAGTTACTGCTAATAGTCTGCACATTGGTCAGTAGTGGTTGTACTGCACTACTATCGCCGCCTTGGGAAGCGGTGCCCCAAGTCACCACGGTGCCATCTTGCTTTAATGCCGCAAAAGAAGTTGATGCGCTGAAAACCGTCTGCATATTGCTGAAGATTGTTCGTACATTGGTTAGCAGAGGCTGCACTGCACTGCTATCGCCGCCCTGGGAGGCTGTGCCCCAGGTCACTACGGTGCCATCTTGTTTTAGTGCCGCAAAAGCAGTAGAGGTACTGAAGATAGACTGCACATTAACCAATAGTGGCTGTACCGCACTACTATCACCGCCTTGGGAAGCGGTGCCCCAGGTCACCACGGTGCCATCTTGTTTTAATGCCGCAAAAGCAGTTGAGGTACTGAAAATAGACTGCACATTAGTTAATAGTGGTTGCACTGCATTGCTGTCGCCACCTTGGGAGGCGGTGCCCCAGGTCACCACGGTACCATCTAGCTTTAATGCCGCAAAAGCATCCATCGTACTGAAGATTGTCCGTACATTGGTTAACAGTGGCTGCTCTGCATTGCTATTACCGCCCGAAGATTCTGCTCCCCAGCTCACTACTGTGCCATCTAGCTTTAATGCCGCAAAAGCAGTTGATGTACTGAATATCGTCCGCACATTGGTTAATAGTGGTTGCACTGCATTGCTATCTCCACCCTGGAGCACACTGCCCCAGGTGATTGCAGTGCCTTGATTTGTCACGGTTAGGTTTGCACTGGCACTTTGGCCATCCAGGGTGGCGGTCACAGAGGCATTTCCTTTGCTTATCCCTGTTGCCAGGCCACTGGCATTAATGCTGGCGGGCTCATTGCTGCTCCACGCAACTAGGGGGTTACATCCAGCGCTGCACCATCGCTGTAGCTGCCTTGTACCTTATAGCCCTGGGTTGTGCCTTTGGGAATGGTGGCATTTAGCGGTGTGATTGTCAGCCCTGTCAGGATTGCACTCGTTACGGTTAGGTTTGCGCTGATACTTTGGCCATCCAGGGCGGCCGTCACCGTGGCATTTCCTTCGTTTATAGCTGTCGCCAGACCGCTGGTATTGATGCTGGTGACGGTGGGCGCACTGCTGCTCCACGCAACCAGGGTGGTTACATCCAGGGTAGTACCGTCGCTGTAGTTGCCTTGCGCGCTGTAGTGCTGGGGTATGCCCTTGGGAATGGTGGTATCTGCCGGAGTGACTGTTAGCCCCACCAGAGTTGCACTTGTCACGGTCAGGTTTGCGCTGGTGTTTTGGCCATCCAGGGTGGCCGTCACCGTGGCATTTCCTTCGCTTAGGCCTGCTGCCAGACCACTGGCATTGATGGCAGTGACGACGGGGGTACTGCTACTCCACGTAGCCAGGGCAGTTACATCCAGGGCAGTGCCATCGCTGTAGTTGCCCTGTGCGTTATAGTGCTGGGTCATGCCCTTGGGGATAGTGGCATTTGGTGGCGTAATCGTTAGTTCTGTCAGGGTTGCATTGGTCACTGTCAGGCTTGTACTGGCACTTTGACCATCCAGAGTGGCCGTCACCGTGGTATGTCCTACGGTTAAACCTGTTGCCAGACCACTGGCATTGATGCCTGTGACGGCGGGCTCACTGCTGCTCCACGTAACCAGGGTAGTCACATCCAGGGTAGTGCCGTCGCTGTAGTTGCCCTGTGCGCTATAGTGCTGGGCCATGCCCTTGGGAATAGCAGTATTTGGTGGTGAGACGGTTAGCCTCGTCAGAGTGACACCTGAAATTTGCAGGGTACGTTTGCTGATCAGCTGGTCTAAAGTTGCGGTGATCTCTACGCTGCCAGCGCTTACTGTAGATGCCAAACCACTGGCCGAGATAGCTGCATGTTCATTAGATACGGCCCAGGTGACATCTTCAGTGGTCACTCGCGTCGTTCCATCGCAGTAGATCAGCGTTGCTTCATATTGAGCGTCAACCCCTATCGGTAACTGATCTATGCTGACACCTTGAGACAGGTGTTTTTGTGGAGCAACTTGGATTGATACTACTCTCTCGCAGGTGTTTGGCTGAGAAGGCAAACCAGTGCTTTCACCACCACATCCAGATAATAAGAGTGTGCTCATCATCGTAAACAATAAACCTAGTGTTATTTTCATGGTTTACTCATTGTTATAATATCGATAATAAATGGCTGTCTCAATGTTTTAGCTATATGGTAAGAAATGCAGCTGATTTTACCAGTGATAACTAAGTCTGGCATGAATTGTGTTCAAACTGCTGCCTTCCGTAGTATCACTACCAATTTTATTAATCCATTGATATTCAAGCATTGTCTTCCATGTTTTTGAAAGTTTATATTCAAAGTCAGCAGCAAGTAGTGGTGCTAATCCTGTATTATAGATTATATATTGAAAGGACTTTTTTATCCTTTTGTATCTGCCCGCCAAGCTAATCCACCTACCTTACTAAATAGATTGACGCGATTTGTGAGCACTATAGCTGATTTTATTGCCATGGAGACTTTTTGTATCTTGCCTTGATAAGGAGCATCACGGTGAGGTGTTCCATAGATGGATATATTGCTTTTATTTTCCCAAAATAATCATAACCGGCTTCAAATGCTAACCAAGGCTTAGCCTGCTAATAGCCCTATACCAAGCTCATTATTTTTACACTGACGATAATGGGATTCACATGCGTTATGAACATAAACCCATCCTGGCTTTATTTCCGTATAGAATTGGTTCTTTGTTGCATATGCTTGTTGCACAGGTGTGCTTAAAAACAGGCTTACTAAAATTTTATTATTCATAATATTTTCTTTGCAAACTCTTGGCGAAATAACTTTTTCTATTGATTGATGAGCTTTATATTAAATCGTGTTTATTTGTGGGTATCAGTGTTAAATTTTTTGATAGTCAATTGCATAAAGATGAAGAAAATACAGTTTTAGTAACAGATATACCGAGCTCTATTAGCTTGATTATTAACTTTTGGCTGTGGTCTTGCCCTGCTGGATGTTGTGGGCGTTATCAGGATGTACCACCTTTCACCACAGCGGGTTGGCCCTCTTTTTTAGTTCATTTAAAAGTAAAGGCCGGATATGCAATACCAATTGTTACCTTGGACTGATGCCGCACGATTTTATTTTAGGCATATGTTGCCGTAAGTTTAAAGCCACACTATGTTGTATTTTATCCATCTTTTTAAAAATACCATAAGTTAGCTATTTATAGTATGCATGTATGATTATAAAAATTAATATATGTCAATTTGATCTATTGTTGTTTTTCTCGGTTGTTTGATATGTGAGTGACATGGTTGTTGTCATGTTTGATTGATTTTTGCTTGCTGTGCCATTTGGTAATTGACTTAAGCTGTGTATTGCATACTTTTCAGATAAAAATGAATTAATTTAATAGCTAATTGTCTCTGATTTAAATTTTTATTATTTTGTTAGGTGTTTGTGAGTTAATTGCTGTATTTGTTGGTGACATTTTTTTTGTTGCATATATACATAAAAAGCCAAAATAATTTGTGATAGGTTTCAGTTGGTTGAGCTAGTGCACTAGTGATTTTGGTATTCAGTTTGCCAATATAGCGATAGTAAGCCGGGCTGATTGTAAAGCTGATGCAGGCCGCACGAAATAGGTATCACATCAGGGAGAAATGCCGTTACAGGCATTTAGTAAAGGCACTGTATGATAGGCAGTATGTCATTTTGTGTTGGTCTGAGTCAGATCGGGCGGGAATAAACTGTGAAATGCCTTAAAAATACTGATGTTGTGCTGCTGGATGGATTTTGTTGGCATGTATTGAGCCATTTTGATCGCGGTCATCCTTTTTGCCACTAAATGATCACAACAAAAAGCTAAGCAGAAATGTTTGGCTTTTGCCTGCCTGAGGAAGACAGACAGGCGTCAATCTGGCATTATATGCCGCGAATCACTCGCGGAGTTGCCTGTCTCATGTTTTCCTTTGTTGAAAAGAACAAAATCGCCGTTCAGGTGGTGCTTGGCCTCGTATCGTTAGGTCTTGTTGTTGGTGTCGGCTTAACTGGCTACAGCGCCATGGAAGATGGTGAATCTTATTTGGCCAAAGTGGGTAAAATTAAAATTACCCCTCATGAGCTTGCTCAAGCTATTGGTAATCGGGCTGTGCCCGATGAGATGAGGCCTATGGTGCTCGAACAGCTGGTTAGGAAGCAGCTGTTGCTGGAGCAAGCGGGTCTACTGCATCTTAATGTGTCTGATGATCAGGTTCGTAACGCCATTGCGGCTATTCCTGATTTCCAGGAAAACGGTAAATTCAGTGCGCAGCGCTATAAAGATCTACTTGCTGCTCAGCAAATGGCACCGCTTGATTTTCAAAAACGTGTACGTGACGATATTGCGAGTAGCTATTTGCTGGCAGGTTTCTCTAGTGGTATTCAATCGGCTGCAGTTACTCAGCATATGGCGGCTTTGTTAGGAGAGAAGCGTGATGTGGCCATGCTGCAAATCTTACCTGCTGCATTTTTGTCGCAGGTAACAGTGTCTGATGCTGAAATTAAAAAATATTATGATGCCCATGCTTCCGAATTTAAACTGCCCGAAATGGCCCGTTTAGAATATGTGGTTTTTTCGCAGCAAGAACTAGCCAAGAGTATTTCGGTAAATTCTGCTGACGTTAAAAAGTATTTTGAGGCTCATCAAGCCGAGTTGGCAGGTGAAGAGCGTAAGGCCAGTCATATTTTGATTACTCTGGCTAAGGACGCAAAGCCCGAGGCAAGGAAAGCTGCGCAGCTTAAAGCTGAGGCTATTTTACTTGAGCTAAAAGCAAATCCTGCACGCTTTGCTGAAATCGCTAAAAAAGAATCACAAGATCCAGGTTCGGCTGCTAATGGGGGGGATCTGGGATTTTTTGCTCGCGGGGCAATGGTGAAGCCGTTTGATGAAGCGGCCTTTAAATTGAAAAAAGGTGAAATCAGTGGTGTTGTGACCAGTGATTTTGGTTTGCATATTATTCGTGTCGATGATGTTCGTAGTAAAACGTTTGCAGATGTTCAGCCAGCAGTTGAACAGAAATTAAAGCTTGAAAAAGTAAGCCTGGCATTTCAGTCTCAGGCAGAAAAATTCAATGAGCTGATTTATCAGCAGGCAGATAGCCTGAAGCCTGCGGCAGAAGCCTTTAAGCTGTCTGTTCAGCAAAGTGACTGGCTTACTCGCGTCGGGGCTAAGGAAGAGTTGCTAAATAATGAAAAGCTTCGTGAAGCGGTCTTTAGTGATGATGTGTTGAAAAAGAAACACAACTCTGAAGCGATCGAAGTTGCCTCGGGCACACTGGTATCCGCCCGTGTTATTGAATCTAAACCAGCACAAGCACAAAAGCTTGAAGTGGTTCGTGAAGGAATTATCGCCAAGCTTAAGCAAGAAAAAGCACTGAAGTTAGCAGTTGAGGAGGGGAGCAAAAAATTGGCCGAGCTGAAAAAAGGTGGAGCGGATACTCTACCTTGGGCTGCAGCTCAGTCAATGGCCCGGATGGGGCAATCTGCTGTAGCTGAAGAGCAGGTAAAAGAGATTTTCCGTACTGCAGCGGATAAATTTCCAGCTTATGCCGGTGCAGAAATCAAAGGCCAGGGTTTTGCTTTGTTTAAGGTGTTAAAGTCAGTTCCGGCACCTGCGATGGATGATGTGATGCGCCGCCAGTTGGGTGACAATATGGCGCAAATGTATGGCCAGGTTGAGGTGGGTAGTTACTTACAGGCATTAAAGTCACAAATTAAAGTAGACTATAAGCTAAAGGCAATTGCAGCTGAATAAGCTTTGATCTGGTAATGAAAAATGGCAAGGAGCTGTGCCTTGCCATTTTTTATTTCAGCGATTGAATTTTCTTACTGCTATGCCGATATTAAGAATAAGCAGAGACGCTAGATTTCTGTTTTAGCCCGAGGAGATATTGCCATGATGACCGTATTCAATATGGATGGAAGCATTGAGCAGGAGAGTATGGATATCCTCGCAAGTGTGAATGATGTTTTTTCATACTATCCTTTTCCACGTTTACAGTTGCTAACCGTTGCCGAGTCGCAGCTCGTCAGCCGTTCGGCAGAGTTTCAGCGTCGTTTGGTACTACCACAGCGCTGACGTGGCAGGGGGCTTGCAGACAGCGGCTCCCTTATATACTTCTTCGTGAGCTTTGGTAGGGCGATATGGTATGCAATGTCGGGAGTTATAGCATCGCAGGCCGTGATCAGTGATAAGCCGCCTGGCAGCAGTCAGAGTATGTGGGCTGTGCCAGCTGATCCGGGACCTGATGACTCGTCATCGCTTTATCGGGTACTCTGCTCGTCGATCCAGCTGGTGTGTTTAAAGTGCTCAACAATTAGCATAAAGCAGCGGGTTGCGCTGATGCCCATTCGTTATGCCCTTGATCCGAAATCATGTGTTACTACTGCTGCCAGGCCCCGGCAGGCACTATTCCCACCTTTTCTCCTAAAGCGGTTTTGCCTGCTGGCAATTATTGGCACGGACAAGAGCTATAAAATAGTATGAGCTAGCTTAACTTTGGGGTACTTTCAATTATGTTTAAGTTGGGAGGCATAGCGCGTCCAGCTTAAGCTTGTGCTGCTGCTGCTGCTGCTGCTGCTGCTGCTGGTGATTCGGAGGCGTGGGCCAGGCCAAGGCAGAGGGCGTGGCAGTATGCCTTTTGTAGCTTAATGAGACTGCTGCTTGGTGTGAAATTAAAACGAGGCCATAGAGGAGTATTGTGAGAGTTCGTAAGCTAGTTTAGTAAGACTCTGTGCTGTATGTTAGAGTGCGTGCCTTCTCCGGCTTGATGGAGTATGCGGGAGACATTATTTATATTTTGAGTTTGGAAAGTTTGTTGTAATATTGCCAAGTGGAAAATCTGGACCCTTTTATTGTTGTTATCGAAAATGGCATAGATTCAAGAGTCTGCTTGATGCACTCAGATGTGTTTAATTTGTGTTGCTGGGGGTTTTGTACTTGCCTGTGAGGACAACAGGAAAAACAAGACTTATCGTTTTGTTCCACGTTTAATTTATCAGATGCGATGCGAATTATTTACTGGTTTTACCTGCTCTGTGTGATTGCTCTGCCTGCCAGGGCTGAGCGTGTCCTGATTCCCGGAGCAGAGATCGTTTTATCTGCAAAATACTTTGCCCCTCCTTTTCCTGAAGCAGGGCCTGCTGCAGCCGTGCTGCTGTTACACGGGTGCAATGGTTTACACAGTGATGGAATTAATCCCCGCCCTGATCGCATGGCAAGTCTCTTGCAGGAAAAAGGTTATGCAGTGCTGATGCTGGATAGTTTTGGCGCGCGTGATCTACAGGAAATATGCAGTGTGCCTCTAAGTAAACGCACGCTAAGCCCTAGAATGCGTGCAGAAGATGCCCGACATGCACTGGAGTGGTTGAAAACACGTAAAGAAATTGATGGTGACCGGCTGGGGGTGATAGGCTGGTCACATGGTGCAACTTCGGTGCTGGCTTTGCTGGGGCAAAAACAGCCCTCGGTAAGGGTTGGCGTCGGTTTTTTCCCTTCTTGCAGCTCTTACCTACTTAAAGATAAATATCAGGTTACCGCGCCTCTTCTGTTGCTTGTTGGTGAGGATGATGACTGGACGCCGGCTGAACCGTGCCGTGCTCTGGTTGCACGGGCGGATCAACCAACTTTTCGATTGATTACCTATCCTGATACTTTGCATGATTTTGATAATGCGGCTTTAAAATCGGGTGAAATCACGCGTCTAACGATGGGTACATCAAGTGTTTCTGTTGCATTTAATCCTGAAGCAAGCTCTGATGCATATCGGCGCACTTTCAAGTGGTTGTCGCCTTGGCTGGATTTAAATCGCATTCCTATTGCTCCGCCATCTTCTCGTCATGGTGGTCTGGGTATGGTTAAAAATACAGGCTCTTAACGGGTTTGTTTGTTCGTGATATTCCTTTTCATGAAATTGCAACGTTTTTAGTGGTTTGCATTATCCGTGCTTACGCTACTCGTGTTTGCTCCTTTTTGACTAATCTATTTGTATCCGCTTTTTTAATTAAAAGCGGAGCCTGAAAATTAAATTTATTTAACATGTCAATGGAGCGCAATCAATGAGCTATTTCATTGAAGACTTACAGCCGGGTCAAATTGCTGAATATCGTAAAACGTTGACCGAAGCGGATATCGTTTTATTTGCCGGTGTCTCAGGTGACAATAATCCTATGCATATCGATGAGGAATTCGCCTCAACGACAAAATTTGGCGGGCGGATTGCACATGGCATGTTGAGTGCCAGTCTGATCTCTACTGTTGTCGGTACAAAATTACCGGGAGCAGGGGCCATTTATATGAGCCAGAATCTAAAGTTTTTAAAACCCGTTAGAATTGGTCATACCGTTACGGCCCGGGTGACGGTGAGCGAGGTGCTATCGGATAAGCAGCGTGTTCGCTTACTGACCGAATGTTGGGTAAAAGACGAAAAAGTAATTGATGGAGATGCCTTGGTCTGGGTGCCACGGCGTCCAACTTGAAGCTATCTTTAAGAATGACAAGTTGAAGGAGTTTATCTATGCAAGCAAGCCTTGCCACTTTGCTGGCAACCATCCCTGAGATTAGCCTGTGCTCATCTGTTGATCTTTATGGCGGAACAGGACCTGGTTTGCCTTTATTGCAAATTCAGGGGGAATCAGGGAGTGCCACACTGGCTTTGCAAGGCGCGCATTTGCTGTCTTTTGTGCCAAAGGGCGGGCGTGAGTTATTGTGGCTGTCACCCAAGGCTGTTTTTGCTGCGGGTAAGGCGATTCGTGGAGGGATTCCCCTTTGTATGCCTTGGTTTGGCCGCCGCCCAGAGGAAGGTCTACCAGCTCATGGCTTTGCCCGCAGCTCCAACTGGGATGTGAGCGAGGTAGAGATGCTGAGTAATGGTGATATCAAGGTTGTACTTGAGTTGCATGACTCAGCCGCAACACAGGCATTATGGCCTCATGGTTTTGTTTTTCGCTTAGCGCTGACGGTAGGCCGTGAGTTGAGCCTGGATCTGAGCGTTGAAAATTTAAGTGGTGCAGCCGCGCCATTTTCTCATGCTTTCCACACTTATTTTGCGGTGCCTGATGTCAAAGAGGTCGCAATTAGTGGTCTGGATGGCTGCACTTATATAAATAGCTCGCTGGAAGGAAAGCCCCGTCAATTGCAAGTAGGTGATCTGCAGGTGCAGGCACTTACTGATCGTGTTTATTTGAATGTGCCTGCCGAGCAAATTATCAAGCATGGTGCGGGACAAATTAAAGTGAGCAGCGATACGCATTGTGCAATTGTCTGGAATCCGTGGGAGGGTGCTGCAAAGATGGCCGACATGGGGCAGGATAACTATTCGGGTTTTGTGTGCCTGGAGCGTGGTGATGCATTTGATCATGCGGTATCGGTTGTTGCAGGTGGCGTTTACCGTGCCTGCATGAGTTTGTCCGAGTAATCGTCATTTTGCCTGAGTCCTATCTATGCAATATCGTGATTTACGTGATTTTATTGAGCAGCTGGAAACGCGGGGTGAGTTAAAGCGGGTGAGTGTACCTGTCTCGCCCTATCTTGAAATGACCGAAATTTGTGATCGTACTTTGCGTAGCGAAGGGCCTGCAATTTTGTTTGAAAATGTACCGGGCCATAGCATGCCGGTGCTGGCTAATTTGTTTGGCACGCCAACAAGGGTTGCTAATGGCATGGGTGCAGCAGAAATCAGCGCATTGCGTGAGATTGGCAAGACGCTGGCCTATTTAAAAGAGCCGGAGCCGCCCAAAGGCTTGCGGGATGCCTGGGATAAATTGCCGCTGCTCAAGCAAATCCTGAATATGGCGCCCAAAGAAGTTAAAAGTGGTCCTTGCCAGGAAGTGATTTGGGAGGGAGATGCGGTTGATTTGGCTCGTATTCCGATTCAGCACTGCTGGCCGGAGGACGCTGCACCGCTGATTACCTGGGGTTTGGTAGTGACGCGCGGACCTAATAAAAAACGTCAAAATTTAGGTATTTACCGCCAGCAGGTAATTAGCCGCAATCAGGTGATTATGCGCTGGCTGGCGCATCGTGGCGGCGCTTTGGATTTTAGAGAGCACGCGCTGCAAAAGCCCGGACAGCCTTTCCCGATTGCTGTCGTTCTTGGGTGTGACCCTGCCACCATTCTGGGGGCGGTGACGCCTGTTCCAGATACTTTATCCGAATATCAGTTTGCAGGCTTATTGCGTGGTTCTAAAACCGAGCTGGTGAAATGCCTGGGCTCTGATTTACAAGTACCTGCCCGCGCCGAGATTGTCCTTGAAGGGCATATTCAGCCAGCTGAGGCGGGCTTTACCGGTGTAAGTGAAGCGGGGATTTCGCTTAAAGAAGTGGGCGGCTATCTTTATGCCCTGGAAGGCCCATATGGTGACCACACTGGCTATTACAACGAAAAAGACTGGTTCCCGGTATTTACGCTGGAGCGTGTTACCACGCGTAAAGATCCGATCTACCACAGCACCTATACCGGCAAGCCACCAGATGAGCCCGCCGTGCTTGGTGTGGCGTTAAATGAAGTTTTTGTACCTATTTTACAAAAGCAATTTAGCGAAATTAGCGATTTTTATTTGCCGCCAGAGGGCTGCAGCTACCGGATGGCAATTGTTTCTATCAAAAAATCCTATCCGGGCCATGCCAAGCGGGTGATGTTTGGTGTATGGTCGTTTTTGCGTCAGTTTATGTACACCAAATTTATTGTGGTGGTTGATGACGACATTAATATTCGTGATTGGAAAGAAGTTATCTGGGCGATTACTACCCGTATGGACCCGGTAAGAGATACCACCTTGGTAGAGAGCACACCGATTGATTATCTGGATTTTGCTTCACCGATCAGTGGGCTGGGTGGCAAGATGGGGCTGGATGCTACCAATAAATGGCCGGGCGAAACCAACCGTGAATGGGGCAGAACCATTAAGATGGATGATGCAGTAACAGCGCGTGTAGATGCTATTTGGTCTGATTTGGGGCTATAACACAGACAGACAAAACTTTATTTTTTTGCACATCCCGTTTAGTTTCTGAGAAATTGATTAAAGGACTACTATGCTGCCAACGCCTTCTCGCGAATTTCAATTTACCGAGCAAGACTTTGAAAAGGTGCGTAAGTTGATTTACAACTACGCGGGTATTGCACTCTCTCCTGCCAAGCAAGATATGGTTTATGGCCGCTTAGCCAAGCGTTTGCGCGCTTTGGGTTTGCAATCATTTAATGATTATTTGCAATTTTTAGAACGGGGCAATAGCAAAGAATTTGAATTGTTTACCAATTCATTAACGACCAATCTCACTTCATTTTTTCGCGAGGCGCACCATTTTCCTATTTTGTCGGAACATTTATTGGCCCATCGTAGTGCCGGGACATTAAATGTTTGGTCATCCGCTTCCAGTACGGGTGAGGAGCCTTACAGTATTGCGATGACGGCTTGCGAAGCCTTTGATAGCATGCGCCCACCGGTTAAGGTGACTGCAACCGATCTAGATACCAATGTGCTGGAGACAGGGCGTACCGGTATTTATGCCGGGGAAGAGGTCGAGCGTATGGGGCCGCAAAGGGTAAAGCGTTTCTTTGATAAGCTGTCCGACGGGCGCTATCAGGCTAAGCAAGAGCTGCGCGACATGATTAGTTTTAAACGACTTAATCTGGTGGACACTACATGGACGATCCGTGGCCCGTTTGATGTGGTTTTTTGCCGCAATGTGATGATTTATTTTGATAAGCCAACACAGCTTAAAATTCTCGAGCGTTTTGCGCCACAGATGAAGTCTTCCGCTCTATTAATAGTGGGCCATTCGGAGAATCTTTATCATGCGGCAGAGCTGTTTAAATTGCGTGGTAAAACGGTTTATGAATTAGTTTGAATTCGTGTATTTACTTCCAAAAGCCTGCATTTTTTTATGCGGGTTTTTTTATGGGCAGGCAGGTATTCAGGCAAAGAGCATTTCTTTGATAAGTTTTTGTGAGATAGCTTCTCCTTTTAGCTGGCGAACCAGTTCAAAAGCGAATGCTGCCGCTGTGGCAGGGCCGCGGGAGGTAGTAATCAGGCCGTCCACCACCACATCATCAGATTGTATGTTTGCACCGGCCTTGATCAAAGCTTCTTCACAGCCCGGATAGCAAACTGCATTAATTCCATGCAGCAGGTTTGCTTTTGCCAGAATCATCGGTGCTGCACAGATGGCGGCAACAGGTTTACCTGCGGCAAGGTGTTGCTGTAAACGCTGGTGTAATGCTGTGCACGCGATCATAGCCTGTGTGCCTGCTCCGCCACCGGGAAGTACCAGCATCTGCGTGTGGCTACTGTCGGCTGTGGGCAGATCAATGTCGGCCTTAATCGTGATGTGGTGTGCTCCTGTAACAGCCAGTTTACTATCAATGGAAACAAGGCGAGTGCGAATATCAGCCCGGCGTAAAATATCTGCTACCGTGACAAGTTCTATTTCTTCAAAACCGGATGCTAGAAAGAGGTCAACCTGATTCATGCATTCTTCCCTTAAGATGGATTGTATTTTGGGCAACCGATTTTGAGCGGTCATTAAGGATTCTATTTTTTTATTTTGAGTTTGCAAAAAGAAATGGCCTGAATGAATCAGGCTTTTTTTTGGGTTTTTTTTTAAGTATGGTGGATTAAACCGTCAGTATGAGTAAATCTCTGGCCTCTGATAGCGAACCCAGGATCGGGATGTTGAGGGCCAGAGAATGGAGTGATGGCGGGCGCAGATCCGGAATCATAATAATTTTGCATCCTGCCTGATGAGCTGCCTGTACGCCAAAATCAGAATCTTCCAGCACGATGCAAGCTTCCGGTGGCAGATGAAAGGCTGCCGCTGCTTTTTGATAGATTTCGGGAGCTGGTTTGGGGTGGGTGACTTCATCACCACAAATGGCAAATTCGAAACGGGACCAGATACCTGCTGCCCGTAAATGATGTTCGGCAATACTGCGGCGGGTAGAAGTACAGACCGCTTTGGGAATGTGCTGAGCTTCCAGCCAGTCCAGGATCTCCGTGAGGCCAGGGCGATGCGCAATGGGTTCTTGGGTACGCTCCATATAAAGGGTATGGCAGGCAGCGCGCAGTTCTGCAATGGGGGCATGGCTGCCTAGGTGTTCCTGCAGATAAATATCTGTTTTTCCAGAGTGCATGCCGATCATGCCGATGATCAAAGCCCGGGGCATGTCTATGTCCAGTGAAGCTGCCGCGATGGCCCAGCATTCAACACCGATGCTTTCGCTGTCCAGCATCAGTCCGTCCATATCAAACAAGGCTGCCTGGGGTTTGGATGTCAGATACATAGAAGGGCTCTCTGCGTAAAAAAGGAGTCTATGTTACGCCAGAGTACAGTCTGCGGGGCTATGTATTATTACGGCAACATTTGAAGATAGAGCTTATTGCCTAGGGTCTGTTGACGTTTCACATCGGTAGCCATAAAAATGCGCACGCCATGGCTATGACACTTTCATAATTTCGCTTCAACTTGTCATATCGGAATGCCACTGCGCGGTAATGCTTCAATCGCGCAAAAGCATTCTCGACCAAATGTCGATAGCAATACAGCCCACGATCTAGATCCACATTCCCTTTGATTGAATTACGTTTTCTGGGAATCACTGATCGCGCACCCTGCGCAGAAATCAGTCCTCGAAGGTACTCACTATCGTACCCCTTATCTGCGATGATCACTTCGGCTGAAGGCAGTTGGGCAATCAGCTCTGGGGCGGCAGTACAATCATTAATCTCGCCTCCGGTAATTTCGAAGGCAATCGGCAAACCATAAGCATCTACCGCCAAATGAATTTTGCTGGTGTTCCCTGCACGGCTTTTGCCAATCGCTTCAGATTGATCGCTGGCCGCCCCGGCGCTGTGTTGATGCGCCTTGGCATAGCTACCATCAATGAATACCCATTCAAAATCGGGGTCGATCAGTAAGGCTTTGAAAATATTGAGCCATTTCCCAGCTACAGACCAAGCATTAAAGCGTTTATAGACTGAATTCCATTCACCAAAGGCGCTGGGTAAATCCCGCCACGGGCAGCCAACGCGCATGCGGTAAAACATTCCTTCGACGGTAATTCGTAAATCAGGCTTGTTGTAAATGGTGTGTTGAAGCAGAATCTTTTCTAGCTTCGACCAAAGCTCGTTACTGAGCATTAATCGGGGCATCGCAAACCTGTAGGGGAAATGGTGTAGGAACCTGAATTCTGCGGGTTTGCATCCGTCATTGCATGACTTTAGCTTGAAACGTCAACAGACCCTAGTATGATGCGCCAATATTTTTTCGTATGAGTATTTTGGACGGGAGTTGTGAAGGTGAAAGATGTGAATTGCCCCTGTGATAGCGGGCGGGTTTATGCCAAGTGTTGCGGGCCTTTTCATCAGGGGCTTGCTGCAGAGACTGCTGAGCAATTAATGCGCTCACGCTATAGCGCGTTTGTGCTGAATTTGTACGATTACCTGATGAAAACATGGCATACCTCTACCAGGCCTGTAAGCCTTGCCGATGAAGAGCCGGTGCGCTGGCTGGGCTTGAAAGTTAAAAACACTCAGTCCGATCTTTTACACGCTGAAGTAGAGTTTATTGCGCGTTATAAAATTGCTGGAAAAGCTTGGAAATTACATGAAAAGAGTTGTTTTGTTTTTGAAGATAACTCTTGGTATTACGTTGATGGTGATATTTTAGAAAGTTAAAAGAAAGTAATGTGTTGTATTGATAGATCGAAACGCTAGGGGTTTTCCATTATTTTTGTGTCTTGGCTTGACATAGACCTCAACTTCTTATAATTTCAAACGGTCGTTTGAAATTGTCCTAAATCAACTACACCCAGCAGGAGTTGTAACGTGGTCGAATCGGTCAAGGCACAAGATACAGCAAACCGCATTTTAGATGCAGCCGAGCCTCTTTTTGTTGAGCATGGCTTTGATGCCACGTCCATGCGCATGATTACACAATCGGCCCGGGTCAATATTGCCGCGGTTAATTACTATTACCACTCTAAAGACGGTTTATTTCGTGCGGTATTTGAACGCCGGGCCGAGCCATTTGCCCGGTTGTTATTGGGTAAACTCGAAGAATTAGAGCAAAACATTGCAATTCCAACTGCAGATCAAATTGCAGAAGCATTTGTAATGGCCTCTTTAGAAATGGGAAGAAATCCACAATACGGCGGTTTATTATTTGTACGCCTGGTGGCTCGTACTTTTGTCGAGCCTCACCCGGAATTAAAAGCAACAATGCCACAACGATATGGTGAATTAACCCGGCGGTATTTAGCAGCATTAGGGCGGGCTTTACCACATTTATCTGAATTAGAAGTGCAATGGCGTTTTCATTTTTTATCCAGTGCTATGTTTAATGCATTCGCTGGTAATAATGTTTTACGTTTATTTACCGAAAGCTCACTCGTCAATGCCCGAGATCCCGCATTGGTGGTTCGAATGTTAATGCCTTTTATCTGTGCTGGCTTGAATGCGCCAGCTGCCCAATAACTGGAGACGGTCATGACTAACGTATTGCTACATCTATTACCAATTTTTGGTGCGTTTTTGCTCCTTGCGTACTGGCGCGCTCCACTTTGGCTTAGTTCCCTATTGTTTTTAGCGGCGACTGCTATAGGGGTTAAAACTTCGGCGATGTCGGTCAGCATTTTAATTGTTGTTGCTGTGGTGCTGGCACTGATCAACATTAAATTGATCCGCCGCGCTGTTTTAACCGGCCCGATGTTTAGTGTGTTTCGTAAGATTACACCAGCCATGTCACAAACCGAGCAAGAAGCGGTTGATGCCGGTACGGTATGGTGGGATCGTGATCTGTTTTCGGGTAAGCCAGATTTCGATCGCCTGCATGCGATTCCGCAAGCTGTTTTAACACCAGAAGAGCAGGCTTTCCTTGAAGGCCCGACCGAGCAGCTTTGTGCGATGCTGGATGACTGGAAAATCTCTACCCAGCATAAAGATCTGCCGCCTGAAACATGGCAGTTTATTAAAGACCAGGGTTTCCTGGGTATGATCATCAAGAAAAAGTACGGCGGTAAAGAGTTTAGTAACACCGCACACGCCCGTGTCGTTACCAAGATTGCTACGCGCTCCGGTTCTGCAGCTGTGTCGGTGATGGTGCCAAACTCACTAGGGCCTGGCGAGCTGCTTCAGCACTATGGCACGGATGAGCAAAAAAACTATTACTTACCTCGTCTGGCCAAAGGAATAGATATTCCCTGCTTTGCATTAACGAGCCCTGATGCAGGATCGGATGCAGGTGGTATTCCGGACTTTGGTAAGGTCTGCCGCGGTAGCTATACCGATCCGCGTACCGGTATTCATCATGATAATGTGCTGGGTATTCGCTTAACCTGGGAAAAGCGTTATATCACACTGGGTCCGATCGCAACGGTGCTCGGTATGGCATTCAAGCTTTACGATCCCGAGCATCTTTTGAGTGATAAAGAAGACATCGGCATCACCTGTGCGCTGATTCCTACCGAGCATGAAGGTGTGCATATCGGCCGCCGGCATTATCCGGGTACGGCTGTGTTCCAAAATGGTCCGAACTGGGGTAAGGATGTATTTATTCCGCTGGACTGGGTAATCGGTGGCAAGGATTACGTTGGCCAGGGCTGGCGCATGCTGGTTGAATGTTTATCGGTAGGCCGCTGTATTTCTCTGCCTGCAATGTCGGTAGCGTCCGGCATGGTGTCCTCGTACACCACCGGTGCTTACTCGCGTATCCGTAATCAGTTTGGTTTATCGATCGGCCGCTTTGAAGGTGTGGATGAAGCACTGGGCCGTATCGGTGGTATGACTTACCAGATGGATGCTGCACAGCGTCTGGCTTTGTCTGGCCTGGACATGGGCGAAAAACCATCTGTATTGTCCGGTATCCTGAAATATCACAATACCGAGCGCATGCGTAAGGTGATTAATGATGCAATGGATGTGCATGGTGGTAAGGCCGTTTGTACCGGCCCGCGTAACTATCTGGCCGGTGCTTATGGTGCGATTCCGGTGGCTATCACGGTTGAAGGTGCAAACATCTTAACCCGCAGCATGATTATCTTTGGTCAGGGCGCAATTCGTTGCCATCCTTTTGTACTGACTGAATTACGCGCGGCAATGAATAAAGATTTGCCTGCGTTTGATACTGCAGTGATTGGCCATATTGGCTTTGCCGTATCCAATGCGGTGCGTGCTTTTGTAATGGGCTTAACCGGCGCCAAATTGGTAGGCTCGCCAAAATCCGGCGCAATGGCTCAGCGTTATCGCAATGTGGTTCGTTTCTCTTCTGCCTTTGCATTTCTGGCTGATATGGGGATGGCCTCATTGGGTGGCAGTCTGAAGTTCCGCGAAAAACTATCGGCGCGTTTGGGCGATATGTTGTCGGGCCTTTACATTGCGACTGCAGCGTTAAAGAAATTTAACGATGACGGCGCACCTAAAGAAGACTTGCCACTTGTGGCTTGGGCCGTTGATTCGGCACTTTATGATTGCCAGGTTGCAATGGATGGCTTTATGGCCAATCACCCAAGCCGTGCACTGGCGTTTTTGATGCGCAGCTTGGTGTTCCCGCTGGGCCTGAGCTTGAAAGCTGCAACAGATCGTGATGGGACTAAGATTGCCCGTTTGCTGATGGAGCCATCAGCAGCGCGCGATCGCCTGACCCAGTATATGTATCGCTCTAAAGACGAGAGTGATTCTGTAGGGGTGCTGGAGCATGCTCTGAAAGCGGTGATTGATACTGAAGCGCTGGAAGGGAAACTGCGTAATGCACAGCGTAAAGGCAGTCTAAAGAGCATCACTGCTTCTGAACGCCTTCTGGAAGCACAAAGCACTGGTTTGATTTCTGCAGCGGAGTTTGCTGAGGTAGAGCGAGCCCGCCGCCTGCGCCGTGAAGTGATTATGGTGGATGATTTTGATTCAACCTTAAGCACTTCTGATGACAATGCTATTCATCGCGATATTTTGAATCAGGCTTTCGTCAGTAATTACGCGGCATCAGCTAAGCCCGTTAGTCAAGAAAGTGTAAAAATAGCAACAGAAATACCTTCAGTATCGTAAAAAAGCAGGGGGATTTCATCTTCTGATGAAATCCCTAATGCGCCAAAACAGACGTTTGAATAAAAATAAGTTTGCGTTATTATTTGAAACCTAAGTTAAAACGGCTCCGGAACTACAGGTATAAGTAGGGGGAGTTTACCTTTTGTGAAAGTACCAATAAAGTACTTGGGGTTTGTTGCAGATTGACTACTTAGGATTAAACCACAGGCCACTGGCCACAGTAGGAGATAGACGATGTCTGGAACTATTCGTATGGCAATTCGTACTTTAGGTGTGGCAAGCTTATTTTTAGCCGGCAATGGGCTGGCATCCGGTTATCACTTTGGCACTCAAAGTGTTAGCGCACAAGGTGTTGCTATTTCAAATGCTGCAGAGGCAGAAGACGCTACCGTATTGTTTTACAATCCTGCCGGGATGACTAATTTACCGGGGACCAATATTTCTGGTGCTCTGATTGTGGTCGATCCACATATCAGCTTCTCAAATATGAATGCGACTAACAGTCGTGGCAAGACTGTTACTGGTAATGATGGTGGTACGGCGACCGGGCCTGTTGTCGTGCCACAAACATATATCACTCATCAGGTGAATGAACAGTTGTTTGTGGGCTTGGCGATGTTTGTGCCTTTTGGGGATAAAACCAATTTTGATGACAAATGGATTGGTCGCTATAACGGCACCGATCTGGAGTTAATGACTTTGGCGATTAACCCTTCGGTGGCTTACAAAATTAACGAGCAGTTTTCTGTGGGTGCAGGCGTGACGGCCCAGTATATGAAAGCTCGTTATAAAAAGATGATCGATTTAGGTGGTAAGGCCACTGTTGGTGGTTTTTCCAGCCCGGCGCTCGATGGTTCCATGGATTACGAAGGCGATGACTGGTCTTACGGCTTTAATTTGGGCGCAACCTGGAAGGTAGACGACACATTGCGCTTTGGTGCTGCATACCGCTCTAGCCTGAGTCATACCCTGGAGGGCGATGCTAAGTTTACTGTGCCTGGTGTGTTTCCTCCCGGCGTCGCTGTGGGGGCCAAACTGTTAAATTCAAATGGCACGGTTGATTTAGAAACACCGGATTCATTTTCGCTTAATTTTTATAAAAAATTAAATAGCCAATTCGCACTAACCGGCGATTGGACACATACCTGGCATTCCAAGTTTCAGGATTTAATTCTTAAAACAGATGCAGGATTTATGGCTGATGTAGAACAAAAATGGCGCGATACGGATCGCTTCTCTTTGGGCTTGAGCTATCAATATAGTGATCCATTAAAATTACGCTTTGGTTTGGCTTTTGATCAATCACCGGCCGATCAGGCTAAATATCGTATTGCCAATTTGCCAGATAGCGATCGTATTTGGTTCTCTACCGGGTTTAATTATGTGATCGACAAGAATATGTCTGTGGATGTAGCTTATGCCTATGTAGATTTTAAAAATACAAGTATGGCTAATAAAGATGGAAGCAATAGCGTAATGACTAATGCTGATGTGTCTGCATACGCCAATGTATTTGGTGCACAATTGAATTACCGCTTCTAATTCGTTTTATCCCTCCCTTTGGGGAGGGTTTCGTGACTCCGGGCGGCTTTCGCCGCCCTTTCTTTCCTTTTAGCGAGGCTAAACATGGCCAATACCGTGCATATCCGTCAGGTTGCCGTTCTCGGCGCGGGCGTTATGGGAGCGCAAATTGCTGCCCATCTTGCCAATGCGGGAATTAAAACCGTTTTATTTGATTTGCCAGCCAAAGAAGGTGATGCAAATGGCATTGCAACAAAGGCAATTGCAAATCTTAAAAAAATGAAACCGTCGCCTTTAGCGTCGCTTATGCGCGCGGACCATATTGAGCCCGCTAATTACGGTTCTGATTTGGAAAAATTAAAAGGTTGCGATTTAATTATCGAGGCGATTGCTGAACGCCTGGATTGGAAACTCGATTTATATGCCAAGATTGCCCCGTTTGTAGCACCGCACGCTATTCTGGCATCCAATACTTCCGGCTTATCGATTAATTCGCTGGCGGGCGGTGTGCCTGAGCAATTGCGTAGTCGTTTCTGTGGTATTCATTTTTTTAATCCGCCACGCTATATGTATCTGGTTGAGTTGATTGCCGACTCCCAGACTAACCCTGCCATGATGGACGCGCTGGAAAGCTTTCTTGTTACCCGTATGGGCAAGGGCGTAGTACGCGCTAAAGACACGCCTAACTTTGTTGCCAACCGCATTGGTGTGTTCTCCATGCTGGCAACGATTTATCACGCCGAACGCCTCGGCATCCGTTTTGATGTGGTTGATGATCTGACCGGCCCACGCCTGGGTCGTCCGAAATCAGCTACTTTCCGTACTGCCGACGTAGTTGGCCTGGATACCTTTGCTCATGTGGTTAAAACCATGACCGAGCAACTGGCATCCGATCCTTGGCACAAATACTTTACCGTTCCGGCCTGGATGCAAAAGCTGATTGAAAACGGCGCTTTGGGCCAAAAAACCAAGGCTGGCGTATTCAAGAAAGTAGGCCGTGATGTACTGATGCTTGATCCGTCTACCGGCGAATACATTGCTGGCGGACAAAAAGGTAGCGATGAAGTGAAAGCGTTGCTGAAAATCACTGATCCGGCTGCACGCTTTAAAGCGCTGCGCGAATCCACTCACCCAGAAGCGCAATTCCTCTGGGCCTGCATGCGCGATGTATGGCATTACATCAGCTATCACCTCGATACCATTGCAGACAATGCCCGTGATGTGGATTTTGCAATTCGCTGGGGTTTCGGCTGGAATCAAGGCCCGTTTGAGCAGTGGCAAGCTGCTGGCTGGAAAGAGATTACAGCGGCCATTGCGGCGGACTTAGCAGCCGGCCAGGTTATGGGTGATGTGGCACTGCCTGCCTGGGTGGCGGCGCGTGATGCTGTGCATACACCAGAAGGCTCGTACAGCGCGGCAGATAATGCGCTGAAACAACGCTCTAACTTGCCAGTTTATAAGCGTCAGCTTTACCCGCCAACCGTGGTGGGTGATGCTGCACCTCTTTATGGCGAAACCATTTTTGAAAATGACGGCGTTCGCCTCTGGGCGCAGGCTGGCGAAGATGTGGTTGTTTTGAGCTTTAAAACCAAGGCGCATTGTATTGGCCCGGATGTATTGGCCGGGGTAAATCAGGCGATTACGATCGCTGAAGAGCGTTACGCAGGTTTGGTGGTCTGGCATCCGGAAGCGCCATTCTCGGTTGGTGCAGATTTGATGAGCATGGGCCCCGCCTTTATGACGGGTGACTTTGCTTCGATCGAAAATATGGTGGCCGAATTCCAAAAAGCCAGCATGCGTCTTAAATATGCGGCTGTGCCAGTGGTTGGCGCGGCTCAGGGCTATGCCTTCGGTGGTGGTTGCGAATTCCTGATGCACTGCTCACGCGTTGTGGCCTGCCTTGAAACCTATATCGGCTTGGTTGAAGTGGGTGTGGGTCTCTTGCCTGCTGGTGGCGGTTGTAAAGAATTTGCACTGCGTGCCTCAATCGAGGCGAAGGGCGATATTGTTGCCGCACTGAAAGATTACTACCTGTCGGTAGCGATGGCGAAAGTGGGTACCAGTGCAGAAGAAGGCCAGCAAATCGGCTATCTGCGCAGCTCCGACATTATTGTGTTTAACCCGAATGAATTGCTCTATGTGGCCAAAGCGCAAGTCCGCGCCATGAGCGAATCAGGCTACAAAGCGCCGGTTAAACCAAAAGCATTTGCTGTAGCGGGCCGTGCAGGCGCTGCCACTATCAAAGGCCAGCTGATCAATATGCTGGAAGGCGGCTTTATCTCCAAGCACGACTACCTGATTGCCGGCCATATCGCCGAAATCATGACCGGTGGTGATGTAGATGCAGGCACTCTGGTGGATGAAGAATGGATCCTGAAGCTGGAGCGTGAGCGTTTTATGAAGCTACTCAAAACCGGCAAAACGCAAGAGCGCATCATGTATATGCTGGAAAACAACAAGCCGCTGCGTAACTAAAAAATTGTTGATGAATTAGATGTAGGGCGGGTGAAACCCGCGAGCGATGCTGAATAAATACGCGGGTCTTACCCGCCCTACAAAATCGATCACTGATTACGTGTTGCTTTAGCGAATACCCCTATTTAGGAGCTCAAAATGAGCAGACAGATTCAAGAAGCTTATATCGTTGCTGCCACGCGCAGCCCGGTTGGTAAAGCACCGCGCGGTATGCTGCGCAATGTTCGCCCGGATGATTTGCTGGCCCATGTATTAAAGAGTGCGATGGCTCAAGTGCCTCAGCTTGATCCTAAGCTGATCGAAGACGTGATTGTTGGTTGCGCCATGCCAGAAGCCGAGCAGGGGATGAATATTGCCCGCATGGCTGTGCTGCTGGCGGGTTTGCCAGATACGGTCGGTGGTGTAACCATCAATCGTTTCTGCTCCTCGGGCGTGAATGCCATTGCTATGGCTGCGGATAAGATTCGCTTGGGCGAAGCCGATGTGATGATCGCGGCAGGTACAGAAAGCATGTCGCAAGTGCCAATGATGGGAAATAAAATCTCCCTCAATCCTGAAATTTTCACTAAAAACGAAAATCTGGGCATTGCCTTCGGGATGGGCCTGACGGCAGAAAAAGTAGCCGAGCAGTGGAATGTATCCCGTGAAGATCAGGATGCATTTGCGGTGGAATCCAATCGCCGTGCCCTGCATGCGATTGCCACAGGCGAATTCAAAGACGAAATCAGCCCGCTGGAAGTATTTGCACGCACGCCTAATCTGGCAACTGGCGAAGTTGAAGTCACCAGCAAAATTTGCGATACCGACGAAGGCCCACGCGCTGGCACTACCATGGAAGGCCTGGCTAAGCTCAAAACCGTATTCGCAGCTAAAGGCTCAGTCACAGCGGGTAACAGCTCGCAAATGTCCGATGGCGCCGGTGCGGTGATTCTGGTTTCTGAGCGCATTCTGAAGCAATTTAACCTTGTGCCTTTGGCGCGTTATGTAACCTTTGCCGTAAAAGGTGTGCCTGCGCACATTATGGGGATTGGCCCGAAAGAAGCCATTCCGGCTGCACTGAAGTTAGCTGGCCTGACGCTGGATGATCTGGGTTGGATCGAGCTGAACGAAGCCTTTGCCGCGCAAGCGCTGGCTGTTGCACGTGATCTTAACCTGGATATGAGCAAGGTGAATCCACTGGGCGGCGCGATTGCTTTAGGCCACCCGCTGGGTGCAACCGGCGCGATTCGTGCGGCAACTATCGTGCATGGTATGCGCCGTCACGGTATGGCTGGCAAATACGGCATGATTTCCATGTGTATCGGTACCGGTATGGGCGCGGCAGGGATTATTCAATCCTTGTAATATTTCGCTCGCAGATCAAGGCTTTTGCCCACGGATTTAAAATCCGTGGGTTTTTTTTCCAGGAAATGAAAAAATGAAAAAATTACTGATTGGAGCTTCCTTTGTGCTGGCGGCACAAAGCAGCATGGCTCTGGAAGTGGCAGGGGTAAATCTGGCTGATCGTGCCGAGCTGGCCAGCCAGTCGCTGGCATTAAATGGTGCGGGAGTACGCAAAAAAGTATTTTTTGATGTTTATCTGGCGGCCTTATATGTGCCGGTTAAAACACAAAATGCAAGTGCGGTTGTTAATTCGTCGGTGCCGCGCCGCATGGAACTACGCATGCTGCGTGAAGTTTCTGCACCTGCGATGCATGAAGGTTTTGTTGAGGGCTTGAAGGCGAATCAGAGCGAGGCGGCACTGGCGGCGCTGGCACCAAAAATTACTGAGCTGGAACAAGTATTCAAACAAGTTAAAACAGCAGCAAAAGGGGACGTGATTGTGCTCGACTTTATGCCCGGCCAGGGGACACGGGTTACTGTGCGCGGTAAAACATTTGCCACGATTGCCGGCGATGATTTTGCGGCAGCAATGTTGTCGATCTGGCTGGGTAAAGCGCCGGTTAATGATTCATTAAAGGCTGCTTTACTAGGTAAGTGATATATCACATTAGGTATAAATAACCTTTCCGGGGTAAGCGGGGCGGTGTACGGGGTGCTTGTTTTCCTCTGTGCGTCGCCTTTTTTATTTCTTGATATTTACAGTATACCTTTCGCTTTTCTTTTTAAACTTTTCTTCTGTTTAAGCATTGCTGCACCCTGTTTAATTTGATGTGAAGAGCGGGTGCAGTGTAGTTGGCTTATGCTATTTTTTCTTTCGTTTCCCAGTGCCTGTGACAGGCTTTCTGTTTGCTTTTTTATATGTAGTTAAATTACATTATGCACCTGTTGTTTTTCATTGTTAATACATTGCATATCTTTGTATTTATTGTATTTTTTATAAAAAAATGTAGTTTTTTGTGTAGATTGATGTATTTGTGTTGGTAGTTTTATTACAAAAATGCTTGCGATTAATTTATGGTTTTGCTAAAGTAGCGTCACTGCTTGATTGGGAACAGATCTCTGACCCAAGCCTTTAAACAGGTGCCAATGAGTGCTCTGCAAGTCCTTTTTAAGAGCCCCGAATCTGCCTAAAACTTGCTTTTGAAATGATGAGGTTTTATCGCAATTCGTTGATCTGCCGGTTTAGTTGTTTGTAAGTGTGGTAGGTAGTAAGTTGTTGTGTGTGTAGTATGTTTTGACTCTTCATCTGGTCTTTCTTGTTGCCCGGTTCTGTGTACTGCATTTTTTGATGCATACTCAGACCGGGTTCTTTTTTGGTCGCTATGCTCTGCTTGAGGTAGAGTAGCAACTTTGTCTCTTCTAAAATCATCCTTATGATTGTCCGGTCATTCCTTTTGTTGGTTTTGGTCCTTCCTGTATTGGTTAGGGCTGAAGAGCCGCCTGCTACAGAAACTGAGCAGAGTGTCTATTTTCCTTATGTATTAAACATTGAAGCGCCTGATGAATTGCAGGGCCTTTTAGAAAAACATCTGGATCTGTCCCGCTTAAAAACAGAAAAAAGGATGACCAGAGAGCAGCTTACCCGCATGATTGATAATGCATCGGAAGCGGTTGCCGGCCTGCTTGCTACCGAAGGATATTTTTCGCCCACGGTTAAAACCAAACTGGATGAATCTGTCGTGCCTGCCATTGTCTCCCTGGAGGTTGACGCAGGTAAGCCAACTTTAGTGCGCAGCGTGGATGTGAATTATCTCGGTGATATTATTCCTGACGAGGTACGCATGAAGCGTTTGGAAGAGCGTCAGGAGCAAACCTGGCCTTTACCCAAAGGCAGTGTATTTCGTCAAAGCGCCTGGGATAGCGGCAAGCGTGGTGCAGTTAGTCTTTTACTTAATCGCCGTTATCCTGCTGCTAAATTAGTGCGCACCGAGGCTAATGTTGACCCCGAGGCGCATGCGGTTGATTTGGTCGTTGATGTGGAGAGCGGCCCAGCTTACTTTTATGGACCGGTCAGTATCACGGGATTATCACGTTATCCGGAGAAACTGGTTCGTAATAATGTTAAGTTTGCAGAAGGGGCAGAGTATCGTCGTAATGATTTATTGGAATTACAGACCTATTTGCAAAATTTACCGCATTTTTCCCTGGTATTGGTTGATGTTGATTTACCGGCAAAGCCGCCATTTATTGCACCGGTAAAAGTCACATTGCAAGAAGCGCCCATGAGTAAAATCAGTACGGGCCTGGGCTTTAGCAGTAATACCGGTGCGCGGGGCTCGTTTGATTATCGCTACCTAAATTTAATGGATCGTGGTTGGGTGCTAGACAGTGGTTTGAGTCTTGAGCAAAAAGAGCAGTCATTTAATACCGGCATTACTTTCCCGCGTTTTGCTTCCGGTTACGAGCACCGGGTTTATGGCAGCTTTGTGCGTGAAGACATTCAGGGGCTGACGACCAGCACCTGGAAAACGGGTGTATCCCGTAGTAGTACAGAAAAAAATATTGATCGATTAATCGCTATTGAATATCAGATGGAACGCCGCGAGTTAAATGATGGCTCTATTTCCGATCCTCAGTCTTTAACTGCAAAATACCAGTGGGTCCGGCGTGATGTGGACCGTATCCGAAACCCCCGCTCGGGAAATGTCATTACCCTGGAAGGGGGGGGAGCGCTTAAAGGGTTGTTGTCCGATGAAAGCTTTGTTCGCCTTTACGGAAGAGGTGTGCAGTTCTGGCCTGTTGGTGAAAAAAGTGTCGTGGTTGGCCGCTTAGAGCTGGGAGATACCTTCACTAAAGAATCTTTTAACGTGCCAACTGACTGGCTGTTCCGGACCGGTGGCTCATCTTCTGTCCGGGGGTACGATTATCAAAGCCTGGGTTTGTCGCTAGGGGGCTCGGTTATTCCAGGTCGTGTTATGGCGGTGAGCTCCATAGAGTTTCAGACGCCCGTTTATAAAGACTGGCTGGGAGCGGTGTTTGTTGATCATGGCGGGGTGGGGGATCAGTGGAAAGACTGGCGTGGCTCGACCGGTGCCGGGCTGGGTACACGTTGGGTGAGTCCTGTCGGGGTGATTGGTCTGGATGTGGCAAGAGGCGTGGAAGCAAAACAGTTTCGTGTTCACTTCTCTATGGGAGTGACATTTTAAAATGCAGAATCATCTTCAACCTGCTGCGGCAGATCCTCAGGCTGTAAAGCCTGTTCCTCGTTATTCCCGCTTGCGCCGCCTGATCGGTGGCTTACTGTTTTTGCTGGTATTCCCCATTTTTTTGCTGACTATTGCGCTGGCTTTTTTTGACTCGCATACGGGTCGTGACTGGCTTGTAAAACAAGTCAATCAAAGTGGGGTAGCCAAGCTGCGGGCGATTGATGGCACTTTATGGTCTGATTTCTCCCTGCATGGCCTTGTGGTCAACACCGCCGATGTCCGGATTGCCGTGAATAAAATGAGCCTTGCATGGAGTCCGTACAGCCTTCTGGCGCGGGATTTATCGCTTGATGAATTAAGTATCGGGCATTTAGAAATTGAGATTAAGCCAGGTCCTCCTGATAAACCACCCTCACCTGCGCCAACAAGCCTTACATTGCCAATCGGCCTGCATATTGATCAGGCACGGGTGCGTCGTTTGAGCATAAAAAATTCACCTGATATTCATGATGTTCGTTTCAAACTGGCAAGTAATGGCCGTTTTCATCAAATAACTTTAGATCAGCTGCAGGTAAAACTGCCTGAGGTTGATATGGGTTTAAAGGGGCAGCTGGCACTTGTAGGAGTACAGCCCTTTGTTACATCGGGTCAGCTAGCTTTGTCGGGCAAGGTTGAGGGCCAGCCTTTGCAATCGCAAATCAAGCTCGATGGCGAGCTGCGCAAATTGCAGCTAAAAGGCGATGTTAAAAGCAATCAGCTTAATGCAATGATTAATGCCCGCCTGGATCTGTTTGCACCCTACACCTATCAGTTATTGAGCGAAGGTCAGATTAAGCTGCAACAGCTGAATCCTGCCGCGCTGATGAAAGGTTTACCCAAGGCACTGATTGATGTGTCCTTATCGATTGTACCTCTTGGTGAAAATGCAGCCAGCGGCTCACTGGATATTCGCAATGCAATGCCTCTGACTGTGGATCAGGGAGGCTTACCGTTTACGCAAATCAGCAGCCAGCTTGGGTACTTAAAGGAAACCGTGACATTAAAAACAATGTCGCTGGATTTGCTGGGGCAGGGGCAGATAAAAGGGACAGGGCAACTGGATAAGGGGCAGCTTAAACTGCAGCTGGATCTGGCTAAAATTGATCCTGCAAAATTGTTTTCGCAGCAGCCACCCGCTTCTCTGGGCGGGATAATTACGCTGAAAGGCCCGTGGTTAGCTCCTGATGTTCTGGCTAAGCTGACTGATGCTCAGCGTAATGTGTCGCTGGACCTGGATATGGGCTGGTTAAATCCTAAACATGAGCGGCGCATTGCCTTGCGTGAAGCCCGCTTATCTCGGGCAAACAGCAGCGTGTCTTTGCAAGGCGAGTTTGGCCTGCTTGACGCAAAGGGTGTCGCTAAAAATGATTTTAAACTGGCAGGGGAATTTGCAGGGCTAAATCCTGCCGAATTTGTGGCAAGCCCGAAAGGATCTCTCACAGGGCAATTTAAATTGGCGGGGGCTTTGCAGCCTGCATTAAAAGCCAGTGTGGATTACAGCCTGGGCGACAGTCGTTTCAATGGTGAAGTACTCAGTGGCAAGGGGCAGCTTAATATAGAGGAATCACGTATTTCTAATGCGGGTCTGTGGCTTGCCCTGGGCGGAAATCGTATTGATGCCAATGGGGCTTTGGGCCTTGCGGGTGATATTTTGAAACTTAAAATCAGCTTGCCCCAGCTGCAACAGATTGGCCCTGGTTTTGCAGGAAAAATTAGCGGCGATGCACAATTGAAAGGGGCAATGCTTAGCCCGCAAATTGCAACGCAGCTGACTGTGGCAGGTTTGCAAACACCATTGGGTGTATCGGTGAATCAAGCTATTTTAGAGGCAGAATTGCAACCTGATTTAAAAGGCCCGCTGCATATTCGTGCTGATATTAATGATGCAAAAGCAGCAGGGGTACAGATCCAGAGCCTCAATTTTAAAGCCGATGGCAGCCGGGCCAAGCATAGCGCCAGTTTGCAGCTTAAGGGCCAGCAGGATGAGCGTTTGATTGACGTAAGCTCGCGTTTTGAAGGGGGTTTAAGCGAGCAGTGGATCTGGCGGGGCAGCGTGCAGGGCCTGCAGGTAAATCAGCCTGTTGCTTTGAATCTGGCCGCGCCGCTGGCGCTGGAAGCCGGGGCGAATTTGGTTCGGGTGGGAGATGCGCGTCTTTTAATGGGTGACACGCGGGTGCATATTGAAAGGTTGAACTGGCAGGATGGTAACCTGGATACCGCTGGCGAGCTGGAACAGGTTTCAGTTGGGCAATGGCTTACTTTGCTAGGGCAAAAAGAAGTTAGTGGTAATTTAATGCTGGGTGGCCGCTGGGCGTTCAAATCAGCAGGACACCTGGACGGACGGCTGGACATTCATCGGCAATCGGGTGATTTAAGGTATGTCACGCACAGTACTGCGCCGCAGAGGTTTGATTTGCAGGATTTCAAACTGCAAGTACTGGCCAGGCAATCTGCATTGAGTTTTAGCGGTAATCTGGGCTCTGGCCGGTTTGGCCAGATGCAGGCCAGCGGTACCACTTTGCTTGATGCCGTGAACTGGCGCCTGGCAGAGCGTGCGCCGCTGGATGTGCTGGTCAAGGGGGAAGTCCCCAAGCTATCCATGTTTGGCCCGTTGCTGGCCCCTGATTTAACGCTGGCTGGTAGCGGACGCTTTGAGGTTCGCCACTCGGGCTTACCTAAAGACAATAACTGGACCGGCTTTATCTATGGTGATGGTGTGTCGGTGCGGGATGCGGCTACGGGTCTGGCTTTACAAGAGGGCAAAGTGAAAGTCACGCTGGATAAGCAGCAAATTAATGTGCAGCAATTTCAGTTTAAAGGAGGGCAGGGTACTCTGGATGCAAAGGGTACTTTTGATTTAGGGGGGGCTACTCCAAGTGCTACGGCGCAGGTAACTGCCAGTAAGCTGACTTTGATCAGCAAGGCAGATATGCTAGTGGTGATGTCGGGTCAGGGTAATATCACGCTCAGGGATAAAGCTCTGAGTGTGAGCGGGCAGCTGAAAGCAGATGAAGGGGATATTCGTTTTCAATCCAGGGATGTGCCAAAACTCTCCGATGATGTCGTGATCAAGGGGCGTGCCAAACCACCGGTTGATATAGGGCCACAGTTATCTTTACAGATGGATATTGATCTGGGTAAAAACTTCCGCTTTCGCGGCTATGGCCTGGATGCCCGTCTGGTGGGGTTGCTGCGTTTACGTGCACAGGCCAATCAGGCACCCACTGCCCACGGTGTGGTGCAGGTTGCTGAAAATGAAGGGAATGCCCGCAGTACTTACAGTGCTTATGGGCAGAAGCTGGATATTGAGCGGGGCGTGCTGGCGTTTCAGGGGCCGATCGATAACCCGGGGCTGGATGTGCTGGCTATGCGCCGCGGGCAGCAGGTGGAAGCAGGGGTGCAGGTAACGGGTACGGCTTTACGGCCCAAAGTGCTGCTTTATTCTGAGCCTAGTGTGCCGGATAGTGAAAAGCTTAGCTGGCTCTTGTTTGGTCATGGCTCGGACAGTATGGAAAAATCCGATAGCGCCCTGATGCTGCAGGTTGCCAATGCACTGCTTACGTCAGAAGACAGTGGTAGTGGCTTTAGCGAGGGTCTTCTGGATAAATTAGGTCTGGATGATGTGGGTTTTAGCAGTCAAAAAGAAAAAGACGGCACCTCCACCCAGGTCGTTTCGGTGGGTAAGCAGCTAAGCAAAAATATCCGGGTCTCTCTTGAGAAAAGCGTCAATGGTTTGCGCGACGCGGTGAAGTTTACCTGGCAGCTTACTAAAGGCTGGTCTCTGGTTTCACGAATTGGCACAGATGAAATGACCGGGGATGCCTATTACACTTTCTCTTTTGATTGATCCAAAAAAACGCCGCCCTTAAAAAGAGCGGCGTTTTTTTTTGCCGGATGATTTGCGTTTAAAAAAGTAAATTGAGTTAAATTACGTGATATCTGTAGCGGCCCTGGATATTTTTCCTGCCAGATTTGTTTGTTATTCCCAGGCAAAAGACAGGCAATTTAAACAGGGGTAACCGTATTCAGGGCTTAAGGATAAGGCTTAAATCATCACGCTCTGAGATGGCATCATTAAATACAGCAAGTAAGGATGCATAGTCTTTCTTGCCCAGCTTGGCCTGCGCTTCCCTGGCGTTTTCCCATGTGATCTGGATGGGGCCTTCCAGATTGGCGCTCAATTCGTCATAAAGTGCATCAAGGTTGTTAATAAAATCGCTGGAAAAATCCAGCTGTTCTGTCAGTTGCTGATAGACATCACTAAGCTTGTGGATATGCCGGAGTACGGCGTGCTGGCTTATTGACATGCTGCCACCTCGGTGAAAGTCTGATAATGATCAACGGTGATAAAACGTGAGCCACCTTTGCTAAAGACAATTCGTTTTGCCCCGCGTTTTCCACCCTGGTAGTCTAGATCTGCCTCCTGGTACTGGCCCCGGGGCAGACGGTTTTCACGGTTGCTAAAGCGATCGCCACCAATGGATTTGCCAGGCATGCTTTGCCAGAGACTACTGCCAGGGCGCCATCCTGCAGCCTGAGCTTCGCGCTTGGTGACAAATTTGGCAGGCAGGCGAGCTTGTTGATTGAGGCTGGAAAGTATTTCTGTCAGCTCGCTTGTACTGGTGCCGGGGTGTAGCTGACGGTTTAATCCTTCTGCCACACTTTGGCAGGATGCGGCTTGAACCCATCCGCTTGCAAGAAGCATCAGGGCGAGGAATGATCGGTGCATTTAGATATCCTTTCCTATGAGATAAAGCAGGGTGTAATTTTTTATTTAAACCATATCGGTATAAGTCTTGCTTACGCGGTTGTGGCAAAAGGCCTTCTATGCTAGTTTCGAAGGCCCTGACTTTTCCAGACTATCGCCATGGCCCAGACACTTTATGACAAACTTTGGCACTCCCACGTTGTTCGTACCGAGGACGATGGCACCTGCCTGATTTATATTGATCGTCACCTGGTGCATGAAGTCACCAGTCCGCAAGCTTTTGAAGGCCTGAAGCTGGCGGGCAGAGCGTTATGGCGCAAATCTTCTGTTGTTTCAACTGCCGACCATAATACGCCAACTAATGATTGGGATAAGGGAATTCAAGACCCTATCTCACGCCTGCAGGTTGAAACGCTGGATGCCAATATCAAAGAGTTTGGGGCACTGGCTTATTATCCTTTTAAAGATCAAAAGCAAGGCATTGTGCACGTAGTTGGCCCGGAAAACGGCGCAACTTTGCCAGGTATGACGGTTGTCTGTGGCGACAGCCACACTTCAACACACGGCGCATTTGCTGCGCTGGCTCATGGAATTGGTACATCGGAAGTCGAACATGTGATGGCTACGCAAACGCTGGTTGCCAAAAAATCCAAAGCGATGCTGATTCGTGTGGATGGCGTTTTGGGTCGAGGGGTGACGGCTAAAGACGTAGCACTGGCGATTATTGGTAAAGTAGGCACGGCAGGCGGCACGGGCTATGCGATTGAGTTTGGTGGTGAAGCAATTCGTTCTTTGTCGGTGGAAGGACGTATGACGCTGTGTAATATGGCGATTGAAGCGGGGGCCCGCGCAGGTATGGTGGCCGTAGATGAAAAAACCATTGATTACCTGAAAGATCGCCCGTATTCACCCAATGTGGCTCAATGGGATGCTGCAGTAGCTCACTGGAAAACACTGGTCTCCGATGACGGCGCGGTATTTGATGCGCTGGTAACACTGGATGCCGCAGAAATCGAGCCTCAGCTCACCTGGGGTACTTCACCAGAGCAGGTATTGGGTATTTCTGGCTCGGTGCCAGACCCAGCCTCCGAGGCGGATTTAGTTAAGCGTGGTAGCTATGAGCGGGCTTTGCAATATATGGGCTTAACCGCGAATACCCCGTTGACCGATATCCAGATTGATAAAGTATTTATCGGCTCCTGTACTAACTCTCGTATTGAAGATTTGCGCGCCGCCGCTGGCATTGCCAAGGGTAAAACCAAGGCTGCTAATGTGAAGCTGGTGCTGGTGGTGCCAGGCTCTGGCCTTGTTAAAGCACAGGCGGAAGCTGAAGGCTTAGATAAGATTTTTGTTGCTGCAGGTTTTGAGTGGCGCGAGCCGGGCTGCTCTATGTGTCTGGCAATGAATGCGGATCGCTTAGAGCCGGGTGAGCGCTGTGCTTCAACCAGTAACCGAAATTTTGAAGGCCGCCAGGGCCAGGGCGGACGCACGCATTTACTTAGCCCGGAAATGGCAGCTGCTGCGGCAATTGCCGGCCACTTTGTTGATGTGCGCCAGTTCGCTTAAGGAGATCCAGGGATGAAAAAAATTGCAACGCTGACGTTGATGTTTTTGATGCTGGGGCTTCCGGCATGCAATACCGTATCGGGCATGGGCAAAGATATTAAAAAGGGTGGCGAAGCCATCGAAAAGGCGGCCAATAAATGAAAGCATTTACTCAATTAAACGGCTTGGTATGCCCATTGGATCGCGCCAATGTGGATACCGATGCCATTATTCCTAAGCAGTTTTTAAAATCGATTAAGCGCTCAGGTTTTGGCCCAAATCTGTTTGATGAATGGCGCTACCTAGATCATGGCGAGCCGGGCATGGATAACAGTCAGCGCAAGCCTAATCCTGATTTTGTGCTGAATTTCCCGCGCTATCGGGGGGCTGAAGTACTCTTGGCCAGAGACAATTTTGGCTGCGGCTCCAGCCGTGAACACGCGCCGTGGGCAATTGGTGATTACGGCTTTCGCGTGGTAATTGCGCCCAGTTTTGCAGATATCTTTTTTAATAATTGTTATAAAAATGGCTTATTGCCCATTGTGCTGGATGCGGCAAGCGTGGAGCTGCTGTTTGCGGAAAGCGAGGCTAATGAAGGCTATTGCCTGAGTGTGGATTTGCCTGCGCAAACAGTAACAACGCCTTCTGGTAAGGTATTTAGTTTTGATATCACAGGGCATCGCAAGCATTGTTTATTAAATGGTCTGGATGAAATTGGTTTGACTTTACATCACGCAGCAGAAATTAAAGCTTTTGAAGCACAGCGAAAAATCGAACAACCCTGGTTATTTTCCTGATTTTTTTGCATGATGTGTGGTTTGCATCAACAAATCTTACTTAGTTGACGTATAGTATGTAGGCCGTTTTACTTATTTTGGAATTTACATAATCATGATTTTACATAAATTCAAAGATCAAAATGAACTGAATCGTGTTGGTGCTGATTTATTGCTGTCTATTGTCCGTACTAAGCCCAATGCAATCCTGGGTATGGCAACAGGTAGTACCCCTGTTGGTATTTATCAGGAAATAGTAAAAACATATCAGCAGGGGCTGGTTAGTTTTAAAGAAGTAACAACATTTAATCTGGATGAATATGCTGGCTTGTCGGTGACTCATCCGGAATCATATCGTAGTTTTATGAATAGTCATTTGTTTAACCATATTGATATTCTTGCAGAAAATACCTATGTGCCTAATGGTAATGCAGATGATTTGGATGAAGAAGGCCGCCGTTATGATGAGCTGATTTATCAGAAAGGCCTGGTAGATATGCAGATTCTGGGTATCGGGCATAATGGGCATATCGGCTTTAATGAGCCTGATGAAGCATTATCCCGTTTTACACATAAAGTGACTTTAAAGCCGGAAACCCGTGAAGCAAATAAACGCTTTTTTAATAGTATTGATGAAGTACCAACCCATGCATTAACAATGGGCATGGGTTCTATTTTGCATGCGAAATCAATTTTGCTGGTTGTTAAAGGTGCAGAAAAAGCTGAAATTCTTGATCGCACTTTAAATGGCCCGATTACGACTCAGGTGCCAGCATCATTTTTGCAAACACATCCGCGTGTGATTGTGCTGACAGATTGCGATGTAGATTATAAACGCTCGCATTCCTAAGGTCATTTTTTGTTTAAGTGGCTTTTGAAAAAACACCGAGGGATTGATCCCGAGGTGTTTTTTTTTGATTTAACAGATGGAGCTAAGAGTAAATAATGCAGATTGTTTCTTGTACTTATGCACGGCATGCTGAACAGATTCTTTTTATATTTAATGAAGCAATTGCAAACTCCACTGCTCTTTATGATTATAGCCTTCGCCCTTTAGCCAGTATGGTGGATTGGTTTGCTGATAAAGAAGCAAATAATTTGCCGGTGCTGGGAATTGAAAATGAAGCGGGTATCTTATTGGGCTTTGCATCTTATGGTGCATTTCGTGTACGGCCTGCCTATAAATACTCGATTGAACATTCGATTTATATTCAACCTGATTATCGTGGGCAGGGTTTGGGTAAGAAACTATTACTGCTTATTATTGAAAAAGCCCAGCAGCAGGGCTATCACACCTTAATTGGCGGAATTGATGCAGAAAATATAGCGAGTATTGCTTTGCATCAGCAGCTTGGGTTTAGCCATGCAGGTACGATTAAACAATCAGGATTCAAATTTGGCCGCTGGCTGGATTTAGTTTTTTATCAGCTGATTCTGGCAACCCCGGCAAATCCGGTGGATGGTTAATTGTTTGTATTTAAAAAGGATTCGGATTGAAAAAGATTTTATTGCTGAGCGTTCTGGTTTTAAGTGCGTGCAGCTCACCGCCAATACGCAGCAAAGCCTCTTACCCGGTATCCAAATCTTTAAGTCATATTCAGGCCGAAGGTGCAGGTCGAGAAATCGTGATGTATGCGCTGGGCTTACTGGATGTTAGCTATCAGTTTGGCGGTAATAACCCGGAAGCTGGCCTGGATTGCAGCGGAATGGTGAGCTTTATTTACAAAAATGCAGTAGGCGCGGTATTGCCTCATAATGCCGCACAGATTGCCAGCCTGGCCCGCCCGGTGGCAAGTGAGCAGTTGCGAGCAGGTGATCTTGTATTTTTTAACACCCTGGGGCGCTCGTTCTCACATATGGGGATTTATTTGGGTGACGGACGCTTTATTCATGCGCCTTCGTCTAAAGGAAAAATAAGAGTGGAATCATTATCCAGCCCTTATTTTGCACAGCGCTTTGAGGGTGGGCGCAGCCTTCTGGCCCAAAACCCTTAAGCCAGGTCGCGTTTTTGGCCTTGCGGCAGCGAAGTGAGTTTGCCGTCAGGAGCGTAGAGTGGCCGGTTGTGGCTGGAATCTAAAATTTGCTGCATAAAACCATTGATCAGCTGCTGGCGGGTTTCAATAAGCTGGCCGTTGCTGCTATTAAAGGCTGCAGCTTGGCGGGTGATTTCCAGCAGTGCCTGCCACTGGCCCAGCGCATCCGGGTGCTGCTCTGTAAACCATCTGCTGACATCATTTTGCGGATCACCCCCCTGAGCCGCAAAAAACTGGCTAAGTGCCTGCCCGGCTTGCTCTGCATCGACTGCCATCGCTTGTTTTTCTGTGGTGAGTACAAGCAGAGGGTCCAGCTGATTGGCTACCAGATAATTTTGCTCTTTTTTAAGTAAGCCAAGTAATGCTTGCATACTGCTGATGGCCTGGGTGAGCAGGCCATCCAAAGGCGAGTTTATGGTCATTTCACTTGCCTAGAAGTTCTTGTGCGCTTTGGATGATTTTTCCGGCGATGGCTTCTGTGCGAACAGTAAAGCGGCCTTCGCTAATGGCTTTTTTGAGTGATTCGACACGTCCGGCATCAAAAGTGGGTTTTGGGCTTTGTTCGATCTGACTTAGCTTAGCCGCCAGCGGATTGATGGTGACGTTATCCGTATTCGAACGCTCTGTGCCTGCTGTCGGGGTGCTCGTCGTACGCTCGCTGTTGCGGCTGGGAGTTGTATTCAGAGGCTTGTTTTGATCGATTTTCATGGTAAGTCATCCTTCGTCACCGGCCAGTGTGACTTTCTGTACAGTCATTATGCCAAGTATCGACCTGATTCGTAAAAACTTTAGTGCTTCACTTCAATTAAATTAATGTTATGAGCGTTTTTTTATCATCGATTATCAACTTTCTTTCAAATACGGACAGCGCTAAGGCATTATATGTCATGGATTACTGTTCACTTATATTACTGGTTGTTTAAATTGACTAAGCGGCCTTTGCCTATTAATGGGGTTAGACATGAAGGGTAATCCCCCCACAAAACCAGCTCATTTTTAAGTAGAATTTTCTCGCAGTCTTTGAGCAGCTTCTACATGAAAGCCGTGGGTAATTTATATTGCCAGATTATGGCGATTTTAAAGCAAGCCGAAGCCGGTTCGACCGTCCCCGATCTGTGCCGCGAGCACGGCATGAGTTCGGCCTCTTTCTATAAGTGGCGCGCTAAGTTTGGTGGCATGGACGTTTCCATGATGACGAGAATGAAGGAGCTGGAGGACGAAAACAAGCGCCTTAAAAAGATGTATATCGAAGCCCAGATGCAGGCGGATATCATTAAGGAAGCCATGTCAGAAATCCTCTGAAACATCTCAGCGTCGCGAGATGGCTCACTGGGCCGTTGAAACCAAATCCGTGTCCATTCGTGCGGCTTGCGCTAGTTTTGCGATTAGCACAACTTGCTATCGCTATATTCGTAAGTTGGATGCCGAAAAGGCTCAAATTGCTGATTCATTGGTCCAGCTCACGGAAACGCATCGTAACTGGGGCTTTGGCCTCTGCTTTTTGCATTTGCGCAACGTCAAGAAAAAACACTGGAATCATAAACGGGTCTACAGAATTTACTGCGATTTAGAATTAAATCTGCGGATTAAACCTAAAAAGCGCTTAGAACGCGAAACGCCAGCGCCATTAGCAGTGCCGGCAGCAAAAAATGAAACGTGGTCGATGGATTTTATGCATGATCAATTAGCCGATGGACGTAGTATTCGCTTATTCAATGTGATTGATGATTTTAATCGAGAAGGATTAGGCATTGAAGTTGATTTCTCTTTGCCGGCAGAGCGTGTAATACGCAGCTTGAATCAAATCATCGAATAGCGCGGCAAGCCTAAGCGAATCAGGTCCGATAATGGCCCTGAATATATACTTTTAAGTGCGCTTAAAAACGGGGGGATTACCGAGCCCCGCTAGATTTGCTTTCAAATGATGGTACGCAAAAATCAATCTTCTAGGTACTATCTGTAAAAAATACACGATCTGATGCTTGCTTGTAAGCCTAGATAGGTAGCTGTCCATGTTAGAATTCAGAATACCTGTCTGCTACTGGCTCTGAGGATTTGGAATGTCTGGGAACACGCTCGGTTTATTGTTTACGGTAACTTCATTTGGTGAAAGCCATGGGGCAGGGATTGGCTGTGTAGTGGATGGCTGCCCGCCTGGAATGGATTTGAGTACTGAAGATATTCAGGCTGAATTAGATCGCCGTAAACCTGGAACTTCGCGGCATGTCACTCAGCGTAAAGAGCCGGATACGGTAGAGATTTTGTCCGGTATTTATGAAGGTAAAACTACAGGCACGCCGATTGCGCTGCTGATTCGTAATCAGGATCAGCGCAGTCAGGATTACGGTAAAATTGTAGAAACATTTCGTCCAGGGCATGCTGATTATACTTACTGGCATAAATACGGGATTCGCGATCCACGTGGTGGCGGGCGTTCATCCGCACGAGAAACGGCTGTGCGTGTAGCCGCCGGGGCGATTGCCAAAAAATGGTTGCATGAGAAATATGGGATTCAGATCCGCGGCTATATGAGCCAGCTGGGTGAAATGATAATTCCATTTAAAAGCTGGGATGAAGTGGGCGGGAATGTTTTTTTTGCGCCTAATGCCGAAATCGTACCGCAGCTTGAAGATTATATGGATGCCGTTCGTAAAGAGCGTGACTCCGTTGGTGCAAAAATTACAGTAGTTGCAGAAAATGTGCCTGTTGGTTTGGGCGAGCCTGTATATGATCGTTTGGACGCAGAAATTGCTTACGCAATGATGAATATTAATGCGGTGAAAGGTGTTGAAATTGGCGCGGGTTTTGAAAGCATTGTACAAAAAGGCTCGGTGCATTGTGATGAGCTGAGCCCAACGGGCTTCGCCAGTAATCATGCAGGCGGTATTTTGGGCGGGATTTCTACCGGTCAGGATATTGTGGTGAATTTGGCGGTCAAACCGACATCAAGCATTGCACAAGAGCGTCATTCGATCGATAAAGAAGGCAATCCGGTGCTAATGTCTACAACCGGACGTCATGATCCCTGTGTGGGAATCAGAGCTACGCCGATTGCCGAAGCCATGTTGGCCTTAGTCTTGATTGACCATGCTTTGCGCCATCGGGCTCAGTGCGGCGATGTAAACGTAGATACACCCCGTATCCCAGCTAAAAGGAGTTAATTATGGGTAAGCTCATTGCTCTGGTTGTGGTGTTTCTGACAGGTTGCGCTTCGCCACAGTTTTTGGCGACGGTTAGTGTGCGGCATACCCTGGCGAGTGAGCCTGCGGCCCAGCGCTTTACTTTTGAAAGAGATGCTTCGCAAGTGCAGAGCCTGGCTCAGCGTGATTTTGAAGAGGATGTAAGTGCCGAGCTGATGCGAAAAGGCTATGTTTATGTGCCAAATATGAGTGCGGCAGATTGGCTGGTGCGATTGCAATACCAGGTTGATGCTGGCAAAACGGTCACGACACAGGAGCCCATCTGGGGGACCGTAGGATTTAGTACTTATTATCGCCGGGTTTCTACTTCAGGTGGTGTGGTTTTACTGCCTTATACCCGAACAGAAAATGGTATTGTGGGGAGCCGTCCTGTCAGTGACACCGTCTACAACAGACAGCTCAATCTGGATATTTTGAATAAAAAGGATTTGGCTACAGGGCGTTTTGCCAAATTATTTGAAGGTAAAGCGGTTAATCGCAGCACGGATAATGCTATCGAGCCTGCTGTGCCCTGGTTAATTCGCGCTCTGTTTGAGCAGTTTCCCGGCGTTTCAGGTTCCAGCCGTGAAGTTAAGATTATTTTGCCTGAGCAGTAATGGTTGGAGGCTGCAGCATTTTTATAGTGACTTTAAGAAAATGCTGCGGTTTTAATGTGGTTTTATGCTAATTATTCAAACGGAATGACCCGTGACCCCTGAGCAATATTGTGAAGATAAAGCGGCTAAAAGCGGCTCCAGTTTTTATTACAGTTTTCGTTTTTTACCTTTAGGGCAAAGAAAAGCGATTACGGCCTTATACGCATTTTGTCGTGAAGTTGATGATGTGGTTGATGAATGCCATGAAGAAAGTGTGGCAAGAACTAAATTGGCCTGGTGGCGTAGTGAAATTGATCAGCTATTTGCTGGCTCACCTCAGCACCCGGTGACCCAGGCTTTATTACCTTCTCTTAAAAAATACGATTTACAACGCGAGCTATTTATAGAAATCATCGATGGAATGGAGATGGATCTGGATATGGCTCGTTATAATAGCTTTAAAGATTTGCAATTATATTGCTATCGTGTGGCATCGGTTGTCGGGCAAATGGCCGCGCAAATTTTTGGCTTTACAGATCGCGGCACACTTAAATATGCACATGATCTGGGTTTGGCATTTCAATTAACCAATATTATTCGTGATGTTGGAGAAGATGCCCGCCGCGGCCGGATTTATTTGCCGGTGACTGAATTGCAGCAATTTAATGTACCTGCCGCAGATATTCTGGCTTGCCGTGAAACGCCTGAATTTAGAGTATTAATGGATTTTCAAATTAAGCGCGCGGAGCAATATTATGCGCAGGCCATTGACGCATTGCCTGCCGTAGATAAAAAACAGCAGCGCACAGGCTTGGTAATGGCGGCAATTTATCGGGCGACATTGAAAGAAATTGAAAAAGATGGTGTAGGTAAAGTGTTAAATCAGCGGATTTCTTTAACACCTATTCGTAAATTATGGCTGGCGTGGAAAACGTGGTGGCTGTGTTAAACAACTATTCGGTAGCTGTACTGGGCGGGGGCTATGCCGGCATTACTGCAGCGGCAGAGTTGGCTGCTGCAGGCATTAAAGTCAGCGTATTTGAAGCGGGTAAGGTCTTGGGTGGCCGCGCCAGAAAGGTCTGGCTAGAAGGTAAATCCTTGGATAATGGTCAGCATCTTGTGATTGGTGCTTACACCGGCTTGCTTAGTATGATGGCCAAGGTGGGTGTTGATGGTAAAGTAGTTTTTTTGCGCCGCCCGATGGAGCTAGTGGTCGAGCCGGGTTTCAGGCTGGCCTGTCCTTCTCTTCCTGCTCCTTTGCACTTGGCTTTGGGCTTGCTGTTTGCACAGGGTTTATCCTGGTCTGAGCGCTTTGCCCTGGTTCGTGCGATGCATGTTGCACAAGCTGCAAAATGGCAGTTGGCACGGGATATTACGGTTAGTCGCTGGCTTGAAGATCAGCGTCAGCCAAGTGGTTTAATTGGCCGTTTTTGGCAACCTTTGACGGTGGCGGCACTAAATACCCCGCTTGAACTTGCGTCTGCCCAGGTGCTGCTAAATGTGTTGCGAGATAGCCTTGGGGGAGCACGGTCGGCTTCTGATTTATTATTGCCCTGCCGTGATTTTTCGGCCTTGTATCCTGATGTGGCGGCTCAGTTTATCGAGCAAAGAGGCGGACATATTTATCGCTCCAGGCGCGTCAGGCGTGTTGGGAAAATACAGCAGGGCTGGCAGCTTAATGATGATCCAGAAATTTTTGATGCGGTAATCTGTGCTTTGCCGCCACATGGGTTGGCTGCCTTGCAAGTGTCCGTGCCTGATGTATTGCCAGCACAGTTGGGGCGCTGGACATATCAGCCGATTGTGACGGTGTATTTACAATATGATCATACAGTTAAGCTGGCTAAGCCTATGCTGGGCCTGAGTAATTCTTTGGCGCAATGGGTGTTTGATCGCGGCTTTACCCACCAAACGGATGGTTTGATTGCTGTGGTGATCTCTGCTGAGGGGCTGCATCAGACTTTAGCCCAAGATGAGCTGGCACAGGCTGTTGTGCTAGAGCTTCATCAGCGCCTGGACCTGCCGATAGATGTGAGCTGGCAACGTGTGATTACTGAAAAACGAGCTACTTTTGCCTGCACACCCGGTCTTGAACGCCCAGCAAATCAAACGAGCGAAGCCGGGTTTTGGCTGGCGGGGGATTACACGGCAGGCTTGGCGGGTAAGGGAGATTATCCGGCAACTTTAGAGGGCGCGGTCAGAAGTGGTATGGCGGCTGCGCAAGGTGTGCTAAAAGAATTGGATCAATAAGTTCAGATAAAAGGAATAAAAAATGAACGAAGTAATCGGTGATTGGAACAACTATCAAGCGCCAGCTGGTGCGTTTCGCAGTCGTGTAATTTTAGTGACGGGTGCCGGGCAGGGGATTGGTGAAGCAGGCGCGATGGCTTTGGCTGAACATGGTGCAACTGTGATTTTGTTGGGCCGTAATGAAAAAAAACTCGCTAAAGTTTATGACGCAATTGAAGCTGCAGGTTATCCGCAGCCCGCCGCGATTCCTTTTGATCTGGCAAAATCAGGTGAGGCAGAAATTGCCCAGATGGCGGTGCTGATTCAAAAAGAATTTGGCCGCCTGGATGGTATTTTGCATTGTGCTAATGGCTTTAGTCATTTGTCCCCGCTTGCCAATCAGAAAATGGATGAATGGATGGAGATGTTCAAAGTGAACGTTGCCGCTCCATTTGTGCTGAACCGTGCTTTGTTTCCGCTTTTAAAAGATGCACCGGACGCCAGTATCTTGCTTCTGGGTGAGCATCATGCCTTTGCGCCTAATGCGTACTGGGGCGGTTATAGCGTGAGCAAAGTAGGGCAAAAGAATTTAGTCGAGATTGCTGCGGCCGAGTGGGAAAACATGGAGCATTTACGGATTAATCTCTTAGTGCCTGGGCCAATTCAATCTCCGTTCCGTCTGAAAACACATCCGGGTGAAACGCGTGAAAGCTTGCCTCCAACAAGCTCGATTGTTCCGGCTATTTTGTACTGGATGGGGGATGCCAGCCGTGGGCAAAGTGGTAAAACACTGACAGTAAATAAAATTGAGGGTGGCGGGAACTTGTTGGTCGAGGGCTAATCCTAGTCAGGGTACTAATGAGTGTTAGTGCTTGCTTCGTCCCCTTATGGCCCCACCGCTGGTGGGGCTTTTTTTGTTCATTTTATTCAGTAATCATTTAGAGAGAAGTGCTCTCATCTTGTTACAATCCTGTCTTTGCTTTTTGGCCTACGTTTATGACACTTAATGCGATTTTTGCCGACGACGGCCCCTTTGCCGATGCGTTTCCCGGCTATAAATTGCGTGTGCAGCAATTGGAGATGGCGCAAGCTGTTGAAGCTGCAATCAATAAGCAGGGCCAGCTGATTGCCGAAGCGGGTACAGGGACGGGTAAAACCTTTGCCTATCTTGTGCCAGCTCTCCTGTCCGGCGGCAAAGTGATTGTTTCAACCGGAACAAAAACGCTGCAGGATCAGCTTTTTGCCCGTGATATTCCTACCGTGCGCAAAGTACTACAGGTGCCGGTGACCATCGCGCTGCTTAAGGGGCGTTCTAATTATGTTTGTCACTATCATCTGGCACGTACCGAACAAGAAGGGCGCTTTATGCGCAAAGAAGACGTTGCTGATTTGGTAAAAGTGCAGCGTTATGCCAAAACAACAATTTCAGGCGATAAAGCCGCCTGCCCTGGTGTGCCGGAAAACGCGCCGATCTGGGGACACGTGACTTCGACCCGGGATAATTGCCTGGGACAGGATTGCCCGAGCCATCAGGATTGCTTTGTGCTAAAAGCGCGCAAAGATGCACAGGATGCCGATGTGGTGGTGGTGAATCACCATCTGTTTTTTGCCGATGTGTGGCTCAAAGACGAAGGCGCAGGGGAGCTGTTGCCTGCCTGTAATACCGTTATTTTTGATGAAGCACATCAGTTACCCGAAGTGGCCAGTCTTTTTTTTGGTGAAACGCTTACCTCGGGGCAACTGATTGATCTGGCGCATGATTCGCGAGCCGAAGCGCTGGTTGTGGCCAAAGATTTTATTATGTTGCCCGCTGCTGCCGAAGCACTGGAAAAAGCCGTGAAAGATTTGCGGCTGGTGTTTAAATCGGATGCAACGCGTTTTCCGCTGCACCAGCTTGAGCAGCAAAACCCGGAGTTTATTCCTGCTCTGGATGTCGTTGCCGAAAAGCTGGGAGCGCTGTGTGATTTGCTTGGTAAACAGGCTGAGCGGGCTGAAGGCCTGGAAAATTGCCAGGTCCGCGCACTGGAGTGCGTGGATATTCTGAAGCGATGGAAAGCCGGGGATGATGAAGAAAGTGTGCACTGGGTTGATGTGCTGTCGCATGGGCTGATTTTGCATGCAACGCCGCTTAATATCGCCCAGTTATTTCAAAAGCAATTAAAATCACACCCGCGAGCCTGGGTGTTTGCCTCGGCAACTCTGGCAGTAAACGGGCATTTCAACCATTTTAAGCATGAGCTGGGCCTGTGGGATTCGGTTGAAGCGACGTGGGAAAGCCCTTTTGATTACAAGCAACAGGCGGTCTTGTACGTGCCCCAAGACATGCCCGAACCCAATGCGCCAGACTTCACCGGGCAGGTGATAGAAAAAGCCTGGCCGCTGCTAAAAACTACGCAGGGCCATGCCTTTTTGCTGTTTACCAGCTTGCGGGCAATGCGTGAGGCGCATGAGCTGGTGCAGGAAAAGCTTAAAGCTGCAGGGCTGGAGTGGCCGGTGTTCTTGCAGGGGCAAGGCTCGCGTACCGAATTGCTGGATAAATTTCGCCTGGCTCCGAATGCCATTCTGGTGGCGAGTCAAACCTTCTGGGAAGGGATTGATGTGAAGGGCGAGCAGTTGTCTCTGGTCGTGATCGATAAACTGCCCTTTAGTCCTCCTGATGATCCTGTTTTGTCGGCGCGAATCGAGCAGATTAATAAATCAGGCCGCAGTGCATTTATGGATTATCAGGTGCCGCATGCTGCTATTACCCTCAAACAGGGCGCAGGGCGTTTGATTCGGGATGAAACTGATATTGGTATTTTGATGATTGCTGATAAGCGTCTGGTGGAAAAACAATATGGCAAAATGATCTGGAAAAGTCTGCCGCCGATGTTTCGCTCAAGAGAGCTTGCCACGGTACAGCGCTTTTTTGAAGTCAAGCGCCAGAAGCAGCAAGAGACAAAGACAGAGCCGGATCAGGCCATTATTGAATAGAGGACAGATGCTCATTTTTGCATGCTAAATGGTTTGAATTTTTAACGATTATTTAAGGTAAGTAGCCCAGTATGGCTAAGAAACTACAAAATAAATCTATATTTGGGCGCGTGCTCGGGCGCTTGTTTTTCCTGGTTATTGCCTTGGTCGCCGTGTTCGCGATCTGGTTTTATCAATATGCCAGCACGCCTATTGATCATGTGGTACAGGATTTTGTGGTGGAATCAGGTGGTGTAAAAAAAGTGGCAGATCAACTGCTTAAACAGGGTGTGATTGATCAGACGCTGCCTTTTTTACTGTTGGCACGGGTAACGGGTAAACATAAATTATTAAAGGCGGGTAGCTACACTATTAGCTCGGCACTGAGCCCCCGGCAGTTATTGGAAAAGCTAAGCAATGGTGACACCAGTACGCTGACTTTTACTTTGATTGAGGGCTGGAAGTGGACTGATTTTCGTAAGGCTTTAAATAGTAATTCTCATTTACGTCACGATAGCGCCTTGATGTCGGATGATGAGCTATTGGCCGAGTTGGGCATCAGTGCGCTGACGCCTGAAGGTCTGTTTTTCCCGGATACTTATCATGTTGATAAAGGGAGCTCCGATTTAAAATTGCTGGCGCGAGCCCATCAGCGTATGCAAAGCAAGCTTGATAAAGCATGGGCCGAGCGCTCGCAAAATGTGCAATTAAAAACGCCTTATGAGGCGCTGATATTGGCTTCTTTAGTTGAAAAAGAAACCGGCCTTGCGGCTGATCGTCCGATGATTGCTGGTGTGTTTGCCAATCGTTTGCGAGTTGGTATGCGTTTACAAACCGACCCTGCGGTAATGTACGGGCTGGGGGAATCACTGGATGGGCGTTTGCGTAAAATAGATCTGCTGACCGATACGCCATACAACACTTATACCCGTAGTGGTTTACCGCCTACGCCTATCGCCATGGTGGGCGATGCCGCATTAAAAGCGGTGCTGCATCCCTCGTCCACCACTGCCTTGTATTTCGTGGCAAAGGGCGACGGCAGCTCGGTGTTTTCAAATAATCTGGATGAGCATAACAGTGCCGTGCGGAAGTATATTTTAAGGAAGTAACTTTACGTGTTTATCTGGAGCCTGATTGCCATGATGAATGTCTACAGGAGGCCGTGTGGCGAACCCTGATGATGAAAATCAGGCAAAGTGATTAAAGAAAAGCCTCCCTTATGGGAGGCCTTTCAAATTACCAATTAGCCAGGCAGATGCGTCTTAGAATTTACCAACCAGACCCAGTGCAAACTGGCTCATGCCGTTGCCTTTATCCAGACCGAAGCCTGAAGCTGAGGTGAAGTTAGCATTGCGATCGTTGTCCACTTTTGTAAAGGAAGCAACTGCCTGCACATATTTATGCAGGTTGTAGCCAACAGAGATACTGGCTTGCTGGCCGCCAGTGTCAGCCAGTGTCGAGCCATCTACATCACTTGCTTTTGCGTACTGAACTTGTATTTCCAGTGCGTCTTTCTTGTAGCCGCCGATCAGACCAAACACATTTTGGTGTTGATCAAAGTTGCCTGCAGTCAGGCCGCTCAGGCTGGATGATGTGCGTTCAAATATGGCGCCTGCACTGAAGTCCATATAATTTACCTGACCGCCAAACTGGTAAGCATCAAGTTTTTGCGAGCCAGCCAGATTTTTAGCACTTGCCCCGCTGCTACCGTCTAGTTTCCATGCTGCGTTGCTGATAGTTGTGTAACCAAAGCCAACATTGAACATGCTGTGTTTATAGGCGATGCCAATTGCTGTCTGGCCCATTAGATCTGTTGCTACTGTGTTGCTTGGAGCACCGGCAGAACCCGCTGAAATTGAATTTGTAGAGTCTTTACCGAAGTTGTAGCTTAAGTTGCCAGAGAACCCCATCAAATCTGGTGATTCGTAAGCAATCATATCGCCTTGACGACCACCAAGGCGGTTCAGTATTTGTTTGGAGCCGTAAGTTGCAGATGCTTCGTTCAGATTGCCGTACAGGGTAGGAACGATTTGTTTCAGTGACAATTTATAAGCATTGTCGTAACGACCTAAACGCAAAGTACCTGCTTGCTTACTTCCAATGCCAACGAATGTGTTGCGGCTACCAATCTCAGCCTTGTCATCCGTATTGTCACCGTTGTTGCCAAGGTAGAAGCGGCTTTCAACCTGAGCAAGGGCAAAGAAGTCATCGCCCAGATCGTACTTAGCTTTGAAACCCAGTTTGGAGCTTTGGTCCATTAAACGGGTCTGGCTGTCTTTGGTCGGTAGTAAAGGCTTGCCTGTATTGTTGTCTACAGAAATAATTTCAACTGCAGTGGCCGCTGTACCATAAATGCTGAATGGGCCAAGTTCTACATCGGCGAATGCTGCAGGAGCCGTAAAAGCAGCAGAGATGGCAAGAGCGATAATCTTTTTCATAATCTGTACTACTCCCAAAAAACAAGTGAATGAAAAGGTAAGGTGTTTGCTATTTTTGCTTTTCAGTGAGCCAGGTTTTTTCAAAGCCGGCTCATTAAAAAGGCAAAGATTCATGAGTCACTCATACAGGCATTTAAAAAGTAGTTGTGTGTTTGTAGCAACAAACTACTCTCGGACAGCGCCAAGTTTAGGGGAGTTTTATTAAGAGCATATGACAAAAATATGAGATTAAGCTTGTATAAAGTTTTTGTAAGCTAGTCGAAACGTAGCATCTATGCAGCTTCCAGGGGATTTGGCGCGCATAAAGGTTTCGCCGACCAGAAAATTGTTGACGTTATTTTGTTGCATTAAAACAACGTCATCGGGGGAGACAATCCCACTCTCGGTGATCACGATCCGATCGCCCGTGATCATTGGAAGTAGTTTTAGCGTGTTTTGTAGTGAAACTTCAAAGCTGCGTAAATCCCGGTTGTTAATTCCTAGTAATGGTGTTTTAAGTTGCAGTGCCAGCTCTAATTCTGCTTTGTTATGCACTTCTACCAGTACCGCCATGCCTAAGCTTGCTGCAATCGCTTCAAAATCTTGCAACTGGCTAAGTGTTAGTTCAGCTGCAATTAGTAAAATGCAATCAGCGCTCCAGGCGCGCGCTTCAAAAATCTGATACTCACCCACCATAAAATCTTTACGCAGAACAGGCAGATGGCAGGCTGATCTGGCGGCTTTCAGGTAATCCGGGTGGCCTTGAAAGTAAGGAATATCGGTAAGAACAGACAGGCAGGCAGCACCATGGGCGGCGTAATCCTGTGCATGAGCAGCGGGCTGGAAATCAGCACGAATCACGCCTTTGGATGGGCTGGCTTTTTTGATCTCTGCGATAATGCCCGGATGGCCAAGTGCATTTTTGCTGCGTAATGCAGCGGTAAAATCACGTAAGTCTGCATTGGCTTCGGCTTGCCTGCGAATTTCGCTTAAAGGGATCAGCTTGCTGGCCGCTGCTACTTCTTCGTGCTTGGTAGCCCAGATTTTTTTTAAGATGTCGGACATGGTTGGCTCTGTTGTTAAGGCATGGCAAGCCGCTGTACTGTAAATAATCTGCGTGGCGGCGCTTTAAAAAAGGCGGGCAGTGTACCCGCACTGCAAAATAAATTTATTATTTAAATACTTTGAGTAAATTGCACCAAGGCAGTGAGTTTGGCGCGGGCACTGCCGTCTGCCAGTACCTGGCCGGCCCGGTTAATTCCTGCGGCCAGTGATTCTGCCTTGCCTGCAGCATAAATGGCGGCTCCGGCGTTGAGCTGCACAATATCGCGGCATGGGCTGGCCTGATTGGCGAGCACCTGCTCAATGATATGTTTGGATTGCTGTGCATCGTTTGCGTGCAATGTTTTGATGTCGGCCAGCTTGAAGCCAAAATCACGCGGATTGATTTCAAACTCGCTGATCTGCTCATTTTTAAGCTCGGCCACAAGAGTCGGTCCGGAAATCGATATCTCGTCCATGCCATCTTTGCCGTGCACAATCAGCACATGCTTGCTGCCCAGCTGCTTGAGCACGCGGGCTTGAATGCCGACCAGATCCGGGTGGAATACGCCCATCAGCTGGTTTTCTGCACCAGCTGGATTGGTCAGCGGCCCCAGAATATTGAATATGGTGCGAACGCCAAGCTCTTTGCGGATCGGGGCGACGTATTTCATCGCACTGTGATGATTGGGGGCAAACATAAAACCAAGGCCAATTTCATCAATCGAGCGGCCAACCTGCTCTGCGTTGAGGTTTAAGTTAATGCCAAAGGCCTCTAGCACATCGGCAGAACCTGAGCTAGATGAAACAGATCGGCCCCCATGTTTGGCGACTTTAGCACCCGCGGCGGCAACGACAAAAGCGGCGCAGGTTGAAATATTAAAGGTGTGCGCACCATCGCCACCCGTGCCGCAGGTATCAATTAAGTAGTTACGGTCTTGTACCTCTACTTTGCTGGACAGCTCGCGCATTACGGTGGCCGAGGCGGCAATTTCAGATACGCTTTCAACTTTGGTACGTAAGCCTATCAAGAGGGCTGCAGTCTGCACGGAGGACATTTCCCCCGTCATGATTTGCCGCATGAGATACAGCATTTCGTCGTAAAATAATTCGTTGTTATCGATCAGGCGATTGAGTGCGGCTTGAATGGTAATCATGAATGCTCCTTGGCTTGGGGCGGGTGATCGGGCGGCAGGCAGGTGGCATTCACAGCGTGGCTGGGTGATTTGCAAGCCGTGTTGCTGCTCGATACTGAGGTTCTTGTAAGTTTTGTTTTAATCAGTGTGAAGTGTTTTATTTTTTACCTACTTTTCTAGGCAGGGGCTCAAGGCATTGAGCCTGGCCTGTCATAAAGCTGCATCAGGCCCTGCTATGTATATTTCTTATTACTGTACATAAAAGCGTGAAAGCTCATTAGCTCGGGCATGGTCTAGATCTATCTGACAAGAAAGCTCGGCAATCCCAGCCCCGCTGCCACCGGCAAAGCTTTTTCCTATCCAGGCACAATGTGCCTGCCGATATGCTTCGTAGGTTCGGGTGCTTTGTTTGAATGCGGCGAATGCTTCGGGGCGGCCTGTGGCTCGGTCCAGGTTTTTCATCATGGCACGCGTAGCAGTTTGCGCGCTTTTTCGATCTTGTATAGCTTGCGGGGCCAGCTTGGTTAAGCAGGCTTTAATCAGAATTTGATTTGCTTCATCGCATTCCACCTGTGCAGGGGGCGATGGTTGGGCTTGGGCTGTTATGGCAAACAAGATGGAAGTAAGGGCGAAGATAAAACGCATAATTTTTCCGGGTAAAAGCATGACTTGATCGGCGGCAATGGTGCACTAGCAGATAGCCGGAGGCGTATATGCCTTTAGCTACCTTATGTGTTTATCAGGCCCACTCTTTTAAAAAATTATTCAGCATGGCATGGCCGTGCTCGGTGAGGATTGATTCAGGGTGAAACTGCACGCCTTCGATAGGGAGCGTTTTATGCCGAACGCCCATGATTTCTCCATCTTCTGCCCATGCTGTAATTTCCAGGCAGCCCGGCAGACTGGCCCGCTCAATGGCGAGTGAGTGGTAGCGGGTGACGGTAAGGGGGGATGGCAGGTTTTTAAACACGCCAATATTGCTGTGCTTTATCTGTGACACTTTGCCGTGCATTAGTGTTTGTGCGTGGATTACTTTGCCACCAAAAGCCTGGCCAATAGCCTGATGGCCAAGGCACACGCCTAAAATGGGTAATTTTCCTGCAAAGTGGTGAATCGCCGCCAGAGAAATACCTGCTTCGGAAGGGGAGCAGGGGCCAGGGGAAACAACCAGGTATTTGGATTTTAACGCTTCAATTTCTTTGATAGTAATTTCATCATTGCGATGAACCAATACTTCCTGCCCCAGTTCACCAAAGTACTGAACTAAGTTATATGTAAATGAGTCGTAATTATCGAGCATAAGCAGCATAGTTGAGTTAAATCCTTGGTTTTTAAGGGTGAGTAGGAATGCTGCTTGTCTCTTATCTGGTTTTTGTAAGTCACTGGGCGGCCAGAAATATCCCTGTGCTTTAAATTATCGCAGTAGAGGGGCGGGGCGTCTAGCGTATAGGGAAAGAGGCTTACTTTATATGAGTTATTGAGTCAGTATTGTGCTGGGCATTGAGATCATGGGTTGCCTTCCTCTACGAAGGCAAATAGAAAATTTTGCTGGGATGAACCTGCCAGTTGAGTTTTGTTATTTTTACACAAGAAAAAGCCCTCTTCATAAAAAAGGGGGGGTAATTCGTGTTTTTTACTAATTAGCGACTAGCCGCACTGCCATTGCATCAAGGTACACGGCATCAAACGCACAGTAAGCGCCCATTATCGCCTGCTTTTCCGGTATCACGCTGGTGATATTGCGGTGTACCGCTTTGATAACGCTTTGGAATGGCTCTGCTTGTGGGGATCATTGCTATTTTACTCACCCAACTCAACCCAATACACAAACAATCGAAGTGCTCTTTTGGGAGTTGAAATGATTAAGAAGCTGATAGTTATCGTCTTATTTACTTACCCGGCAATAGCTATTTCAGGCAATAAAGTGACAGAGACTCGCAGTATTCTTAAAAAATGGGGATTTGCATATTGCCTAAGTTCTAATGAAAAATTAAAAAATGAGGCTGGCCTTGCTATGGGCGGTTACTTCCAACAAAGTAGCCATGATGCTGAAGCTGCTTATGTAAAAGTACGTGGTTATTTTGATTTATATCTGAAGCAAAATAAGCTGGTTGGGCAACAAACAGGACAAGAGATTACCGTTATGAAATGTTTGGATGCTTATGAAAGGGCAGACTATGAGCGCCTTATTAGAGAGCAAGATCGTTACATAAGCCAGTAGCCCGTAATAAGCCCGCAATCCGCGGGCTTTTTTACACCTGGATTTTGAGAAAAATCTACCACCAGCCCTCAGCGCGCGCCACACCTGCCCACTTAACACTCTAATTTTTATGCACCTGCATGATTCCTCGCAAAGCCGCGCCAGATATGGGCCTGAACGAAAAAAAACATCCCAATGAAAGCTTGCAGTATTTGCGTATTGCTTGCTTGTTATTGCAGGGTCCGCAATACCTACTATCAAACTACTAAGAGGGGCGTAATCCACTTTTACCTAGTGTTATTTTGAGGGAGGACGACCATTTCGCTACCGTACCATTTTAAATGGGAGGCTGATATTTTGTGGCATTTCGACAATGACGGCATTGCTAACAATTGCGCCACTATCGTAGTAAACGCGGCCGCCCAAAGCTATAACGTCATGTAGGCTACAAATAATGGACTTGGCTTTGCTGTCGCCATATCCATTATGAATCTTCTTCTTATCTGAAACAATAAAGTTCACGCCCCCGTGCGGAAGCAGACTGGCTTCTATGTTTGAAGACAGGATCTTTTTACCAAAGCTATGCTCATAAAATCGGTCCTCTTTGAACTCGAGTCTGTGGCTATCAACGATGGTTGCTATCGCGCGTGGGTTGTTTGAGGTTGTTTTATGCTTAAGATCCAGAAACTGTGCATCGCAATTACGGTGTAGGAAGACTTGATCCAGAGGAACTTCTTTTCCTAATGCTCGATGGATGGCTGCCACAGAAGACAAATCATCAACGCCCCATTTCTTGGCTAGCGTAACGCTGGCTTCGCCATGTCTGGCCTGATTTTTTTTATCAACAGCCTCCGCCAATTCCTTTTTAAATGGAGTACCTCCTAATGGCTTGTTTAACATATCTGCTAATTTGTCAGAAAAGCGCCCAGAGAATGGCTTTATAAATGCTCGTTTTAGTAAATTTTCTTGGGACCAATCTCGTTTTACAATATATTTGCCATCGTGATCTACACGGATAAAATATGTTTTTTCTCGTATATCAAATGAAGCAAACCCTTTCTTCTTGTTTTCATGGCATTTCTGAGAGACTTCATTTTTTATCGCGTTCAGGGTGTGAGAGTCTGTGATGACTTCTTGGTGTTTCCTGCTCCAAGATATTCCGCTTGTGATTTGCATACGCTGAATCGATCCGCCAGTATTTATGAAGGCATTATCCTAATGCTCTTCGCCAAATATTTTCTTTCAGAAAACGATCATTTTCTTGCAGAAACTGATAGCGCGCGGTGGAGAGTTGGTGGAGCAGTTGCGTGTAGCGGCCCGATAATATAAACGTCTGGTAATCCCTCCATTTTTAAGTTCACTTAAAAGCAGAGACCAGGCATGTAATGCCAGTTTTTTTTCGGGGTGATACCGCTCAATCCCATATGCGGGCGCTCGTTATTGTAAGTCCAAAGCCATTGCGTTGCAGTTTCTTGCACTTCGGCAAGGCTTTCAAAGTTATCGCAAGCCAGCCATTCATAACGTACGGTGCGATTATAGCGCTCAATATATGCATTTTGCTGCGGATTGCCAGGCTGAATATAAGCCAATTCAATCGATTGTTGCTCTGCCCAATTCTTTAGCAGATGGCTAATATATTCAGGGCCATTATCGGACCTGATTCGCTTAGGCTTGCCGCGCCATTCAATGATTTGATTCAAGCTGCGTATTACACGCTCTGCCGGCAAAGAGAAATCAACTTCAATGCCTAATCCTTCCCGATTAAAATCATCAATCACATTGAATAAGCGAATACTACGTCCATCGGCTAATTGATCATGCATAAAATCCATCGACCACGTTTCATTTTTTGCCTCTGGCACTGCTAATGGCTCCGGCGTTTCGCGATCTAAACGTTTTTTAGGCTTAATTCGCAGATTTAATTCTAAATCGCAGTAAATTCTGTAGACCCGTTTATGATTCCAGTGCTTTTTCCTGACGTTGCGCAAATGCAAAAAGCAGAGGCCAAAGCCCCAGCTTCGATTCGTTTCAGTAAGCTGAATCAGCGAATCCGCAATTTTTGCGTTTTCCGCATCTAGTTTGCGAATATAGCGATAGCAAGTCGTGCTAATTGCAAAGCTAGCGCAAGCCGTACGAATAGAAACGGCCCTGGTTTCAACGGCCCAGTGAGCCATCTCGCGGCGCTGAGATGGCTTCACCACTTTTTTGACATGGCTTCCTTGATGATGTCCGCCTGCATTTGGGCTTCAATATACATCTTTTTAAGGCGCTTATTTTCATCCTCCAGCTCTTTCATTCGCGTCATCATCGAGACGTCCATACCGCCAAACTTAGCGCGCCACTTATAGAATGATGCGGCGCTCATGCCGTGTTCGCGGCAGAGATCGGGAACGGTCGAGCCGGCTTCGGCCTGCTTTAAAATCGCCATAATCTGGCTATCAGAATAACGTGCTGCTTTCATGTAGAAGCTCCTCAAAGACTGCGAGAAAATTCTACTTAAAAATGAGCTGGTTTTGTGGGGGGATTACCGCAGGAGTTGCTTCTCCAGATCCACCGCCAGAAACCTCGGGCTGGTGTCGATTGGTTTGTAGCGGGCCATTGCCGTCTCCTGAACTCGTCTTCAGGTTTGAACCTTGTTATTCCATATGGTTCACGGCACGATGGCGGGATGAATACCATTTTTCTACAGCGTCGTTAGACTGGCCGATCACCCGAAGCTGGGGCTGCCAGGAAAGATTCAAGGAACCCGCGAGCTAATCCCACATGAATGCTATTGCTTGGTGTACGAAATCAGCGGCGAACCCGTGTGGATGCTGGCCTTGGTTCACACTGCGTGCCAGTGGGCATTGCTTCGTAATTGAGTGGGTTTAATGAAAACTTCGAATCAGCAACGCTGCCGCCTCCGCCACTGCCTTATCTTTACGCAGGATTTCCCGTTCCAGCTGCTTGTTTTGCTTCCGCAGCACTTTGTTTTCCTGCGCCTGTTCCGGCATGCTGATTTCAGCCAGGCCCTGCGCCTGAATGGAGAGATCGCGCCACTGTTTAACTTGCTCCGGGAATAAACCCTTGGCACGACAATATTCACTCAGCTCGATTTCTGACATGGCAATGGTTTCAACGACCACGGCAAAGCGGGTTTGAGCAGACCAGTTTTCACTGCTGCGATGGTGTTCTGGCACGGGGCGACCTTCCTGGCGAACTTGATTTCGCCAATTGTACAGTGTGGCTTCGGAGAGGTTTTCTTGCAATGCCAACTGCCGGATGCTGATCGGATAAGGAGCAAGCATTTTGCTTAAAATGGCATCTTTACGAGCCTTGGGAATCTGCGACATGATAAGTAACCAGCCCCCTGGATTAGTTGGAATCCCTGAAAAGGGAGTATCTCAACTATCCTGACACAGGGGGTAGGTATTCTACTGTTATCAGGACAGGTCAAAAACGGATTACCCGATCCCTGAAGAATTGGGGATATCAAGCTCCACTGGGCGAATGCATACTACGGAAGCAGGGAATCTGGTATCGTATCCCTTTAGTCTTAGGATCAGCTATTTAGCAATGTATATTTAATTTTTAAAGTGCTCAATATGGAATATATGATTCATATGTTACATCTTGCAATGTTGGAATAATTTATGAAAAACTCATTATTATCAATAAACTTCAAGAATTTAGAGGTCCTATCCGTTACCGTCGATACATTATCATTTACTCAAACGGCAAACTTACTGAATACATCTCCAAGCGCAATAAGTAAGCAAATTCAAAAGCTTGAATCTATATTAAATATGAAGTTATTTATCCGGAATGACAATGAAAAGCTATGTTTAACTAAAGAAGGACTAGAAGTTTATTCTCATGTTATACCATTGTTAAGCCATATGGAGTTTCTTGAAAATAGTATAATAGATATCCATTCATCATTAACTATTAAAATAGGAGTTAATATTTCTTCATTTCTTAATTTCCCAAAAGATATTCTACATTACCTAGATGATGAAAACATTAAATTCAAAATATTTCAATATGAATCAAAAACAATAGCTAAACTGCTGTCTGAAAATAAGTTAGATATTGGTATACATTGCCTAGAATCTGTTCCAAAATGTGAAACAAAAAAATTCAAAGATCTAAGTCTTGCGCTATATACGCCAATTCACCACCCTTTATCTATTCATAGTAGCTTATATTTAAAAGAAGCACTAAATTATAAGTTTGCCACATTCACCGAGGACAGCTTTATTTATAAATTAATTTACGATGAGGCAAAAGCGAATAATATAAAATTAAAGGTTATCGCCTTGAGCATGGATTCAAACTTGATTTTTCAAGCGATAAAAAATAAAATTGCGATCGGTGTCCTCCCTATTAGTTATGTTTTTTCAGCACCAGATGAAATAGTTTCAATTCCATTAAATGACGAATGGGCACAAAGAGATCTTTATATTTCGGTCTCTGCTCATGCCAATAGCGATGAAAAAATAATCAAAATATATAATAAATTTGCCGAATTTGATGATAATCCATCATTGGGTGCCTGAATTTGGTTTTTTATAGTACTTGACTTGGCAATCACCTCACAAAACCAGCTCATTTTATAAGTAGAATTTTCTCGCCGTCTGTGATGCGTTCTACATGAAAGCCGAGATCAATTTTATGTCACCAGGTTATGGCGATTTTAAAGCAGGCCGAAGTCAGTTCGGCCGTTCCTGATCTGCGCAGTGAGCACGGCATGAGATCTGCCTTTTTCTATGGTGCGCTAATAAGTTTGGCGGTATGGACGTTTTGATGATGGTGCGTATGAAAGAGTTTGAAGATGAAAACCGGTGCCTCAAAAAAAAAATATATATAGGGGCATAGATGGAAGCTGACGTTATCAAGGATTAAATCTGCGAATTAAATCAAAAAAACGTTTAAATCGTGAAATGCAGCGTCATTAGTGGTGCCAGTGGAAAAAAATGAAACCTGGTTGATAGCTGCAGCGGTCTCTTATTTAATGTGATTGATGGTTTTAATCGGGAAGGATTAGGTATTGAGGTCAATTTCTCTTTGCTTGTAGAGCGAGTGGTGCACAGCCTGAATCAAATTATTGAATGGAGTGGAAAGCCAAAACGAATCAGATTTGATAATGGCTCTGAATGCATTAGTCACATATTAAAGAATTGGGCAGAACAACAATCGATTGAATTAGCCTATATTCAGCCCGGCAACCCGCAGCAGAATGCTTATTGAACATTATAATCGCACTATTCGATATGAATGGCTGGCTTATGATGATTTTGAAAGCATTGCTGAAGTACAAGAAATTGCAATACAATGGCTTTGGAGTTAGAATGACAAACGCTCGAATATCGGATTGGGCGGCATCACTTCAAAACAGAAATTGACATTGCATGCCTAGCCTTTACTTTTAAGTGAGTTTAAAAACGAGGGATCAGCACTTGATTTTGGTGAGCGAGGAGGGGCTGTTTAAATTAGCCTGCCTTTTAAGCAGGAGTTGTACTTCGAACTTGAATCCACCCTTATGCAAAAAATAATTTTGAAAGGGATTTTTTATATCATACTTGATGATTAGGAGTTTCAATCCTAACCATCAAGTGATGTGATTAATGGTTATTAATAAATAATGACCATTCGGATAGCCAACGTTAGTATTACATTCAATCTTGTTTATAAAATATCAATACATGAATGGTTAATAAATAAACCCATTTAGCATAATAAGCAAGCACGCACCCCCAAAGGTTGCAAATGGTAGGATGATTAATTTTATAAATAATGACCTTCTCTCTTCTTCATTGGTCACTCCTGCTAAGACTAGCGCACCACCACTACTTACTGGTGAATATCCAGTTAATGTTGCGAAGATAGCAATTAAAGAGAAAAGTAAGCCCTCACCACCAACAGCCGCTATTTTTGGAACAATCGGATACATTGTCGGCATTACTACACCCATTGAAGATGAGAATAACGACATAAATGCTGACGTGCCCGCTACTAAATAGGGTAGCAATGTTATTGATGTACTATTTTTAATCCAAAGAGCAATTTGTTCGATAATACCTACTTGCGCTGAAAGCGAAATAAGCATACCTAAACCGCAGATCATGAAAATAATATTCCAGGGTATATTTCCGACCACCTTATTAGTATCAGACAAGTTTAGCAATGTTGCAATACAAATACCTATGAACGATAGTAATGTTGGCTCCATGATTTTAGAGAAATATTTTAGTGAGGTACTTTCAGGAAAAAACGAATAAAGTAATGATGGAATAATAACTGATGCAAATATTAAAAAGATTAATGCTAATGTTTGCTTTTGTTTTTTATTTAATGCTTTTTCTTCGTGTTCTTTAATGTGCGAAACGTTATATCCTTTGAATAAAAAGTAGCAAACAATAAATAATCCAATATGAACAATGGACATATTATAAAAAACAACAGTTGTAATTTTAAAAGAAGATTCAACAAGTCCTGTAGCAATGACTAATTGTTCAGTTACACGACCTCCAAGTGAGAATGGATTAAAGCTGCCAACACAAGCGCCACTATAAATAATAATAGCTGCAAGTATCTTATTCATTTTTATTTTTTCAGCAATTGACATAATCAGAGGTGACATAAACGCAAAGGCTGCATAGTGACCAGGGCCAACTCCTGCAAAAACAATAACTAAAACAAATAATGCAATTGGAATCATCCATTCCTTTTTAATTGAAGCGACAACTCTTTCAGAAATAATGGTTAAAGTACCATTGGTAATTGCGAATCCATAAAAATAGGTAATGCTGAATAAGATAAAAAACAATTTCATTGGCCATAGTAATAAAATATCACTAGCACTATACCCATTGAAATAAGAAAGAATATAGCTAAAGACGATAGCTAATAAGCCAATATTAATATTGGAAATAAAACCAATAGCAATCGACAAAATCAACGCGCCAAGTATTAATAAATTAATATCCATAATATACACCTATAATATATCCATAATGTCGGAATAATGAATTATTCCGACATTATGTTTATTAATATTTAAAGGATTAAGATAATTTAAGAGGTTATAGATATACAATGCCATCTAAAATAATTCTGGCAGTACGTCCAATATTGCTTTTTGTTAATTTAATATCACAGCCCTGCATTATAGTTTCTGAAGCTATATTGATTATTCCGCTGGGATGCCCAATATTAATTGAGTTATTACCAGTAAATTCATCAGACAAGAGGGCATTAACAACCGTACCTTGAATTGTGCTTGCTGCTCCAAAAGCTACAGTACCTGTAACAGGGTGAGCTTTATGAATACCTTGCATAAAAATAAGTCTCGAAAGAATATCTATCTCATTCGACAAAATATCTCTACCTGAGATTGTTTTGTAGTTCTTGGCTTTACTTACAATAGAAAAAAATGGGGTGTATGGACTCTCTTTAACCGAATTTTTATAGTTACTAACCAAACCTAGTTTTTCTGCTACTCGCCCTCTGATTTCTTCAATTTTATCCATTAAACCATCTTTAGATTGAATTTCTGATGGTGATTCGATACCGGATAGTCCGAGTTGTTCTGCATTGATAAAGATAGTCACATTACCAGCATCAATAACACTCACTTCATAATCACGATCATCACAAGAAACTAGATCACGAATGTGAGAGGTTGGTAGTAGTTTTCCTGTAGTCTCACCACCACAATCAGCCCAGTTAATGTCAATTTTAGCGTGGCTACCTGGAACGCCAGCAATTTCATAATCGCCTTCTCTGGCAAGTTTGCCTTTATTTACAGGTACGGTAGCAACAAGAATACGCCCTGTATTGACCATATGAATTCTTACATCTTGCTCTGTTGCTAACGGGTCTACTTTTACATAGCCTTTTTCAATAGCATAAGCTGCAACTCCAGCGGAGATGTTGCCACAGTTACCTTTATAATCAACGACAGGCTCAACAATACTGACCTGACCAAAAGTGTAATCAATATCCACACCTTCAATGCTTGGTTTACCAATAATAGCAAGCTTACTAGTTAAAATGTCTGCACCGCCTAATCCATCAATTTGACGAAGATCTGGACTGCCAAAGACACGTAAAATAACGGCATCGCGCTCTTTTACATTTACAGGAAGGTATTTATCCTCAACAAAAATACCTTTGCTTGTGCCGCCACGAACTATTGAGATAGGTAGTTGTGTCATAATGCTAAACTCCTTGCAAAAAGTTAATTAAGCCGCCGCATTTTATGATTTCATAAACGTTGCTTGGGATTTTTGAGCACGAATAAATCTCGCCTGAAGTCTGATTGGTGATAATTCCATTTTCAATATCAATAGAGATGATATCGTCTTGATTGATTTTTTTTACTTCGGCACATTCAATGACAGGTATGCCAACATTAATGCAATTTCGATAAAAAATTCGAGCAAAACTTTCTGCAACGACAGCTTTAATACCTAAGTGTTTTAATGTTAAAGGTGAGGTTTCACGACTAGATCCAGAACCTAGGTTTTTATAAGCAATAAAAATATCTCCTTCTTTACACTCTTTCGCAAATACTTTATTTACAGCTGTCATAGAGTAAGCACTTGCTTCTTCAATAGACAGATCCATATATTGTGGAGGTGAAATAATATCAGTGTTGATATTGTCACCAAAAATCCACGTTTTTTTTCCATTAATAATATTCATGTTTTATTCCTTAATATCGCAAGGATCGGCGATGATTCCTTTAAGTGCACTTGCTGCGACAGTCGCTGGTGACGCAAGATAAATTTCAGCTTCAGTGCTACCCATTCGGCCGATGAAATTGCGGTTGCTAGTTGATAGGCAACGTTCTTTTGCGGCTAACAAACCTGAGTGTAGGCCGACACATACACCACACGTTGGTGCTAAAATCGTGGCACCGCTTTTGGCAAGCGTCCCTAATACCCCTGATTGAGAGGCTTTTTCCCAAATTGACTGAGAGGCTGGAGAAACTAAGAAACGAACACCCTTAGCAATTTTTTTGCCTTTGACAATATTAGCTGCGATTTCTAAATCGCTATAACGACCGCCAGTGCAACTGCCAAGATAGAATTGATCTATTGCTTTATCTTTTATCGCTCTTACATCATGAACATTATCAACTTCATGTGGACAGGCAACTTGAGGGGATAATGATGAAGCATCAAACCTTAATACTTGGCAATAGGTTGCATCAGGATCAGAATAGAAGGCTTCATAGGAGAAAATACCTTTGTCTTGCAAATACATTTCTACCTTTTCATCTACTCGCATCAAGCCAACTTTTGCCCCCATCTCTACCGCCATATTGGTGATTGCCATCCGCTGATCAACGGATAATGCATCTATTGCATCACCAATAAATTCAATGGCTTTATAAGTTGCCCCTGCATGCCCAATATGTTTTATGGTATGCAACACCATATCTTTTGCCATCACATATTGAGGTAACGATCCCGCCCACTCGACAAGAATTGTTTCTGGCACTTTTAGCCAGGTTTTACCTTGTGATATAATTCCTAACATCTCTGTTGAGCCAACACCTGAGGCAAATGCCCCTAAAGCTCCTCCCATACAGGTATGTGAGTCTGTGCCAAGCACCACTGTCCCAGGAACAACGTGTCCTTCTTCTGCCATCACTTGGTGACAAGGGCCTTTAAATTCGTAATAGTTTTGAATGCCGTACTCTTTTGACCAGTCACGGGTGAATTTCACGATTTCAGCTTGTTTTACCGTGGCCGGTGGTGTGTAGTGATCTGAAATTACCACCACATTATCAACATTCTTAATGCCTGTAGATAACTTAGGTAAGTGTTCAGCAATTTGTACGCGTGGACCTAAGATATCATCTAGCATCGCTTTATCGACCGAGACCCATGCAATATCACCCGCTTTTAAATCTAATCCTGATTTGGCAGATAATATTTTTTCAGACATAGTTTTACCCATTGTTACTCTCCTGGTAAAAGTTAAACTCTGAATAGCTTCTTGCTTTAAATAATTGGCTATTAATTTTATTTGGGATGATGTTGTTTATACTTTTCAATATTGTCAGCAACTTTCCAAGTTCAATACCCGTGTTTAATCCCATACGATGAAGCATATTAACAACATCTTCAGTTGCCACATTACCTGCAGCCCCTGGAGCAAATGGGCAACCACCTAGCCCTCCGATAGCAGTTTCAAAGCGTTTAATGCCAGAGATAATACCTTGATGGATATTGGCCAGTGCCATGCCGTGAGTATTGTGCATGTGTAAACTAAGCTCAAAATTACTAGGCAAGCTCATGATGTCATTTAAAATAGACTTTACTTGATGTGGGTTAGCTACCCCAATTGTGTCGCATAAAGTCACATTGCTAATACCAAATGCACTTGCTTTATTTAGAATGTCAATTGTCAGATCAGTAGGTATATAACCTGAAAATGGGCAGCCAAATACAGTAGCAAGGACTAATCTTATATTTAAATCAGGAAGTGAGTCTTTAATATATTTTAAATCATCAATAGACTGGCGCACTGTTCTATTAATATTTTTTAAATTATGGGTCTCACTTACCGATATCACATAATTCATATTACGCAAACCAGAATCATAGAGGTTTTTAGCCCCAATATAATTTGGAGCTAATGCAGAGACTGAAATGTTATAATCTTCAGCCAGCTCTAATGAGTAATTAGCAATTTCCTTAGAATCATAAAATTGGTGCATTAGTTTAGGATTAACAAAAGATGTCACCTCAATATCTTTCATGCCAATATCAACCAGGCCTTTGATGAAGTTTTTTTTATCTTCTGTGGTGATAAGCTGTTCTAAGTTTTGAATGCCATCTCTTGGGAAAACATCACTAATAATGATATGATTATTTTTTTGATGTGCTTTCATTTTATTATATTACTCCATTTGATTTTAGATCATTTATTTCACTTTTAGAAAGGTTGAGATATTTAATTAAAATCTCTGAATTATGTTCACCAAGTAAAGGAGATGATTCTGGTTGCTTATAACGATCATCACTCATTTTTATTGGGTTACCAGTGATTTTGAGTTTACCTGCAATTGGATGAACCATATCGACAAACATTTCACGACTATCGGCAATATGCGGATCGGAAACCACTCTGTCGATAGTATTAATTGGGCCGGCAGGAATGCCTTTATCCAGAAGCATATCGATTAACTCATCCATGGTGTAATTAATTGACCATGTTTCAATTATGTTTTTTAGTATGCTGCAGTTTTTAATTCTAAGAGGATTATGAGTGAAACGCTCATCTGAAATTAATTCAGGTGCATTCATGAGGTGGCATAGGGTATGGTATAGCTTATCATTACCCGCCCCAATAACAATATTGCCATCGCTACATTTGAAAGAGTCATAAGGGTAAATTGATTCATAGCGATTACCATTACGACCAGGGATAACACCTTCAGTAAGGTAAATTTGGTTGATGATTTCCATACCAGCAACCACTGAGTCAACCAATGCAACGTCTACTTTTTGACCAATGCCTGTTATTTCCGCTTTGCGCTGCGCAGAGAGCACACCGATAGTGGCAAATAACCCAGCTAAGACATCCGAGATCGCAGTACCGCAGCGAGTTGGTTCGCCATCAGGCCAACCCGTTGTACTCATCATGCCACCAACTGCCTGGCCGATAATATCGTAACCTGCACGATTTGAATAAGGTCCATAGTGACCAAATCCAGAAATACAACCGTAGATAATTTTAGGATTAATTTCTTTTAGTTGTTCATAACCAAGGCCTAGTTTTTCCATTGTACCTGGCCGGTAGTTTTCTAAAACAATATCAGCTTTTTTAACAAGCTCAGTAAATAATTTCTTACCTTCTTTACATTTTAGGTTAATAGTCATGCCTTTTTTATTTCGATTTAAATTCATGTAATAGGCACTTTCTCCATTAACGAAAGGTGCAAATGAGCGACTATCATCGCCAATCTCAGGCATTTCAATTTTAATAACTTCTGCGCCCATATCTGCAAGTAGCATGCTACTAAATGGCCCAGCCAATACACGAGTTAAGTCTAAAACGACTAAATTATTTAATGCTGCCATAACAACCTCATTGTTTTGATGTTTATTATTTAAGTTTAATTAAAGAAACAGGAGTCATAATATCTATGCACCAAGGTAAAGAAAGCGAAACTTTTTACAGAGTCCATTCCAAAATGGAACAAGCCATTGGTAATGCCCCTTAGGGAACCTCTGCACGAATAAAATCTTCAGAAAAAAAAGAAAATTACCCGCCGGGAGTGTTTTTGGGTTCAGCTGGAGCAGATTTTTCCCTGGCACGATTTCCTTCTATTGATTGAGCCACACTGTCCAAGCTGTGGTCGCTGAGGTCAGCAATCGCTTGACCTTGCCTGGCTGATCTCAGCTTCCACTTCAACCAAGAATGCAAAAGGTGAGCGTGATTCGGAAATGCATCAAAGTAAGAAAGCTAGTGAGTGGCACTTTGGCGCCAAAGTGCACATCGGCGTGGATGGCTAAACAGGGCTTACCCACATCCTGACACTCACTCTGCTGGCAACGCCGAGGACTTAAAGCTGCTGTGCGGGGAGGAACAAGTGTTGAGTGGCGATGCGGGTCTCGCGAGCTCGCTGCTCAGCTGCGTGATTGAGCGGGGGCTGGCTAAAAATCTGAGTCGGTTTGTCTGTTTAGCCGCATTATCGAATATGCTTCGTGGCGAGAGTTATTTGTGCCGCAAGGGGCAAGTTGCATGCTAAAAAAGCAAAGTTTGGAAAACCAGGCATTGCAGCGCTTATCAAAGCAAAAAGGACTGAAAATCCGACTCGAGCAGGGTGAAATGGTTTAAAGCGGCGATTCGTGCAGAGGTTCTCTAATTGTTTAACAAATCAAGTGCAAATAAAAAATATCAACTTATCAAAGGAATTGTCAGTGATTTGCAAATCAGTCATGGTTATGAAGATTTGGTTTTTATTGATAGCATAAAAAATACAGCAGGGCTGCTGCGTCTGCAGCTGCTTTAATTGGGCAGCTATTTAATACTGGCTCTTTAGCAACGGTATCAGGTGATGCCGAAATCAGCGTGTAGTTTTTTACCTGCAAGTTAGATGAAAAAGAGTTGCAGGTCGTTTTTATAATGTAGTTTTTAAAGGTGGCGAAGAAATTGAATTTTCCGTTGAGAAAGATAGTGATATTTACGTAGTTTTAGTTGAAAGAAGTACAAATCAGCGATTGATTTGGATGCTGCCTTAACATTTGCGTGGAGAAGAGGTTTATCTAAAAATCGATATTAAATGGGGTATAATTACTGCAATTATTGAGGCTGTTTTATATGGTATTTTTCTTTATCCATCAGGAGTGAATGATGATTTATTATCACCTTTGTGGAGTGAAGTATTTAATTGGTGCCTGCCATTTAGCGTAAGTGGTCTAGATATGGTACAGCCCCTTTGCCAACAATGATATTGTGGATGTGGTTGGCGAATGGCGGGATGATTATTTTGAATTAGTCGCCATTGCCCGCCCTGTTGATTGAAGCATACCCCTTTACCCTTATTGCTCACGCGGCAGGCGTGTATATATAAAAAATGTATTTAATGCTGATCGATATTTGTTTTTGCGCCGCCTGATATCGCACGAAGCGTTAGAATATCGCCCATCAAGTATTTTTAACCTGGTTGAAAGCACATGTCACAAATTTCCAATAATCTGGCTGCATATATCTGGTCTCTTGCTGATTTACTGCGTGGGGATTTTAAGCAGAGCCAGTATGGCCGCATTATTTTGCCGTTTACACTTTTGCGTCGTCTGGAATGTGTGCTTGCTGATTCCAAAGCTGCCGTACTTAAACAGGTCGAAATTGTTGAAATGATGAATCTGCCCGAGGAAGGGCAGGAAAAATTTTTGCTGCGGGCAACGGACAGCGGTCAAGGCCCTTTGTCTTTTTACAATACCTCTCTGATGGATTTGTCTACTTTGGGTGAGTCGGGTATTAAAGCTAATCTGGAGAAATATCTGCAGTCTTTTTCCAAAGATGCCCGTGAGATTTTTGATCATTTTAAATTTGCCGAACTGATTGCTCTGCTGGATGACGCCAACTTATTGTACAAAATTGTGCAAAAAGTACGGCTAAGCAATCTTAGTCCTGCTGCGATTTCCAATTATGAAATGGGTTTGGTGTTTGAAGAGCTGATTCGCCGCTTTGCAGAAAGCTCGAATGAAACTGCGGGGGAGCACTTTACCCCGCGCGATATTGTCCGCCTGACTACATCGCTGGTGTTTATGGAGGATGACGAAGCACTGATCAAGCCTGGCATCATCCGTACGATTTATGACCCAACAGCAGGTACTGGCGGCTTTTTGTCGGCGGGGATGGAGTACGTTCATGAGCTGAACCGGGACGCCAGAATGGTTGCCTACGGGCAAGAGCTAAACCCTGAAAGCTACGCTATTTGTAAAGCCGATATGCTGATCAAGGGGCAGGAAGTCAGTAATATCAAACTGGGTAATACACTTTCCAATGATCGCCTTTATGCTAATAAATTTGATTACATGCTTTCAAATCCGCCTTTTGGCGTGGACTGGAAGAAGATCGAAGGCAGTATCAAAGATGAGCACATGCTTAAAGGTTTTGACGGGCGTTTTGGCACAGGCCTGCCGCGTGTCTCGGATGGCTCGCTGCTGTTTCTGTTACACCTGATCAGCAAAATGCGCGACAGGCAGGATGGTGGCTCGCGTGTCGGCATTATTTTGAATGGCTCGCCATTGTTTACCGGCAGCGCTGGTTCGGGTGAATCAGAAATTCGCCGTTATATTTTTGAAACAGATCTGCTTGAAGCCATCGTCGCCTTACCGGCCGATATGTTTTACAACACCGCTATTTCTACTTATGTGTGGGTGCTTTCCAATAAAAAATCAGCCGAGCGTCAGGGCAAAGTGCAGCTGATTAATGGGGTAAACCTCTGCGGCAAGATGCGTAAATCCTTGGGCAGTAAGCGTAATGAAATGTCTGAAAATGATATTCGAGAGATGACCCGCTGCTTTGGTGATTTTGCCGTGGTCGATGCGCGTGAGCTGGGTAAGCCGAGCGATTCAAAGAGCAGCCGTGGCCGCCAGGCCGCCACGCCTAAGGCTGAAGTGGCTAAAACCTTTGCGGCCAAGATTTTTGCCAGCTATGAATTTGGCTACCGCCGTATCAGCATAGAGCGCCCGTTGCGGCTGTCTTATCAGCTTAGTGATGAGCGCATCGCAGCTCTGCGTTATGAGCCAGGTGCACTCAATGCTGCGATGAAATGGGTGTATGCCGAATACGGCCAGCCTTACTGGCAGGATTCACCAGAGTGCGAAAATTACGGCCAGCTGGATGATTACCAGGTTGAAATCCGTGCCTATCTTAAAAGCCATTTCAGCGACCTTAAAGAAAAGCAGATTAAAGATTTGCTGGATGCTAAAACATGGCGCGCCCAGCAAGCGCTGCTGCTAAAAGCCCAGGCTTTGCAGCAAGTGATGGGCAGCATGCAAAGCGATGATTTTAACGGTTTTGACAATGCCTTAAATATTGCCATGAAAAAATCTGCCATTGTGCTCGATAGCAAAGAGAAAAAACAATTCATTGATGCGGTCAGCTGGAAAAACCCTGCCGCCGAAAAAGTGATTAAAAAAGTCCACAAGGCCACTGCTAAGCCTTTATACGGGCTGTTTGCTGTGGGTAATGAAGTGGTGGAATATCAAGCCGATGGTGATTTGCGCGACAATGAGAATGTGGCACTGGATCCTGCCCGCAGTGTTAACGACATCAATGAAGCCTATTTTGTGAAAGAAGTGCTGCCACATGTACCGGATGCCTGGATTGATGCCAGCAAAACCGATGCTAAAGATGGCCAGGTTGGCATCGTTGGCTACGAAATCCCCTTCAGCCGTCATTTCTACCAGTATCAGCCACCACGTGATCTGGCAGCAATCGATGCTGATCTGGATGCAATCAGTGCCGAAATTATGGCGCTGTTGCAAGAGGTTCATTCGTAAGTACGCCCTTTATTTTTTGAAATTGCCGACTTTATGGATGCCGTATTTCAGTAAGCTTATTGTGTGGTAGCCCGCTATGCGTCTTGAAGATTTCTGACGCCGGGGGGCAATTGGTGTAGCGTTTGCCTAGCCTGCAAGGATTTACCATCAATGGTCCAATGGTCAAGCGGATTTACAATCAAGTGAGAGTTGATATTGACTGAAGCAGATCCTCCTAACTCCTCTTTTACAAAGGGGAGGGGGATAAAGCTATAAAGCAGAATTTCACTTGTACCAAGCAAGAGCAGCCTTTTATTTAAAAAATGAAGATGATGTGGCTTAATAAGAATAAGTTTCTATTTTTTAAAAAGAGAGGAAGATATAAATAATATGATGTGGCGTAATAAGAATAACTTCCTCCTTTTTTAAAGGGGGATTTATTCTTGGATTGCAAATTAATCACAACATAATCAGCAACAAGGGAATAAAAGAATGAGCCGGTATAAAGCGTATGCAGAATATAAGGATTCAGGAACTGATTGGTTTGATTCTGTGCCCGCTCATTGGGATGTAAAGCGAATCAGTTATTTTGCCAAAATGCGCAGCGGTGATTTAATTATTTCTGATCAAATTGAGGCCGAAGGTGAGTGTCCTGTTTATGGTGGTAATGGCTTGCGTGGGTTTACGACTGATTTTAACTTGAATGGTCATTATGTGTTAATTGGCAGGCAGGGTGCCTTGTGCGGTAATATTAATTATGGCCGAGGGAAATTTTGGGCTTCCGAGCATGCTATTGTTGTGTACCCGCTTGTTGATGTGAATCTTAAATGGCTTGGTGAAACACTTAGAGCGATGAATCTGAATCAGTACAATGTATCTGCAGCACAGCCGGGATTGGCAGTAGCAAATATTATATGTTTAAAAATACCATTTCCAACAAGAAGAGAGCAGGATCTAATTGCCAGCTTTCTTGATTATGAAACATCGAAGATTGATGCTCTGATTGAAAAGCAGCAAAGTTTGATTGCTTTGCTTAAAGAAAAACGTCAGGCTGTAATTAGCCATGCCGTTACTAAAGGCCTTAATCCAAATGCCCCAATGAAAAATTCGGGTGTGGAATGGCTGGGTGAAGTGCCGGAGCATTGGGATATTTCCAGATTGAAATTCTATTGCTCTGTAAAAGGTCGAATTGGTTTTAGGGGGTATACCATTGAGGATTTGGTTGATGAAGAGAATGGTGCTCTAGTTATTGGTGCTACCGAAATGAGCTCTAATGGCGGTATCACATTAAATAATCCTCAGTATATTTCATGGAAAAAATACCATGAATCTCCTGAAATTATGCTGAAAGAAGGAATGATTTTATTTGTTCAGCGGGGCAGCACTGTAGGTAAAGTATCAAATGTACCTTATAACCTGGGCTTGGCAACAATAAATCCAAGTTTGATTGTGCTAAGGGATTTGAAGCTGCGCTCATTATTTGTTAGTTATTGTTTGATGAGCTCTTCAATTCAAAATCTTGTAAAATTACAAACATCAAATACTGCGATTCCCATGATTTCACAGGAACAAGTGGGAAATTACTGGCAGTTAATTCCGCCTTTCGAAGAGCAGGCTGAGATTGAGAAATATATTTATGAGCAAACAGAGAAAATTGATTTTGGAATAAATTCGGTGCTGAAATCCATTCATTTATCTCAGGAACGCCGTACTGCACTCATTTCTGCTGCGGTGACTGGCAAGATTGATGTCTGTAACTGGCAGCCTTCTTAGGGAAGATTAACTTGTTATTTCAAAATGGTTTTATCGGGAGCCTGGCAAATACCGGCTTGCCACTTGCATGGAAATAACGAAACTGAATACGAGCAGAAGTTAGCTTAGTTTGTACTTTATACCGGCTGGTTTAGCCGTCTGCATTACTTAAAGTACATGACTAATAAAAAGAATGATGATGAATAAAGACGATGAATTAATCTTTCGAAATAATATTATTAAGCAGCTGCTTGTTCATGGTTGGATTTTGGGTAAGGCAGATCAATATAATTGTGAATTGGCCATCTATCTTGAGGATTTATTGGGCTTTGTGCAGGACACGCAAGATGGAGAATGGCAGAAATTTTGCATTAATTATCCAAAAGAGCCAGAGCAGCGATTTTTAGAATTAGTAGTGAAGCAATTGCAAAAGGCAGACCAAAATGCCACCGGCGCGGTATCGCGCACTTATGGCACCCTGGGTGTATTGCGTTACGGAATTAAAGATCGTAATACCCGTTTTAGCCTGTGCCAATTCAAGCCCGAGCATGATTTAAATCCTGACACCCTGGTGCGCTATAAAAAAAACCGCCTGCGGGTAGTGCCAGAGCTGGTATATAGCCCTTATGCCACGATGGCGCAGAGGGCCCAAACAGGAGCGAAATCCAAAACCTGGCGAATTGATTTGGTTTTATTTGTAAATGGCCTGCCGGTGGCGACGCTGGAATTAAAATCCGAATTTAAACAGGCGGTGCAAAACGCCATTAAACAATACAAAACTACTCGCCTGCCTATTGACCCCGTTGCCAAAAAGCCTGAGCCTTTACTGAGCTTTAAACGTGGTGCTATTGTGCACTTTGCAGTGAGCCCATTTGATGTGTATATGACGACTAAATTGGCGGGTGAAAATACTTATTTCTTGCCATTTAATAAAGGGACGACAGAAGGAGGGGCAGGTAATGATAAGCCCGCCGGTATTAATCAATATGCTACAGATTACCTCTGGAATGAAGTATTGCTGCCAGATCATTTACTTAATATTCTGGCACGTTATGTACACTTGCAAATTGAAGATAAAGAAGATTTTGAAGGGTGCAAATATAAAAAAGAAAGTATGATTTTCCCGCGTTATCATCAGTGGGATGTTGTAAGTAAGCTGATTCAGGCTGCCCGCATTGAGGGGCCGGGGCACAGGTATTTAATTCAGCACAGCGCCGGATCGGGCAAATCTAATTCAATTGCATGGGTAGCACATCAGCTATCGTCCCTTTATAACGAATTAGGAAAAAAACAGTTTGATTCGGTTATTGTGGTTACTGATCGCAATGTGCTGGATGCACAGCTGCAAGATACGATTCATCAGTTTGAATATACTGATGGCGTGGTGGGGCGAATTAATAATCAGGAAGGCGATGGATCAAAATCAGAGAAACTTGCCAGGGCATTAGAGAGCGCCCAGCCAATTATTATTGTCACAATTCAGACTTTCCCCTTTGTATTAAAAGCCCTTGAAAATAGCGTTAATTTAAAAGAGCGCTGTTATGCAATTATTGCTGACGAGGTGCATTCATCCCAAACCGGCTCTACTGCAAGGCAGCTAAAAGAAGTGCTGATGAAAGATGCGCTGCCGGATGATCTTATTACGGCTTCCGTAGCCCTGCACCGGGGTTCTAAAAACCTGAGCTATCTTGCCTTTACTGCCACGCCAAAGCCTAAAACACTGGAGCTGTTTGGCAGGCTGCCACACCCAGACAAAGCCGCATCGCTAAGTAATAAACCTGTTGCCTATCATGTTTACAGTATGCGCCAGGCGATTGAGGAAGGCTTTATTCTGGATGTGTTGAAAAATTACACCAATTATCAGGTAGCTTATAAGCTGGCGCTAAAGATTGAAAACTCTGATCAGGATGTTGAAAGCAAACGCACCAGGGTAAAGCTCAATCAATGGGTGCATCTGCATGATCACAATATTGCACAAAAAGTGATGGTGATTGTGGAGCACTTTAAAAGCCATGTGATGGGTTTGCTTGGAGGGCAGGCCAAAGCAATGGTGGTGACCAGCTCGCGTAAAGAGGCTGTGCGTTATAAGCAGGATTTTGATAAATATATCAAAGAGAAGGGTTATCAAAAGATTCATACCATCGTGGCGTTTTCCGGCGAGGTGGAGTTTAGTGATAAAGATCCGAGTGTGGCAAAGCTGTCGGGGCAGAAGTTTACCGAGAGCAATATGAACCCGCGCCTGAAAGGGCGTGATCTGCGCAAAGCCTTTGATTCGGATGGCTACCAGGTCATGATTGTGGCGAATAAGTTTCAGACCGGCTTTGATCAGCCCAAGCTCTGCGCCATGTATGTGGATAAAAAGCTGGGGGGTGTTGAATGCGTGCAAACCCTGTCACGCCTGAACCGCACTTATCCTAGCAAGGCGGAGACCGGCACTTTTATACTGGATTTCTTTAACGAGCCACAAGATATCCTCCGCGCGTTTCAGCCTTTTTATCAAACGGCTGAGCTGGCTGATGTATCAGACCCGAATCTGATTTTTGAATTGTTTACAAAACTGCGGGCAGCAGAGATATTTAGCTGGCCGGAAATCGAGCAATTTTGCACTGAGTTTTATTCAAAAAACAAAAGCAATACGGCTGTTGCCAATATCTGTAAACCTGCAATAGAGCGCTGGCAACAGCGCTATAAACGGGTGGCAGAAACATTTAAACAAGCTAACAGCCTGTTTGAATTGAACAAAAAAGAAAGCCAAAACATTGCATTACTCGACAATGCAAAGAGCCAGCTGAAAGATTGCCAAAAAGAAAAAGACGCATTGGAAATCTTTAAAAAGGATTTAGGCTCCTTTGTGCACTTTTATGATTTTATGTCGCAGATTGTTGATTACGATAATAAAGATTTAGAAAAACTTAGCCTATTTGCCCGCAACCTGCAACCCATGCTGCGTGAAATGATTATTGAAGGTGACGAAATAGATCTGGATAACGTCACCCTTGCCCATTACCGCGTATCCAAGCTGTATCAGCAGGATTTGGCGCTTAAAGAAAGTGCGCATCAGTTTAAAACTGGTGGTGTATTGGGGTTAACAAAGCTAAAAGATAAAAAAGCAGAATTGCTATCACAGCTGATTATTCGCCTGAATGAATTGTTTATTACAGATCAGCTTACCGATAGCGATATGCTCGACTATGCCTACGCCATTCGTGATAAAGTCAGCGAAAATGAAATGGTCATGAAGCAAATCAATAATAATTCTGCCGAACAGGCAATGCTGGGCGATTTTTCAGGATCGGTAGAAAACGCCGTAATAGATAGTGGCCGTGTGCACCAAAATCAGATGATGCAGCTATTTACCAATCTGCAAGGAATGCAGAGATTTAAACAGCTTATTTTTGATTTGCTGGTGATGGGCTAAAGAGATAAGGCCAGATATCGGGGTTTTGAGTAAGCCATAAAAGGCGTGATATCAATATACAGGCAGATAATATATAAACCTTGGTGGTTAATCTGTACAGAATTACAACCGCATATATGTTAGGTGAGAGCAGTTAATGTATTTGGTTTTAAATAGTATTGAAAAAATAGTTGTAATGAGCATTGAAACTGATGTAAAGATATATTGCCAGTCAGGTATTTTACAGGTAAAAGCCTTTAATTAGATTTATCTGGAAATAGGGAAGGTTAGCCAAAGGCATCACCCGTCCAGGGTTGAATTTGCAATTAAATTGATATACTGGTGGTAAGTTATTGTATGGATATATTTGAGCGCAGGTTGTAATAACCGAAAGACTCACCTATTGGGGAGCTTTGCATGAATGTGTTTTACATCCTAGCACTCTACGATTTTGTGATCATGCGGAACTAGACATGTAAGTATTTTGGCCGCAATTTGCTTTGTACTTGTGTAAGCGCTGCTGCAAAATCAGAGGCAGGGCTTAGGGGGTGATGTCTGTTTTAAAGGCTGCCGGGGCGAGGTCGTGTTTTTGTAGCAGGCGGTAAAACTCTGTGCGGTTGCGATCAGCCAGGCGTGCTGCGTCGCTGACATTGCCTCCGGTCAGGCGCAGCAGGCGTTCAAGGTAATCGCGCTCGAACAGACGTTTTGCCTCGGCCAGCGGCAAAATGGCGGCAGATTCGCTATCCATGGCTTTTTGTACCTGGGCCAGTGTGATGATGGGGCCGGTGGCCAGCACGCAGCATTGCTCAACCAGATTGGATAGCTGGCGAATATTGCCGGGCCAGTTGGCGGTGCTTAAAAAGCTGAGTGCATCGGCAGCAAAGTGGCAGTTTGTTTTGGCATAGCGCACTACTACTTGCTCAAGAAAATGCCGGGCCAGCAGGGGGATATCTTCCCGTCGCTCGGTGAGCGACGGCAGCGCCAGGGACACCACATTGAGGCGATAAAATAAATCTTCTCTGAATGAGCCATCTAGCAGCAAGGATTGCAAATCGCGATGAGTTGCCGATAGCACCCGCACATTCACCGGCACGGCACGGCCTGCGCCAACCGGCCGCACTTCGCGCTCTTGCAGCACCCGCAGTAATTTAACCTGCAGCTGCAGCGGCATATCGCCGATTTCGTCCAGAAAAATGGTTCCGCCGTCAGCCTCCAGAAATAAGCCATTTTGCTTCTGACTGGCGCCGGTGAAGGCCCCTTTTTCGTGACCAAACAGCTCGCTTTCAAGCAGATTTTCCGGGATTGCACCACAGTTCACCGCAATAAATGGGCGTTTGGCCCGCGGGCTGGCGCGGTGTATGGCTTGTGCCAGCACTTCTTTGCCCGTGCCACTTTCGCCGCGAATCAGCACGCTGGCGTCGGTTATGGCAACCAGTCTTGCCTCGGCAAGCAGCTCGTCCATCACGGGGCTGCTGCTCACAAAGCCTGCCCGCCATGCATCGGCTTTGGCATGATCCTGGCTGGGCGGGCTGGCCAGTACCAAAGCCTGGCTGACTTTATCCAATAGTGCTTTGCCATCAAAAGGTTTAATCAGGTAAGCAAACATGCCGTGGCTGATTGCCTCGATTGCATCAGGTACCGTGCCGTGGGCGGTGAGCATAATGACCGGCAGGGCGGGATAGCGGCGGCGCACTTCTTCAAATAATGCCATGCCATCCATGCCGGGGAGTTTCCAGTCACAAAGCAGTAGATCGGCACGTTGTACTGCGAGCGCATTAAGGGCGGCTTCGGCGCTGTTGGCCGCTTCTACTTCATAGCCTGCGGCAATCAGGCGGATGGATACAAGGCGGAGCAGATCCGGATCATCATCAACCAGTAAGATTTTATTGCTCATGGCTTTTTGTTCCTTTCCAACATGTCTTTTTCCATTTCTTTTAAGGCCTCCAGCTTGGCGGCCAGATCATTCGCACGTTTTTGCTGCTCTTTGGTAGCGGTAATCTGCTTATCAAGCAAGGCTGTGAGTCTTTTTCGCTCGTTGATTTGGCTGCTGATCAGCTGGGCGAGGCTCTGGCTGGCAGAGTCTGTAATGGGTATTGCATCAAGCTGAGCCTGAATGCGGTTCAGATCAGCATGGCTATTTATCAGCTGCTGGGCCAGTGCCAGCAGCCTGTCGTTGGGTGGGGTGGAGGCTGATCCGATTTCCGTTTTGCAGGTGGTTTGCAAGGGAGCGCCGCCGACAGGCTCCAGGCTGGTGCAGGCACTAAAGGCCATGCAACACAGGCCAAGAACAATGCGTAAGTGAATGGTGTGTTTCATGAGTGACCTTGTAGCTGCCAGTGCAAACGGAAACGGGCACCTTGCTGGCTGGGGATAAGTTCTACATCGCCATGCATCAGCTGGGCAAAACTTCTTGCCATGGTCAGGCCGATGCCGGAGCCTGCCGATTCGCCATCAGGGGGGGGGCCGCAGTGAAATGGCTCAAAAATGGATTCTTTATCCGGGCTTGCAATACCCGGGCCCTGATCCTGGATTTCTATCCAGTTTTGCTGGCCGCTCTGGCCGTAGGTGATGGTAATTTCGCCATCTGGCGGGCTAAAACGAATGGCGTTCAGCAGCAGATTATCCAGAATAATACCCAGCTTGGCATGGTCGGCATCGGTTTGTGCTGCGGTGCCGGATTGCTGGATATGCAGTGATTTTTTTGCCAGCAAAATGCGCCATTGCTGTAAGTGCTGTTTTAAAAAATCATCCATAGACAAAGGGGTGATTTCCAGTTCTGCAGAGAGCCATCGCCCGGCGTCGTGGGCTAATAGCGCATCAACCCGCTGTCTTAAAGTCTGCGCATTGCTTTGCACCATGATGCTTATTTCCTTTTGCTGCTGATTCAGGTTGCCCAGTACTTCTTCTTGCAAGAGCGACGAAGCTTCATGAATCACAGCTAGCGGCGTTTTTAGCTCGTGTGATACATGGCGGAAAAACTGTGCTTTTTGTGTTTCGAGTGCAACCAGCCGTAAATCAAGCTCTGCCAGTGATTTAGCCAGGCCTTGTAAATCGGCCGGGCCGGTGAGCTGCCAGCTTTGCCTGCGTTGGCCCTGTGCCAGCAGGGTGATTTTTTGTTTGAGCTGCCCGATGGGCCAGCTAAACAGGATTGCCATCAAGATGGCCAGGCTTAGCGCTGCAACGGGGGACAGAATTGTCAGCCAGTCAACCTGTTTCTGTTTGTGACTGACGTCTTCCAGCCATTGCCGCCGCTGCTCAGCCAATTGTTGCTCAATTAACTGATCCTGCTGTTTAAGCTGCTGATTGAGCCGGCGAAACAGGATATTTACCTGAGTTTTAGTCAGATGTTTGTCAGAATCTGCTTGCAATAGCAGCTGCAAAATTATCTGGCTGCTTAAGTGAAGCACCGGGTGGGTGTTAAAAATTTGCTGGGCGGACTCCAGGCGGGCCTTTGCGCTGCGGGCTGCGTTTAAAAAAGTGGCTTCCGGCAAAATAAGTAATTGCCTGTTGGCCCGCTCAAGATGGAGTGCTTGCTCCTGTGATTGTTGCGAGGCATTAGACCAGTTGCTGGCCTGGTCCTGCTGCTGCTGCGCTTTGATGGTGAGCTCCGCTAGGCCATAACGCAATTGCACCAGTGCAATTGAAGGGGCAAGGGCGACCAGAGCAAAGCCGATAATCAGAAGAGTGCGAAAGGAAAGGTAGCGCAGCATGGTTGCCAGATATTGGATTTTTATTTAAATAAGGAGTGAATCCTGCGTGCAATGAGCCGTCAAATCAAAGTAATAAATTGCTGTGTATGACTGATTTATAGCTGGCCGGTTGTAATAATAAACAGAGCTTGCAGGGGCTGGGTCTGAGTGGGGGATTGTAATAAAGTAAAAGCCTCTGCCAGTGAGATGGGCAGAGGCTTTTTGTATGAAGCGTTTTCGCTGAAAGCCGGGTCATGCTGTAGCGCCGCAGCAGGGCGGGGGGTTATAGATCCAGTGCTGCTGTTAAATCCCCCGGCGGCTGCTCGCCACGCTCTTTAAAGGCTGCATTACGCAGCTGGATGCCTTCTAATTCGGGTAAATCATACACTTTACTGATAAAGCGGATGATGGAAGTAGTGTCATACAGAGAGTGATCTACCGTTCCTTTTTTGGCAAAAGGCGAAACAATCACGGCAGGGATGCGGGAGCCGGGCCCCCAGCGATCGCCCTTGGGCGGGGCAACGTGGTCCCACCAGCCGCCATTTTCATCGTAGGTAATGATCACAACCATGTTTTTCCATTGTGGCCCGCTCATTAAGTGCTGCAGCACATTGGCAGTGTGCTGATCGCCCGATTGCACGTCGGAGTAGCCTGCGTGCATATTTAAATTGCCCTGCGGTTTATAAAAAGCCACTTGTGGCAGAGTGCCAGCTACAGCTGCAGCGATAAAGTGGTTGGAAATCGGGCTGTCACCTATGCCGGCATCCAATAAATGTGTTTCGCGGGCCTTGGTTCCTGGGGCAAATTGTTTGAAATAATTAAAAGGCTGGTGATGATATTGAAAATTAGGCGCATCTGCACCGCCCTTACCATCCAGCGTTGCCTGCCACGCACCTCCATACCAGGCCCAGCTTACCTTTTTGGCAGAAAGTAAATCGCCAATGGTGTTGTAGCTTTGTGGCGGCAGGGTGCTTGGGTCTTCCGGATCGGCCAGAAGCGGGTCGCCGCCAGGGGCCGGGGCTACAAAGCTTGGCTGATAGGGCGGAGCCATGGTGTTTACGGCATAGCCATCGGGCGTGATGGCCCCATTATTAATAAATTTGGGCTTGCCATCCATTGCAGAGGCGGGGCCTTTGGGATCAAGAGCCAGCTGATAGCCCCCTGGTCCATCGCTTAATACGGCGATTTTGTCTTTGGCCGGGCTGCTTGCTGCATTAAAGTATTCCGGAGTGCGGCCAGAAATTAAAAACTGATGGTTTAGGTAGGAGCCGCCAAAAGCGGCCATAAAGAAGTTGTCACAGAGCGTGTATTGGCGGGCAACTTGCCAGAGATTCAGATTGGTAGCGCTCTCGCTATAGTATCCCATGACCAGGGCACCTGAATCGCCCCACGCTACAAACTGATCGTTCTTTCCGCCATTGATTTGCATCTGGTTGTGATAAAACAAATGGCACAGATCACGGGTAATGACCGATTCTGGCAAGAGTGCACCCGCTTCGTCTTTTAGCGGAAATGGCGCATTAGGCAGACCGCTGATTTGTTGCTCGTTAATCAGATAGCGCTTGCCTGCAATCATCTGCCCGCGTTGCACCAGGCCGCCCCATATTTTTGGCAGAGTTGTTAATTGTTTGCCATCGCGGTCCAGCTGTGGGGCATATTGTGCACTGGCCAAAGGTGAGGCCACGCCGGGGAAATTGCCATAAAGATTATTAAAACTGCGGTTTTCTAAATAAATGACAACTACGTTTTTTACTTTATCTTTTAAGCGCTGTTTATTTATCGGGGCTATTTTATGAGCGGTGGGGTTTTTTGCAGCTCCCATCGCAGGCAGGGTATACGCCGCGCCCATTGCTGCCAGCCCGCTCAGGAGCCGACGGCGTGATGGATCGGATGGGATGTCGTTATGAGTGGCGTCGCCGGCTGGTTTTTTTTTGCTCATGCTGTGTATTCCTTAAAAAGGATCTGCATTGCTGTAAATGACGAGAGTCATTATCGCCTTCACATCATAATTAAAATAACCACTCTATTTAAAGATATACTATTTACAAAATAGTGATTTATCTATTTGTGTTAGGGTAAATAATTAGAAAGGTGATGTAAGAAAGCTAATTATTTTTTGAAATAGTTGAATAGCTTTTTTAAAAATCAGATCGTTTTCTGATAGCTATAAATTAATATAGAATTTAAATAATATTTTTATGTCTTTTGGGATGGGGGTACTGCAGAAGCGGTTTTCGCTGTAAGTGGCGGTTAGCGATACAGCGCTCCCACAAAATGCATCAGAATATTTATCTAAGTTGATTGGCTTGATGCTGTTTATATGGCGCTGTTTGACATATCAAATGCCAAATCGTTTAAACCAGTCAAGCATCATTTTCCAGCCATCTTGCGCAGCAGCGGGGTGATAGCTGGGTCGGTAATCGGCATTAAAACCATGGCTGGCATCGTCGTAAACGACGATGTACTGGGTTTGCAAGCGCAGTGTTTTGCGCATTTGTTCTATAGATTCAAGTGAAATACCCTGATCTTTACCCGCATATAGCCCCAGCACCGGGGATTTGATTTTTTGTGCAATATCAACAGGATGCAGCGGGTTACTGCTGCTGGCTTGCCCTGTCAGCTGCCCATACCAGGCAACGCTGGCTTTCACTTTGGGTTGATGTGCAGCATAAAGCCAGGTGATGCGGCCTCCCCAGCAAAAGCCTGTGACGGCAAGGCGCTGCGGGTCGCCGCCCTGTGCGGCAGCCCATTGTGCGGTTTGGTCCAAATCTGCTAAAACCTGCTCGTCGGGTACTTTGCTTACCAGCTCTTTAATCAGTAATTGTGTGTCGCTAAACTGGCGCGGGTCGCCCTGGCGGTAATAAAGCTCGGGGGCTATTGCCAGATAACCCTGTCTGGCCAGGCGCCTGCAAAGATCCTGAATATGCTCGTGCACGCCAAAGATTTCCTGAATCACAATAATCGTAGGCAGTGCCTGAGCCGCCTGTGCTGGCTGTGCCCGGTATGCGGGCATTTCTCCGATATTTACCGGCCCCACCAGTAAGCCGCTGCTATCGGTCTGGATGGTGGACGCGGCGACGGGTTTGACGGCCAGGGCAAAGCCTGCAATTAAACTATTTTGTAGAAAAGTACGGCGTGCTGCTTCTGGCATAAGGTACTTCCTTTTTCAAAGTGATAGCCTGGGTTGATTACTTGAAATAGCGTGATTTCCCCGCTTATTCAGGGTGGCATTAGGTAGCAAGGTATTAAAACAGAAATAAAAGACAGGTTTTGCAGGAGTGATATAGCAGATTAGCATGAGAAATACTGCTCATGCAGGCAGGCTGTGAATTGACTCTGGGCGTACACACCCACACCGCTTATTGCGGTGTGGGTGTGTGACTGGAGCAACTTAGTGTTTTTTCGAGGTGCTCTGTTTTTTCTTTACGGCGCTGCTTTGCTTTGTTTTAGTTGTAGTTTTACTCGATTTACTGCTTGTACTTTTGGCTTTCGTGGTTTTCGTTACCTTAGCGCTTGTTTCACTGCTCTTTTTAGAGTTGGTGGCCTTACTTGTTTTAGCGCGGCTGCCAGTGCTTTCCCGCGCTACTTTAGGTGCTTCACAAACTTTTTGTTTTTTACCTTTGCGCTTCACTGTTTTGCATACAGGCTTGCTGCTGGCGGCCGTGCTGTTTTTGGGCGTACCGGTGGCCGCATTTTTTGGAACGCTGGCTAAGAGTGCTGTCATATTGACAGGGGCACCGCCTGTGCCATCGTAGCGGCGTGCGCCGTTGAAACGGGAGGTCCAGTAGTTCTGGTTAAAGTTTGTGATTTCAACGCTTTTACCGGCGCGTGGCGAGTGGATAAAGCGGTTGTCTCCCATATAAATCCCAACATGGGAAAAAGTACGCCCCAGTGTGTTGAAGAAAACCAGATCGCCCGGTTTAAGCTCATCCTTACTGATACTGGTACCCGATTGCGCCATGCTCAGCGCATTATGGGGCAAGGCAATATTCATCGAATTTTGAAAAACATAGCGGACAAAACCACTGCAATCAAGGCCGGCTTCGGGGGTGGCGCCTCCCCATTTATATTTTACGCCAATCAGGCTCATAGCCTGCAAAAGTACGTCCTGGGCGGGGGCATAATCGGGTTTTGCTTCGGGTTTGGCCTTGCGGGGCCGGGGGGTTATGGTCGCAGCCGGAGCAGCTTGCTCAACAGCAGGTTCGACCTCGATTGTGGGCAGCTCATCGGCATAAGCCGAAACCGCACAGGCACCCACAAATAATGTGCTGATTAATCTTATCCATTTCATGTGCGGAATATGGGCTCTTTATCGGATTGACCTGGGCCAACTCTGGTTTATAGGGGCTTTAAAAGCAGGCGCTAATACTAGCATGTTCACCTGAGTTGGAAAAATGGAATACTTGCGCGAATTGGGTATGGGCAAATGAATATAAGGTTTGCTTAGCGCTGATGATTCTTTGTGGTAAAAAAGAGGTAATTATGGGTTTGCCCGGCAGATTGCTGCAGAGTTAGCGGACTGCTTTGCGCATTTATGATAAAAGGAGCTGGCGTTCTTATCTCTTTGCGGATTGTTCAATGCTGAAGGAAACATTTACTGTCATGCGTGATTTGCCGCGTGTGCGCGAAATAGTCGCTGTATTGGTGCGGCATGGTTTGGGGAATTTAGTACAGAGGCTGGGCTTATCCAAAGGATTAGAGCGGGCCAGCGATTTCCTGCATTTGCCGGGCAATTATGAGACCGAGCTGCTCGAATCTCCCGTGCGGGTGCGCCGTGCTCTGGAAGAGCTGGGCCCGGCTTTTGTGAAGCTGGGACAAGTGCTGGCAACAAGGGTGGACATGTTTCCGCCAGAGTGGATTGCCGAATTTGAAAAGCTGCAAAGCAATGTGCCGCCGGTTGATTTTGCACTGATTCTGCCTGAATTAACTGCTTTACTGGGGCAGGATCCTGCCGGTATTTTTCTGGAGCTCGACCCCAATCCGGTAGGCGCGGCCTCTATTGCACAGGTACATCGGGCTAGATTATTTGATGGTAGCGAGGTGGTATTAAAAATTCGCCGCCCCGGTATTATTCCTAAAATTGAAGCCGATTTACGCATTTTGCGGCATATTGCTTCACTAATGGAATTTGAATTCACTGAATCCCGCCGCTATCAGCCGGTTAAAATTGCCGAAGAGTTTTCTAAATCTTTGCGCCGTGAATTAAATTTTTTAACCGAGGCCAGAAACTCAGAGCGTTTTGCGCAAAATTTTAAATTGCACCAGGATATTGTTATTCCTAAAGTCTATTGGGAATGGACATCCGAAAGCCTGAATGTGCAAAGCTATATTGCCGGGATGGCGGGTAATGATTTATCCGGGGTGGATGCTGCGGGGCTGGATCGCTGTATTTTGGCATCGCGTGGTGCGGATGCCGTACTTAAAATGGTGTTAATTGATGGTTATTTTCATGCGGACCCGCATCCGGGTAATGTAAAGTATTTGCCGGATAATCAAATTGCCTTTCTGGATTTTGGTATGGTTGGTCGTTTACCCCATCCGCGTCGAGATCAAATTGTTGATTTATTAGCTGCATTGGCACAGCGCGATGAGTACGCTATTTTAAATGTATTGCTGGAGTGGACGGGGGACACGGTGGTGGATGAAGAAAAATTCACTGCCGACATTGCCGGATTCATGTTTGATTATGAAAACCTTGCTTTAAAAGATATTCGCTTTGGTCATTTACTAAACGATATTGCGCAAATGATGCGTGAGCATCAGATTATGCTCCCTTCCGATTTAACCTTATTATTTAAGGCGTTAATTACGCTTGAAGGATTGGGCAGACAGCTTGATCCAGATTTTCAGATGGTGACGCATTTAACGCCCTTTGTAAAAGAGGTTATTCTGGCGCGTTTTAGTCCGCGTGCATTAATGAAGCGAAGTAAAGAAGGTGTATTTGAAGCTGTACAATTATTGAGCGGTTTGCCCAGAGATATTGGCAAATTGATTAAACAGGCACGGCGCGGCAATTTACGCATTGATCTGGATTTAAAACGGCTGGATCACTTTGGTCAGCAAATTACCCGTAGTGCCAATCGCCTGACGATGGGGATTGTGACGGGCGCGTTGATTATTGGTTCATCTATTGTGATGACGGTGCAGGCTGGCCCTATGATTTTTGGCTTGCCGCTATTGGGGGTTATTGGTTTTGTACTGGCGGTATTGAATACGATCTGGCTGGTGTTATCCATCTGGATATCGGGAAAGGAAGAGATTTAGTGGTTTTTATTATGATCGCTGTATTTTATATTTAAGGTATTTCCGATATAAAAAAATCGCCCCGCAGGGCGATTTTTTTATGCAGCAAGGCTGATTATTTGCCGAAGTATTTGCTGTAAATCTTTTGGTAAGAGCCATCAGCCTTAACATCGGCCAGGCCTTTATTGAGCTTAGCTAATAGCGCTGTATTGCCCTTTTTGACGGCAATACCATAAAACTCTTTATCAAAGCTGGTGTCGTCAATCAGTTTAAAGCCTGAGTTCGGATTGTTGATCAGATAGTTTTTAACCACGCTATTGTCACCGATCACAGCATCTACGCCGCCGGATTTCAGCTCTTGCAAGGCTAGCACAATGGATTCATAGCGACGAATATTGGTATTACCTTTACCAAAGTGTTTTTGCGCTACGATATCGCCGGTGGTGCCATTTTGTACGGCCATTTTTTTTGTTTTCAGATCAGCCAATTTTGTAATCGGGCTTTTAGCAGAAACAACGATTAATTGTTTGGCTTCAAAGTAAAGTGCTGTGAAATCCATCGATTTCTGGCGTTCAGGCGTGATGGTCACAGCTGCAATGACGATATCCCGCTCGCCATTATTTAGCCCGGCAAATAACCCTTCCCAGGGGGTATTAATCAGTTTGACCTGCATACCGGCCTTGCTGGCCACTGCCTGGATCAGATCTGCGTCAAACCCTACAACTTCTTGTTTTTTGTTCAGGGTTTCAAACGGCGCAAATGTGGCATCCGTACCGACGGTCAGTACACGCTCTGCGGCCAATGCGGGCATAACCATTACACTGCTGGTGATTAAAGCTGCAACTAACTGGCGTAACTTTTTCATTAAATCTTCCTTGTGTACGAGGGATGACAGAATACTTTGCTAATAAATGGCGTCAATGCGGGGTAGTAATAATTGCCTTGTGAATTTTACCGATTATGGCCTTTACTCCATTACCACGGGATGCAGACAGAAAACGGGTTAATCCCAGAGCAATCAGCCAGGCTTCACAGTCAAAATGACTGATTTCCTGGCGTGTTTTTCCCTGGTAAGCCGCCATCAGCAAAACAAGTAAGCCTTTCACAATGCGCGATTCGCTGTCAGCTGCCAATTGGATATATTCACCTTGCCAGCTGACTTTTAACCAGGCTGTGCTTTCACAGCCAACAATACGATTTTCTTCGTTTAATTCTTCGGCAGGCAAGGGGGGTAGCTCGCGCGCAAGCTGCACAAGCAAGCGATTTTTACCTTCCCAGCCATGAGCGCTGGCTAGCCTGGTTTCTATTTCATCTTTATTCATGGAATCTGTCCGTACAGCCTGATTCTGTGGTGAGGGTTTTAAGCCAGCAGCTCTAATGTTTCGCTTAGGGCCGCCAGGAGTGCTTCTACATCAGCGCTGGTATTGTAGGAGGCAAAGGACGCCCTTAAGGTGCCTTTGAGCCCTAGGCTGCTCAGTAGTGGCTGGGCACAGTGGTTGCCTACGCGCACGGCGATATTTCTGGCGTCCAGAAACTGGGCCACATCGTAAGGGTGGGCATCGCTAAAAGCGATTGAAACGATAGGGCCTTTCTGTGCGGCACTACCGATAACGCGCAGGCCATCAATCTGGCTAAGACCCTGCTCCAGTTGCAGGCGCAATGCTTTCTCATGCAGAGCAATGGCAGGGCGGTCCTGGGCGGATAACCAGTCCAAAGCAGCCGCAAAGCCAATGGCCTGGGCAATGGCAGGCGTGCCGGCTTCAAAGCGGGCCGGAGCCGGGGCGTAGCGGGTGTTTTCAAAAGAAACGTGCTCTATCATTTCGCCGCCACCTTGCCATGGCGGCATGCTGGACAGAATTTCGGCTCTGGCCCAGAGCGCGCCAACACCGGTCGGGCCGTATGCTTTGTGGCTGGAGAACACGTAAAAATCGGCATTCAGTGCCTGTACATCGATTATTTTGTGTGCCGCAGCCTGTGCACCATCAATCAATACTTTAGCGCCCACATGATGCGCTGCCGTGATTAAATCCGCGACAGGCAGCTCGCTGCCAATGGCATTGGAAATATGAGCCAGGCCGACCAGCCTGGTTTTATCCGAGAGCAGAGCATGAAAATGCCCGATATCCAGGCTGCCATCATCAAGTAAACGCACCGGTTTGATGATTGCGCCGCAACGCGCGGCCAGCATCTGCCAGGGCACGATATTGGCGTGGTGCTCCAGTGTGCTGAGTAAAATTTCGTCACCGGCTTGCAGGTAAGTCGCTCCCCAGCTTTGTGCCACTAAATTGATCGCTTCGGTTGTGCCACGGGTGAAAACAACTTCATTGCTGGAAGCTGCGTTGATAAAGCGTGCCACGCTGGCTCTGGCCCCTTCAAAAGCATCGGTGGCCGCCACGGCAAGGCGGTATGAACCACGGTGCACATTGGCATTGGCTGTTTCATAGAAATGGCGCTCGGCATCCAGTACCACCAAAGGTTTTTGCGTGGTGGCGGCGTTATCAAGGTAAATCAGCTCGGGTGCGAGCTGCAGGAGCGGAAACTGGGCGCGCAGGGCGTGGGCATCAAACATAGGGGCTCAACAATCTATTCAGGCCGCGATTGTAGCGCGGCAGGCGGTTTTTCATGGAAATGATTCTGAGCTTGGGGTGTGTTCGAAGTAAAGCGTAATAAGGCAATATTTTGGGTTCTTTATTTCAAACTGACATCTCTTCTGTAGTTGTGAGCGGGCGCCTGCATGGTTTAAGCTTTGCCCTTCAACAGCCTGCGTACTTCCTATGACTACTCCAACTTCAGTAACGCCTTACAAGCAAGCGGTGTCTGCTCTGATTGTGATTCATACGCCTGATCTGCAGGTGCTTTTGATGGAGCGGGTTGATTTTAACGAGGCCTGGCAATCGGTAACGGGCAGCCGGGAGGGTGATGAATCACTGGAGCAAACGGCCCGCCGTGAGGTCTTTGAAGAGACCGGTATTGATACCGCCCTGTATGCATTACGCAATTGGCAGCAAAGCCATGATTTCGAGATTTTTGAAATCTGGCGTCATCGCTATGCTCCTGGCACGACGCATAACACCGAGCATGTCTTTAGCCTGGAAGTGCCCAGCCCGATGGCTGTGACACTGGCCAAAGGAGAGCATCGCCGTTTTAAATGGGTCAGCTGGTTGCAGGCTGCCGAAATGGTGTTTTCACCTTCAAATGCAGATGCAATCCGTAGCTTGCCGGAGCGCTGCGCCCATTAATTTCGCTCCCCCGGGTGGTTTTTAATGCTGCAGCCATTTTTTTAACAGGGTATTGAGCTGTAAAGGAATGATAGGTTTGGCCAGGTGGTCATCCATGCCGACTTCGGCACAGGTTTTTTTGTGAGATTCCAGCGCATCTGCGGTCAGGGCAATGACTGGGGTGGTATCGCCTCTGGCCCGCATTTTCCGGGTGGCTTCAAGGCCATCCATGATGGGCATTTGTAAATCCATAAAGACCAGATCGTAGTGATGGCCTTTTAGTTTATTGAGTGCTTCTTCGCCGTTATTTGCTTCATCGCAGCTGATTTTCAGCAGCGATAACAGCTCACGTGCCACCAGACGGTTAATAGCCACATCGTCAACAACCAGAATATGTTTACCTTCAAAGCTCATGGTTTGCTCGGCACTATCAGCAAACTGCACTTCGGCGTTTTCTGTTGCAATGGCTAAATCCAGACTAAAGCTAAACTGGCTGCCCATACCGGGCTGACTGCTGACGGTGATATCTCCTCCCATCAGATTGGCCAGTTTTTTACTGATGGATAAACCCAGTCCTGTGCCGCCAAATTGTCTTGTTGTCGAGTTGTCCGCTTGAATAAAGGGCTGAAAAAGCCGGCTGATCTGCTCGGCATTCATGCCGATTCCCTGATCGGTAATCGTAAAAAGCAGCTGCGTTTCATTCAGGCAGCGAAGCTCCAGTTGTACGCTGCCTTGCTGGGTAAATTTAATAGCATTTCCCAGTAAATTAATCAGAATCTGTGTTAAACGTAAAGCGTCCCCTTTGCGCCATTCTGCGAACTGATCGGGCAGAATCAGAGAGAGAGTCAGCCCTTTTTCTTCTGCTCTGAAGCGAAGCAGCGAGACAACCTGAGTCATAATGTTGCGGCATGAGAAGGTTTCGTTTTCCAGATTGAGGCGTTCGGCCTCTATTTTTGAAAAATCAAGAATGTCATCAATCAGCGCAATTAAGGTGTTGGTAGACTGAGTCAGTTTGGAGAGATAGTCGTTTTGCCTTTCATCTAAATTCGTGTGTTTCATTAAATGGGCAATACCGTGAATGGCATTGAGTGGTGTGCGAATTTCATGGCTCATATTGGCTAGAAATGCACTTTTGGCTTTGGTCGCGGCCTCTGCTTCTTCTTTTGCCTGATTGAGCTCGGTGATATCCATCATGGTGGCTTCGATATGACGCGGCTCGCCTTCGGTGTTGTAAAGCAGGCGGCTGGTGGTGAGCACATCCAGTATCTTGCCATTGCTGTTGCGAATCTTAATGGCGTAGCGGCTGACCCTTTCATGCTTGAGTATCATTTCTTGCAGTTGTTTTTGTTCCTGCACATTTTCAAAAAAACACAGCGCGCTCTGGCCAAGCAGGGCTTCGGCACTGCTTACACCAAGGATATCGAGCATCGCCGAGTTAATAGCGAGGATTTTGCCACTGCCAAGCTCCGTTTTCATATACCCCGTCAGCATGCTTTCAACAATGGCACGAAAACGGGATTCGCTTTCTCTCAGGGCTTTTTCGATGCGGTTTCTTTCTGCCAGTTCATTTTCCAGATGCTGGTTTACTGCGCTGAGTTCCTGGGTACGGATTTCTACCCGGCTTTCCAGTTCATCATAAAGCCGGGCGTTTTCCATGGAAATTGCAGCTTGCGCTGACAAGGCATGGATCACTTCCTGCCTGGCGGAGGTGAAGGTGCCTGCTGCCAGCGGGTTTTCCAGATAGTAAACGCCAAGAAGTACGCCTTGCTTGATAATCGGGCCGCATAATACTGATTTCACCCGGGTGTTATGCACATAAGAATCGCGTTGAAAACGCTCGTCCAGGCCTGCATCATCCAGAGCGACCGTTTCTAATGTGCGCCATACGTATTGCAAAATAGAGGCGGCCACCGGCAGGCTCAGGCTGTTTCTGGGGCGTACGGTAATGGTGTTGTTTTCGATGATTCCGACTGTTTTAAGCCGTGGCTGCCCGTCTTCAGCCAGAATCAGAGCGCCCATTGTGGCCCCCGCGCTCTCGATCATCAGCTCGGTTAAACGAACCAGCAGCGGGTCCAGTGCCAGCTCGCTTGCGATAGCTTGTGATGCTTTTAATACGCCGGCAGAGGAGAGAGGGCGGCCATGGAAGATATCTTCTTCTGGCGGAATAAACTGCCAGACCGAGCTGTACTCGTGACTTAGTGATTTAGCCAAACCTGTAGCGCCCCAGTGCTGAAGGCTGGAAATGGCGTTTTTAAGATGGTGAGTGGCATAAAGAGGGTAGCCATGTTCAACCCATAATTTGCAGGCGTGGATTTCAGCCAGGGCAATATCCTGGGTAAAACCCTGGTTGCGCGCTGCAGCGACGGATTGGTGGCAGTAGGCAAGTGCGACTTCATGTTGCCCGTTTAGCTGGGCAATCTGCGCGTCAAGCAGCTGTAATTTATGCGAGAAATTGGCCGGGCAATGATGACTCCATGCGGCCAGCTGCTCGCGGTGTGTCTTGATTTCTTCGCGCTCTTTGTTGCCGGGCGTGCGATTGGCAAGCCCCATGGCCAAATACCACAGTGCATCAAAGTTGGCGATAAAGCCCATGATGTAGCGGCTGAGCATGACGCCTTGGCGGGCGTGTAAAATGACTTCTTCGTAGCGCCCGGCAAAGAGCATGCGCTGGGCGCGGTAGATATGATAAAAACACAGGGAAGAGCGGCTGTCTCTTTGCTCGCATTCCTGGACAAAAATAGCTTCATTCGGTGTGTTGCCATCCCATGCATCGGCGGTAAAGGCCAGTACGGAGAAGTGCAGGGCATTCAGTGTGTCAATAGCCCATTGGTTTTTGCTGGCAATCGAAGATTGCAATGTTTGCTCGATCCGCTCATCCAGTTTGGACAGGGGTAAGCCGCTGATGTAGCGATGCAGCACATCTGCGCAGTATAAATAGCCGGTGAACTGTTGATCTCCTGTCATCAGTCCGGCATTGATACTGTCCTGAATCAGCGGGAGTGAGTCATGCAGTGGCCTGACCCAGGGCAGACAGCCAACAGCATAGGGCCAGCCGGTTTTGCATTTAAGTGCTTGTGCATCCAGCGGGTTAATCAGCTGATAGCCCAGGCTGGCAAACTCGAAGCCTCGCTGGTACTGGCCAAATAAGCTGCCTAATAACACACCAAACGTGCCGTAGCCCTTGCAGATTTCTATTGAGTTGCCGTGTTCCAGTGCAGTCAGCACCATGCGTGAAATAATAAAAGGGTAGTAGCGTGGGTGCCCAAAAGAGGTCGAGGTATCCAGATTCAGGAGGGTTTTTTGGATCAGCTGCTGGATAGGGTCACTTAGTACGGGCAATTGCAGCAGATCAGCCGGGCTGCGCTCTTTCATCAGCGCTTCAATTTTGGCCAGTATTTCCCGAAATGCAGCTTCCGGGTCATTGGGCCAGGCCAGGCCAAGAAGCTCGAGTGCTTCTCTGCCCGCTTCAATTGCGCCTTGATAGTCTGCACTGAGGGTTTTGCCAATAATGAGCAGATTTTGAAATTCTGCTTTTTCTCTTGCAGTGTGCAATTGCGGCATTGTGGCAAGAATGATTTCTTCTGATCCGGCCAGATCTCCCGAAAGAAAGGTCGCTTGTGCCTGCGTGTAGTGTAGCCGTAAGCGTAGCGGATAGTCGTTGTCGGTCTGCTCGTCTTCATTCAGAAGCCGCTGGGCATTATTTGCAAATTGCTTGGCGCTGGTATAGGCCGCGGAGGTAATGGCCTTGGTGGCAGTCTGTAAGAATAAATCGGCTAAATAATGGTTTTGCTCGGGATCTGCTGCTTGTAAGAAAACGTTTAATCCTGCGCTAAACTGCTGGGCAATAATGAAAAGCTGTTCCTGAAATTGTGTGCCAACCCGGTTGCTGGCCAGGTGGCGGGCAATACGTAAATGAGTTTCCTGTTGTTCGGTGTCATTCAGTAATGAGTAAGCGGCTTGTTGCACCCTGTCGTGCATAAAGCGGATTTGTCTGGGTTTGCCCGCATCACAGGGTATTTCGGTCATCAGCTCGGCCTGGCGTAAAACATGCAGGCTTTCATTGGCTTTTGCCTGAGTGAGTCCTGTGATTGCGGCCAGATCACTCAGATTACATAATTTACCAAAGCAGGCGGCGGCACTGGCGAGCGCCTGTACATGGGCAGGCAGCCTGTGTAATTGTTCGATAACAAGATCAACTACGTTCTCAGCTACATTATGTGTGGCGAGGCGGCCGATATCCCAGATCCACATGCGTGAGTCTCGGTCCCAGTAGATAAATTCTTCATCAACCAGTGTGCGAAGCAGCTTACCGATAAAAAAAGGGTTGCCTCCCGTTTTTTTATGGATGAGGTTGGCCAGTGAAAAAGTGGGCTCGGCGGTGTGCAGGATATCAATTAAAAATTCGTTTACCTGGGCTGGGGTGAGCGGGGCCAGCTCAAGCAGGGTGCTGCGCACATTCTGGGTTTGCCACTCTGCCTGGGCCAGAAGCAGGGGGTGGCCGGTACTCACATCGGTGTTGCGATAAGCACCAATCAGTAGCAGGTGTTTATTGTGGATACTCGTAAGCAGCTGGCCCATTAAATCCAGGCTGGCAGTATCTGCCCATTGTAAGTCGTCCAAAAATAAAACCAGCGGTGACTGGCGGTGGCATATGCCCTGAATAAAATCGATCAGCGTTTTATTGTAGCGATGGCGCAGCTCGGCCGGGCCCAGCTCGGTAACAGGGGGCTGTGGGCCGATCAGCCATTGCAGTGCCGGAATGGCGTCAATCAAAATTTGTGCATTGCTACCCACTGCCGCAAGCACACGTTTTTTCCAGTGATCTGTATTGGGTTCGGCCAGCCACTGCCGGATGAGTTTGTCAAAAGCGCTCGATAGTGCGGCGTAGGGAATGCTGCGCTGGTACTGATCGAACTTTCCTTCAATAAAAAATCCGCCCGCCATCATGATGTCGGGCCTGAGCGATTGCACGAGTGAGCTTTTGCCAATGCCTGAATAGCCGGAAATAAGGACTACTTCGGCTCCTTGAGACTGGCTGCGGGCAAAGGCATCAAGCAGCCCCAGCCTTTGATAATCACGGCCATACAGCGTATTGGTCGGGTGAAGTACACCGGGTTCATCATCTTCTCCCAGCGGGAAAGGTGCAGTGAGCCCGTTTGACAGGCGATCCGTACATCGTTGCAAGTCATGGGCCAGCCCCGCCGCTGTGTGATAGCGTTTCTCCGGGACTTTTTCCAGCAGCTTCATGATGATGGCGGAGAGCGCCTGTGGTGTATCGGAAATCTCGGTGGGCGAGGTAGGTATTTTGGCTAGGTGGGCGTGAATTAAAGACAGCGTGTCGTTGCTGTTAAAAGGAAGCTGCCCTGTAAACATGCGATAGCAGATAACCCCTAGCGTATAGAGGTCGCTGCGCGGGTTAACATCCGAGCGCAGGCGGCCGGTCTGTTCGGGAGAAAAATAAGCGGCACGGTGTTTTTGCGGGTCTGTTTCGCCGCCATCTGCCATACCTACAAAGCGGACGCTGTGATCGGGAGCGATGATGATGTGATCGGGCCATAGCCTGCCGTGAGGCTTGCCGCTGGCATGTAAAACAGCCAGCGCTTGTGCAATGGCCGTCATCCGCTGAAGTTTTCTGGCAAGGGTAATGGCAAGTTGAAGAGTGGTGCTGGTGCTGTGTCCGGATTCACTGATTAAGTCTTCCAGGGTACGGCCCGGGCAATCGCTCAGAACCAGTACCATTGATGCACCATGTTTGAACAAATCAAGAACCTGCGGCGTATGCCGGGTCTGGAGCTGATCAAGTAAATCACGTTCACTATTTAAGGTAATGCTGGCTCTGGGGAGCGATGCAATACGCAAAATGCAGGCGGTACCATCAGCACGTACGGCACGCAGCATGCTTCCTGTTATGTCTTGATACAGTGTGTTTTTCAGACTGTAGCCGGGGATATCCACACTTACTCCGAAGGTCTGGCTGGAAGCGTTTATTTTATTTGTGGCGGAAAACCGTCGTCGCTTGGTCAGCAATCATAAGGCCTGTAAGACAAATCAGACAGGCAATTGCGTATCTCCTTCGGCAGGGCCGTGGTGCTTGGCCGTGAATGATCTGTCAACTTCAATTTCAGCGCCGGTGTTGGGGCCGGCGCGGATTTTACCGAAAATCAACCATCCGCTGTAATTTTAAGTACTAATTCACGTAATACTTTATTAGCGTCTTCATTGGCTACCTGGCAGGTGCCTGCATTTTCGTGCCCGCCACCACCGTATTCCAGCATCAGCTCGCCAATATTGGTTTGCGAGCTGCGGTTAATAATAGATTTTCCGGTGGCATATACCGTGTTTTGCTGGTGCAGCCCCCAAAGCATATGAATTGAAATATTGCATTGGGGATAAAGCGCATAAATCATAAAGCGATTGGTCGCATAAATTGTTTCTTCATTGCGTAAATCCAGAACCACTAAATTATCATAAATACGGCTGCAATTAATGAGCTGCTCTTTAGCTTGCGGGGCATGCTCGAAATAGACTTCGATACGCTCTTGTACATCGGGCAAAGCCAGAATGTCCTCAATGCCGTGGCTGCCGCAGTATTTAATCAAATCCATCATTAACTGATAATTGGATATTCTGAAATTCTTAAAGCGGCCCAGCCCTGTACGCGCGTCCATCAGGTAATTGAGCAGCACCCAGTCTTTGGGCGTCAGAATTTCTTCACGGGTGAATTCGGCAGAATCTGCTTTATCAACCGCAATCATCATATCGTCGCTAATGGTGGGAAAGACTTTTTTGCCACCGTAATAGTCATATACGACCCGGGCGGCCGAAGGCGCTTTAGGATCAATAATGTGATTGTTTTTTTCACCGACCGTGCGAATAGTTTCGGAAAAATGATGATCGAATGAAAGATATGCACCCGGCACATAAGGCAAATTAGTTGTGATGTCATTAGCCGTTATCGTGATTTTGCCATCCTGCATATCTTTAGGATGTACAAATAAAATATCGTTAATCATATTCAGTTCAGTTAATAGCACCGCGCAGACTAAACCATCGAAATCGCTGCGGGTGACGAGGCGGTATTTGGGTTCTGACATGGCGCTATTTCCTTACGTGAATTAAGACTGTGCTGGTGGTTTAATCACAGACATAGCCGTGGCAACCATGCCTGCTATATCGCTTGCGTTAGAAGGGAGCAGCATGGTGTTGCCTTCCTTGGCAATATTGGCAAAAGCGGCTACATATTGCTCGGCTACTTTTAAATTAACGGCTTCCAGACCACCGGGCTGTTTGATTGTTTGTGCCACCATATGAATCGCTTCGGCGGTGGCGCGGGCAACAAGGCGCAGTGCTTCGGCTTCGCCTTCCGCTTTATTAATTGCCGCTTGTTTTTCACCTTCTGAGGCATTAATGGCCGCCTGACGCTCACCTTCGGAGCGCTGGATCGATGCTTCCCGCTGGCCTGTCGCCAGGTTGATCTGTTCTTGCTTTACCCCTTCAGATTGCGCAATCCGGCCTCGTTTCTCACGCTCTGCTGTAATTTGCTGCTGCATGGAGTGCAAGATTTCTTTAGGTGGGGTTAAGTCTTTAATTTCATAACGTAAAACTTTTACGCCCCAGCTGCGTGCAGCTTCATCCAGCGCATTTACTACTGCGGCATTGATGTCGTCGCGCTCTTCAAACGTTTTGTCCAGCTCCAGCTTGCCGATGACCGAGCGCAGGGTGGTTTGTGCCAGCTGCGTAATGGCCATTACGTAATCGGATGTGCCATAGGAAGCAAGCTTAGGATCGGTAACCTGGTAATACAAAAGGCCATCGACTTGCAGCTGGGTGTTGTCCCGTGTAATACAAATTTGTGATGGCACATCAAGCGGGATTTCTTTGAGTGATAAGTTGTAAGCAACCCGATCAATAAAGGGCACGATAAAGCTTAGGCCCGGTTGTAAAACAGCATGAAATTTACCAAGGCGTTCAATAATAAGGGCGTGCTGCTGGGGCACAACCTTGAATGTTTTTGCGATGAAAATAACAGCGGTAATCAAGAAAAAAAAGGGAAATCCGAATTCCATCAGGTGTGCCTTAGTGGTGAATGGTTGAGGATAAGAGAGTTGCCCTGGGTGGCAATAATTATGTAATGGCTTAAGCCTGTTTCGGAGCCAGCGGCCAGTTCCGCATCCCACAGTGTTCCGCGATAGCGAACCCGGGCATGCCTTTCTCCTTGCCATGCCACGATTTCTACATGCTGGCCGATATCACTGCTGATTTCCTCTGGGCTGCTGTCATGTTTACTTTGCCATTGCCTGAGCGCTGCGACAGCGATCAGGCCAACGAGCGCTGCCGTGCTAGTTTGCACTGTAAAGTTAAAACCTAGCCATGCGGTAAAGGCCGCACTGGCGAGCCCGATGGCGATGGCGAGTAAGTAAAAGCTGCCTGTCAGCATTTCTAATCCGGCCAGGAGAGCTGCTGCGATTAGCCAGAGCGTTATTAAACTCATTATGCTGTGTCTTTTGATATAAATATCTGCTTTGGTATAGCTGAAATACCCAGCTTCTGGCAAGCGTTAAGGAAGATTTCCATCAGCTTATTGATGGAAAACAGACAGTATGTAAGTTTCCGATTATGTTTTCTTTTCATTTTTATTGTAAGAATGGTGGGTTGGTTTGCGTGGATTTAAACCGGATATTTGAATGGCTCTGCTGATGCCAAAGTATGACAGGCAAGTGCGATTCAGGTTGTTTTTACCGAGGTCATTTAGGGACAGCATGCATGAAAACCGCTTGATTGTCAGGGTTGAAAGATAAGCCGTGCAGTGAAGGGGTGAGGCACAGGCGTGTCTCTCCCCTTACTTTATTATGGGTTCAGGTGGTTGAGAGGCAGGTGCGTGGTGTTTTTAAATTCTTTTAAAACAAAGCTTGATTTGATATCCGCAATACCAGGGTGTTGCAGAAGCTGCCCCATGACAAACTTGGAAAAGTGGGTCATATCTTCAAAGTACACCTGCAAGAGATAATCCATTTCCCCTGTCATTGCATAGCAGTTCACCACCTCCGGCCATTCCTGAATGGCAGTGACAAATTCCTGTAAATGGCTATGCCCGCGTTTTTCCAGAGAAACCCGGATAAATGCCTGCAAACCCAGTCCGATTAATAGTGGATCCAAAAGTGCAACATATTTGCGAATAACACCACTATCTTCGAGTTGTTTGAGCCTGCGCAAGCATGGTGAAGGAGACAACGCGATGATTTCGGCCAGCTCTACATTGCTTAAGCGGCCATGTAACTGAAGCTCGTTCAGAATTTTTATATCAGTCCTGTCTAATTCCATGGTTCTTTCTCCCCTCATTTTATGTTTAATTGGTGTTAAATTGCATAAATATTTATTTTGTTAGCATTTTAGATGAAAAATTGCTCTCAACTTTTTGTAGAATGAAAGGCTAGTTTAGAACAGTTGCTGTGAAAAATACCATTTAGGAGCGCTCTTGTGTATACCGATGAAGCAGCAACCCTCAGATCCGATATGCAATTGTCCGTACCGGATGCCGTACTTGATATTCATTCTTATCCTGTACCACAGTACACCGATGTTGAACATCAGACATGGGCCAGGCTGATTGCAAACCAGAAGGCGGTATTGCCAGGGCGTCTTTGTCAGGCTTTTTTAGATGGTATCGAGCAAGTGAAATTCCCCTGTGATCGCATTCCAAGTTTGGTAGAAATCAGCAATAAGGTTGAAGCACTTTCTGGCTGGAAACTCACACGCGTATCCGGGATTGTGCCGGATGAAGATTTTTTTAAGTTGCTGGCACAACGTATTTTTCCTTCTACCGATTTTATTCGTAAGCCGGACGAAATTGGGTATACCCCCGCACCAGACATGTTTCATGATTTATTGGGGCATGCTCCACTGCTGACACACCCTCGTTTTGCTGCATTTTTTGAGGCTTTTGGCCGTGCTGGTATGCGTGCTTTTGAGCTGGATCACCCCGCTAAAGTGTGGTTGCCGCGCCTTTACTGGTACACGGTTGAGTTTGGCCTGATAGAGGAGGCGGATGGCCTGCGCATTTTTGGTGCGGGTATAGCGTCTTCTCCTAAAGAGGTGATGTTCAGCTTATCCGAGCAAACGCGTAAGCATGTGTTTGATATCGAAAAGGTGGCAGAAACGGCATATGACATATGGCATATGCAGGAAGATTTGTTTGTAATTGAAAGTTTCGATGCGCTGGAAAATGATTTTTCAAAATGGACTGCTAAGCACGGTCTAAATTAACCCGATATGGCAATGCCGTGATGATATTTTGCGTAAATTAAATCACGGTATTTTTGTATTCGGGCTTCACCTACTGGAGAGATAGATGAAAATGGAAAAACCAAACATTAACCCGCTTGAAACCAATGGTTTTGAGTTTGTGGAATACACGGGGAATACTCAGGAAGCATTAGATAAGCTGAAGGCCCTGTTTATTTCCCTGGGTTTTGTGGAAATCGCGCGACACAGAAGCAAAAACGCCAGTTTGTTCCGCCAGGGTGAAATTAATTTTATTGTAAACGGTGAGTCTACACAGCCAGCTAGTCAGTTTGCCGAAATTCACGGCCCGTCTGCCTGTGCGATGGCCTGGCGGGTAGCTGACGCAGATTACGCGTACAAATATGCGATTGAGCAGGGCGCCAAGCCCTACAACCGTCCGATTGGTTTTATGGAGCTCAATATCCCCGCGATTGAAGGTATTGGCGGCTCGGCGCTGTATTTTGTTGATCGTTATGGCCAGGATCAAAATATTTACGACGTAGATTTTATACCGCTTGAAGGCGTGGATCAGCACCCGGTGGGCGTAGGTTTATTTGAAGTTGATCACCTTACCCATAATGTGATACGCGGCAATATGGATGTCTGGTCGGGCTTTTATGAAAATATCGCTAATTTCCGCGAAATTCGTTATTTCGATATTGAAGGCAAGCTGACGGGCCTTGTTTCACGTGCCATGACTAGCCCTTGTGGCAAGATTCGCATCCCGATTAATGAATCGTCTGATGATAAAAGCCAGATTGAAGAATTCCTGCGCCAGTACCAGGGTGAAGGCATTCAGCATATTGCGCTTGCCACTAATGATATTTTTGCCACTGTAGAAGCATTGAAAGCCGGTGGTACACGTTTTCTGGATACCCCGGATAGCTACTATGATCGCACCGATGCACGTTTGCCTGGTCATGGTGAAGATTTAGAGCGCCTGCGTAAAAACCGCATCCTGATCGATGGTGCGCCTACCGAGGGCGGCGGCATCCTGCTGCAAATCTTTACTGAAACAGTGATTGGGCCGATTTTCTTTGAAATTATTCAGCGTAAAGGCAATGAAGGTTTTGGCGAAGGCAACTTTAAAGCCCTGTTTGAATCGATCGAAGACGATCAGATTCGCCGTGGTGTACTAAGCGCAGATTAAGTTTGTATGCACACCGCCACACACGGCTGTTTGTGGCGGTTTTTGTCTGATTTTGTGGTATGGGGCATGGGTGTGAGTTGTTCGATGCCGCTTCAAATGCCTCTTTGCTGTGCTTTCATACTGCAAACTGCCACAATGTAGGGCTTTAAAAACTCAATACTGCTTATGTCTACAAGTTATCCGTTTAGCTTGCTTAATCTAAGTTCTGATGAGCAGCGTGTGTGCGCTTTGCTGCAAAAACAGCGCCAGTGCACCAGTGCTGAGTTAATCAGCAAGGCCGGGGTCAGTAATCCAAATGCCGTGATTGATGGCATTAATCAGCAGCTATTAGCTAGCCATAGCCAGTGGTTTATTCAATGTAGCGCAACACGCAGCTTGGGCCGGCAATCAGTCGCGCCTGTTGGTTATTACCGGCTGCTTAGAAAACTTTTTTAGTTTTCAGTAATTCTCTCCAGCCAATATTGATTCAGAATCAAACCTTGACGCACAAAAAAAGCAGGGCACAGAGAAAGCCCGAAAAGCCTTGTTATGGCTTCTCTTGCGTGCCTTGTGCCCGGCTATTTTCCGGCCAGTGTGTGAATTAAATATCAAGTCTCGCGTTCGGGCTTTGCTGCGTTATGCTGCTACTTCACCGCATCTTTAGGCTCATCCAGTAAGCGGATTTCTTCTTTTAGCCATTGCTCATCTTCAGATCCGGCTTCCAGCAAAATCAATAGCTTATTCCACCACTCTTTTGCTGCTGCTTTGTCGCCACGCTCGACAGCGGCGCTGCCTGCCAGCATAAGGGCATCGGGCTCATTTGCGTTGACGGACAGTGATTTGACTAATAGCTCGGTGGGTTTGCCTTTAAAACTCTTCTGTTCGATAGCGAGTACACCTGCAAAACGGGCGATTTCTCCTGCATCATTTTTAATGGCAGACCATGCTTTCTCGTAGGCGCTGATCGCCTCCGTGTAGCGGGCTTGTGATCGGTAGCTGCGTGCCAGCATCAGCCAGCCCTGCTGATCGTTCGGCTCTAAAACCATGCGCGCTTCAAGTTTTTTGACCATGGCGGCAATTTCACCCGGGCCGATATCCGGGCGCTGGTGCGTATTTGGATCCAGTGCGGTAGGTGTGCCCAATTTGAAATACAGCCCGCCTGCGGCTAATGGCAAGGCAAGCAGTAGCCCAATCACCAGGCTACGCGCAGAGCGCTCGTTTTGCTTTGGGCTGGCGTTGCCGACCTCATGAACCAGGCGGCTTTCAGCCTCTTCGCGGGCGATGGCGTGATCGGTTTCGCTTAAACGTCCATGGTGCAGGTCTTCATCCAGCTCGGCTAAGATAGTGTCGTGCAAGGCATAGCGTGCACGGCGGATATCCCCTGCTTGCGAGCGGCCCTTGAGTAGTGGCCAAATCAGCGCTGCTACCGTGATAACCACCATCAGTGCGCAAATCAGTGTGAATAGGCCAAAGTGCGATGTGTTCATTGTGTGTCCTTGCCATGATGGGTGCTATCAAACTCTGCCCGTAAAGCCGCAAGCTGGGCTGGGTCGGCCGTGCTGGATGCGGGTTTTCGCTGGCGGATTTGCCGCAGCAATAGAATCAAACCGATTAAGAGCAGCAGGGGCGGCAATAGCCACAGCAACAGCGTTCTGGCCTTGAAGGGCGGGCGGTAAGTGACAAAGTCACCGTAGCGATCAGTGAGGTGGCTGATGATCTGCGGGTTGCTGTCGCCAGCAGCAATGCGCTCACGCACTTCACGGCGCAGATCTTCGGCCAGCGGCGCACGCGAGCTGGCAAGGCTTTCATTCTGGCAAACCAGGCAGCGCAGCTCAGCAGACAGCTCGACCAAACGCGCATTAGCGGCCACATCGCTGGCGGCAGGTGCGGCCACTTTAGCTGCTGCGGGCTGTAGCATCAGTGCAAGCCATAATCCGCATAAAGCCAGAGCACTAAAGCCCAAACCTTGAACCACGGAGGAAAAGAAGGACACGGAGAGCCACGGAGAAAGCCAAGATTTTCTCTGTGTAACTCCGTGCTCTCTGTGGTTCAGGACCTGGGTTTTAATATTTCGCGCTTTAAAGTAATCCAGTAGGTGGTAGTTATTCATCATCGTGCCTTTTGGAGTTCAGGCAGAAGGATGTTTTTAAAGATGTCGGGGGTGACTGCGCCGATGTGTTTGTAAGCAATATTGCCCTTTTTATCGATCACAAAAGTCTCCGGTACGCCATATACGCCGTAATCAATGCCCACTCTGCCATCTCGGTCAGCGATGACGACGTTGTAAGGATTGCCACGGCTTTGTAGCCATTCTTTGGCGTCCTTATCCGTGTCTTTGTAAGCCAGCCCGACGAGGGTGACCTTATGCTCCGCAGCGATGCTGTTGAGCACCGGATGCTCCTGAATACAGGCGCTGCACCAGGAGGCCCATACATTAAGCAGCCACGGCTGACCTTTGAGGCTGGCCGGTGAAAACTGCCCGCTGGCATCCAGACGATCGAGCTTAAATTGTGGCGCAGACTTGCCGATCAGCACGGATGGAAGTTCACGCGGATTGAGCGTTAAACCCGCCGCCAGCAGCAATGCCAGTGCCGCAAAAATAATTAAAGGAGCAAAGCGTTTCATTAAACTTTCCTAAGCTACAAAAAAGTTCTGTAGACACAGAGAATGGGGAAAATACAGTTTTTGAAAAACCCAAATCTTGAACTACGGAAGGCAGAGGGAACACGGAGTTACGCGGAGAAAACCAATGCCCTGAGTCATTTTGAATTTTCGTGCATTTGAATTTTTTCTCTGTGTTCTCCGTGTCTACAGGTTTAAGGTTTTACATTCTTAGCAGTCAAGCGTTGCTGCCGGTAGCGGCGGTCGGACAGGGCGATTACGCCGCCCAGCGCCATCAGCAGGCAGCCGTACCAGATCCAGCCAACGAGTGGCTTGTAATGCACACGCACCAGCCAGTCACCGGTGAACGGGTTGTCACCCAGCGGCTCGCCAAGGGAGACATAAATATCTTTGACCGGTGTGTGATGAATTGCCGCTTCGGTCATCGGCATCTGGCTGGAGAAATACTGGCGTTTTTCAGGCTGCATGACGCTGATGGCCTTGCCATTCTGGCTGAGGGTGAGCTGCCCTGTGAGCGCGGCATAATTACTGGCACGGGTTGATTTCACTGCGTCAAAGCGAAGGTTAAAGCCCGCAATCGTATGTGTGTCGCCAAAGGCCATACGCAGATCATCTTCGCGCTCGTAGCTCGATACCACGGTTACACCCGCTACAAACACCGCAATCCCGAAGTGGGCGATATGCATGCCGGAAAATGCCGCTGGCACATTGCACAGCGCCCGCCACCATGTATTGCCATTATGGCGGTTGCTGACTAAGCGACGGCTCCAGTCACGCAGCGAAGTGATGGCTACCCAAAGGGCGATACCCAGTGCGACGGCTACGCCCCATTTCCATTGTCCCCAGCAAAGTGGCAGCAAGATGCCGCCCACGATCGCCAGAATCATCGGTCCGTAATAAGCTAGCCACAGGCCGTGACCATCCTGGTTTTTCCAGCGTACGCTGCCGCTTAAACCCATCAGCAAGAGGGCTGGCATCATCAGCGGAATAAACACGCTGTTGAAATAGGGCGGGCCAACGGACAGCTTGCCCTGACCCAGTGCGTCGATCAGTAGCGGATAAAGTGTGCCAAGAAAAACCGTGGCACAGGCGACCACTAAAATCACATTGTTGGCAAGCAGCAGCGCTTCGCGCGAGCACCAGTTAAATGCACCGCCGCCTTCCAGTAATGGGGCGCGCCAGGCATAAAGTGCCAGCGATGCGCCGATCACGAGGCAGAGAAAAATCAGAATAAACAAGCCGCGAGCCGGGTCAGTGGCAAAGGCGTGCACCGAAGTCAGCACGCCGGATCGCACTAAAAACGTGCCTAAAAGCGAGAGCGAAAAGGTGCCTATGGCCAGCAGTACCGTCCAGTGTTTAAAGGCATTGCGTTTTTCGGCTACCGCCAAGGAGTGAATCAGCGCCGTGCCCGCCAGCCAGGGCATAAAAGAAGCATTTTCTACCGGATCCCAGAACCACCAGCCGCCCCAGCCCAGCTCGTAATAAGCCCAGGCGCTGCCCAGCATAATGCCCAGCGTCAGTGACACCCAGGCGGCTGCGGTCCAGGGGCGGCTCCAGCGCGCCCAGCTGGCATCCAGCCGGCCGGAAATCAGCGCGGCTACGGCAAAAGCGAAGGCGACCGAAAAGCCGACATAGCCCATATAAAGTAAGGGCGGGTGAAAAATCAGCCCTAAATCTTGCAACAGCGGGTTTAAATCTGCGCCATTGCTTGGCGCGGGAAGCTGGCGAATAAAGGGGCTGGACGTCAGTAAAATAAACAGATACAGGCCGCTGCCCACCCAGGCTAACACACCGCTGACTAAAGATTGCACAATAAGGGGTAAGTTGCGGGCAAATACCGCCACTGCTGCCCCCAGCCTGCCAGCATCAGTACCCACAGCAGGAGAGATCCTTCATGCCCGCCCCAGACTGCTGCAAATTTAAACCAGACCGGCAGTAGGCTATTGGATTGACGTGCTACATAGCGGATCGAAAAATCGTCTTGCAAAAATGCCGTGGCCAGCAGCGCAAAGGCGCTGGCGGTGAGTGCTAATTGCAATAGTGCGGCGGGCCTGGCGACGCGCATGGCGGGTAGCCACTGCCGCACCCCGCCCCAAATTCCCAGCGTGCCTTGCACCAGCGCTACCAGTAGCGCCAGAATCAGCGTGAAAGTACCGAGTTCACCAATCATTGTTTTTCCTGTAGTAAAGCTGAGCATGAGTCATTAAGGGCAAAAGGTCTGTAGGCACAGAGAGCATAAATAACACAGAGTACGCAGTAGAAAACAGAAGCATTCTTCGCTGCTGAATGCCGTTTAATCCCGTTTTTTTTGTTTTTCTCGGTGTACTCTATGTGCTCCCTGTAGCTCTGCGTTTGCAGACTTTTTATGTCTTTTTATCTGCTGCTTTCTGATGTGCTTTGTTGACTGCATCCTGCGCTTCTGGGGGCATGTAGTTTTCGTCGTGTTTGGCGAGCACTTCGGTGGCGGTGAAAATGCCGTTTTCCCAGCTGCCTTCTGCCACTACGCCTTTGCCTTCTTTAAATAAATCCGGCAGCAAGCCACGAAATTGCACCGGGATATTTTTATCGGTGTCGGTCACGGTAAAGCGAATGCTGACGCCATCGCCTGCGCGGATCAGGCTCTTATCCACCACCATCCCGCCCAGCCTGAAAGCCCGGCCATGCGGCGCTTCACCATTGATGATTTGCGTTGGTGAATAGAAAAAAACCAGATTCTGGCGAAAAGCATTCACAACAAAAAAAGTGACCAAAGCCAGCGTGATTAAAGCACCCGCTATCCAAAAAATACGCTTACGTCTGGGGGACATGGGGTTCTCCTACTAAATGATAAAAAGCCATGCATTGCATTGATCGTTTTGCTGTAGTGCGCGCATAAATGGTGGAGATTGCCGCGCTATTAGCGCATGGGCTTTTTGGGTGCCCCCTTAGTCCAGCCGATCGAGGAACAAGCGGCATGGGGTAGTCGTCGATTCGTGTTTGAGCGAAGCGAGTTGAATCGACGCCATGTCGATTGTCCGCAGAGAGGGAACCCCGCGCAGCGGGGCGCAGACGCTGGGGCGGCCTTCTTTGGCTTCGTTTCTTGGCCGCGCAAGAAAGGAAGGTCCAGCGGGACGCCCGCACCAAAATCAATGTGCCGAAGGCACTAAAAAGGTCTTTTTGACTTTGCTTAGCACGCATGGGGTGAACTTCGCCAATGTGAAGGGTAATGAGCGCGGCGGGTTGCACCCGCCCTACGAATGCGATCAACGCTCATATCCCTCATCCCCAATTTCTTCCGCCAAAGCCATCCTTCTCAAATGCCGGATTACTTGCTTGCGTTGCTGCCTGATCAATAGGCACTCCATGCCCAGCACTAAAACACAGGCGATGAGAGAGCCCCATACATACAGGCCATAGCCGCCCATATGGATAAAATCACTGAAGTTGGCCCAGTAGAGGGTTGAGAACATTATTTTTCTCCCTGTGCGATGCGCTCTTTTACCCAGCGGGTATAGCCTTCGCGCTGCAAAATGAGTGTGCGAACACGGGATAGACAGCTGGCGATGCTGTACATCCATGCGGCCAGCGACATCAACAGCATGGCAACCAGCATGGTACTGGCCATGCTGCTGCCTTTTTCCATTGAGATCGATGCGCCCTGGTGCAGGGTATTCCACCATTTGACCGAGAAATAAATCACCGGCACATTAAATACGCCGACAATTGCCAGCACCGAGCCAGCTTTGTCGGCGCGATCAGGTTCGTCAATGCTGCGGGTAAGGGCGATAAAGCCCAGGTACAGAAAAAATAATAGCAGCATGGAAGTGAGCCGGGCATCCCAAACCCACCAGGTTCCCCACATGGGTTTGCCCCAAAGGGCACCCGTGAATAGCGATAAAAACGCCATCAGCGCGCCTGTCGGGGCTAGCGCTTGTGCCATCATGGCAGATAGCCGGGTGCGTAGAATCAGATGCATTACCGACCAGAAAGCCATCACGACGTAAATAAACATCGCCATCCAGCTGGTGGGCACATGCAGAAAAATAATCCGGTAGCCTTCACCTTGCTGAGCGTCGCCGGGGGCAATCGCAAAGCCGATCCAAAACCCTGCAGCGCAGAGCAGTATGGCCAGAGCCATAAACAGCGGAATCAGCCGTCCTGCCAGCGGGTAAAACTGCATGGGAGAGGCGAAAGAAAATAGATTCAGCCAGCGCGGGCTGTGGGGTGGTTTCATGGTGTTCCTGAGTGCTTCTTTATAGGGTCTTGTGTGTTTAGTGTGGGTGGACGAAACATATGCATTTATTCAACCGCCAGTTTTACTGCCATTGCGGCCAGCCAGGGGGCTAAAAATAAGGTGGCGCAGAGGATGGCTGCGAGCAGGGATAATTCGGCCATGCCAGATAATCCGCCAGCGACTGCAGCGACTGCGCCGCTGCCAAAAATCAATACCGGCGCATAAAGCGGTAAAACCAGCAGAGCTAAAAGCATCTCCCCCTGACGCACACCCAAAGTGAGTGCTGCACCTATGCTGCCTAGGGCGCTAAGTGTAGGTGTGCCAAGTAGCAAACTTGCTATGAGAGTCAGTAGGGTATCATTTTCCAAACCATATTGAATCCCTAAAAGGGGGGCGATCAGGGTCAGCGGGACGCCGGTTGTGAGCCAGTGTGCTGTCAGCTTGCCTGCGACCATCACGCTGGCGGGGGTGGGGGTGATTAAAAGCTGCTCCAGGCTGCCATCTTGCCAGTCATTATTAAACAGCCGGGGCAGGGCCAGCAGATTGGCGAGTATCGCCGCCACCCACAGCACTCCGGGGCCGATGCGGGCGAGCAGCTTAGGTTCGGGGCCAATGGCGAGCGGAAACAGACAGGCTACCAAAACAAAGAACACCACACCTACTAGTAAATCGCCACGCTGTTGCCAGGCAAGTAATAAATCGCGGCGGATAATAGTGGCAAAAAAGTGTGCACTACTCATACTGAACAGCCTGCACTTAAATTTAGCTCGATGACGTTTTGTATGGCGTCAGGCAGGGCCTGATGTGAAGTCAGAATAACAATGCCGCCATCATGATTGTGCCGGGAGATCCATTCGCCCAATTGTTTTTGTGCCGCTTGATCAAGTGCTACAAAAGGCTCATCCAGTAGCCAGAGCGGGCGGCTTATTGCCAGTAACCTTGCTAAGGCCGCGCGTTTTTTCTGTCCCTGCGATAGGACGCGCACGGCCAGATCGCTCTGGCGGATGAGGCCAGCCTGGGCCAGTGTTTTTAGTGCAGCGGCTTCGCTTAATGCTTGTCCTGACAGATCAGCTGCAATGCGTAAATTAGCCAGCGGGCTGAGTAAATCTTTTAAGCCATCTTTATGGCCCAGATAATGCAGCATCCCGTAGTAATCATCTCCCCATTTTGCCAAAGGCCGGCCTTGCCAGCTGATTTCGCCATCTTGCGCTGTGCTCAATCCTGCCAGTATTTTAAGCAGTGTCGTTTTGCCTGCACCGTTTGCGCCGCGCAAATGCAGGCATTGCCCCGCATGGAGGGCAAATGATAAACCGCTAAAAAGGAGGCGATCAGCGCGCTGAGCTGAAAGTTTGGACACAGAAAGCATGGTGGGCAGTATACGGATTTGAGTTTTTTTACTGATAGGTATTTGGATCTATCTCAGAAGAGGTAGCCCTAAATGCAACGGACTCATTCATAGGCTTGGCGTTATAGTATGGGGCGATAAAGGGTGATTGGGCTATTGTTCAGGAGCCGGGCGAGTCTATGTTTGTGTGCTGATCCGCAAGCTGGCCGCGTTATGCGCTACCTGTGCGGGCAAAGTAAACCCTATAATACTTTGTATTCTGGCGGCATTACAAATGCGCATTGCTGAATTATCACAAATCGCTATATGGTGCGACTAATGATGGGTCTTATTGATTAATGCTCTCCCTCCCGTTTTAAGGAAGCTTGATGTTTGCCTCTCCGATTGCTCCCTTACAAGATCGCTTTGGCCGCGCTATTCGTTATTTACGCTTATCGGTAACGGATCGTTGTGATTTGCGCTGTAATTACTGCCTGCCTAAAGGTTTTAGTGGTTATGAAGAGCCTACAAACTGGCTGAGCTTTGATGAAATGACGCGCTTAGTTGGTCTCTTTGCTCAGGCTGGTGTTTCGCGTGTGCGCCTTACGGGGGGCGAGCCTTTACTACGGCACAATTTACCTGAGCTGGCCGCTCGTTTGTCGGCGCTGCCGGGGGTGGAAGATCTATCGCTCTCTACCAATGCAACGCAATTGGTAAAACACGCGGTAGCGCTGAAAGCTGCCGGGGTGAAGCGCATTAATGTCAGTTTGGATTCACTGGATAAGGGCTGTGTTAATACGATTACCGGCCGGGATAGTTTTGATGCCATTATGGCTGGAATTATGGCAGGCAAAGCGGCGGGCTTTGATCCGATCAAGCTTAATATGGTTGCCATGCGCGGCGTGAACGAGCACGAAATTAACCGTATGGTGGCTTTTTGCCTGGAAAACGGGTTTATTTTGCGTCTGATTGAAGCCATGCCCATGGGCAGTACCGGTCGCAATGCGCAATATCTGGATTTAAACCCAGTTCGTGAGCAGCTGGTTGCCCAGTTTGGCCTGATTCCCGAAGTGGCCGAGCTGGGTGGCGGGCCGGCGCGTTACTGGCAAACGGCAGACGGTAGCGGGCGGGTGGGTTTTATTACCCCAATTTCGCAACATTTCTGTGCCTCCTGTAATCGCGTCAGGCTGGCCGTGGATGGCACTTTATACATGTGTCTGGGGCAGGAAGAAAAATTTGAATTTGCACCGCTGCTAAGGGGGGGGGCAAGCGATGCAGAGATTTTAACCGCACTCAAAACCGCCATCGAGCTAAAACCGGAACGCCACGAATTTAAAGAACAACCCGGTAAAATCATCCGCTTTATGTCACAAACGGGCGGCTGAATCTTTAAAAACTCTGTAAACACAAAGGGTGGGGAGAACACAGAGCCCACAGAGAAGCCTAAGTGCTGTTTGCTTTTCTCTGTGTTCTTACTTGACTCTGTGTCTGCAGAGTTTTTTTTAATACGAGCTACCCCAGCTTTATCCCTTGTTCCACTGCCCAGATGGCGGCTTCTAGCCTGGAGCGGAAGTTTAATTTTCTGAGCAGGCTTTTAACGTGCACTTTTACCGTGCCTTCTGCAATGCCCAGCTCTCTGCCAACTAATTTGTTGGATAACCCGTTAGCCAGGCAAGCGAGTATTTCTCTTTCCCGCTCGGTTAGGGATGCCATCATGGCGTTACGCTCACTGCCATCGTCTTCCCGCATGGCCAGAGCAAGTACTCTGCCCAGGCGCTCCGGTATGGCCATTTGTCCGTCCAGGGCTTCGGCAAGACTACTGATGATTTCTTCCGGCTCCATGTCTTTTAGCAAGTAACCATCGGCGCCTCCCCGCACTGCTGCTACCAAATCGGAGGATTGGTCGGACACCGTGAGCATCACGACACGGGAATCCAGATCCAGCTCTTTTATGGCGCGCAGCGTGGCAATGCCGTCCATATCTTTCATGTTTAAATCCAGAATAACTAAATCGGGATTTTTTGCTTCAACCACAACAAGGCCCTCTGCTCCGCTGGCTGCTTCGCCAACGACATTAAATCGTGCATCCAGGGCCAGAAGCTGAATGACACCCTTACGAAATAAAGGGTGATCATCGATAACAACGACGGTATATGTGTTGCTCATGACGTGTATCCTTCTGCAACAGGGCTATTGGGGGTGAATTGTAAGGAAACGATGGTGCCGTTTGGGAAATGGCGGGCGATGCTGAGCTCTCCCTGCAGGCTGTTGGCGCGGTCGCGCATGATGCTTAATCCGTAGTGCTGCTTTTTTTCAGGATGATCATTGATACCCAGCCCGTCATCTCTGATTGTTACCAGGACGGTTTGCTCTGACCAGATCAGGGTGACCCAGGCATGCTGTGCATGGGCGTGGCGTTCGATGTTGGCGAGTGCCTCGCGCACAATTTGTAAAATGTGGATTTCTTCATGTGCGCTCAGCTCGACACCCATCAGGTGGTTTTCCAAAAATACCGGATGGGCTGCGCGCTCTGCAAATTCGTGCACAGTTTGTTCCAGCGCTTCGGTGAGCCCGCGCTCGTGCATTTGCAGGCGAAAAGTATTGAGCAATTCGCGCAGCTGGCGGTAAGCATCATTCAGGCCCTGGCGCAATTCTGTGAGTACGGCCTGGGCTGTGTCGCTGCGGGCTGCTTCAGGAAATTCGGTTTGTAAGCGCATTACTTGGATCTTTAAGTAAGACAGAGATTGCGCCAATGAATCGTGAAGCTCTCTGGCAATGACCGAGCGCTCTTCGTGCAGTGCTAAACGATGCAGAGCCTGCTTACGTTTGGCATTGGCCAATGCAGTACCGATCTGGCGCGCTACCGCCTCAAGTAATTGCCGCTGCCAGTCAGCTAGTTTTTGTGAGGGCTTGAGTTGAATTGGCATTATGCCGTAGTTCTTTCGTCCGTCACTGAGTTGAAATACCGGGTAATCAGTGGTCTGGGTCGGTGTATTTGCGGCTTGGCTGCAAGAAGCACAGGCTTTTTGATCGCAATACTTGCTTGGTTTATTGGTGATGACGGCAAAGCGAAATGCCAGTGGAGCCTGTTCGGTTTCAGTGATGCAAATGGCTGCGTGTTCCAGCTCGATCACGCTGCCTAAATCACTTAATACCTGGTCAAAAGTGTTCTGATCAGGCTCTTGATCAGACAGGCGCTGCTTAATACGATAGAGTAGCTCCAGGCTGCGCTGATTTTGTGATAAAGCCCTGGTTTTTTCACTGACACGAGATTCTAACTCACCAATGCCACGGGCTAATTCAGCCACCATGTGGTTGATGGCTTGCCCTAGTAAAGTGATTTCGCCCGCGCCGTCTTCCGGCGCACGTACGTTTAAATCACCGCTTTTAATTTTACTGGTGGTGTGAACCATGGCAATAAGTGGTTGTGTGACGTGTTGCGACAGCCAGCGTAAAGTTCCAATAAGCACCAGAACCATAATACCTAAACTAATCCATTGGATACGTCCCAGCCAGAGCAGGCGCGTTTCGTGCCTGGCTTCAATGGCCTCTACATAGGCATCAATTAAAGAAACAAAGTGAATTGCTTTTGGCAGCAGGCTGCCATCGTGATTTTTTTTAAGTTGAGATAGCTCTTTTTTGATTTCTGTCCGCCAGGTTGTTTCCATATGGTCGTAGTGCGCCCGTATCGGATCATTTGCCTGATTGGGTAGGTTATTGAGTAATGTCGGGTGATAGAGGCGGTGCTCAAACTCGTTAATCACTGTTTGCAGTTGAGGATGGCTGGCTGGCGGGGGGGCGGGAGGGGATTCGTGAGTGGCAACAATCAAATAAACCTGCTTACGCAAGGAGCCTGCCAGATTGATTACGGTGCCTTCGCCTGTTGAGCGCACTACTGTGCTCCAGCTCATAAAAAAAGCCAGAAATGCAGGCAGAACCATCAGTAATAATGCACGGGTAATAAACTGCAAAATTGACGTTTGGCGGAAACCTTCCTTAATACGCATATGCCATACCTCTAAATTTCCATTCCAGTGATCATGTTACGGTCCGATTCGTTTACGGTTTGGAATACACGTCATCCGTTTAATGCGCTTTTTGCCAAAATCAAGTTTGCATAAGGGCTTAAGCAATGTAAAAGCTGCAAAATATAGCCTGTTTTACTTCATTACTTCATGTAGTTTAAGCGTGTTATAAGCGTCGGCCTTGTTTTGCTTACCCCTAAAGAGGTAAATGCAGGGGGGTTTTTGGGCTTACACCTCTAAAGAGGGATTGTATGTATTACAACTGCAGCCTAACCTTAGAAACTTACCATATTTGATTGGCTGTCGTAGTGGATCATTCTCGCCGAAACTTATTGTTTGGTCGCCGTCCGCAAGCGCCTGTCGCGCCGCGTCCTCCTTGGGCGACGGCGCATTTTTTGGATCGTTGTACCCATTGCGGTGATTGTTCTGCTGCCTGCCCTACGCAAATTATTAAAGTGGGTGATGGTGGTTTTCCAGTTGTGGATTTTACACAGGCCGAATGCAGCTTCTGTGGTGAGTGCACACAGGTATGCACCAGCCTGGCTTTGGATCAAAGTGTCAGTCCGCCCTGGCGAATCCACGCAAAGATTAATGAAAGCTGCCTGGCTGAGCGTGGTGTCGAATGCCGGATTTGCGGCGAAGCATGCGGCGAGCAGGCCATTCGTTTTCAGCTGGCAGTTGGTAAAGTAGCTCATCCCTTTGTTAATGCAGAACAATGTACAGGCTGTGGTGCCTGTGTTTCGTCCTGCCCAAGTCAGAGCATTCGTTTGCTGGAGCTGGTTGCATGAATATTTTTAGTCTTGTGATTCGGGCCGTTCCCGATCATTTAGAAAACGTCAGAGCGGCGGTGTTACTGGTGCAAGGGGTCGAGTTGCACCTTGAGCATGAGGGGCGTCTGATTATTACGGTTGAAGATGTGCCGGGTGTCCGCTCTTCAGATTTACTCAAGCAAATTCAAGATATCCCCCATGTTGCATCAGCCACACTGGCTTATGAATATTGTGACGAAGAATTATCCCAATCCCCTTTATTGACATCAGAAAAATCTGAGGAGCGCTTATCATGAGCCTGGATCGCCGTGAATTTATTAAAATATCTGCCGTAGCCGCAGCGGCTGCCAGCGCAGGTATTCCGCTTGCAGGTGCCGCACCAAAACCCATGCCTGCTACGGCGGGTGATGGCAAAAATAGTATTCGCTGGGATAAAGCTCCCTGCCGGTTTTGCGGCACGGGCTGTGCGGTGCTGGTGGGTACACAAAATGGTCGTGTGGTGGCTACGCAGGGGGACCCAGATGCAGAAGTGAACCGGGGTTTGAATTGTGTGAAAGGCTATTTCCTGTCCAAAATTATGTATGGCGAAGATCGCTTAACCCAGCCTTTACTGCGAAAGAAAAACGGCCAGTATCATAAGGATGGTGAATTCACCCCGGTTAGCTGGGATGAAGCGCTTGCCGTTATGGCAACAAAATGGAAAGACGCACTGAAAACCAGCGGGCCGGAATCGGTAGCCATGTTTGGCTCGGGGCAGTGGACTATTTATGAAGGCTATGCCGCATCCAAGCTGATGAAAGCAGGTTTCAGATCCAATAATATTGACCCGAATGCACGCCATTGCATGGCCAGTGCCGTGACCGGTTTTATGCGCACCTTTGGTATGGATGAGCCTATGGGGTGCTATGAGGACATTGAAGCTGCGGATGCCTTTGTGCTCTGGGGCTCGAATATGGCTGAAATGCACCCTATTTTGTGGAGCCGCATTACTGACCGGCGTTTGTCCAATCCTAAAGTTAAAGTTTCGGTGCTCTCAACTTACGAGCATCGCTCGTTTGAGCTGGCCGACATTGGTTATGGTCTGGTTTTTACCCCGCAAACCGACTTGGCGATGATGAATTTTATCTGCCATCACATTATCAAAACTGGCCGTGTGAATCAGAAGTTTGTAAAAGATCACTGTAATTTCAAAATTGGTGAAACAGATATCGGTTACGGATTAAGACCCAAGCATCCGCTTGAAGCAAATGCAAAATCGAATGGCTACCCCGATGCTAACGGTAAGCCTAAAACCAATCCTAACGAGATGAAAGACGGCTCATTTGAGCAGTTTTCAAAATTTGTATCTGATTACACGGTCGACAAAGTCAGCAAGCTCTGCGGCATTCCGGAAGACCGCTTAATTGCGCTGGCCGAGCTGTATGCTGATCCAAAAATCAAAGTGACCTCGTTCTGGACCATGGGCTTTAATCAGCACACCCGTGGCACATGGGCGAACAATATGATTTACAACATCCACTTGCTGACAGGTAAAATTTCCGAGCCGGGTAATAGTCCGTTCTCACTCACTGGCCAGCCTTCGGCCTGTGGTACGGCGCGTGAAGTAGGCACCTTTGCCCATCGCTTGCCTGCTGATATGGTGGTGACCAATCCTGAACACCGCAAACATGCCGAAGAAATCTGGCGCATTCCTGAGGGCACCATTCCTGCCAAAATCGGCTTACATGCGGTGGCAATGGCGCGTGCGATTAAAGATGGTAAGGTGAAAGTTTACTGGCAGATGTGTAATAACAATATGCAGGCTGGCCCGAATATTAATGAAGAGCTGTACCCGGGCTGGCGCAGGCCGGACACTTTTATTGTGGTGTCTGACCCTTATCCAACGGCATCGACTCTGGCTGCCGATCTGGTGTTGCCAACTGCAATGTGGGTAGAAAAAGAAGGTGGCTTTGGTAATGCCGAGCGTCGTACCCAGCTATGGCGCCAGCAGGTGGATGCACCTGGTGAGTCCAAGTCTGATTTGTGGCAGCTGATGCAATTTGCCAAGCGCTTTAAGGTTGAAGATGTGTGGCCTGCAGATTTGATTGCCAAACAGCCTGCGGTAAAAGGTAAAACGTTGTACGACGTATTGTATGTAAATGGCAATGTGGACAAATTTAAAGCTGCAGATCAATTTAAAGGCTTTGAAAATGTTGAAGCCAAACTTGCCGGGTTTTATGTTCAGAAAGGTTTGTTTGAAGAGTATGCCCAGTTTGGTCGAGGTCACGGACATGATTTAGCACCGTTTGATCTTTACCATCAGGTGCGTGGCTTGCGCTGGCCGGTGGTGAATGGCAAAGAAACCAAATGGCGTTATCGCGAAGGTTATGATACTTACGTGAAGAAAGGCGAGGGCGTGCGTTTCTATGGCAATAAAGATGGCCGGGCCAATATTATTGCCCTGCCTTACCAAGCGCCGCCGGAAATGCCCGATGCCAACTTTGATATGTGGCTCTGCACGGGACGCGTGTTAGAACACTGGCATACCGGCACCATGACCCGTCGCGTGCCGGAGCTGCATAAGGCGGTGCCGGAGGCGATGGTGTTTATGAACCCGAACGACGCTAAAAAACGTGGCTTGCAGCGTGGCATGCTGGTGAAAGTATCGTCTCGCCGTGGTGATATTAAAGCCCGCCTGGAAACGCGCGGCCGCAATAAACCGCCGGTAGGGCTGATTTTTATCCCTTTCTTTGATGAGGGGCGTCTCGTGAATAAGCTGACGCTGGATGCGACTTGCCCGATTTCCAAACAGACCGACTTTAAAAAATGTGCGGTGAAAGTGGTAAAGGCTTAAGGACCGGATATTGAGCATGGCGGGGCAACCCGCCTGAGTACCACGTGGTATAAAATGGCGGGTTTCACCCGTCTTATGAAAGGGGCTGGTGGCTAACGGATCGTAATCATTTAGCCGTTTGCCTGCCTTAAAGGAGAGAAAAATGAAAAAATTAATGCCGATGCTGGCTTTGTTTCTGAGTTTCTGTATGGTTTTGGCCCCTGTAACGCAGGCAGAGGGCATGAAATCCTTGCGTGGCACTGAGGCTGTTAAAGGTGACGCGCCTTCTGAAAATTATCGCTGGGAAAAAGACCGTAAGCCTTTGCCGCGTCAGTTTGTACAGCAGCCACCGTTAATTCCGCATACCACCAAGGGCTATCTGGTTACTAAAGAGTTTAATAAGTGCCTTGATTGTCATAGCTGGGATCGCACGGCAGACACTGGTGCAACTAAAGTATCAATTACACATTTTAAAACACGCGGTGGTACCGAGCTGACTAATATTTCGCCGCGCCGGTATTTCTGTCAGCAATGCCATGTACCGCAAACAGATGCCAAACCACTGGTGGATAATACTTTTAAGCCAGCCGATGGCTTGGTTAAATAAGCGGAAAAGGAATGACAAATGAGCGATGAGACCAAGCCTTCACTGAAAGCACGGCTCTGTGCACGGATGCAAGCACTACGCAGTATGCGCATCGGTTATGTTGGTGTGATTGTGGCGTTTTTTGTGGGGATTATTTTCTGGGGCGGCTTTAATACCGCACTGGAGATGACCAATACTGAGAAATTCTGTTTAAGTTGCCATGAAATGGCTAGCAATGTGTACCCGGAATACCAGGAAACTGTGCATTACACTAACCGTTCGGGTGTTCGTGCTACTTGCCCGGATTGCCATGTTCCGCATGAATGGGGTCCGAAAATGTGGCGTAAGCTTGAGGCTTCTAAAGAAGTCTGGGGCAAGCTGACCGGCTACATTAATACACGTGAAAAATTTCTGGATAAGCGTCTCGAGCTAGCAGAAAACGAATGGAAAAGGATGAAAGCAAATGATTCTCAAGCCTGCCGTAACTGTCATAACTACGAATATTTTGATTATATGGAGCAAAATACCCGCTCGGCCAATGCCCACCAAAAAGGCTTATCTGAAGGCATGACTTGTATAGACTGCCACAAAGGCATTGCGCACCATTTACCTGCCGTCAATCAGAATGTGGGGCCAGATGGTAAGGGTGTCAGCAAAGACGTCATGCACCCCGCATCGCCTAAGCCAGCAGTTAAAGCTGAAAATGCCAGCGAGGAAGAAATCGCAGGTACGCAGTAAAAATTGGATTTCGAGTCAGGCAGACAAAGCGGGCATCTTCGGATGTCCGTTTTTTTTGTCTGAAGCAAAGTGGGGTGTGGTGAATGGCTTTGTTTTATACGAAGAAAACTGGTGGTTTTTAAAAGGGGTATTACTGGCTTAGATAGCTTACTTAGCCCATGAGCGAAAATTGCATTTTATTTGTACTCCGATCGCGTATTTTATCCGTAGGGGCATGGACAGCATCTTGGTGAAATTTATAACAATGCTGACTTTTTTGTTAAAAATTGTAATTTGTTCTGGTGTATTTTAAACCGATGGGGGGTTGCTATGCATTCGATCCGTAGTGCTATTGGGTCACTGTTTGGAATATCTGGTACTAAAGCGGCGGCTTCGGTATCTGGCGAGGCGAGTCATAAAAGTAAAAATGTCTCGATGGGAAGGATAGTTGCGGTTTGTGATCATACTTCCGTTTTATCTACGAAGTATTTATCAGATTGCTCCGCACTCGCTGTGTGTTCCGGCTGGAACGGGGCGGTGTACGAAAGCCGTACACTGATGCATTTGACAGGTAGTGCTTTAGATTACGGTCTGATTGAGTTTGATGTTTACAAGCTGCTTTTTCAGGTTAAGACACACTTAAAAGGAGGGGATAAAGTGATCTGGGTTGCAGGACTTGATTGTCAATCCAACCTCAGGATGGGGATTAATATCGCTCAGATGAGCCGTACAAAAAATCAGCCAATACTAGAACTTCTTCAGATGAACGGGATAGAGGTAGAAATTGCAGGCTCGGATGCTGTAACTATTTTCCCTGACGGGTCCTTCAGGCTTGGTGAAGGGGTGGATAGCAGGGGTGTTTTAAGTCAGCAGGATAAGGAGGCTTTGTTCGCCGTCATTAACGAATAGCATGCAATATTTTTCGTGTTTTTGCGGGGATGTTTTTTCAGCGCATCCCCGGTGAAAACACCCACGGGTAGTGGTCTAACTAATACAACTGTCAGAGAGTCTGAGTAATTTACATGCGAATACTTGCTTTAAATTTGGCGCCTTTAGCAAGTTTAGTGCTGAGTACCCTTGGCATTGGGTTAATTGCCAAAGATATTTACATAATTTTAGTTGCTTGATTTTACATTCACTCCAACCTAGGTAGGTTTTCTGGCCGCAACAAATAAACGTACTAATTCCAGCTGGTTTTTATTTGAAGCTTGGCGAAACTTACCTTTTAGTAGAGCTTCAGCAGCAGCAGGCGCACCTGCCTGGTATTGCATGAGCACTTCAGCAGCACAAAAATGGAATTCTGAATGAGCTGTACATGCAGAGTGATATTCAGGGTAATGAGAAAAACTTAATTTTCCTGGTCCATGCAGCCACCTCCCAAGCTCGCACTGGTTGTCTTGGGCAATGATGCTAACGTCAAGAGACTCCTTTCCTTTCCCGTCCAGCTCATTTTTTAATTTGGTTTTCCAGGCCGTGTGGGCATCCAGAACCTGTTTTAAATTCAATCCGGCAAGGACTCCTTCTTCGGAATCAACCACCAATTCTGCCTTTTCATTCCCGGACAATCGTTGCCGAAGCCAATCCATCAATGCCATATTTATCACTCCCTTGTTTATTTTAATATTTAATGTAATTACATTAGCATTTGTTTATATTCATTACAATTAACCTGATCGGTAATTGTCAGGGATGCAAAAATATGTTAGTCATTTAGGACGCATTGGATTTTTGCTGTTTCTGTATGCAATAGACCGCTCTGGTTGACACTTTTGCGTATGCTTAGCAGCTGATTATGTAATGGTTATTTAAATTAATTTTTTGGTGTTTTATTAAAGGAAAAGGCGAAATGGTTATTCTTTGGCTATTTTGCACCAGGGCAAAAAACTTGACAGGTTGAGGTGTTTCGGTAAGAGGCTGTTTGTTTTTAATGATTGATTTGGATGAAATGATAGTAAGGGTGTATATCCGAAATCAGGAAAAAGAAGACGAGGGGCATGGTTAAATAAAGCGGATCTGTGAGGCTTACTGATGCTTTCGAGGTGTTTTTCTAATGGCCCCCAGCTTTATTTGAGGGCCTGTTTAGTAAAAAGTGTGTTGTGGCTCATATTTGCTTATCTGCGTGTTCGTGCAATCCATTGCTGCACAGCAGGTCTTTGCCATTGTATGTTCGCGTAGCTCTCTAGTTTTGCGGGTACAGGATCACCGTTTTTAATCAGGCGTTGCAGCATCAGCGCAAGGTCGGTGTCGGCAATGCACCATTGATCAAACAGTTGGGTCTGATGATCTTGAATCAGTAAATCAGCCGTGGCAATCAGCTTCTCAGCGGCGGCTTGGCCTTTAGTGCTTAGTGGCTGATCGCTGGGCGAAAAAAATACCACATTGGTTGAGCGTTCAATGCGTAAATCGAGTAGATCACTACGCAGCCAAGCCTGAATCTGCCGTGCTTTGGCACGCTGACGCAGATCTGCCGGATAAAGCGCCGCGTAGTCTGGCGCGGGGAAGCGCTCTTCCAGGTATTCGCTAATGGCGGAAGATTCTGATAAAGCAAAATCAGCATCTTGTAAGGTCGGCACGCGGCTGGTAAGAGATTGTTGGCGGAAGGTGGTTTGCTGTTGCTCACCGGCATCTAAATCTAGGGTTTTGATTTCGAAAGGCAGGTTTTTTTCCAGCAATGAAACAAATACCGACATCGCATAAGGGCTAGTGAACAGTGAATCTACATAGAGGGTAAAGGGGGCTGGATTCATGCTGGATGCCTTGTGAGGATTGAAAATATCAGGCCGTCTTACATCGGGCCATCATAAATACATCAACAAACTGACCGTTTCTGAATGCATAGTTTTTACCTATGCCTTCTTTAATAAAGCCATGCTTTTCATAGAGGGCGAGGGCGGCTAAGTTGTCGGTGTAAACAGACAGCTCTATGCGGCTGATGGCCTGCCATTGTTCAGCCGTTTCGATCGCGGCCTGCATCAGTGCATCGGCTATGCCTTGCCGGCGGGCGTTGCTTTTAACCGCCATGCCTATCCCTGCCACATGCTTACGGCGCGGGTTTTGTTCGATATGCAGGCCTAATTGCCCAAGTACCTCATCCTCCCTGACTGCCACCAAGCTGATGGCGTGGCCGGGGGGATTACTCAGACGAGATTCCCAAAGCTCGGCAGACGGATACGGGCTTTGTAGCGTGGCCGCATAATTGCTGGGTTCGGCATACAGCTGGCGAATTTGCTCTATATCTTTTCTTTCGCTATGGCGAATACTAGGCATGCCTACCTCCTGAATATGTAAGTTGAGTGTATCAAATCACTACTTATAGAGTCAGGTTTAATTGGGGAAAAAGGAAGAGCTGTGTTTAAAAGCGTAAAAAAAGAGGCGAATCCTCGCCTCTTTTTAGCTTAAAGCTTACGCAAGCTGCAGGTGTTTAACAGGCTACTGAATCATGGACAAATAATAGCCGATCGGAAAAACCAGCAATCCCATGCCAGAGAGCAGCATTTTTCCCGGCCAGGCGGCCATTTGCCAGCGGCGTAAGCAAAATACGGCAGCAAGGGGAAAAGCCAGCAGCATGCCTGCCGCCCAAAACCAGTTTTTATTGCCCAGTGCCGTCATTAAAGACACCATCAGGCCAACAAAACACAAGGCCACGCCGATGGAAAACACAATCACGAGCAGGCCAATCAGCCAGGGTGAAGTAAGAAGAAGCACAGTTTTGTTCCTGCATTGTAGGGCGGGTGAAGCCCGCGTATTTTTCAGCGTTGCTCGCGGGTTTTACCCCTTAGGCGCTAACCAAAGTCAAAAGCCATTTTTTTTTGTGCCTTCGGCACATTAATTTTGGTGCGGGCGTCCCGCTGGACCTTCCTTTCTTGCGCGGCAGAAGGCCGCCCCAAACAGCACGAAGGCCCCTTACTGCGGACAATCGAGGTGGCGTCAATTCAACTCGCTTCGCTCAAACACGAATTGACGACGGCCCCACCCCGCTTGTTCCTCGCTTCGGCGTGCTTCAGGGGGACTTAAGCCCCGTGCCGAGAGCGTGGGCATAGGGTTTTTTCGCTGTTTGCTCATGAAAAAACGATTTGGTTAGCGCACATGGGGTTTCATCCGCCCTACATGATTAAATTGCGTAGCTATCAGGGCGGGCAGGTGTGCCTGCTGATTGTGTCAGCACTTCATAACCGGTTTCGGTGACTAAAATGGTGTGCTCCCACTGTGCGGACAGGCTGCGATCTTTGGTGACAATTGTCCAGCCATCGCTCATGCCTTTGATGTCGCGTTTGCCTGCATTAATCATCGGTTCAATCGTAAAGATCATGCCTGCCTGCATTTCCGGGCCTGTGCCTGCTTTGCCGTAGTGCAGTACTTGAGGATCTTCGTGAAATTTGCTGCCGATACCGTGGCCGCAGAATTCACGCACGACCGAGTAACCTGCACCTTCAGCATATTTTTGAATGGCTGCGCCAATATCGCCAAAGTGCGCGCCGGGTTTTACCTGATCAATTCCGATCCACATGGCGTTATAGGTTACTTTCGCCAGGCGGCGTGCGGGCGCAGAAACATCTCCTACCAGATACATACGGCTATTGTCGCCATGGTAGCCGTCTTTGATAACGGTGATATCCAGATTGACGCAGTCGCCGCTTTTGAGTGGCTTATCAGCAGGAATACCGTGGCAAACGACTTGGTTGACCGAGGTGCAAATCGCTTTTGGATAGGGTGTATAGCCGGGTGGGCAGTAATTAAGTGGTGCAGGAATAGTGCCTTGCACATCTCGCATATATTCATGGCAAAGGCGATCAATCTCAGCCGTTGTGACGCCTACTTTTACAAAGGGCGTAATGTAGTCCAGTACTTCGCTGGCCAATTTTCCAGCGACGCGCATCTTGGCGATATCGTTGCTATTTTTGATAACTATAGACATGAGTGGGCCTCAAAATGGCGAAGAGAGTGTTGGCAGAGCCAGCCTCTCTTCGCAGGGTATTCATCTAAGCAGTAGTAATTTTTGTGCCTTAGCGCTTATTGGCTTCTGGTAGCACAATGTTTACTTCTAGTACTTCAAAGTCATCCTTGCGATCAAGTTGCACAATGATGTCTTCCGGGTTGATTGCTACATATTTGGAGATGACGGCGATCAGCTCTTTTTGCAATTGGGGCAGGTAGTCTGGAGTGCTTCTACCGTTTCTTTCATGAGCCAGAATGATTTGTAGGCGCTCTCTTGCAACGGAGGCTGTTTTTTTCTTTTCACCAAAGAAATAACTAAGAATAGACATGCATTAACCCCCGAATAACCGTTTCCACAACGGCGCTTTGGGTGCTTCAACAAAACGCAATGGACGCTCTTCACCCAGAAAACGGGCGACCACATCTTTGTAAGCCTCAGAGACATCACTGCCAGCAAGGTGAATGGCCGGGCTGCCCGAATTAGACGCTTGCAAGACACTTTCGGATTCCGGAATCACGCCAATTAATTTAATGCGCAGCAGGTGCTGTACGTCATCAAGCGATAGCATCTCGCCTGAATCGACGCGCTTAGGGCTGTAGCGGGTGACCAGTAAATGTGTTTTTACGGTGCCGCCGTCTTCTGCGCGTTTGGATTTTGCATCCAGAATGCCGATGATGCGGTCGGAATCGCGTACGGATGAGACCTCGGGGTTGGTGACAACGATCGCTTCTTCGGCAAAATACAGGGCCATAAAGGCGCCCGTTTCAATGCCGGCCGGGCTGTCGCAAATGATATAGTCAAAGCCGGATTGTTCCAGCTCTTTCAGAACTCTTTCTACACCTTCTTTAGATAATTCGTCTTTATCACGGGTTTGTGAGGCAGGTAGAATGTAAAGATTGTCACAATTTTTGTCTTTAATCAGAGCCTGGTTGAGTGTGGCTTCACCTTTAATGACGTTTACGAAATCATAAACAACGCGGCGCTCGCAGCCCATAATTAAATCAAGATTGCGTAAGCCCACATCAAAGTCAATAACGGCAGTTTTAAGGCCACGCAAGGCTAGGCCAGAGGCGAAGCTCGCACTGGTGGTGGTTTTGCCCACCCCACCTTTGCCGGATGTGATAACGATGATTTTTGCCACTATAAATCCCCTGAGTACTTTATTTAGTTAGTTTCGTTTAATGCTTCGATTACGATTTTTTCCTGATCCAGATAAATTTGTGCTGGTTTGGTTTTAATCGAATCAGGTAGGTCTTCTTGTAATGAGCGATAAATGCCGCCAATTGAAACCAGCTCCGCTTCCATGCAGGTGGTAAAAATTCTGGCCTGATTCTCGCCCTTTGCACCCGCTAGTGCACGGCCACGTAATGGGGCGTAGACATGTATGTTGCCATCGGCAATTACTTCAGCGCCTGCAGACACCAGCGCCAGTACAATCAAATCGCCACCCTTGGCATAAACCTGCTGCCCGGTGCGTACCGGGCGGGTAATGACTAAGGCTGGCGGGGGAGGAGCTGCTTTGCCGTAGGGCAGGGGCGCTGTGAGTGAGTCATCTTGTAACACCACCAGTCCTGCTGCCGAGGCCGCAAGTTTTTGATCGCTGTTGCCGCCGTGTACTGCAATGGGGCACAGACTAAATTGCTGTAAAAGCCGCACCAGGGTGCTTATTTCCAGTGCGGAAGGCAATTCGGGCAAGCTGCTGAAATCAATAATAAGTTGTTCGCCTGCCAGAAAGTGCTCGCGCCCGCCCAGTTTTTCAAATAAAGCGGCTTCTAACCTGGCTGGGTCAAGTGTGGCCGGAACGAAAGACAGTAGTTTAATGCTGCTGCTTTTAAATTCAAAAATGCTGTCTAAGTCAGTAGCAGAATTTGTCATGCACGTAGGCCAAGTAAGCGTTTGATCGGTGAAGTGTGGGAGTTTACCGCGTAGCGTTACGTCAAGGAAGCTGTGTTATAGCGTAAGCGCAAATGAGTTGATACTACGGGGCTCAGTTTGATGCTTCATATCCACAGTTTTGTGGGCTGCATTGCAGTGGGGCAGGCCCACTGCTGCATTTTAATAGGCGCGTCTTACCAGGCCGGTACGATGCATGATGGTTGTTGCTAGCTCTTCTATCGACATTCGGGTGGTGTTGAGATAGGAAACGCCTACATGACGCATGAGCGCTTCAGCTTCGGCAATTTCAAAGCGGCAATTTTCGATTGATGAGTATTTGCTGTCAGGTTTTCTTTCTTCGCGAATTTCTGTGAGTCGTTCCGGCTCAATGGTTAAGCCAAATAGTTTGTTTCTGTAGGGAAGCAGAAGTTTTGGCATGGTGTGATTGCCAAAATCTTCAGGGGTCAGCGGGTAGTTGGCCGCTTTAATTCCAAATTGCAGGGCTAAATAGAGACAGGTTGGGGTTTTTCCTGATCTGGAAACGCCAACTAGAATTAAATCGGCTTCGGATAAATCTCTGGGCATCACGCCATCGTCGTGGTTGAGCGTGAAATTAACGGCATCGATCCGGTTTTTATGTTCTTCAAAATTAATAATCGAATGTGATTTGCCCACGGTATGCGATGAATCCTGGCCAAGCTCGGCTTCTAAGGGGCCGATGAACATTTCAAAGAAATCAATTACCAGCGCCTCGGGTACATGGGTGAGTTTACGGATTACTGGGTCAACAACTGTGCTGAAAACCAGCGGCCTGCAGCCATCAATTACCGAGTGTTTGCGGATTTCCAGAGCGACTTCTATGGCTTTTTCCGGGGTATCAACATAGGGCAGGGTGACACGATGAAAAGTAACGTCTTCAAATTGTGTGAGTAAAGAGTGGCCGAGCATTTCGGCAGTAATACCAGTCCGATCGGAGACAAAGAAAGCCGTTCGACGCATCATAAATCTCCAAATATTAAGTACACTGAGCACGGTTGTCCGGTTAGGGCGGCTGTCCGTTAAAAAGGTTTTTTTAACTATAAAAAAGCTTGGTTTTATAGTGTTCTACTCATCATCTCTTCTGATAGTAAGCTTTTCATCTAAAAATGCAAGAATTCTGTTGTAAGGTTGCTATTCGGCGCGGATTGGGAATAATTCTGTCAGTTAGCATTTAATGTATTTTCATGTAGTGGTTTATCCTGAGTTTTCTCTGGGCGGTCTCAGCCTAGAATGCACCTAATTTATCGCAACGCAACATTTCAAATAAGGCTCCGTACTATGTCCGAACGCTATGTGATCGATTTCGCCCGTCTGCGCATGCACGATGTAGAACAGGTAGGCGGTAAAAACGCCTCGCTCGGTGAGATGATCTCTCAGCTTACAGAAAAAGGCGTTCGCGTCCCCGGTGGTTTTGCGACCACCGCAGCGGCATATCGACAATTTTTGGCTCACCAGGGGCTTGCTGATCGTATTGATGCGATTATGAACACTCTGGATGTCAATGATGTCCGCGCGCTTGCCATTGTGGGCAAGCAAATCCGTACCTGGATTCTGGATACGCCGTTTCCGGAACAACTGGAAGCCGAGATTCGCGAATATTACAAATTGCTTGGTGATAATGTAACTGTTGCGGTGCGCTCTTCTGCAACAGCAGAAGATTTGCCTGATGCGTCTTTTGCGGGGCAGCAGGAAACATTCTTGAATATTCGTGGTTTTGAGAATGTTTTAGTGGCGATGAAAGAAGTGTTTGCGTCTCTTTATAATGATCGTGCTATCTCTTATCGCGTGCATAAAGGTTTTGATCATAAGCTGGTTGCACTGTCTGCGGGGATTCAGCGTATGGTGCGCTCGGATGTGGGTGCTGCCGGCGTGTTGTTTACCATTGACACCGAAACCGGCTTTGATCAGGTTGTGTTTGTAACCGCTTCCTATGGCCTCGGTGAAACCGTGGTGCAAGGTGCAGTTAATCCTGATGAGTTTTACGTACATAAGCCAACATTGCGTGCAGGTCGCCCGGCTATTGTGCGCCGCCACTTAGGCGGAAAAGCCATCAAGATGGAGTTCGATCGTGAAGCGGTAGCGGGTAAATCCGTGAAGACGGTTGATGTTGATCCGAGTGATCGCCGTAAGTTCTCGATCAGCGATGCTGAAGTGGAAGAGCTGGCAGGCTACGCACTGACTATTGAAGAGCATTATGGCCGTGCCATGGATGTGGAATGGGGCCGCGACGGGATTGATGGCAAGCTGTACATTTTGCAGGCGCGTCCGGAAACCGTAAAATCGCAAGAAAGCAATGCGGAAAGACTGACTAAATTTCGCATGCTGGAAAGAGGCAGGGTGTTAGCTGAAGGCCGCTCGGTTGGGCAAAAAATAGGTCAGGGCCGTGTACGTGTGGTGCGTGATGTGTCCGAAATGGACAGAGTTGAAGCAGGGGACGTGCTGGTTTCTGACATGACTGATCCCGATTGGGAGCCTGTGATGAAGCGTGCTTCTGCCATCGTTACCAACCGTGGTGGTCGGACTTGCCACGCAGCAATTATTGCGCGCGAGCTGGGTATTCCTGCAGTGGTCGGTTGTGGCGATGCAACACAGGTCTTGAAAGAAGGCGATCTGGTGACCGTTTCGTGTGCCGAAGGCGACACCGGCAATGTTTATGAAGGGATTCTGAAGTTCGAGCGGATGGATACTTCGCTTAGCCATATGCCTGAATCGCCGGTTAAAATCATGATGAATGTGGGCAACCCCGAGCTGGCATTTGAATTTTGTCAGTTGCCAAGTGAAGGCGTGGGCCTGGCGCGTTTGGAATTCATCATCAACCGCATGATTGGCGTGCATCCGAAAGCACTGCTTGCTTATCCGCACTTGCAGCCCGAGCTGAAAGCTCAGGTTGAAGAGCGCATCGCAGGCTATCGCACGGCCGTTGATTTTTATGTAGATAAGCTGGCCGAAGGGATTTCTACACTGGCAGCTGCTTACTCGCCGAAAAAAGTGATTGTGCGTTTGTCTGATTTTAAGTCAAATGAATACGCTAATCTGATTGGCGGCGCAGAGTACGAGCCGCACGAAGAAAACCCGATGATCGGCTTTCGTGGTGCTGCGCGTTATGTAGATAAAAGCTTCCGTGATTGTTTCGAGCTGGAATGCAGCGCAGTGAAAAAAGTGCGCGATGTGATGGGTTTGACCAACGTGGAAGTCATGATTCCCTTTGTGCGTACCCTGAAAGAAGCTGAATGCGTGATCGAGCTTCTGGAGCGTAACGGCCTGAAACGTGGCGACAATGGTCTGCGTGTCATCATGATGTGTGAGATTCCTGCTAATGCGGTACTGGCAGACCAATTCCTGCATTTTTTTGATGGCTTCTCTATTGGCTCCAATGATATGACACAGCTGACTCTTGGGATTGACCGTGATTCAGGCGGCCCGGTTTCTACTTCGTTTGATGAGCGTGATGATGCGGTGAAAGCGATGTTGTCAATGGCGATCAAAGCGTGCCGTAAAGCTAATAAATATATCGGTATTTGTGGTCAGGGACCGTCTGATCACCCGGATTTTGCCCAGTGGCTGGTAGAAGAGGGGATCGAAACGATTTCTTTGAACCCGGATACCGTGGTGGAAACCTGGTTGTATCTGTCGGGCGCCGCAGCAAAGTAAGTTCATTCAGCCCTTCGCCTAGGTAGAGGGTTGTTTGGTATTACTTATTAATGCGCCTCAGTATTGAATAAAGCATCAGCGGCGGGTTACGATACAAAATCGGACCCGCCGTTTTTATATTGAAAATAAGGAAAAAAAATGTCCCATACCCGTGCTGATTTTGACCAGTATATGGTCCCTAATTACGCCCCTGCAGCTTTTGTCCCCGTGCGCGGTGCAGGCAGCCGAGTGTGGGATCAGGCGGATCGTCAGTATGTGGATCTAACCGGTGGTATTGCGGTGAATGCTCTGGGGCACTGCCATCCCGCTCTTGTGGCCGCGTTGAACGAGCAGGGCAGCAAGCTTTGGCATCTTTCCAACGCGTTTACCAATGAACCGGCACTGGATCTGGCTCAAAAACTGGTTAAAGCCACTTTTGCAGATCGCGTATTTTTTTGTAATTCGGGTGCAGAAGCCAATGAAGCCGCGCTTAAATTGGCCCGCCGCGCCGCAATTGAGCGCTTTGGCGACAAAAAACACAAAGTACTATCCGCGCTTAATTCATTTCATGGACGCACTTTCTTTACCGTATGCGTGGGTGGGCAGCCCAAGTATTCCGATGGTTTTGGTCCTAAGCCTGCTGGTATTGAGTACTTTGAATACAACAATCTGGATTCCTTAAGCGCGCTGATCGATGATGAAACCGCATGTGTGATTATCGAGCCGATTCAGGGCGAGGGCGGGGTTGTGCCAGCGACAGCAGCATTTATCGCTGGCGTGCGCGCTCTTTGTGATAAGCACCATGCCTTCTTGATTTTTGATGAAGTACAAAGTGGTGCAGGCCGCACCGGCAGTCTTTATGCCTATCAGGAATATGGCGTATCACCGGACATTCTGACTAGCGCCAAGGGCATTGGTGGAGGCTTTCCGCTGGGCTGTATGCTGACCACTAGCGATATTGCCAAGCATCTTGCCGTCGGCACACACGGTACCACCTATGGCGGCAATCCTTTGGCCTGTGCCATTGGTAATGCTTTATTGGATGTGGTGAACACGGCTACTGTGCTGGATGGTGTAAAAGCCAAGCGGGAACTATTTGTAGCGGCTATTGCTAAAATTAACGCACAATATTCGGTATTTGATGAAGTGCGTGGTATGGGCTTATTGATTGGTGCAGAGTTAAAACCTGCATTTGCAGGCAAGGCTAAAGATTTATTGAATCTGGCGGTAAAAGAAGGCCTGATGATCCTGATGGCGGGCCCGAATGTGATTCGTTTTGCACCATCTTTAGTGATTGCAGATGAAGATATTCGCGAGGGCATGCAGCGCTTTGAGCGTGCAGTGGCGGCATTTGTTACCGCGTAAGCCTAAATAAGTGAGCTTTGAAACGCCTCAGATGGGGCGTTTTTTTTGCCTGGTATTTGTGCTTTTTGATGAAAGTAGATGATGGGCAGGTTGGGCTGTAAGGATGTATTCGGGAGATGAGTGAAACAAATGCAGCAGAGCCTGTGATTAGGTCGCGAAGGCTTGATGTTATGTGCTTTTGGATATCTTCAAGTAGCTGTCAGTATAAAGTTAGTCAGAGTAGGAGCTGGGAAAGAAATATGGTTATCGCCTTGATTCGATATCCTTTGATCGTGCTAATGTTGCTGCCCGGCTTTGGGCTGGCACAGAGGAGTACTCGGAGCAGGAGCGGCTCTCCTTAAGTGGTTTTAAAGCACCCGGTAGGAGAAGGAATTGCCAGGCTTGAACTTGCAATGGGCTATGCCCGTGAAAAATTACCCGTACATGATTCAGATGGCGTGCTTGATTTAGATGGTTCAACATTATGGGGGGGCTATCTGGATTATCAATTGCAAAATTGGCAATTCAGAGTGGGATATGCAAAATTAAAGTTAGAGAATGAATTGCCAGATCTGGCTGTTTTGTTGAATATCTTACGTGCTCCTCAGTTTGGTGTTTTTGGCCAGGGGCCTTCATAATTTGCTAACAGGGCAATGGTTAAAGGAAAAACGGTTGAATTTATTTCTGTCGGGATTATTTATGGTAATGCCCTTTGCAAATACAACTAATGTTACGCCAATTATTGGCAACGACCATTTCCTATTCAGATAATGATGTAGCATTATCTAATGCGGGCTTATCGCCTGGGGGTTTTTACTTCTTACGCATTGTATTCAAAAGTAAAACTAAAAGTTATCAAATATGATGTTGGATTGACTGATACCCCCGCATTTGCTGAAGTAAATCGTTTATCCAGATTGATTCAGCCCTATCACTGTCAGTGATCAATTGGTAATCCCTCCATTTTAAAGTTCACTTAAAAGCAGAGACCAGGCATGTAATGCCAGTTTTTTTTCGGGGTGATACCGCTCAATCCCATATGCGGGTGTTCGTTATTGTAAGTCCAAAGCTATTGCATTGCAGCTCCTTGAACGTCAGCAATACTTTCAAAACCATTGCATGCCAAACATTCATAATGCATTGCGCGATTACAGTGTCAATCAGCGTCCAATACTTTCCACTTGTTAGCGTTCAAAAATTTCTAGTTTATTAGCTCGTTTTTTGCTCCTTTTTAATACGGTTTGAATCGTTGCCTGTTTCTAAAATTTCACAATGATGCATTATCTGGTCTAGCAGTACTTGTCGCCATCTTGGCATCTCTGAGTAACCGTTACACAAACTGGGGTGGAAATGATTGGACACTGTTTACCTCGGCCCCCTGGAATGTTTTGTACGCTGATTTACAAACGTTGTACTTTATATGAGCAAACTATCCAGTGCCCGCGCAAAGTTTTGCCTGTCTGCGCTGCTCATGGCACTCGGGCCGCCGGTGTCGATGCCGCTGGCGCGTAAGCTGTCCATAAAGTCACGCATATTCAGGCGCTCGCCGATATTCTCGCGGCTTAAACGCTCGCCGCGAGAATCCAGCACTAGGCCACCTTTGGTAATCACATCCGATGCAAGCGGAATATCCGAGGTAATAATTAAATCCCCAGCCGCACATAGCTCCACAATCCGCCGATCCGCCACATCAAAGCCTTGCTCCACCACCAAGGACTTTAAAAAGGGCGAGCTCGGCGTTTGAATATACTGATTGGCCACAAAAGTGCAGACGATTTTGCAGCGCTCGGCGGCGCGAAACAGAATCTCTTTAATCACCTTGGGGCAGGCATCGGCATCAACCCAGATTTGCATGTCTCAGACCTGTGTATTGTTATTTATAGCGGCGAATTATAGCGCGTGTGGGGTGTTGATTGCGGTGGGATTACGGTGGCGTATTGTTATTTTGGGTGAGATGCACGAGGCGGTGCGATGCTATTTGTAAATACAGGAAATAACATCTCGCTGTAGATGGTGATACCCTTGAATTCAATCAATCTTCCGATTAAGCCAATGACTTCATCCAATCATCTTTATCAGGCCATAGAAAGCGCTGAAATAGCGCTTAAACGCCAAAAATTAAAGCAGGCCAAACTCTTGCCACTGGCATTATTGCTATTCTTTGCCGCGGTGTTTGTGATGGCCACGATATATAAATCGCGCTATCCGGCGCTGGCGTATATCACGGCGTTTGCAGAGGCGGCCATGGTAGGGGCTTTGGCGGATTGGTTTGCGGTGGTGGCTTTATTTCGCCGGCCCTTAGGCCTGCCCATTCCGCACACCGCAATTGTGCCCAGAAATAAACTGCGTATTGCCGATAGCATGGGCAGTTTTATTCAAAGCAATTTTTTATCGCCAGAGCGAGTCGTTGGCAAAATTCGGGAATTTAATCCTGCGCTTAAAATTGCTGCATGGCTGACGCAAAACGTGCGGCCCTTTTCTAATTTATTAATCAGAGCACTTAGCTATAGCCTTAATTCCCTGCATGACGGGCGATTACTGGCTTTTTTAAAAAGTACCTTAATTACCGAATTACAGCGCATCGATATCAGCCAGTTTAGCGGCCATGTTTTAGAATCGCTCACGCAAAATGGCCGCCACCACCATGTATTAAGCGAAGTATTGCACGAATTACAAAAAATACTCGGCCGTGCCGAAACACAAGAAGCCATGGCGCAGGTGGCCGCAGAAGAAATCTCATTTCTAAAATATATGGTACTGGATAAAGTGGCCGGTAAATACCTGGCCGAAAAAATGCTGGGTGCAGTGCAAAAAGAATTAAAAGCCATGCAAGATCATCCCGACCATCATTTACGCCTGCAATTTGATCGCTATATCGCCCAATTTGCGGATAAATTAAAACACGATGCCGAATTCAAACAAAGGGGCGAAAAGCTTAAGAATGAATTGCTTGCCCATCCGGCGGTAGGTGAATATATCGAAACACTCTGGTCGCAGTTATTACGCTGGCTGCATAGCGATTTGCACCGGGTGGATTCCACTATTCGTGCCAATATCATGCTATTGGCTGCCGATATGGGTAAAAAGCTCAATGAAAATACCGAAATGCAAGAATGGATCAACACCCAATGCGAACGCGCCATTCCCCCAGTTATTGAAGAATACCGCGAAACAATCGGCATCTTTATCTCCGACCAAGTCAAAACATGGGACGAGCAATATATGGTGGAGCGCATCGAATTAAACATCGGCACCGATTTGCAATTTATTCGTGTGAGCGGGACTTTGGTCGGCGGATTGGTGGGATTGATTATTTATGTGGTGGCGGGGTATTTGGGCTAATAAACTAAGTGGTTAGGTAAAAGTTACCTTGTATAATTCAGTATCAACTTGTTGATTTATAAAGAAACACACCCTGTAAAATTTATACCGAACTACTTATGTTTTTTGATTAGGAAAGGAGGGCAAACGCTGCCCTGTTGATAGTGCCTACTTAGCTAATTTATAAAAATAAATCTCCATATCCCCAAATAATTGTCCCAGTAATAGTTAGTGCTAATCCAATAAGTTCATCATTCATTATTTTTTCTGTGATTTTTTTCTGGTCATTGTATTCTTGGCTGTCTTTTTGAGGGACATATACTGCATAGTGAAACTTCTCATTCATTACGTTTTCAATGTCACGAGATGAAGAAAGAACGCTATTTTTCATGGTTAAAAGCAGCCCAATAATTGTTATTATGGAGCCTGACCTTCCAACCCACTGGGGATCTTGTGTAAATAGGGAGTACGCTAAGGATACTAAAAGTGTGATTATGGATAAAGTACACATTACCCATGTTTTTAGTAATATTTTATACATATTTTCCTAGGGGTATGAAAGTTGAGAAGAGTATTTTACGGTTGCTAATTTATTTGGCCGAATCTATTTATATGGATAGTTACATCTTGTTTGCTGTTTAACGTATATTTCCTAGTTTTACTGTCATAGCTAACGCGTAAACTATATGTATCAATTCCACATATAATATCCATTGCAATACAATTAGATAATATGCTGTTTGGAATAATTAAATAGTCATTTTTGTTTTGCCCGTGTAGGACAAACACATAAAAGGTCTGGCTGGAGTTGTTTGCATCAAATGCTTTGCGTTTCACTCCAAAAGAAAATACGCCTTCTTTTATATTTGCTGTTTTAACTTGAATGTGGAAGTATTTTCCAGCTTCATTTGCGGCTACTAAGTCAATGCCTTTGTCTACCGTCATTAAAGATACATTGAAATTTCTAAATAATAGCTCCGACATCACCGCGTACTCGCCTGCCTTTCCGATAAAACCTGTGTCGCCTGTTAGAACGGGATCTGGTGTGGGGGATGTAAAATTGTTTATTGTGACTCGCTTTAGTCGATAGATTCCACGTTTTAGCCCTCCAGTTTTATTTTGTAGAACTATTGGCGTCAGTGGATCGCATAATGGATAAGTTTATTGAAGAACACTCTCATATTTGGCAGCGTGTCTACGAGAGAAGGCACAAGAAAATCATCGGAACGATCATCAGATTCTCGTTCATGGCTACGTCGGAATCCAGAAGTATCTTGGTTCATGCTTCGCAATGGGCGATGAACCCGCGTCTGGGCGTCGCTACGAGTGACGAGCAGATTCAAAGGCAGCTCGTTGCTATGCTCACGACCAAGCCGTGAAATGCGAACCTACTCAATGATTACCTCAACGGCGCAACGCCAGCGGCAATTGCGCCCTAAGTTTATTCCTCCTCTTAATCAACCACCCTCAAAACCTCATAACACGCGCCCATGGTGTGGTAGTCGGTTTTGCCTGCGGGGGATTTGTGTTGGTCGATTTTCTGGTTGTCCGGGCTGAGGATGCGGTACCACGCGCCGTGTTGGTGGTCTACGAAGTGCTGCCAGCTGTAGGCCCAGATTTTGTCGTAGGCTTGCCAGTATTTCTCTTTGCCAGTGCGATCCGCCAGCAAGGCGGCTGCTGCGAGGGATTCGGCTTGCACCCAGAAGTATTTATCCTGATCGTAAGGCTCGCCGTCCAGGTCGTAGCCGTAGATCAGCCCGCCGTGTGCTTCGTCCCAGCCTGATGACATGGCTTCGTCAAACAACTCGCGGGCGCGGGCCAGGTGCCAGGGCTGCGGGTCGTGGCGGTCTAAAATGAGCAGCAGTTTGGCCCATTCGGTTTGGTGGCCGGTCTGGATGCCCCATGGGCGGAAGATATTGGTCTTGTTGCCCTTGTTGTATTGCAAATTGGGCGTCCAGTCGGTGCGGAAATGCTCCCAGATTGCCCCGCCCGTTAAGGCGGCCTGGCGCTGGGTAAAGTTGGCGGCCAGTAGTTTGGCTCGGTCTAAATAGCGGATTTCGCCGGTGGCTTCAAAGGCGGCGAGCATGGCTTCGCAGCCGTGCATATTGTCATTTTGGCCGCGATAATCATCCAGCACCCACACGCTACTGGCTTCACTGGCGTAAACGCCGTATTCGGGCAGCCAGAAATGTTGCTCCATGGTGTCGTAAGTTTCATCCAGCCATACTTTGGCTTCATCCATGCCGCAACGTATGGCGCAGGCGTAAGCCAGCATCACAAAGGCGAGGCCATAGCATTGGTTGGTGGCATCCGTTACGGCACCGTTTTTAACTTCCCATGCATAGCCGCCGGAAAGCGGGTTGAAGTGCACCTTACGGATAAAATCAATGCCGTGCCGGACGCGTGCCTGATAGGTCTCATCGCTAAACTCCAGCCACGCCATGGCGTTGTTAAACACAAAGCGGGTGGACGAAACAAGGTGGCGAGTGTCTTTATCGTAAATACTGCCGTCATCCATGTAGTAATGATAAAAACCGCCAGCGGGGTCGACCGATATCGGGTCATAAAACGCCATGGTGTGGCGAATATGCTTAAGTAGAAATTCTCTGGTGCGAAACATTATATAGTCCCTGGCAAAGAAAAAATTGGATGGCACTAAAAACTAAAAAGGGAAAAACGGTGGCGCCCCCATTTTCATGTTGGCTGCAGTTAGCTGCATAGCCGTCAGTCATTGCGTATCAAAGGGCCTGCGATTGCTACTATGCGGCCAAAAACCATGATGGCGTAGCACAGCGAATCCAGGGTCCATTTGCGCTCGTGTAATTCGGGCAATATGGTGGTGTTGTCCGATTGCCACTGGCTATGGGCAGGCCTGGCGTGGATATCGCCGGTAATCACAAAAGTATCCAGCATGCTATCGGTCATCTGAAAAGCCACTGTGGTATCAAGGGTATTGGGGTAACACTGGTGAAATAAGTGCTGCATTGTGGGGTTGGAGATCTGCTGGCTGACACTTTCGATATACTGTTGACTGCAGTGCAGTGGAATTTTTGTGGCTGCAAGAGGCTTTTCCGGTAGTGAAAATAGCTTGAGGGTTTACAGGGTGTTCAGGAGCACTTGGCCTTGCTGTGATTATATTTGCTTGATTTGTTTGAATTATTTGCGTTCTAGCATCTACGGTTTATTGTAGTTAAATATGTGTGTATTGATGAATAAAGTGGCTGTTTCTCAGGTTTACCATGATGTTGATGGTGCCTCTATTGATGTCACTCAGCATGGGCGAGCGTTTTGGCAGGAAGTTTCATTGAATAAAAAGGCCTATCTGCTAATTGTGCCAATCTATTAAAATGGCTAATTAGAACCTCCAATGGCATGGTGTCTATTTATTGATTACGCTATCTTTTACTAAGGCTTGTGAGCGCCGGGCTAAATAAAAAGGAAGTTTATATAATGAGAATTTTAATTTTAATGGCTCTGTTTATTGCAGGATTTGCACAGGCAGAGATTTACAAATGGAAAGATGCAGACGGGATGATGCATTATTCTGATCAGCCGCCTAAGGGGAATAAGGTAGAAGTACTTAAGACTAAGGATTTGCCTGTCAGCTCAATGTCAGGCCATAAAAAAGAAGCTTCTGCCGCGAGTTCTGTGGCTGTCAAAGCCAGTGCTCCAGCTGCCGCACCCGTTGCAGCTAAGGGTGAAAAGGACGAAAAAGCCTGTAAAGAAGCTATGGCAAGATTAGGTTATTTGCAAGGCTCGAAAAAGTTTTCAACGGTGAATGAGAAGGGCAACCTTGAGTTTATGGAGGCCGGACAACGTAAGGCAGAAACGGCCAGTGTAGAGGCTAATGTCAAACGTTTTTGCCCTTGAGTCAGTTGTGCAAAATGTACATTGGATAACCGCCTGTTTGAGGCGGTTTTTTTTTGCGTCTCTACTCTTGAAAATAGATGGCAATAACCATCGGGTGCTGCTCATAAGTGGTTTTTACATCAGCTAATTGCTGAAAACCATGTACTTGAGCTGACCGGCTTGGGAGGGTTAGCCGTATTATTTTTGTATTTATTTGAAATAGATTTTTTGTAAGCCAAAGTACTTTTACCGACGAAGCCTCCTTTTTGCATGGCAAAAGCCTTTTTGAGCTGCCTCTGAATTTTTAGCTTACGTGCTAGCACTTTTTTAATTTTTTACTTTCTTGATTCTTTCTTTTTGGCGTAATAATTCATTGGGTCTGGAAAGTTTGAGTTTATATATTGCTAAACGCCTTTCGCCTAGCTATCTAGAAACACGGCAAATTTTTATTGTTCAGCTTTCAGTAAAAACTTTGTAAAAAATTGACCATGTTTTTTTGCAATAGCATGGTTTTGTCAGCTTCAAGTGATGCGAAGGGGAATAAAGATGCATGAACATGCTAGTCAGACATCGATTAAAGATGTGATGCGTTTGCACGATATTGATGAAACTGATCTTGAAGTTGTGCGTAAATACGGTGCTTTGGTTGTTCCCAGAATCAATGAATATATTACTCATTTTTATGAATGGATTCGTGAATTACCAGAATACCAGATGCTGATGGCCAATGATGAGGTTAAAAAGCGTGCACAAAATGCCCAGCTAACCTATTGGAAAACATTTTTTACAGCTCATCTTGATGATGCCTATATGGAAGATCGCCGGCGTCTGGGTGAAACCCATGCACGGATTGGTTTGTCTTTACCCAGCTATTTTGCAGGGATGAATTATTCTTTTGTTCTGTTTACTAAAAAGTTATATGACGGTGGTTTATTTAGTGAAGAATATGGTAAGGCCGTAGCGGCGATTACAAAATTATTACATTTAGATACTACGATTGTGGTGGAAACATATAGCCGTTTAATTAATGAAAGAATTAACGAGCAAAGCCGTGCCTTAATGGAAATGTCTACGCCGGTCACCATGATCTGGCAGGATATTTTAATGTTGCCAGTGGTAGGAATTATTGATTCGAAGCGGGCTCAGGATATTATGGCCGCAATTTTATTGAAAATTTCTGAAACCCGTTCCCGTGTATTTATTATGGATATCTCCGGTGTGGCCATTGTAGATTCAGGAGTGGCTAATCATTTAATTAAAATTACTAAGGCAACCCGATTGATGGGCTGCACCAGCTTGATATCCGGAGTTTCTCCTTCTATTGCTCAAACAATTGTGCATCTGGGGATTGATATTGAAGGCATGACAACCCATGCCACACTGCGGGATGCTTTAGAGCAGGCATTTAAAAGCGTGGGTATCAGAATGAAGAGACTTGATGAAGTTTAGGGGGCGTAATGAATGAGTGTGAATCAGGGGGAGGGGTCACAATTTCTGTTGTTGAAGATGCTTTACTTGCCTGTGTGCAAAGCGATTTGCGACCCTCAACAATGATTGCGCTACAAAGCAAGCTGTTGCAACAGGTGAGTAAAGTCGCCGCCAAAGGGGTAATGCTTGATTTATCTGAAGTAGATGCTCTGGATGTGGATGGATTTGTAGCTTTAGTCGAATTAACACAGATGCTGAAAATAATGGGGGCTAAAACGGTATTTATTGGTTTCAGGCCAGGGGTGGTAGCCGGTTTGGCAGCGCTAGATAGCGATTTATCAGCATTGCGGGGCTGTCAGACAATCAGACAAGCACTGGATTTATTACATGAAACCTAGCGTGGAAATGGCCACCGTCTGGCGAAAGATTTGTAATGATGCTGATGTTGCCATGTTGGTAGCTTATACGTTTTCTTTGGCCAAGCAGTGTGGTTATTCGCCTGTTGCTGTCACTGAAATTACAACGGGAGCCTCTGAGCTGGCTACGAATATCGTGAAATATGCAGGTGAAGGCATGATGTCTTTTTCCTGGGTGGTTGCCAAAGGTCGTGAAGGGCTGGAAGTGAAGGCTGAAGATCGGGGTCCTGGGATAAAAAGCCTGGATCTTGCCATGTCCGAGCACTATAGCACCAAGGGTACATTGGGGCTGGGTTTGCCCGGGACACGCCGTTTAGCTGATGAGTTTGAAATTAGTTCAGAGCCAGAGATGGGAACCTGTGTCCTGTTTCGTAAATGGAAAAACTAAGCCATGCATTTTGAATATGCACGTTGTTTACGTCCTTGTTTTGGCGAGGTGGTGTGCGGTGATGGCACATTTATCAAGCAGGTGGAACACGGCGTATTAGTGGGTATTTTGGATGTACTGGGTCATGGCCCGGAAGCTCATGAGCTGGCCCGGTTGTGTGAGCAGTGGCTGGAAGAAAATAGTAGTGAAGATATTGGCTGGATGCTTAAATCTTTACATGAACACATTCGCGGATCGCGCGGAACGGCGATTACCATGGCTTTTCTGGGCAATGATGGCCAGGCGCAGTGCATCACGATTGGAAATACGGTGATGCGAAAATTGGGGAAAGATTGTTTTACTTTTCCGGCTCAGGCAGGCACGTTAGGCATTATTTTACGCAGTATCCGGATCGAGACCTTTAGCTTTAAGAGTGATGATGTGTTTGTTTTTGCGACCGATGGCATTCAGGAGCACATTGCGGCTAATGATATTTTGCTAGAACGAAGAAACACCCTTAACCAAATGGTTGCAAACTTGCTTAGCCGTTTTGGTAAGCTTTATGACGATGCAACCTGCCTGGCGATAAAGTGCACATTATGACTGAACTTGGCGTGCTGGATTTACGCTCCGAAGAAAGCGTTTTTATCGCTCGAGATAAACTGCGCCGTGCTCTGGGCTGCTTAAAATTCAACCGAATGCGTAGCGATTTTCTGTTAACAGGGTTTTATTCGCTATGCCAGCTTGTGCGGCAATCAACATCGAATCATCTTTTGCCTGTGGGGCTGGAAAACGATTCATTTTATTTTATGGTGCACTCTGAAGGCGGCTGGGCTAAACATTCGCTCTCTGCCTTTTTTGATGCGCGACATACGGTGTCAAATGGCATGGTGCAGCTGGCGTTCAGAATTGATCATCAGGATGCTGATGCCATTTTGCAAGTTAAAAACATTCTTAATGAGCAAACTCGCGATGAATTGATGTCGGTACTGACGGTGAGTAATGCCGAGTTGGCTGCACGCAAACAGGGGCTTGAGCAAGAGGCTGATCTTCGCGCGATGGCTTTGCAGCAAAGCGAAATGCAGTCTAAAGCGGTAATTGAAGGTGCGCCGATTGCCGTTATTTTACTGGATCAGAATTGTTGTGTGACGGATTGGAACCGTGCGGCCGAGCTAACCTTTGGGTTTACTGTTAAGGAAGTGGTAGGTTTGAAGCTGCAAAGCCTTATTCATATTGAAGGCGAGGGTGATTTACCGCTGGTGCTGGAGCGCGGTTTGAGTGAAGCCACTTCACGCATTACTACCGCACGGTTTTGGGAGCTGCTGGCAAGAAATCGTTCAGGGAGCTTATTGCCCATTGAAGTGGGTATGACCATTTTGAATATGGACGGGCATTGTAGTGGCACTTTGTTTGCCCGTGATATTAGCCAGCGTAAAATGGTTGAGCAAGAGCTGCAGTTGGCAAAAACCAGGGCAGAGGAGGCCGCTTCGGTTAAATCTAGCTTTCTTGCCAATATGAGTCATGAAATTCGTACCCCCATGAATGCTGTTATTGGTTTATCCCATCTGGCATTAAAAGCAGAAATGCCGCCAAAGCAACGTGACTACCTGTCAAAAATTCATCATGCAGGTACATCTTTGCTGGGCATTATTAATGATATTCTTGATTTTTCTAAAATTGAGGCTGGTAAATTAAATATTGAAGTTGCCCCGTTTGATTTAGAAACCGTACTTAATAATGTATGTACAGTTACAACTCAGAAAGTATTTGAAAAGGGCTTGGAATTTGTTATTCATAATCCGGTAGATATTCCCCCTTGTTTACTTGGGGACTCTTTAAGGCTCAGCCAGATTATGATTAATTTGGTAAATAACGCTGTAAAGTTTACCGAGTCTGGTGAGGTGGAAATTACTATTTGTTGTCTGGAAAAAAATCAAGAAAAAACGCAATTAGAATTCAGAGTGAGAGACACCGGTATTGGTATGACGCAAGAGCAGCTGGCTAAACTTTTTATGCCGTTTACTCAGGCAGATAACAGCACTACCCGTAAATTCGGTGGTACAGGATTGGGATTGTCAATTAGTAAACGGCTGGTTGAGTTGATGGGAGGGCATATCTGGGCCGAGAGTGAAATTGGCGCGGGTAGCCAGTTTGTATTTACTGCCTGGTTTGGGATAGAGCATAAAGAAATCAGAACCCGCGCTATTCCGGAAAAAATAAATAATATGCGTGTGCTTGTTGTTGATGATCATGAGCATGCGCGTTTGGCCATTATTGAAGTATTAAAACGGTTTTCAGTGCGTATTGAACATGTGGGCTCCGGGCAGGGGGCCATTGAGCTATGTAGCGCTGCACATCAGCGGGGGGACCCATTTGGCTTGGTATTGCTGGACTGGCAAATGCCGATTATGGATGGAGCCCAGGCTGCCAAGAAAATTCAGGAGGTATTACCTGGCGATCACACGCCCAAGCTTGTAATTGTAACTGCATTTGATCGTGAAGATATTTATATCCAGGCGCAAAGTTTAAATATCAATGCCATTTTAACCAAGCCGGTTAATGCGTCTTCTTTAACAGATTGCCTGGTTTCAATTTTTGCCAGTGATGATATTTCTGCTGCCCGGGCTGCTCCGCAGGATGAAGTGGAAATAGGGCTGCAAGGAATGCGAGTATTGCTGACCGAGGATAATTCGATTAATCAGCAAATTGCCACAGAGCTGCTAAGTTCGGTCGGTGTTGATGTTGTTGTGGCCAATCATGGTAAAGAGGCATTGGAAAAACTGGAGCTATTAGGGGGCGCTTCTTTTGATGTGATCCTGATGGATATGCAAATGCCTGTGATGGACGGATATGAAGCCTCCCGGCATATTCGTGCAGATGCACGCTATAACCATATTCCGCTTATTGCGATGACGGCGCATGCGATGGTGGAAGAGCGTGCGCGTTGTCTTGATTTGGGTATGAATGACCACATTTCAAAACCGATAGATCCTATCCAGTTTTTTGAATGTCTAAAGCACTGGCGGATAACTACACCAGATGGTAATCCTAGGGCTGAAATCAGCGCAGATGAGCTAGCAGCGCCTGTTCTCACCGAGCTGGCCTCATCAGGAGTGGCTCAGGCTGCGGTTCACATGCCGCCACGGGCAATGTCCGTATTAGCTCCGCCGCTGCCTGTGGAGCGGCACGAGCTGGATATCAAAGTTGGCCTGAGTTATGTGCTGAATAATTCTTCTCTTTATTTGCGGATGCTGAAACAATTTTATGGCAGTGAGGCCGATTGCGTGCAAAGAACACATGCGGCGTTGCTTGCAAATGAATTAGAGCCTGCTTTACGATTTTCGCACACCTTAAAAGGTCTTAGTGCCACGCTGGGAGGGAGCCGGGTTTCTGAAATTGCCGGACGGATTGAATCGGCCATCTCGCATGGTGGTGGTTTGAACGAAGTGAGGGAAGATTTGCTTTTGCTTGAGCAGCATCTGAGTGTGCTGATGCATGAGGTGAATGATTATATTAATGGTGAAGATCCTTTTGCCAATGCCGCAGTACCATCAGGCAAAATGTCTGCCAAAGAATTACAAAGTCTTTTATTCTGGCTGGAGCGTCTGTTAACAGATATGGATGCTGAAGCACTTACTGTGATGAGTAAGTACGGGGATGCAATGGCTGATTTTTTTGATCCTGTAGAATTCGCCACATTCAGAATTGCTCTGGAGAAATTCAATTTTGGTGATGCACTGCCTATTTTAAAAAAAATGAGCGCCAGCATTGCTGTTGCGTAAGAAATCTGACGTAACGATCAGACTGTTTGAGATTAATTTCCGAATAAATTACTAGAACGCTTTCATACAGAATAATCAGCAGAGCACTTGGGCCCTGTTGATTTTATATTGGCGGCCATAAAAATCCTGTGCATAGCCAATCGTGTTTTCATAACCTCTTTAATTTGTCATATCGAAATACCTCCGCTCGTGGCTTTAGCCGCGTAAAGGTATTTTCGGCCCAATGTCAGCCACAATATAATCCTCGATTTAAATTAGTATTTTCTTTAATTAAATTATATTTCCCGTAAATCACTGACCATGCACCCAGCGTTTCAATCTGCTGGCAGAGCGGCTCATTGCCTTGCTTTTTGTTTCCGATGATCCCTTTGGCTAAAGGTAATGGGATGATTAATTCGGGGGGCGTCGTGCAGATTATTGATCTTGCCACTGGCTATTTCAAAGAGTATTGATAAACCATAAGCATCTGCTGCCTTGTGAATTTTGCTGGTATTTCCGGCATGGCTTTTGCTAATGGCTTGAAATTAATCACTGCCTATACCTCTACTGCGCTGATAAGCTTTTGTATTATTCTTGCTGGTGAATGTCTTCTAAATATCAGTGTTAGTTGGTAAGACTTTGAAAATATTGAATTATTTTATTCGGCAAACCAAGTGTTAAGTCGTTTATGGATTAAATTTTATTTATTAAAAATGTTGAGTCAGCCTTGTTATGGTTGGTAATGCGCATGGAATAAAACATTTCTTCGATAGTAATTCGTAAATTGGACTTGTTGTAAATGGAGCGTTAAAGCAGAATATTTTCCAGCTTCGAGCAAAGCCCGTTACCGGGCATTAATCGGGGCATTGCAAACTCACAGGATAAAAGGTGTAGGAGTTTCTGTTTTGCGGGTTTGCACCTACTTCTGTCTATCTCTGGCTTGAAACGTTAACAGAGCCTGGCGAGAAATGAAGTAATGGTAAGTTTCTTACTGATTTTTTATTAGTTTACTTAACCACAGAAGAGTCTCTATATGCCTACTCTAATTAAAGACCACACAATGTTTTTGGGTGTTTCCCGTATTTCTTCTCTTTTTATTTCCTCACAAACGCTTAGTAAAACTATTACAACGACCTGTCTTTTGGCTGCAGCACTTGCCGCACAGCCGTCATTGGCTGGCACGACGCCGACTGAGATGGTGGATGCTTTAAACAATATCTTTGGCCGTCATGCAGGGGTTCGTGCGGCGCATGCCAAGGGTTTGTGTGTTACCGGGCAGTTCGAGCCTGCGTCCAATGCATCGAATTTTACCAGTGCAGCGATGTTCAAAAAACCGGCACTGAATGGTTTTGGGCGCTTTTCCATTGGTGGTGGAAATCCCGGTATTTCTGATAAAAGCCGGACGGCCCGCGGCCTGGCGTTTCGCATGGGGGATGGCAAAGAAAACTACGATCTGGTTCTGATTTCCGAACCTGTTTCTTTTGCAGCTACCCCAGAATCCTTTATGAGTTTCCTACAGGCACGAGTTCCAGATCCTGCTACCGGAAAACCTAACCCTGAAAAGATTGCAGCGCATAATATTCAATTTCCAGATGGAAAAGCACAGGCTGCATTGCTTGCATCACATCCCGCACCAGCGTCTTACTCTACAACGGCTTATCATTCTACAAGTGCCTTTGGTTTTACCAGTAAAAAAGGGAAAAACACATGGGCACGCTTAAGCTTAGTGCCAGTTGCAGGCACTGTTTATCTGGATGAGGCTACCGAAGCCAGCCAGCCTGATCAGTTTTTACAGGCTGATTTACAGCGCCGTCTTGCAGAAAAAGCGATTGAGTTTGATCTGGTCGCCCAGCACCGCACCCCCGGTGATAGCCTGCAAGATTCAACGATGCAATGGAGCGGCAGTAAACATACGACGCTGGGCCGCCTAAAAATCACTGCTCAGGCTGATGCGGCTCTTTGTGATGCTGTAACGTTCCTCCCTACCATTCTTCCTGCTGGGGTCAAGGCATCCGATGACCCTATTTTGCAGGCCAGGGCAGGGGCTTATGCGGTTTCTTTCGGACGCAGGTTAGCCAAGTAATGCAGGCTGGGCTAGTACCTGAATAGGCCGGGTGCACCAGTTTTCTGGGGTGTAGTGGCTGAAAGGCTGAAAATGTAGTTCAGGAAGTCTTGCTTGCTGTGCGGCACGGGTTGGCGTTCGCTTTCTTGTGCCGCGGTGAGCCTGGTTAACAGGTATATTCAATTTTGAGTGAAGGCTGCCCGTTGTGGGGCGTTATTGTTGCTGCGTGAAGGGCAGATTTTGCTAGGTACATCATGGCGATAGCTGATGTTTTGTGTCAGGCTGCGCCGCCTTTTTTTGTCACTCTGCCTTCCATGGCGCGTTGCCTGCGTATTTCTTTAGGATCGGCCAGCAGCGCGCGGTAAATCTCAACCCTGTCTTTTTCGCGCAAAACTGTGTCTGGTTTGCAAGCTTTAGAAAAAATACCAATCTTACTGCTCGACAAATCAATCTCGGGAAAAAAATCTAAAATACCCGATTGTATGATTGCCTGTTCAGCAGTAGTGCCTGTATTCACTTTAAGAGCGATGAGTTTTTGCAGGGCAGGTGTAGCATAAACTACTTCAATATTGATTAATGTACTCATGATGGCCTTGATCAATTGCTTATCGCTTATGAATAGATTTTATCGGCTTGCTTAATAAATGCATCGACAAAGGTGCTGGTGATTTTATTAAATACCGGGCCAATAATCATTTCTAAGCTGTGGCTGGAAAACTCGTAATCCAGCTCGAACTCTACTTTACACGCGTCTTCCATTAATGGCGTAAAACGCCACACCCCGCGTAAGGCTTTGAATGGGCCATCCACGAATTGCATCTCAATTAAATGCCTGGATTTAATGTCGCGGGTACGAAAAAAAGTACTGATTTTCAAGAATTCAATCTTTACAGTCACATCCAGTATGGTGTCGCTGCGCTCATGCACCTCGACGCCACCGCACCAGGGTAAAAATTGAGGGTAGTTTTCGACGCGATCAACCAGACCAAACATGTGATCGGCGGAGTAGGTGACTAAGACTGTTTTACGAATAGACTGCATAGATTATCTTTATATGGCGGTGGGATATATTTCAATCTGCCGCATCCGATAGTTTGTAGCGTAAAATGCCGAGCTTCCAGTACGCCACACTAGATGTAAAAAAATGACCGAGCATCGTAACCCCGACCACTCCATGACGCAACTTGAAAACATCCGCATGCCACCGCATTCGGTTGAGGCTGAGCAATCTGTGCTTGGTGGGCTGATGCTGGATAACAGCTCATTCGACAAGATTGCGGACACGCTGTTTGAAGCCGATTTTTACCGCGATGATCACCGCCGCATTTTTGCCGTGATTGCCAAGCTGGTTGAATTAGGCCGCCCCGCCGACGTAATTACCGTGGCCGAAGCGCTTGATACTCACGAAGAATTATCTTATGTGGGCGGCCTGGCTTATTTGGGCTCTTTGGTACAAAACACGCCGTCAGCTGCCAATATCCGCCGCTATGGCGAGATTGTCCGTGAAAAATCGGTGATGCGCCAGCTGGCGTCTGTGGCCACCGATATCGCCGATGCTGCCTACAGCCCAAGCGGACGTGAAGCTTCCGAGCTGCTGGATCAAGCCGAATCGGCCGTGTTTCAGATTGCCGAGCAATCGTCCCGTGGTCAGAAGGGCTTTATTGGCATGCCGCCGATTTTAAAAGAAATTGTTGAGCGGATTGATCATTTGTTCCAGCAGGATAACCCGTCCGAGGTCACCGGCGTCGCCACAGGGTTTTTAGACCTTGATCGGATGACTTCGGGCATGCAGGCTGGTGATTTAATCATTGTGGCCGGCCGCCCTTCCATGGGTAAAACGGCGTTTTCGGTGAATATTGCGGAGCACGTGGGGATTGAGCTTAAATTGCCGGTGGCGATTTTCTCCATGGAAATGGGCGCAACCCAGCTGGGTATGCGTATGGTGGGCTCGATTGGCCGCATCGATCTGCATAAGCTGAAAACCGGCCGCTTTGAAGATGAGGATTGGGTGCGCCTCACTCACGCCGTGGGCCGCATGAACGAAGCGCCGATTTTTATTGAAGAAACCGGCTCTTTGACAGCTTTGGATATTCGGACCAAGGCCAGACGGCTCGCGCGGCAATGTGGCGGCCAGCTTGGCCTGATCGTGATCGATTACCTGCAGCTGATGGCGGGGCGGGCCGGAGCAAAAGATCAAAACCGCGCTACCGAGCTGGGTGAGATTTCCCGTGGCTTAAAATCACTGGCCAAAGAGCTGAAAGTGCCGATTATTGCGCTCTCGCAGCTTTCCCGCTCTGTGGAGCAGCGTACTGATAAACGCCCGATGATGTCGGACTTGCGAGAATCGGGAGCGATCGAGCAGGATGCGGATTTGATTTTATTTATGTACCGTGATGAATACTACAACCCGGACAGCCAGTTTAAAGGCCTTGCCGAATGCATTATCGGTAAACACCGTAACGGCCCGGTAGGTAAGATTCCGCTGGTGTTTGTGGGGCAGCATTCACGCTTCGAAAATGCCTTGGTTCGTCCGGATGGCTGGTCGAGTGATCTTGAGTAAAAGGCGAGCAGAGTGGGAAAAATTCTATCTTGTCCATGCGCATCGCTAAAGCTGATTTTTATAGGGTGCGTAACGCCTTGTGCGCCCTATAAAAACCGAGATGTCCTAAGTCAAAATCATGTAATGCATCTTTTGTAAGGAGGGTGAAACCCGCCGAGCTTTGGGTGAAATAAAATGAAAACGGCGGATTACGCCCTATGTGTGCTAAGCGATTTTTTTCATTAACACGCAGCGAAAAAATACAATAACTACGCTCTCCGCACAGGGCTTTTTAAAGTCCCCTTGAAACACACAAGCGGGGCGGGGTTTCGGCAAGGGAGCGAGGCACGGGCCAATCCCGCCCGCCGCCGACTCGATTGTCCGCAGCGCAGGGGTCTTCGTGTTTCGTGGGGTGGCCTTCTTTCGCTTCCTTTCTTGGCCACACAAGAAAGAAAGGTCTAGCGGGACGCCCGCACCTAAATCAATATGCCGAAGGCTAAAAAGATCTTTTAGGTTCTGCATATTGCTCATGAGACTATGCCCGCCCTAAGCCGCAACACCCCCGGTCCCAAATGCCTCCGCATGAATTCGCTCTGCACTCACTCCCATGGCTTGTAATGATTTGATCTGAGCTTGCATAAAGGCCAGTGGCCCGCAAAGGTAGTAATCGGCGTCAGGCAAAATAACGGTGTCGGAGATTTTAGCCAGATCCACATAGCCTATATGGTCGTGGCTATGCTCCGGGCCGCCTTCATCATAAAATACGGCTTTCTCAACGCTGGATTCTTGGGCTGCCAGCTGATTTACCACTTGTTTAAAAGCATGCACGTCGCTATTGCGGCAGCCGTGTACAAAGCGCACCGCACGATCGCTGCCGGTTTTTACTAAGTGTTTGAGCATCGCCAGCATCGGAGTAATACCTACGCCGCCGCTGATTAAAATCACGGGGGTTTTGCGATCCTGATGCAATATAAAATCGCCCGCTGGCGGGGCCAGATCAATTATATCGCCGACATTTACCGTGTTGTGCAATAGATTAGACACCTGGCCAATGATATTACCGCTTTGCTCGCGCTTGACTGAGATGCGCAGGTAATCGTTGCCCGGTGCATCGGACAAGCTGTATTGGCGTGGCTGCATCAGATTCCATTCCGGTACAAACATCCTGACCGAAATATATTGCCCCGGTGTGTAATCCGGCACGCTGCCACTATCTGCTGGGCGTAAATAAAAAGAAGTAATTTCAGTGCTTTCCTGCTCTTTTTTTGTCACAACAAAACCGCGCCAGCCTGTCCAGCCACCTTGTTTAAAAGCAGCTGCGGCATAAAGCTGCGCCTCTTCTGCAATCAATACATCGGCAAGCTGGCCGTAGGCTGCCGCCCATGCTGCAATTAATTCATCCGTAGCGGCTGCACCCAATACTTCCCGGATAGATGCCAGTAAATGGTGGCCTACAATCGGGTAGTGCTCCGGGCGGATACCCAGGCTGATGTGTTTATTGGCGATATGGGTGAGCACAGGAGCTAGCACGCCGGGGTGATCAATGTGTTCGGCGTAGGCTGCCACAGCCATGGCGAGTGCTTGCTGCTGTGCGCCGGATTGCTGATTGCCTTCGTTGAAGATTTGTTTGAGTTCCGGATTGTGTTGAAACATGCGTGCGTAAAAATGGGTAGTTAGCGCAATACCATGTTGTTTGAGGATGGGGGCGGTGGCGCGGACTAGATCACGTTGGGCTGTATTAAGCATATGTATCTCTTTTAAATGTGTATTTAATTTACCCATTATGTACCGGGGTGTATAGGTAAAATTACATATTCAAAAAATTAAACGCCGTATGTTGATTTACCCGTTTGCATATCACTGGTCGTGGTGCTGAGCTTGTGGAAGCTTTCACACCGCTTATCGCTGAAAAGGTGGTAAGTCTTATTGTCAGCCTGGGTTTGCCCTCCACAATTCATGGTGCTCATCATGGTGTGAATAAAAAGGGATCAATCATGGAACAGCGTTTAAAAATCTGGATGGCAGCCCTTGTGGTCAGCATGGGGCTTTATGCCTGCGGCGGTGGGAGTGGAGGCTCATTGACTACTGTGGCAACGATTCCGATTGCCATTAGTGGTGGTGCTTATGCCCAGGGTACTGTCACAGGTTTTGGCAGTGTGATTATTGATGGTGTCACGCTGGACGACAGTAGCGCCAGCTTTAAGGTAGAGCAAGACCCGTCGGCCACCACTACAGGTACCAGCAATGACATCAAGCTGGGCATGAAGGTGGAATCCGATCAGGGTAGCGATGACAAAATCAAAACACTGACTGCTTTGCCTGAGGTTTACGGTAAGATTTCTGAATTACAAGCGGGGATTGGCTTTAAGTTGGCCGGGCAAACCGTAAAAGTATCCGTCGATGTCGCTGCACCTACGGTATTTGAAGGTGCCAGCGTGCTGGCTGATTTATTAGTCGGCGATATCGTAGAAGTACACGGCAGCCGCGATGCCACTGGCGCCATTGTGGCTAGCCGGATTGAACGCAAAGATCCGGCTAGCGCGGTGATGGTGCGCGTGGTTGGTGCGGTAAGCGCGCTTGACAATATAGCTAAAACACTGGTCCTTAGCGGTTTAACCGTTAATTTTAGCAGCGCAAAGCTGCGTCCTGAGGGGGTATTGCTGGAAAACGGTCAGCTTATTGCTGCCTGGAGTGATCAGGCGGTAAGTACCTCGGGGGTAATGATAGCCAAAGCAGTTAAGGTTAAAAAACCACAGGCAGGTGATGGGCTGAAAATGCAAATTGGCGGATTGATTGCCGGTTTGGATAGCAAAGCAGTCAGCTTTAAAATAGGCGAAGTGCTGGTTGATGCCAGCAAGGCCAGGTTCGAAAGCGGTGTACTTGCTGAGCTGGCAAATGGCAAGGCGGTACGGGTGGGCGGGGTGTGGCAAACCGACAAGCTGGTAGCTACGGGTGTGAAGTTTGTAAAAGATAGTACGGATGCCAAAGTCGAACTAAAGGGCTCACTTACAGATTTTATTTCCCTGGCTAGCTTTAAGGTGCGCGGGGCTTTGGTTGATGCCAGCACCGCCAAAATTGAGGGGGGTACAGCCGATAATCTGGCTAATGGCGTCTTGGTTAAACTGGAAGGTAGTATTGCCAGTGGTGTGGTGCAGGCCAAGACATTAAAAATTGAAACCAGTACGGGTACAAGCAGTAAGCCTGATCTGACAACTAGAACTTTTCCAGGTGAGATTAAAGACTACGTGGTATCGAGCGGTAAATTTGCATTGTCGGGTATCAGTCAAACCATGCAATTAAGCGATAAAACGGTGTATATCAATGCCGGTTCAGACAAAGCCGCGAGTAAAACTGACTTCGCCAATGGTAAAAAAGTAACGATCAGGGGGGAGTTTGTTGCTGATATTTTGCAAGTACGCGAAGTGAAGTTTACGGCGACCAAGGCAGAGCCTGTCAGATTGAACGGGGTTGTCAGTGGGGTAAGCAGCAGCCAGTTTAAATTAAATGCTGTGACTATTTTTTGGAGTAGCACGACGCCCATTGAGGGGGGGTGTCAGCAAGTTTGGTGAATGGTGTAAAAGTAGAAGCTAGCGTGCTGAAAAGCGGAAATCAGCTACAAGCACAAAAAATTGAGATCAAGGGCAGGGCAAGCACACTGGAAGTAAAAGGCGCGGTAAGTGATTTTGTCTCTGTCAGCGATTTTAAAGTGGCTGGGCAAAAAACCGATGCCAGCAAGGCGGAGTTTAATGATGGAAAAAGCAGTGATCTTGCAAGTGGCCGGGTGGTAGAGGTAAAAGGAGCCTTAAATAATGGTGTTTTGATTGCAACAAAGGTGTCATTTGATGATTAAGCTAGTGATACTTTGCCGAGGCATCATTGATTAAATCAGCAAAGCGTATTTCTTGAGCACAAAAAAGCCACTCATGATTTGAGTGGCTTTTGCAGGCCTGTAGGACAACCTGCGGGTTGCACTATTAAAAAATACAGGGCACTTGATGCTCTATTCTGCCAGTAATACCGCTAAAGCCGCACTGATGTCGGTTGCCATAACGCCTTCGCTCAGGCTGATGCTTGTATTGCCTTCAATCGCGGCCACGCCTTCATTTTTAAGTTTTGCGATCCATTGCCCGGCTTCTTTGCCTTGGGTAAAGCCCGTGCTTTGCAGCAGCAGCCGGCCATCGGCGGTGCTGAAGTTAAAGTAAAACAGGCCGTCTTCTAAGCGAAACTGTTTAAACAGCGGCAGTGCGGCTTTTTTCTCTGCTTTGGCGGTAGAGGTGGCAATCGCTTGCATGGCACGCAGGCCCAGCGATTCGCGTACTTTCTTTAATAAAGGCGCAGCCGTGGCACGTGCTTTGGCAGCACCGGCCTGCAGCAGCGCTTCAATTTCTTCCGGGTGTGTCATCAGGGTGTTGTAGCGCTCACGCATTGGCGCAATATCGCGCTCGATTAAATCCAGCAGACGTTTTTTTGCATCGCCCCAGCCCAGGCCTGCACGCAGCTCATCCTTAAATTGCTGCGTTTGCTCTTTTGAAGCAAAGGCCTCAAAAATAGTTACAAGATGCGAGTTATCCGGGTCTTTGGCGTCCCCGGGTAATAGGCTGTTGGTTACAATCTTAGCGATTGCGTCTTTCATGGCTTTCTGGCCGCCTTCAAACAGCGGAATTGTATTGTCGTAGCTTTTGCTCATTTTGCGACCATCAAGGCCTGGCAGTGTGGCAACGTGCTCTTCGATATGTGCCTCTGGCAGTACAAATAAATCGCTGCCCTGACCAAATAAATGGTTAAAGCGGGCGGCTACATCGCGTGCCATTTCAATATGCTGAATCTGATCGCGGCCCACCGGCACTTTGTGCGGGTTAAACAGCAGAATATCGGCAGCCATTAAAATAGGATAGCAAAACAGCCCCATGGTAATGCCTGCGTCAGGGTCTTCGCCTGCGGCCTCGTTGGCATCCATGCTGGCTTTGTAAGCGTGGGCGCGGTTCATCTGGCCCTTGGCGGTTACACAGGTCAGCAGCCAGTTCAGCTCGGTGACTTCAGGTACATCGCTTTGGCGGTAAAAAGTTACGCGTTCCGGATCCAGCCCGGCAGCCAGCCAGGTGGCTGCAATTTCAAGGCGCGAGCGCTCGATCCGTGCCGGGTCATCGCATTTAATCAGCGCATGGTAATCGGCCATAAAAAAGAAGCAATCGGTATCCGGGATTTGGCTAGCAACAATTGCCGGGCGAATTGCCCCTACATAATTGCCCAAGTGGGGTGTACCCGAGGTGGTAATGCCGGTAAGAACACGCAAACTCATCACTTTTTCCTATGTTGCACGCTGCAAGAATGGCTGCAAGTCTAGCAGGCAAGGCGTGCTTGTGTAAGCCCAAAGTGGTTTGATAAAAACGTGTTTTGGCCATGTTTTTTCAGGGCAAGGCAGAAACTAAAAAGGCTGAGGTTTAATAGACCAGCGTTTTTACCTTTGCTTGTATCTGGTGGCGGATGCTTGGATTGATATATTTACGGGTGAAACATTTAATTAGCACATCATCATTTTTTTTAAGTAATGCATATGAATAAATACCAAAACTAAATTTAGTATAAAAAGTTTCAAAAAATAGACGAATGGCGCAGGTATTAGTTAATATTTTTAGTGTAAATTCCTATGTTAGTCTTCAAACATTCAATTTTTTCCATTAAGGAAATAAAATGTGTAATAAGATGCTTGGAGCATTATTGATTGCTTTTGGTGTAATGGCAGGACAAATTGCTATTGCCGAGGAAACGCATGAGAGAGAAATATTAGTTAGTCTATCAGAAAAATCTACTGTCCAGGCAAATGTTGAAGAAATTGATATTGCGCAGCGTAATATTCTTTTAGCTTTGCCAAATGGGCAAAAATTATTTTTTGATCATATTGATCAGAAAATAACACATTTTGATCGATTGAAAGTGAATGATAAAGTGGGAGTCAGTAGCTCACAATCTTCTGCAATTGTACTGCAAAAAGGTGGTGCGGGTGTACGTAAAATCGTTGACTCTCAAGGGCGTGATATAACGGCAGACGGTGCTGGCATTTTAAAAACGCAAACCTTTTACAATGACATTCTGAATGTTGACCTTGATGCAGGTAATGTAACGGTTAAAAATGTAGCAGGAAAAATAGTAACGATTCCGGTTGAAAATAAAGCTTTGCTAATGAAGGCAGAAGCCGGGGATCAGCTATTAATTGTTAGCCGTGTTAAATTGATTATCTGGGGTAATTAGGGCGTGATTTTTGGTATGGCCTGCATTGCAGGCTATTTTTATATATGTTTAATAATCCGGCAGATATATTTATAAATACGATAACTCTTATCCTTGGCAGGTATGCAATCTTTTCGACCTGGATTTTTTCAAAGCATTTTTATTAATTATAAAAAAGCTATTATGTATTGCATTGCAGGTTAGCAGCCGGTACGGTGCAAAAATGAGTTGTTTTGCCGAAAATTATCCGGTTGCATCGTATATGCCACGGCATGAATGCCGAAAGCTGGAGTGTCAGGCCAGATATTCTGAAATAAGCCCGGCAGTGGTGTTGCTACCCTTGTAAAATAACCACGCTCGCACCGGTTTTTCTCTGAGGTGTGCCTGCTGACGCTGGTTTAGCAAATATTTGGATTTTCTGTTTTTTGCACAAGCCGGACACGCGGGAAAAAAACTATTTAAGCTTTAACAGGCCTGCGCAAGGGAAGGTAATCGCAGTGATTATTCATTATTTAATCTATTACAATTGGCAAGGTTATAATAATCGCACTATAAATGGAATGCGGATGGCTGGTTTTATTTTTTAATATTGCCAGGTATTTTTCTTCTGACTGGAAGGATAAGTAAAAAATGTCTGATCTTCATACTTTAGTTTATGTAAGCACGGCGACCCGTTTAATGACTGAGGCTGAGTTAGAAGTGTTATTGCTGGGCGCTGTTGAGCAAAATAATAAAAATAATGTAACAGGCGTATTACTTTATAATAATGGTGATTTTATGCAGTGTCTTGAAGGACCGGAGCCCATATTGCGTGAGACATTTAGGCGTATTACTGACAGCCGTCAGCATTCGGGGATTATTTGTTTATTTGATGAAAAAATCAGTAAGCGTAGTTTTTCTGATTGGCATATGGGATATGCACAACCCACTAAATCACAAATGCTGGCGTTGTCTTCGGCGCTCTGGGAGAAAACTGCAGATATCTTTACAGGAAAAGAAAAAGAGTGCGAGGGCTTGATTTTGTTAAAAGATTTTTGGGGGCGGCGTTAATTTAAATGTCAGAATCAATTTAAGAAATGATGCAATAACACTTAGTGATCCGGCAGGGCCACTCTCTCGCCTCTATTTACCATAGTTACAGAATAAAAACATCAATCGCAGCCCGGTTTTTAGTGATAAATATTATAAAACCTCTGGTCTATTACTGAATTTACGCAAAAGAATATCAAAGAGCATTCAATAGTGATGATTGTCATCAACCCCAATTGACTCCCTATATGTTAAATAATATATAACTTGCATTGCAGGCTGATGTTATATGCGCTTAATTATATGCTCTATATGCTAAATCAGGGGATTACGCAAACAGGATTGTTGTATTAGATAACTTTTTTAGCGTTGCCAAGGTGATTACCCGGATATTTTACTTGCACATATTGTGCATGTTTTTGTGTTGATTAGGGCAAAAGCACCCAGCGTGTTTTAGGTAAAAACCCCGACTTTTTGCTCCATATTGTTTGCCGATGAAGCGCAGGGCGGGCAGCTTTGGTAGAATCACTCTTTTATGCCAACGAAACAGCGACCATGTTAAATATCTACAACACACTGGCCCGGGAAAAACAGCGCTTTCAGCCGATTACAGATGGTAAGGTGAATATGTATGTTTGCGGCATGACCGTGTATGACTACTGTCATCTGGGGCATGCCCGTATGGTGGTGGTGTTTGATATGGTGTCGCGCTGGTTGCGCTCTTCCGGCTATCAGCTCACTCATGTTCGCAATATTACTGATATTGATGACAAAATCATTAAACGCGCTTTAGAAAACGGCGAAGCTATTAACGCGCTGACCGGCCGTTTTATTGCCGCCATGAATGAAGATTTTGATGCACTGGGGGTGATCCGCCCCGATCACGAGCCACGCGCGACCGAACACGTTCAAGGCATGCATGATTTAATCGCCAAACTGATTGAAAATGGGCTCGCTTATCCCGCACCTAATGGCGATGTTTACTACGCCGTGCGTAAGTTTGAAGGCTACGGCAAATTATCTGGTAAATCGCTGGACGATTTACGCGCAGGCGAGCGGGTAGATGTGGATGTGAATAAACAAGATCCGCTGGATTTTGTACTCTGGAAAGCCGCTAAGGCTGACGAGCCGCAAGATGCAAAATGGGCCTCCCCTTGGGGCGAGGGCCGTCCGGGCTGGCATATCGAATGCTCGGCTATGAGCTGCCATCATCTGGGCAGCCATTTTGATATTCATGCCGGTGGCTCGGATTTACAGTTTCCGCATCACGAAAACGAGATCGCTCAATCCGAAGGCGCACACGGCCACGCCTATGTGAATTACTGGATGCATAACGGCTTTATTCGCGTCGATAATGAGAAAATGTCTAAAAGCCTGGGCAATTTTTTCACCATCCGTGAAGTGCTGGAAAAGTACGACGCTGAAGTCGTACGATTTTTTATCTTACGTGCCCATTACCGCAGCCAGTTAAATTATAGCGATGCCCATCTGGATGACGCGAAGGGTGCATTAGGCCGCTTTTATACCACGCTGAAAAATGTGCCTGCTATCGAGTCAGAAATTGACTGGGCCAGCAGCTATGCCCTGCGTTTTAAAGCCGCAATGGATGATGATTTTAATACGGTTGAGGCGGTGGCGGTGTTGTTTGAGCTGGCGCTGGAAGTCAATAAACAGCAATCGGGTGAGCTGGCAGGGCAGTTAAAAGCGCTGGCCGGAGTACTGGGTCTGTTGCAACGTGAGCCGCAAGCTTATTTACAAGCCAGCATCGGCGAAGCAGAGGGTGAATATAGTGCAGCAGCGATTGAAATGCTGATCGAAGGCCGTAAAGCAGCCCGCGCCGCTAAAAACTTTGCCGAATCCGATCGCATCAGAGACGAGCTTATCGCTGCCGGTATTGTGCTGGAAGACAGCGCGCAAGGCACAACCTGGCGTCGTGGCTGATTGTGCAGGGCGGGTGAAAAGCCCATCCGTGTTGCAGCAACCGTGCCTCTGACGGTACTTGCTAAGTTAGTCAGGGTTTCAATCTTGCGCCTTACTCATTCCTTTTTTATGGAAATAAAATGAAATTTATTGTGCTTTTATTGTTAATTGGCGCTGTTTTTATACTTATTTCCATGATTAAAGCGAAGGCACAGGGCGCTGTCGAGGAGGGGCTTTGGCCGTTTTACGCTAAAAATCCACTCACAGCGCCCGAACAAGTGCTGTACTTTCGTTTATTACAAGCCATGCCTGGGCATATTGTGCTGGCGCAGGTACAGCTTTCCAGCTTGCTGGCGGTAAAAAAAGGTAATCACTATCGTTCATGGCTTAATCGGATTAGCCGCATGAGTGCTGATTTTGTGGTGTGTAATAAGGATTCCAGTGTTGTGGCTGTGATCGAGCTGGATGATGCGACACACCAGCGGCAAGATCGCCAGCTAGCCGATACAAAAAAAGACAAAGCTTTAAGCTCGGCAGGTATTCGTGTTATTCGCTGGCAGGCCAAAGCCATCCCTGATGAGGCCGCAATTCGGGCTGCGCTTAGGCCGGTAATCACTTTGGATGCATGAGGTTGCTCAATATATAGAGTCCAGAAAATGATTGCTTCAGTTTTGAAGTTATCCATTATTTTGCTTTGAAAATTTAAAATGGTCCGGTTTAATACCGGGCCATTTTTATTGGTTTTTAAGCGGTCTTTTTTAAATTTAACCACGCCCCGATATTTTGGTAAGTACGTTGGCATTCTTCCTTAATTAGATTTTCCAGATTTAAAAAAGCATGGGGTAAGTCGGCAAAGTGTAAATGATCCGATGCCACACCTGCTTTCCTTAGCCTTGCCAAATAGGCTATGCCTTCATCTCGCAGCGGGCAGAATTCTGCGCTAATTACAAGGGTGGGAGGAAGTTTTGCGCTAAATTCCGCAAATAGAGGCGAGGCGGTTTTTCTGTCTTCATTTTGTTGAAAATAATTATTAAAGTACCAAGTCACTTTTTCTTTGTTTATTAAATAACCATTGTTATTTTCATCCAGCGATGGGGCGCTGAGTGTGTAATCCAGGCTGGGGTAAATGAGCAGCTGGGCATGGATATCAATAGCTGGATCAAATTGCACAATGCTGGCCACGGTGGCTGAAAGTGCCCCACCGGCAGAATCACCGCCAATGGATAACTGCCGCTGATATTGTAATTGGCGCTGATCCAGTACAACCCAGATGTTTTTAACCACTGTGTAAGCATCATCTGCACCTGCCGGATAAGGGCACTCCGGGGCGAGCCGGTAATCTGCGGACACCACAATATGCTGTGCGGCAATGGCGATTTTCCGGCAAATAGCGTCATAAACGGTAATGCTTCCTGCCATATGCCCTCCGCCATGAAAATAAATCAGTACGGGCAGGGCACGATTTGGGTTGGGATGGTAAATCCGCACTGGCACTTTATAGCGGGGTGAGGGTACCAGATCATCCTGCACCCAGGGTATTGCCGGGATATCAGTCACAAAAGCCGCTGTTAAATAAGCCAGCCCCTCACGCACGTTCGTGCATGTAGGCTTATAGCCATTAGCCTGCATGGTGCTGAGTTGCTGATTAAAGCTGGCAAGCCAGGGGCTGATTTTGGGACTGAGTTGTCGCATTACTATTCTCTGTAAGGTTAAATGGACAGGGAACCGGTTAACTTAAGGTAACTGGTGTAACCATACTATTTTCTGCCTGTCTTTGTGATGGCCGGAGATATGATTTTTTTGGGTAAAAATGGCTGATTTTTAATCACTTTTTTGCGTTTACTGTGCAATCCATCCACCATCGATGTTCCAGGCCGCACCTCGAACTTCTTCTGCGGCGTCGCTGCACAAAAACAGCAGTAGTGCGCCAATTTGCTCAGGCGTAACAAATACGCCTGAGGGCTGTTTTTCGAGTAAGAGCTGAGATTGTGCCTCGGTATAACTTATGCCTTGCAGCGTGGCTTTACTGGTAATTTGCTGCTCTACCAAGGAGGTAAGTACCCAGCCAGGGCAAATAGCATTGCAGGTAATGCCTGTTTTAGCCAGCTCTAATGCTACACTTTTAGTAAGCCCTATCATGCCGTGTTTGGAAGCTATATATGCTGATTTATTACTAGATGCTACCAAACCATGTACGGAAACGATATTAATAATGCGTCCCCAGTTGTTTTTTTTCATCACAGGTACGGCAAGGCGAGTGGTGTGAAAGCCTGCCGATAAATTAAGTGCAATAATGTTGTTCCAGTGCTCAATCGAGAACTCTTCAATTGGCGCAATATGTTGAATGCCAGCGTTATTGACCAGAATGTCGATGCTGCCGAATTCTTTTTCTGCGTAATGCATTAGATCAGCAATTTGTTCCGGGTGTCTTAAATCTGCACCGTGATAGGCGACTTTTCCACCAGCCTGTTCAATGAGTGCGCGGGCTGCCAGTACATCACCAAAGCCATTGAGCACCACATTTGCCCCTGCATCAGAGAGTGCGCGGGCAATGCCCAGACCAATACCACGGGTGGAGCCGGTAATCACGGCTGTTTTTTCTATTAGTATTTTTGTCATCGCTATATCCTCGTGCGCAGGGTGGATTGCGCCGCTGTCGCTTAGATTGAATTGATCAATAGTGAGTGTGTTGCTGCTAAAGCTGATGGCATCAAAAATTGTGGCTGTGGCAAGTTTTTTTCTGCTCGGGTAAGCTCATAAGTCCCGTTTTAATTGATAAGCAATTTCGCCCACGATGCCGCGTCTGAATGCCATGACGCAAACCACAAATACCATACCGATGGTGACAGTGACCCATGATCCAAACGAGGCCAGTTCATGATGCAAGGTGCCCACCGTTACCGCGCCCACCACCGGTCCAAGCAGAGTTCCCATGCCGCCCAATAGCGTCATCAATACCACTTCACCGGACATATGCCAGGACACATCACTAAGCGAAGCGAGGCCCACGACCAGCGCTTTCGTTGCACCGGCAAGGCCCGCCAGTGCGGCAGAAAGCACAAAGGTAGTAAGCTTGTAGCGATTCACCTGATAGCCCAGCGACAGTGCGCGTGGTTCGTTTTCTTTAATGGCTTTGAGCACCATGCCAAAGGGCGAGTGCACGGTGCGCCAGATCAGCCAGTAGCCGCCAAAGGTAATGGCCAGCACAAAGAAATACAGCGCCAGCGGTAATTGCTGCAGGCCCACGCTGACAGTGGCGGATAAATCGATTAAGCCAAATAGATGGCCTTTTGGAATACCTTGTAAGCCATCTTCGCCGCCGGTAAAAGGCATTTGCAAGCATAAGAAAAACACAATCTGCGCGAGCGCCAGGGTGACCATGGCAAAGTAAATGCCCTGGCGGCGAATGGCGATGCTGCCTATGGCCAGACCCAGCAGCGCTGCGCCGCAGGTGGCAAATAAAATACCCAGCTCAGGGCTGAGCCCCCAGTTTTTAATCGCATGGCCGCACAGATAGGCGGCGCTGCCAAAAAATGCGGCGTGGCCAAAGCTGAGTAAGCCGCCAAAGCCTAAAAGCAGATTAAATGCACAGGCAAACAGCGCAAAACACATCAGTTCCATGGCAAAAATGGGGTAAACGACAAAGGGCGCAAGGGAGGCAAAAACGAGGGCCGTAATCCACGGTGTGAAGCTGGTTTTTTTTCTGGACAAGACGGCCGCCGGGACGAGTTGAACTATCGGTGTGTTCATCATGCTTCCTTACCAAAGAGGCCGGACGGGCGCCAGAGTAAGACTAGCGCCATCGCGATAAAAATCACGGTGTTGGCCAGTGGCGGGTAAAACACTTTGACCAAGCCTTCTAACAAACCCAGCGCAATGCCGGTGAGTATCGCCCCCATAATCGAGCCCATGCCGCCGATCACCACCACGGCAAATACGATAATGATTAAGTCTGAACCCATCCTGGGGCTGACTGAGTAAATTGGCGCGGCCACCACGCCTGCCAGCCCAGCTAAAGCCACGCCAAGGAAATAAGTCAGCGTGCGTAAAGATGGTACATCAATGCCAAAGGCGCGGGTGACATCGGGGTTTTCTGTGCCTGCCCGCAGGTGGGAGCCAAACTTGGTTTTTTCGATTAAGTACCAGATTGCAAAACAGACTGTCAGCGATAAAACAATCGAAAAAAGCCGGTATTTAGGAAACACCATAAAGCCCAGATTGACCGCGCCTTCCAGTATTTCTGGCTTGGCGTTGTAAGGCTCACCGGCCACATTAAAGTAATTAGTCAGTACGCCTTCAAAAATCAGCGCCAGCCCGAAAGTGAGCAAAAGGCCATAAAGATGATCAACTTTATACAGGCGGCTGAGCATGGTCTTTTCGATTAACACACCGAGTAACCCCACCACAATCGGGCCGACGATCAGCGCGGCCCAGAATGACATGTATATGCTTTCGTCGCCCAATATCCACCCCAGTTGGTTGTAACCCAGAAGTGCTACGAAGGCACCCAGCATATAAAAAGTGCCGTGGGCAAAGTTAACCACATTGAGCATGCCAAAAATAACGGCCAGGCCCAGGCTGAGTAAGGCATAAAAAGCGCCATTATTTAAGCCGAGTAAGGCTTGCGACAAGATGGCTTGCAAGGGAATGTCCATGCTTTACCTCGGGTATGTTTGAAAGCTTTTAAAAAGTTCTGTAGGCTACAGATCTAAGGTTTTTCAGGGGGATGCTTACTTCTTAATCAAAGGGCATTCGCTGCCAGCCAGCGGCTTGAAGGCGACCTCACCCGGGATGGTGGCAAGCAGCTTGAGCTGGTCCCATGCGCCTTTGGATTCGCTGGGTTTAAGCACTTCCACCAGATACATATCGTGCACCATGCGGCCGTCTTCGCGGATCACGCCGTTTTTAGCGAAGAAGTCATTTACTTTGGTTTCACGCATTTTCTTCATCACGGCATCGGCGTCATCGGTGCCTGCTGCTTTCACTGCATTTAAATAATGCAGGGTGCTGGAGTAAACGCCTGCGTGATCCATCGTTGGCATAAAGCCCGCCTTGGCGAAGAATTTCTTACCAAAGACTTCCATTTCCGGGTTCAATTCCCATGAGTAGGCCGTGGTAAATTTCATGCCTTGTGCGGCATTCAGGCCCAGCGCTTTTACATCGCTATCAAATACCAATAGCCCTGCGATGGTTTGCTTCAGACCAAATTCCTTGGCTTGCTTTACCGCGTTCACAAAATCGGCTCCGGCATTGGCAAGCCCGACCACTTTGGCCTTGGAGTCTTGTGCCTGAATCAGATAGGAAGAGAAATCGGTAGAGGAAAGCGGATGTTTTACCGTGCCCAGCACCTTGCCGCCTGTGGCAGCCACAATTTTGCTGGCATCCCCTTGTAGCGCGGCACCAAAGGCGTAGTCCGCCTGCAGGAAATACCAGCTGTCTAAACCTTGCTTCATCAGTGCGGTGGCGGTGCCTTTAGCAAGGGCGTAGGTGTCAAAAGCGTAATGAATGCCGTAAGGGCTGCATTCCTTGCCGGTTAGCGCGGTAGAGCCAGCGCCATTGTTAATGGTGATGCGTTTTTTCTCCGCCCCTAGTTTTTGCACGGCAATGCCTACGCCAGAATTCAGCAAGTCGTTCACCATATCCACGCCTTGCGTGTCGAACCATTCACGTGCTTTGCCGACACCAATATCGGCTTTGTTCTGGTGATCGGCACTGACCAGCTCGATGGGTTTATCCAGCACCTTGCCGCCAAAATCGGCAATCGCCATTTGTGCGGCAATCACCGAGCCTTTGCCACCCACACTGGCGTAAACACCCGACATATCCGTTAGAATGCCGATTTTGACTTTGTCGCCAGACAAAGGTCCGGCAAACGTGGTGGCAGGCAGGGCAAGGGCTAAAGCAAGAACAAGTGGTTTACAGCTTTGCATGAGGTGTATCTCCGTTTGAGGTCGGTCTTGCGGGGACTGCGGGAAGCTTGTTTTTTAATCATTAAATGCTTGTCGATGGGAGGGGTAACCTTCCTGTGTGAAATATTTCAAGCGCTAAGTAAAAGACCTTTTTAGTGCCTTCGGCGCGTTGATTTTGGTGCGGGCGTCCCGCTGGACCTTCGTTTCTTGCTTCGCCAAGAAACGAAGCCAAAGAAGGCGACCCCACGAAACACGAAGGCCCCTGCACTGCGGACAATCGAGTCGGCGGCGGGCGGGATTGGCTCGCTACCTCGCTCCCTTGCCGAAACCCCGCCCGCTTGTTCCTCACTCCGGCGTGTTTCAAGGGGAGATTTAAGCCCAGTGTCGAGAGCGTAGCCATCATCTTTTGCCTTTGTTTTGCAACTAAGAACCAAACTGCTTAGCGCATATGGGGTGTAACCCGCGAGCGATATTGAATAAATACGCCGGTTGCACCCGCCCTGCAGTATGGCGTTGGCTTAAGTTGAGGCTTCGATTAAACACCAAGATAATGATTCAGCCTGCCTGCGCTGGCGGATAGCTCGTCTGCGCTGACTGAATCCACTATCTGACCGTGTTCAATCACGTAATGCCGGTCGGCGATGCCTGCTGCAAAATGAAAATTTTGCTCGACCAGCACTATGGTGTAGCCGCGGGTTTTGAGTAGCTCGACTGTTTCACCTAATTTTTTAACAATCACCGGCGCCAGGCCTTCGGTGATTTCATCCAGCAGCAAGAGGCGTGCGCCGGTACGCAAAATACGCGCCATGGCCAGCATTTGCTGCTCGCCCCCCGATAGCCGCGTGCCTTGGCTTTTGCGCCGCTCCAACAGATTGGGGAACAGGGTGTAGATCTCTTCAAGGCTCATGCCGTCGCTGCGTACTTTGGGCGGCAGGTTGAGGTTTTCTTCCACATTCAGGCTGGAAAAAATTGCCCGCTCTTCAGGGCACCAGCCCACACCAAGTTGGGCAATTTTGTGGGTAGGCATGCGGATGACTTCGCGCCCGTTTACCATAATCGATCCGGCGCGCTGGCCGGTCAGGCCCAGAATGGCTTTGAGGGTGGTGCTGCGGCCTGCGCCATTTCGGCCCAAAAGCGTAATCAGCTCGCCACGGCGCACGCCAAAATCAATACCGTGCAGAATATGTGATTCACCATAAAAAGCGTGTAAGCCACTGGCACGCAACATTTCACCGCCATGATCCTGACTATTAAACATGCTGTGCTTCCTGTTGGCTGGCAGAAATAACAGGACGAATCCCCAGATAGGCTTCCATGACGCGCGGGTCGGCCGATACGGTGGCGTAATCACCTTCGGATAAAAACTGACCACGGGCTAACACCGTGATTTTGTCAGCCAGGGTAGAAACCACTTTTAAATTGTGCTCTACCATCAAAATGGTGCGGCCAACGGCTGCGCTGCGAATGAGTGCCGTAACGCACTCTACATCCTCTATACCCATGCCCTGAGTGGGCTCGTCCAGCAGCATGAGCTTAGGTTTAAGCGCTAAGGTGGTGGCGATTTCTAAAGCACGTTTTCTACCGTAAGCCAGCTCACCCGCCAATACATGTGAAAAATCGGCCAGGCCTACTTTTTCTAGCAAGGCCATTGCTGTATCAGTGAAAGCGTTGAGTTCTTGTTTAGAGCGCCAAAAGCGATGTGCGCCGCCATGAATGCGCAGCAGCGCCACACGGATATTGTCGAGTGCGCTCATATTGGGAAACACGGCAGAAATCTGAAAGGAGCGAATCAGTCCCTTGGTGGCCACTTCGGCAGGTTGCGCCGCCGTGATATCAATACCATCAAAAATCACTTGCCCAGATGTGGGGGCTAGAAACTTGGTCAGCAAATTAAATACTGTGGTTTTGCCTGCACCATTGGGGCCAATTAAGGCATGGATACTGCCACGGGCCACTTCAAGATTAATGTCGCTGACTGCGGCAAAGCCTTTAAATTCTTTACAAAGGCCATGCGTTTGCAAAATAGGGTCTGACATCGTGTTTATCCTTGGGCTGAAATGCAGGGCGGCACGGCCTATTTTTTGCGGTCTGCTTCTAATATGGACTGAATTATTGCTCTATTTGTAGTCGGAGTATGGTTTTTTGGTAAGCAAAAGATGTTGTAAATTTAAGAAATCAGCAAAAATAGTATGTAAATAATGTAAGGCTGGTTGATGAGTCTACAAAATGAGACAACTATTCGCAGATGGCTTATTGAGATGGGAGCAAAAGCAGCACGAAAAGGCGCTGAGCCTACAAATTGAGATTCCTGTTTTTGTAGAGGGATGATTTTGTATGCAGGGTAATGAGGATGTTTTGTTATATTTTATTTATCTGTTACAAGGGGAAGTCTTGATTTGATGCAGGTAGATGAGTGGTATTTAGGGCTGAAAATCGTAATAAAAATAATTAGTTAGGGGCCTAAGTTTAGGGCGCTAAACGTGGTGTGTATTGTTTTGCACCGGAAGCATCGTTTTTAATTTCACACTTGTCGTAATGCCAATACCTTAATACATAAGGGGCAATTTGCTTTATTGAGATAATTTTCCAGTGTTAATCTGTTGTGCAAAATTAGCTGATGAATAATCCCAATAGTGTAATCCATGCGATCCATGAGCAAAATGTGCTGATTAAAAAATAACGAATCAGTTTTTGAATGCCCGCCATGCGTAATGCTAAAGCACGCGGTGGGGTGTTTATGCCAAAGAGGCTGTTTAATACTTTATTCAGCGGCTGCAGATCTGCTTCGCTTTGCAGCTGATTAAACAGTTTTTCATCTAAAGTGATGCGCCAGTAAAAATAGTACTGAATTGCAGCACCAAGGCTGCCTGCGATCAGCAGCCCTGTTTCTGCTTTGCTGAGAATATGGCTGGCAGCCAGGTAATAGCTGATTAAAAATAAAAATAGCGTGGGCCAGATCAGGTTTTTGCAGGAAGAGAGCACTGCTGCGCTTAATTTAAAAATAAGTGATTCTTCAGTATTCATTGCATGCCATCACAAAGCCGGGCTAATTGATTTAATTGAGCATTATTTAATACAAACTGGCTGCGTTTTGTTTGTAAAAAGGCCACCGCCGCATCAATATCTTTGGCTTGCCGGCTGACGACCAGCCAGGCCAGCACTACCGCAGCGCTTCGGGTCATGCCAAGGGCGCAGTGAACTAATACGGGTTGAGGCATGGATTGCAGCGTGTGCACACAGTGCTGCAGGGTTTGCTGATCGGGCAGTTGCAAATCCAGCAGCGGATGGGAGTGATAAACCGTGCCAGCCGGTGCTTGCCTGTCGTATTCGGCGGCTAGATCCAGCACGGATTTAAAGCGCGGGTCGCTCGCAGCGCTGATGGGCCCCAGCCAGACACCCCGGCTGATTTCTTCGGCAGCGGGCAGCGATTTTAGTAAATAGCGGTGCACTTGTTGCGTGACAAAAGCGTAAGGCCAAAGCAAAACCTGCGCTGAAAAACGTCTTTGTCCATGATCTTTTTGCATCACATCCGGCCCCAGCCCAAGATAGGCCGCAGTGAGAATCAGCAAAGAAGTGACCGGCCAGAGCAGCAGCCAGGCCCAGCCCTGCAGGCAGGCAATACCAAGAGATAGCAGCAGTGCTCCGGAAAAATAGCGCAGGGCGAGCTTTGGCGAGCATTGCCGGGGCTTTGCTGCAAACAGGCGAACGCCAGGGCTTGGCAATAAATAGCAAACGATAAAGCCCAGCAAAAACCCGCTGGGTATATCCCAGAAATGATGTTGCCATGTGGTCAGCACCGATATCCCGATCAGGGCAAACCAGATGTGCAGCAAAGGCCGCCAGCGTGCTGGGATATGGACGGCATAGCGCAGCCAGAGCACGGTAAGCAGGCCGATATGCAGCGAGGGTGCCTGATTAAAGGGCTTGTCAAAGCCCATTAATAGTGTAAACAGCTGGCCAAAAAAGCCGTCCAGCTCCGGGCGCTCGAAGCTAAAACGTAGCGGAAACAACACAAAAAATAAGCAAGAGAGCAGCGCTGTAGCCAAAAGGCGCCTGGCGTGGGTATTAAGCTCGCCACGGCTGGTGCAGATAAATAGAGAAATGCCATAGAGCAGATCAATGCTCCAGTAAGGCACGATGGTCCAGGGCCAGAGCGGGATATGCCGCTCCCAGCTCATCGCAATACTGCCTACTTCTGCCGGGGGTAAGGAGGCGGTGTAATGATTGGCCGCCCCGTAAAAAATAAAAAAACCCGGCCCCAGTACCAGTAGCCACAAAAGGGCGAGTCGCCACGGGCGCGGCTCTTTTACCTCTCTGTTTAAAGCTGAACTCATTTATTTTTAACTCTGCGTGCAAGGCTGACGGTAAAGATGCCCCATTCATCAATACGCTGGGTGATTTTTTCAAAGCCAGCCTGCTCAACCAGCTGATCCATCTCGTACTGGGTGCGCCGGCGCATAATCCAGTCAGCTCCGCCCCTGTGGCTGCTCAGCGTGCGGGCAATCAGCTCCAGCTGCGGATGCCATGGCTGATTGGTGTAAACCAGAAAGCCACCATCGGGCACGGCCTCGGCAAGCCCTGCCAGCGAGGCTTTGATGGGGGCGTTTTCAGGGAATAATTCGTAAAGACCTGAAACCACGGCTAGCGTAGGGGCAGGGGAAAGGCTGGCTAAACTGACCTGATCAAACGCATCGCCCTGCTGAAAATCGGCCAGATGCGTTAAACCTTTTTCTTTGATCAGCGCTTTGCCCGCTTCTACATTGATCGGGCTGTAATCACGCAATAAAACGCGGTCGATTTTATGGCCAGCAATGGCGTCCAGAATATAGCGGCCATGCCCTGCTGCGATATCTACAATTCTGACGCTTTGCTTATTTTCTGTGAGCGATTTAATCGCAAGGCCAATGAGCTCTTCCAAATTGACTTTGCGCTGGCGTATGCCTTTCCAGCCAACGCTGTCCAGATAAGTGCGATCGCCAAAGCGGCCTAGCGGGGTGCGTCCTGAAGTTTGATTTTTGTAAATATAATCCAGGGTGCTGCCCGAATCAAAGCCGGTTTCCCAACCCAGCCTGATGCCGTCTGATAATTTGCCCACGGTAGATAGCGATAGACGGGTAAGAGCAAAGTACCAGTGTTTCAGGGCAAGAGGCGAGCCGCTTTGTTGCAGCTGTTGATATTCACTGGCGGTATAGCCGTTTTTGTCTGCATGGCTTAAATCCACTTTGGCTACGCCTGCTTCTATTTTTTGGATAAAGTTGCGGATCAGCGTAAAGGCCTGGGCGCGGCCTTTTTCGCCCAGCGTGTCGTGGTAAAAGCCTTGTAGCGTATGCATTTCTTTACACTGGCTGCCCAGACGCTCAAAAAATGTACGCTGCGGTGCTTGGTGCACCACAAAATCTGCGCCTGAAATTAACAGCTGGGTGGGCGTCTGAATCGCCCCTGCATCGGCAATAATCCGCTCGGCCGTGTCGTAGAGGCCTAGCAAAATATTGACTGAAATTGGCCGGGCAATCAGCGGGTCAGCATTGTAGGAGGCAATGCGCTCCGGGTCATGCGTCAGAAACTTGGCTTTTACATAAGAATTGACATAAAAATTGCCGCGTAGTTTTTCCATCAGCCGCAGGCCGGGGCGGGCCAGAGGGACGTAAAGTTTCACTTTAAAAGCCGGGGACGCCAGGATCAGTGCGCGGATTTTGGGCGCGTAATCGTGTATCCAGGTCGATGCCAGTACCGCGCCCACGCTTTGCGCGATGACGATGATTTCTTCCATGGCGTAGCCATAAGTCTGGCAAAGATAGTGAATAAACGAGTCCAGATCGCGCACGGTGGTACCAAGGCTGGGGCTGTAGCCACGCGGCCCGCTGTTCTGGCCGTGCCCGCGGGCATCCCATGCAAAAAAGGGTGTGTCTGTCATGCCCAGCTCATCCACAATATGCTGCAGTCGGCCAGAGTGCTCATGTCCGCGGTGCAGCAGCACAATGGCGCGGCGTGCTGTGGTGCTGGTGGCTGGCCAGTGCCGGTAAAAAAGCGAGCTTTGATCAAAGCTGCTAAATGTTTTTTCCTGAGGCGTGCGCATAAATGAGTCCTGATTTTTGATTGGGCCGTCTGATAGCGCGTGCGCGGACTGACGTTATTGCTGGCCAGGCGTAGAGAGTATGGTTTTTTGTTTTAGGTGAAGCAGGGCATCTTTAATAGATGTCCGGAAAAGTGTTTTTTCGGATAGCCAGGGCAGAGGACGGCCAATGGCGATATCTACAAAAAAAGGAATAGGAAACCACTGCCCCTTACCCATTGCGCGGCCTAGCCCGTTTAAATAAACGGGCACAACCGGTATTTCTGGAAAATCACGATATAAGTACCAAATACCTAATTTAATTTCCGAAAGCATTTCTGGCTCGCCCCGCGTGCCTTCAGGAAATAAAATTAGAATACGCCCTTGGCTGAGGGCTTCTTTGCAGCCTGAAAGCGGGTCAGAGCCTGCAGTAATGCCTCCGCGTATCACAGGAATAATGCCCACCACCTCGGTGGCAAACCAGGCAAATAAGCGGTTTTTTAAAAAGTAATCGGCAGCGGCAGCAGGCTGTACATTAGAAATAAGTGTCAGGGGGAATAAGCTATATAAAGCCAGAATATCAAGGTGGCTATTGTGATTGGCCAGCACAATGGCTGGCCCTTTTAAAGGCAGACGCTCCTGATGCCGCACGGTGACACCAAACCACAGTCTGACAAGAGGTCTTGCCAGTAATAGTACAAATAGGATTCTTAAAAAATGGTTCATAGCATCTTAGTAGTACAGATAATGGGTGTAATGAAAAAACAGGGGGGCTGTATACGTTAAAGAATCAAGCCGGTCTAAAATGCCGCCATGCCCTGGTAGTAAGCGGCCGGAATCCTTTACCCCGATGTCACGCTTTACTGCAGAAATCACAATATCGCCAATAAAGCCCATTACACCAATGAGTAAACCGGCTAATGCCGCGTGTAGCGGGGAAAAAGGTGTAAGTAAAGGCCCAAGCAGCCAGCCCAGCAGGCAGGTGGTGAATGCGCCGCCTAAAAAGCCTTCCAGTGTTTTGTTAGGGCTCACTTTAGGGGACACTTTGTGCTTGCCTAATGATTTTCCCCACAGATACTGGGCTACATCATTAAGCTGGGTGAGAGCTACTAAATAAAACAGCAGCATGGGGCCCTGTTCTGCCTTGCCGATGCCGGTTAAAAGAGGCAGGGCGAGTACGGCCCCCATATGGCTCAGGCAAAATACGCAGATCATCAGCCCCCATTGCAAGGAGGCGGCGGCTTTTAGAAACCCCTGTGTTTCGCCAATTAAAACCATACGCATCGGCACGAATAAAAAGACATAAACGGGAATAAAAATAATAAACATCCCATACCAGTGAATACCCAGCCAGTAATATTGCAGCGGAATGCATAAATAGGCCCAGAACAGCACCACATGGTCTGCGGTGCGGGTAGAGCAAAGCGTCAGATATTCTTTAAGTGCCAGAAAGCTGACCAGCCCGAGCACAACGAGAGCAATGGGCATATTGCCCAGCAGTGTTAAAGAAAAACACGCCACAATCCACCACCAGGTGCGGATACGCAGCTTTAGCTCCAGCCAGTTTTTCTGCGGATAGCGTTTTTCCAGAAATAAAAGGGTGATGCTGGCTGTAATCAGCAGGGCAAACACGCCTTCTAAGGCGGTAATCAGCGCGGGAGGTAAAAGCAGATTAATCATGATGGCCTGGTCAGTATTCCTTTAGCGCGGTTCATGCAGGTCCACAGCATCAGCCCGGCGGTGACTGCAAAGAGTGCGCTGGTCCATGAGGCAAGCGCTGGAAAAAATCCAAAAAAGAGTGCAAAACCGCCGTAAATAAAGGCCCGGTCACTTTTACCCATGGGCCCGTCGTAGCGTCTGAGTGCACCCATTGCGGGGCCAAGCACGCCAATAAACTCGGTTAAAAAAGCCAGAAAAACGGCAGCAATAACCCACGCTGGCTGATTGCTGATCAGACAAAAAGGCAGGTAGAGCGCGATATCAGAAACCACGTCACCCACTTCATTCAAAATGCCGCCCAAGGCCGATTGCTGATTGAATTCGCGCGCCAGCATCCCGTCTATTGCATTGAGCGCCATCCGCAGCAGCAAAAATAAGGGCAGGATTAGCCAGGGCAGGCGGGAATCAGATTGCAGGCTCAGCCAAAGCCCCATCAGGATGGAGGTCATCATGGCAAACAAGGTGACTTGATTGGCGGTGATGCCCATGCGGGCCATCAAAATGCACAGAGGCCTGAGCAGGGATTGAAACCGGGATTTGAATTGGTAGATGCTGGGCATGCGCTTTATTGAGGCTCGTTTTTATGTTAAGTAGAAAATAATGAAGTATCTGTTTGTAGATTCTGTGTATGTTATTTTAAACGGTTTTGAATGCGAATTATTTTATTAAAGAGAAATAAAGCAAATCTTTGTTATGGTGATTTTTTGGTTGCTGCAGCTAATGGTATGGTTGAATTTCGTATTGTTCTCAGTATTTATAAATAACAGGGTATGTAAAATTTAAATTAAGCCATAAGCGTAAAAGAATATGATTTTCCAGGATGCCAATCAGCAAGGCATATAGGCTATATGGGGCTGGCTGTCTTTACAATGGGCTTATTGGCTTTTATTTAAAACACAAAACCCCGCAACTGGCTTGCGGGGTTTTGTGTTTCGTTGTTTTAATCAGGGTTAAGAATGGTGCTTTTGGCTTCGTTTAATGTATCGGGGTAATCCCGGCTGTAGTGCAGACCACGGCTTTCTTTTCGCTCCATGGCGCAGCGCACGATCAGCTCGGCAGATTGCACCAGATTACGCAACTCGATTAAGTCGTTGGAAACACGGAAATTGCTGTAGTAATCGTCAATTTCATGCTGCAGCAATTCGATACGGTGCAGGGCACGTTCCAGGCGTTTATTGGTGCGTACAATGCCGACGTAATCCCACATAAAGCGGCGCAGCTCATCCCAGTTATGCGAAATCACAACTTCTTCATCTGGGTCTGTTACCTGGCTTTCGTCCCATTCGGGAATACTAGGGCGATCACTTGCGAGGGCTTGCAGTATGTCGGTTGCGGCGGCTTTGCCGAGCACCATGCATTCCAGTAAAGAGTTGGAAGCAAGGCGGTTGGCCCCGTGCAGGCCGGTGCAGGCGACTTCACCTACTGCGTAAAGATTGGTTACATCGGTTCGGCCTGCTGTATCGCTGACTATGCCGCCGCAGGTGTAGTGTGCGGCGGGTACGACAGGGATAGGCTCTTTGGTGATATCGATGCCCAGCTCCAGGCAGCGCAGATAGATGTTGGGGAAGTGCTCCTTAATAAATACAGCAGGCTTATAGGAGATATCCAGATAAACACAGTCAAAGCCGCCTTTTTTCATTTCAAAGTCGATAGCGCGGGCCACGATATCCCGAGGGGCCAGCTCGGCACGCTCATCGTGTAGTGGCATAAAGCGGGTGCCGTCAGGCAGCCTTAATATGCCTCCCTCGCCGCGTACTGCTTCGGTAATTAAAAATGATTTTGCATGCGGGTGATACAGGCAGGTGGGGTGAAACTGGATGAATTCCATATTGGCCACGCGGCAGCCTGCGCGCCAGCCCATGGCAATACCGTCGCCGGTTGCTACATCGGGATTGGTGGTGTAAAGATAGACCTTACCTGTGCCGCCACTGGCAAGAACGGTGGATTTTGCCACGATAGTTTTTACGTGGTCCGTTTCTTTGTCATAAACATAGGCGCCATAGCAGTGTTTGCCCTCGCGTCCCAGTTTCTGGTCAGTAATTAAATCAACGGCAATATGTGATTCAAGTACCGTAACATTGGGGTGGGCTGCTACTTTATGAGCCAGCGTGTCGATTACTGCTGCACCTGTGGCGTCTGCGGCATGAATAATACGCCGGTGGCTGTGCCCGCCTTCCCGTGTCAGGTGATAGCCCTGATAAGCGCTGTCACCCCCGGTGTCTTTGGTGAAGGGCACACCCATCTGGATCAGCCAGTCAATGGCTTCTTTTGAGTGTTCGATAATAAAACGGGTGCTGTCATGATCACACAGACCCGCACCTGCAACATGGGTGTCACGAATATGCAGCTCTACACTGTCGGTGTCATCAAGTACTGCTGCAATGCCGCCCTGTGCCCAGCCGCTGCCGCCATCACGCAGCTCCCGTTTGGTCACCAGACCCACTTTAATGTGGTCAGCCAGCTGCAGTGCCATGGTCATCCCGCCAAGGCCGCTGCCAATGATTAGTGCATCAAATTCCTGCATTGCCGGTATCCCATTCCCAGAAAAACGAAATATTAACAGAGGCTGGACTGTCTACGCCGTGTATAAAGCCAAATCTGTCAGCTTTTGTATGGGCTGACTTGATAAAAATCATGGCCGGCCCCATGTTGAGTGTAAATATATTTTGGAGACATCTTTGATTCAGCGAACCGATCGTGATATCGATCAGGAGCTTGTTCTGCGGGCTCAGGCGGGAGACAAGCGCGCTTTCGAGCTGCTGGTAGTGAAGTACCAGCGGCGTGTCGCACGTCTTTTGTCGCGGCTGATTCGCGATCAGTCCGAGATTGAGGATGTGTCTCAGGAGTCGTTTATCAAGGCCTACCGTGCCTTGCCATCTTTTCGTGGTGAAAGTGCTTTTTATACCTGGCTTTACCGTATTGCAATTAATACGGCTAAAAATCATTTGGCGACACTCGGCCGTCGCCCTCAGCTTGCCAGTATTTATGAGGATGAAGAGGGGGAATCACTTGATGCGGCTGCACAAATACCGGATTACCATACGCCTGAAACTGAACTCTCTAATCGACAGATTGTCTCTACAGTGAATGCAGTGGTTGATGAGTTGCCCTCCGAGTTGCGAACAGCGATTACCTTACGTGAAATGGAGGGTTTAAGTTATGAAGATATTGCCGCCGTGATGGATTGCCCTATTGGCACGGTTCGTTCTCGGATTTTTCGCGCTCGCGAGGCTATCGCAAATAAGTTGAAGCCTTTGCTGGATGTCGTGGGAAAAGATAAGCGCTGGTAAGCTTCGAAGGATATGAGAGGTAATGTGATGAGAGAAAAACTTTCCGCCTTGATGGATGGCGAGCTGGATGTAGCAGACATTGATGGTTTACTTGCTGAGATGAAGCGTGATGTTTCGTTGAACGAGAATTGGTATGACTGGCATCAGCTCAGCGATAGTATGCAGGAGCATCCCTTGCTTTCTCCTCAGTTTATGGAACGGTTTTCTGCGCGCCTGGCTGCCGAACCTACGGTGGTGGCTCCGCAGCGTTTAAAACGTAGCTCGGTTATGAAAAAATTGCTGATTCCTTTAACTGCTGCTGCTTCTATTGCTTTTGTTGGCGTGGCAGCCTGGCAGACTCAGACAAGCTTCAGTGTTGCTCCGGCGATGGTGGCTGTGCAGAGTGTGAAATCGGTTGATCAAAAAACACCTGCGGTTCGCGCTTATCTGGCTGCGCATAGCCAGGAGTCTGGCAATGTTCTGGCTGAGCGGGATATTGTTTATGCAGATTTCGGTATGGAGAATCTGCGCTAAATGAGCGATTTGCTGAGTAGATTAAAGCCACTTGTGCTGTGTATCAGCTTGTTTTTGCCTGTAGGGGCCTGGGCTGCAGCCGAGCTTAATAATGCTGACGCTGTGATTGTGCTGAACCGGATGTCGGCGGCGGCTAAACAGAATGATTTTCAGGGGCTGTTTACACATCAGCACGGTGATTCGACTGAAACGTTCAGAATTGTTCATGTGGGGAGCGAATCGCTGGAAATCGAGCGGCGGGAGTCTCTGGACGGCCCGCGTCGTGAGTATTATCGCAAGGGTGATCAGGTTAGTGTCTATTTGCCGTCCAAACGGGCGGTGTCTCTGGATCGGCGGTTTAGCTCCAAATTATTTCCGCAACACCTGCCAGAAAATGCTGATTTCGTGCTGCTTAACTACAGGCTTAAAAAAGGTGGTATGGAGCGGGTAGCCGGGCTAAATGCACAGATTTACGAGCTGGAGCCCAGGGATATTTTCCGGTTTCCGCTGCGCTTGTGGATGCATACGGACAGTGGTCTAATCTTAAAATCTGAGCGCCTGGGGCCTTATGCCCAGCCTGTTGAATTGTTTGTTTTTTCTGCTTTGGCTCTGGGTAAAGTTGATCGTGCGCTGTTGAATCCGGTAAACCCGTTGCGCCCGGTGGTGATTGAGTCAAATCAGGGAGCGGTTAGCGAGCCTGTCGAGCCCGCCTGGGCAATTGGTCATTTGCCGCGCGGTTTTCGTTTTATGAAAAGCATTCAGCGCACGCTGGTTGGCAAGGAAATGCCAGTGGTGCAGCATCTTTATAGTGATGGTCTTGTGACCGTCTCGGTCTTTTTGGAGCCTGCGGTTGCCGAGGCAAAAGAGGGTGCTTCTCATCAGGGTGCCATGCACATGCAGGTGCGGCAAATTAATGGGAAAATGGTGACCGTGCTGGGTGAAGTTCCTGCTGAAACAGTAAAAGCGTTTGCCTTTGCTTTCCAACCCCGTTAGTGAAAAATAATGATTGAAACTGAAGCTCAGGTGCTGCGGCTGGATGGTGGTTATGCGTGGGTAAAAATTAAACCGCATACTCCCTGTGGTCAGTGTGATCCTGAGACAGGCTGCAAGTCTGTGGCGGTTAGTCGCCTGTTTTCCCGCTCACAAGATGGTTTTCGGGTAAAAAATCCCCTTTCTTCCAAGGTTGGCGATTTGGTAACGGTTGCTGTAGAAGAGCAAATGTTACTGAAAAGTGCGGTGTGGGCCTATGGAGTGCCGTTGCTGCTGCTGATTGCGGGTGCTGCTGCAGGTCAGTGGCTAGTGCCTCAGAATGCCGCAGGGACGGTATTGGGTGGCGCTTTGGGGTTTGTAGTAGGTTTTGCGCTGCTTAAGCAGCAGCATCAGCTGGCGGCCTCGGCCGAGCCAGTCATTGTGGCGAGCAAGGGTGTACCAGGCTCGCCGTTTCTTAGTCCTTGCCAGATGAAACGTAAACCATGATGAAAAAATTATTAATAAGCATAACTTTAGGTTTGATGTCCGCCTCATCAATTGCAGTCGGCAATTTGCCTGATTTCACCCAGCTGGTTGAAAAAGAGGGCCGGGCGGTGGTGAATATCTCCACGACTTCTACGGTCAAAGAGCAGCAGCAACTGGGTGATGAAGATGGCATGGATATTTTTCGCCGTTTTGGTTTTCCCGTGCCGCGAATGTTGCCGCGAAATGGCCAGCAGCCCCGTGAGCGTCAGGCCCAGTCTCTGGGGTCCGGGTTTATCATGGCTGCAGACGGTTATATTCTGACCAATGCCCATGTGATCGCTCAGGCCGATGAAATTACCGTCAAGCTTACGGACAAACGTACCTTCAAGGCCAAGGTGATTGGGGCGGATGCCCGTACCGATGTGGCCTTGCTTAAAATTGAGGCGACGGGGCTTCCTAAAGTGGTGCTGGGCGATGCCAATAAATTAAAGGTTGGCGAGTGGGTTGTGGCGATTGGTTCGCCTTTTGGTTTTGAAAATACGGTAACAGCCGGAATTGTTTCTGCCAAGGGCCGTAGTCTGCCAGATGAAACGTTTGTGCCTTTTATTCAGACTGATGTAGCAATTAACCCGGGTAATTCAGGCGGCCCGCTCTTTAATATGGCGGGTGAAGTGGTTGGGATTAACTCGCAGATTTATAGCCGCTCGGGTGGTTTTATGGGGCTGTCGTTCTCGATTCCGGTGGACGTGGTTGTTAAGGTCGCTGAAGAGCTGAAAGCAACAGGTAAAGTCACACGTGGCCGGATCGGTGTGGCGATTCAGGAGTTAAATGAAGATCTGGCAAAGAGTTTTGGTTTAAGTAAGGTTAATGGTACCTTGCTCGCTAGTGTGGAAAAAGATGGCCCGGCAGATAAAGCGGGCTTAAAGCCTGGCGATGTGATTCTTAAATTTAATGGCCAGGTGATTACCTCTGGTAGTGATCTGCCTAAGTATGTTGCTGCCGTGCGTCCGGGCAGTAAAGTGCCGGTGCAGATCTGGCGTGATAAGGCGCTGCGCGAAGTGAGTGTGACAATTGGTGTACTTGAGCAGTCTGATCGCACTACGGCCGAACGTGAGTATCGGGGTAATCAAAATGATGAAGGAGGTCGTTTTGGTTTATCGCTGCAACCGGTTGATGCGGCTAGGCTTAAGGGAATGGGGCTGAAATTTGCGGTGCTGGTGCAGGCTGTCCGCGGGCCGGCAGCCAAGGCGGGCTTACAAAGTGGTGATTTGATTGTGGGTGTCGCTAATCAGGAGTTAACAAGCTTGGCGCAGCTTAAGCAATCGCTCACGGCTTTAAAGCCGAACGAGGCGACTGCTTTACGTGTGATTCGTGGTGATGCTTCCATGTTCCTGACTCTGCGTGCACCGCCTAAATGATTCAGCTTAAGCTTTATGGAAGGGAGTACTGCAGCCTGTGCCTGGTGATGCGGGATGCTTTACAGCAACAGGCACTTACTGCAGGCTTTGAGCTGGAGTGGATTGATATCGATGATGTCCATCATTTGGAAGAAAAATACGGCGAATGGGTACCTGTTTTAGCAGACTCGGACGGGGTGGAAATTTGTCATTACCATCTCGATCAAGCAGCACTTGATGCCTATATTGCTAATTTCCGTTAAAATCGGTGCAAATTAATATTTGGGGTACGATCGCGTACCCCTTTTTCGTGAAATATCTGGCAGGCCAATGGATCATATTCGTAATTTCTCGATCATCGCTCACATCGATCACGGCAAAAGTACGCTGGCTGATCGCTTTATCCAATTTTGCGGCGGCTTAGAGCTGCGGGAAATGAGTGCGCAAGTGCTCGACTCGATGGATATCGAAAAAGAGCGTGGTATCACGATTAAGGCGCAGACTGCTGCGCTGTCTTATAAAGCCCGTAATGGTGAGATTTATAATCTTAATCTGATTGACACTCCCGGACACGTTGACTTCTCTTATGAAGTAAGCCGCTCACTAGCGGCCTGTGAGGGCGCACTTTTGGTTGTCGATGCCTCGCAGGGTGTCGAGGCGCAAACGGTGGCTAACTGCTACACCGCGCTGGAGCAGGGCGTAGAGGTGGTGGCAGTTTTAAATAAAATCGATTTGCCAGCAGCGGACCCTGAACGTGTGATTCAAGAAATTGAAGACATTATCGGGATTGAAGCGACCGATGCCGTTCATGCTTCTGCCAAAAGCGGTATCGGTATTGAAGATATTCTTGAATCGCTGATCACTAAAGTGCCGCCGCCTAAGGGAAATCCAAATGGGCCGTTAAAAGCGTTGATTGTCGATTCCTGGTTTGATAATTATGTTGGTGTGGTGATGCTGGTGCGTGTGGTTGATGGCCAGCTTAGTCCGAAAGAAAAAATCATGTTTATGTCGAACAAGTCGCAGCATTTGTGCGAACAGGTCGGCGTATTCACGCCTAAAACAGTACAAAGAACCGTATTGAAAGCCGGTGAAGTGGGCTTTATCATTGCCGGCATTAAAGAAATTGCCAATGCCAAGGTCGGAGATACCATTACGACGGCTAAAGAGCCGGCTACCGAGCCTTTGCCGGGATTTAAAGAAGTCAAATCACAGGTATTTGCGGGCCTGTATCCGATTGAAGGCCATGATTATGAAAAATTGCGTGATGCTTTGGAAAAGCTCAAGTTAAACGATGCTTCCCTGCATTATGAGCCTGAAGTTTCCCAGGCCCTTGGTTTTGGCTTTCGCTGCGGCTTTTTAGGCTTATTGCACCTGGAAATCGTGCAGGAGCGCTTAGAGCGCGAATTTGATATGGACCTGATTACCACTGCGCCTACCGTGGTTTATGAGCTGCTGCTTAAGTCTGGTGAAGTGATCCATATCGAAAATCCGTCCAAATTACCGGATCCGTCTAAGTACGAAGAAATTCGTGAACCGATCATTACAGCAACGATTCTGGTGCCGCAGGATTACGTGGGTGCGGTGATGACGCTGTGTAATCAAAAGCGTGGTAATCAGCGCAATATGCAATATATGGGCCGCCAGGTCATGCTGAGCTACGATTTGCCGATGGCCGAAGTGGTGATGGATTTCTTTGATCGTCTTAAATCGGTAAGCCGTGGCTATGCCTCGCTCGATTACGATTTTAAAGAGTTTCAGGTGGCAGATCTGATTAAGCTGGATGTTTTGGTTAACAGCGAGCGAGTAGACGCTTTAAGCCTGATTATCCATCGCAGCAGCAGCCAGTATCGTGGCCGTGAGCTGGTGGCCAAGATGCGTGAGCTGATTCCGCGTCAGATGTACGATGTGGCGGTGCAGGCTGCAATTGGCAGCCAGATTGTGGCGCGTGAAACAGTAAAAGCGACGCGTAAAGATGTACTGGCAAAATGTTATGGTGGTGATGTTTCGCGTAAGCGTAAATTGCTCGACAAGCAAAAAGCGGGTAAAAAACGCATGAAGCAGGTCGGTAATGTTGAAATCCCACAAGAAGCTTTCCTTGCGATCTTGCAAGTGAGCGATAAGTAATACGTATCTAAAAAAGGAAAACGGATGAACTGGTTGTTTCTCGGAATTGTTTTCGTTATTTTAGGGCCGGTCCTGGTGGCCATCGGTGCCAAGCACGAGCGTAAAGGGAGTGAGCCGCCTTCCCTGGTGCAATATGGCTACCTTTGTGTGGTGATGGGGCTGTTTATTGTGCTGGTGCAATATTGCTCTATCTCAGCGGCGATGCTGATTTTTGTTTTGGTGTCGGGAGTCATCTGGGGGCTGGACCGGTTTGTTTGGGCGAAGAAACGGGGTGAAAAGCCTGTTTCTGACTGGGTTGAGTATGGTCGCGGTTTCTTTCCTGTTTTACTGGCTGTGTTTGTACTGCGCTCTTTTCTGGTGGAGCCGTTTCAAATTCCATCAAGCTCAATGCGCCCCGGTTTAGTTGTTGGTGATTTTATTCTGGTGAATAAATTTGCTTATGGTTTACGCACTCCGGTTATTAATAATGTGATGATTCCTGTGGGTAAGCCAGAGCATGGTGATGTGATGGTGTTTAATTTTCCGGAAAATCCTTCACTCAATTATATTAAGCGGGTGATTGGTTTGCCGGGGGATACGGTTGAATATCGTAATAAGAAATTGACCGTGAATGGCCAGGCTGTACCAACGACTGATATGCCGGATCATGAGTATGTTGAGCAAGGTACCTATCTGGTTAATAACAAACAGTTTAATGAAAAGCTGGGCACGCACGATTATTCAACACTTGCCATGGCTGATGTGCCTTCGGTTAATTTGGGTGAAGTTCGCGATTTTCCATATAGAGAAAACTGCCGCTATGACGAAGAAGGCTTTAGCTGCAAAGTGCCTGAAGGTCATTTCTTTACGATGGGTGACAATCGTGACCATAGCGCCGATGGCCGTTATTGGGGCTTTGTGCCTGATAAATATGTAGTGGGTAAAGCTTTTCTTATCTGGCTTAATTTTAAAGATCTGGGGCGCGTTGGTACCCCGATTCGCTAAAGGAATAAATTATGTTTAATCGTCAGCGTGGAGTCTCTTTCGGTTCCTTTTTGATGTTTGCCATTGTAGGCTCCGTTATTGCTATTACAGCATTGAAAATTGTACCAACCTATCTGGAATTTTTTACGGTAAAAAAAGCGATCGAGCGTACGGTGAAGGAATACGGTGTACAGCCGCCTGCAGCAATTCGCGAGGGTTTTATGCGTCAGGCAGCGGTTGATAATATTCGCGATATCAGTGCTGCTGAATTAGACGTAAACCAGTCTGCTGGCAGTACGACAGTCAGTTTAAGCTACGAGCGGGTTGTTCCGCTGGTAGGAAATATGAGCCTGTTGTTCGCTTTTGATATTAAAAAATCGAATGCGCAGCAAGCTGCGGGTAATTAGTTGTGAGTGTTGTTCTTCCTTCGGAGCGCCTGTTAAAGGTGCTCTCTTATTCTTTTAAAGAGCCCGGACTCTTTAAGCAGGCTTTAACCCATCGCAGTTTTTCTTCTACGCATAATGAGCGCCTGGAGTTTATTGGCGATGGGATTTTAAATTCGCTGATTGCCCGGGCTTTATTTTTGACTTTTCCTAAGCTGCCTGAAGGGGATTTATCCCGCTTACGTGCCAGTTTAGTGCGTCAGGAGGCTTTGGCAAGCATCGCCAGCGAGCTGAACTTGGGCGATTTTATCTGGTTAGGCGAGGGTGAGTTAAAAAGTGGTGGCCACCGCCGCCCCTCGATTCTTGCCGATGCCCTGGAAGCTATTTTTGGGGCAATCTGGCTTGATGGTGGTTTTGACGCCGTTGATACGGTCGTTAATGCATTGTTTGCGACAAGAATTGCGGCCATTGATCCGCTATTGGGTGCAAAAGACGCTAAAACCAGTTTGCAAGAGTGGCTGCAGGCGCGTCGCTATATGCTACCGGCGTACACTATCCTCAGGCAGGATGGTGAATCGCCAGATCAGATTTTTGAAGTGAGTTGCTCTATTGCTGAGGCTAAATTACTCACTAAAGGAGTCGGCACGAGCCGCCGTGCTGCGGAGCAATTAGCTGCCGAATCCGCACTTGTCACGCTAAGGGAGCAGTTTCCCGGTAAACATAAATCGGATAACGCCCCGTTAAAAAGTAAACACGCTGCCAAATTGGCAGCAAAAGGTAAACGTATATGAGCGAGATAGAACTTCCAAATGAAGCGGACGATTTTCGCTGTGGTTTCGTGGCCATTGTGGGGCGCCCTAATGTGGGTAAATCGACTCTGCTCAATCAATTGATTGGACAAAAAATCAGCATTACTTCACGCAAAGCGCAGACGACACGCCACCGCATTACGGGTGTGCATAGCTCGGAAACGGCTCAATTTGTGTTTGTTGATACGCCCGGTTTTCAAACCAAATACCAGAATGCTTTGAATCAGGCTATGAATCGCAGCGTAACCAGTACGCTGGCAGATGTGGATGTGATTTTGTATGTGATTGAAGCGGGTTATTTTAGTGCTGCAGATGAAGAAGTCTTAAAGCTGCTGCCGGATAATCGTCCTGTACTTTTGGTGCTCAACAAGATTGATGAGCTGAAAGACAAAAATGAAATGTTCCCGTTTATTGAAGCGATGAATGAGCGTTTTAAATTTCATGCCATTGTGCCTATTTCTGCGCAAAAAAATCTAAGCATTGATGTATTGCTAAAAGTGGTTGAACCGCTCTTGCCAAAGTCTGTGCCCTTATACGATGTAGATCAGGTGACTGATCGTAATGAGCGTTTTTTGGCGGCAGAAATCATTCGCGAAAAGATTTTTCGCCTCATGGGAGAAGAGCTGCCGTATTCCATGACTGTAGAAATTGAAAAGTTCGAAGATGGCGAAACCCGTGAAGGGCGCGAATTACGCCGCATCCATGCTGCTGTTTTAGTTGATCGGGACGGACAGAAAGCTATGCTGATCGGCCAGAATGGCGAAAAGCTAAAGCGCATCGCCACCGAAGCCCGTCAGGATATGGAGAAACTCTTTGATGCCAAGGTATTTCTGGAAGTCTGGGTTAAAGTGAAAAGTGGCTGGGCGGATGACACACGCCTCGTTCGTCAGTACGGCTACGAATAAAATACGGTGGCAGCAAGACCTAAGCAACGCATTGACACTCAGGCCGCTTTTGTACTGCATCAGTATCCGTATAAAGAAACCAGCCGCTTGCTTGATGTGTTTAGCCGGGATCATGGCCGTGTCATGATGGTTGCTCGTGGCGCTCAGCGCCCTGGCTCGCAGCTGCGCAGCATTTTACTTGGCTTTCAGCCGGTGCTTTTGTCCTGGTTTGGTGCGGGCGAGCTAAAAACGTTGCATTCGGCTGACTGGCAGGGAGGGATTCCACAGTTGCATGGTTTGCCGCTACTCTGCGGTTTTTATCTCAATGAATTACTTTTACGTCTTTTGCCTCGTGATGAGCCCCAGCCTATGCTTTTTGCCAGCTACTTTGAGGCAGTCAGGGCACTTTCTGTGCTACCTGCTGATGGTCTGGGTGTAGAGCCGGTATTACGGGAGTTTGAGCGCATCTTGCTTGATGAAATAGGCTATGGGGTGGACTGGTTGCATTGCACTGGCCAGCCTATTGAGGCCGGGCGTCGGTATAGTTTTGATCCCACAGAAGGCATTATTCCTGTTCGGGAAAATTATCCTCAGTATGACGGGGAAGTATTGTTGGCATTTGCTAAGGGTGATTATATGAGTGCTGCGGTGCAGGGCAAATTACTGATGAGGCAGGCGTTTTCTGCTCTTTTGGGGGAGGGCTCTTTGTGTACCCGTCAATTATTGATTGATTTACAAAAATTATAAGCCATGGCTGTATATCTGTGTGTGGTACCTAGGTCTTGCAGGTTTGGATTTTATTGTTGATTTATTATAATGAATATAATCTATTGTCTGTGGTTAAAGATGATTGATTTGTAATGATTTTTTTGAATTGTTTATGCATTGATAAATGCTATTGGCAAGAATTAATGAATAATAAAAACAGGTAAATTTTTCAATAGATGATATAAATAATTACATATAAATGTAAGCGCTTGTTTAAGTAGGGGCGAGCTCAGTAAACTGGGCTGAGGCTATTATTTAAAAAAATATGTATTCGTAAGTTTTCTTCCAGGGGGCTCGTGATGATTAGCATTTCACATGAAAATGATTATATTCAGATCATGGTTTTTGGTGCGTTTACCTTGCAGGATTATCGCGAATTTGAGCAAGCAGTTCTTTATCAGTCTGAATTTTATGGCCCCGTTGCATTGCTATTTGATTTACATGAAATGCTGAGCTATACGCTTGACATGGCTTGGGAAGAAATTAAATTTATCCGTGAGCATGGGCAAAAATTTCAGAGAGTGGCTGTGGTGAGCTCTGATCAATGGGTGACCTGGTCGGCATGGATGAGCCGTTTATTTACGGATGCAGAGATTGGTTTGTTTACTGAAAGCGATGATGCCAGAACCTGGCTAATGGAAGAATCCGATCCCAATGGGGTAACTAATGCCTGATAGGCGATTTTATGCATAATATTTTCAGTGCTATTTTTTCTAAGGATAAATCGCCATTTGTAAATGCGAAAGCAGCTACAGCGTGGTGCAAGCGCCTGCAGGAAACTGATACGCAGTCTCAGCAGTTAAAAATTCATGCGGCAATCACTGCTTTTATGAGTGAAGGACGGGTTGCGACTTTAGATAGCCTGCAGGCTTTATTGTTGATTGATGATGCAGTTCAGTCTTCGTATGAAGCAGTGTGTTACCAATATATCGTTAACCCGCGGATGTCTAAAGATATTGAAAGCCGGTTGTGGAAACAGATTACCAGTTTTGCGGCGGATATGTCTTCGGTATACCAGCTATTTGTTCAGTCAGAAATGGAGGGTAGCAAAAAAGCTGAATTAGCTTTATTGATGCCCAAAGTATTGGCACGTAGTTTGCATTATTTGTCTATTCAAGCTAAATGGCATTATTTTCGTTTTGAGAAAGTGCCTCCTAAGCTATGGACTTTATCGCATCAGCTTTATCGTATTTCTGAAATAGAAGGGTGTGACAGTAATCCATTTCCTTTGTATCCATCCCATTTAAATGAAGTGACCTCGTGCGCTGATGAATATATTCAGATGCTGATGCTGGGCTCTCTGTCTAATAATAATTTATCAGTAAGGCAAATTGATTGGGTAGATTATTGGCTTAATCAATGGTCTAAATTAATTCAGTTATCACGTAAATTTCAGGAGGGACGCTACCATTTATGTGTGAATTTGCAAGCGGCTGAAGGCGTGCAAAAAATTCAGGCAGAAAGTGAGGGTGAGCCATTTCGCTACTGGAGCTTGCATGATTTAATGCGCGAATTGGAAGATGTTTTGCGTCGGCTGGACAATGGGGCTACTCCGCGTGATTTGGGTATGGGTAAAGAGTGTCCTGCCCCCCTCGCGGTTGAATTACTCAAACATCTTGATCTTTTCTGGTCGATGAGTATTCGTAATAGTGTAGTGCAAAGAAGCGAGCGTAAAAAAGTTGCAAAAATTGCCGATATCATTTCCGGTCTTGATTCGATTATTACCCATGTGCGTGCAGATAATGATAAAAACACACGCAGAGGTCTGGGAGATGATCGTGGCAAAGGTGATTATGATGAAGTTATGGATATGCGTCTTTACGGTTTTGTTTCTACCCGCATAAAAGAAAAAGGAGGCTACTCCAAAATACTAGAGAATAGGCAGCAGGACTGGCAGGTCTGGAGTGTAGAAAATGAAAGTGTAGGGGGCTATGGTGCGGTTGTGCATCTCTCTGAAAATGAGTGGGTCAGGCCCGGCTTATTGCTGGCCAACCGTCTGGGACGCAATGAAAACTGGCATCTGGGTGTTATTCGTCGTTTAAACCGTTTGGGGGACGATGAAGTTTATGTGGGTATTCAGTCATTGGCATTAACGCCTATTGCCGTTAATTTATATCTAGAAAAAGAAAATCGGCGCGAGCAAATTTCTTTGGCAGCAAATGCTTCGCTTGGTGTGGTAGATTTGCCCGATGTGCGCAGCGCTTTATATTTGCCGCATCAAATGGATGGTAAAAATGTAAATACGCTGATTTTGCACTCTGCTGATTATGGAACAGATAAAATTTATCGTGTTCAGGCGCGTGAACGGGTCTTTATGGTTCGCCTGGGGGCCGTTATTGAAAAAGGGGTGGACTGGGTTTGGGTGACGGTATTTGTAATTAGTCAGGAATAGAGTTTATTTTTTAAAAGCAGCCAGAGTTTATAACTCTGGCTGCTTTTTTTATTTCCAGTCAGCGCGCAATGCACGGACTTGTTTTTCTAAAGACTGGCGGCTTGCCAATTTTGCAGGAATGGGTTCACCCACTGTAAAGCCGATTTTGGCCCAAATACTGCGTGGCATTTTCATCATTGCTGCACCATCTTTGCGGCTAAAAAAACTGCCCCACAAGCCCTGCAGGGCAATTGGAACTACCGGTACGGGAGTGCGCTTAATAATTTCATCAATGCCGGGTTTAAAGGTATTAATTTCACCGGTATGGGTGATTTTTCCTTCTGGAAAGATGCAAATAATCTCGCCATCATTTAAATATTCGGCTACTTTATTAAAAGCCTGCTCTTTCATGTTCGGATCTTCACGCATAGGTGCAATAGGGATAGCACCGGCTGTGCGGAATATAAAATTAAGCACAGGGATTTTAAAAATCCGGTGATCCATTACAAAGCGAACAGGACGGCGGATTGCCCCGGCAATAATCATGGCATCCATAAAGCTCACATGATTACAGACTAAAACGCACGGGCCTGTTTCCGGAATGTTATCTAAACCTTGATGGCGTACCCGATAAAGCGTATGGGTCATGATCCATACCAGAAACCGCATCATAAATTCTGGTATCAGCGTATAGATATAAATAGATACGCCGATATTCATCAGGGCAACAATTAATAATAAGCCGCGAATAGAAATACCGCTGTTAAGAAGGGTAATACTGATTCCCGCTGCAATAACCATAAAGAGTGAGTTTAAAATATTATTCGCAGCAATTGCCCGTGAGGTAAATTCTTTTTCGGTCCGGATTTGTACCAGCGCATAGAGTGGGACAATAAACAGGCCACCAAACACTCCCATAAAGCCGATATCGGCCATAATGCGCCAATGTGAGGCCAGGCTAATAAACTCTGATAGTGAGTAGTGGGCGCTTGCAGGCTGCCCTATAGCAAAAAAGAGATCAATTCCAAAAAATGACAAGCCCAGAGAGCCAAAAGGTACTAAACCTAATTCAACTTTGCGCCCGGAAAGTTTTTCACAGAGTACAGAGCCTAAGCCCACCCCGATTGAAAAAAGTGCAACAAGCAGGGTGTAGACTGAAGCATCTCCGCCTAAAATATTTTTAGACAGGCTGGGTAGCTGTGTTAAATACACCGCACCAAAAAACCAGAACCACGAAATGCCCAACAGACTGTTAAATACAGTTTTATTTTCTTTTACATGTTTAATAATTTGCCATGTTTCAGAAAATACGTTCCAGTTGATTTTAAGGTCTTTTACCGGTGCAGGCGCCGCAGGCATGCTCCGGCTGCTGATCCAGCCTAAAATAGCTACAGCAAGGCAGGCCCAGATAATTAAAGATTCACCATGTGGCTGGTGTTGGATAATGATCGTACCGGCTATTTGCCCCAGAAGAATGGCGACAAATGTCCCCATTTCAATCAGGCCGTTGCCGCCTAATAATTCTTGGTCTTTTAAATATTGCGGCAATATAGAATATTTTAATGGGCCAAAAAGTGCGGAATGCACACCCATCATAAATAGGCAGCTCATTAAAATAACAGCGTCTTTTTGCCAGAAGCCAATACCTGCAGCCAGCATAATAACGATTTCAAGCAGTTTCACCCATTGAGCAACACGGGCTTTATCGTATTTTTCTGCTAATTGCCCTGCAAATGATGAGAATAAAAAAAAGGGCAGGATAAATATCCCGGCAGCAGCATTAACAAGTGCATTGGCACTTAGTCCTGCTGCAGATAGGCCATGAAAGGTGATCATGACTAAGAGTGCATTTTTAAACAGATTGTCATTAAATGCGCCTAGTGATTGAGTTATAAACAAGGGCAGAAAACGACGGGACTTAAGAAGATCGAATTGGTTTGTCTGATGCATAAAAATCTTATCCGCAGGGAATTGCGCCCAAGTCTAACCGAGAAGGGCGCCATATAGAACGGCTTTTTTTGCCTGGCGTTTTAATCTGGCATTTTCAACCCATTTTAACGGAGCAAAGTCTGTAAGGCGCTCATTAAAGCCTTGAATGGCTGAGGGTGGGGTGTTGTGCTTATACGGGCCAAATTGCGCCCAGCACACGCAGCCCCCGGGCGCCGGTAACAGTGGGCAGATTTGCCGGACTGCGGTCTATGCAGCATTTTGCCAGCCAGGCAAAGGCGTAGGTTTCCATCCAGTCAGGTGCAACTCCCAGTGCTTCGGTAGTCGTGATGTGGGAGGCGGGAAGCTCAATGGCAAGCATGTGCATTAATGTTTTATTATGTGCGCCGCCGCCACAGACATAAAGTGTGTCTATTTTTTGTGCTCGCAGCGTATCGGCAATGCTGCGGGCGCTCAGGGCGCAGAGTGTGGCTTGCACATCTGCAGGTGAATCGCTGCGATGGGCAAGATGCCCATTCAGCCAGTCTTGATGAAATAAGTCTCTGCCCGTGCTTTTGGGGGCGGCCTGGGCAAAGTAGCCGTCTTGCAAAAAACGGGTGAGTAAATCGGGTAAGACCTGCCCGCTTGCAGCCCAGTTGCCGTCTTTATCGTAACGCAGGCCTTGCTGCTGGTTAATCCACAGGTCCATCAGTACATTGCCTGGCCCGGTATCAAAGCCACAGGTATTTTCCTGAGGAATCAGTAAGGAAACATTGGCAATGCCACCGATATTAAGCAAAGCCCGCCTTTCTGTGGGGCTGGCAAATAGGGCCTGATGAAATGCGGGTACCAGAGGCGCACCTTGTCCGCCTGCGGCGACATCGCGCGATCTGAAGTCTCCAACTACGCTAATACCTGTTTTTTCAGCCAGGCGGGCATGGTTGCCAATTTGCAGTGTATAGCCGCACTCCGGGCGGTGGCGAATAGTTTGTCCGTGGTTGCCGATGGCTTCGATATCGCTGGCAGCGTAGCCTGCTTGTGCCAACAGAGCATGAATCGCGTCGGCACAGGCATCAGAATGTACGTTGGCGGCTAACTGGGCCAGATGCAGCTCGTTTGGCTGCGGCAATTGAAGGGCGAGTAACTGGCTACGCAGATCATCGCTTAATGGTGTGCCCTGTGCGGCAATTAAACGCGGGGATGAGCCAGCAAAATCGACCAGGGCCACATCAATACCATCCAGACTGGTGCCTGTCATTAAACCTAAAAATAACCGCTGCCCGTTCAATCTTTATCTCTCTGCTCTGTGCCTGGAATGGATTTTACCCATATAAAGCACCTATTGTTTAATCAGCGCGCGCCTGCTCTATTTTATGCAGGAAAGCCAATTGATCCCTGGCTTGAGCGGCAATGGGCTGAAAGTGTGCTAAATGCCGGCTTTCAATAGGTTTGGCCGTCGGCAGCTTAAGCGCAATCGGATCAACTTGCTGGCCATTGACTTTAAATTCGTAATGCAAATGTGGGCCAGTGACCCGGCCTGTAGCACCAACAAGACCGATAACCTGGCCTTGCTGGATTTTAGAGCCCTGTTTTAAGCCGGGGGTAAACGCCGACATATGCGCATAAAGCGTGCTGTATTTGCCATCATGGTTGATTTCAATATGCTTGCCATAACCGCTGTTGTCCTGGGTGATCTTGCTGATCACACCATCGGCTGAGGACATGATTCTGGTGCCGGTGGATGCCGCAAAATCAATCCCTTTATGTTGCCGCCATGATTTTAGCACGGGATGAAAGCGTAGCTTGAAACCGGAGCTGATTCTTGAGAATTCAACCGGGTTTTTTAAAAAGGATTGCTTTAGGCTGTTGCCATCTGGTGTGTAATAAGCCCCTTCACTATTGCCCGGAGGGGCGTACCACAGTGCTTGCAGGGTTTTATTTTTATTGTTGAATTCAGCGGCCAGAATTTTTCCTGTTTTAATCTCAATACCGTCATGGGTAAAGCTTTCATACACCACGCTAAAATGGTCTCCCTTTTGCAGGCCACGGTGAAAATCGATCTGACCGGAAAAAATATCGATGAGTTGTTTGGTGACATCGTCAGGAATATTGAGCTGATCGGTGCTGGCGTAAAACGAGCTGTTGATCGTGCCGGATTTAACTACTGTGTGTTGCTGGGTATTCACTTCATTGATGCTGGCGATAAATCTATCGCCTTGGCGGGTAATTTTTATTTCCTGGTTTTTATTGTTGAGGTAATGCAGTTCCAGTAAAGCACCCGAGCGCTCCGTTTTTGCCCTTAAGCTACGTCCTGCATGCAGCTCAAATAAGGCTCTGGCGATAGGGTCTGTTTTGATAAACTGGCTGGCCAGGCTGTCGTCAATGTTTAGCCGGTTAAGTACCGCCGACAGCGTGTCCCCTGCACGAACTACATCTTCATGCCAGATCGGGCTATGGTTCTGGGTAAATAATAAGGGTGGCATGGTTAGTAATTCGGTCTGAGTATTGAGTTTTATTTCTTCTTTTGGTCCGAACTCTGCAACACCGTAGGCGGTAAGGGTAATAAAGGAGGGAATGAGTACTATAAGCCAGCTGCGTGAGATAAAGCGAGGGGTGATGTCACTAGAGCGATTACTCATTCTTCTGGCAAAGTATTGAATCATACGTGGCATAGAATCACCGATAAGAGTGCGCTGGCCATTTATGAGGCGTGAGCGTTTGTTACAGAAGAAAGGCCGGGCTGATACCGACTTCATGCGTTTGGGGTAAATAGCTGGGGTGATGGAAGATTTATAGGTTTTATTTGTTACGGAGTGGTTTGATATTTGAGTGCGGCTAGGGTAACAGAATGTCTTTTCTCATCAAACTTCCTTAATTAACATTGGGTTGGCGTAATAGTTACACTGCAATGATGGAACTAAGTTTACTTTTGAATTTTTGGTTGACACGTCGTAGGTTGATGATGGCTTGGTAAGCTTGTTTTTTTGATGGTGCGGCATGGTCGCTATGGTAAAAAGCTAAGCTTATTTAGCTGATGTCTTTATGGGCAAAAAAATAGCCCGCGTTGAGCGGACTATCGAAAATTTAAAGCACCGGGGTGAGTGCCAGGGCTTCAGCATCGCTGATTTTCCATTCGGCTTTTAAGCGCCACTGCAGGGTTGTATCACTTAGCTCCACCTGCCAGCGGGGCTGGGTCAGGGCATTTTTTAGTTTTCCAGCATAAAACTGAGGTGCCTGCTTGCTTAGGATAACGGTCTGGTCCTGACCCGCGCGGGTGGGGTGCATCAACTTTAGTATTAAATCATCTTTGACAGCTTTATTGAGCTGAATACGAACGGATTGGCCGTCTTCGCCCAGCATGAGCTGGCCGCTCAGGCCCAGCGCAGCGGCTTTGGTATCACGATGGATCTGGCTGTTTATTTCCTGCCCCTCTTTGTAGTAATCATCACTGACCAGGCCATCATCGGTTTTGATGGCCTGGAAAAGCATATTAATGCCACCAATGACAGCTGCTGCAGGAAAAAGAATCAGCAGCCAGACATGGTAGTGTTTATACCAGGGTTGATTCTCCATTGGGTCTTTTTCCATTTTATCGTCCTAAAAAGCTAGATTTTTCACGAACCTGAATAGCCGGATTGTCGCTGGCCGTAATGATGAAATGCATTTCATGTCCGCCGGGGCCTGCTTTACTTGGGGCAACCTGAACACGCACACCAATGTCTTGGCTGGCGGTAGCAGGCACAAAGATCTGACCGGTGCCTTCGATAATAGTTCTTGATCCGGACAGGCCATCGGTGGTGATGATATAGCTGTGGTCTTTTTCATCTGCATTCTGAATTTGTAAGCGGTAGCTGTTTTCCAGCCAGCCATCTTCAACTTCGCGCACCATGGTCATCCGATCGCGGGATATATTAACTTTAATTGGTTTTCGTATGACTAAAGAGCCGATGGTAATGCCCAGAATGATGATCAGTACCAAGACATACATCATCACGCGTGGGCGGGTGATCTTTTTGATGATATCGCGTTCCGGATATTTGTGCTCCAGTGCATTTTCGGTGGTATAGCGGATCAAGCCGCGAGGGTATTGCATTTTATCCATAATTTCATCACAGGCATCAATACAGGCGGCGCAGCCAATGCACTCGTATTGCAAGCCATCGCGGATATCGATGCCCACGGGGCAAACTTGCACGCATACCGTGCAATCAATGCAGTCGCCAAGGCCGGCTGCTTTGTAGTCGGCGCCTTTTTTACGGCTGCCGCGTGCATCACCACGTTCGGCATCATAAGAAATAATTAAGGTGTCTGCATCAAACATGGTGCTCTGAAAACGAGCATAGGGGCACATATATTTACAGACTTGCTCACGCATCCAGCCCGCATTGCCATAGGTGGCAAATGCATAGAAAAACACCCAGAAAGTTTCCCAGGGGCTCAGGCCAAATTGAGCTATTTCGCTCCATAGCGAGCGAATTGGGGTGAAATAACCCACAAAGGTAAAACCGGTCCAGAGGGAGAGAATAATCCAGATACTGTGCTTAATCGTTTTTAAACGAATTTTGCGTGCAGTGGCAGGCGCATTATCAAGCTTGATACGTGCCATGCGATCGCCTTCCACCCATTTTTCTATCCAGAGAAAAATTTCGGTATAGACAGTCTGAGGACAGGCATAACCACACCAGAGTCGCCCGCCGGCCGTTGTCCAGGCAAAGAGGCCAATTGCACTGGCGAGGAGCAGGGCGGTGAGATAGATGAAATCCTGTGGGAAAAAAACAAAACCGTAGATATAAAAAGTGTGTTCACTGATATTGAAGAGTAGTGCCTGGCGATCATTTATTTGCAGCCAGGGCATGCTGTAGAAGAATAGCTGAGTGATTGCAACAAACAGGATACGCCAGCGATTAAATAAACCATTTACCCAGCGCGGGTAGATTTTTTTATGTTTGCTATAGAGGTGGATTTCTTCATATTCGCCATCGCCTTTGATTAGGGTGACGGGGATATCTCGTAACTTTTTACTCATTTTAAAACTACTCCAGGCAAAACGCTTTGCATGAATTTCAGTACAAAGGATTTCGATCAAGGAAAAACGGGCGGGATAAACCCGCCCGTTTTAGTGGTGTTGGGCATTGTCCCGGCGATATTTTGCGAGGACACCCAGGATACCCTGTTTACTTTGCTTTCTCATTATTGGAGAGGCCATAAACATAGCCAGCCAGTAAATGCACTTTGGCATCCCCAAGGAAATCCTTCCATGCTGGCATTACATTGCTGCGACCATTGGTTACGGTTTCAATGATAGACGCTTCCGTGTCCTGATATAACCAAATATTGTCAGTCAGGTTTGGTGCACCCAAATCCTGATTGCCCTTACCGTCGCTGCCATGACAAGCAACACAGGTTTGCTTGAATGTTTCAGCGCCACGGCTGGCACGCAGCTCATTGCGTGGTTTGCCAGACAACTGCAATACATAGTTGGCAACATCTTTTACTTTTTCTTCACCAAGTACCGCGCCCCATGCCGGCATCTGGCCGTGACGGCCACTTGCGATGCTTTCCAGGATTTTTTCTGGCGAGCTGCCGTAGAGCCAGTCGCTATCAGTGAGGTTAGGGAACCCTTTAGCTCCGCGTGCATCTGCACCATGGCACTGAATACAGTAAGTCAGAAACAGGCGTTTACCCATATCCTTGGCTTCCTGATTCTGGGCAACAGCTGCAATCGGCATTTTGGAGTACTTATCGTACAGTACCTGATACTTGGAATCAGCTTGTATAACCTCTTTGCCGTACTGATCGGAAGAGGTCCATTTCCACAGACCACCCCAGACACCAGGGTAGAGTACAAGGTATACCGCGCTAAATACAATGGTCATGTAAAACATCATGACCCACCAGCCTGGCAGCGGGTTGTTGTACTCTTCCAAATCCCCGTCCCATTTATGGCCGGTTACTTCGGCATTTTCGCCTTTTTTAAGTTTTGCAACGCCCTGGCTCATTAAGAGCAAAGTCATTGCCACAATACCGCCGATCACAATGATCGCGATCCAATAATCCCAAAAGATACTTTGAAAATCTGTCATTTTTTATATCCTCTAGAAATCAGGAGGTCTTGTTTGATGAGGGCAGATCATCGTCAAGGAATGGCAGCTGCGCTGCTTCATCAAAGGATGCTTTGCTGTTTTTGCTGCAGGCCCAGACAAGGATACCCACAAAGCAGATAAAGCTGATTACGGTCGAAAAGACACGCAGATCGTTGAGCATTTCCATGATGAATTACCTCTTGTTCTTGAGTGCAAGACCCAAGCCCTGCAGGTAGAAAATCACAGCTTCCATTTCTGTTTTGCCTTCCACTGCTTTTACGGAATCAGCAATTTCAGCGTCGGTATATGGGGTGCCCAGTGTCTTCAGTGCTTTTAGCTTGGCGGGCATAATTGCCGCGTCAACTTTATTGGCAGCAAGCCACGGGAAAGCCGGCATATTGGATTCGGGCACAACATCTCGCGGATTCATCAAGTGAGCACGATGCCATTCATCCGAGTAACGCGCACCTACACGAGCCAGATCCGGTCCTGTACGCTTGGAGCCCCATTGAAATGGGCGATCGTAAACAGATTCACCTGCGACAGAGTAATGACCATAACGCTCGGTTTCAGCACGGAAAGGGCGAATCATTTGTGAGTGGCAGTTGTAGCAGCCTTCACGAATGTAAACATCCCGCCCGGCTAAAGCCAGTGCAGAGTAAGGTTTTACGCCATCAATTGGCTTGGTGGTTGAATTACTGAACATCAGCGGCAAGATTTCAACCAGCATCGCAATACTAAGCGTAATGAGAGTGAGGATGATTAAGAAGGCAACGTTTTCTTCAACCCGTTTTTGTAGCTGATTCACAAAGTTTTTCATGGTTTATCTCTCCGTTCGATCAGGCGTGTTGAGCGATGGCCGGAATTTTGGCATCGACGGCTTGGCCCGAGAAAACGGTACGCAGCACGTTGTAAAGCATTAATAACATGCCCGACAAGAAGCACAGGCCACCCAGGAAGCGGATAAAGTAATACGGATAGGATGCTTTAACTGAATCAATAAAGGCATAAGTTAAAGTACCGTCTGTATTGACTGCACGCCACATCAGACCCTGTGTTACACCGGCAATCCACATCGAGGAGATATAAAGCACAACACCAATTGTTGCAATCCAGAAGTGTGTATCAATGAGTTTCACCGAATACATTTCTTCTTTATTGAACAGGCGTGGAATCAGGTAGTAGATCGAGCCGATGGTAATCATCGCTACCCAGCCTAAAGCGCCCGAGTGAACGTGACCTACCGTCCAGTCTGTATAGTGGGACAGTGCATTCACTGTTTTGATGGCCATCATCGGGCCTTCAAATGTGGACATGCCGTAGAACGACAGCGCAGTAACCAGGAATTTCAAAATCGGGTCGGTACGCAGCTTATGCCATGCACCCGACAGCGTCATAATCCCGTTGATCATGCCGCCCCAGCTTGGTGCCAGCAGAATCAGAGAGAACACCATACCTAGCGATTGGGTCCAGTCAGGCAGCGCTGTGTAGTGCAGATGGTGCGGGCCAGCCCACATATAGGTAAAGCACAATGCCCAGAAGTGAACCACGGACAGGCGATAGGAGTAAACCGGGCGGCCTGCCTGTTTGGGTACGAAGTAGTACATCATGCCCAAAAAGCCTGCTGTCAGGAAGAAGCCTACTGCGTTGTGGCCATACCACCATTGCACCATGGCATCAATTGCACCGGAGTAAACAGAATACGATTTCGTTGCCGATACAGGGATGGCCAGGCCGTTCACAATATGCAGCAATGCCACAGCAAGAATAAATGCGCCATAGAACCAGTTGGCGACATAAATATGCTTCACTTTACGTTTGGCAATCGTGCCAAAAAATACAATGGCGTAGGCGACCCAGATCACTGCGATCAGCCAGGTAATTGGCCACTCCAGCTCGGCATACTCTTTACCGCGGGTTAGGCCCATAGGTAAAGTAATGGCGGCTAAAACGATTACCAGCTGCCAGCCCCAAAAGTGGAAGGCGGCGAGTTTATCGGAGATCAGCCGCACATTACAGGTGCGCTGAACCACGTAGTAGGATGTGGCAAACAGGCCGCAGCCACCAAATGCAAAAATAACTGCATTAGTGTGGAGTGGTCGTAAACGGCCAAAATGAAAGTAAGGGCCAAAGTTAAGTTCCGGCCAGTACATCTGGGCAGCAATGATCACGCCAACCAGCATCCCGACAATCCCCCAAATGACTGTCATGATGGCAAATTGCCGCACCACTTTGTAGTTGTATGTAGCTTGGTGTTCCATGCGAGCTCCGATTGATCTCCAACAGCTTGGACTTTGAGAATGTGGACTTGAAAAATGTACAATTACCCGCATATAGCCCGTTGTAAGGAAAAACTGGCTTTGCTGGTTGTGAATATTTCTTATGTAATTATGCCCGCTGAACTCTAGCTGCTTCAGCAGTTGGTCTTATTGACGTACATCAATGCCTTTCGTCAGATAGCGTATTTTACACTCCGTCAGATTTAAATTCCTTGTTTTTTCTTTCTTCAGAGGAACTTTTCTCCACAAGCATGCTGTCATCGTCTTGCACGACCTGCCAGCCAGGGCCCTCCATATCATCAAATTGTCCTCCTTTGACTGACCACCAGAAAAGAATTCCAATTAAAAAAACCAGTAAAACAGATAGAGGAATGAGTAAATACAGGCTTTCCATTTAGTTTTTTCCTCTAAGTCGCAACGCATTAACAACAACCAGTAGTGAGCTGCACGCCATGCCCAGGCTTGCTATCCAGGGGGTAACCAGGCCGCATACAGCCAAGGGTAGTGCGGCCAGATTATAAATAATTGCCCAGGCTAAATTCTGACGGATAACTGCCCGGGTCTTTTTGGCGAGTGCCAGCGCCTGGGGCAAGCGTTTGAGCTGATTGTTGAGCAGGATCATATCACCTGCAGCGTGCGCTACATCCACACCCGCACCCATGGCCATTGATACATCTGCCTGTGCTAAAACTGGTGCATCGTTGACGCCATCCCCGATCATTAATACACGGCGGCCCTGCTGCTGTAGTGTATTGATGTAAGCCAGCTTGTCTCCCGGTGTTGCTCTGCCGACAGCGTTTTCGATATGCATATTTAAAGCCAGTGCCTGTACCGTGGCATTGTTATCACCTGATACAAGGTGCAGACGTAAGCCTGCGGCGTGCAGTGCGGCAATGGCGTCTGCTGCATCGGCTCTTAAGGTATCAGCTACAGAGAATGCGCCCAGCCATTCGCTTGTACTGGCCAGCGCAATCAGGCTTCCTTCTGCATGGCGGACGGTGTCGGGCATCCGCATAGTGCATTGGCGGTTTACAAACTCTGGGTGGCCGATGTAGTACAGCACACCGTCAACTACGCCGCTTAACCCCCCGCCTGGGTAGGTTTGTATATCCTGGGCCAGGGGGGCTCCCGGTAAACTAAAGGCACGGGCCAGAGGATGGGCCGATGCAGCTTCCAGTGATGCGGCAATGGTACGTGTTTTTTCTTCTGTAGCAAGGCTGGCAATAAAGTGCTGGATACGTGGCTCTCCGTGGGTGAGTGTACCCGTTTTGTCGAGCATTACATCCGTGATCTGTGCGAGCGTTTCGAGCGCAGGGCTGCGCGCAATCATTAAACCGAGTTGGGCTAAATGGCCAGTGGCGGTTGTCAGTGCAACTGGCGTAGCCAGTGCGAGTGCGCAGGGGCATGAAATAACAAGGACCGCCACCATAATAGGCAGGGCGTGGATCGGGTCATGCATATGCCAGTACAGCCATGCGAGTGCGGCGGTGATTAATAACACGCTGATAAACCGGCCTGAAACCTGCTCTGCCAGCAGCGCTAAGCGTGGTTTCTGGGCCAGAGCCTGATCCAGCAAACGTATGATGGCGGCAAGACGGGTGTTTTCACCAATATGGCTGACTTCAATATGAAGTGGCGCTGCTAAATTGAGCGTACCGCCCGTAACGGGCATGCCTGCTGTTTTGGGAATGGCCAGGCTTTCGCCTGTGAGCAGGGCCTCGCTCACTTCTCCGCTGCCTTGACGAACAATACCATCGACAGGAATGGTTTCGCCTGATTTGACTAAAATCTGCTCGCCGGTTTTCAGGCTGTTAACCGTGACCTCCACTGTGCCCTGAGCGTCTATTTTGTGGGCAAAAGCAGGAATCAGCTTGACCAGCCTTTCGGTCGCAGCACCGGCTTTACGCCTTGCACTCATCTCCAGATAGCGGCCTGTGAGTAGCAGGAAAACAAACATTGATACAGAATCAAAATAAATTTCGCCATGGCCCGTGATGAGTGAGTAGCAGCTGGCAATAAAAGCTGCCAATACCCCAATGGCTACGGGCAAATCCATTCCTGTGCGGCGGCGTTTTAAATCCCGCCAGCTGGAAACATAAAAGGGCGTTGCAGAATAAAGTACGACAGGCAGGGTAAGCACCAGACTGGCCCAATGCATGAGGCTAAGCCACTGCGGCGCAATCTCGCCTGCTTTTGACATATAGATGGGCACAGAAAACATCATGACTTGCATCATGGATAGGCCTGCGACCCAAAGCCTGAAAAGTGCACTTTTGCGCTGTTTTTGCCAGCCTTCTTCCTGGCGTGCCTGATCATAAGGCTGGGCACGATAGCCGATGGCGGCAATAGCTTGCAAAATGGTGGAGAGCTGGATTTTTCTTTCATCCCAGCGTACGCGGGCTCGGTGGGTACTGTAGTTGATGCTGGCGGAAAGCACGCCTGGTAATTGCCGGATATGACGCTCGTTTAGCCAGATGCAGGCCGCGCAGCTGATCCCTTCCAAAATGAGCGCAGCTTCACGGACATCTGTATCGATATTGAGCACGAAGCTGGCTTGTAAACTGGCATCATCAAACAAGTTGAGCTGAGCGAGCAGCTCGTCGGGAAGTGGCTTGGCGCGATCTGCCGGTTTATCACGCTGGGTGTAATAGCTGTCCAGCCCGCTTTGAATAATGGTATTGGCGACTGCCTGACAGCCCGCGCAGCAGGTAGGCTGCTCAGTGTGGCGATAAGTGACAGGGAAGGACGCATCAGAGCTAAGCGTTTCACCACAATGGAAACAGTCGGTACGAGAGGTCATGCGGCGAGGAAGGCCTTAATTAAAAGTGTGGTAGGTACACAACAAACCCACATCTTAAATCACAGAGGGCACTGAGAGCACGGAGAAAACGGGTGTATCTTATTTTGCAAATCGTCTAGCGCATAAAGACTCGAATCAAGCAGAAGGCTTCAGATCTGAGATCTGCAGCCTTTAAAATACACGATATTGATTTTCTCCGTGTCGCTCCATGCTCTCTGTGTTCTGCGTGGTTTAAGGTGTAGATCGCGACCTTCTTTTTACACCAGGCCCTTAGGTAATGAGAAGATGACGTTTTCTTCTATGCCATCCATTTGACGGATATTGCTTGCGCCAAATTGTTCTACCTGAGCAATGACTTGCCGGACCAGAATATCCGGGGCAGAAGCGCCAGCGGTTACGCCAACATTTTTCTTGCCAGTAAACCATTCTGCTTGCAGCTCGCTGGCGTTATCGACCATGTAGGAGTTGATGCTTAAGTTGGCGGCGACTTCACGCAGGCGATTAGAGTTTGAGCTGTTGGGCGATCCAACCACGACCACCACATCGACTTCTTTGGCTAAATGCTTGACGGCATCCTGACGATTCTGGGTGGCGTAGCAGATATCATCTTTCTTTGGGCCAACAATATCTGGAAAGCGTGCGCGTAGCGCATCAATTACAATTTGTGCATCATCAACAGATAGCGTGGTCTGTGTCACGTAAGCCAGCTTGTTGCCAGTTACAACTAAAGTCGCTGCATCACTGACTTCTTCTACCAGATACATGCCTCCCTGAGCCTGCCCCATGGTGCCCTCCACCTCAGGATGCCCCTTATGTCCGATCATGATGATTTCAAAGCCTTGCTCTCTTAAGCGTTTCACTTCGAGATGAACTTTGGTGACCAGCGGGCAGGTGGCATCAAAAATGGTCAGGCCACGTTCTGCAGCCTCCGCCCGTACAGCCTGTGAAACACCGTGTGCAGAGAAAATCAGCGTATTGCCTGCTGGTACATCTGCTAAGTCTTCGACGAAAATAGCACCTTTTTGTTTGAGATCTTCAATGACAAATTTATTGTGAACCACTTCGTGGCGCACATAAATAGGTGCACCGAATTTTTCTAGCGCTTTTTCAACAATGGCAATGGCACGGTCTACACCCGCACAGAAACCTCGCGGCTGAGCCAGGATAATTTGCATTGTCATACTGTTTTCTCCGATGGGGTTTCACGCCGGAATGAATCGATCACCATTAAGACTGCACCGACACAAATACCTGAATCTGCGATATTAAATGCCGGGTAGTACCAGCGCTGCTGATAGTGAATCTGAATAAAGTCAATCACATGGCCCAGCAGCATTCTATCGATGGCGTTTCCAAGCGCACCACCCAGAATCAGTGACATGGCGAGGGCATAACGTGTTTCTGCATGGTGTTTTTTTAGTAAAAACACGATAAACACCGACACACCCAAGGCCAGTGCTGTAAAGAAATAGCGTTGCCAGCCACCGGCATCGGCCAGAAAACTAAATGCTGCACCAGGGTTGTAGGCCAGTGTCAGATTAAAAAATCCGGGGATGATGGTGAGCTGCTCGCCAAACTGAAAGAGTGCTTCTATCGTATGTTTGCTGGCCTGATCCAGAATCAGCACCAAAAGGGCGATGGCAAGCCAGCGCCCTACGCCGCTTTTAAGCATGGGCACGGACCTCGCCCTGCTTAAATAGATTGTCATTACAACGACTGCACAGCGTGCTGTGTTCCGCGTGTGTGCCTACGCTGGCGGTGTAATGCCAGCAGCGATCACATTTAGCTGCAGTAGATGCGCCAACACTGATTCTGCTTGTCTCACCTTTTACCAAGCGTGCTTGCGAGGTGATAAGGACAAATTTCAGCTCATCGCCTAAACCTGCCAGGGCTCTGTAAGTGTCTCCTGCTGCAGTGATTTCAACTTCGGCTTGTAAGCTCGACCCTAGCTTGCCGCCCGCGCGTTGCAGTTCGATTTCTTTTTGTGCTGCGGCGCGTACTTCACGAATCAGCACAAAACGGGCATTTAGCTGCTCTGCATCACTCACTACAGGTACCGTGTGCCAGGTGGATAGGAACACATTTTCTTCGTTTTTCAGCGTGCCCCATGCTTCATGCGCGGTGAAAGACAAAATCGGTGCGAGTAAGCGAACCAGTGCCTGGCTGATATGCCAGAGCGCAGTTTGTGCCGAGCGACGGCCCTGGCTATCTGCACCCATGGTGTAGAGACGGTCTTTGATAATGTCGAGGTAGAAAGAGCCCAGGTCTTCCGAGCAATAAGCGTGAATCTCTTGGACCGCAAGGTGAAACTCGTATTTACCGTATAGCGCAGTGATTTTTGCCTGGAATGCAGCCAGCTCAACCAGAGCGTAGCGATCAAGCTGTAGCAGCTCTTCTGCCGGTAGCAGGTTTTCTGCGCCAAAATCAGAAATATTGGCCAGTAAGAAGCGCAGCGTGTTACGGATGCGGCGGTAGGAATCGGCGGTGCGCTTCAGAATCTCGTCAGAAATAGTTAGCTCGCCGGAGTAATCGGTAGAGGCTACCCACAGGCGCAGCATATCTGCGCCCAGCTGGTTAATGACCGATTGAGGTGCAATGACGTTGCCTTTGGATTTGGACATCTTCAAACCCTTGCCGTCCACGACAAAACCGTGGGTGAGCAATTGTTTGTAAGGTGCGCGTCCTTCCGTAGCACAGCCTGTCAGCAGGGATGACTGAAACCATCCACGGTGCTGATCCGAGCCTTCCAGATATAAATCGGCCGGCCATGTGAGCTCTTCCCGCTGACGCAATACTGCGTAGTGGGTGGAGCCTGAATCAAACCATACATCCAGCGTGTCTTTGAGTTTGTCGTAGTAAATCGCGTCGTCACCCAGTAGCTCGTTTGCGTCAAGCTTAAACCACGCTTCAATTCCTTCGGCTTCGATGCGCTTAGCGACAATCTCAAGCAATTCGCCTGATTTCGGGTGTAATTCGCCGGTTTCTTTGTGCACAAAGAAAGTCATTGGCACGCCCCAGTTGCGCTGGCGTGAAACACACCAGTCCGGGCGGTTTTTAATCATCGCTTCCAGGCGGGCACGACCCCATGCCGGGAAGAACTCTGTCGAATCAACCGCCGTGTTGGCCTGTGATCTGAGCGTGTGACCTTCAATGCCTGCGGTTTCCATGCCGATAAACCATTGGCTGGTTGCACGGAAAATAATAGGGGTTTTATGACGCCAGCAATGTGGATAGCTGTGCTCCAGTTTTTTACTGGCAAACAGCGCGCCACGCTCTTCCAGTAAGGCAAGCACCAGCGGGTTGGCTTCCCAGACTGTTTTACCTGCAAGAAATTCAATATTGCTATAGAAACGGCCATCGTTACCCACCGGGTTATCCGTTGGAATCTTGTACTTGCAGCCGACTACGTAGTCTTCCAAACCGTGTGCTGGTGCGGTATGTACAAGGCCTGTACCGGCATCAGTAGTGACATGCTCGCCACAAATAACCGGCACTACGCGCTCCAGGAAGGGGTGTTGCAGTTGCAAAAATTCCAGCGCAGCACCCTTGGCCTGGGCGATGACTTCAGTGGTTTCGATGTCATAACGTTTGATGGTGGCTTCAGCCAGATCACGAGCCAGAATCAGCAGACCCTTTGGTGTGGCGATTAAGTCGTATATCAGCTCTGCATGTACCGATACTGCCTGGTTGGCAGGTAAAGTCCATGGCGTGGTCGTCCAGATCAGGGCAAACGCAGGGATGTCTTGGACATTCACACCGCCAAAAGCGGCAGAGAGTGCTGCGCTATCAACCACGCGAAAGCCTACATCAATGGCAGGGGATACTTTGTCTTCGTATTCAACTTCAGCTTCAGCCAGCGCTGATGCGCAGTCTACGCACCAGTGAACCGGTTTTTGGCCTCGGATCAGATAGCCGTTTGAATGGACTTTCCCCAAGGTGCGGACAATGTCGGCCTCGGTTTTGAAATCCATGGTGCGGTAAGGATTGTTCCAGTCACCCAATACACCCAGGCGGATAAAGTCGGCTTTCTGGCGTTCGATCTGGATTGCTGCGTAATCGCGGCATAGTTCACGGGTAAATGCTGCAGGCAGACGGGTTTCCTTAGGGTCAAGGCCATTGGCTTTGCGGTATTCCTGCACGCGCTCAAAGATAGCCGGGTTGGCGGCCAGCGCCTGCTTATCAAATTTAACAATTTTTTCGATCTGATGCTCAATTGGCAGTCCGTGGCAATCCCAGCCTGGTACATAGGGTGCATCAAAGCCATCCAGTGTTTTGGCTTTGATAATGATGTCTTTTAGAATTTTATTCACGGCGTGGCCGATATGAATATCACCATTGGCGTACGGCGGGCCGTCGTGCAGCATGAATTTAGGACGGTTCTGCTCTTTTGCTTTGCTGCGAATGGCTTGGTAGAGCGCATTGTCTTGCCAGTCTTTTAAAAAGCCCGGTTCGCGTTTGGCCAGATCACCACGCATAGGAAATGGTGTGTCAAGTAAGTTGACTGGGTACTTGTTAACAGGTTTTTCTGACATGTTGATCTCTCAATGGTGAGGCATTACTTATCTGTTATCCGCAAACCAGTTTCGGGCTGCGACACAATCTTTTTCGATTTGCGCAACTAAAGTGGGCAAATCAATGTATTTTTCTTCATCACGCAGCTTATGCAGGAAGTCTACACGCAGATGCTGACGATATATCTGTTGGTTAAAATCAAATAAATGCGCTTCTAATCTAGGTGAGGGGTCGCCACCGTGGATGGTGGGGCGAAACCCTAGGCTGGCTACACCTTGGTATGGCTTTTCCAGCCCGTGTATTTCCACTACAAAAATGCCAAATAAGGGAGGGCGATTATGTTTGATTTGAATATTGGCAGTTGGAAAGCCGAGTGTTCTGCCGATTTTATCGCCATTAACAACTCGTCCGGAAATGGAGTAGGGACGGTTTAAATAGTGGGTGGCCAAGCTCATATCACCAGCAGCCAGGGCGTTTCGTACAGCGGTTGATGAGATCCGCAGGCCACCGTCAGTTACGGTGGCAAGGCTACAGGCGCTGAAATTTTGACTGGCTTGCAGTAGGGCAAAATCGCCCGCGCGTTTTGCTCCAAAGCAAAAATCGTCTCCTACAATCACATGCTGTGCATTTAAATCTTTAGCCAGTATCTGATCTCTGAAATCGATCGCACTTAAAGATGAAAATGTGCGATCAAAACGCTGCACGATGACGTAATCAATCTCTCTTGCTGCCAGTAGCTCCAGTTTTTCCCGTAAGCTGGTGAGGCGGGCAGGGGCGGCTTCTGGCGTAAAAAATTCACGGGGGTGCGGTTCAAAAGTCAGCACACAGGTTTTAAGTTTGTGTCGTGATGCCACCGATTTTAATTCGGACAGCATCGCTTCATGGCCAGCGTGTAGGCCATCGAAGTTGCCGATGGTGATTGCAGTAGGAGGAAGGTGAGCGTTAGAAACGCTTCTAAAAACTTGCATGCTTAAGCGCTTGGGCGGACTTTACAAAGCCGCAAATTGTAGCGGCTGGCGAGCGTTTTGTCAGTTCACGTGTGAATATGGGCGATATTTGTTGTGCCGATCGGGGTTGTTTAGGTTACTTGTTGACCCGGCGGCCAGCTTCAATCACTGACATCCACACTGCCCGTTGCCGTGGCGACACCTTGAATGATTTGCCTTGTACCTATACGCACGCGCACCGATTGGCCATCGGCGGCGTTATTCATCGCTATTCCTTCGTTGGCGACCTCAATACCACCATCTCGAAAAATCACCCTTACTTTCTGATTTTGCTGGATGACTATTGCCGCTCTGAGCATTTCACTGCGCAGGGGCCTGCCGGATGCGACTGCGGTATTAAGTACACGGCCTACGGCCTGGGATGGGTCAAGAATGATAGAGCCCGGTAGCGTACCCAGATCACCTTGCTGGGCTGAAAGATCGCCCGCTCCGAGCTCTTGGTTGCCCGATAAGGGCCTTGCTGCAACATAGTAGGTGACAAGCAGGGAAACTTTAACGGGCAGATTGATCGCCCAGCTGGCACCCTCCACGCATTGGATTTTGAGCATGGTGTTGCCTAAAAGCCGGTAGCCGCTGGGTAAGCCTACATCGTATTGTTTGCAAGGGGCCAGCTGGATGCGTTTGTCAATCTGGCTAAGCTGATAGCTGGGCACCCCGTTGCTGCTGGCCAGGGACTGATCCAGCCACTGTTGTGCCGCATGCTGAATGGCTGCGATATCCGTGGCATGGGCAACACCGGTAAACAGTGTGAATAAAGTAAATAGCAGAGGCTTCATGTAAGTGATTATAGGCGTACTGCCGCACATCGCCTACAATCTCCTCGTTGCGGTATACGTGGAAACCTATGTTAGACCTATTGTTTGGAATTACGACGCTGGTCGTTTTGCTGGCAGGTGCACTGGTGGTGGCTCGTTTGCACCAGCTGGCTCAGTCGCAAAGAGATGTTTTAGATACGCTGACACAAGATCTGGAGGCTAAGCACAGAGAGATGCTTTCTGATTTACATCAGGGCTTAAGCAGGCAAACTGAAAGCACTCATGTGGTTTTAACCCAGCAGGGTGTGCAGCTTTCCGATGCCGTTACCCGCTCGGGTGAGCGTCTGCGTGACACAATGACCGAAGCGTTCGAACGGGTGCGCAGCGGTGTAGGGCAGGAGTTAAAAGAGACACGTGAATCACTGACGCATTTGCAGGCAGCACAAACCGAATCACTTTCGACCATGCGGCTTTCTTTAACAACCACATTGTCTGAAACACGTGAGCTGGTAGTCAAGCAGTTAAGTGATATTTCCAGCCAGCTTTCGGGTAAACAGGATGCTTTACGGGAAGAGATTTTACTAAAACTCTCACAAATGCTGGCCGAACAATCGGTACGTGAAATGGAGCAGATTCAAAATGCCCTGGCACTGACGGCAACGCAGCTGACCACTGCTGTGGGTGAGCTGACTAAAACGGCCGATGCTAAACTGGGCGAAATTTCAGGCAAAGTCACCGAACGCCTGGATGAAGGCTTTAAAAAAACCAATGAAACCTTTGCCAGTGTGATGGCTCGTTTGGCCACAATTGATGAAGCACAAAAGAAGATTGATGGCCTGACTACCAATGTGGTGAGTTTGCAGGAGTTACTTGGAGATAAGCGCAGCCGGGGTGCTTTTGGTGAGGTGCAGTTAGAGCATCTGATCCGAAATGTGTTGCCCAACCAGGTCTACGAATTCCAATCGACTTTAAGTAATGGCACACGTGCCGATTGTATTTTGCGTCTGCCCGAGCCAACAGGCACGGTAGCTGTGGATGCCAAGTTTCCACTTGAAAACTACCATCGTATGTTTGATGGAACACTTGATCGGGCGGTGGCATCCAAAGCGTTCAGGGGAGATATTAAAAAGCATATTGATGATATTTCCAGCAAATATATTATTCCAAATGAAACAGCAGATGGCGCGGTAATGTTTATCCCTGCCGAAGCCGTGTTTGCCGAAATTCATGCTTATCACCCCGAGCTGGTGCAGCATGCTATGACCAAACGCGTCTGGATTGTGTCGCCGACTACTTTGATGGCTGTGCTTAATACGGCACGGGCGGTGATTAAAGATGTAGAAACGCGCAAGCAAGTGCACATTATTAAAGAGGCTCTGGGTAAGCTGGGGCAGGAGTTCACCCGCTTTGACGATCGGATGAAAAAGCTTGCTACGCATATCCGTCAGGTGAATGATGATGTACAGCAGGTGAGTATCACTAGCGATAAAATTTCCCGTCGCTTTATTGAAATCGAGCAGGTGAAGCTAGAAGGTGAGCCGGAGCCTGTTTTGATCGAGTAAAAAAACGCCACTTCGGTGGCGTTTTTTTATGAGGTTTTAAAGGGTAGACCTACATAATTCTCTCAGACGCTGATTATTGCTTTTTAACCAAGGCACGACTTCATGGCCTGGCATGGGTCTGGCGGTAATATAACCCTGAACGATGTCGCAGCCTAATTCTTGCAAAACAGTCAGATCTTCAATGCATTCAACGCCTTCGGCTACACTTTTGAGCTCCAGTTTTTTTGCAATTTCAATAGCACTGGCCAAAATAGCGCGCAGATGAGGCTTGGTATGTGCACCATCAACAAAAGAGCGATCCAGTTTTAATTCGGTAAAGGGGATACGGGAGAGTTGCTGCATCGATGAGAATCCGGTGCCGTAATCATCAATCGATAAGCCGAACCCTTTAAGTCTTAATCTTGCAAGTGTACCCAGCGCATTCCCCACATCACCCATGACGGCGGTTTCTGTGATCTCCAGCATGATAAAGCTGGGGTCTATTGCATAGTTTGCTACCTTTTGGGAAATATGCTCAGCAAAATTAGAGCAGGATAAAGACAGCATGGATAAATTAATTGCAACTGTGATTTTTAATCCGCGCTCATGCCAGTGGCGACATTGCTGTAGTGCCAGGTCTAATATTTCCATGGTTAATTCATTGATAAGGCCTTGTTCTTCGGCGGTAGAAATAAATTGCGAAGGCATAATCAGGCCTTTCTCGGGGTGTTGCCAGCGAATGAGTGTTTCGACGCCTTTGATGACGCCTGTTTTAATTGAAATCTTAGGCTGGAAATAGGCAACAAACTGATGTTCTATCAGGGCTTTGGTGATTTCGGATGCCGCCATTACCGGCTCGGGCCTGGTTTGAGGTGTTTCTTTGGTCAGGGGTTTGAAGTTGTCGAGAGCTTTGTTTAGCTGGGCTAAAGTAAGTGGCTTTTTAATGGCTCCTAATACGGGCAGGCCATAGGCTTGCAGCATGGTTTCTACTGAAGAAATCAATGAGTCTTCTTTTGCACTTGATACAATGACTGATACGGGAATGGCCCGGTGTGCAAGCTCCTGAATGAGCTCGATTCCATCCATGCCAGGCATTTCCAAATCAATCAGCATTACATCGGGAAGTGAAGAGTTTTGTAAAAGCAGCAGGGCTTCGTTACCATCGGATGCTTCTCCTATCACGTGTAGCCCTAGCTCGGAGCAGAGTGTGGCTGCGTGCATCCTTTGAATAAGGCTGTCTTCCACAATAAAAACATTAAGTTCAGCAGACATAATTATCACCGGTTAGAAAGTTTGGCTATCACGTCAGGAATGCGTTCAAGTGCAATGATTTCATCACTGGCTTCTAATTTAATGGCCTCTTTAGGCATGCCAAAAACCACGCAACTAGCTTCGTCCTGAGCATAGGTGTGAGCTCCCGTATCGTGGAGCTCCTTTAAGCCTCTTGCTCCGTCATCACCCATGCCTGTTAGAATAAATCCGATTGCATTGCGTCCGGCTGCATTTGCGACGGACCGGAATAAAACATCAACTGAAGGACGATGGCGGCTGACCATGGGGCCATCGATAACATCTACGTGGTATTGCGTGCCATTGCGTTTGACCAGCATATGTTTACCGCCAGGCGCAATGAGCGCCAGCCCCGGGAGAATGCGGTCGTTACTTTTTGCTTCGCGCACTTCGATTTGTGACAGGCTGTTGAGCCGGGCGGCAAAGGATGCGGTAAATTTTTCTGGCATATGCTGAACAATTACAATGCCGGGGGATGTTTTGGGTAGCTCGGGCAGAATGCTTTCCAGTGCCTGTGTGCCGCCGGTTGATGTACCAATAGCAATGATTTTGTGTGTGGTCTGAATAGTGCTCTGGCTGCCCGCTGCCTGCAAAATAGCATCAGCCGAGAGCTTGGGTGAGCCCATTCTCTCCTGCATGGCGCTGGTGGAAGAAGTAGCACCTGAATGGGTGTTAGGGCTGTGGCTTGTGCGTACGGGAGCTGTAGGGCGTAGCCGCTGAAGCCTTGCCATGGACGCTGCACGAATGGCGTGCAGCAGATCTGCCGAGCTGTCCTGAATAAAATCCCTTAGGCCTAAGGAGGGTTTTGTAATAATGGCCAGGGCGCCCGCAGAGAGGGCCTGCATGGTGATTTCGGCTCCTTTTTCTGTGAGGGATGAGCAGATCACTACGGGGGTTGGCCGTTCGGCCATGATTTTTTTTAGGAATGTTAAGCCATCCATACGTGGCATTTCAATGTCCAGCACAATGACATCTGGCCATTCTTTTTCCATTTTTTCGCGGGCAAAAATAGGATCAGGGGCTGAGCCGATCACCTGGATGTCACTGGCTTTAGAAAGTGTGTCGAGCATGACCTGCCGCACTACAGCAGAATCATCAACGATCATGACTTTAATGGTCATGGTTTAGCCTTGCTTAATGAGCATAATCTTAGTTATAGAGGGTTAATTGTGCTTTTGGAGTTGATTTTTTTGTATTTTTAGTTAGCGGCTTTTCTTGTTATTAAAGATGAAATGTCCTGGCTTATGTTTATTCGTGCCGTAAGTGGTGCACGGTGATTTTTCCAGTTTTTAAATCGAGTAAAATTTTGCGTGAATAGTTGCCTCCCGTATCTTCGAAATCAATACTGAGTGCAGCGTTAAGCAAAATTTGTTTGGCAGCATAAATATTGCGGCTGCCAATGGATGAATCTTTGATGGTTGTTTGTAAAATATTGCTGCCACCATAAATTTGATAGCGGTATTCATTGGGGAAGGTGGTGTTTTGTTGCATAAACTGGCAAAGCAAATTAAAAGCGTCGCTGCCGTAACGCCCGTCCGGTGCAGTATTGTGAGCGGGCTTGGGAAGTAGAAAGTGGCACATGCCACCGAGCAGGCGCTGTGGATGCCATGCTGTGATGGCAAGGCAGGAGCCAAGAAGGGTGTAAAGCTGGTCAGGTGCCCGAGAAAAATGCACATCACCAGGGAGTAATATAATGCGTTTAACTGACATGGTGTTGTTACACGCCACTATTGCATTTCGTCAGCATTAAAGCTTATGCGATGCTCCGAGCTTGAATTAATTTTTTCATCAACGAGTTCGACCATTTCACCTAAAGAAAGCGCATGATTTACGTCCAGAATGATGACGAATTTATCATTGATCGTGCCGATTCCCGAGATAAATTCACTACGCACTTTCGCGCCAAATTCGGGTGGTGGCTCGATTTTTGAAGCAGAGATTTCAATGACTTCGTTAACCGAATCTACCAATACACCCACATCGTGATACGCCTCGGAAAAAAAGACTTCCAGAATAACCACACAAGAGCGCCGGCCAATTGTGCTGCTGCCTTTGCCAAAACGTACGGCTAAATCTATGACCGGAATAACTGCGCCACGCATATTAATAACGCCATGCATAAAACGCGGCATCAGAGGGACCTCGGTGACGCCGGCATACTCAATAATCTCTTTGATATTGTGAATGACGACGGCAAATAATTCTTGATTTAGCATGAAAGTAAGGTATTGCTTTTCTTCTGACTGGGCCAAGGCAAGATGCTCTTCTTTATTTTTCCTTAGGTTGCGGATATTCATGAGTTTATTCCTTGGTAAAGGCAAAAAACACGGCCTAAGCCGACAAGTGCATTGTTGTGTATTTTAGGTTTATATTTTTGAGGTTTTCCCCGTTTGAAAAAAACCAATCATTTCCTGTAAACGCGAGGCATGAATAGAAAGCTCTTCTGCTGTTGAATTGAGCTCTTCTGCCGCAGCGGCATTGCCTTGGGTTGTTTGTGAAATTTGGCTCATGGCGGTATTGATTTGCTCTATGCCGCTGGATTGCTCCTGGGAAGCCGCTGAAATTTCTTCGACCAGATCGGCTGTTTTTTTGATTAAAGGTACAATTTCTCCCAGCCGCTCGCCAGCGCCTGCCGCTTGCCGTACGCTGCTGTCGGCAAGCTCGCTGATCTCCTGAGCTGCAATCTGGCTGCGTTCCGCAAGTTTACGTACTTCGGCAGCAACAACGGCAAAGCCTTTTCCATGCTCTCCTGCACGCGCCGCCTCAATGGCGGCGTTAAGCGCAAGCAAGTTGGTTTGATAGGCAATATCGTCAATGATTTTAATTTTTCCAGTAATCAGCTGCATGGCAAATACTGTTTCTTTTACGGCAGCTCCGCCTTCAGCCGCTTTAACGGAGGCTTTGCCAGAGATTCCTTCTGTTATTTTGGCATTTTCATTGTTTTGCGAAATGGTTGAGGTGATTTCTTCGAGAGATGAGCTGGTTTCTTCTATGCTGGCTGCCTGCTCAGAGGCGTTTTGTGACAGGTTCTGGGATGCAGCGCTTACTTGCTCGGATGAGCTGGCCAGGGCATTTGATGTAGAGTAAATATTGCTCATGACTTGGTTGAGCGTATGAGTCATTTTTTGTAGCGAAAAAATAATGCTGGACTGATCGCCCTGGGTGAGTGTGGTGTTAATCGTTAGGTTGCCGCTGGCTACCTGGTTTGCAATACTGACGGCAAGACTTGGTTCCCCGCCAATTTGACGCATAATTTGGCGGGTGATAAAAAAAGCAATCATGATTGAAATTAAAAAAGAGCAGATAATAATGCTTGCCATGAGTATGGTGATTTGTGCAGTCACTTCATTGGCATGCTCGAAAGATTGTTTGCTGGTTGTCTCTTTTATATCAAGAAGGGCAGATAAATTGTCATCAAATTTTTGAAAAGCAGGGCGAACTTCATTTAAAATAATTTGTTTTGTTTTTTCTATATCTTCTTTCTGGTCAACAGAATGAATTACTTTTTGTTGTGTTGCTTTAAAAGCCTGCCAGTCTGCAGGCAATTCCTGAATGATTTTTTGAGATGTTTCGGTTTGTTGCGTATTGTTAAATTTTGCAATGAGCTCCATCATTTTTTTTTCGTAATTATCCATTTCTAAGACAATTTCTTTTTGCATTTTTTCATCGTTAGAAAAAACATAGAAATTGAGCCTTCTTGCAATGTAAACAGCTTGTAAATTGGCATTAGCATTATCTTTGATTGGGATAAGTTGGTCAGTATACATATATTGCACTAGTTTATTGAGCTGTGCTATTTTACTAATGCCGATAATCCCTACCAATAGCGATATGCTTGCAATAAGCATAAATGAAATAAGCAGTTTGTTGCCGATTTTGGCATTTTTAATCCAGTTCATTTTATTGTTCTCCATCACTACTGCTTGTTGTTGGAATAGGAAGTGGTAATAGTGGTGTTTTATGGGTAGTATTGCGTGATATGTCTGCTTTTTTATGAGCAAACTGCACCAGTTGGGCAACATCCAAAATAAGTGCTACTTCCCCTGACCCAAGAATTGTGGAACCACTAATACCTTTTAATTCTTTAAATAGCAGGCCAAGTGGCTTGATGACAGCCTGAAATTCACCAATTAACTTATCAACAACAAGCCCTGCTCGATGTTGACCATATTGAATTACCACAATATTTTCTTTATTGCTCTTGTTTTCTGGTAAATCAAAGAGGTTGCGTAAACGAATAAAAGGCAATACTTTTCCACGTAAATTCACAAAATTATGCTGTTCGTCATCGGGGGTAAGCTCGGCGCATTCCAGTACCAAATCAAGAGGAATAACAAAGGTAGAATCGGCAACCATTACTTGAAAACCATCAATAATTGCCATCGTAAGCGGTAGGCGAATACTAAAAATACTTCCTGAGTCTTCTTCGGATAAAACTTCTACTTCCCCACGCAATTGCTCAATATTGCGTTTAACTACATCCATGCCTACGCCACGGCCAGATAGGTGGGTGATTGTTTCTGCGGTAGAAAACCCTGCAGCAAAAATGAGCTGATGAATTTCATGTTCACTGAGAATGGCTTCTTTGTTGATTAATTTTTTTTCTATTGCTTTGTTTAAAATACGTTCTTTATTTAATCCTGCACCATCATCGCTGATTTCAATAACCACGCTGCCTGAGTCATGAAAGGCATTTAGGATGATTTCTCCCTGCGCTGCTTTTCCTTTATTTATTCTGTCTTGTGGCAGCTCAATGCCATGATCAAGGGCGTTACGAATAATATGCATAAGTGGGTCACTTAATTTTTCTATCATGCTTTTGTCTAATTCTGTTTCTGTCCCCATTAATTTAAGATTGATTTGTTTATTTAAATCTTTAGCGGTATCACGAATAACTCTGGGGAAGCGTTCGAACACTTCTTTGATTTGTACCATTCTTAGGTTTAATGCACTGTTTCTGATTTGTTCTACCAGTTCAGATAAATTAGCACAAGCTTCATTCATTGCTGGGTTATTAGATTTTTTTGAAATTAAATTGGCGGCAGCTCCTGCAATAACGAGCTCCCCTACCATATTGATCAGAGTATCGAGTTTGCCTGCTTCCACTTTGATAAACTTCAGCTCACTATTTTTTTTATCTTCAATTTGTTTTTGTTTTTGCAATGCGGCTGCGACAACAGGGGCTGCAACAATGTTTTCTTCGACAAAAATACTGCCCAGTTGCCGGTCTGGCTCGGTTTTTTGAATGTGAAGAATTTCCTCCAGCTCTAATGGTGTGATTGATCCTCCTTTCAGAATAATTTCACCCAGAAGCTGTGGGGGCTCGGGGAGTGAGTGAATAAGGTCAATATATTCCTGCATTTTTGCATGCGGGGGGAGAATGCGTATTGTGCTGTCTTTACGAATAAAATCAAATGCGCTTTCAATGGTTTTTTTATCTTTGCTGGATTCGAGATCTATTTCAAAACCTAAATAGCAGTCTTCTGTATTAATATTGTCTAGAGGAGGGATATTGTCAGTAATTGTATAGATATAACTTATCTTGCCCAGAGTGCATAAATATCGAATAAATTCGAGCGGATCCATGCCGTTAATTAAATTATTTTTATTAAAACGCAAAGAAATATGCCAGTGGCTGTCTCCTGCCTGTTTTTGCTCGTCTTTTTCAATGGAGTCCGTGGAAGATATTGTTTGTATCTGGTTCGTTGGTATTAAAAAAGTATCGAGCAGGTTAAGCAGTGTTGCACGGTTTTCCGGATCTGGATCAATATTTTCTGTTTTGTTTTCTACTGCATTAATTAACAGGCTGAGATAATCTTTACAGTCAAGCAAAATAGAAATCATTTTTTCATTGATACTGATTTCATTATTTCTGACTAAATCCAGTAAGCTTTCCATGCTATGGGTGAAAAGAACAATATGATCGAGAGAAAAAAGCGCCGCAGAGCCTTTTATGGTGTGTGCCACACGAAACAGTGAATCAATTTCTTCACTACTGGCATTACTGCCTTCAATAGTAAGAAGTGCTGATTCCATTGAATTAAGCAGGTCTCTGGCCTCTTCAATAAGAGCTTCTCTGGCGCTGTCTAAATCCATTTAGTGCTCCCGGGCTGGCTTGGGCCTATGCCATTTTTGATTGTAAATTGTTCATGATCAGCGCTGGGTGAGTACGAGCGGGTCACCCAGTTCGGCTGCAATATTGTAAAGATCAATTACATCCAGTACACACAGGCTATGTTCTTGGAACTGCAATGTGGTTTTTTTATTGTGTGCATATTTTTTTAAACTAATTAAAAGTTGAATTCCAGCGCTGTCAATTTCATTGACTTCAGATAAATCAATATGAATTATGTGTTCTGATTGTAATAATTCGAGGAGTGTTTCCTGCATGAGTTTCGAGGTGTAAATGGAGATTTCCCCTCTGATTAAAATAGTGCAAAGGTCATTTTGAATTTTGTGTGTGATGGGCATTGGGTGGCATCCTGTTGTGATGGCCTGATGAAGCATGTTTCTGGCTGTCGGTGGTCAGGGTTGTATTGTTTTTCGCAGAGTCGTGAGTGTTAAGGCGCTGTGCCCGCCCATCAGATTTTTATTATTAGCTTGCCGGCAGCTGCCTGTGGCTATTTTGCTACTGTATTTTATAAGCACGCGCTTCACTTTCAGGCCTTTTTATCTACTTTATCGGTGACTTATTCATAGTCAATTTTGGCTTAACTTGAAAGCAAGTAATTAAATTAGTGTCTGTTTACAAGGGCATATCAAACAGTTGGGGCTTGTCCCGATGTAATGAAAAGTGCGCTTTGTTAGATTTTAAAGTGGTATTAAAGATAATTGGCTGATCACTGCTAGCGATTGAAAATAGTAGCTGTACTTATGTTATGCATGGCAGCTTTTCTCAATTGAGCTTGTGTTCTCGGGATGAATGGCATGGTTTAGTTGTTGTGAGCCTCTTTAAGGGGCGCACTGCAGTCATTCTGAATATTGTTTGAATATTTTTGTGAGTGGTATTGCCTTATTTGAAGATCTGCAGGGCGAAGGGCACACTATGCGTCCAGAGATTTAGGTTTGCAGCTGAGAATGAGCATATATCTGGGTTTTCTGCTCTTTTGTAGTGATTTATGAGCAGTAAACTGCCTGATTAAAGAGGAGTTTTTTGAATGTTGATTCGCCCGATTGAGACAGAAGATTTACCCGAACTGCTGGCTTTGGCAAAAGAAGCCGGAGTGGGGGTAACCACGCTGCAGGCCAATCCTGAACGTCTGTCTGCGCGAATTTTAGCTAGTGAAACTTCGCTTAATACTGCTGCCCCAGATGCTGCAGATGCAAGTTATGTGTTTGTGCTTGAGGACGAGCTCACCGGTAAAATTGTCGGCACTTCAGGCATTGAGGTGGCCGTGGGTATGCATGAAACCTGGTACAACTACCGGGTAGGCATCAATGTGCATGCCTCACGTGAGTTGGGTATTTATAAGCAACTGGAAACCCTGTTTTTAAACAGTGATATGACTGGCTCCAGTGAGCTTTGTTCTTTGTTTTTGTTGCCTCATTATCGTAAAGATGGCAATGGCAGCCTTTTGTCCAAGGCGCGTTTTTTGTTTATGGCCGAGCACAGTGCCCGTTTTTCGCATCGCATTATTGCCGAAATGCGCGGAATTTCGGATGAAGAGGGACGCTCGCCGTTCTGGGAGAGCCTGGGGCGGCATTTTTTTCGTATGGATTTTGCCCGCGCCGACTTCTTGTCTTACGTTGGCAGTAAATCGTTTATTGCCGAACTGATGCCGCAACATCCGATTTACACCTGTTTTTTGCCCGAAGAAGCACGCCAGGTCATTGGAGAAGTGCACGCAGCTACACGTCCTGCCCGTGCCATGCTGGAGGCAGAGGGCTTTCATTACCAAGGTTATGTGGATATTTTTGATGCGGGCCCGACACTGGAATGCGAGCTGGAGCAGGTACGGGCGGTGCGCGCAAGTGATTGCTATGAGGCTCAGCCGGTGAGTACGGAGGCTGGCATCCCATGGCTGGTTTCAAACCGTCAGCTGCTGGGGTTTCGCTGTGTCATTGCCATTGCACAGAAAACTGACAGTGGTTTGCAACTGACACAGCTTGTTCTGGATCAGCTTGGCATTGCTGCGGGTGACAGCGTGCGCGCGGTACCGCTATCTGCCAGGGGGTAAATTATGCAGTTAATCGATGGGCGCTGGTCTGTGGGTAAGGGCGATGCGTGGGCTTCACGTAATCCGGTGAGTCAGCAGGCAGTTTGGGTAGGCAATGCAGCAAGTGGGCAGGAAGTTGATGCGGCTGTAGTGGCGGCAAGGGCAGCGTTTCCATTGTGGCGGGACACGGAGCTGAGTAACCGGATTGCGGTGCTTCGTTGTTTTGCCGATTTATTGCAAGCCAATTCTGACGAGCTTGCAGCCACTATCGGGCTGGAAACGGGTAAGCCCCGCTGGGAAGCGGTCATGGAAGTTGCCAGCATGGTGAGTAAGGTCGATATTTCGATCCGTGCTTTTGAGGAGCGTACTTTTCGCAAGGAATTTACTCAAGGAGATGCCAGTGTAATTTTACGTCACCGCCCGCATGGTGTGGTGGCCGTACTGGGGCCTTACAATTTTCCTGCCCATTTGCCTAACGGGCACATCGTTCCTGCTTTACTGGCAGGTAATACTGTGGTTTTCAAGCCTTCTGAATACGCGCCGATGACGGCTCAAAAGACGGTTGAGCTTTGGCTGGCGGCAGGTTTGCCTGTTGGCGTGATGAATTTATTGCAGGGTGGGGCGGCAACAGGCGCTTTGCTGACTGCCCATGCTGATTTGGATGGCGTGTTTTTTACCGGCAGCTCGGCAGCAGGCTTTGCCGTACATCAGCAGTTTTCAGACCGGCCGGATAAAATTCTGGCGTTGGAGATGGGGGGCAATAATGCGCTGGTTGTCGATGAGGTCCGAGATATATCTGCCGCCATCCATCATGTAATTCAATCTGCCTTTATTTCTGCCGGTCAGCGCTGCTCATGTGCCCGGCGCCTCTTTGTGCCAGAGGGAGAATGGGGTGATTTATTCTTGGAGCGCCTGATCAATGTCAGCGCCGAATTACGAGTGGGCCCGTGGGATGCCGAGCCGCCTCCCTTTATGGGGGCCATGATTACCATGGATAAGGCGGATAAAATGCTGGCAGTACAAGAGTCATTGATTCGGCAGGGCGGCAAGGCTTTACTGAAAATGTGCCGCCTGAACCCTGGCACAGCAATGCTTACGGCTGGTATTCTGGATGTTAGCGAAATTGCAGAGTTGCCTGACGAAGAATATTTTGGTCCGCTACTGCAATTGCAGCGTTATGGTCACTTTGATGAGGCTATCCGCCTGGCTAACCGCAGCCGTTTCGGTTTGGCAGCGGGTCTGCTTTCTGATCGTCATGAGCGCTATAAACTATTCTGGCGCGAATCACGGGCGGGTATTGTTAATTGGAACAAACCACTGACCGGTGCTTCCAGTGCAGGGCCGTTTGGCGGGGTAGGCTCCAGCGGTAATCACCGCCCCAGTGCCTATTACGCAGCAGATTATTGTGCTTACCCTGTCGCATCTTTAGAAACAGAATTATTAGCAATGCCCTCTGTTTTGCTGCCGGGTATGTCAATTGATTAATGGATGAGAAATCAGGCCGCCGGAGTGATCTTTGCCCGCCTGTGTCTTGAGATAGGAAGAAAGAAAAATGTCGATTAGTTTTGAAGCCAATTTTGATGGTTTAGTGGGCCCGACTCATCATTATGGTGGCCATTCTTTTGGTAATGTGGCGTCTACATCCAATGCTAATAAAGCAGCTAACCCGCGTGAGGCGGCCAAGCAAGGCCTGGCCAAAATGAAAGCGCTGGCTGATCTGGGTTATAAGCAGGGCGTGTTTGTGCCGCAAGAGCGCCCGGCTATTGGCTTGTTGCGTGAGCTGGGTTTTGGCGGGGATGACGCCAGCGTGCTGGCTGCGGTGGCCAAAGCCTCGCCGGGCCTTTTGGCCAATGTATCTTCTGCGTCCAGTATGTGGACTGCCAATGCCGCAACCGTCAGCCCTTCAGCAGATACTGCAGATGGCCGTGTGCACTTTACGGCTGCCAATTTGCAAAATAAGTTTCACCGTGCAATCGAGCATGCTCAAACCACCCGTTCGCTCAAAGCAATGTTTAATAATGATGCAGTTTTTGCTCATCATGATGCCTTGCCGATGCAAGCCGTGTTTGGCGATGAAGGTGCGGCAAACCACACCCGTTTTTGTCATGACTATGCCAAAGCGGGTGTTGAATTTTTTGTTTATGGCCGCCAGCACTGGGGCGGCGCAGTGGAGCCACAGAAATTCCCGGCACGCCAGACAAGAGAAGCGGGTGAGGCAATTGCCCGTTTGCATGGTTTAAGCTCAGATAAGCTGGTATTTGCTCAGCAAAACCCAGCGGTGATTGATGCCGGGGTGTTTCATAATGATGTGATTTCGGTGGGTAATCAGCGCGTATTGTTTGTCCACGAAACAGCTTTTTTGCAGCAGGCGGCAGTCTATGCCGAGCTGGACGCTAAGCTCGGTGGTGGTTTGCAGGTCATTGAAGTGCCGCTGGTGCAAGTGAGCGTGGCCGATGCGGTGAAGTCATATCTCTTTAACAGCCAGCTGCTGGCTCGGGCTGATGGCCGTCAGAATCTGGTGGTGCCGGATGAATGCCGTGCCACACCTGCGGTTTGGGATTACTTGCAGGGTATGCTGGCCAGTAATGGCCCGATTGCCGAGCTGATGGTGTTCGATTTGAAGCAAAGTATGCAAAACGGCGGAGGCCCGGCTTGCTTACGCTTACGTGTGGCATTGCAGGAAAAAGAGCTGGCGGCTGTGAACCCGCATATCTGGATGAATGATGCGCTGTTTGCCAGCTTGAATACCTGGGTAGACCAGCATTATCGCGATCGCCTCACCGAGGCCGATTTGGCCGATCCCCAGCTGATTATTGAAGTACGCACAGCGCTGGATGAGCTGACTCAGATTTTACATCTGGGCTCGATTTATCCCTGCCAGCTGGCTTGATAAGAAAATAAGGCGCGAAATGCGCCTTATTTTTTATTTTGGAAGCAGATGAGCGACTTCGCTATGGGGTGCTGTTTACGCACTGCACTGGCCCTTTGATACTGGCTGGGCAAACCGCGGGCGCGGGCGGGCGGCAATAGCCTCCTGTCACAATCTGCTAGACTGACAAACTATTCAAAAAGAAAACGACCGGAAATGAGTAACTCTTTTTTAGAACAAACTTTGGCAGGTAAAACCTGTATTGCCTTGCCATATTGCCTGCCCAATGGCACGCATGTGCAGGTGATGGATGAAGGGGTGATTCGCTTTGAGCCTAAAAATCCAGGTGACAGACAGCTGGATATGGTGCTGAGCTGCGGTATTCATGGCAATGAAACGGCACCTGTCGAACTACTTGATCGGATTGTCAGCCAGATTTTAGAAGGTCAGTTAAAAGTGCGCGCACGCGTACTTTGTGTGTTTGGTAATATTGAGGCCATGCGTCAGGGTGTGCGCTGCATTGATCAGGATATGAACCGCTTGTTTTGCCGTCTGCCGGATGTGGAAGACGGCGATGAAGCTCGCCGTGCCGCTATGCTGGAAATGCAGCTGATGCGGTTTTTTTCCAGATCGATTCAGGATAGTAAGCCGCGTCTTCATTACGATTTACATACGGCGATTCATGGCTCCCTGATTGAAAAATTTGCTATTTACCCCTTACCACCACAGGGCCGGGATTTTGATCCTTTGCAGGTGGCTCGTTTAGCCAGCGCAGGTGTGGATGCGGTGCTTTTGCAATCAACCACATCGACTACATTCTCGTTTTTCTCCAGCCAGCATTGCGGTGCAGCGGCCTTTACCATTGAGCTGGGCCGGGCGATGCCTTTTGGGCAAAATGGCGGTGTGGATTTAAGTAAAATGCAGGCCTATCTGGAAGGTTTAATCAGCGGAGATTTACCGGATGGTGATGTGGTGCCCGCTCATTTGGGTTTGTATAAAGTCTCGCGCGAAATCATCAAGCAGAGCGATGCTTTCGTTTTACATATTGATGCAAAAATGGATAATTTTACCCCGCTGGCTCCCGGTACCATTCTGGCTGAGGATGAAGGCATGCAGTATGTTGTGCATGAAACCGATGCCCGGGTGATCTTTCCTAACCCTGATATTGCTGTTGGGCAGCGTGCAGGATTAGTGATTGTGCCAACAGAGAGTTATTTGCGCTGATCAAACTCTGATGCAAATAAAAAAGCGAAAGCATTGTGCTTTCGCTTTTTTATTTGTGATCGTATTTCCTTAAGCAGCATTGCTGTTGATGCCATTTTTTTGAATACAGACTGGGTCCGGGCAATATCTGCGATGGCCGCTGTCTATGCTGTTTTTTATCGGGCAGGCCCTTCTTGTTTTGCCTGCTTTGCTGCATTCTCGCCAATCTACTCTCTAATACCTCAAGTAGGTGTAAGCTTTGTGCCTGGCTAGGGAGAGTTATTATGCAGAATTTTAGTTTCCATGCACCAACGCGTATTCATTTCGGGCAGGGGCAGGTGGCGCAGCTCGCTGTGGAGATTCCTGCGGCTAGCCGTGTGCTTCTGGTGTATGGCGGTGGCAGCATTAAGCAAAATGGCGTTTATCAGCAGGTGATGGTGGCTTTATCGCAGCATGAGGTCTTCGAGTTTGCAGGGGTTGAAGCCAACCCGGAATACGAAACGCTGATGCGCGCCGCTGCACAGGCTAAAGTTGCCAAAGTAGATTGGGTATTGGCTGTGGGCGGCGGCTCGGTGATTGATGGGGCTAAGTTTATTGCGGCTGCAGCATTACTGGATGAGGAGATTGATCCCTGGTTGATTGTGGGCAATCGCACGCCTATCAGGTGCGCCTTGCCGATTGCCGTGGTGCTGACTTTACCCGCCACAGGAGCGGAGAGTAATTTTGCTTCGGTGATTTCCCGCCGTGCTACGCAAGACAAAATGTCGTTTAAAAATGCCATGGTATTTCCACGCTGCGCCGTACTTGATCCTGCTCTGACGCTGAGTTTACCTTCGCGTCAGATCAGCAATGGTGTGGTTGATGCATTTATCCATACCACCGAGCAATACCTCACCTTTCCTGCCGAAGCACGTTTGCAAGACCGGTTGGCAGAGGGGATTTTATCCACCCTGATCGAAGTCGGGCCGGTTACGCTGGCTCATCCTGATGATATCAACGCACGGGCTAACTATATGTGGTGTGCCAACCAGGCCCTGTTTGGCCTGGTTGGCGTTGGGCAGCCGCAGGATTGGGTTAGTCACGCCATCGGTCATGAGCTGACAACGCTCTATGATATGGATCATGCCCAGACGCTGGCCGTGGTGCTGCCAAGCTTACTGCGTTATTGTTTTGACGATAAATTGCTTAAACTTGCTCAGTATGGCCGCCGTGTGTGGGGATTCTCCGGCAGCGATCATGAGGTTGCCCATGCAGCTATTCATGCCACAGTAGATTTTTTTGAGCAAATGGGCTTGCCCACGCATCTGGCGGCTTATGGGCTAAATGCAGATGAAGTAGCATTGGCTGTCGGTAATTTATTGCCCAAACATAAGGCCTTTCCGCTTGGAGAACGTGGCAGGCTGACATTGGCCGATTGCATGGCAATTGTGCGGATGGCGAAATAGCGTACGGGCGTCTGATGCTTCTCCTTGGCCGGATGGTGACTGCGCCGGATAATATTTTCTGGCGGCAAAGGCTATTTGATATGCAGGGGCAACAAATTTAAATTACATCTTTTTTATGTCAACTTGTTTTTATTCTTTCATGTTTATGACATTGCGACTTATCCCTCAGATGATCAGGATCAAGCTGCTTTGAGCAAAATCCCCTTACATTGATTGCTTCTGATTTGATTCGCCAAGCATGGCGTAGGCGTTGAGGTATGCGGGTATTTAAAGCGGATGTGGTGATTGTAGGTGCGGGCGGTGCGGGTTTGCGGGCGGCGATTGCGGCGGCCGAGGCCGACCCGGCTCAGACCGTGGCGCTGTTGTCTAAGGTGTATCCGATGCGCAGCCACACGGTGGCGGCAGAGGGCGGATCGGCCGGCGTGGTGCAGGCGCATGACAGCCTGGAGCATCATTTTAATGACACCGTTTCTGGTGGCGATTGGCTGTGCGAGCAGGATGTAGTCGACTATTTTGTGGGCGAATGCACGCGCGAAATGGTGCAGCTGGAGCATTGGGGTTGCCCGTGGAGCCGTAAGGAAGACGGTCATATCAATGTGCGCCCCTTTGGTGGCATGAAAATCGAGCGCACTTGGTTTGCAGCGGATAAAACCGGCTTTCATATGCTGCACACGCTATTCCAGACCTCAATGAAATACCCTTCAATTACGCGCTTTGATGAATATTTTCTGGTCGACCTGATCGTGGCCGATGGCCGCGTACAAGGGATTCTGGCGATCGAAATTGCCAGTGGTGAATTTATCCTGATCGAGGCGGGCGCAGTGGTAATGGCCACCGGCGGCGCTGGGCGGGTGTTCCGCGAAAACACCAATGGCGGAATTGTGACTGGGGACGGCATGGCGGTGGCTTATCGCCATGGCGTGCCGCTGCGTGATATGGAATTTGTGCAGTATCATCCTACCTGTATGCCTGGCACGGGCTTGTTGTTTACCGAGGCCTGCCGTGGCGAAGGCGGCTTACTCGTTAATAAAGACGGCTATCGCTATCTGCAGGATTATGGCCTGGGCCCTGCCGAAGATAAACCGCGCAATAAGGCGATGGAGCTTGGCCCGCGTGATAGGTTGTCGCAAGCGTTCTGGCATGAAATGCAAAAGAACCGCACCATAGAGGGGCGCTACGGCGCGGTAGTGCATCTGGATTTACGCCATTTGGGTGTAAAAACACTGCACGAGCGTCTGCCACAAATTTGCGAGCTGGCCCGCGAATTTATGGATATCGACCCGGTGACCCAGCCTATTCCGGTACGCCCGGCGGTGCACTACACCATGGGCGGCATTCCGGTTGATATCCACTGTGCGGCATCCTTGCCGGGGCTGTTTGCTGCGGGTGAGTGCTCCAGCGTGGGCATTCATGGCGCGAATCGTCTTGGTTCAAATTCCCTTGCTGAGCTGTCAGTGTTTGGCAAAGTCGCGGGTGAATCCGCCACGCGCTATGCCAAATCTGCTGGGCCCAAAAACAGCGCTACCTTATTAAAACTAGCCGAAGCCGCGGCCTTGCCAGCACTGCAGATTCGTCAGCAAGCGGGCAGCGAGCGTGCGGCCGATATTCGCCGTGAAATGGCGCAAACTATGGAAGAGGGCTGCGGTATTTATCGCTTAGCAGCCAGCATGCAAGCCACTTGCGAGAAGCTGGCTGCGCTGAAGCAGCGCTATCAGCATATCCGGGTTGAAGATAAATCCTCCGTATGGAATAGCGAATGGCTACTGGCCATCGAGCTGGGCTATCAGCTGGATGTGGCCGAAGCTATGGCGCATTCGGCGCTGCACCGGCGCGAATCACGCGGCGCGCATCAGCGTCTTGATGGCTATGAAGCGCGCGACGATGTGAATTTCCTTAAGCATTCTCTGGCGCATTACCAGGGCAGCGCAGCACCAACGCTTACCTATAGCGATGTAAAAATTACCCGCTCAGCACCCAAAGTGCGTGCCTATGGCGCGGCAGGGGAAGCCGCCGAAAAGATGGAGAAAAACGTATGAATACCAAAGTAACCGTATCCATCCTTCGCTACCGCCCGGAGCAAGACGAGCATCCGGTTTGGCAGGATTATGCCGTGCCCTTTAGTGATGATTTATCTGTACTAGGCGCGCTGAACCATATCAAGGATGAGCTGGACGGCACATTAAGCTTTCGCTGGTCTTGCAGGCAAGCCATTTGTGGCAGCTGTGGCATGATGGTGGATGGTAAGCCTGCACTTGCCTGTAAAACCTTTCTGAGGGATTACCCTCAAGGCGTAAAGATCGAAGCGCTGGCGCATTTTCCGATCGAGCGTGATCTGGTGGTGGTGATGGACAGCTTTATCGAAAAGCTGGAAAGCGTGAAGCCCTACCTGATCCCGAAAGAAGCCAAGTCTTTGCAGGAAGGGGAATACTTACAAACGCCCGCCGAAATGGATGTGTATTCGCAATTTGCGGGCTGTATTAACTGCATGCTGTGCTACGCAGCCTGCCCGCAGGTTGGTTTAAACCCTGACTTTATCGGCCCCGGTGCCATTGCACTATTGCAGCGCTATAACCTGGATTCCAGAGATGGCGGCTCGGACGAGCGTATGGCCTTGATTAACTCGCAAGTCGGCGTTTTTAACTGCACCGCCGTGGGGTATTGCTCCGAAGTCTGTCCAAAAATGGTCGATCCGGCCAATGCGGTAAATATCAATAAAATGGCGAGCGCGCGCGATTTTTTCTTTCGCTTTTTACCCTCACCTGATCAAAAAGGCGGTTGCAAATGAATGCCAGAAAACCCTATATCCGCCCTATGGCCGGCTGGTGGCGGCGTAATCCTTTTTTTATTGAATATATGGTGCACGAAGGCACGGCTTTTTTTGTGCTGGCTTACGCGCTGGAGCTGCTCGCCGGGCTAATTTGTCTTACACAAGGCGAGGCTGCATGGAATAGTTATCGTGCCTTTGTGGCCAGCGGACCGATGCTGATTATCAATCTGGTCATTTTTGCCGCGATGCTTTACCACGGCTACACCTGGTTCAAAATCATGCCGCGTACCTTGCCGCCTATGAAAGTCGGTGGGCAAAAAGTAGCCGCTGCCACCATTACCACCGCAGGCCTTGCCGCCGCAGCGGGGGCTAGTGTGTTGGTGTTTGCGGTGCTGTGGTTTATTGCAAGGGGAATGTAATGAAAACAAGTTTAAAGCGTTCAAATGAGCCGGTTTTCTGGCTGCTTTTTGGTGCGGGCGGCATGTTGTCGGCACTGATCGGGGCAGTACTGGTCTTTATTACCAGCTTCGCAGCACCTTTGGGTCTATTGCCTGCCGAGTTATTTTCTTACGCCAATATGCAGGGCTTTGCTCAGCATCTCGTAGGCAAGGCTTTGATCTTGGCGATTATCGTGCTGTTTTTATGGCATGCGGTGCATCGTATTTTTCATAGCCTGCACGATGTCGGCATTCATGCGGGCCCCGTGGCGCGGCTGTTTTGCTACGGCATTGCCTTTGTCGGCTCGGTAGTTACACTTTGGGCGATATTGGCTATCGGTTTTTGAAGGCATTGCGTAATTGCAGGTAAGCTTTTTTTGAATTTGAAATACTGGTTTTTGTTAGGGCTTACGGGCAAGCAACGATATATGTGAGTGAGATCACCCATTGTTTGCCTTTTTTTTTCTTGTTTTTGGGGTGGTTTGTTTTTCTGGTAAGGTGGATTGCTTATTCTTGAAATAAGGAGTAGATAATAAGCCTGCATGGTAGGGCAAAGTTTCATGTAAAATTATGGGCTCTGCCTAAGCTCCTGAGCCCCTATGAAACCGAATGATCTACTAGCCTGTTTTGCTGCTGCTTTTTCACAAAACCAGCGTCTTATTTCTCTGCAATTAGGCGATGGTGCAATATGGGGTGAGCAGTTATTGCCCCAGCGCGTAACAGGCAGCGAGGGCATCAATCAGGCATGCCGCTACCAGGTCGATTGCTTATCCCCCGACGGTGGCTTAGAGCTTAAATCGCTACTGGGTTTGCCAGTCGTTTTATCTATTGAAAATGCGAATGGTGAGGCGGTTGAGCGCTGTGGGGTTGTCTCCCAAGCGCAATTACTGGGCTCGGATGGCGGCTTTGCGAAGTATGCGCTGACGGTAGAGCCGCCGTTTGCCTTACTCAGATACCGGCGCACTTCCCGCGTGTTTCAGGATTTATCCGTCCCCGATATTGTGAAACAGGTACTGGCTGAGCATCAGGACAAAAATCCGGTGTTTGCCTCGGTGCAAACGCTGGATTTCAAACTCTCCGGCACGCATTCACCGCGATCCTATTGTTTACAATACCGCGAATCCGATTTCGACTTTCTGACACGATTATTAGCAGAGGAAGGCTTAGCCTGGTTATTTAATTATTTGCCGGGCAATAGTCCTCAGGTTCAGTTGTTTGTGTTTGATGATGCTTTTGCAATTGCAGAAGCGACAGATCCATTTGTTAGATTTCACAGAGCCGACGCCACGGAAGAGAGCGATAGTCTGACTGAATGGCAGAGTCAGCGGCAAATCGGCAGCAGCAGTATATCGCTTGCCAGCTTTGATTACAAAGCTACCAGCACCAACGAAAGTTTTAATGAAAGTAGCATCGATCAGGGTGATGGCGGACAGCAGCTGCAGGTAAGTTTTGAAGATTATGACCCGCAATCGCTCTATTACGCCAGCGATGCGGAAGGCTTAAGCCACTATGCTAATTTGCGTCAGCAGGCAATGGACGCGCAAAAGAAATCCTTTAGCGGCTCTGGTACTTTACGCAGCCTGCAAGCCGGGCAGTGGTTCCGCCTGGAAGACCACCCCGCACATGAATGGGATAGCGCCGAGCAGCGTGAATTTGCTATCACCGAGCTGAAATTTACCGCAAACAATAACCTTCCAGCGGATCTTACCCAGCAACTTAGCTTAGTCGCGCCCGGCTTACTCGCAGGAGCGGCTTTAGCCGCGAATAATCCCCCTTATCAAGCTAACTTCACCGCCCAAAGGCGCGGCCAGCCGATCGTGCCCGCTTTTGCCCATATCGAACACAGCAAGCCCAAAAGCTTTGGCGTGCAAACCGCCACCGTCGTCGGCCCTGCCGGATCAGAGGTGCACACCGATGAGCAGGGGCGCATAAAAATAGAATTCCACTGGCAGCGTGCCGCAGAGCACCCTGAGTTTGGCGCAAACATGGATGACAAGTCATCCTGCTGGATCCGCGTGGCCTACCCATCGGCAGGCGCTGGCTTTGGGCATCAGTTCATCCCGCGCATCGGTCAGGAAGTTTTAGTCGATTTTATCGAAGGCGACATCGACCGCCCGATTGTCACTGGCGTGGTCCATAACGGCAGCCACCCTGTGCCGACATTCAGTGGCGCTGGCGCTCTGCCTGCCAATAAAACGTTATCCGGTATCAAAACCAAAGAGCACGAGGGCGGCCAGTATGGCGAGCTGCTGTTTGATGATACCAAGGGCGAAGTTTGCACCAAGCTATCGAGCGAGCATGGTAAAACCCAGCTTAACCTTGGCTATCTGATCCACCCGCGTACCGACGGCAAGGGGGAGCCACGCGGCGAAGGCTTTGAATTACGCAGCGACAAGCAAGGTGCCATTCGCGCCAATGGCTTACTCATCAGCACCGAAGCCAAAAGCGGCGCCAGCGGCACGCAGCTCGATCACAGCCCCGCGCAAAGCCAGCTGGAGTCCGCCCTGGCACTGGCCCAAAGCCTGGGTGAAACGGCAACGAATCAACTCGCCGATACCATTGAAACCGGTGACGATGATCAAACTGTTAAGCCGGACAACAGCGCAGGCAACAGTGCCACCACCGGCCATCTGCACCACCATGTGCACGCCAGCAAAAGCTTTGAAGCTGGGTCAAACACCGATAAAGATGGCAAAAGCCAATCCAAAGATCAGGCTGGTGGACAAAACATCATCCTGCTGCACGGCGAGGACGGCGTGGCGATCACCAGCCCACAAAGCCAGACCATCGCAGCAGGCACTAATCTCGATCTGGTCGCCCAAAGAGACACCAACCAGACCTCCGGCCGCCGCTGGATACATAATGTAGGTCAGCACATCAGCCTGTTTGTAGCCGGGGTAAAAGATAAAGTCGCGTTAAAACTGATTGCAGCCAAAGGCAAAATCCAGCTGCAGGCGCAGAGTGACGATGTGGAAATTACCGCCGACAAAAATGTAAAAATCACGGCCTGCAAAGAAAAAGTAGAAATCGCCGCAGCTGATGAAGTACTCCTCACCGCAGGTGGTGCCTATATCAGGCTAAAGGGAGGCAATATCGAGATTCATTGTCCGGGGAAGGTAAGCATTAAAGGGGCTAGCCATGAGTTGAGTGGGCCGGCGCAAATGAACCCGCCTTTGCCTATTTTTCCAGGGGAAGTGTGTATTCCTTGCTTATTACGCGCAGCGAAAAATGCGGCTCCTTTTATTCCAAGGTAACTTATTATGCAATTAACTACATTACCTGCTTTTTTATCTGAACAGCATGAAAGTATTAAATTAGATTTACAAAAAAATAATATTGCTACACCTATATATGCTCTAATTGATTTAGCAAATACAGATAATGCAAGGCGGTGGCTACGGATTATGCAGGCTGATAAGGGTTATTGCTTGTTTGATGGCACGCCTGAATCAACGGCGAAGACAGAAGCTCCTTGGTTAGTGCGTGTAGATCAAAATGAGTATTTGCTGAACGAAACAATTACGGCTGCTTTATTGGGGGATTGCTGCAGTTGGATTTGCTCTGGATTACCACCAGCAGAGCTGGCACAGCGTTTAAATGCACGATTAGACGTGAAGTTAGAAGGCCAGCTTGCCTTATTGCGCTTTTATGATCCACGCATTTTGCCTAGCTTATTGGCCGTGCTTGAAGCGCCAGTGCAAAGGGATTTTTTAGCGTTGGGGGAGCATTGGTTCTGGTTGGGGCGAGATGGTTTGTTATTTAAGCAGGCAATTGATGAAGATGAGCATGATTTATTAAAATGGCCATTGGCGCTATCTGATAAGCAGCAAGAGCCTTTAATGAAAATGGCCGAAACAGATCAATTGCAGGTGCAATTAGGAGAGCAATTCCCTTCATTGTTTTATCCAATGACTAGAGCTGCTCGGTTTCAATTTGTGCAAATGCAGCGCGATCAGGCTATTCAAAATGAATTTACACAATTTATGGATCAACTTTATTACTGTGCATTAGCTTTACAGTGGGGTCCACACTTTAATCATGAAGAAAAATGGCAAGCTGTGCTGGCTGAAGGCCGGGTACATACATTGGAATTAGCGATTAAAAATGCAAAATAAGCTTTTCCATATCGTAAATATCATCATTAAAAATAATGAATAAGGGACGTGATGAATAATATTAAATATTGCCTAAGCCTGCTTGGGCTAATTCTTGCTGGCTGCAGTAGCTATGCCTCAGAAAGGGTTTCGCTGACCTTGCACGGATATAACTATACCAATCGCTATATCGATAGTTATTCAATTAATGGCCAGGGAGGGGGGAATCTTTTCCTTAGTACCTCTACATCAGGGGGAGGGGGAAGTGTTTGCTGTGGGAGCTGGTGGACGAATAGCCGCTTGCCGATTAAGGTAAAAGTGAAGTGGACAGGGGATTCGTGTAAATATAAATCAATCACTTCGACGGGAGAGGTTTTTTATTCAATACGTCGTTTTTGGAAAGAGGCCGAAGCCCTGATTACCACACCACCGCCTGCCGATGCCCGTTATTTAGAAGCGCATATTTATGAAGATGGCCATGTAGAAGCGGCAATTACTAATACCTATTCGCCGCCACGGCTTATTTTACCTTTTGATGAAAATACACAGAGCCGCACGGGAGAGACCTTTGTTTCTCCAATGTGTACAGCGGCTCAGTTAATTGACCCGAATGCCTACCCAGAGCTGACTGATCGGCAATTGAAAGAGAATGGGGTTACACCATGAGTAAAATCAAACAATGCCTAAGCCTGCTCGGGCTAATTCTTGCTGGCTGCAGTAGCTATGCCTCAGAAAGGGTTTCGCTGACCTTGCACGGATATAACTATACCAATCGCTATATCGATAGTTATTCAATTAATGGCCAGGGAGGGGGGAATCTTTTTCTTAGTACCTCTACCTCAGGCGGAGGGGGAAGTGTTTGTTGTGGGAGCTGGTGGACGAATAGCCGCTTACCAATTAAGGTAAAAGTGAAGTGGGTGGGGGATTCTTGTGAATACAAATCAATGACGTCGACAGGAGAAGTGTTTTATTCAATACGCAACTTCTGGAAAGAGGCCGAAGCCTTGATCACCACACCACCGCCTGCCGATGCCCGTTATTTAGAAGCGCATATTTATGAAGATGGCCATGTAGAAGCGGCGATTACCAATACCTATTCACCGCCACGGCTTATTTTACCTTTTGATAAAAAAACACATAGTCGAACAGGGGAAGCATATGTGGCGCCAATGTGTACCGCTGCCCAGTTAATCGACCCAAATGCCTATCCAGAGCTGACTGATCGGCAATTGAAAAATGCAGGGGTAAACCCATGAGTAAAATCAAACAATGCCTAAGCCTGCTCGGGCTAATTCTTGCTGGCTGCAGTAGCTATGCTTCAGAAAGTGTTTCGCTGGCCTTGCACGGATATAACTATACCAATCGCTATATCGATAGTTATGAAATTAATGGCCAAGGAGGGGGAAATATGGGTTTAAGCACCCAGACAGCGGGAGGGAGTAAAAGCACTTGCTGTGGTAGTTGGTGGCCAAATAGCCGCTTGCCGATTAAGGTGAAAGTGAAGTGGGTGGCTGATTATTGTAAGTTTAAAGAGTATTCCTCTACGGGCGAGCTTTTTCTCTTAAAGCGGAATTTCTGGAAAGAGGCCGAAGCCTTGATTACCACACCACCGCCTGCCGATGCCCGTTATTTAGAAGCGCATATTTATGAAGATGGCCACGTAGAAGCGGCAATTACCAATACCTATTCGCCGCCACGGCTTATTTTACCTTTTGATGAAAAAACACAGAGTCGCACTGGGGAGTCCTATGTAATGCCAATGTGTACCGCTGCTCAATTAATCGCCCCCAATGCCTATCCAAGGTTGACTGATCGGCAATTAAAAGAGAATGGGGTTACACCATGAGTAAAGCACGTAGCCCCTCACTAAAAATTCAAGCCATTCCCTTGCAAGCCAGTGCGGATTTTGCCAAAGAAGAAGGCGCGGATTCGATTTCTGCAGCAATCATGCCGGTATTGCCTATGGTAAGTACGCCTGCCTTTAAGCCCGCACAGGGGCTTAAATGCTGTATTACCCTGAATTTGGCATTTTTCTTTGATGGTACGGGGAATAATGTAGACGCGGATGTGGGGACTTTTGAGCATAGCAATGTAGCCCGCTTATTTCGTGCACACCATAAAGACGATATGGCTACAGGGGTTTATCGCTTTTACATACCGGGCTTAGGTACCTATTTTAAAGATATTGGTGATAATGGGGGCGGTACTTTGGGCCTGGCTTTTGGTGGCGGTGGCAGAAAACGCTTGAATTGGGCCAAAGATCAGTTTAAGACCGTGGTTGGACATACTCAGGAAGAAATCACTGAAATACGCGTGTCATTATTTGGCTTTTCGCGCGGGGCCGCTTTGGCACGGGCTTTTGCGCTGATTCTGGATAAGCTGTGCCCTGATGGCTTGTATAAATTGCCCAATGGTAAAGATGCGCCATTAACCATTTATTTTATGGGCCTGTTTGATACCGTGGCTTCGGTAGGCTTACCCGCAGGCTCTGGGGTGGCAACCGCCTTGGCGGCTAGCGATGCCACCTCAGCCAAATGGGCTGCTTATGAAAAAAGCCTGGTCTCCCGCAGGGATAACCATAGTAATGGCTTAGCCAAGCTGGCCTTTGGCGAGCCAGGGGCCGATCCTAGCCCTACTTGGGCCGATGGCCATATGGAGTGGGCGAGTGATTTGCGTATTCCGCGCTCCGGCTTGGTGGCTCATTGCGTGCATATGGTGGCGGCGCATGAGCAAAGGCACTCTTTCCCTAGCGATAGCGTTAGAGTGGGCCAGCATTACCCTGGCAATTGTATTGAAATGGTCTACCCCGGCATGCACTCTGATGTGGGTGGCGGCTATCGCCCCGGCGAGGAAGGTAAAAGCCTAGAACAAAAGGAAATATTGGGGCAGATCCCCCTATTGGCGATGTATCAATTAGCCATGGAAAAGGGCGTGCCATTAATGAGCATGGAGGAGCTAAAAGTAATCAGGGTGGATAAAGATTTTGATGTGTCACCAGACTTTTTAAAAGCCTATAGTAATTATCAAGCTAAAATTAGCAATAGCACCCTCGGTAGAACGGTGCTTTCGCATATGTATTATTATTTTTTATGGCGATTTTTTAGAATAAAAAATTCACGGGCCGCGCAATTAAAAACCAATGAAGATCAAGAAGTAAAATTTAAAAAAAATCATGAGGAATTAGGAAAAAAAGTCGGTGATTTAGAAGAAAAATATAAGCAGGCGAATAAAAAAGCGCGAAAAGCTAGTGGGGCCGTGCAAAACCAACGTAATATGCAGACCCGTGCAGGTGGAGAAGTAGACCCCCAGCTATTGCAAGATGAAGCACAAGCAAAAGATGAGTTAGAAATTGCCAAAGACAATTGGCTTAAAGAAAAAGCAAAGCTAGATAGCTTGCCCAGTATTGGCAAAACAGGGGTGAGTTTGCCCATGTATGATCGATTACTGGTACAAGAAACGGAGCAGATTATTAAATTAGCCCAGCCAGGTAAAAAATTGCGACCACACTATCAAGGCTTATTAAAGGCTTGGAAAGATGCTCAAGATGGTAAAGGATTGGATGAAAAAAAAGATGCGGAGCTGATTGGTTTTTTTGATAGCTATATGCACGATTCGCTGGCTGGCTTTGCAACTGATTTAACATTACCCTCTGATCCGCGTTGCATCTATGTGGGTGGGGATGATGAGGCAATGTATGCTGGTTTAATTTCGACAATACAGGCAAGTGCTGCTTAATGTGAAAATGGTGGCGTTTCCTAATGTGATTAAAAAAATAGGGAGTAAGTATTTTTATCTGTTGGATTATATTGGATATTGTTACTTATTACCTATGAGTGATTGCGTTTGAGAATATAGCATACGGGGTTTTATTCCAACAGGCTGGATTATCCAGTCCGTTGGAATTACATAGGCATATTTAATATTGTAATTTGTTTATTCTAAAATATTGGCCAAATCCCGCTTTGCCCGCCTTTCTGCCATTTTATTGTCGTAAGCGCTTTTATGAGCGATGTATAAGACGCGTTCTACTTCGGCGCAGACATAGCCTTTTTGATCGATGAGCTGTACGGGGTAGACGCGGTCTATTTCCGGGGTGAGGGCGAGCAGGTCGCGGATTTCGGTGAGCTCGGATTCGTCGATTTTAAATTCGGCCACCAGCGTACCGCGGCCCGGGCGTTTAAAGCGGATGGTGCCGCCTTTGTCCCAAACTACAAAATCATCCCCCAGATTTAAATATAGTATGCTCATATAAAACGGGTCAGTGGCGGCAAACATGCTGCCGCCAAAAATCGTACCATTGATATTGCGCGTCTTCCAATTAAGCGGCAGCTCCACACGGATATAGCGCACATCGGGCGATACGGCGGTCACTTTGCAGCCGGTGCGGCGGATGGCTGGAAACCAGTTCAAGCCAAATTTCATCAGCTTTGCAACAAGGCGCGGGCGGGCAACGATATAGAGGGCGATTTTTCTGAAAAAAGGCGACATTCACGAATCCGGTGGGTTAGGTGCAGGTTTTGTGTGTGTAAGATACTAGCCTAAATGAGTATGCCGTTCAGGTGTATTGCTGACTTCCATATTATTTAAACCTTGCACAATGCCGCAGTCTTGCACCGCTTGCTCGCTTTGGCACTGCTGCCTGAGTGTTTTTAGCTGCGCCTCCAGCTTCAGCAGCTCCTGAATCCGGATGCTGACATGCCCGATATGTGCGTCGAGCAGGTTGTTCACCGAGTGGCAGTTGTCTTCTGGCTGATCCATTAATTGCAACAAGGCACGGATTTCCTGATGCGTCATGTCCAGAGCGCGGCAGTTGCGGATAAAGCTTAAGCGCTCCAGATGAATCTCACTGTAATCACGGTAATTGCCGCTGGTGCGGGCAGGCGCAGGCAGCAGAGACTCCTTTTCGTAATACCTGATCGTTTCGACTGTGCATTGTGCGGCCTGGGCGAGTTCACCGATTTTCATGGTTTTCCTTCGTGCTTGAGCTAAGTTTTACGCACGCCCTTGGTTCATGTGCATGCCGGTCTTAGGTAAGTAAAGCCCACTGATATCTTTGCTTCACGCCAAAGGCTGACGGATGTCAGCCGCCCGGCAAAACATATTTTGCAATGGTGCTTGACCCTGAAGTGGCTTCAGGCTGTGTAATGGCCTCAAGCTTATCAGGAGTACGCACCGTGTCCAATTGCTGCAACCATTCTTCCCCCGCCAAACCCCGCTATCGCGTTGTTGGCTCGCCACCACCGCCTTTGCCTCAAGGCGATGGTGCTGGGGTGTTGAGTAAAATTTATATTCAGCAAATGGATTGCCCGACCGAAGAAGGGCTGATTCGTAAAAAGCTGGGGGCGATGGCGGAGGTGAGTGGCCTGCAGTTCAATTTGCTGCAACGCGTGCTCACCGTTTCGCATAGCCAGGAGGCTTTGCCTGCGATTCTGGCTGCAATTGCCGAGCTGGGCTTTACACCGCGTGTGGATGACGGAAGTAAAGCAGTCGTTGCCGAAGTGGCCAAGCCTTGGTGGCCTTTGGCTTTGGCAGGCGTCTTAGCGGTAGGGGCTGAGGTTTGCGATTGGCTGGCGATGCCGGTGTGGCTGACGGCGGTGTTGGCAATTGCGGCGGTGCTGGTTTGTGGGCTGATAACTTACAAAAAAGGCTGGATTGCAGTATCTAATGGCGATTTAAATATCAATGCGCTGATGAGTATTGCCGTAACGGGCGCATTGTTAATTGGCCAGTGGCCGGAAGCTGCGATGGTGATGGTGTTGTTTACCCTTGCCGAGCTGATTGAGGCCAAATCTTTGGGGCGCGCCAGAAACGCGATTAGTGGCTTATTGCAGCTCGCACCAGAGCGCGCCACGGTGCAGCAAGCGAACGGCAGCTGGCAGGAGCAGGCGGCTGCCGATATTGCATTGGGCAGCGTTTTGCGAGTACGGCCAGGCGAGCGAATTGCGCTGGATGGTGAGGTGATTGCCGGGCAGTCGTTTGTTAATCAGGCTGCCATTACCGGTGAAAGCCTGCCGGTTGAAAAGAAGATTGGCGATACGGTATTTGCCAGCACGATCAATGAAACGGGCTCGTTTGAATATCGGGTAACGGCGGCGGCGGGCAACACCATGCTGGCGCGGATTATCCATGCGGTGGAGGCGGCGCAGGGCGTACGTGCGCCAACCCAGCGTTTTGTGGATCGCTTTTCTAAAATTTACACCCCCGTCGTTTGCCTGCTGGCCTTGGCCGTGGCGGTAATTCCACCGCTATTTATGGGCGGCGCGTGGCTGGAGTGGATTTATCGTGCGCTGGCCATGCTGGTGATTGCCTGCCCCTGTGCGCTTGTCATTTCTACGCCGGTGACGATAGTGAGCGGGCTGGCCCGTGCGGCACGGCTGGGGATATTAATTAAGGGTGGCGTATATTTAGAAGAGGGGCGCAAGCTAAAAAGCCTGGCGCTGGATAAAACCGGCACGCTCACTTTTGGCAAACCAGTGCAAACCGATCTGGCCGCGCTGGCAGATGTGCCTCTAGAGGTTTGCCAGCATATCGCCGCCAGCCTGGGCGCGCGCTCGGATCACCCTGTTTCTAAGGCGATTGCGGCGCAGAGCAAAGATTACCTTGAGGTGAGCGATGTAAAGGCGTTGCTGGGGCGCGGCATCAGCGGGCAGATTGAGGGCACGTCTTATGCAATGGGCAATCATCGCCTGATCGAAGAGCTGGGCCTTTGCTCGCACGCGCTGGAAGCGCAGTTGCAAGTGCTGGAAAAACAGGGTAAATCGGTGGTGGTATTGGCGTCCGATCGCGTGCTGGCGCTGTTTGCCGTGGCGGACACACTACGGCCAAACAGCCGCGAAGCGATTGCTCAGCTGCAAGCCTTAGGTGTGGAAACGATCGTGTTGTCCGGGGATAACGAGCACACCGTGGCCGCGATTGCTAGCGATCTGGGTATTGCCCAAGCGCACGGTAATTTATTGCCAGAAGATAAGCTGCGCCTCGTGGAAGGCATGGCCGCATCGTCCGGTATGGTGGGGGACGGCATCAACGATGCGCCCGCACTGGCGCGCGCCGATATTGGCTTTGCCATGGGCGCAGCAGGCACAGACACTGCTATCGAAACCGCCGATGTGGCGCTGATGGATGACGATCTGCGCAAAATCCCCGAGTTCATCCGTTTATCCCAAGCCACGCATCGCATCCTGGTGCAAAACATCACGCTGGCGCTGCTGGTAAAAGCGCTGTTTTTGGGCCTCACTCTGGCAGGGCACGGCACACTGTGGATGGCTGTGTTTGCCGATATGGGGGTGAGTCTGCTGGTAGTGTTGAATGGTTTGAGATTGCTAAGGAAGGACTTGTTTTTCAGGGGTGATGCTGTAGATTCTTGAGAAAGTCAGTTTGTTTGAAAATCATTCTCATGATTAACGGGCTATTTTCTGTAAACAACGACGCACGTTCTGTGGGGAAACTCTGCCTGAAAATCAGGCTATAAGGTTAGAAACTGTCATCCTCACCGCCTACTACCCTGTAAATTACGGACACAGAAAAGCCACGGCTGACTAAGAAGCGTAGCTGTTTGTTTTTTTCTTTAATATCCCGGGGCACGGTGCCGAATTTTTTGTGCCAAAGTGCGCGGGCTTGTTCCAGCTCTGTGTTGCCGTGCTCTTCCATTACGGCAGAAATAATCTCGCCGGATACCCCTTTTTGCTGCAGTTCGGCGCGCAGGCGCTGCGGGCCATAACGCTGCGAGCGGTAGAAAACCCATTGCTCGGCAAAGCGTGCATCAGATTGCCAGCCACGTTCGATAAAATCATCAAGTACCGTATCGACTTCATCGGGGTTTTCTGTAAGGGGCAGGAGTTTGAGCCGTAGCTCTGCACGCGAATGATCCCGGCGGGACAGGTGTTGTAGGGCTTTATTGCGTAGAGCGCTTGTCATTGGTAACTCATTCATTGCATCGATTCATCAGCAAGAATCGATAACTGGCCCCTCGGCAAAGGGGGGCCAGGGAAGGGTTTAAGCGTCTAGTTCTTCTTCTTTGCCATCATCAAGCAAAGCAGTAGGGTCGACTGGCAGTAAGCCGCCCGCACCTAATTTGGCACGAATTTTTTGCTCGATTTCAGCGGCAACTTCAGGATTGTCTTTCAGGTACTGGCGGGAGTTTTCCATGCCCTGGCCGATTTTATTGCCGTTGTAGCTATACCAGGCACCGGCTTTTTCAACGATTTTATGCGTAACACCGTATTCAATGATTTCGCCCTCATGGCTAATGCCTTCGCCATAAAGAATATCAAAGGTCACAATACGGAAAGGGGGGGCTACCTTATTTTTGGCGATTTTGACCTTGGTTTGGTTGCCGATGATCTCGTCACCTTTCTTTACGGCACCAATACGGCGGATATCAAGGCGAACCGATGCGTAGAACTTCAGTGCATTACCACCTGTGGTGGTTTCAGGGCTTTGCCCCGGCATCATATTGCCAATTTTCATCCGCAGCTGGTTAATAAAGATCACCAGCGTGTTGGTGCGTTTGATATTGCCGGTGAGCTTACGCAGAGCCTGGCTCATCAGGCGTGCCTGCAGGCCCACGTGTACATCGCCCATCTCGCCTTCGATTTCGGCTTTGGGTGTCAGGGCTGCAACGGAGTCGACCACGATGATATCTACGCCGCCAGAGCGAACCAGCATATCGGCGATTTCCAGGCCTTGCTCGCCGGTGTCAGGCTGTGAAATCAGCATTTCGGATACGTTTACGCCCAGTTTGCTGGCATAAACGGGATCAAGTGCGTTTTCAGCATCGATATAAGCTGCAACACCGCCGAGTTTTTGGACTTCAGCTACAACGTGCAGACAAAGGGTGGTTTTACCTGATGATTCTGGTCCGAAAATTTCTACAACACGCCCGCGAGGTAAGCCACCAACGCCAAGGCCCAGATCCAGACCAAGGGAGCCTGTGGAAACGACCTGCAGATCGCCCTGAATCTGATTTTCGCCCATTTTCATGATGGCGCCCTTACCGAACTGACGTTCGATTTGCGCGAGTGCCGCTACGAGCGCCTTGCTCTTGTTATCGTCCATATGTGTGTCCCGAGCGCTATTTGAATTAGATGAGTGATTATAGAACAATCGTTCTGTAATTGAAAAGGGATTTACTGATTATTGTGGATCTTGCACTTGATCTCAGTGAGGTATGTGATGTTTTGCCTGTGGTTTATTAGGCAGGGTGAAGTAAAAAGTAGTGTGGCTGTCTGGCTGGGATTTGGCCCAGATCCGCCCGTTGTGGCGGTGAATAATTCGCTGCACAATGGCAAGGCCGATGCCATTGCCGGTGAGCTCTGCATGTGAATGCAGACGCTGGAAAGGTGAAAATATTTTATTGGCATGGGTCATGTCAAAGCCAATTCCGTTGTCCTGAATGCAAAAAACAGTTTGCCCGCCGATTTCATTTGCACTGATGCTGATTTTTGCTTCTTGTGTCTGTTCGGTGAATTTCCAGGCGTTATCCAGTAAATGCCTCAGTGCAATCAGCATTAGTTTGGGGTCAGCGTTGGCTTTTAAATTTTCTTCTATACAGATATCAATTTGGCGCTGTGGCTGCAGGCTGCGAAATTCATCGATAATTTCTTCACTTAAGGCGCTGAGATTAATGCTCTGGCAGCGCACTTCAATCCGGGTGAGTTTGGATAAATTCAGCAGATCATCGATCAGGCTGGTCATATTGTGGGTAGTGCTGCGAATACGGGTCAGATAGTTGCGGGCATTTGCATCCAGCGAGCCGATATAGTCTTCCAGCAGGACCTGGGTAAAGCCTTCGATTGTGCGCAGCGGAATACGCAGGTCATGAGATACCGAATAAGAAAATGCTTCCAGTTCATGATTGGCAGAAGCCAGTGCGCGGGTGCGTGCCTCAACAACTTCTTCCAGATGATTGCGATAGCGCTCGATATCCAGCTCGGCCTGTTTGCGTTCGCTGATATCAATAATAAAGCCTTGCAGGGTGCGTTTATTTTCGGCATCGCACTGGGCTGATGCGGTGAGCAGTACCCATTTTTCTTCTCCGGTGCTGCTTAAAAAGCGGCATTCAAACTCGGAAGTACCCGTTTTACCTGTTTCGCTAAACAGGCGGTAGGCGTGATGCCTGTCATCCGGATGCAGGTAGCTTGATAAAAAGCCTTCCTGGTACCACTGGGCCAGCGGATAGCCTAGCAGGGCTTCGGCCTGCGGGCCTACATAGGTGAGCCGCCACTCATCCGGGTTGGCATCCCATGGAATAATATGTGTTGATTCTACCAGCCTGCGGTAGCGGTCCTGACTGGTGCGTAGTGCAAGTTCGATCTGTCTGCGGCCCAGAATGTCGGTTTCCAGCTGAAGGTTTTTTTGCTCCAGCGTCAGGATCAGATCACTGAGCGATTTACGCGTGGTTTCCAGATTGTGCCCCAGGGTGCCGATTTCATCACTGCGCTGCCAAACAAAGGCTTCGTCCAGTTCATGACGGGCAAGCTGGATAGCCTGGCGGGATAATTCGGCCAGCGGGCGGATAATCCGGGATTCAAGCAGCAGCAGGATAAGCCCTAAGCTGAGCACAATTTGCAAGAGTACGGCAGCCAGGTAGAGCTTTTGCTCGCTACGGATGCGAAGGGTGGCGTCGCCATCGTCCAGCTCGATGGTGATCGTGCCGATATTGCTGCCCTGTTTGCTGACTACACGGGTGAGAGAGTGTAAGCGTCCACGGCGACGCTCTGGCTTATTGGCTTCAATAAACAGACCCAGTGTCGAGTCATTAACCGTAATGCGCACAATTCGCTCATCGCTGATCACTGATTCCAAAAGGGGCTTGCCGGCGTCAGGTGAGAGATTCCAGAGCGGCTCTTGCATGCCCAGTACCAGAATATCTGCAATGCGCTGATGATCCAGGCCGATTTGGCGCTGGGCATTATCGAGCTGGCGGGTCAGGCTGATATAGCCATTTACGCCAGATGGCAGCAACAAGCCTAAAAGAGTGGCGAAAATAATAGCAGTTCTAAGCGACAGATTCATGGCGTGGCAGGGTTTGGCTTTTTGTAAGTGGGGATTTTCAGATGTTAGTTTAGATCAAGTAAGGCCTTTCCAGTAAAACGTATCATCATTTCATGATTCTTAATCGAGTATTATGATTCCCGCTGGTTCAGTTTGTTGTAAAAAACCAATTTGTGGCTGCGCCGTGGCACTTGCTGAAATGGGGTATTTGCCCGGTTTAATTCGTTTTTTTATGCAAGGTGTATGACCCTGCTGATTTAGCGATATGAATTAATTTTCCAGATATGGCAATCTTTTTGGGCATCAGGATTTAAAAACGTATTTGGTTTGAAATTGGTTCATAAGGGGCAAATATGAAGGTGATTGTGCTTGGCGCAGGCGTGATAGGGATTACTTCAGCCTGGTTTTTAAGTCAGGCAGGCTATGAGGTGACGGTGATTGAGCGGGCACCTGAGGCGGCAAGGGAAACCAGTTATGCTAATGGCGGCCAGATCTCGGTTTGTCATGCAGAGCCCTGGGCTAATCCTAAGGCACCGTGGAAAGCTTTGCAGTGGCTGGGGGAGGAAGACGCACCGCTCTTGTTCCGTTTTAAGCTCGACTGGAACCAATGGCGCTGGGGTTTGCGTTTTTTACAACAGTGCACGCGGGATAAGGCGCGTTACAATCTGCAAAATCTGGTGCGCCTTGGTTTATATAGCCGGGATACATTGCAATCTTTGAGGGCAGCAACCGGCATTAAATATCATCAGCGTACCGAAGGAATCTTGCATTACTACACCGAGCAGGCAGAGTTTGAGTCTGCAATTCCAATAGCCAGGCTCATGGGTGAGCTTGGCTTGGAGCGGCAAGTGAAAACGGCAGCAGAATGTCTGTTAATCGAGCCTGCTTTGCGAGATTCAATGCGCCCGATTGTAGGCGGCACTTATACACCTAGCGATGAATCCGGTGATGCGCGTTTGTTTACCAATGAATTAGCTTTGTTGTGCGAGCAAGCGGGCGTGACTTTTCGCTACGATTGTGAAATAGCCGGTTTTGATTGCGCAGGCGGGGATGTAACTGCAGTGCGTGTAAGGGGAGATATCGGGATTGAGTCACTTGCTGCTGATGCTTTTGTGGTGAGCCTGGGCAGCTATAGTCCCTTACATTTGCGCCCGCTGGGAATTCATCTGGACATTTACCCGGCCAAGGGGTATTCCGCCACAATTCCTGTATATGCAGAACATTGTGCACCGACGGTCAGCCTGACTGATGATGGGTATAAGCTGGTTTTTTCAAGGCTGGGCAATTATTTGCGTGTGGCAGGAACGGCCGAGTTTGACGGCTACAACCTGGATTTAAACGCTGTACGCTGTAAGGCTATTATTGATCGGACAAGGGATATTTTTCCTTATGGTGCTGATTATGCAGCTGCCGAGTTCTGGACAGGTTTACGTCCGGCAACGCCGGGTAATCTGCCGTATATTGGGCGTACCCGTTACCCGAGTCTGTGGCTTAACACCGGGCATGGTACTTTAGGCTGGACCGAGTGCTGTGGCTCGGCTCTGGCGATTGCAGATTTAATTTCTGGCAAAAAGCCTGATGTTGACTTTTGTTTTCAGTCATTCAAATAATCTGAATAAATAACCGGGCCTGCAGAGGTATTGATTGAATGATTGTTTCCGGTTCGGTAACAATGCTGGATTTTTCTTTTGTGCGGAAATAAAGGGTTTTGCGGGGAAGGGGCTTTTTTAGTCTGGCTACATAGTGATTTGGTTTTTATCGGGAAGATGATGCGATCCATTTACTGCTGTTTATTGTGCTGTGCATTTGCCCTGCCAGTCTGGGCGATCAATGTAAAAGTGCAATCGAGGGTGATGCCCCGCTGCATGGTTTCCGGTAAATCACCCGCATTAGTGACCTCCGCTGCGCTTTGCTCGCAGCCTTTGCCTTTTGTGCGTTTATTTAAGCGTGTTGAAAATAGTGGTGCATCTGCTGTTGAGCGGGTTGTTATGGAGTTTTAAATGATTGCCAGGTGTTTTCGATTTATTTTTTGCTTATTTTATGTGATGTTTTCTTTTTCTGCACTTGCAGAGTCCCAGCGTGTTAGCGCAGAAGTTGTGGGAATGTGTGCCTTTTCCCGTCCTAACGATGTGATCCTTGATTTTGGTGGTTTAACACCGGGGCAAGGTGATAGAAGCGTAATGGCGGAGGTGAGTTTTTCCTGCTCGAAAGGCACACGTTATAAAGTCGAGCTTGATAATGGTTTGCACTTTAATAAGGGGCAGAGCCGATCCAGAAAAATGGCCAACACTAAGGGAGGAGATTTTTTGCCCTACCTTTTACAAAGTAGTTTGAATAGTGGAACCGGGCATGGTGAAGCAATACTTATTCCTTTAAAATTAAGTGCCAGTGTGCGTGGTCTGGATTATCTGGGCATTAAAACTGGGAGTTATTCTGATTTGGTTGTTTTGAAAATAAGCCCGTAATTTTTATTTATGATGATAAATATTTATCATTGATAAGGTCAAAGTTAAGGATGGTGTAAAAATACCCCCTGCTATTTATTTTAATGGCATATTTTTGGCGTTTTTGTAAAGTATTTAACTTATTAGCATAAGAAATTTCTTATATAATCCCCCCTTAGTGATTTTTGGTATCGATTAAATCAAAAAGGGGTTTTATGAAAAGAATAATTTTTGCTTCTGTGCTGGTTTTGGCCAGCGTTCCCGCAATGGCTGCGAATGTAAATGTTCATATTTTAGGGAAAGTGCTTCCTGTCTGTACCTTTGTAAGCCCTGCAGATGTCACGATGACGATTCCGGATATGACTCCTGGTGTGGTTGCGGACAAGCAGGCAACTGTAGGGGTCAGTTTCTGGTGCTCCAAGGGAACCAGCTATACCGTTTCGATGAATGATGGGCTTAATGGTGCGGATGGCAAAAAGAATATTAAGCTTGCCGGCGGTGATGCCACTGACCTGATTGCGTATGATCTGCAAGCGGATAAAAATAATGGCGTGGGCGAGGGTGGGCTGGTAGAGAATAAAGTCACGCTGACTGCGGTTGTGGCCGGGGATGCTTACCAGAATGCCAAGGCGGGTGATTATGCGGATACCATTGTGCTAACCGTCGCACCTTGATCTTCTTTTTAAAACGCACCTGATGTTTCTGTTAAACGGATGCCTGCTGCGGCATCCGTGATCTTTCTTTCCTACGCCAGTTGCCGGACTCTCTGCGGGGTTGGCAGTCTGGTTATTTTGCAAATCCCTTTCAAAGAGCCTGATATGCAAAAGTTGTTAATTCGCTTATTGGCGGGATGGATGAGCCTGTTTTGTGCCGCCACGCTGGCGGCGCAGTTTTCTGTGTCACCGGTGCGCCTGGATTTTACGGCTAAAGACAAAACATCTTCAATTACGATTGCCAATGTGGGTGATACCCCCTTGCGCGTGGCGCTGGATGCCAAGCGATGGGAGCAAAACGCCTCAGGCGATGATGTTTACAGTGATACTGCCGATTTACTGTTTTTTCCTAAACAGGCAGAAATCGCACCACGTAGCCAGCGCGTTGTGCGGATTGGCTTGCGGGTGCCAAGGGCCGAGAAAGAGCTTACCTATCGTTTATACGTAAACGAGCAGCCGCCACTTAAAAGTGAGACGGGCAGCTCCCAGCTGTCCATGGTATTAAGTTTTGGAGTGCCAATCTTCGTTCAGCCTGCTGCTTTGAGCCTTGCTGCAACCATGGAAAACACCAGCTTAAAGAAAGGCCGCTTCAGCTTTACGCTTAAAAATACAGGGAACGCCACGTTAAGGTTATCTTCGTTTAAAAGCGAAGCACTCGGGCTGAATCAGCAAGAATTTAGTGCCTGGTATTTACTGGCGGGCACGCAGCGTGATTATCACTTCCCCCTGGAGCATTGCACTGCAGGGCGGCATCAGATTGATGTGTCTTTCGATCGTCATGCCCTGAGCGTACCCCTTGATATTGCAGAAACGGCCTGTAAGTGATGCTGCGTGGGATCGCGTTGTGGGTGCTTTTGTGCCTTTGCCGTTTTGCCCATGCGCAGGCCGAGCCTCTGATCCTCAATATTACGCTTAATGGATTATCCAAAGGTGATCTTGAGGCCCGTTTAGAGGCCGATATTTATTGGCTGGATGCTGATGCTTTGCAAGACATGGGGCTGAGTGAGGTAAAGGGCAGTAGTCAGCTTTTTGCTGGCCGGCGCTTTGTGCGGCTGGATCAGATTAGCGGTGTAAAAGCCTCGCTTGATCTGGATTTATTGCAGGCAAGCCTTGAGGCTGACCCTGCCCTGTTGCCGCTGCAAACAAGTCATTTTTCCCAGCAAAATCTTATTCAGCCCTGGCAGGGTGGGCTATCGGCTTATCTTAACTACAGCGTATCGGCTAGCCGGGATATGAGTGGCCAGACGGGATTGGGTTTGGCACCCGTACTTAATATTGCCTCGCAAGGCTGGAATCTGCGCAGCCGCCATGATTATCAAAGCCAGGGTCAGGGCTGGCTGCGGCTCGATAGTACGCTGAGTTACGACAGGCCGGATCAGATGATGCGTATCACGCTGGGGGATATCTCCACGACGGCCGGGGCACTGGGGCGGGGCGTGTCGATGGCGGGAATAGGCGTAAGCCGTGTGTTTTCTATGCAGCCTTATTTTGAAACCAAGCCGGGCCTAAGTGGCGGCGCACCGATTACCAGCCCGTCCAAGGCTGAGATTTATGTTAATGGTGTGGTGGTGAAAAATCTTGATCTGCAGCCGGGTATGTATCAGTTTCAGGATTTGAGCTATTTTTCAGGCTTTCAAGATATTTCAGTGGTGGTGAGAGATCAGTTCGGCAATCGTCAGGTATATAACTTGCCCTATTATTTTGATGATTCTTTGCTGAAAGCAGGTTTGCATGAATTTAATTACAACTTCGGCGCAGAGCGCAAAGAAGGGTTTGATCATTATCGTGGCCTTGCATTTAGCGGGTTGCACCGTTACGGCGTTGGCGATTATCTGACTCTGGGTTTGCGTGCAGAGCGCACATCGGTGCATCAGAGTGCAGGCGCTTTAGCCAATATCCGTCTTGGGGATTATGGTGTTCTGGGTGCAGCAGTTTCCTGGGCCAGAAATGGTAATGATCAGGGGCAGGCGAGCCTGTTGAATTATCGCTATGAGGAGCGAGCGTTTAATATTCGCGCCATGTTGCAGCAGCAAAGCCCACATTACCTGCCGTCAGTGTTTGATTTACCTGTACCTGCGAGAAACGGCAGTGTGGGGTTTGGTTTTGGCAGTCAACGCTTTGGTAACTGGGGTGTTGATTTTATGCGGCAAACAGGTGGAACAGCGCAAAGCTCTCACGCCTTACGGCTTGGTTTTTCTGCAAATCCGGTTCGTGATTTCTCGGTGTCAGCATCTCTTTCTTTACAAAACAGTGCTGCACAAGGTTTTGTGAATCTGACCTGGCTGTTTGATGGTATGCAAACACTGGGTGTGGGCATGCAGCGTGATGAGCTGAATCGGCAAAGAATAAATGCTTATTACGCAAAAAATACACCTGTGGGAGAAGGCTGGGGTTATCGGTTTAACACCGAGCATGATCACTTCGGGGCCTCACTGGATGCCTATGTGCAAGGGCGGTTTGCACAATCCCAGCTGATTGCCCACGCGCGGCAGCACGATGGACGAAGCAGCTACAAAGTAGCGGCGGAAGGGGCAGTGGCCTATGTGGATGGTCAGTGGGGGGTAAGTCGCCCGATTAATCAGAGCTTTGCTCTGGTGCAAAGTGAGGGATTATCCAAAGTAGGGGTGACCCAAAATAGTCAGCTTATTGGGCATACTGATGAAGATGGTTATTTGTGGGTGCCGGACTTAAGCAATTATGGCCAGCAGCAAATTGCACTTATTCAGGATGATATCCCTATCGAGTACACATTGCCGCAACTGCGGCTTGATATTATGCCGGGGCAGAATATGGGGCGAAAAATTGTATTTTCTGCCAGAAAGGTTCGGGCTTTCGAAACACGTATTCTGGATGAGCAGCAGCAGCCTTATATGAACACCCCGCTACGGCTGATGCGCCCCGGTGATGAGCTTTTTGCCATGACCGATATCAATGGAAGGATTTATCTGGAAGATATCGTGCCGGGGAAGTACACATTTGAAATACGGACTAAGGGCATATCTTGTATGGCCTGGATTGAGGTACCCGATATGGCTGGCGAGGTGCTTGATCTGGGAGATTTAATTTGTGGCAGGGGGGCTTGAGTGGTGGTTAAAAAGATCATTGGTATTGCGAGTATTTTTCTGCCTGCATATTCCCTGGCAGGGATGTGCTCTTTTGGTTCTCTTCAGGAGGTGGCATTTGGACAATATGCGCCAAACCTGGGGACTGAAACGATCAGGCAGGAGCTCATTACTGCACGCTGTACTCAGGCGGTGAAATTGTCCATTTCTTTTGGCCCCAGTCAGGTTTCGGGTACGATTAATGGTAGGAAAATGAGAAATATAAGCGGTGGCAGCAGTATGCTTCGTTACCACTTATACAGATCAAACTGTAAGGCCCCTGAGTTAGGCACGGGGGCAGATGCTTTAACCGTTTCGGTTTTGGCAGGCGTGATGACTCCGATCTATTTCTGTGCTGTGCTCCCTGCTTTGCAGCAAGTGGATGTGGGTAATTATGAAGATTATGTGGTGCTGACTATTTCTCCCTAGTGTGAATCTTCTTGCGTGCGTGTCTTTATTTTAAAGCTTGAATAAATAAAAAGGCCGAATCAATTAGAAATTAAAAGGACTGAGTCCTGTGCAATACAGAACTCAGTCCTTGGACAGTTGACTTTTACCCTGTCTAACTTAAAGGGGGCAGCTCATACTGATTAATCGGTATGGTAGTTTGGTGCTTCTTTAGTGATTTGCACATCATGCACATGCGATTCACGAATGCCGGCGGCGGTGATTTGCACAAATTCGGCTTTTTCATGGATTTCTGTGATGGTTTTGCAGCCCAGATAACCCATGGAAGAGCGCAGGCCACCCATTAATTGATGAATGATGGCGGTAATCGGGCCTTTGTAAGCCACGCGGCCTTCAATGCCTTCCGGAACCAGCTTGTCAGCGTTGTTTACATTGTCCTGGAAGTAGCGATCGGACGAGCCATTGCTGCCAGCCATTGCACCTAAAGATCCCATGCCACGGTAGCTCTTGTAAGTGCGGCCCTGGTATAGCTCGACTTCACCTGGCGCTTCGTCTGTGCCGCCAAATAAGCCGCCCAGCATGACCGCGCTTGCACCTGCTGCAATGGCTTTGGAGATATCACCAGAGTAGCGGATGCCACCATCCGCAATCAAAGGAACGCCCGTGCCAGCCAGTGCATCAGCGACATTAGCCACTGCCGTGATTTGTGGAACACCAACGCCTGCCACTATACGAGTAGTACAGATAGAGCCGGGGCCAATCCCTACTTTAACCGCATCGGCACCGGCTTCGGCCAGAGCCAAAGCAGCAGCAGCAGTAGCGATATTGCCACCAATGACCTGAATATGCGGGTAGTTCTGTTTAACCCAGCGCACGCGATCAATCACGCCCTGGCTATGGCCATGGGCAGTATCTACCACAATTACATCCACACCGGCTTCGGAAAGCAGCTTCACGCGCTCTTCGGTGCCAGCGCCTACGCCAACAGCCGCGCCGCAACGCAGGCGGCCCTGATCATCTTTAGCTGCAAACGGGTGCTCGGAGGTTTTGATCAGGTCTTTAACGGTAATTAAGCCTTTAAGCTTGAAATTCTCGTCGATGACCAGTACACGCTCCAGGCGGTGCTCGTGCATCAGCACGCGGGCGGCTTCGATCGAATCGCCTTCGTTCACGGTAATCAAACGCTCTTTAGGTGTCATGATGCTGCTGACGGCTACGTCAAGGCGTGTCTCAAAACGTAAATCGCGGTTGGTGACGATGCCAACTAACTGGCCGGCTTTATCGATTACAGGCAGGCCGGAGATTTTATGCTGACGGGTCAGCTCATGCACGTCGCGAACGAGCATGTCCGGGGATACGGTAATCGGATCCTTAACAATGCCTGATTCGTAACGTTTTACTTTGGATACTTCTTTTGCCTGCATTGCAGGGGTCATATTCTTATGAATAATTCCCATGCCGCCTTCCTGGGCAATGGCAATGGCAAGGCGAGCTTCCGTTACTGTATCCATCGCTGCAGAAACCAGCGGCAGATTCAGGCGAATATTACGTGTGAACTGTGTCGACAGATCGACATCACGTGGGAGGATGTTTGAGTGGGCCGGGACGAGGAGTACATCGTCAAAGGTGAGGGCCTTCTGAATTACGCGCATGGTGCAGAATCCTGAGTCGCCAAAACGGCATTATACCGAACTGCACGTAATATGACCAATCCCCCTTGGTGCCGTTTTTAATCGGCTGTAATTTTGTGCTTGATTTTAACAAGACGCTCAGCTGCGGGTTTTCCGGGCGGCTCATTTAGGGCTGAAAAGAAGGTTGGTTTCGCATGATCATAAACTTGCTTTATAAACAATTCAGGCCTGGTATTTTGCCAGTTCTTTAACGCCGCAATCGGCGTAATACTTCCCAGCGCCTTTTGCGGGATATGGTGATTGTAACGCTTCAAATATTTTTCCAGGCTAAGTCACAGTTCTTGTGCCGAAGTAAAGCGGGTTTGCTGCGCGATTTCCCCGATTTGCCCATTAAAGCGTTTCACCATGCTATTAGTCTGAAGGCTGCGCGGCGGGATGAGCCGGTGCTCAATGCACATCTAATTATTCACCCTATTCTTATGCATAAAATAGAGGCCGAATGTCAACCCGGCCTCTATGCAAACGCATATTGCTAAAGAAAAAAACCGAATAACTATTCTTGATTTATGTCCCAATACCAAATCGTTGCACCGTAGCTGGAGCTGGGGAAATCGGGCATTAATTCGCCCTGTGCAAATTCGCGGCGGGAGGCGAATTGGGCGGGGGTCCACCACCAGCCCGAACGTGGGCAAGCGGTGTTGGCTGCTGCTCGGCCTGTTTGTAATTGCTCTGCGGCTTGCGGCATGGAGTATTGGGCGCGGGCGTAATCAACCAGCTCGGCAGGGTAAAAGAATTTATCCCGATAGCTGCTGTCGTCAATCTCCAGTAGCCAGGTAATGGCGGCCGCTTCGTAGCTCCAGTAGCCAGTAAAGCCTGGGCAATCATGTTTTTCGTAATAGCCCTCACGACGGCTGGCGGTGTACCACTCGTCCAGGTATTTCGCCATCAAAGCAGGGCGTTTTTCTGGCTGGGCGTCGAGTACTTTTTGCAATTTTTTATATGGCAGATTACGGGTGTAGACCACCCCGGCGGCTCGTCCTTGCACAAAGGGGGCGAGCAGGGTTTCGAGCAGGATATCTGGATCATCATTTTCATAATCCAGAATGGGTGCCCAGCGTGGGATCAGCTTGCTATGGCCTAATAAGAGGCCAAAGCAAACTAAATACAACGCTTGCCAATAGTCAAAGTCATACAAATCCAGGTGCGGCACACGGCGGCCACCGGCTTCTGGGCTATCGTCAAATAGCCTGTCATATTTGGCGTAAACCTCCCAGTACTCGAGCACCGTGGGATAGAAGTCCTTTAATTCATCCAGCGGGTTGCCTGCTGAATAGGCCATGCAAAGATGATTGAGTGCATCCCAAGCGCGTTGGCGTGTACCCTGCATGAGCCCTGCCCTGGGGAAGTTGGGATTGTCTTTGTTTTTGTCTAATCCTCGCTGAACTATGTCATAACTTAAGTTGGCTTCTGAAATAACAAAACAATAATGTTCTGAGTAATCAAGGAGAGGCTCCCTTTTGAGGGCAGTTAGTTCTTCTACTTCATATGTATTCATTACTTATTTCCAAAGAATATTATTAGGCAGTTCAAGCAAAGGCTTCTGTATTTCATGGTGATGACCATGTTTACGCTCGTGCCTTACTTTTTGTTTGCCCGTCACCATAATGATCCAGCGGTCGTAAGGCGCTTGTGCATTTTCTTCTAAACTAGCGGCCCTTGAAAATATAGATATTGTTTTCAATAGTGCAGCTTTGTGTGACGGCAAAAGGCCTTTCTGCTCGACATCAAGAATATTCCTGATAATCCAACGATGGCTCATCTGCACCCCTTTCGTTTTCGTATCAGATAGCCCTTGCTCCACTTTCCGCCCTTGACGCTTTGCTTTCAGATCGTCCTCATTGGCATCGCCAGGAATGGTTACTTTACCCGGCGTTTTGCGATCTTGCGGTGCAGGGTCAAACGGTTCTTCGTGCTTTAAAGCGTCGAGCTGCTCACGCTGTAGAGCAGGCAAAGCCTGCAGCAGAGCGAAGGAATCGAGTAAGCTGCCTTTGGTTTCACCAATTACATAAGGCTGAATGGGGGAGCGCAGCGGGCTGTGCCAGATATGGTCTATCCCCGCGCCCTTTGGCCCATTGTGCTCTTCGCGCTTACGGCCATGATCGTTTACTTTCTTAAAGCCCCTTTTTGCTGTTGGCATATAGTAATCAGTTAAATGCTCAGGCAATACGCCACTTTGCCAGTTGCTTTGCTTTTTAGCCTGACGCTGTTCGCCGGTTTTAGTTTGCTGCGGGGTGGCCTTTTGCTTGGGGGTACGATCTTTCAAGACAGGCGCATTCTTGTTTGTTTTTTTTGGGGAAGCTTTCGGGGCGGCGCGCACGGCAGTGGTTTTACCTGTGCTTTTAGGGGTGCCATCTGCCAGCAGTTTTTTATGCATTTTTTTGAGCTCGCCTACGGCGGCATCTACCTTAGCGCCTGCCATTTTTTTAAGATTGGCAAGCTGCTGAACATAGTGATTTACATGAGCATTTCCCATCAGTGCTTTAATGGCCCAACGATCAAGTGCATGAATAAAAGCACCTAATATATCGTCGATCAGGGCTTTAAGCTGGCCTGCCAGCTTGATAAAATCCATCTCTTTAAGCCATTTGTAAGCATTTCCCTTCAGCTTGGCGGGTAATATATCCAGAATTCTCGCCAATGGGGTACCCACTTTTGCCAGCTTAAATACAGCCTTAAAAGCATCACCCGCGCCGGGAATGCAGCCCAGCGCACTGATGACTAAATCCAGCCAGGCAAAGGCATTGGCAGGGTTGGCTGTAAGGGAAAGGATGGATAAAATAATATCCCGTGCGTCCATCACCTGGCCGACACCGGGTACCACCCCAAGCACTGCCGTCACAATCACTTGCGAAGGACCATCTCCTTTGCCAGAAATAAGCCCATACAACCAACCTGAAACACTCTTGTCAGTTTGTTTTAAGGCTGCTTTAGTCGCAGCTTTCCCTCCTGCCGTTGCCGCACTCATGGCTTTTCTCCGCTATTTACGGGAGGGTCTTTGGGATGCTCTTTGCTGTAATCCACTCTGGGCTGTTGCTCGCCGTCTAAAAGATAATCATCGTAATGCTGCTCATACAAAGGCTCTGCACCATATTTTTCGCTCAGCATGGCTTCAATTTCGTCTGGGAAATAATTGTCTTCAAGGTATTCGGTTTCGGCTTCCAGATACTGCTCCAGCAGCAATGCTGCTTCTTCGTTGCTGCTGGGTTTTTGTCCAAAAATAGGGTTGGCTGGGGCTTTAACCCAAGGCTCTGCATCACGGCTATCCCAGCCATAAATAATTTCTTGCACGCCTTCGGTAGGGATGCCTTCTAATTTTGCATGGCCTTTATCGTCCAGCGTACCTTGCTTTTGAGTGCCGTCAGCAAAGAGGACGGTGTAAGGCGCGCCCACTACCGGCTGCATATTTTTATAGCGATAATTTAGTTCCAGCCAGTTTTTCTTATCTTCAGCCTTGGGGAGATAAGGTGGTGCCATATCCAGATTCGCTGGCCCGCCCCAATCATGGCTGCCGCCTTTAATGCTCACTTTCCCCGGCGCATGTAGCTCGATCTTGCCGCCTTTGATGCGGATGTAAGCCCCACCGGCGGTAAGCAGGATTTCCTGCTTGGCGTTAAACAGGCCCTTGCCTTTGATGGCGGTGAATTTGGTGTTTTTATCGGCGGTGATTTCGATATCGTCGCTTTGCGCCTGCATTTGCAGCTGGCCTTTGGCGGCGATCAGTTTTAACGCGACTTTGTCTTTTACCCCGGCTACAAACAGGCTGATATGCTGGCCGACGTTATGTATCCAGCGTCGGCCGGAGGTCTGGTTGCTGTCTCTTTGCGCGACCAGATCGAGATTAGTGCCTGCGGCGATGGTCTGGCTTTGCGGGCTAGTAATCGCTACGCCGTCTTCCCCATGCAGCAGGATGATGTTTTGTCCACCAGCCTGATCTTTGGATTGGCTTTTGCCATCTTTATCGGTGTTTGACCCAGCTTCAAAGCTTTTGCTGGCGTGCACATGGTGGTGCAGATGGCCGGTGGTGGCTTTACTGCCTGCACTGTTGTCCGGCTTAACGGTTTGATCACCATCACCAGTTTCAATCGTATCGGCAAGTTGATTCGTTGCCGTTTCACCCAGGCTTTGGGCCAGTGCCAGGGCGGATTCCAGCTGGCTTTGCGCGGGGCTGCGATCGAGCTGTTTGCCGCTCGCGCCGCTTTTGGCTTCGGTGCTGATGAGTAAGCCATTGGCGCGAATGGCACCTTGCTTGTCGCTGCGTAATTCAAAGCCTTCGCCGCGTGGCTCGCCTTTGCCATCGGTGCGTGGATGGATTAAGTAGCCAAGGTTAAGCTGGGTTTTGCCGTGCTCGCTGGATAATTTGGTGCGAACTTCGCCTTTTGTATCATCAAACAGCAGCTCGCCATACTGGCCACCTTCATGCTCTTTGGTTTTGATACCGGATAATGTTTTATTGGCGGGCAGAGCGCCTGCGCCGCTGAATGTTGGCACAGGATGGCTGCCGTTATGGACCACGCCGGTGACAATCGGGCGGTCGATATCGCCTTCGATAAAATCAACTAAAACTTCCTGACCAATGCGCGGGATGAACTGATGCCCAAAGCCAGCACCGGCACTTGGCATGGAGACACGCACCCAGCAGGATGACTTGTCATCCAGATTTGCGCCAAACTCAGGATGCTCTGCGGCACGCTGCCAGTGGAATTCTATTTTTATGCGCCCTTGCTCATCGGTGTGCACCTCTGATCCGGCGGGGCCCACCACGGTGGCGGTTTGCACGCCAAAGCTTTTGGGCTTGCTGTGCTCGATATGGGCAAAAGCGGGCACGATCGGCTGGCCGCGCCTTTGGGCGGTGAAATCGGCTCGATAAGGGAGGGTATTTTTGGCTAAAGCCGCTCCTGCGAGTAAGCCGGGCGCGACTAAGCTAAGTTGCTGGGTAAGATCCGCTGGAAGGTTATTGTTTGCGGTAAATTTTAGCTCGGTAACGGCAAATTCACGCTGCTCGGCGCTATCCCATTCGTGCGCGGGATGATCTTCCAGGCGGAACCACTGGCCTGCTTGCAGGCTGCGTAAAGTACCAGAGCCGCTAAAGGATTTCTTTTTGGCATCCATTGCCTGCTGACGCAAGCTAGCATAGTGGCTTAGGCCTTCCGCGTCGCTGGCGTAATACAGCGATTGCGGGTCGTAATCTTCAAAACTTACCTGCAGCTGCTGGCCGCCATCACCCTGATCGATGCTACTTTCATCAAAACTTTCGTTGGTACTGGTGGCTTTGTAATCAAAGCTGGCAAGCGATATACTGCTGCTGCCGATTTGCCGCTGGCTCTGCCATTCAGTCAGAGTATCGCTCTCTTCCGTGGCGTCAGCTCTGTGAAATCTAACAAATGGATCTGTCGCTTCTGCAATTGCAAAAGCATCATCAAATACGAGCAACTGAACCTGAGGGCTATCGCCCGGAAAATGATTAAATAACCAGGCTAAGCCTTCCTCAGCTAATAATCGTGTCAGAAAGTCGAAATCGGATTCGCGGTATTGTAAGCAATAGGATCGCGGTGAATGCGTGCCGGAGAGTTTGAAATCCAGCGTTTGCACCGATGCAAACACCGGATTTTTTTCCTGATGCTCAGCCAGTACCTGTTTCACAATGTCGGGGACGGATAAATCCTGGAACACGCGGGAAGTGCGGCGGTAGCGGAGTAAGGCAAACGGCGGCTCTACCGTCAGCGCATATTTGGCAAAGCCGCCATCCGAGCCCAGTAACTGCGCCTGGCTAATGACCCCGCAACGCTCAATCGCCTCGCCATCAGCATTTTCAATAGATAGAACGACTGGCAAACCCAGTAGCGATTTAAGCTCTAAAGCACCATCGGGGGATAAGCAATCGATCTGGTAGCGGTATGCCTGATTGATGCCCTCACTACCTGTTACGTGCTGGGGCAATAACTGCTCACCCCATGCTGCACCATCGCCTAATTGCAGAGAAATAAGACGCTGGTCCTGATTAAAAGCGGCCGCAAAAGAAGCAAGGAGCTGGTCGGGGCGCATGAACATTCCACGATTTTAACAATCGCTCAGGTTACCCGATGCTTTGCTTACTTGCCAAAATAATTACAAATACTTTGACTTATTACCTATTTAACATACCAATACGGTAAGTATTTGTACTTAGTTTGTTGAGCTGGAGCCGGAAGAAGTCTGAGGGCAAGCTTTAAAATCACCATAATCTGGCGCAATAAACTTCTCATCGCTTTGATATAGAAGCTCCTTACAGGCTGAGAGAAAACATTGCTTAAAAATGAGCCGATTTTGTGGAGTGATTATTTTACCCCTAGGCGTGCGAACAAGCCTGATCCCGTTACTATAACCATCACCGAATCAGGTAGAAATTAAAACGGATTGAGTTCTGTGCAATACAGGATTCAATCCTTGGTTACTTGACTTTTACCCCGTACAAATTAAGAGGGCAGTTTATTTTTTTAACGACGGATCCGGCAGAGTAAGAGCAGTATCACGGTCAGTTGGTGTGGGTCTTGGCAATTCTTGTTTTGATATCAACTCCCTCTTGATCAAGTTGGCTGATAGAATAGTCTGCATCTATTGACTGGCTGCTGGAGTACCTATGTTGCGTTGGCGTTTGGGCCACTTGGCTCTGTCTCTATTTTGTGCAGGCACGATTGCCTTTGCGATTTATTTGCAAAATACCCAGTTTTTAAGTCCATGCCCGCTGTGTATTTTTCAGCGTGTGGGTTTTATTACTTTCGGTTTGTTGTCTCTTTGCGCGGCTGCGGCTCCCATGCCTAAAATGAGCCGTTTCTGGCCGGTTGTGCTCACTATTGTGGGCTTGGCCGGAGCAGGTGTTGCGGCAAGGCATGTTGCGATTCAGTATGTGATCGATCCTGCTCAATTACCTTCCTGCGGGCCTGGTCTGGCGTTTTTGGTAGAAACACAGCCGTGGCTGCAGGTATTTAAAGGTGTACTGACCGGGCATGGTGAATGCGGTGTGATTGACTGGAGTTTATTCGGTCTATCTTTACCTGTTATGGCGTTACTGGGTTTTATTGGCTTGATCATCGCCACCTGGATGATTCGTTTCTGGCAGGCAAAAGCATGACACTAACTGAGCTTAGATATATCGTTGCGGTGGCGCGTGAGCGTCATTTTGGCCGTGCTGCAGCCAGCTGCTTTGTTTCGCAGCCTACGCTTTCGGTTGCCGTTAAAAAACTGGAAGAAGAGCTGGGCGTGGCTTTATTTGAGCGATCTGCCAGCGATGTCAGCCTCACACCGATAGGTGCTCGTCTGGTGGAGCAGGCGCAGCGGGTGCTGGAAGAAGTGCAGCTGATTAAACAACTGGCTGAGCAGGGTAAAGATCCGCTGGCGGGTAGCTTGCGTCTTGGCATTATTTATACGATCAGCCCTTATTTGCTCCCACATTTAATTCCGCAATTACGTGCTGCTGTGCCGCAAATGCAGATTTTACTGGAAGAAAACTACACGGCACGTTTGGTAGAAATGCTTAAGCAGGGCGAAATTGATGTGGCTATTGTGGCCGAGCCTTTTTTTGAAACGGGTCTTGCTACGCAAGCCGTATATGACGAACCTTTTGTGGTGGCCACTCCTAAGGGGCATATATGGGAAAACGAAACAGAAATCGATTCTTCCGTACTGGCGGATGAAAACGTTTTGCTGCTCTCTTCAGGCAACTGTTTCAGAGATCATGTTTTGCAGGCTTGTCCGGATTTGAATCGCGAAAGTTTACCGGTGGGCAGTTTGCAGCGCACCTTGCAAGGCAGCTCGCTCACCACGATCCGGCATATGGTGGCAGGCGGGATCGGGGTGACGGTTTTACCTGCGTCTTCGGTGAGCGCCGCAGATGACGCCCTGTTAACGATTCGGCCATTTAAGGAGCCGGTTCCCAGCCGGCGGGTGATTCTGGCATGGCGGCGTAATTTTCCGCGTACCGCTGCTGTAGAAGCCGTGCGTCAGGCTGTTTTGAGTACCCGCCTGTCTTCAGTGACGCTTTTACTGAACGAGCCGGTAAATTAGCGGATATGTTAAAAGTAGTACGGCAGGCATGAATTATTTTTGTGCCTGAGGCGCTGGTTTTTTGATCTACAAGTGCATCAATACAGGGAAAGACAATGAGTCATCCTATTATCATTATCGGTTCAGGTTTGGCTGGCTATAATCTGGCACGAGAATTCCGGAAATTAGATCAAATAACACCTTTAACGATTATCGCTGAAGACAGCGCCGATTTTTATTCCAAACCCATGTTATCTAATGCGCTGGCAGGTAAAAAAACGGCAGCGTCTTTAATGATGAAGTCCGCCAGAAAAATGGCTGAAGAATTAAATGCAGCAATATTGCCTTTTGCCGAAGTAGTGGGAATAGATATAGCAAATCAGCAGGTTTTATTAATTGATGGTGCTGCTTTGGTGTATCAGGATTTAATTTTAGCATTAGGCGCAGATCAAATTTATTTACCTCTGGGCGGAAATGCCGGGGACGATGTAATTTCTGTGAATAATCTGCAAGAGTATGCAGAGTTTGCTGCAAAACTTCCTGAGTTAAAAACAGTGGGTATTTTAGGCGCAGGTTTAATTGGCTGCGAATTTGCTAATGATTTACTGGCGCTGGGTATTAAGCCCATCGTATTGGATCTTGCTGGCTGGCCATTATCCCGTTTACTGCCTGAAACTGCTGGTCATTATCTGGCGGCACAGCTGACTGCTGCCGGCGTTGAGTTTCATTTTGGCGTGGCGGCACAAAATTATGATCATATGGAAGGGCGCTATTTATTGGGTTTAAATGATGGATCAATTATCGAAGTGGGCATGCTGCTCTCTGCCATTGGCCTGCGGCCCCGTATTCATCTGGCTGAAAGCGCAGGTTTAAAAGTGAATCGCGGCATTGTAGTAGATCAAACCCTGCAAACCTCTCAGCCGCACATTTATGCGCTGGGCGATTGTGCCGAAGTCATGGGGCTGAATTTACCTTTTGTCATGCCAATCATGCACTGCGCCCGTGCTTTGGCAGCCACCCTGGCCGGAACCCCCACCCCGGTTAAATACCCGGCCATGCCGGTGCAGATTAAAACCCCTGCCTGCCCAACCGTCGTTGCACCACCTGCCCCCGGTGCTCAGGGACAATGGCAGGTGTCACCCGTTGAAGGCGGAATCGATGCCCGTTTTGTAGGTGCCCGAGGTGAGTTGCTGGGCTTTGCATTATTGGGCGCGGCAACAAAAGAGAAGCAAGCTTTAACAGGGCAATTGCCGGCTGTTTTGGCCTGATATGTGATAATTATATTGTTTGGGGGCTTTGGCCGGTGGTGCTTTTATTCAGAGTACTTCTTGACTAAAGGGGTTTTTAATTTTCTAAATATAAAATAATGAAAAAAAATAGATAATATTGAAAAAATTAAAGAAAGAATTAACCTTCGAGTAAAGAAAAACAAGCTCGTTGAGGACGATGGGTTTGTTGATCGAGATATGTTGAATTTTAGGCCGAAAGGAGATTCCGATCGTTGTACCGTTTTTGTAGGGTATTCGATTAAATTTGATTTGAATCAGTTGACTGCATTGATCGAGGATGCAATTGCTCATGAAAAGATTTTATACTTGATTTGTGTTGATTTTGATTTTTTTAAAATAGATTGCAAAAGCGGCCTTAAAGGGATCTGTTTTGTAGGTTGTACATTTAGAAATTCAGTAAGTGTTGAAAATATACGAGATGGTTATTGTGTTGAAATCAGTCGTTGTAGATTTGCGAAAGGTACTGGGCTGACGATTGAGAGCGTTAGTGTAAGTAATGTTTCAATTTACAATAATAATGTTGATTTTGAATGTGAACAGAATGACGATTGGCTTGTTTCTTCTCTTTTAGGGGATGTAAAACTTCATCATGATACTTTATTGATTTATAGATCCTGGGTCGATAGGTTAATGGTTGGAGGTACTAACCTTTGTTTGGAAGTGCGGGATTCTGTTGTTGAGCATAAAATTGATGTTGTTGATATTGGTACCCAAGAAGAATATAAAGATATTGTTATTGTAGGGGCATCAATATTGGCCGTATCTTCGGAGTTTAGTAATTGTTTTGTGAAATACCTATGTTTCAATGATTGTAATAACCCAAGGGAGGGTTTGGTTCTTCCGAGAAATGAAAGTAGCTATTTGTTTTTCTCTGATTCTATTATTTCTAGGTTTGAGATGAAGAATTCTGATTTCGAAGGTGCCAAATTTGGTTTAGAGAATATTCCTATTTTAACAATTGAAATCTCAGAATCTTCCATGCCGGATAGGTTTGATCTTTTTATGGCGAAGCGTAAAAATGATGAAGGGAGTGAAAGATATAGGCTAGTGCATTTTTTATCTATTCAAGATTCAGATATTGGTGATTTGAATTGTGTTGGGCGTGAGTTCGGGCAGGCATTGAATTTTAGTGGTTCTACTTTTTATGGGCTGCCTATTTTTTATGATGTAAAAATACCTCAGGGATGTATTTTTCCTCCTGCGTCTGATTTCTTAATGAAGGAAGGACCAGAGGCGGAAAAAGTTTATCGAACTTTGAGGTTAGCGATGGAGTCTCAACGAGCCCGCCATGAAGAGGGGATGTTTTATGCTCTTGAGCAGAATGTGATTCAGGCAAAAAAAGGGCGCTTTGAAAAAATAGCTACTCTTGGTTTTTGGTATAAGATTTTGTCAGATTATGGAACAAGTTACGCTATATCACTGGCTTGGATTGTAGGTTCAGGTTTTGTTTTTTCAATAGCTTATGCGTTAATTGTTAGTCCTGTTTATGGTTTGAGCTATAGCGTAAATTATGAGTTACTTGCTAATTCATTTATTTTTTCACTCCAGCAAATTGTGTTGCCATTTTATTCTGTTAAAGGGTTGGAGCCGCTTATTGTTAAGAGTGAAGAGTAAGGTTTGTTGCTACTTCAGTAATTAGAATAATTTCAATTGTGCAATCGCTATTTTCCCTATTGTTAATTACGCTTTCATTTTTTGCCATTAGTTGGCGCTTTAAACGAAGTTGATTTTCGTGCCTTGGGCACGTTGATTTAGGTGCGTCATCCCCGCGGGGACCCGCTTTCTTGAACGGCCAAGAAAGTAAGCAAAGAATGCCGCCCCGGCCAGCACGAAACCCCTTCGCTGCGGACAATCGAGCGGCGGCTGCGGAACTCGCTCGCAGGCTCGCTCAGACAGTCCTCGCCGAAACCACGCCCGCTTGTTCCTCGCTCGGCGTGCTTTAAGGGGATATTAAACCTATGCCTATAGCGTGGTTGCGAATAGAATAAGTTGTATAGGTGTTGGTAAAAGGCATAGCCAGATTTAATTTTTGATTGTTTTGTTCAATTAAATAAAGTAATTGCCGCTTTATTTTGTAGTATTTCAATAATTTAAAAGCATTTAAAAAAAACAGCCCTCAATAAATGAACTGACCCCAATTAGTTGGACAGTATAAAAGCTAGGTGCTCAAGGGCTGGGTTCTGTATTGAACAGGACTCAGCCCTTTTAACTTCAACTTGATTCGGTCGTGGTTATAGTAATGAATGTAGTCCACGATGCCTTGCTCCAGTTGCTCAATACTAGTGAATTTTTCCTGGTAGAAAAACTCTGACTTCAACGTACCAAAGAAGCTTTCCATCGTTGCATTATCGTGGCAATTGCCCTTTCTTGACATACTTTGTACCAGTCCTTTTCCTGCCAATTGCTGCCGATACTTTGCCATTTGATACTGCCAACCCTGATCCGAATGCAGTAGTGGTTTTTCATCCGGGCTCAGCTTAACGATCGCTTTCTTTAGCATTTGACTGACCAGCGCAAATACTGGGCGGCGCGCCATTTCAAAAGCGATAATTTCTCCATTGTATAAATCCAAAACTGGCGACAGATAGAGCTTTTCTCCCTGTACGTTAAATTCAGTCACATCGGTTACCCATTTCTGATTCGGCTTATCTGCACTAAATTGTCGCTGCAATATATTTGGCGCGATTTTGCCGCATTCACCCTTGTATGAACGGTACTTTTTAGGCCGAACGCACGACTTCAAACCCAGCTCTTGCATTAAACGCTGCACCGTTTTGTGATTAAGCCATTCGCCCTTATTACGCAGCGCCAGCATGATGCGCCGGTAGCCGTAGCGCCCTTTATGCTCTGTAAACAGCGCTGTAAGCTGTGTTTTGACGTTTTGATACTTGTCGCTCACCGCCAAAGCCTGCTTCTGGTAATAGAAGGTGCTACGCGGCAACTCGGCTTGTTTCAACAAATCAGCCAAGGGAAACTGCGGCCTTAATTCAAGCACTATTTGTGCTGTTTCTGCTGTGCCGATTGGGCTTTGGCTTGAACTAAGGCATTGTACTTTTTTATGTAGGCCACCTCTAAACGGAGGCGTTTGACTTCTGCAATGAGTTCTTCACGGCTACGGGTTTCATCATCAATCGGCAGGGGAGCAGTGTTATTTTCGGCAACGGGCATGGGTGATTTCTTTCGACCTTTAGGCGCAGATTCAAGGGCAGCAATTCCGCCTGCGCAATACTGCGTGCTCCATTGGCTCAAACAAGTGGGGCTACGAATATCAAAATAAGCGGTAGTTTCCTGCTGGGAAAGATGATTGTCCCACATGTGCTGGAGCACGGAGAGTTTGAACACGGCATCGTAATGACTGTATTTGGGGGCTAAACCCGATTCACCATGCTGGCGAAACGACCTCACCCAGCGACGAAACATGGCCTGCTCGATGCCATATTGGTTAGTAATCGTTTTAATACCTTCTTCGCCCGTTAAATATTGCTGAACGACAGAAAGCTTGAATTGCGTTGTGTACTTGGACATAAAAACACCCCAAAAATATGGACGGGTGTCCAACTTTTGGGGTGCAGTTCAAAATTGAGGGCTGTTTTTTATTCCCAGCTCAAAATAACCTTCCCGCTTTGCCCCGATAACATGGCTTCAAAGCCTTGCTCAAATTCATCCACATGAAAGTGATGGGTGATAATCGGGGTGATGTCGAGGCCGGACTGGATCAGTGCGACCATTTTGTACCAGGTCTCGAACATTTCACGGCCGTAAATGCCTTTGATTTCCAGCCCTTTAAAAATAACCTGATTCCAGTCGATGGCGGTGTCTGCCGGTGGAATGCCTAAGAGCGCTACTTTGCCGCCGTGCTGCATGGTTTCCAGCATGGAGCGAAAGGCTTGCGGATTGCCGGACATCTCCAGGCCGACGTCAAAGCCTTCGGTCATTTTTAAGTCGCTCATCACGTCTTTTAAATCTTCATTCAAGACGTTAACGGCGCGGGTTGCGCCCATTTTTCGCGCCAGATCGAGGCGGTATTCGTTGACATCGGTAATCACTACATGGCGCGCGCCGACGTGTTTGGCAATTGCCACAGCCATAATGCCGATCGGGCCAGCGCCGGTAATCAATACATCTTCGCCGACCATATTGAACGACAGCGCGGTATGTACAGCATTGCCAAACGGATCGAAAATAGCGGCTAAATCGTCAGAAATGTCGTCAGGAATCGGAAAGGCATTAAAAGCGGGCAGCACCAGATATTCGGCAAAAGCGCCGGGGCGGTTCACACCCACGCCAACGGTATTGCGGCAAAGATGGCGGCGGCCTGCGCGGCAATTACGGCAATGACCACAGGTGATATGGCCTTCGCCGGATACACGATCGCCAATCTTAAAACCTTGCACTTCCGAGCCAATTTCTACCACGGTGCCTACATATTCATGGCCAACGTGCATGGGCACGGGAATGGTTTTTTGTGCCCATTCATCCCATTTCCAGATATGAATATCGGTGCCACAGATGGCGGTTTTTTTAATTTTGATCAAGAGATCGTTATGACCAATGGCGGGTTTTTCGACTTGGTTCATCGTCAGGCCAGGCATTGCGGTCAGTTTTGATAAGGCTTTCATTTTGTGTTCCATTATCTTAATTATTTAACGCGTAAACCCTAGGCTCAGAGTACACAGAGATTAAAGGCAGAACACGGATAAAAAGTACTTGAGGTTAAATTTTATTTATCTCTGTGTTCTCAGTTATCTCTGTGTCTACAGAAATTTTAAGTCTTTTAAGCAATCACTTTCAGTTCACGGCCTACTTTGATAAACGCATCTACTGTTTGCTGGATTTGTGCCAAGTTGTGGCCTGCCGACATCTGGGTGCGGATACGGGCTTTGCCTTTGGGCACAACGGGGAAAGAAAATCCGACCACGTACACGCCTTCTTTAAGTAGCGCAGCAGATACCTCGCTAGCAAGGCGGGCGTCGCCCAGCATCACGGGGATAATCGGATGCTCGCCCGGTACCAGCGTAAAGCCTGCCTCAGACATGGCTTTACGGAAGTATTCGGCGTTGCGTTTTAACAGACTGCGCAGGGCGGCACCCTCATCACTCGCTAGGACTTCTAATACTTTCAGGCTGGCAGCGGCGATGGCGGGGGCGAGGGTGTTAGAGAACAAATAAGGGCGTGAGCGCTGGCGTAAGAGATCAATCATTGGCTTGCGGCCAGAAACATAACCACCCGAAGCGCCGCCTAAGGCCTTGCCCAGCGTGCCGGTATAAAGGTCGATACGATCCTGTACGCCGCATAATTCAGGCGTGCCCGCACCGTTTTCACCGATAAAGCCCACCGCGTGTGAATCATCCACCATCACAATCGCGTTATAGCGTTCGGCCACATCGCAAAGGTCTTTCAGGTTAGCGATAATGCCATCCATTGAGAACACGCCATCGGTGACGACCAGCTTAAAGCGCGCACCTGCCGCATCTGCGGCAATTAACTGAGCTTCAAGGTCTTGCATGTCGTTGTTTTTGTAACGGAAACGCTTGGCTTTGCACAGGCGTACGCCGTCGATAATCGAAGCGTGGTTTAGTTCATCCGATATCACCGCGTCTTCTTCACCCAGCAGTGTTTCAAATACGCCGCCATTGGCGTCAAAACAGCTGGAATACAGAATGGTGTCGTCCGTCTTTAGAAAACCAGAAATAGCCTGTTCTAAATCTTTATGAATTTGCTGGGTGCCGCAAATAAAGCGTACCGATGCACAACCATAGCCGTAATCGTCCATGCCTTGTTTGGCTGCGTCGATCAGGCGGGCGTCGTCCGCCAGGCCCAGATAATTGTTGGCGCAAAAATTCAGCACTTCCTGGCCGCTTTGCAAGGTGAGATTTGCCCGCTGCTTGCTGGCGATCACGCGCTCTGGCTTGGCAAAACCGTCGTTGTGAATTTGTTCGAGGGTGGCATTAAGGTGTGATAGGTAGGCGTGATTCATAGTTATCCTGTGTGCGGGGAAACGAGCGAATGGCTTGATTGTAGACCGCAGAGGGGCTGGCTATCAGTAGCAGTTCTTGTAAATAAAAGATGGTTAACTGTTTATGTTAAATAAATAAAAGCCAGGCGGGGAGCCTGGCTAGTTGGTTTGGCTGATGCTTATTGCGCTTTTCGACGGCGCGCAGCAATTAAGCCAATTAAACCGACCCCCATTAATGCATAGGTTTCGGGCTCTGGAACAGGCGCTGCAACTGTAGCCAGGGACAAATTATCCAGGCTGTATTGCTCCCCATTCACACAGGGTGTGCCTTGCGTGCCGGCCATTAGTTTTAATGATGAGAATGCAGTATCAGAAATCAGGCCAAAAAAGCCTCCTGTTGTGTATTTATTGATTTCTGTAGGAATGACAAAGTTACTAAAAGTATCACCGCTTAAAACCAGTTTGATACCCATGCCAGGGTCGTTGAGAGACAGGTCAAAATTACCGCCAATTCCGAGTAGCCCGGAGGTGTAGCTGATCGTGGTGCTATGTTTCTTTGTTAATCGGTCCACCATTTTTCCGCCAGGGACAGAATAGGTATGGGTCATGTCTTTAGGCTTTGTGGAGTTTGCTTTGATAGAAAGGCCTTGTATAAAAGAGCCGTCTGTAAAGTCTTCAGCTGAAACAATACTATTGAGTGCCTTGGTCCACTCTGTTTTATTAGTAAATACTTTAATGCTAATAGCTTGTGCAGGCGCAGCAATAATAAGCGTGCTTAAAATAATGGTAATATAAGGTTTCATTAATAAGCCCCTTGTTTGCTAATTGGATTAATAAAGTATATTCCATATATTAATTTTATTTTTATTTATTAAATTAAATCCAAGCGTAAAAATTAACCGGCAGGTGGCATAGGTAATTCAGTGTATTGATTTTACTTGTTATTCTTTATTTGGCTATTTTTTTGTTATTTGGGTTGTGTTTGAAATTATTGCACGTACTTTGGGGCTGGTTTTTTTATATTTTAAGCGATTTTTTATATGGATTGATTGCTCGTAACTACAAAAAACAACAGTGCTTATTATCTTTGCCTGTCTGTTTTATGTGATTTAGTACATAGTTGTATTTGATTGGGGCTTAATTTATTTTCTGATGAAGATAAAAAATAAATTAACTATTTGAATCGGTATCTGTCTGGGTATGCGAGATGAATTAAAGAATGCTTTTTTTAAAAAAACGCCGCTCGATGATTTGAGCGGCAGGAGGCATTTTGTTTTTGATTACTGATCAGCTGAAGTGTGAGCGTTTTTTGCGTCACGCCTGATTTTATTGGCCGGCGTATCGTGGAGCATGGTCAGCCCCAGTAGAATCATTGCGGCGATACAAGAGCCGATCAGCAGTATAAAGCCGCCATCCCAGCCAAAATGATCCACTGTATAACCGACTACGGCACTGGCGGCAACCGAGCCGCCAAGATAACCAAAGAGGCCGGTAAAGCCTGCCGCTGTGCCTGCGGCTTTTTTTGGTGCCAGCTCCAGCGCATGCAAGCCAATTAGCATCACCGGGCCATAAATAAAGAAACCGATGGCGATCAGGGCCAGCATATCAACCGTTGGATTGCCTGCCGGGTTTAGCCAGTAAACAATCGTTGCGATGCTCACAAGGCCCATAAAGAACAAGCCGGTTGCACCACGATTACCTTTAAACACCTTGTCCGACATCCAGCCGCACAGCAATGTGCCCGGAATACCCGCCCATTCAAACAGAAAATAGGCCCATGATGATTTGTCGACAGCGAAATGTTTGACCTCTTTTAAATAAGTGGGTGCCCAATCCAGTACACCATAGCGCAGCAGGTAAACAAACACATTGGCAAAGGCAATGCACCAGAGCAGCTTGTTTGGCAGAATATATTTTCTAAAGATTTCTCTGGCACTCAGTTCTACTTCATGCGCTTCGTTGTAATCTTTCGGGTAATCATTTTTATATTCTTCAACTGCAGGCAAGCCACAGGATTGCGGGGTGTCGCGCATTACCACAAAAGCCAGCACTGCAATCGCAATCGCGGCAGCAGCCGGTACATAGAAAGCCGAGCGCCAATCGTTGAACCAGCCCATACCTAAAATAAACAGCGGGCCAATCATGCCGCCACCCACATTATGGGCGCAGTTCCATACTGAAACTACCGAACCACGTTCTTTCTGGCTCCACCAGTGCACCATGGTGCGGCCGCACGGCGGCCAGCCCATGCCCTGTACCCAGCCATTTAAAAACAGCAGCACAAACATGATGGTGATGCTGGATGTGGCCCAGGGTACAAAGCCCATAAACAGAAAAATCGCAGCAGAGAGCACCAGCCCAAGGCTTAAAAATATCCGTGGGTTGGATCGATCGGAAATCGCACCCATCAAGAATTTGGATATTCCGTAGGCAATGGCTACACCTGACATTGCAAAACCCAGATCCCCGCGTGAGAAGCCTTGTTCGATCAGATAGGGCATCGCCAGCGAGAAGTTTTTGCGCACCAGATAATAGCCGGCGTAACCTAGAAAAATCCCCAGAAATATCTGCCAGCGCAGCCGTTTGTAGGTGCTATCAATGTCTTTGTCGCCCATACGTGCAATATGGCTGGCGGGTTGTAAAAATTTTAACACCTGTCTTCCTTTACCTGCCTCTTTTAAAGGCGTTCTAAAACGGGATAAAACCTGAAATTTATCAGCAGAAAAAGATCGCCCGGATTTAAAAAAGGGATGCTGAAAAAGAGAGGTGATTGAGTAAAAATTCGCCATGGTAAACCGCATTTATGTGGTGCTGATAAAGCGATGTGCGGGCAGGGGACCTTGTAATGTGGGTGTGGATGAAAGCTGGTGCCGTAAGTATGCCACCGATTAATGCTGTTGGCACAATAGGGGGTCTTGCAGCAGGTGTGCCTTTCGGATGCAGGCTCTGCCGGGAGTTACAAGCGCAGGTGGCACATGTTTTCAGGGGATAAATGAGCTGTTATGCGATGGATCGGTCAGGGCTGCAGCTGCTATTTATAAAGTTAGCAAATAAACAGGGGCTTTAGTCTGCCTCGTGACTAGCCCAGTTTTGGGTTGCTTTTACCGCGCGGTGCCAGCCTTTAAGCAGCTTGTCCGAGCCTTCTTCACTCATCTGGCTACTAAAGCGTTTATCCAGCTGCCACTGGCTTTGTACGTCTTCGATGCTCTTCCAGTAGCCTACGGCAAGGCCTGCTAAATAAGCGGCACCGAGGGCGGTGGTTTCGGTGATTTTTGGGCGGATTACATCTGTGCCAAGGATGTCTGCCTGAAATTGCATCAGGAGCGGGTTCACGCTTGCGCCGCCATCGACGCGCAGCTCAGAAATACTGACCCCTGCATCGGCTTCCATTGCCTTTAACACATCAGCGCTCTGGTAAGCGATGCTATCTAGTGCAGCCCGGGCAATATGGGCTGATTTTGTGCCTAGCGTTGCACCAAACAATGACCCGCGTGCGTCCTGATTCCAGTGTGGCGCGCCAAGGCCGGCAAAGGCAGGCACCAGATATACGCCATTGCTGTCTTTTACCTGGCCCGCTAATTCATTCACTTCGGAAGATTTACTGATCATGCCCAGGCCATCGCGCAGCCATTGCACCACTGCTCCGCCAATAAAAATACTGCCTTCCAGTGCGTATTCAACCCGGTTGCCAATTTGCCAGGCAATGGTAGTAAGCAGATTGTTTTTGGAGATAACAGGCGTTACACCGGTATTCATCATCATAAAGCAGCCTGCGCCATAGGTATTTTTGACCATGCCAGGGCGGGTGCATTGCTGACCAAACAGCGCCGCTTGCTGATCGCCTACAATACCGCATAGAGGAACCGGGCTACCTAGGATTGATTCATGGGTATAACCGTAGATTTCGCTGGAGGAGCGTACCTGCGGCAAGATGCTGGCAGGGATATCCATCAGCTCCATCAGCTCTTGATCCCAGCTTAGTGTCTGGATATTAAACAGCATGGTGCGGGAGGCATTTGACACATCAGTCACATGTACTTCGCCGTGGGTGTAGTTCCAGATCAGCCAGCTGTCTATCGTACCAAACGCGAGCTTGCCTGCATTGGCCAGCTCGCGTGCGCCTTCTACATTATCCAGAATCCAGCTGATTTTGCTGCCGGAAAAATAAGCATCAACCGTCAGGCCTGTCTTGGCGCGGATGGATGCTTCAAGGCCACGGGCTTTGAGTTCATCACAATAAGGTGCCGTGCGGCGATCCTGCCAGACAATGGCGTTATAAATCGGCAGGCCGGTTTCTCTATTCCATATCACCGTTGTTGCGCGCTGATTGGTGATGCCGATGCCGGCAATTTGAGTGCTGTCAATATTGGCAAAGTTAATGGCTTCGTGGGCCACTCCGTTTGATTGCCCAATCCAGATTTCCAGTGCGTCATGCTCTACCCAGCCTGGCTGGGGGTAAATCTGTTTGAATTCTTTTTGCGCCATCGAAACGATGTCGCCTGCCTGATTAAACAAAATTGCACGTGAGTTGGTTGTGCCCTGGTCAAGTGCCAGAATATATTTGTTTTTCACTTTTATCTCCTTTAGGCGGCAAGCGATGTGTTTATTGAGTTAGTGGTAAATAGCTGGTTTTATCCCGGTGTGAGGCGAACAACTTGGATGAGCGAACAACGCATTGTTTGTATGATGTTCTTTTTTGATTGTTTATGATTTTAATCGTTGTATATTTGATTTGTATCAGGTGATGCCATCACGCCTAATCAAGAAAACTGATTATAAAAGCAAAATAATGAGGTTTTATGCGACATAGGAAGGGATGGAAATTTTTTTGGACTTGTTGTTTTTTTATGTTGATGATTTATCGTTTCTGCTAAAAAAGCTTTTTGGGGTTTGCAGATTGAATTCAAAGCACCTATTTAATAGTGCTTGTAAATGGAGTGCCAGCTTAACCGGTGTTGCAATGCTTACAAATAAGTGCTGCGCGGGATGATTGGACTTCGGATGCGCATAAGTTATTTTTGTGTAATCCAACATTTTTTTGCTTAAATGTTGGATTGGTGGATTTGCCCTGTTGGCGGGCAAGATCTGGTCTGCAAAATCCGGCTTTCATTACTTAATGAGCTGTTTGTGCAATATAGAGCTGGGTTTTTGATTCTTTAATCACCGCTTCCATTGCTGCATCTACGGCTTGATCGGTAAATAGTGCGGTAATCTGTGACAGATGTCCCTGGCGGGCGAGGGCGGGGCGACCGAATTTGGAGTGGTCTGCTACTAAAAAAACATGCCGTGATTGTTTGATAATTGCCTCCGCAGTGCGCACTTCCCTGAAATCAAAATCGCGCAACGTGCCATCGGTTTCAATACTGGAAATACCGATAATGCCGTAATCCACCTTAAACTGATTGATAAAGCTGATAGTTGCTTCGCCGGTGATGCCTCTGTCCCGCCCGCGTACCATTCCGCCTGCAATAATGACTTCGCATTCATGATAAGTGCACATGATGGCTGCGACATTCAGATTATTGGTAATCACATGCAGCCCGTGATGGTGGCGCAGTGCTTTGGCTACTTCTTCGGTAGTGGTGCCCAGATTAATAAATAAAGACGCGTTATTGGGTATATGCGTTGCCACCAGCTCGGCAATTCTCTGTTTTTCTTCAATCAGCAGCACTTGCCTCGTGGTATAGGCGACGTCTTCCACGCTGGATAAAGCGCTCACTCCGCCATGCAGCTTTTGCACCAGCTTGTTTTCAACCAGCTGATGAATGTCGCGGCGTATGGTTTGCTGAGTGACGTCAAAGTGCTCGGCCAGCTTGTCTACGCTGACATATGCCTCTCTTTGCACCCATTTTAAAAGTTCCTGCTGGCGTAGATTTAAAATCATGCTGCGTCTCGTGTGCTGGTTGTACAGAGCGTCTTCGTTCTGTATGCGGGGTAGGAAGCAAGGCATTTTTGTTTCTTGCTCTGAGTTTAACAAGCCAGTGTGGACAATGCGATGGGGAAGCTTACAAGATTTAAAAAAAGTGCATAGGTACTTTCCGTAGTCATTATTTTTAGAAAAACAATGTTGGAATTTTGTTGTTTTATATTTGTTTTTTATAAAAAAGTAATGACTGTTTGTATCGATTTGCAGATGGCCTGCACAGCAGGCTGCTGTGGCCTGTTGATCTGCCATCTGAGGGCCATGTGTGTTTTCTTACTGAGTGATTCTAGCTGGTAAAAGAGCATTGTTTCTGCGGTTTAAGACCTATTTTATTTTTTTGAAAAACCGCTAAGCATCTTGCTGTGGTTGTCTCTTAATTTATGGTTATTTCCCTTGTTTTTATTCTTGCTCGTTTATTTAATATGCTTACTATTATTCTTTTTTATTCTTTCTTGTAAGAAATATTACGTGGCAAGGCGCATTGCCCAAACTATATTGATTCCACTTATTTGGCACGTACTTAGGCCTTGAGCTGGCTTGGCAAAGTCCAGGCGATCACACTTTACGGCTTTTATGCGTGCACCTTTAAGCCCATCTCTTTAACGCTAAGGAGATGGCATTTCTTGTCTTTAACTGGAGTAAGCGATGCAAAATACTTGGATAGAAACGAGCAATGCCGCCCAGTATCAAGGGTCCAATTGGGCTAACTGGATTGGAACCAAGGTTTGCGGCAGCGTAGCAGAAGCGCAGGCCTATGCGGCTCAGAATTCGGAAGTCAGTTATTTTTTCTATTGTCGTCAGCCAATGGTACTGACCAATGGTCGTAGTTTTAACCCGGGGGATGCTGTGTTTTTCTCCGGCCAGCCCTGGTTTGGCAGCGCCCCGCAATGCGATTCCTATCAGAAAGTGGTATTTAACACACCTGCATTTATCAATGATTTTCCGGCAGATTCACCGCAAAATAACGCAATCTGCCTGCAGTGGAATACTAATATCAGTGGTTTTACTGCTCAGGCCATTATGGGCGACCCGTGGAATTTGCTGTATGCCAGCAACCAGACTTCTTACTTTGATACGAATTTCACCACTATTCCCAGCACCGCAACGGCGGCTTTAATTCACTGGACTGCTTTTCCTAATCGCCTGAGCCAATATCTGGGCAAGGGCGCTTACCCTGCGAATCCTTACAATTATTCTGCCAAGCAGTTGTTTGCGATTGCCGATCAGTACGGCACAACTGAAGTGCCTGTGCCCGCTTTCCAGAATATCCCTACCCAGCTTTGCCCGCAGGCCACCTGGAATAGTGATCTGCATATGTATGGCCCCTATGGCCCGCGCGGCTGGCAGGATGAGTATTGCGAGTGGAGCGTGGTGCGTGATCCGCAAAGTAATAAAATCACCCGCATTGATATGACCTGCGAAAACCCGGAATACTGGAATACGCTGTGGATGATTGATCCGCAAAAAGTGGCCGATGTGTATTCCTCCACCCTGAGCTTTGGCGCGCCAGCTTCGGCGCAGGTGGTGGTGCCGGTCAGCGATTTATATTTGCTTGATCCGGTAACAAAAACCGTGGTGATTGATCTATCAACAGGCCGCCCGGCGTATAACCCGCTGAACAAATGGAATAGCGGCCCTATCGCCGTGCGGGGAAGCAGCAATAACTATGGCGGGGCGATGCACCTGACCAGCACCCCCAATACGCTGCAAACCGAAATGGCTTTGGCAGGTGGAGCGACGATTCAGCGTAATTGCGGCAATAGCGTGCCGCAAACACTGATTTGCTGCGCTCAATACGGGCAGGCTTACCGCAATAGCGATCCGCATATCGGACAATCGGTGAATCAGGCTATTGGCGGGCAATTAACGGGCTTTCCTTGCAAAGCCGCACTGGCCAATCCAACCGGCTTGTATATCCAGGTGCCGGATTTAAGCGGCTTTACCCTGCCTGCAGACCCAAAACTGCCAGCGGGGGCATCGGCGCAGGATTGCTGGCAGATTGTGCGCGGTTCGGCAGAATTAACTGATCCTGTTACCGGCATGTTGTTTGGTGCCACAGCAGCATCGCCACAAAATGGCGGTAATTTTGTGCTGCATGCGGTGTTTCAATTGCCACAATCGTGGGTGGATGCGGGTGTGTCGTTTACGATAGGCGATATCACCGATGCAAGCGGCGAGCCTATTCAGTGGGGTGGGCAGGTCACACAACAGATGTCGATAGGCCTGTGGGCGCGCCCGATTCAGGTGGCGGCAGCTCCTGCCAATGAAGCCTGCGTTTTACCGCCACCAACGGGTGTAACCCCGCCAGCCAGCCCTGTGCCGCCTGATTATGCCCAGCCCTTACAGCTGTTTCACTCAGCTATTTGGAATGCCTACTTTAATACCGAAGTCAGTAATCCAATGAATACGCCTATTTCGCTGGCGAGTAACTCCACCCTGATTGCACCGATTGCACGGCTTGGGCAAAGCAATATTGCTATGGTGCTGACCTGCACTAGCACACAGCTTGGGCCACAGGGGCAGTTGCCCGTGGTTGATTTTGGGCCGGATATCACGGTGGCAGTAAGCAACTTTAACAACAACGTCAATTACGCCGTGCCGGGTAATTCTTATCCATCCCAGTGCGCTTCACTTAATTTACAAATTAGTGTGGGCGCAAATGCTGAGCTGGGTTTGCGCGGCTTAACGCTGACTAATTATGGGGACGAGGTGCAAGCACCGATGTCGGCCCTGCTGAATATTATTCCGGCCTAATCATTATTTATTAAAGGGGTTTGCCATGCATTTATTGAAGCGTTGGGGGCTATCCGCTTTTATCGGGATCAGCACGGGCTTATTGGGGGCTGTAACCCATGCAGCTTGCCCGGACTGGAAAGGCGTGCCGGTATTGCAGCCTGTTATTCCTTGTGATTCGCTGGGTACTAATCAAAACGCATTTAATAATCTGGCATGGCAGCAATTTATTACCCTTAACTGGGCGGCTGACTCTAATTTACCGGGGCAGCCTAATACCAGCGTGCCTGCTGCTTCTTTTGGGGTGGCAGGCTCTACCAGCCCTGTGGTTTGGGAAAGTTATAAAGAATCTTCTGAGGTGTTTCGCCCTAATGGCGCGCCCCCTTTGCCCTGGGGCAATAAGCAGGATATCCCTCAGGCAATGAGGGCTCTAATGAAAAGTAAAACCCTGAAAGCCACTTCGGCGCTGGGCGTGAAGGGCTTGCATCAGACGTCTAAATTTGGTGATGCCCTAGTGCCGCCTTTAAAAGATATTGCCGAGGCAGGCACTAATGGCGCGTGGCTGACTGCGCAGCCCAAAATGAATTATTACGTCACCCTGTTTGAAAAGCGGCTTAATCAGGATGAGTACAACTATATCAATCGGAATCAGCTGTATATCGCCAGCAAGCAGCCCGCGTTTACCACTACTCAGGGGCTGAATCTACCTGATGGCTCGGCGACATTTTCAACCTATGGTACGGTGGGTGCGATTGAAATTAAGGCTGCCTGGATAGAGCTGGATGACCCCGCATTGTGGCCGATGTTTAAAATATCCAAGGCGTGGGTGAGTTATCCGATTACGGGTGGCGGCAGTACTACGCCTAAACAGGTGACTGTGGGCCTGGTGGCTTTGCATATTATTCGCAAAACGCCTAATGCCCAGCAGTTTATGTGGAGCACCTTTGAGCATATCTATAATGCACCCAGCAAAACCGAGCTAAGCGCGCCGCCCTTGCCCTGGTACACCTATTACAACCTGAACTGTGATCCGGCGACGGATTACTACAAATGCGTGCAGAATAAAATGCCGGTGGTGGGCACCGATCCTTACAATGCGCCGGTGCAAGTGGTGCGAACTACGCCGATCAGCAGCACCACCGCCAATAATATCGCTGCCCTCAATACCAATACCTGGGCCACGATTAAAGCGGCCAATCCGCAGTCGGTATTTTTGAATTACCAGCTGGTCAATGTGCTCTGGCCCAATAGCAATACCCCTATCTACCCCGGTGCGACTTCGCCCTTGCCTGATGGCAATGCCCAGCCCCCCGTTGCCCAGCAGCCTGTAGCGAATACGGTATTGGAAACCTACCATCAGGACCTTAACTGCCTGAGTTGCCATACGGGGGCAACGGTAGCAGGGCAAAAACAAACCTTTGCCAGTGATTATTCATTTTTATTCGGAGAAGCCAGTAATCCGGTAACTCAAACAAAAAAGAGTAAAAGCAAACTGATGCGGGTGAAATTGCCTTAAATCGTCAGCATGTTTTTAACAGGAATTCGGCCGCCATGCTGAATCCCCGCCTGTGCGGGAATGATGACACTGAGTGCTGCAGATGTTTTCTCATCAGGGCTGCGTTTCAGCTTTGGCCCGCTGAAACACCCGGTTTAGTTCATCCGGCACCACCGGCAGGCTATCAAAACCTTCATCCAGTAAAAAACGCCCGTCATTTTTTATGATTAAAAACCGCGCATCCAATGGCTGGCTCAGTGATTTTGTCAGGGAAAAAGGAATCGTGGCATCGTTATCAGTGGTGATCACGCAGCGCTACTTAATCTGTGGACGCAGATGAGCGGTATTTATCATTCAGCAGGGACAAAGATGCATGGCTCCCGCAAATCCTGCCACCGGTACCACGCCGCCAATGGCTTTGATTAATCTGCTCTGTGCCGCTGGCTCAAAGCCCCTTCAACTCTTCTCCCTTCAACCCCACCAGTAATGCTTTCCCATCCGGCATCACCCTGAATTCCCCATACCGGGCTTGTGCCCAGCGCCTGGCCTCGCCTTCTTTAAAAAACCATGCGTCGGTGACAAGTACCCAGCGGCTGTTTTTGGGGCTGAGCTCAATTTTGAGCTCATTTGCTGCCAGTGGTTCGCCGTGGTGGATGCGCTGCGCGCTGCCGATATTCTGGCTATCTCTTTTCATGACGATAAAGGGGCGGCTCTGGTGGTTTATGCCGCTAGATGACGGTGTATCAAAAGGGATTTGAAAATTAAGCTGCATAAAATCACCCTGCATTAAGGAGCGCGGATCGGCCGGGGCGAGTGCAATATAGAGTGGCTGGCCGTGGGTGATCAGGTTTTCTTTTTGCCAGATGCCGACATTGGCAACAAGCAGAACGCTGGCTGCGCTGAGAATGATGCCGGTTTTTCGCCTGGGGGAGAGTGCCTGCTCTGGTGTTGCAGTAGTAGATATTTTCGGAGCCAGTGCCCGCCATGCAATCGCGCCAAGCAGGCTGCCTGCCAGCATAAACAGCAGTGCTTTATTGCCAAGCGACCAGTTAAGCTGGTAATAAAATGCGCCAATGATCCATGTGGCGGCAAGACCTGCGGCGCTGGCGGATCGCCAGCGCCCGGCAAGCAGGCTAATGGATAGAGCTAGTAATACTGCGCCAAGCGCGGGCATAAACCAAGCCAGAGCGGCCAAGATTATCGCCGCACCGCTATAGGGGCGCAGAGCAGGCCAGCTGCGCCCGGGTAAAATGCCCGCAGCCAGGGCGAGGAGGGATGAGCTCAGTGCGAACAGCTTGCTGGTTGTGCTTAATTGAGGTGCGGCTTCATTCATGATTACGGCAAAAGCGTTGTTGCCCAGGCTGGCCCCGGCTAAAAAAGTCATGCCTGAGTTAAAGGCCAGCCCAGCCAAAATAACCAGCAGCCAGCCTGTGAGAAAGGATTCACAAGCGGCGGCGAGCAGGGCTTTGGCGCTGAGCACGCTGCGCTGTGCTGCACTGGCAAGTAGCCACAGCAGAAGTAGAGCGTGCAAAGCAAGCCATGCTCCATGGCTGTTTTTTATATATAGGGCAATCGCTGTGCCGGTGAAGGCTGCGGATGTGGCGCCTAGTAAAACACGCAACCATGGATTGGGTATGGCCCAGGTCAGCCCGCCAGCAAGCAGTGCCAGTATGGCGCAGGCAAAGTGGCCGGGCAAATGCCCAAACAGGCCATAGGCCATAAGCGCTGATCCTGTGATCAGAGCAGGAATGGCAAGCTGCTCTATAAACAATGGAGTATTTTGCTTGCGTAATGGCAAGATGGCGGCCGCTAAAACGATCAACCCCACAATATACGGCCCTGCCACGCTATGAATAATGGTGCTGCCAAGCATCAGGCCGACTACAGCTAACAGCGGAATCGCGGCGAGCCATGCGCCTAAAGCCGTGAGCAGCACCACGGGCCAGGGCCGGTTTTCTGGCGCTTCAATATGGGTGCCATCAGGTAAAATGCCTGCTGTAATGGCTTTTTTTAGCAGCTGATCCAGATGTTGGTTGTTCATTATGCTTTTTCCTGGCGTCTGGAAAGATGCAGTAAGGTGCTTACGGTAAAGGCGAGTAAGCCAGCGGCTACACAGCCAATTAGTAATATCTGGCCGACTATGTTGTCGTAGTTGTTGCTGTAAAACATGAGTTTAGCCAGCCCGGATACCAGCAGAATATTCAGGCACAGGCCGATGATACTCAGGCCATAAATATCAAAAGTAGCCATTTGTGTCAGTGCTGCGGCAGCAATGACAAAAAGTAGTAAACCAAAGAAGTAAAGAGTATTGGCGTCCAGCATCAGAAGCGCCGTGAAGGCGCTGCTGCAGATCATGCTGCTGCTGAGCGTAAGAGCGGTGCGAAATGCCCAGAGGCCGCTGCCTTTCAAATAAGGCATTTTGGGACTAAGCGCGAGTGTAAGTAGTAGTGCGCTGCTCCAGCCTACTAAGAATACTCGTGAATCCTCCTGCTCTAATCGCCAGCTATGGCCGGTATGTGCGTGAATCCATAATAAAATTCCGGTGCTGACGATAAGCGCCCAGGGTGTCCAGAGCACATCGCTCTGGGTGCCAAGGCAAAGTGGCAGGGCGAGTACGGCCCATACGGCGAAAAGCTGCCATGGATCTGCGCCGGTCTGATAAGTCTGCCCAAAGTAGGCAAAAAGGCTGCCGATTGATAACAGGGCCAGCAGGCAAAGGGGAATACGGGCTTTTGCCAGTACGATGGCGGCTATGCAGAGTAAAACGCAGAGCGATTGCAGCAGCACAAAGTGCCCCATCCGCCCCAGCGTATCCCAATTGGCCGCAATCCAGAAAATGAGCCCCAGCCCGAATAGTGCTGCAGCAGCAATGGCGATGATCCTGGGTAGACGGCTGGTGATGGCTGCCGTTTCAGGTGCCGCCAATTGCTGTAATTTTTGCGTGGCCGCCGCATCAAGCTGGTATTTGGCCGCTAGCGCATAGAGGGTAAGGCGCTGATCCATTTTTTATTCCTTAGGGGGACGATTAATCTACGGCGTAGAGGTTTTCAAACAGGTTGTTCAGTATTTTTTCTACATTTACGTAACTAGGCACTAAAAAGTAAGCCATTTTGCCAAAATAGGCTGAAGGGGCCAGGTGTTGCTCGATGTGGTGGTATTCGCTACGCTCTCTATAGTCATCCCACAAAATGATTGCGCCGGGTTTTAGCTGCAGCAGCGAGTATAAAAAGCACGGCACTCTGAAGCGCCCGTCGATCAATACTAGACTCGGATCATGCGCAACACGCCAAGGCTTGCTGTAATAGTCGGGCCACTGGCTTTGCATTTGCGTATTTTTAGGAAAGCCCCATTCGATTGTTTCGCCAATAGGCGCATGCAGCAGCTCAATCTGGCTAGGGGACTGTAGCGGGTCGAGCTGGCAGGCTACTTTGTCTATCCATTTCTCACTTGAATCAATCGATACAATACGCGGGACCCCCAGCTGCGCCGCCAAGATAGTGCTGCCGCCCATGCCATATTCCAAATAGCTTTGGGCGTTGCTGAGTGCAGCTGCCAGTGCTTCACACTCTGCTGCTGGCATATGGGGCGAAAGGGGCATGGATGATGCCGGATGGATGAGCACTTTATTCTGACCAGACTGCATACTCGCTGCCGTTTGGATCGCTAAACTGAAAACGTCTGCCGCCGGGGAAGGAAAAAATGGGCTTAAGAATGCTGCCACCTGCAGCAAGCACAGCAGCCTGGCTGGCTTCAAGATTGCTGCTGTATAAAACAATTAAGGGTGCGCCGGTGTGGCTGGAGATACTTAAATCAGCCAGATAAAAACCACCATTTATCCCTTCATTAGAAAAAGCACAATACGCCGGGCCGTAATCTGTAAAAGTCCATCCAAATACCATACTAAAAAATACTTTGCTTTTGTTTAAATCTTTGGAAGGCATTTCAATATAATTTATTTTATGGTGCTGATGCATGGTGTGGCTCCGTATGAATAAAATGCCTGGGCTGAGGTAAAATTCAATTGAATTGGAATTTGTTTATGGCTTGATTGCGGCTGTTTTTAAAAATGACAAGTAATGTATTGCATCGTAATCAGCCGTATTTTTATAATAAAGACTGAATCTGTGTTGCTGGATTGCCACTGGCCTTCCATGCCTGCCATTGCCTTTGCAAGCGGTTTATTTTTTGTGCAAGGATGGGCTCGCTGACATATTGGCTGATTTTGTTTTTACTCAGCATTTCTGTTGCCCAGTTGCTGACATCCTCCGGGTAGAGTGTCCATGCCTGATCAATATCTGAAAGTTGCCAAAGCCAATAGGGTGATAAATGGCTGTGTACGTGTAAAAGCCTGGTATTAACCTCTGTGCCCAATTGCTTAAGTTGTTTTTCCCAAATGCCGCGTACATGGATATTGGCTAACTCTCCGCTGATTTGAGTACTGCGCTGCTTTAAATGCTGGCGATAGCGCACGAGTGGAATACCCATATTGGCAAGTTGCCCGTGCTGGCTGAGGCGGATAACCCAATCCCAATCCTGAGCCATATCCATTTTTTCTGTGTATTGAATGCCGCTTTTTAGCCAAAGTGCCCGATTAATCATCATCGCAGGCTGGGCCATCGCGCAATAAAATAGATTATCAACACAGATATCCTGATGATGCAGCGGAAATAAACGCAGAGATTCTTCTTTGTGGTTTTCGTTAAATACCAGCATATCGCCACTGACCGCAATCACTTCGGGATGCTGATTCAAAAATTGTGCAGAAAGGCTAAAGCGCTGAGGCTGGCTGATATCGTCCGCATCGTGCAGGGCAATATAATCCCCTTTCGCTGCGGCCATGCCCAGATTACGGGCATAAGAGACGCCATGATTATGGCTTAATTGTATTGTGTGAATACGAAGCCGGGGGGCTGCCATGGCAAACAGACTGATTTCCGTTTGGTAATTACTCTGGCTGCCATCATTAATCAGGATCACTTCAATATCTGTAAAGCATGAAAAATCTGCTGCTCCCATTCCTGCCAGCATTTCAGAAAAATGCTGTTCGTGAGGATTCATAAATGGGATAACAATACTGAGCTTCATATGGTTGGCCCGGATGTATGTTGATTAGTGGCTAGAATCGACATGATCTTTCTCCAGCCAGCTTCTGATTCTGGGCTTTGGGCAAAAGAGCGTTTAAGTAATTCACGCTGGCAACTGGAAAGTTGCTCCTCTAATATCTGCCCGGATTCACTCAGTGTCAGGCATTTTACGCGGCCATCATGGCGGGCAGTGCTGGCAATAACCAGACCCTTGGCTTGCAATTCTCTTAATGGACGATTCAATGCCTGCTTGGAAGTGCCCAGGCGAGCCAGTAATGTGTTCACTGACAATCCCTGATCCCGCGCCACAAAATATAAAATCCGGTGGTGTACCCGTGCCAGCTGAAGGGGGGCAAGTATTTCGTCCGGCAGGGATGTAAATGTGCGATAGCCATAAAACAGGCTTTCCAGATCTGCGTTAAGTGTGTCGGCTTGAGTCATGGTTCAGTGTCGTAATAAGCAGTTTGTTGGCCAAGGTACGTTTTTTGATTGACAGCCTGGTGGTGCCTGCGGCATAAACAGGTCATATGTATTGACCTGTTTGGTGAGCTCTATGTTTGCAGCACGTATTGATCGTCTTACCTCTTCTCTTGTCCGGGATATTCTAGCTGCCGCATCCAGACCAGGGGTGATTTCTTTTGCGGGAGGATTACCTGCCAGTGAGGTTTTGTTCAGGGCTTCACCTCAGGTGCTGGGGCAGTTGCCTGATGATATCTGGCAGTACGGGCAAACCGAGGGTGAGCCGATGCTTAGAGAGCTGGTGGCGATCAGGGCCAAAGCGCTGGGTATTGCATGTTCGGCTGGGCAGGTTTTGATTGTGAATGGCTCGCAGCAGGGGATCGATTTAGTCAGTAAATTAATGATTGAAGAAGGCACCCGTGTACTGACCGAATCGCCCACTTATCTGGCGGCTTTGCAAGTGTTTCGATTGATGGGGGGCTGTTTTGTAACGGCTGGGCAGGACGAAGAGGGATTGTTGCCCGAATCGGTGGCACAAGCAGATGCCCGTTTGGCGTATCTGGTGCCTACTTTCCAGAATCTGACAGGTCTATGTTATTCGCTGGACAGGCGTAAAGCGCTGGCTCAGGCTTTTGATGGGCAATCCATGGTGGTTTTTGAGGACGATCCTTACCGTGATCTGTCATTTGATGGCCCCGCTCCCGTGCCCGTTGTTTCTCACTTAAAGCAGGCGCGCTGGGTGTACCAGGGCTCGTTTTCCAAAACGCTGGCACCTGGGTTGCGCCTAGGGTATCTGATTGTGCATCCTGATTTAATTCAAGCGATGACACGCTTAAAACAGGCTGCAGATTTACATAGTAATCGTTTAAGTCAGGCGATTGTGGCGCAGGTACTTATGGATGGGTCTTTGGATCAGCATATGGCTAATATTTTGCCGCTTTATCGTGAAAAAAGAGATGTAATGCAGGCTTGTTTAGTACAGTATTTGGGGAAGAAAGCCAGCTGGGCATTGCCTGCAGGAGGCTTGTTTTTTTGGCTGACATTAAAGCGTGAGCAGGATGTGATGCAGTTAATGCAGGAGGCGCTGGCAGCTGGCTTGGCGATTATGCCGGGTTTTGCATTTGATCCGCTTTTACGTCAGACAAGCACGATCAGGCTGAATTTTAGCCATGCAACATTTGAGCAGATTGAGCAAGGCGCTGTATTGCTTAGCTCCTTGATTAAGTAGGTTTTTTGTAAGTAAAAAGTAGTTTTTAAGTGGGTGATCGACAGATTTATGCTGCACAGGAAGCGGGAAACTGTATTCAATACTAATGTGTAACAAGCTGTAGTATTTTTTGCAGGACTGACTGTGGAGTAAATCAGCATGAAACTGGCGTGCCTATTGGTTTTTTGTCTGCTTTCTGTCGGCAGCTTTGCTCTGGAGGTGCCTAATGGCAAAGTCGTGCTGGTTGTTTCTGGTGTGGTTAGTCAGCAAAACAGAGGTAAAGATGCGGTGTTCACCATGGAAATGTTGACAAAGTTACCTCAGCATAGTTTTGTTAGCAGAACGCCTTGGTATGAAAAGCCGGTTAAATTTACGGGCCCCTTGCTAAGGGATGTACTGGCCGCTGCCGGCGCAAAGGGCGAGAAAATATCTGCAATTGCACTTAATGACTACCGTGTTGAAATTCCTTTTCAGGATCTGATTAAATTTCCGATGGTTGTTGCAAGGTTGCTGGATGATAAACCGATGGCAATCAGGGATAAGGGGCCCCTGTTCATTGTTTATCCATTTGATGCATATGAGGAATTGCATCAGGATATTTATTACACACGCTCGGCATGGCAGCTTTCCAAAATTATTGTTCAATAAAGGGGCGGGCATGAAGCGGAGTAAGCGGCTGCTTTTTTTAATTATAAGCAGCTTGATTGTGGTTTATGCCGCTATTGCTGCGGCGCAGTTCGCTCAGTTTCAAAGTTTGAATAATTCAATAGGAAGAGCCAATGACAATGCTTTATGGGCATTAATTCAATTAAATGTGGATTATCAGCGATTGTATTCTGCTTTTGATATTCATTTAATGAATAAAGAAAAAGTAAGTATCGATGATTTGGCTTTTCGTTATGAGTTATTTATCAGTCGTGTGATTAGCAGCCAGGTTGGTCAGTCAAAAATGCTGATGGATAAAAAACCTGTTTATACGAGTGCAATAAAGGCATTGAATCTATTTACGATTGAAGCGGATCATTATTTGGGTGCTACTCCTGACAAAGCACTGGATGCAGACAGTAAGCTGGCTTTATATAAAAAATTATCAAGTTTGGAGTGGCTGATTCAGGAGCTGGGCATTCAGGCCTCGGTGGCTGCAGCAGAGCTGGCTGATGCACGCAGGGCGGAAGTCACCCGTCAGGTCCTGGTGGCTAGCGGACTAACTGGGTTTCAGTGTTTGCTGACTTTGTTGTTTGCCTTATCCATGTTAAGGCAGGACAGGCAGCGCGCCATGGCGCAGGCAGAGGCGCTTAGCAGTCAGACCGAGCTGGTCGAGGTGTTAAAGCGCAATGAAGAAGTCCTGGAAGGCCGTGTATTGGAGCGCACTCAGGCACTGGCTCTGCTCAATGACTCTTTGCAGGTGCAAAAAATCGAGCTGGAGCACGCGCGGATACAGTCTGATCAGGCATCTAAAATGAAGTCAGATTTTTTGGCCAATATGAGCCATGAAATTCGCACTCCAATGAATGCGGTTATTGGTATGTCTTATCTGGTGCTTAAATCTAATCTTACTTTTAAGCAGCGTGATTATATCGAGAAAATCCAGAAATCGGGGCAGCACCTGCTTGGAATTATTAATGATATTCTGGATTTTTCAAAAATAGAATCGGGCCATCTGAAAATAGAAATGCTTGATTTTAATATCGATAGCCTGCTGGAAGATCTGGCTGATTTATTGCTGGAAAAGGTCAATGCAAAAGGGCTTGAGCTGGTATTTGATATTGCCAGTGATGTGCCCCGTACTTTATGTGGTGATGCTTTAAGGCTTGAGCAGATTCTGATTAATTACGCAAATAATGCAATTAAATTTACAGACGAAGGTGTGATTAAACTGGTTTGTAAAGTACAGAAGCGTGACGAGACGGGGGTGTTGTTGTACTGGGCGGTTAGTGACACGGGAATCGGCTTGTCATCTGAACAGCTGGATCGTTTGTTTCAGTCTTTTCAGCAGGCGGATGCTTCTACAACGCGGCGTTACGGTGGTACGGGGCTGGGCCTGGCGATTTCTAAACAGCTAGCTTACTTAATGGGGGGGGACGTCGGGGTAGAGAGTGTTCTGGGTGAGGGGAGTACTTTCTGGTTTACCTCCAGAGTTGCCATGAGTAGTCAGGCACAAAGAGAGCTTTTGCCAAGTATGGATTTACGCCATCAGGCGGTGCTGGTAGTGGATGATAATCCGGATTCCGCCCGGGTGCTGGCAGAGCTGCTGGTATCAATGACTTTCCGGCCCGTAGTTGCTTTGTCGGGAATGGCGGCTATTGATGTTTTGGCTCAGGCTGCTGGTGCCGGAGATCCGGTTAAAGTGGTTTTTCTGGATTGGCGCATGCCTCAGATGGGCGGGAGGGAAACCGCACTGGCGATTCAGAAAATGGCTTTGCCCATTATGCCGCGTTTGATTGTGGTTACAGCTTTTGGGCGGGAAGAGGTATTAAGTGAGATCGATTTTACGGCGATAGATGAGATTCTGGTAAAACCTGTGAATGCATCGCAATTATTTGATACCACAATGCGAGTGCTGGATGCCGGTGAAGTACATGCGCCTTTACTGAATGGTGAATGCCTTGAGGTAGATTTATCAGCGATTTGCGGGGCCCGCATTTTACTGGTGGAGGACAATGATTTAAATCAGCAGGTTGGAGTCGATTTATTGCAAGGCGCAGGGTTTGTTGTGGATCTGGCAGAAAACGGCCAGCAGGCTTTAAGCAAAGTTCAGCAGGTTCATTACGATATGGTGTTTATGGATATGCAGATGCCTGTGATGGATGGGATCACGGCAACACAGAAAATCCGGCAATGCCCGGGTTTGGCGTCCCTACCTATTGTTGCGATGACGGCCAATGCCATGCAGGCTGATCAGGAACGCTGCGCTGCTGCGGGAATGAACGGGCATGTGGCCAAGCCTATTGAACCGCATGATTTATGGATGGCACTGCTGCGCTGGATTGCGCCCCGTCCTGCTGATATTCAGGGTTGTGTGCCGGAGATGCCGGGCAGGGGATGTGACCAGATTTTGAAAAATAAGCTGGAAGCACTGGCTATTCCGGGCCTGGATGTCATGGCCGGATTACGGCGGGTGCTGGGAAAAGAAACGCTTTACCTAGAAATGCTTAGAAAATTTATTCACGGACAATCTGCCGTTATTGCAGAAATCAATGTGGCGCTGGAGGAAAAAGATTATTTAACGGCAGAGCGTTTGTTGCATAGCAGCAAATCGGTGGCCGGAAGTGTGGGTGCTGCCGATCTGGCAGAGCTGGCCACCGAGCTTGAAAGCCTGGTTCGCCATCACCCCGGTGACGCAATGCTAAAGCCGATGCTGGAAGCTTTTTCAACCAATTTACTTGGGTTTCTGGTTGATTTAGTGGTGGCTCTGGATGGGATGGGCCACGCATCCGGTGCCAGCGAGCCTGAGGCTATGATTGCCTGGCCCGAGGTCAGCATTTTGGCGGTGGATGATACGCCTATGAATTTACTGCTGATAGAGCGGATGCTAAATAAGGAATTTAGTATCCGGCTGGCTCATCATGGTGCTGAAGCTCTGGAAATGCTGGCGCAAGATCCTTTACCCCGGCTGATTTTGCTGGATATTCTGATGCCTGATATGGATGGTTATGAAGTTTGCCGCCGATTAAAGTCTGATGAGCGAACAGCGCATATTCCGGTGGTTTTTATGTCAGCGCGATCGGATGCTGATGATGAAATTCGCGGGATGGAATTAGGCGCGGTCGACTATATGGCAAAGCCTCTTTGCTTGCCCTTGTTACTTAGCCGAGTAAAGGCGCAGCTGGCTTTGCATGCGGCAGGATGAAAACTGTGTTTTTTGCAGTTTTTATGCACAAGATTTGATCTGTTACGCTTGTCTGTCCCGGTAATTATCCGCAAAATGTCTGCCTGACTCGGGGTGCCGCTGATTGCCAGCGGCTGAGAAATACCCGTGACCTGATCTGGATCATGCCAGCGTAGGGAAGTCGGCGCTCTTTGGCGCAGGCCCTCTGCCTGCCAAGGAGCTCACTTTGTCTGATTTACATACTATTTTGCTTATTCCCCAGTTTCCTTTGCAGCGCGTGGGCGAAGAATTAGAACGCCTGCGTGCCTCAGCCCCCCTGGTGCATTGCCTGACGAATGAAGTAGTGCAGTCGGTCACTGCCAATGTGTTACTGGCACTCGGGGTTTCGCCAGCCATGATTGTAGCTGATGAAGAAGTGGCCGAATTTGCCACTATCGCCGATGCTCTGCTGATTAATGTGGGGACGCTGTATCCGGCGCGCTTGATGGCTATGCAAAAAGCGGTTACAGCGGCCAATGCGGCAGGTACGCCCTGGGTGCTTGACCCTGTTGCTGCGGGCGTACTGGCTTATCGCACCGCAGCACTGCACGACTTACTGAAACAGAAACCAGCGGTGATTCGCGGAAATGCATCGGAAATTATGTGCCTTGCAGGGGAGGATGCGGGTGGCAAGGGGGTAGACAGCACAGCACATTCGGGCATGGCTGTGGCCGCAGCGCAGCGCCTTGCCCGGCAAACCGGTGCGATTGTCGCGGTGACGGGCGAGGTAGATTACGTCAGTGATGGCGAAGTCACCTGGGCAATTCCCTGGGGCCATACTCTGATGACCCGCGTTGTGGGTACGGGGTGCGCTTTATCTGCGGTAACGGCGGCGTTTGTGGCCGGTGCAGGTGATCGATTGGCTGCCGTTGCGGCGGCCTGTGCGGTGATGGCTATTGCCGGAGAGCGGGCCGAATCCGCCTGTGATGGGCCCGGCACATTCTTACCTGCTTTTTTAGATGCGCTCTATATCATGCAGCCCGCCATGCTGAGGGCGGTTGAAGAATGAAGCCGGCTTTGGATTTGTCTCTTTACCTGGTGCTGGACCCCGATCTTTGCGATGGCGGGCAGGGCATGGTAGATACCGCACTGGCTGCGGTGGCAGGGGGCGTAACCATTGTGCAGTTGAGAGCGCCCAGGTGGAAAAAACGCCAGTGGGTTGCTGTCGCGATGGCGCTAAAGGCCGCGCTTGATCCTCATCATATCCCGCTGATTATTAATGACCATATTGATGTGGCGCTTCTGGTCGATGCGGCAGGGGTTCATGTGGGCCAGCAGGATATCGCACCGGGTATGGCGCGCCAGTTGATTGGTCCGCATAAAATATTGGGTTTATCTATATCAAACGCCGAGCAAATGGCAGCTGCACCGCTGGGTGTTGTCGATTACATCGGCGTGGGGCCGGTGTTTGCAACCGGTACTAAGCTGGACGCCTCGCCCGTGATTGGTTTGGAAGAATTTACCAGCCTAATGCAGGCCAAGTCGTTGCCTGCGGTGGCCATAGGCGGAATTGGCTTGGGGCATGTGGCGGCTTTACTTTCGGCAGGCGCTGATGGTGTGGCGGTGGTGTCGGCCATCTGCGGGCAGAATAATCCACAGCAAGCGGCGCAGGCTTTGCGCTTGGAAGGTGCGATCGGTTGTAACTACCCGGCGGGCGCAGGCCGTATGGTGTTTGGAGGAGATGTTGATGATTAATGCGCTGACTATTGCAGGCTCGGATTCTGGTGGTGGAGCCGGGATTCAGGCTGATTTAAAAACTTTTTCAGCGCTAGGAGCTTACGGCATGAGCGTGATTACCGCGCTTACTGCACAAAATACCCAAGGCGTGCAGGCCGTTCACCCCGTGCCACCCGATTTTGTATTGGCCCAACTTAACGCGGTACTGGCTGATATTCGCGTTGATAGCGTTAAAATCGGCATGCTGGCTAATGCCGGTATTGTTCATGCGGTTGCGCAAGGTTTGCGTCAGTATCAACCCGCTTGTGTGGTGCTGGATACGGTGATGATTGCCAAGGGCGGGCACTCGCTGCTTTTGCCCGAAGCGATTGCCGGTATCCGTGAGCAACTCCTGCCGCTGGCTGATCTAATCACCCCCAATTTACCCGAAGCTGCCGCTTTGCTTGGTGTGGCAGACGCACAAAATGAAAAAGAAATGCAAGCACAAGGGCATGCACTCCTGGCCATGGGCGCAAGAGCCGTATTGATGAAAGGCGGACATTTGGGCGGGGATGAGAGCCCGGATTGGCTGATTACTCCATCTGGCGCAACCCGTTTTGCAGCGCAGCGTATTGCAACGAAGCACACCCACGGCACAGGTTGCACGCTGTCTGCGGCCCTTGCTGCTTTGGGGCCTAAACATGGCGATTGGATTGCGACGGTAGCTGCTGCAAAAAGTTATCTGCTCGCAGCAATTGCCGCAGCAGATCAATTACAGGTAGGCAAGGGGATCGGACCGGTGCATCATTTTCAGGCTTGGTGGTAAATTAAAAACAGGAATGCTTCCTGGTAAAAGTACACAATAAGTGCTTATGTTTTTGAAATCAAAATATAAGCACTTATTGGTCTAATGGTTGATATTTAAATGTAAAATTAATAAACATCCAGTCGGGTAGGTCACGACCTATTTTAATTGGGCGCGGGTTTGTCCTTCTATCCAATAAGCAGGAACCTGTTCAATTTCCTGAGTGTTCCGTTTGATGTTTTCCCATGAAGTGCCTCCATCCAAAGATCTAATTAGCATAGGGTCATTTTCATCTGTTAATGATGCGATGCCGGCCGCCAGCCAAATTTCTTTTTTTGAAGTAATGTAAGCACTGACTAAGGAGTAAATGTCGCTGGGTAATTTAACGTTATACCATTTAGTCCCATTTTCCGAGCGCATGAGTGTTTGATTTGTTGTTCCGGTCATCCACCAAAATCCCTTGCTGGTCCAGCCTAATTCTGATAAAAAATCAGGGTTACCTATATCTATTTTATTTGCTTTACAATTGACTAAATTCAATAAGGTAAACTGGTATCCATTTATTTTTTGATCGGCATCAAAGGATGTGATTAATAGGCCTGCCTGATTGTTGGCGGCTGCCAGTAAATCTCCTTTTTTTTGCAATCCATCAAAAATTGAAATCGAGTTATTGTTTTTTTTACTGAAATTTACTTTGCACTCTTTTTTTGAATTTTTTGTTTTTAATAAAGCACTTTTATTGCTTTTGTCGCGAATAACCTGTATGTCTTTACTGATTAAAAACTGTTTTGAGTCATCCTCTGTTTTGTTTGATTCTTGCTTGTTATTTAATATTTTATTGGCAATAACTGCATCACCGTGCTCAGATATGTATAAGTTGGGGTACATTACTCCGCCGGGTAAAATGGCAGATTCTGAAATAAAGTTGTTTTTATAGTAGATTAATGATGTGTTTTTTTTAAATTCAATTAACATATCTCCCAGCTTAACACTTCCTTCTGTTTGCTCGGCAAATACAGGTGTAATGATAAAAAAGAACGAATAAAAAGAGATTAAAATTTTAATCATGGCTGGTCCTGGTATAATTTACTTCCAACCGCAGACAACCAAAACCGGCTATTGCCTACCCTTTCACCAGGTAATGTCGGGCGATTAGGTTGGTATGATCTAAAGTTGTCATAGCAATAGTCCGGGTTTGGGCCGGATTTAATGAAATTATTAATGGCTTCAATTGCTTCTTCCAAATCTGTACATTCTTTTTGACTTAATTTTTCAAAATTTTCATTGGCTGAGCTGGTGAATTTTGTATTTTTTGGGCTTACCGATTCAAACTGGCCTTTAGCTTCACACACGGCCTTAAAAGAATGTGCAATATATGAGTTGTTCGGATAGCCTTTTCTATTTAGCCTAAAATACTTTACATTTAGAATAGCCTCTTTCTCATTCATTCTATCATTTTTTAAAGGCAGCGCTAAGGCGCCTGAAGACTCAGCATAAAGAACACGAGCTGCAAAATTTAGGTCTTCACCTGAAAATTTTAAATCTTGCGTGCGAAGGGGGGCATTTTCTATAGAAAAATTTTCATGATCTATAAACCAGCCTGGGTCACATAAATTTATTATATGTCCTTTTTGGTCTGATTTTTTAGTTAACTCTGTTTGTGTGTTTGACATTGTTAGTGTTCACTGTCTACGGAATAAGATAAAAGCATAAACTTTATGTTTTTTAATCTTGCATTTAGGCCTATAAAACTTGAAGGGGAGGTGTGTTTTATAGACTCGAAGTTGTCTTTACATTGAAAAACAGCTAAAGGAGTAAAATTAGAGTTATCCTGTTTTGAAGTATAATTCATTGATGTGTTATGCGGAACATCAGCAAACATGGGAATGTCATACTCCTCAACAAGGAAATATTTAGACTTAATTCCTTCTTTGTTTATTAAAAAATGGGTTTTTTCTAGATCTGCACAGTATGTATTTAATTTTTTATTAAAAAAATCGTCATCAATATTTAAGATGGAAAATCCAGGTCTTGCTAAGTATCTTGAATTGAAAGCATATTTTTCATTGTTGGTGAATTTATGTTTCCACTCTAGCTTTATAGCAAGACTCCATTCTGGAATGTATTGATCTTCAGCACGTTTAAAAATTCCTTTTTTTTCCAAAAAAATATTATTTTCACTAATAAATGGAAATTTATTTATATCCGCACTTGCAACCAATAATGGATCAATGCCATGTGTTTCAAGGATATTACTTATATTTTTATTGTTAATATATGCTTTGATTGTAATTTTTGGAATTATTTTGTTTTTTTCGCTTTCAAGAGCGAACTCGGGGAAATTTTTATCGAAATAATCATCGGATAATCCTTCCCACTTGAAAGCAGGAAGTTCATAAAAGAAATGACCATCTGACGTTTTTTTTTCAATATTTTTTACTCTGACAGCACCAGTTACTTGTTTGCCTTTAATTTCAACGTCAGATGAAATTATTTTTATATTGGAGGAGGTTTGAAGTGCTCCAAATGGAGCGGCAGGTAAGGAATCTGCGGAATAAGCCCCACTACTTAGTCCCATTAGCAAAAAGTAACACCTAATGTTTTTAGAAAACATTAACATTTATCATCCTTGGAAATAATATAATATCTAAAAACTTTAAACGGATCCTTGCGAAATTTTTTAATATTAAATGGTCCATAAGGGTGTCCTGTCCTACTATTAAATGCGGTATACATATCATTGACTGCTTTTGAGCCGGGAACTTCAAATTTTTGTTTAGGATGCCCTTCGGGGAAAGGAGCGTATATTGCCATATGGCCACTCCACCACAGAACATCTCCAGCCTGGGGAGTCTCATCAGCTGCTAATTTTATTTCTCGAAACCGGTGAGTTTTATTTGCATAATCAATAAAAGTACTTGTAGTTTGGTATACATAAGGAAAACCAGCCTCTTTGTAGATGAAATATGTTGATCCGCTACAATCGCCTGCTATGCCTTTTTGGGAGGCAGCACCTATCAATTTATAAATGGTCCCCTCCCAGCCCTCAGCAGCATTTACAACCTTCCAACCTTCTTTCTCATCGATAAAACGGCCAATAGTGCATTCTTTTCCTGATTTATCTGTTCTTTCTGTCATTGTTGCTGAAGCAATTTCTATTTTATCCATTACCCAACCCCATCACATTCTGGATAATCAATAGGAGTAAACAACATTTTAATATCTTCCGGTTTGTCGGATTTAACCAAAATAGTTTTTCCTTCTTCATTTGTTATACCATCATGAACCCCGCCAGAGTCTAAATGAACCTGATATTGAAGATTAAAAATTGGCTCTCCACGCGGGTCACGAAGAATAAAATGCTGATCAAATTTTTCATCAATTAATTCCAATCTTGCTATTTCTCCAACTCTCCCATCTAATATGCTCGTTTTGCCAAGTTCATCCGTCTTTCCTTCAATTATGCTTGTTGCGGTATAAGCACGGTAACGGCGACCGGCAATTGCTTTTCCTGAGTGCGATTTTAAGACAAAAAACCTATCACCTATATCGCCCTCAGAAACAGGTAATAATGGTAGCTGGTAATTTATCTTCGTTCCTCCGCTTAACTCATGGCTTGCCCCCTTGATGCTCACTTTTTCTGGACAGTGAATTTCTATATTGCCGCCCTTTAGCCGGATATAGGCACCACCTGCGGTGAGGAGCACTTCGTCGCCTGCGGCGATTTCTACTTTTTCTTTGCAGGCCGTGATTTTGACGTTTTTGTCTGCGGTAATTTCCACATCGTCACTCTGCGCCTGCAGCTGGATTTTGCCTTTGGCAGCGATCAGTTTGAGCGCGACTTTATCTTTTACCCCGGCTACAAACAGGCTGATGTGCTGGCCCACATTGTGTATCCAGCGGCGGCCGGAGGTTTGATTTGTATCACGCTGGGCAATCAAATCCAGGTTGGTGCCTGCGGTGTGCGTCTGGCTTTGCGGGCTGGTGATGGCGACGCCATCCTCACCGTGCAGCAGGATGATTTTTTGCTGGCCTGCCTGCTCTTTGGATTTGGTTTTGCCATCTTGATCGGTATTGCTGCCTGCCTCGAAGCTTTTGCTGGCGTGCACATGATGGTGCAGATGGCCGGTGGTGGCACTGTTGCCTGCGCTGTTATCTGGCTTAACGGTTTTATTGTCGTCGCCGGTTTCAATCGTATCGGCAAGCTGATTCGTTGCTGTTTCACCCAGGCCTTGGGACAGTGCCAGGGCGGACTCCAGCTGGCTTTGCGCGGGGCTGCGATCGAGCTGCTTGCCGCTGGCTCCACTCTTGGCTTCGGTGCTAATCAGTAAGCCGCTGGCGCGAATCGCACCTTGTTTGTCGCTGCGCAGCTCAAAGCCTTCGCCGCGTGGCTCGCCTTTACCATCGGTACGCGGGTGGATCAGATAGCCGAGGTTCAGCTGGGTTTTACCATGCTCGCTGGATAACTTAGTGCGCACTTCGCCCTTGCTATCATCAAACAGTAGCTCGCCGTATTGCCCACCTTCATGTTCTTTAGTTTTGATGCCAGATAGGGTTTTATTGGCGGGCAGAGCGCCTGCGCCACTGAATGTGGGTACAGGGTGGCTGCCGTTATGGACCACGCCGGTGACAATCGGCCGGTCGATGTCGCCTTCGATAAAATCGACTAAAACTTCCTGACCGATGCGCGGGATGAACTGATGCCCAAAGCCAGCACCGGCACTTGGCATGGAGACGCGCACCCAGCAGGATGACTTGTCATCCATGTTTGCGCCAAACTCAGGGTGCTCTGCGGCACGCTGCCAGTGGAATTCTATTTTTATGCGCCCTTGCTCATCGGTGTGGACTTCTGATCCGGCAGGGCCGACGACGGTGGCGGTTTGCACGCCATAGCTTTTGGGCTTGCTGTGTTCGATATGGGCAAAAGCGGGCACGGTCGGCTGGCCGCGCCTTTGGGCGGTGAAGTTAACTTCATAAGGTTTGGCTACATCAGCGGCCAATAGGCTTGGTGCGACCAAGCCAAGTTGCTGGGTTAAATCAGCGGGCAAATTATTATTGGCGGTGAATTTTAGCTCGGTAACGGCAAATTCACGCTGCTCGGCGCTATCCCATTCATGCGCGGGATGATCTTCCAGGCGGAACCACTGCCCGGCTTGCAGGCTGCGTAAAGTACCAGAGCCGCTAAAGGATTTCTTTTGTGCGTCCATTGCCTGCTGGCGCAATTGTGCGTAGTGGCTTAGGCCTTCCGCATCGCTGGCGTAATAGAGCGATTGCGGGTCATAATCTTCGAAGCTTGCCTGCAGCTGCTGTCCGCCATCACCCTGATCGATGCTACTTTCATCAAAACTTTCGTTGGTGCTGGTGGCTTTGTAATCAAAGCTGGCAAGCGACACACTGCTGCTGCCGATTTGCCGCTGGCTCTGCCATTCAGTCAGAGTATCGCTCTCTTCCGTGGCGTCAGCTCTGTGAAATCTAACAAATGGATCTGTCGCTTCTGCAATTGCAAAAGCATCATCAAATACGAGCAACTGAACCTGAGGACTATTGCCCGGCAAGTGATTAAATAACCAGGCTAAGCCTTCCTCAGCTAATAATCGTGTCAGAAAATCGAAATCGGATTCGCGGTATTGTAAGCAATAGGATCGCGGTGAATGCGTGCCGGAGAGTTTGAAATCCAGCGTTTGCACCGACGCAAACACCGGATTTTTGTCCTGATGCTCAGCCAGTACCTGTTTCACAATGTCGGGAACGGATAAATCCTGAAACACGCGGGAAGTGCGGCGGTATCTAAGCAAAGCAAAAGGCGGCTCTACTGTCAGCGTGTACTTTGCGAAGCCGCCATCAGAACCTAAAAGCTGTGCCTGACTAATGACCCCGCAGCGCTCAATCGCCTCACCATCAGCATTTTCAATAGATAAAACGACTGGCAAACCCAGTAGCGATTTAAGCTCTAAAGTACCATCGGGGGATAAGCAATCGATCTGATAGCTGTATGCCTTATTGATCCCCTCGCTGCCTGTTACGCGCTGGGGCAATAACTGTTCACCCCATGCTGCACCATCGCCTAACTGAAGAGAGATAAGGCGCTGATCCTGATTAAAGGCAGCGGCGAAAGAGGCAAGGAGATCAAGAGTCATGATAAGCCAGGTGCTTACAGTTTTTTTAAATTACATAGAGCTTCGCATTTTCTGATCTTGCATTGCAAAGTTTATATGGTGTAATTAATTAACATAATCGGTGTTCGTAAATTGTAATGCTTACGTGTAATGAGAAGTTTGGGCGTTTTTGTATAAACCTTGTTTGGCGGGGCATCATTTCAAGATTCATTTGTATAAAAAAACTAATGCTTTGGTCAGGCTGGCTTGTTTTTGAAGCAAAGAATGATCATGGATTACAGACCAGGGGCGGCTGATTTTGGGTTGTTTGGCAAGCAAAACACACCGAGCTGTTTATGACATGTTTGCTTGCGTCATTGAAGATGCGGGATACCAGCGTATTTCACAAGTAAGACGGCTGCCGTTATAAGACTTGATCTGCTTGTGCAAGAATTACTCTGGTTGATAAAGCGTGCAAGGCAATTGCGTGGAGCATATCACTTACCGTGGTGCTGGCGTCTTTCAGTACAGTGACCTTTTTGTATTGGTCGGCCTGACGAGACAATGCCGTATGTGTAACACAGTTTTGGGTCATCATGCCGCAGATGATCAATTCATTGACACCTAGCTTTTGCAGTGTTTCATGGAGGCAGGTTTGCTCGAAGCTGTCGGCAAAGTGTTTCACCACAATAGGAGCGTTAGGAGCTGCGGCCATAATGCGTGCGTGAATCTCTGCACCACTTGTGCCTAGATTGAAGAAGGGTGCAATTCCTTGCTTGGGGTCGGCAATATGCTGCACGTGTATTACCGGAATCCCTTTTGAATGTGCCTTGCTGATTACGTGTTCAATCGTGGACAGAGTTGCATCTGTGTTACTGAGCGGGAAGGCCCCACCGGGGAAATAGTCGTTTTGAAGATCGATAACGAGAATCGCAGGCTTACTCATGTGTTTTCTTCTTAAATAAATTGGAAAGAAGCGCCATTATTGGGTTTTCATTGATCTTTTTCTATTGGCCCAAAGTCATATTATCGTTAATATCGGGCCAATCGCAGCAGCGAGCATACGGCAGGCTGGAAATGGACCAACGCATCCGAATTATGGTAATTGCTTTTAACGGTATCAGCCCGTTCCATTTGGCTATTCCCGGTGTCGTCTTTGGTGAAGCACTGCAGGCTCCTAACCCGTTTGAGGTTTCGTTCTGTGCTGCGGAGCGGCAGCCGCTGATGACAAGCGCCGGTTACCAGATTTTTGGGCTGCCCCCCTGAATGCGCTGCGTTTTGCAGATGTTGTTGTGGTGCCCAGTTGGCGTAATGTATGTGAGCGCCCTCCGGATCGGCTGCTAAATGCACTGCGTGCTGCCAGGAAAAATGGTGCATATATTGTTGGCCTTTGTCTCGGTGTGCATGTTCTGGCTGAAGCCGGGTTATTGAACGGGCGAAATGCGACAACGCATTGGGAATACGCCAGCCAGATGGCGGCGAATTTCCCGGCTATAAATGTGCACCCTGATGTGCTGTATGTTGAGGATGATGGCGTCATGACCTCGGCAGGAACAGCGGCAGGGCTGGATGCCTGCCTGCAGATTGTACGGCAGCGGCTTGGGTCGGCACGTGCGAGCCAGGCAGCCCGGCGGCTGGTGATTCCGCCGCACCGTGATGGCGGGCAGGCGCAGTTTATTAAGCAGTCGCTGCCATTGACTGCGGGAGGGCACCGGCTCACTTTGCTGATTGAATCTGTTCGCAAGCGACTACATGAGGGCCATGACCTGGATAGTCTCGCTGCACAAGCACGTATGAGCCGTCGCAGCTTTACCAGGCAATTTAAGGCATTAACAGGAAGTACGGTTTTGCATTGGCTGCTGACCGAGCGGATTCATCTTGCTCAGCGGCTTTTGGAGGAAACGGACCAGGCTATTGAAGGTGTTGCGGAACTGGCTGGATTTGGGTCCGCCGAAATGTTGCGATTTCACTTTCGAAAAATACTCCGCACAACGCCTGCCGGTTGGCGGCGAAGCTTTCGTGGGCACCCGTTATCTGAAGAAATCAAAGTAAGCCCGGATAGTTAAATGAAAAAATTTAAGGTGCTTTTTGTGTGTACGGGCAATATTTGCAGGAGCCCAAGCGCGGATGGCGTGATGAGGCGCATGCTGGCTGATGCGGGTCTGGAGCATGTCATTGGAGTGGATTCGGCGGGTACTCAGCGTTATCACGTTGGTGATGCGCCAGATGCAAGATCGCAAAAGCATGCCGGAAAACGTGGCTACGATTTATCTTTTTTGCGTGCCAGAGCGGTGGAACTAAGTGATTTTGCGGAGTTTGATTTGATTTTTGCGATGGATAAGGGACATTTGAGAGCTTTACAATCGCTTTGCCCCTCAGAATTTTCCCACAAAGTAAAATTATTTTTATCTATTCTGCCAGACAGCGGTGAAACAGAAGTTGCAGATCCTTACTATGGCGGTGCAGCTGGGTTTGAGACGGTTCTGGATCAGTGCGAAGCAGGGTGCGCAGCGCTGTTGAAACAGATCAAAGCGCTTGTTTAAGGGGCATAAATAGTATCGTGTAGGTGCGGTTTTTTTAATCTGTGATTGCAGCATGTATGGCTGGTGGTTAAAATCCGCGCTTTGGTCTTCGGGGGAGTAGTCGCCTGTATTCGCTTTTTGAAGCTTTTACAGGGAATACGTCAACATACTTGAATCATTAGATTCATGGCGTATTCGGTTGGGGCGGTGTTCTGTGAGCAGACACGCAGTCCGGCTTGACAAGACCTGAGCTTCGTTCGGCGTTTCCCGGGGTGGGCGATGCCGTGCGAACTCGATCCTGCCCACCCCGGAAACACGACTTGATGATTAATACTTTCCTTATTTCCACTGGCGTTGTCGCTGTTGCCGAAATCGGCGATAAAACACAATTACTTGCGTTAATTCTGGCCGCACGCTTTCGGCGTCCTCTGCCTATTATCCTTGGTATTTTTGTTGCGACTGTACTCAATCACTTTGCCGCTGGCTGGATTGGCCAGCAGCTCGCCGGCATGATTTCCCCTACTATTTTGCGCTGGATGATTGGTCTGGGCTTTTTGGCCATTGCTGCCTGGGCTCTGGTTCCTGATGAAATGGGCGAAGAAGAAGCTCAAATCAAACCTTACGGGGCCTTTTTAGCAACGGCAATAGCCTTTTTTCTGGCTGAAATCGGCGATAAGACACAGGTGGTTACTGTGGCTATGGCACTTAAGTATCAGCCTTTGTGGGCCGTCATTGCCGGTACCACTCTGGGTATGATGATTGCTGATGTACCTGCTGTATTTGTGGGTAAGTGGATCGCAGCCCGTATGCATATCCTGCGCTATGTTCGCTTTGTTGCCGCAGGCGTATTTGTTTTATTAGGTGTTCTGGCTTTACTGGGTGTGGCAGGTAGTTGATTTTATTTATCTGTGGAAGTCGGTAGGCGTGTTTTGTTTTCGGATAACAAAATGCGCTCCGGCTTATTTGTTTTTTCTAACGGGGAAATGGGCTCATGCTCGAAGCATTGTTCAAACTAAAAGAACACGGTACTAGCGTTAAAACCGAAGTGATTGCGGGTTTTACCACGTTTTTAACCATGGCCTATATTATTTTTGTCAATCCGGCCATTTTGGCAGAAACCGGCATGGATTTTAATGCCGTGTTTGTGGCGACCTGTCTGGCAGCTGCTTTTGGTACTGCCGTAATGGCTCTCCTAGCTAATTACCCGATTGCGCTGGCTCCAGGTATGGGTTTGAATGCGTACTTTACCTTTGCTGTAGTGAAAGGAATGGGCGTGCCATGGCAGACAGCCTTGGGGGCCGTGTTTATTTCTGGCGTGATTTTTGTGCTGGTTTCCTCGTTTAAGCTGCGTGAAGTGCTGGTGAATGCAATTCCGCATTCATTGAAGCTGGCTATTTCTGCAGGGGTTGGATTATTTCTGGCCATTATTGGCTTGAAAAGTGCAGGCCTGATTACTGCGTCACCTGTGACGATGGTGCAATTAGGTGACATTCACGCGCCAAGTACTTTATTAGCCGTATTGGGCTTCTTTTTAATTGTGGCGCTTGAATATCGTAAAGTTAAAGGCGCGATCATTATTGGTGTGCTGGGCGTTACGCTGTTATCGATTTTATTTGGCTTGACCGAATTTAAAGGCGTGTTTTCACCTCCGCCATCGATTGCACCGACGTTTATGCAAATGGATATCAAAAGTGCAATGAATGCCGGTTTGATCGGTGTGGTGTTTATTTTCTTTTTTGTCGATTTATTTGATACCACGGGCACTTTGGTAGGGGTTTCTCACCGCTCCGGTTTGCTGGATAAAGACGGCAAATTGCCACGCTTAAAGAAGGCTCTGTTTGCTGATTCTTCTGCCATCATGGTCGGGGCGGCTTTGGGCACTTCGAGTGTTACAGCTTATGTTGAGTCGGCGGCGGGCGTTGCAGCCGGTGGCCGTACAGGGTTGACAAGTCTGGTGGTTGCTGTGTTGTTTCTGGCAGCCCTTTTTGTCGCTCCCCTGGCTGGCACCGTGCCAGCCTACGCGACTGCTCCGGCCCTTTGTTATGTGGCCGTGCTGATGACGCGTGGTCTTGCCGAGATTGATTGGGATGATATTACTGAGGCGGCTCCAGCCGTGATTACGGCAGTGGGTATGCCATTCACCTACTCGATTGCTGACGGGATTGCCTTTGGTTTTATTAGTTATGCCGCCATTAAAGTTTTGGCGGGGCGTTATAAAGATTTAAGCCCGGCGGTGTTGATTATTACTGCGCTGTGGCTGGTTAAATTTGCCGCATTTGGCTAGGGTAAGATTTGATGAGCTTATTGCAGGCAGAACTACTTTACGCAGAATGTATGCGGGATCGCATTCGCACCGTGCGTTAAATTTGCCACCTTGGGCTAAGGAAAATATTTAAATGAGCTTGTTGAAAACAGAACCACCTTATGCAGACTATATTCGGGATCGTATCCGTACTGTGCCAGACTGGCCACAGGCAGGGGTTCAGTTCCGGGATATCACGCCCTTGCTGCAGGATAAAAAAACCTTTCGTGTGCTGGTTGATATCTTTGTTCACCGCTATATGGATCTGGATTTGGATATAGTGGCAGGGGTCGATGCACGTGGTTTTATTCTGGGGGCTGTCGTAGCTTATGAATTAAATCTGGGCTTTGTACCTGTGCGCAAAAAAGGTAAATTGCCCTTTTTAACAGTGGCAGAAGAATACGAGCTGGAATACGGCTCTGCCACGGTTGAAATTCATACCGATGCCTGTAAGAGAGGCGATCGTGTGCTGCTGATTGATGATCTGGTGGCAACAGGCGGAACGATGGTCGCTGCAGCAAAGTTGTTAAACCGTTTGGGGGCCACCATTGTTGAAGCCGCTGCCATTGTTGATTTGCCTGAGCTGGGCGGGTCAAAAATTGTACGTGAGCAGGGTATTACTCTCTTTACCGTATGTGATTACGCAGGGCACTGAAAATTTGTAGTGAAGGCCACTGTCGGTGCAGTGGCCTTTTCGTTTTTATTTGAATGACTTGAGAAAAGGTACGCTATCGTGACCCTAGAACTCCCTGAAGCCCAAACCATTATTGACAACTCGGATTGCCTGCATAGCGACGCGGAAGTACTGGCTGCGCTGGATCGTATGGCTGTGGCGATGACGGCTGATTTGCAATACGCCAATCCGATTGTTTACACCGTTATGAATGGTGGCTTGATTGTGTCAGGGCATTTGTTGCCACGCTTACGCTTTCCCCTTGAAGTATCTTATATGCATGCTACGCGTTATCGTAAAGAAACCAGTGGCGGTGTATTGGATTGGAAAGTAAAGCCGCAAGAAAGCATGAAAGGTCGCGTGGTCGTGATCGTGGACGATATCCTTGATGAGGGCCACACCTTGGCCGCTATCTTGGAATACTGCCTTGAGCAGGGCGCTAAGGAAGTACGTGTTGCCGTACTGATTGATAAAAAACATGATCGTAAGGCGGCAGGTGTAACTGCCGATTACGTGGGTCTGGAGGTAGAAGATCGTTTCCTGTTTGGCTGTGGTATGGATTACCAGGGCTACTGGCGCAATACCCTTGCTATTTATGCTGTACACGGCATGTAATAATGTAATTCTGATGTTATGTATATCAAAGCCCTTGTTTGCCATGTGTAAACAAGGGCTTTTTGCTTACGGCTTCGGTGGCTTATTATTCTCTGGCTTTGATCTATTCTGACGTAATGAAGAATAGGGAGTCTGAAATGTCTGAAGTCGCTGAAACCATGGTTCGTCACTTTAGGCAGATTTTAATCTGGCCTTTACAGCTAATGCCTCTGACGCAGCCCGTAGGTAGCGGAGCCGTAATGGGGCGTCACTGGGAATTAATGAAAGAGCTGGTTGCTGAAGGCTCTCCCTGGCAGATGCGGCCTTCGGTTTTTGATATGGATCCGATGGCTTTTCAGGAGCGCCATTATCGTGAATTTGTAACTTTTCTTCCCTATGTACAACGCTTTTTATATGGGGAAGGCGTGGCAGAGGCAGGTGGGGCAGATAGTTATGGCGGCTCGCCTCTACATGTTTTCCGGCGTCACGATATTTGCACGGTACGCATGCACTACAAAGATGGGACACGGCAGGATTTTAAAGTGGCTCACATCGATCTGTATTTTTTCTACGATATCGATATCGTTATTCTGGCGTTCGAGATTCTTGCCGATAATGTGCCTTTGCAGCGGGCTCAGGATACTTTATTCAGATTTGGCCGGGCGTTTCCGGCTCAGTGGGATGAAGATAAAACAGCGGCCAGCTGCTTGCCGCAGGTTAAATGGCTGGATGCACGGGGGGGTGTAATTGCCGCTTCCGATTACGATGATAAATCCAAATTTCTGAGCCATGTTGGTGCTTTTCGTGCGGCCCCCATGGCTAATCATTGGGATGCCTTGCTGCGGCCGTTGGTCTTGCACCATTCCACCGAGCTAGGAGAGCTGCGCTATCGGCAAATTGAGTATCACCGTATGCCCCTTATGGCTTATCTGGCTTTTGATAATCCCTTTGATTTAAGTGATGAAGATTTTTATCGTTTGGGCATGGTGACACGCCCTTCACAGGGAGGCGATTTACCTTACACCCCGAAAGTGTTTCAGGAGTTTGAGGCGAGCTGTTGTTATGATCGGTTCTGGGTGCCGGAGCGTCGCCACGATGCATCGTCCACCCGCATGATGTGCGATGGGCATGCCTTTGTGCTGGTGGGTAAATACGGGCATGGTTTTTTTAGTGATCCCTTTACGGGCGCTTTAGGGCAATTTAGGCATCAGTATTTTTTACTAATGATGATTGCTCATTTTCATAAAGCAGCACTATTAATTTTTTCTGATCGTCTGGCTGTGGCGTTGTCTCGCTTGCAGGTGGGGGATGTCAGCTCTGCACGGCGGTTTAAACGGGGAATCCGTGTTTTACAGGAAGTTTTTTTACGTTTTACCCAGCGCTACTGGTTTAGTGAAATTTCCAATCAAGTCGTGGCTGATCAGATTTTTCATATGGCACGCCGTCATTTGGGGACAGAAGCTTTGTTCGCAGAAGTAAGAGAGTCTATCCATAGTATGAGCCAGTACCTGGAGAACGATGATTTGCGCCGTCAGGCCGATACTGTGGTGCGCCTGACTGTGGTGACTATTTTGGGCTTGGTCGGAACAACGGTTACCGGGTTTTTGGGGATGAATTTATTCGATTTGTCCCATGATGCATCCTGGTTACGGGTGGTTTATTTTATGGTGGCTTTTATTCCGATTTCGATGCTGACTTTTTATTCCCTGTTAAAATCAAGAATGCTTTCAGAATTTCTGGATTTTATGTCAGATGATCACCTGGATTTTGCAGATAAGCTAAAAATAATTGGAGAAGGGCTGCGTAAAAGAAAGCAAGCAAGAAACAAGCTATGAAAGGGGATCATGATTAATCACGAATTCCTCAATTGGAAAACTGCTCGTCCGTGTTAGAATCCTGCGCATTCCCTATTCCCAACTGACTTACGGAAGCGCCAAATCTATGTTCTCCAAGTCCGCCACTATCGCCCAATACGATCCTGATCTAGCCGCTGCCATTGCAGGTGAAGTTGTTCGCCAGCACGAGCATATCGAGCTGATTGCGTCAGAAAACTACACGAGTCCAGCGGTGATGGAAGCCCAGGGCTCGCAACTGACCAATAAATACGCCGAAGGCTATCCGGGCAAGCGTTTTTATGGTGGTTGTGAATTTGTTGATGTCGTTGAACAATTGGCGATTGATCGCGTTAAAGCACTGTTTGGCGCAGAGTATGCCAATGTGCAGCCTCATTCTGGCTCGCAAGCCAACCAGGCGGTGTATTTTTCTATTCTGAAGCCCGGTGATACCGTCATGGGTATGAATCTGGGTCACGGTGGTCACCTTACACATGGCTCACCAGCAAACCTCTCCGGCAAGCTTTTCAATATCGTGGCTTATGGCCTGAACGAAAACGAAGAAATCGATTACGACGATATGGAACGCGTTGCGCTTGAAACCAAGCCTAAGCTTCTGATCGGCGGCGCTTCAGCTTACGCTCTGCGCTTTGACTGGGCGCGTATGCGTGAGATCGCTGATAAAGTGGGCGCTTACTTTATGGTTGATATGGCACATTACGCCGGCCTGATCGCCGCGGGTGTGTATCCAAACCCGGTGCCACATGCTCACTTTGTAACATCAACAACCCACAAAACATTGCGCGGCCCGCGTGGCGGTTTGATTCTGGCTAAAGCCGAATTCGAAAAATCAATCAATTCGAATGTATTCCCAACGCTGCAAGGCGGCCCTTTGATGCACGTGATTGCAGCTAAGGCTGTGGCATTTAAAGAAGCGGCAACACCAGAATTCAAAACTTACCAGGAGCAGGTGCTGAAAAATGCACAAGCCATGGCTGCGGCACTGATTGAGCGTGGCTTGCGTGTAGTCTCTGGTCGTACAGAATCACATGTATTTCTGGTGGATCTGCGCTCCAAAGGCTTAACCGGTAAGGCTGCAGATGCATTGCTGAGCCTGGCGCACATTACAGTGAATAAAAATGCTATTCCTAATGACCCGGAAAGCCCGTTTGTGACTTCCGGTATCCGTATTGGCTCGCCAGCGATCACAACCCGTGGTTTCAAAGAAGCAGAAGCGGTACAGGTAGCAAACCTGATTGCAGACGTGCTGGATAATCCAGCAGATGAAGCAAATATTGCTGCTGTTACGGTAAAAGTAAAAGAGCTGACAGCGCGCTTCCCGGTTTACGGCGCTTAATTTTTTATAAAAACCCAAGTCTTTAAACACGGAGTAAAGGAGGACTACGGAAACATACGGATAAAGTCAAAAAAGTGTTTGGCATTTTTTTGGCAAAATGCGGATCTGCGTTTTTTATTGAATTTGACCTTGTCTGATTTGAGCGTCTGTTTGAAAAGTTTTAGGCATAAGCATTGCTTAGGTTTTATCCGTGAAACTCCGTGTTCTCTGTGTCCTCCGTGTTTTGAGATTTGGGTTTTGTTTATTTTTAGAATGTTCTTTGCGGGGTTGTGATGAAGTGCCCCTTTTGTGGTTCTCCTGATACGCTGGTTGCTGACTCGCGTGTATCTGATGAGGGCGATCTGGTTCGCCGTCGCCGTCGTTGTCCTATGTGTGATAAACGCTTTACCACTTTTGAAACGGCCGAGGTGCGCTTGCCGCAGGTGGTTAAACAAAATGGTCAGCGGGCCGAGTTTGATCGGGAAAAAATCCGTACCAGTTTCGAGCGTGCCCTGCATAAGCGGCCGGTGCCAACACCTTTGGTGGATGAAGCCATCCTTCGTATTATCCAGAAAGCTTTGTCTTTAGGTGATAGAGAAATCATGAGTCGCCAGATCGGTGAAATGGTGATGTCAGAGCTCGCCAAACTCGACAAAGTAGCCTATATCCGCTTCGCCTCCGTATACCGCTCCTTCCAGGACGTAGATGATTTCCGTGATGTGATCCGGGAAGTGAGTAAGGAATAAAGTTTTTTTCCATACCGAAATAAACCTAAACCTCGAAGCACTTCGATCCAGGAGAGCACGGAGGCCATGGGGAGAAACATACGCAAAAGTAAGGTTTTCTCCGTGAAATTCCGTGCTCTTAGTGAGCTCTGTGGTTCAAGGTGTGGGTTATGCCTGTGCTTAGGGAATCCATGAACGCGATCGATCATCAGTATATGCAGCTGGCTTTGCAGCAGGCGGCTTTGGGGCAGAATAGTGCTTCGCCCAATCCTTGTGTGGGCTGCGTACTGGTGAAAGACGAGCAGGTGGTGGGGGCCGGGTTTAGCCAGCCTGCTGGCGGCGGCGTGGTGCAGGGTGCTCCCGGTGCACATGCCGAGGTGATGGCCTTAAGTGTGGCTGGGGATCTGGCTCGCGGCGCGACGGCTTATGTCACGCTGGAGCCTTGCAGCCATCATGGCCGCACGCCGCCTTGTGCCGATGCCTTGGTGAAAGCCGGTATAGTGCGTGTGGTAGCCGCGCTGACAGACCCTAATCCGCTGGTTGCCGGGCAGGGGCTGGCACGTTTGGCTGCTGCGGGCATCGCCGTGGAGTCAGGCGTATTGCACGCCACAGCACTTGAGCATCACAAGGGTTTTATCAGCCGCATGCTGCGATCCCGTCCCTGGCTTACGGTAAAAATGGGGGCCAGTCTGGATGGCCGCACCGCGCTCGCCAACGGGCAATCGCAATGGATTACCGGCCCTGCCGCAAGGTCTGATGTACAAAAACTGCGCGCCCGCTCTTGCGCCATGCTGACAGGAATCGGCACTGTGCTTGCGGATGACCCGCAGCTAACCGTGCGGGAATTTGCGGTAAGCAGACAGCCGCTGCGGGTGGTGGTTGACAGCCAGCTTAGAACACCTGTGAACGCTAAGTTATTTAATCAGGCCGGTGTGTTGATTGTCTGCGCTCAGGATGATGAGCTGAAACGCCATGCTTTAGAGACGGCAGGGGCCGAAGTCCTGATATTGGCTGATACGCATGGCCGTGTTGATTTAACTGCTCTACTGAAAGAGCTGGGCTGCCGTGGCTGCAATCAAGTGACGGTTGAAGCGGGCGGGGTACTGGTTGGGGCTTTGCTCCAAGCGGGCCTGGTTGATGAAATGCTGCTTTATCAAGCTCCCGTGATTATTGGCGACACGGCGAAAGGTATTGCCACTCTTGATTTATCCGATCTTAATCACAAGTTACAAGCTAGGGTGTTAGAGCGCCGCCAGATTGGAGACGATTTACGTTTCACTTTGCGGTTTACTGATGCTGGAGAATTTTATGCCGAATGAAAATTTGCAAAAAGCCGTGCCGCTCTGCCCGGATTGTAAGCGTCCTCTGGATGTAATTGCCGCCTGTGGCTCGATTAGTTATTTTTGTGATCACTGTAATTTACTTAAGTCTTCAAAGCGCGTGCGCGAAGCAAATCCAGAACTCTTTAAGGAAGCTGAATAAATGTTTACGGGGATTGTGCAAGGCGTTGCAAAGATTGAAGCGATTGATGACAGAGAAGGTATGCGGACATTTCGTATTGCCTTTCCGGCTGGCTTTTGCAAAGACATTCAAATCGGTGCCAGCGTAGCCATTGATGGTGTTTGCCTGACCGTTACCGAGATCTTTGCGGATGACAAAGCCCGTTTTGATGTCATGCTGCAAAGCCTGCGCATTACCTCACTGGGGCAATTACAGCCGGGTAGCCAGGTGAATGCCGAGCGTGCAGCTAAGGACGGTGCCGAAATCGGCGGGCATCCGCTTTCAGGTCATGTGGACTTTACCGCTACGCTTTTAGATATTCGTAAAGATCAGGAAAATTGCTGCTTTAGAATTAGCGTGCCCAAAGCCGGTATGAAATATATCTTTGCGAAAGGCTATATCGCTCTGGATGGCGCCAGCCTGACGGTGTCCGAAACCAATAAAACAGACTGCTGGTTTGAAGTATGGCTGATTCCTGAAACCCGCCGTATGACTATTTTTGAAGGGAAGCGTGTGGGCAGCGTATTCAATGTAGAAATCGAGCGCGCCACGCAGGTGGTGGTGGATACCGTGCGCGATGCCTTAGAAGAAAAACTAGGCACGCTGATGCCTGCACTGGAGGCACTGCTCGCCCAGCAGGGTGTGGATGTGTATGCACTGGCCGAGCCTGTGGCTTTAAAGAAACCTTAAGCTGATGCCCGCCGGCAGATATGGGTTAGGGTGCCAAGGTGCCTCTGTGCCCAGACATTTAGCTACTGAGGTGGCCAGTTTAGCTGCTTTTGCCTGGCGGCAGGTTCATCTGAGGAGGGTGAAAAGCCGTATGTTTGATTACTTGCGAATTTCTCTCTCCAGATAAAGATATAGTGCTTCACATGGCTTGAATTTGATGTACATCCAGGCCGATGAGGCTCTGTTTCCCCGTTTTTATTAAAGCTGAAATTATTGAGCTACTTTGGCATAGCTGCCTTTTAATGCTACGCCAATGATAAATCCACCTGCATGGCACTCGATGGTGCTATCGTTCTTTACTTCGTTTTTTTTGTAATAGCTAACTAAATTAACTACAGCATTTGCCCCTTCTTTCTTGGCTGAATTCTGAAGAGCGATTAATGCAGAAAGTGCCGCCCATTTACAGCCAAATTCATCACTTTTACCCACAGCATTGGTTTTTTGGTTTGTAACATCTTCAGAGAACTTTTTGATGATTTTGGGTGTTTTCTGTCCAGCCAAGTAAAATTTAACAGACCCATCCAGTTTACCCTCAGCCTCCGGCATTGCTAGCACATCGGCCAAAGGAATATTCAATGCCGTATCGCGGGCAAAGGCAGAGGTTGATAACAAACCGGCAATTAGTAAAATGGCAAATTTTTTCATTTTTATTCCCTGGTGTTCGTGGTTAATAGATTGAAATAATACTATTTTTGTTTGTAGGGGTAGTTCAGAGCGGGAGCTCTAATATTTGCACTGGATGCCCGATGAAACTATTCGGAAATAGCTATTTAACAAGGTTGTCTCCCCGTTTTTTTGTGTCTGCAGAACTTTTTTACCTTAACCCCAACGCTTAAAAATCAGCGATGTATTCATCCCGCCAAAAGCAAAGTTATTGCTCATGACAATATTGCATTCAATGGCTCGCCCTGTGCCTGTGATGTAATCTAGTGGGGCGCAGCGCTCATCAGGCTCTGTCAGGTTGATGGTAGGGGCGAACCAGCCGCTGTTCATCATTTCGATAGTGATCCACGCTTCCAATGCTCCACAAGCGCCAAGGGTGTGGCCCATATAGCTTTTGAGCGAGCTGATTGGCGTTTGTGCGCCAAATACCGCCAGTGTGGCATGGGATTCGGCGATATCACCATGGTCGGTGGCAGTGCCGTGGGCGTTGATATAACCGATATCAACGGGCTGCAGCGCTGCATCTTCAAGGCTCAGGCGAATGGCCTGGGCCATGGTGGCGGCATTGGGGTGGGTTACATGTGTGCCATCGCTATTGCTGCCAAAGCCGACGATTTCTGCATAGATATGCGCGCCGCGCGCCAGTGCGTGTTCCAGCTCTTCCAGCACCAGCGTACCTGCGCCTTCGCCAATCACCAGCCCATCGCGTTTAGTGTCAAAAGGGCGGGGCGTGGCTTCGGGGGTGGTGTTTTGGACACTGGTCGCAAACAGGGTGTCAAAAACAGCCGCTTCGGTGGCATCCAGCTCTTCAGCGCCACCCGCTAGCATGGCAATTTGTTTGCCGAATTTGATTGCCTCATAGGCATAACCGATGCCCTGGCTACCAGAGGTACAGGCACTGGAGGTGGTAATGATGCGGCCGGTAATACCAAAAAATACACCGATATTCACGGCTGCGGTATGCGACATCATTTTGATATAGGTGGTGGCGCTGATGCCTTCGGTAGATTTTTCTGCCATCATGCGGCCAAAGTCACCAATGGCTTTGGGCGTACCGGCCGATGAGCCATAAGAAATCCCCATCTGGCCGCTTTTGACCAGCGGATCATCCAGAAGACCGGCATCAATTAGCGCTAACTCGCTGGCACGTGTGCCCATCAGGGCCACGCGGCCCATGCTGCGAGTGCTTTTACGATTGTAGTGAGCGGGCAGCTCAAATGGCGCGGCAGGCGCTCCAAGCTGGGTATTCAGCCCTTCAAAAACCTGCCACTCAGGCATCACCTGGATGGCATTTTTTCCTGTTTTCAGTGCGGCTTCTACGGTTTTCCAATCGTGGCCAAGCGGGCTGATGGCACCGATGCCGGTAATTACAACGCGTTTCATCCTACCAATCCTCCATTTACTGAGATCACCTGACGTGTGATATAGGCAGCATCTTCCGACATTAAAAAGCTGACTGCTGCGGCGACTTCTTCAGGTTTGCCCATGCGTTTGGCCGGGATGATTTTCAGTGCTTCTTCTAAAACGTGCTCATCCACCATTTCGGTATCAATTAAGCCGGGAGCCACGCAGTTTACGGTGATGGCTCGGCTGGCCAATTCTACCGCCAGCGCCTTAGTTGCTCCGATAATCCCCGCTTTGGCCGCGCTGTAATTTACCTGTCCGCGATTGCCGATCAGGCCCGAAACAGATGATAAAGTGACGATACGGCCAGGTTTTTTTTGCCGCACCATGGGCATGGTGAGCGGATGCAGTACATTGTAAAAGCTATCTAAATTGGTATGAATCACCGCATCCCAGTCGTCACCTGGCATGGCAGGGAAGGCGTTATCCATGGCAATGCCCGCATTGCAAACTACGCCGTAGTAGCAGCCGTGCGCTTCGATATCGGCTAGTAATACTTCTGCGCTCTGGGCGCGATTGGCCACGTCAAATTGTAAAATACGGCTGTTCTGGCCCAGGGCGGTGATCTCGGCAGCGATAGCTGTTGCGGCGTCAATGCGGCTTTTGCAATGCAGTATGATATCAAAGCCATCCTTGGCAAGCCGCCAGGCAATGGCATGTCCTATACCCCGGCTGGAACCTGTGACCAGAATTGTTTTGTTACTCATTACTTGCTTCTCTTTGTTTATTTTAATTTTTAACTGATGTTACGCAGTTATTATCTTTTTAGTGCCTTCGGCACGTCTATTTTGGAGCGGTAGCCACCGCGGGGCGTTCTTTTCTTGCTTCGCCAAGAAAAGAACCAAAAGAAGGCGCCCCCACGAAGCACGAAGGCCCCTTCGCTGTGGACAATCGAGTCGGCGGCGGGCGGGATTGGCTGGATCCTCCTTCCCTTGCCGAAACCCCGCCCCGTTTGTTCCTCGCTACGGCGTGTTTAAAGGGGATTTAAAAGCTCCATGCAGAGAGTCGCGATAAAATCTATCTACTGAGGTTGGAACAACTCAAAACCCAATAAATAGTTCAGTTAAAATGCTTTCTTTCGTGAAGCTCAGTGTTCCCTGTGGCCTCTATTGTTCAAGATTTGGTTTTTGTGCTTTGCAAAGCCCTTGTTCCGTTTTACCCCCCCCCCGCGTGCTCCGCTAAAAACGCGCTGGCATCCAGTGGCTCAAATACGGTGAGTGCGGCCAGGGCAACTTCCTGCTGCTCAATCAAAATCTGGCAATCAAACTGCCCCAGGCCATTATCGGCCTGAAAGGCTCTGCTGATCCTGATGCTGAGCACCTGGCCCAGGGTAAATTCGCTTACGTTGCAGCTGTAGCGCCGGCTGCCCAGTAAAAAGCCGATTTTAGGTACTTGCCCGGCTAATTTTGCTTGCCAGCCAGCCCATGCGGCAACGGTTTGCGCCATATATTCAACACCAACCCATGCACCCACGCCTGTGCCGGTGAAAAACAGATTGTCTGCGGTGATGGTCACTTCGCATTCAAAATGCGTGCCGTCCCCGGCGATGGCGCGATCGAGCAAAAGCATCCTGCCCGAGTGCGGCACGATCTCGCTGATGGAGTATTCAATCGGCTGCATGTTTTTTTCCAAAAATAAGGACTGCATTGCTGCCACCAAATGCAAAGGAATTACTGAGTGCATATTGCAGTGGCGTGTCTGTGCATTGCCCGGGCATTACCAGCGCCAGAGGGGTAATTGCCGGGTCGCTTGCGCCATCCCACCAGTGAGGGGGCAGTTGCCCTGTGGGATTGCCGCTGAGGGTAAGCCAGCAGATGGCCGCTTCAATGGCACCGGCCGCACCCAGTGTGTGGCCGGTTAAGGGTTTGGTCGAGCTGCAAGGAGTCTGTCCGCCAAACACCTGGTTAATGGCAAGGCTTTCCATGGCATCATTTTGCTGTGTTGCCGTGCCGTGCAGATTGATGTAATCGATATCGGAGGCCTGCAGGCCTGCACGGTGGAGCGCTGCCTGCATGGCGGTGCTTGCGCCTTTGCCATCCGGCGCGGGTGCTGAAATGTGATGTGCGTCCGAGCTTTCCCCCCAGCCTAGTAGCGCCACGGTGTTTTTTTCTTGCATTAAATCTTTACTTATCAGAAACAGTGCGGCGCCTTCGCCAATATTAATGCCGCTGCGATGAATGCTCATGGGCTGGCAGCGCTCAGCACTGACCGATTCCAGCGCCGAAAAACCAGCAACGGTGAAATCGCACAGCGAATCCACACCGCCGCAAATCACCGCATCGCACATTCCTGCATTGAGCAGCCTTGCTGCACTGGCCATCGCTTTGGCGCTGGAAGAGCAGGCTGTGGAAATAACCATTGCCGGGCCAGCAAGCCCGAGCAGACTACTAAGTGCGGTAGCGGGCGAGCCTAACTCTTGCTGGGCAATATGAAAATGCAAGGGTAGTTGGCCCGTCGCCTGGTGTTGGGCAATCGCAGCTTGTGCCTCACCAATGCCTGATGTGCTGGTGCCTAAAACCACGCCAATCCGTTCTACGCCAAAGCGGGCAATTGCTGTATCTACTGCGGGGCGAATTTGTGCCAGTGCAGTAAGTAGTAGTGCGTTATTGCGGCTGTGCAGCATGGGTGGCAGGGCCTCTTGTGAAGCAAGCTCGCTTGTAACTGCTCCCAGATGTAATGTTTTTCCAAGGCAGGCATAAGGCTCAACCCCGCTAGGCGTATCGGCAAACAGAGCCTGACGTACATCATCGATGCCACTGCCCAGCGCGCAAACAATACCAAGCTGGTTTAAATAAATACTCATCGTGTAAGGCTATGAAATAACAAAAGATTTATTCCTGTTAAAAACCTTAGGTTTGTGGATACAGAAAACACGGAGTTTAAAAAAGCAGTACAGAGGGATATCTTGAGAAAAACTTTATTGGGGGCTCCGTGTGCTCACCGTTCTCTGTGCTTACAGATCTTAGGGGTTAAGGTGTTTCTTTTGAATCAATGACCAGCCGGTAGTGCTCCAACTTGTTTTCCAATTCTGCTTGCCCCGCCCAGCGAGGCGTAGCGTGGTAGCGAACGGTGATAGTGTTTTGCTGATCTAGCGTCAGCTTTCTGATATTGCCTTCTTCGCTCAGTACCCAGCCAGCAGGCAGAGCTGCCTGAACTGCTGCTAGCGGCCAGTAAACCAGTTGTACATCGCGCAGCACACGTTGTTCGTCTACTTCTTTGGGCAACAGGGCATGACGATTACTTGTTAGTGACTGACCATTCCAGCTTATCGTTAAAATACGCTGTCCCAGGGCAAAGCCTGCCAGCTGGACTTGCTCCGGATCGATTTCCAGTAAGGCATCCAGATTCTTGGGCAGGGCACCGCCTGCGGGTAGAGGTGTTACACTTAGCCTTTGTGTGAGAGTGACTGATCCTCCGAAGGCCGCCGGGGCTAAGTGTAAAGCGGGCAAGTTCATCTTGGTGGCTTCGCTTGCGCAGCCACCAAGCAAAGCAAGCAGGGCGATTAGGCCTCGCACAATTGCTCCAGCGTTTTTAAGCGTCTGGGCTGTTCTATATAAGGGTTGTTTAAATCCCAAGCATAGCCTGCCAGAATGGCTGAGATCATCCGGCGTATATCAGATGATTGTTCCTGATGGAAAATGACATCTTGGAAGCCACCTTCATACCAGCTTTCTACAAAAGTTTTGAAAGCATCAACACCTTTTTTGAGCGGATCGGCATAATCGCTTTGCCAGTTGACTGCTTCACCGGCAAATTCGCGCTCAATTGCCGCTGCGGCAAGGGCTGCAGATTTTACTGCAATGGTGACGCCGCTGGAAAATACCGGGTCCAGAAATTCGCCTGCATTGCCCAGCAAGGCAAAGCCCTTGCCATGCAAGGTGCTGACGTTGGCGGAATAACCCCTGAGCTGACGGGCCGGGGTATCCCATACGGCGTTTTTCAGTACAGTAGAAAGGGTAGGAACTTCTGCGATAATAGCTTGTAAACGCTCGGTTTCATTGCCCTGATATCTCTCCAGAAATTCCGGTCTGGCAACTACACCTTGCGAGCAGCGGCCATTAGAGAAGGGAATGGTCCAGAACCATACATCATGGTGCTCAGGGTGTACGCTGATTAAAATCTTATTGCGATCAAAGTCATTTTTTGAAATATGATCTTCGATATGGGTAAAGTAAGCACCGCGGACCGGGAAACTAGACGGGATTTCCAGCTGAAGCAGGCGAGGAAGAATCCGGCCAAAACCGCTGGCATCAAGTAAAAACCGGGCGCTGATTTGGTAGGTTTCAGCTGCCGATTGCACGGTAACCAGGGGGTGATCGCCATCTAAATTAATGGCAGTGACCTGCTCCTGGTAGCGAATCACCGCACCTGCTTTTTCTGCACCTTTGGCCAGTATGTGGTCAAAATGGCCGCGCTGCACCTGGTAGGTTGTGCCCCAGCCCTGGGAAAATTTATCGCGAAAATCAAAGGTGGTGGCTTGCTCACCGCGTACAAAGGCAGCGCCGTTTTTATGCTGAAAGCCAGCCTCGATCACATCTTGCAAAAATCCTGCCGCTTCGATGTATTCCATGCTTTGCGGTAATAAGCTTTCACCAATCGAAAAGCGTGGAAAAACTTCTTTTTCAATAATCAGTACCTGACGGCCTTGCTTACGTAATAATCCTGCTGCCACCGAGCCGGAAGGGCCAGCGCCAATAATTAGTATTTCTGTCTGTTCTATACGCATTGTATTTCTCTCTCTAAAGTATTGGCTTAACCACTCGGTATTAGTGAATAAACAGCCCTGCTTTTAATATTCCAATCAGGCCAATCATAATCCAAAAGCCATTGAGCAAGATGTAAGCAACATCTCGTTTTAGTGCAGAGCACCATGCCAACATAATGGCGTCGGTGGTATTCAGGCTCCAGACAAACATAAAGGGACTGGCGGGCCCCAGCCAGCTGACGAGGCTAAAGCTGAAAATACGCATCAGTACACCGATCATTTCGATGGTGCACAAGCTTTAAGGCATAAATGCCGGGGTGAGTAACCAGGAAAAACCAATACCCAGCAGCATGGTCAGGCCAAAAGCATGCAGGGCGGGGGTTGCGGATAGGGCGAGTAAACCAAATGCAAGTAGCGTGGAAGCCGCAGCTAGTGTGACCGACAGAAACGGCCTTGTTGCATGGCGATCAGGGTTTTCCAGCAGGAAAATCCCGTAATCCACGCCCATGCCTAAAATAAGCAATAGCGCCAGAATATTAAATAACTGCAAGGGCTGGCCGAGTAGCGCCAGAATGGCTAAGGCCAAAGTGCTGGCGAGCAAGGTGGGCAGCAGTGCCCGCCATGCCTGCTTGCCAAAACGGTAGCTTAGCGCAGCGAAAACCAATAGGTAGCTGAGTGCAATCACCCATGCCATCAGCACGCGGTAGCGGCCCATAACGGTGGAAACTTCAGCCACTTTGTCTACCCAGCGCACACCTGCCACGCCGGGGGCTAGCGCCGCCAGCTCGGCCAGTTGCACAGGTTTGCTTACGCCGCGCAGCAAGATTACGCTGGCGTAGCCGTTTTCAAAACGCCCCAGCCATTGGTGACGCAGCGGTTCTGAAACGGGCGCGGCCAGCCAGTCGGCAATTATCAGTGGCTGGGAGGGTTTGAATGATGGCGTCAGCGATTCCCCCAAAGCGCTGCCCGCCTTGGCCAGCACGCCTTGCTGGCCAAAAACTACACTTTTAATGAGTGCCTGATTCTTAGTTTGCTGTGCCGCTGAGGGCACCCAGTCGCTGATGGCCTGATAGCCGCTGATACTGCCCTTGGCAATCAGGGGTACAAGTTTGGCCTTCAGCGCTTCTTCCTGCTGTAAAACGGATTCAATACTTGCACCGCGAATTAAATAAAATTGTGCCGGGCTGGGTAAATCCAGTAACTGGCTGACTTTTATTTGCTGAGCGATCAGGGCGGGCGGTGAGCTTTGCAAGAGGCGTACATCGTCATTGCTTTTAATAGCTAAGCCGCCTGCCAGCAAAACGGTGGCAACGACGATGGCAAACAGTAGCGTTAAACGGTTACACCCAAGGTGGGGCCAGAGCGCGCGGCGTGTGCCTATCCAGTTGGACAAGCGGGTGTGCTTCATTTCCCCTTTATCAAATAGTGGAAACCACCACATCACGGTCACAAAAGCCGCTAGCAGGCCGGTGGCGGAGAAAACGGCGATTTGCCGCAGACCAGGGAAAGGGGTGAGTGCCAGCAGTAAATAACCAATGGCGGTGGTGAGCATCGCCAGCCACATTACCGGCGCTTGCGCTTTAAGCATGGTCCAGCGCTCTGCTGCAGGGCGGCCCTGGCGGCTGCTGAAATAATTGCTGCCGTAGTTTTCGGCCACGCCGACTAAGCTTGCCCCAAATACCAGCGTGATTAAATGCAGGCGGCCAAACAGTAAGCTGCACACCGAAATCGCTGCAAGCAGGCCGATAGCAATCGAGAGGGTCACTAAAATGCGTGGCCGGATGGCGCTGAAGGCAAATACCGTGAGCAGCACAATGCCGACCATCGAACCAATGCCGATAGTGTGCACTTCGCGTTCGGCCTGGCTGGCTGCCGCTGCCGCATGTAAGGGAACGCCGACGCTTAACACTTCTATTTGAGGCTGGGTTTGCAGAGCAGCCGCTTTGGCTGCATCCAGCACCGGAATCAGTGCTTGCTGCGCTTTAATTGAAAACGCCGAATCTTGTTGCTCCAGCGTCAGCAAAATATAGAATGCCTCGCCGGATGAGGACGAAGACATCAGCGATAAGCGCCCGTCACGGATACGGACTTTGCTTTCTGCAGCCCGCTCACCCAGCCATGCGCCGAGTAAATTCAGCGGATCATCCTGCCATTCGCCAAAGCGGGGCATGCCGATGCCGGGCTGATAAAGCGCTGCCACGGCACCTTGCGCCAGTTGATCAATACTGCTGCTTGCTAATTGCTGGCGTTGGGCGGCGCTAAGCAGCTGATTGCGATAGGGAATAAAAAAGCTGAGCCATGCGCTTTCATCGCCTATTTTGTAGCGCAGGTTAAGCGGCAGCTTGCTGTTTTTCAGGATTGCGGCGTAGGCATCTGTGGCTGCCAGTGCGCTTTCCCAATTCTGCCCGCCAATCACTACCACCACGCGTTTGGCTGCCGAATCGCTGAGTTGCCGTGTGGCGTTTTGCACCGTCGGGTCTCGCTCATCCTGCGGCAGCATGGCCAGAATGTCGGTATCCAGCTGTAAATGGCCAGACCACAGATAAATATTGTGGCCGATAAAGCCGAGTACGATCACCAGCCAGATTTTGGCCAGTAGCCGGATAGATGCCTGATTACTCAAAACGGATACGCTCATCTTTGCTGAGTTTGGCAGGCTCGGTGTTTTGTGCGCTTAAGCGTATCAGCGTTTGATCGCCACTGGCTTCATCCAGCAAAATACGGCGCACAAACTGATCCCCTGACAGCTCGATCTTACGCATGATTTTTCCCAAGGCAGCTTGCCTGGGAGTAAGTGTCAGCTGCCATGCTTTGCCGCTTACGCTGCCTTCAATCTTAAATAGCTCACCCAGACTACTGACATCACCATTCATCAAAGAAAACAGCAGACCATTAATCATCCGCACCGATGGTTCTTTGCTGGCGCTCAAACGGAAAGTCACTGCACCTTCTTGCTTGGCCACAATTTCATCGCGGCTTAGTTTAAGCGTGCTGGCAAAAGGGGTTTGGGTACGCCAAAGCACACCCGAGTCTCGCGCTACCAAAAAATCCCCGCGCGACACTAAAGGTTTTTTAAAGCCGCTTACCTGTTTATTTTGCTCAAAATCCCCGCGCAAAACCTCGGGCTGAACCAGGCGCTCTTTCACGCTGACTGCTAAGTCAGCGGCATGGCTGCTGAGGGCAAAAATAGAGAGCAGGAAGATCGTAAACAAATTGATTACGGTTGTTGTTTTGTACCGGCTTCCAATCCAAGCAATAGATTCTGCAATCGTTGCACAGGGGCTTTTTGGGTCCCCTGTATTTCGCCGAGCGAGGAACAAGCGGGGCGGGGTTTCGGTGAGGATATTTGAGCGAAGCGAGTCCCGCAGCCGCCGCTGTCCGCAGAGAGGGAACCCTTGCAAAGCAAGGGCGAAATACCGGGGCGGCCTTCTTTGGCTTACTTTTCTTGGACGTTCAAGAAAAGTGAGTCCCACGCGGGGGACACCCGCCCTAAATACTGTGCCGAAGGCACTAGTAAAACGATCGAACATCACTGCGGCTCCTCCACCCCAAGCCGCTCCCATAATATGGCTGGGCAGATATATTGCATTTCACTTGTATTCATATCCACAGCCACCTGTATGGTATAGGCCTGATTTATTTTCTGCCCGCTGACGGCATCTTTAATTAGGTAGTTGATTTTCAAGCGGCTTTCCCACTCAACAATTTCGGCCCGCACGATCAGCTGCTGACCAAAGCTGGCAGGTTTTACGTATTTCAACCGCATATCCACAATCGGCCATGCGTAGCCGGATGCCTTCATCTGTGGGTAGTCGTAATTAAATTGACTGAGCAGGGCGCAGCGGGCGATCTCCAGATATTTGGCATAATTGCCGTGCCAGACGATATTCATCGGGTCCAGATCATGGAATGCCGGGCTTAGCGGGATTTCGATACTAAGGCGAGGATTAGTCTGCATAGAGCACCCAGGCTTGTGTGCGAATGTCTGAAATTAGCGCTTGCAGTTCTTTATCCAGGGCTCGGTCTTCTACCAGTAGTGGGATGCGGCTTTCCAGATCAGCCTGCATGGTGGCAAGTGCAGCGGGAAGCTGTAAGTTCTGATCGACAGAGCGGCGCAAGGTAATGCCCTGGCGGGCGGCAATCAACATGGCGGCGACTACTTGCTCGGTCAGCTCGAGCACACGTAAGGCATCCCGGGCTGCAATCGTGCCCATACTGACTTTATCCTGATTGTGGCATTCGGTAGAGCGGCTAAATACCGAGGCTGGCATAGTTTGCTTTAGTGCTTCGGCTGTCCAGGCAGATACGCTGATTTGCAGCGCTTTTAAGCCATGATTAATCGCCGCGCGCGGACCGGTGCAGCCGGATAAATTAGACGGCAGGCCGTGATTAAAGCGGGTATCTACCAGTAGTGCCAGCTGGCGATCGAGCAAATCGGCCAGATTAGCCACGGTGTTTTTCAGGCTGTCCATGGCAAAAGCGATATGGCCACCGTAGAAATGCCCTCCGTGCAACACCCGCTCGTTTTCGGCATCAATAATTGGGTTGTCGTTAGCACTGTTCAGCTCGTTTTCGATCAGTGTTCTGAAAAACGGTAGCGCGTCTTCCAGTACACCAATCACATGCGGTGCGCAGCGCAGCGAATAACGGTCTTGCAGCCGTTCATCATTGCGGCTGGGCTGCTGGCTGGTTAAATCATTGCGAATACGCGCCGCCACTGCTTGCTGGCCGGCGTGCGGTTTAACCGCGAACAGTGTTTCATCAAAATGGTGGCTATTGCCGGCGCTGGCTACCACATTCATTGCGGTCAGCCTAGCAGCCAGCCTGCATAAATAATCGGCGCGTTGCCAGGCCAGGCAAGCCAGAGCGGTCATCACCGCCGTGCCATTCATCATGGCCAGGCCTTCTTTGGGACGCAGGCGCAGCGGCTGGATTTTTAACTCGGCAAATACATCGCTGGCATTGCGGCGTTCATTGCGATACATCACTTCCCGCTCGCCGCAGAGTACTGCAGCCACATAAGACAATGGCGTTAAATCGCCGCTGGCCCCGACCGAGCCTTCGGCCGGAATCAGCGGCAGGATGTCGTGTTTAAGTAATGTTTCCAGCTGATCAAGCAGGGCAATGCTGACGCCCGACATACCTTGCGATAAAGAAGCCAGCCGCGTGGCTAGTACGGCACGGGTTTCTTCCTGCGTTAAAAAACGCCCGGCACCGCAGCCGTGATAAGTGTAAAGATGATGCGGCAGCTCGCTGATCAGCTCGGGTGGAATAACGACGGTGCAAGAATCGCCGTAGCCGGTGGTTACCCCATAAATCACGCCGTCTTCACGCAGTAAACGGTCTAAAAAATCGGCACCTTTTTGAATGCGCTGACGAAACTTCGGTGTGCCGGAAAGCTGGGCAGAGGCTTTTTGCCGGGAAAGGGTGACAATGTCTTCGATGCATAATCGTGTGCCATCAAAGGTGATGGCAGGTTTAGTGTTTGTCACGTGTCTGATCCCAAAAGGCAAAAAAGTTAAACCAGTCGTAGGGTGAGCGTTTGAGTAGCGCTGTGAGTGCCTGTGCGTACTGCGCGGCATAGCCTGCCATGGCTTCGTTGCGTTGTTTGCGGGGTAGAATCACACTACTGGCCAGTGTTTCAAAGTGGATGTTGTAACCGTGCCCCTCATGGATGCAACCTAGTAAATAGAGCGGGCATTTCAACAGGCTGGCCAGAATGTAGGGGCCTGCCGGAAAAGGTGCGCTATGCCCTAAAAAATCGGCTTGTACGGTCTGGCTGGCAAACACCGGAATGCGATCGCCTGCAATTACGATATATTCACCTGCAGTAATTTTTTCCGAGAGTAAAACGGCGGTTGCAGGGCCGACTTCTGAGACCTCGATCAGCTGCAAGTCATTGCCCGGATTAAGCTGCTTTAATAGCTGGTTAAATCGCCTGGCATGTTGTGTGTGTACCAGAATATTGAGGCGAATTTTGCCGGTGTCCTCCGCCATGGCACGGCATAGCTCAAGGCAGCCCAGATGGGCGGTGATAATAATGCCGCCTAAACCCTGCTCTGCGGTGGCGTAAAATGTTTCCCGGCCCTCGGTTCTGACATTGCTGAAATGATAGCGACCAGAAACAGCCAGAAGTTTGTCCAGTATGGTTTCAGCAAAAAGAGCAAGGTGTTTTAAGCTGTCCTGCCACGATGGGGTATGTCCTAGCGCGCCTGTTGCAGCTTCTAGCCGTTGCAAATATTGCATCGATGCGTGGCGTAGTGCGGGGCGGCTTAACCATTGCGCGGCAATGACCGGATAAAGGCAAAGCCGGAATGGCCAGCGTCCCAGAAGCTTATGTACCCAGAAAAGCAGCCAGATGCCTGTGATAAAGGTTTTCTCGCCTATTTCTGCCCAGTGTTGCGGTGGTGGCTTTGCTGTATTTTGTGGAGATGGGCTCACGAGAAAAATTTTCTCCAGATAAGGCGTGGCGAGCGTAGCAACATCCCGATAAAGAGCTTGGCGTGCATGCGAGAGATCAGCACATTGTCGAGCAGGGCTTTGAAGTGGGAAATGCCGTCACTGGGGTAAGTGACTCTGGTTGGCTGGTTGATAATCGGTATGCCACGCCAGCACAGGCGCACTGCGATATCGATGTCAAAATCCATGCGCCTGCCAATATGACAGCTGTTAAGCAGGGCAATGGTGGGGGCGAGCGGGTAGATGCGAAAACCGCACATCGAATCTTTAATTGCGAGTGAAAGGGTGTTGATCCATACCCAGATGTGGGTTGCATAGCGGCCATAGAAACGCGCCTTGGGTACACTTTTATCATAAACAGGGTAGCCGAAAATCAAGGCCTGGGTGTTTTGCCTGGCTAATGCAATAAAAGTCGGGATGTCCGCAGCGTTGTGCTGGCCATCGGCATCGATTTGTAAGGCATGGCTGTAACCCAGATCATACGCGTAACGCAGTCCTGCAATCATCGCACCGCCTTTTCCCTGGTTTTGCTGTAACCGTACAAGGGAGGTGTTGTGTCCTTTTTTTTCCAGCCGATCTAATACCGCAGCGCAGTCTGCATTGCTGCCATCATCTACCAAAATACAGTGCAAATGATGGCCATGTACCGCGTTGACCACTGCGGTAATGGCCTCGCCATGGTTATAAACAGGAATCACCACACAGATTTTCATGGGGTGATTCTCAAATTGAATGCAGGTGTGCCCCTGTAGGTTTTCATATGGGGTTTCCTAATATAATCCGGCCACTGGCATGTGTGCCTGCAGTAGATAAAAACTTAAATGTCAGTATGGTCTCAGTTTCTTTGCTGAGTATTTTTAGCTCAAGCTGGATCTGGCTATGGGGAGGAATAATCTGCTGGAATTTGAGTACTTCCATGCGTAAAAACATCGCAGGTAGTTCGAAGAGCTCTCGTGCCAGGCAAAGTGCCCAATCGAGCTGAGCCACGCCGGGCAGGATGGGGGCTTTGTTAAAATGACCATCAAAAAAGGGAGAGCTAGCACTGACATTTATCGCCAGCAGTGCCGTATTTTTGTTCTGCTCGATCAGGCGTGCGTCGGGACGGCGCGGGTCAAAAAGGGTCAGTAGTGCAGCGTAGGTTGTTTTGCCCTGAGTATTGCCGGGCAGTGCCCGGACATAGCGAAAGCGGCGTGGCAGGGCACTGGCATCGATCGAGTCTGCCAAGGCATTGCGTAAGGCCTGATTCAGTGCGCGTTTGCCTTGCTCATCTATCAGACGCCAGCCTGCTGCATTTGGGCAGGCGATTACGCCGAGCTCAAGCCGGGTGCCGGGCAGGGCAATAAGCCGTATATCATTAAGAAGCGAGGTAGCAAGCAGTGCCTGCTCCATTGCATTGAGTGAAATGCGTTTTTCTTCGATTTTGATAATGCGATCATTGCGCCCGAGCAGCTCAAAACCATGGGGTGTGAGGGCGACACGATCATTACTGACTTGCCATTGCTTGTCGCTAAGATGGGGAGAGCGTAAATAGAGGATTTCGTTTTCTACCCGGATAGTGATGCCGGGCAGTGTTTGCCAGGCTGAGTGGTGGTCTTGCTGTCTCTGTCGCCAGGCAATACCACCGGTTTCCGAGCTGCCGTAGATTTCAATCGGGGCGCTGCCCAGTAATGTGCGGCAAGTTGGCAGGGCTTCTGTTGGCAAAGGGCCACCCGAAGAGAATATTGCGAGTAAAGATTGTGCATGCCAGCTAAGCTGCTCCGGCAGACGCTTTAAATGGGCAGGGCTGGCAACCAGAATGGCTGCAATACCCTGGTGTTCGCAGGTAGCCAGGCTGGCCGAGATATCTTCTGGAAATACCAGTCTGCTTGTGTCAAATGATCGCCCGGCCGAAAGTGGCCACAGAACCTTGAATAAAAGCCCGTATATATGCTGATGGGACACGGTAGCCAGTACGGTGGCCCCGGTGCATTGCTTGCCAAAGCAGGATTCAAGTGCCACAGTTTCGCTGACCAGCTGAGATAATTTTTTAGGAATGGCGCATGGCTCGCCACTGCTGCCAGAGGTATAAATCACCAGTATTACGCTGTTTAAATTCAACCTTTTCCATTTTGTGTTGGGGCTGGTTGGCTCGGAGCTAGGGGGGAGTGAGCCTGGAATATCGCCAGCAAAGCCATCCACTGTTTCCTGTAGTTTTTGTAGTGTGGTGGGTAAGGTATCTCCCGGTAGGTAAACACATTTACCGGCATGCCAGGCCCCTAGAAGTGCAGCTGCAAAGGAGGTGCTATCGTTAAAGTACAGAGCAAAGCGTGTGCCGCCGTGCAGATTAAATGCCTGTTGCCAGCGGGCAACGTCTTTGCTAAAGCGATCAAAGTCAATAACTTGTGCTGCATTTTTTGCCACGGGGTGGGTCGATGCTCTGCCGGTAAACAGCAGGTTATCCAGTGAAATAAAATCAGTCATAAGCGGCTCTAATTCGTTGCCTGATGATCCATTCCCCCAGAAAGAGCGCACCCATTAGCAGGTAGGCAATCAATCCGTTGTAAATAGCCCAGGCTGCATCCGACCAGAACGCGGTGATTAGAGCCGCGCAGCCGTTGAAAATAAAAAAACCACACCAGACTTGTGTCACCCGGCGGGTATACAGAATACCGCTCTCTGGTAGATCGGGCTCGCGCAAACGGGCCAGTCGCTCTATGGCGCTGGGTGGATAGGCGAGTGTCAGCGCAAATGCCGCGCAGAGCACGGCATTGATCAATACGGGATAAAGTTTGAGCGGCATCAGTTGATTGCTCATAAAGCTGATGACAGCCAGTAAAGCAGCGCCCGAGGCGGCAATAAGCCAGATTTTATCTTTAGTAAGCAAGGCACGTGTCAGTGCCATGGCCACTAGCAGGAGTGCCAGCCATCTGGGCTGAAAGTGGCTCATTCCCAGATAAATCAGTGCAGGGTAAGCGAGGGTAAGAATCCCTAAAATAAAGCTGCGCATCGTTAAGCTGCAGGTTTTTCTTGTATCAGCTCATGGAGTGCATCGACTACATCTTGCAGGGTGCGTACCGCTTTAAATGCATCAGGATGCAGGCGTTTACCCGCGATTGGTTTGAGTTTGACGATAAGATCGACCGCATCAATGCTGTCGATGTCCAGATCTTCATAGAGGCGCGCTTCAGGGGTGATTTTGCTGGCTTCGGTATCAAAAGTTTCTTGCAAAATGGTGCTAAGGCGCTCGAATATTTCCTGCTTGGTCATGGGTATTCCTTGCTGCATATCATCTTGTACCAGTGGGGTATTGCGGTTAGTTGTGAGGCTTGAACCGGGTTTGTCCGCGAAGCTAAGTGCCTGAGCGTGCTGATGAAATAAAGGCTGCCAATGTTTGTACACTGGCAAAATGCGCACGAGTTTCGCTTGAATCTGCAGACAGGCTGACACCATAATTTTTTTGCAGTGCCAAGCCCAGCTCCAAAGCATCGATAGAATCTAGCCCCAGGCCATCGATAAAAAGCGGTGCACTGGCATCAATGTCATCAGGACTCAGGTCTTCAAGGTTGAGAGCAGAGATAATCAGTTTTTTGATTTCTTGTTCAAGCGCCAGCATGGGCGGTGTTCTCCGGTAAAAAATAGTGATGTAAATATCGGGTGAGCTGACGGGCGGCAAGAGCCGTTTCGCCTGCAGCCTGCTCCAGAAAAGGGGTAACAGCAATGTCGTCTCCCACTTCCAAAGTGAAAATCATGCGGCTGGCAGGCACTTTCCACCATGGCAAGCCTTTGGTGAGGCTGAGTGGCTGACAGCGGATGGTCACAGGGGTGATGTTACACTGGCCGCGTAAGGCAATATTGGCGGCACCCCGCTGTAGTTTCATCGTTCCATCGGTGGCGGTACGCGTGCCTTCAGGGAAAATAATCAAATTATTGCCTGCATGTACGGAAGCAATACAGTCGTCGATGAGCTGAGAGCCGGAGTTATTGCGTATATAGGCAGTGCCTCTGATAGGTCCCCGAGTAAAGGGATTTTGGGCCAAACCTGCTTTAACTACACAATCGGCATTTTTAACAAGAGAAATTAAAAACACCACGTCAATTAAGGTGGGATGGTTTGCTAGAATCAATAAGCCTGGGCGATGGAGTTTTTCAATCCCTTTAATGTGGTAACGCAAAATACCCAGTACACGCATCAACTCAATAAAAAACCTGAAAGAATAATGGATGGTCAGCCGGGCAATGCGTGTCTTCTGTGCGCTGCGGCGAATAAACAGGTGTAAAAGTGGGAAAAAAATCAAACCCAGCACTACACCTCCAAGGCCAAATGCCGAGAAGGCGAGTGCAGTGGCAACGATCCGCCAGCCTCTTTCCGATCTCTTAAGCATTTCTTTGCCAGACCCAAGTCCGGGAGCCCACGGTATGCTGACATTCAGGCTGCTCTGAAAGTAAAAAATGTAATACAGCAGCGGTGTCGGATAAACCAGCCAAGTTATTTTGTTCGCTGCTTCTACTGCTTAAATGAATTCCTTGCTCTGATTTAATCAGTTGACAGGCAAACGCATGCGGAAAATCAGCTGTGTCGGTAAAAATATGATGGGGGGCTGGCAGTGGTTCATCATAATAAACCAGTAGTACGCTGCTCGCCCCATCGGCCAGCAGTGCCAAGGCTTCGGTGAATGCCGCTTCAAGCGTTTCCCCGCCTGCGGCAATTGCGGTGTAGCTATTTATATCTTTACGGGCAATTGAAAATAAAGCGGAGATGGCGTTATGTACCGACATGCTAAATGCAGTCGGGGAAATCATGCCGCTTTGTGCCAATTGATTAAGCTGTTCTACAGATTGAGCTATGTCACCATAGCGAGAAGCAAAAATAACCGGGCATTGTGCTGCTTTGTCGCAGGCCCAATACGCCGCTTGCAAGGCCATTTTGCCTAAACGGCCTACACGGCGACGCTGCATAGCGGGCATCTCGCTTAATGCAGGGCTGTGATCTGATGAGATGTGCTGCGCAGCAAGATAAGCCATCCAGGAGGATTGCTCGTGTAAACCAGGGGCCCAAGCGGCCCATTTTGATATTTTGAATTGAACCATCGAGATTGTCTGGCCGATTGCTTATTTACTCTAATGTGGTTGGGCGAATGATACCCGTTGAAACGTCAGTAGCACTGATCCACTTGGCCGGAAAATCCCCGTGAAGTGCACGAGAATAGCAGAGGAACACGTTGAAAGAAAGTATTTTGCCCTGATGTCATATTTCATCCGGGGAGTCCGGTAGGTGTTTTTTGAGGTGAGTCATGGGAAAAGTAGCTTGGCTTATGGTCTATCAGCTGCTGATCTGGGACAATGGGCAAATATTGCCTGATAATGAGCCGGAGCATCTCTGGCCGAGCAAGGCTGAATTCATTTATTTGTAGAAAGCCCTCTTAAAAAGGTACTGCTATGAGCGTCAATATCTCCCCGGTTCAGGAAATTATCGAAGAATTACGCGCTGGGCGCATGGTGGTGCTGGTTGATGAGGAAGATCGCGAAAACGAAGGTGATCTGGTATTGGCTGCAGATTTTGTGACGCCAGAGGCGATTAATTTTATGGCCAAGCATGGCCGCGGGCTGATTTGCCTGACGCTCAATGCCGAGCGCTGTGCTCATTTGGGCCTTGCGCCGATGGTTCATGCGAATGGATCAAGCTTTGGCACTAACTTTACCGCATCGATTGAAGCCGCTGTCGGGGTAACAACGGGAATTTCTGCGCATGATCGTGCTTTAACGATCAAAAAGGCGATTGCTTTTGATGCGAAAGCCAGCGACATCGTGCAGCCAGGGCATGTATTTCCAATTATGGCGCAGCCGGGCGGGGTGCTGGTGAGAGCGGGGCACACCGAAGCGGGTTGCGATCTGGCAGCGCTGGCGGGCGTCACCCCTGCCAGCGTGATCTGCGAGATTATGAATGACGACGGTACAATGGCCCGTTTACCGGAGCTTTTGGTATTTGCTGAACAGCATCAGCTAAAAATTGGTACTATCGCCGACCTGATTCACTATCGCAGCCGTACCGAAACACTGGTGGAATGCGCAGGGCGTCGTACAATCACTACCTTTGCAGGTGAGTTTGAGCTGGCGGTATACCGCGATAAGCTCACCTCAGCCAGCCATTTGGCGCTGATTAAGGGTAAGCCATCTGCTGATGCTGAAACACTGGTGCGTGTGCATGAGCCTTTATCGGTGATCGACTGGATGGATTTGGGCCAGAGCGAGCATTCGTGGGATGTGAAATCTTCGCTGGAAGCGATAGCTAAAGCAGGTTGCGGTGTCATGGTGCTCTTGCATCGCACCGAGGATGGCGATGATTTATTGGCTCGCGCTTTGCCGGAATTAGGTTTGAATGAACATAAAAAGTGGGATTTGCGTACCTATGGTATTGGTGCACAAATGCTAAAAGAGCTGGGTGTGGGTAAAATGCGCCTATTGTCACCAGAGCGCCGTATCCCGAGCATGACGGGTTTTGGTTTGGAAATTACCGGCTTTGAATTATCTCAAGGAAAAAAATAATGAGCGTCGCTGCAAATATTCCTTTTATTGCACCTAATCTGGCAGGTAGTGGTTTACGGATTGGTATTGTAATGAGCCGCTTTAATACACCGGTTTGCGAAGGTTTACGCGATGCTTGCGTTGCAGAACTTAAAACACTGGGTGTGGCTGAACAAGATATGCTGATCACCACCGTACCGGGGGCTTTGGAAATTCCCCTGGTTCTGGCTGCGATGGCTGAATCGGATCGTTTTGATGCCCTGATTGCCCTAGGGGCAGTGATTCGGGGAGAAACCTATCACTTTGAGCTGGTTGCCAATGAATCAGGCGCCGGTGTAAGCCGTATCGGACTTGATTACGGTATTGTTGTGGCAAATGCCATCTTAACCACTGAAAACGACGAACAGGCTGAAGTGCGTGTGCTTGAAAAAGGCACTGATGCTGCGCGTGTCGCCGTGGAAACAGCGAATTTATTAAAGGCATTGCAAGTATGACCCTCGATGTAGCAAAACCAAAATCATCCCGTCGTCGCTCACGCGAATTTGCCGTGCAAGGTATTTATCAATGGCTATTGGCTGGCGATAATGTCGGTAATATTGAGGCTTTTTTACGGGAAAGTAATACTAGTTTTGCCCGTGCTGACGAAAAACTATTTCGCGCCATTTTATTTGGTGCAATCAAGGATATGAAATCCTTGCAAGACGCCATTGCACCTCACGTTGATCGCCCTATGGATGAAGTTAGCATGGTGGAAGCAGCTGTATTGTGTGTGGGGGCTTATGAAATTATTTCCATGCCGGAAACGCCGTATCCTGTCATCATCAATGAGGCAATCGAGCTGGCTAAAACATTTGGCGGGCTGGATGGGCATAAGTTTGTTAACGGGGTGCTGGATAAATTGGCAGCGCTGGTACGCAGTGAAGAAGTCAGTGCGGGGCGCGGTAAACGCCATGCTTAATAATGGTTAGTTTGATCAGAAGACGGGCCTGGCCCGTCTTTTTTTGCTTGCAATTCGCGCATTAAACGGTTTTTATCTGCAAAAAATTGAATGGGTTTAAATAGTTTTGAATGAATTTGACCTGATTACTCATTATTTCAAGCGTCCGGCCAAAAATGCAGATTTAGGTGTTGGCGATGATGCGGCTTTAGTCTCTGTAGCTGCCGGGCACCAGCTGGCGATCTCTGCCGATATGCTGGTTGAGGGACGGCACTTTTTTTCTGACGCCAATCCCGAGCGTCTGGGGTGTAAGGCACTGGCCGTTAATTTGTCAGATCTTGCCGCGATGGGGGCAAAACCCAGCTGGTTTACGCTTTCTCTGGCTTTGCCAAAAATGGATGAGCCGTGGCTGGCGGCATTTAGCCGTGGCCTGTTTGCAATGGCCGATCAGCATGATATTTCGCTAATCGGAGGGGACACGACCTGTGGCCCTTTAACAATTGCGATTCAGATTGCCGGTAGCCTGCCGCGCGGGCAGGCGCTTTTGAGAAGCGGAGCAAAACCTGGTGACGAAGTCTGGGTGTCCGGGGCGTTAGGTGCCGCTGCAGCGGCGGTTATGCACCGTACAGGGCGTGTCAGCCTGCCTGATGATGTAGCTGAGCGATGTGATCTTCGTCTGGATCTGCCTATCCCCCGTATTGAGCTGGGTTTACGCTTGCGGGGTATTGCCAGTGCCGCTCTGGATATTTCTGATGGCTTGCTGGCCGATTTGCGGCATATTTGTGAGCAATCGGCTTGTGGTGCTGAAGTTTGGATGGATGCAGTGCCGTTTGCTGGGGAGCTGGATGCTTTGCCCGAATCGCTGCGGTATGAGGCTTTTCTGGCGGGAGGGGACGATTACGAGTTGTGTTTTACTGCAGCACCCGATCAGCATAAGGCTATTATTGCCCTGGCTGATGAGCTGAAATTAGGGCTCACTCATATTGGTAAAATTATTCAGGGTACAACAGTGCATCTTATTGATGCGAAGCAGCAGCACCTGCCGATTATCTTTCATGGATTCGATCATTTCGCTTATGAGTCATAAACAAGCTCCTCTGGTGCGCCCAACATGGCGCTTTCTATCCGTTCACCCTGCGCATTTTATTGCCTTTGGTTTTGGTAGTGGTCTGCCCCAAAAAGCGCCTGGTACTTTTGGCACGCTCGCAGCCCTGCCGCTCTATGCCATCCTGATGCAGTGGCTTTCTCCTGCAGGCATTGCATGGCTTTGTTTGCCTGTCTTTGTTATTGGCTGCTGGGCGAGTGAAATAACAGGCAAAACTTTGGGTGTGCATGATTATGGCGGTATTGTGATCGATGAGATTGTGGCAATGTGGCTGGTACTGTTGTTTGTGCCGGTAACAGTAGCAGGATGGACGCTGGCTTTTGTACTGTTTCGCTTGTTCGATATTCTGAAACCATGGCCCATTTGCTGGTTTGATCTGCGCGTGCCCGGGGGCATAGGGGTAATGATCGACGATATTCTTGCCGGCGCTTATGCGGTTCTGGTGTTACTCATTATTCAGCATTTTTACCCGCTGGTGTGATGGCTTGCCGGATCTGGCAGGGCAGCTTTGCCTGGTGACGGTGTTCATGCCTGGTCGTCTAGCGGTTTCTGTGAAATCCCTTGCCGATTAATACGAGAACCCCTAGTCCGATAAGCAGAAAGATTTCTGGCTCTGGCATGTTTTTATCTGTGTTCGCTGTCGTGGTGAGTGTGTTTTGTGTCTGGGGTGCTGAATGCGTATCTGCTGCTTGCGACCATTTTGCAAGCTGGTTGTCAGAGGTCAATTCAGTTCCGTGCGCGCCAGTGTCAATTGCCTCTGTCTCGGCGATTTGTATGGTGTCAACTATACGTGCATGAGCGTGGCCAGCGATTTGCATGCTCAGTACGATATAAATTCCTACCCAGAAATACTTCACTTTAAACTCCTTAAGCAGCAACGTCTGCTTGATAAGTCCTTATTGTCATCCCTGGGTAAGTGATGAATCAATTCATTTGTTTTGTACGAAATTTATTTGGTATTGGTATGAATTGGCTTAATTAAAGCCATGCTGCAGATGGTTTGGCATATTTAGAATTAACGCTGAAAAATCCTTTGTTTTTTGCTTATCGGTATTTCGTGTTGTTATTTTTTTACTTTTATTTCGGCAATAATACCTTTTTGTTTCTTTTGTTTTTCGTGCCTGCAAGAGGTGTAATTTAAAGTGGTATTTAATAAATATATATAAGAGTGATTCGATTCACTGCGTGTGAGCCGTGTGTTTGAAAAGGGCGTGGTGCGCAGAGGTAAAACAGGTTGGCGTTACAGGCGCACAGTGGCTGTAACGCCATAAGGCTTAATGCAGGGCCTGGATCTTTTGTTGCTTGTTGATGGCTTGGAAAGATCCGCCTGCAGCATCCAGCTGCCCCAGTAATGCAATGACCATAAGTGCAGAATGGTGGCCTGCTTTGATGATGTATTGATCAAAATCGATTGGTGAGTCGTTGTTCGCATTATCAGAAAGGGATCTGATGATCACGAAGGGGACATCATGCTGGTAGCAAACCTGTGCAATCGCAGCGGCTTCCATTTCGCATGCGGCCATGGTCGGGAAGTTTTTGAGCATTTGCGCTGTGCGGGTGCTGTCGCAAATGAAGCTGTCGCCTGTGCAGATCAGCCCGTCAATTGCCTGTACCTGACCAAGGCTGGCTACTGCGCGGTGGGCTGCGGCGACTAAATTGGCATCAGGCGTAAAGGCTGCAGGCTGCTGCGCCATCTGGCCGATTTCATAGCCAAAAGCGGTGACATCTACATCGTGATGGCGCACTTCGGATGAGATCACGATATCGCCAATCGATAAATGATCCACAAAGCCGCCAGCCGAGCCGGTGTTGATGATGGCTTCAGGCTGATATTTGGCAATTAACAGCGTGGTGGCGATGCTGGCGGCGACTTTGCCAATCCCAGAGCGGGTAACGATGACCTGATGATCAGCCAGTGTGCCGCTGTAAAAGTCGATACCGGCGATAGTTTCTTTGCTGCTGTTTTCAAGTGAGGCAATAAGGTGGACGACTTCCGGCTCCATTGCACCAATAATTCCAATCTTCATTATATTTTCTGACTTACAAAAAACGCACGCGGCAAGGTGGCGGATGATGCCTTAGCTTGAAGACTATGCCAAATGAAATAATCACCTTCCTGTCACAAATAGCACAGGCAGCTGATAGTTGACGCAAAGCTGCCTCGCGGGCGTTGTTGATGAATCAAGGCAGAAAGTCAATCGATAAACGCTTTCTGCCTTGAGGGGATTTAGGCTAAACGCTGGCGAACAAATTGCCCGATGGCCTGGATTTCTGGCATGCAGACCGAGTGCTGCATTGGCCATGTTTGCCAGCTAACAGTGAATCCCAGCTCGCCCAGCTTATCTTTGGCGGCTTCCCCCAGCGCAAGCCCAACCACAGGATCTGCGCTGCCGTGTGCGGCAAAGATGGGGGTGTCCTGATTGCTTAGCCCGGCTTGAATCAGTTCGGGGGCAGGCAGGTAAGTCGATAGCGCCACTATCCCTGCCAGTTTTTCCGGGTGCAGCGTACCAGCGGTATAGGCAATTGCGCCGCCTTGTGAAAATCCGGCCAGAATAATGCGCTCACTGGGGATGCCGCGCTGGTTTTCACGTGTGATCAGGGCGCGGATCATCTCTACCGATGCCTTTACACCTGCTACATCGGCCTGGCGGCTCATCTGATCAAAATGCAAAATATCGTACCAGGCCCGCATTACATAGCCGTTGTTGCAGCTAATTGGCATATGGGGCGCGTGCGGAAAGACAAAGCGTACTGCCAGTTGCTCGGGCAATTGCAAATCCGGAACAATGCCTGAAAAATCGTTACCGTCTGCGCCAAGACCATGCAGCCAGATGACACTGGCGGTGGGCTGATCGGCAGTTTCAATTTCTACGCAGGGTAGTAATTCGGCATTACTCATGATTTTTTCCTGATGGGGTTAACGTTGGGTACGGTGCTTTATCTAGGCAGAGGCAGTATTAATTTTTAATGGCAGATTTAGGCCTGAAACTTGCGACGATGGCCGGATGGGTTTCGATACAGGGGCCGTCCAATAGCTGGATACAGTAGGGCACGGCGGCGAAAATGCCGTTGACCAATACTTTGCCATTTTCATCTTTTACACCTTCCAGTGTTTCTTTGATTGATTTGGGCTGGCCGGGCAGGTTTAAAATCAGGCATTGCTTACGAATGACACCCACCTGACGGCTAAGAAGGGCCGTGGGAACATAATGCAGGCTGATCTGGCGCATCTGCTCGCCAAAACCGGGCATGACGCGATCTGCGACAGCCAGCGTAGCGTCCGGCGTGACATCGCGCAGCGCAGGGCCGGTGCCGCCGGTGGTTAGGACAAGGTGACATCCTTCTGTATCGACCAGCTCTTTAAGTGTGGCTTCGATTAACTCTTGCTCATCACTAATCAGGCGGCTGGTAGTGCTGTGCGGGCTGCTGAGTGCATGCCCTAGCCACTCTTTCAGCGCCGGAATACCCAAGTCCTGATATACCCCGCTTGAGGCACGGTCAGAGATAGAAACAAGGCCAATTTTGATCGTATTCATCTGTAGGCAAGTCCTGAAAATCATAATATGCCCGCCTGCTTTGAGGGTGAGCGAGTGTAATTGGGGTGCTCGGTAAAGCACTTGCGCGGTGCATGTCACCGAACGCGCCCTTGAAGGCCATGCACTGTGCCCTTTAATAAAAAAGTATCAGGATCAGTCAAAAAGCAGGAGCCTTTTTCTTGCCATAAAGCAAGACTTAGCCAGGTTGCTGCGCCATTGCGTGTATCCGAGCGCTGGTGATAGCTCTCTATTGCTGCCAGTGGCCCCTCTGAGAGGAGTAGGTGCAGCTTCTGCCGAGCCACAGCACATTCGATTTATCTGCTTATTTATTCTTCGTCTTCTTCCTCAGGGCCAGACGCTTCAAGCCCGGGCAGAGCAGGCTCTGGAATATATTGCTTAATCAGCTTAAATAATTCGCGGAACGCTTTGGCTGGTTTTTGCAGCTCGCGCTCTTTTAAAGCATTGCGAACCAGCTGACGCAGTTGCTGAATTTCTACTGACGGGTGCTCGTTTACAAAATTTTCAACAATTTTCGGGTCAGCCAGCATGCCTTCACGTAAACGCTCTAAGCGATGCAGCCATGCACTGTGGCGATCTGACAAGCCTGCCAGTTTATTCAGTAGCTCATTGATGGGCTCCGGGTCAACATCTCGCATGAGTTTGCCAATAAACTGCTTTTGCCTTGCTGTTGCTCCGTTAGCGGTGATTTTTTTTGCCGCTAAAATGGCGTCAAACAGCCGTTCTGGCAGTTTAAGCGTAGCCAGTTGCTTTTTGTCCAGCGGAATCAGTTTTTCGCCAAGCTGTTGCAGCGCAGTCATCTCGCGCTTCATTTCTGTTTTGCTGACGTACTCGATATCGTCGTCAGGAAGGTCGTGTTTTGGTGTTGCCATGATAGGGTTACTTGCTTGCAAAACCGGTATGATACCAAAGACTGCTTCTTTCTCTGCCATAGAGTGCATAGAAAAAACGATAGAGACCAAGTTTTAATCTGAAAGTGAGTGCTTTGACTGCTTAGCATATTTGCTAAAGCACCATATACGTCGCAAAAGCACTTAAATAACAACGTACCGCTAAACAGGAAATGAACTGTGTCCGAATTTAGTTTTGATCAGCAACAATTATGTGATTTGGCCGCCATGGTGCTTGAGCAGGCAAAAAATCAAGGTGCAACAGCCTGCGATGTGGATGTCTCCGAAGGTTATGGACAAAATGTATCGGTACGCCTGGGGGAAGTGGAAACCATCGAATACAACCGCGATAAAGGCGTGGGCGTTACCGTTTATCTGGGCCAGCAAAAAGGTCACGCCAGCAGTAGTGATTTCTCAGCTGATGCCATTAAAGAAACCGTAAAAGCTGCGCTGGCCATTGCCCGTTTTACCGCAGCAGATTCTTTCGCAGGCTTGCCGGATGCAGACCGGCTGGCGACGTTTTTCCCTGATTTTGATTTATACCATCCATGGGATTTGTCGGTAGAAGGCGCCATTGCGCTGGCAACCGAGTGTGAAGATGCTGCCCGCGGTGTGGACGCGCGTATCAGCAATTCGGAAGGCGCATCGGTCTCCACCGGGGCGAGCCGTTTTGTGTATGCCAATTCTTTAGGTTTTGTGGGTGCAGAGCGCAGCTCGCGCTATAGCCTTTCTGCTGCAGTGATTGCCGAGGATGAATCGGGCATGCAGCGTGATTACTGGTACAGCTCGGCCAGATCTCATCTGGATCTGGATTCGGCTGCTGCGGTGGGGCGGCGGGCGGGTGAGCGATCTTTACGCCGTCTTGGTGCGCGCCGCGTTAAAACCGGCGAGTATCCGGTTTTATTTGAAGCGCCTGTGGCTTCCGGCCTGATTGGCACTTTTGTGCAGGCTGTCAGTGGCAGTAGTCTTTACCGCAAATCAAGTTTTTTACCTGATAGCTTAGGACAAACTATTTTTGCGCCTTGTGTCAGCATTAAAGAAGATCCGTTTCTTAAAAAAGGCATGAGCAGCGGCGCGTTTGATGCCGAGGGTGTGGCAACGGTTGCGCGTGATGTGGTCAGTCAGGGCGTGCTTAATGGTTATTTCTTATCCAGCTATTCCGCACGTAAGTTGGGTATGAGCACGACTGGTAATGCGGGTGGCTCGCATAATCTGATTGTTGCGCCAACACATACCTTTACGCAATTGCTGGCAGAGCTGGGTACGGGCTTATTTGTGACCGAGCTACTGGGTCACGGCACCAATATGGTAACGGGCGATTATTCACGTGGTGCTGCAGGCTTTTGGGTGGAAAACGGCGTGATTCAACACGCGGTAGAAGAAATTACCATTGCCGGTAATTTGCGTGACATCTTTAAAAATATCGTGGGTATTGGTGATGACAGCCAGCCCTGGTCCAGCCGCAAGGTCGGCTCGATTTTAGTTAGCAAGATGACGGTTGCCGGCGAGTAAGTTGCTTAGGCAGGGCGGAAGAGGGGCAAGTTTAAATTCCTTCTTTCGCTGTTTTTTTGTCAGTCATCGACGTTTTTAACTACCCGAAAGAATCAAATGAGCGCTACTTATGGAAAGCCTGCCTATTGGGATCAAGCCACTGCCGGGCTGGCTGCTGCTGATCCTGTGATGGCCGGTTTGATTGCCCGTTACCCCGGTGTCAGCCTGGAGGGGCGTGGCGAAGTGTTTCATACACTGGCCCGTGCCATTGTCGGCCAGCAAATTTCTGTTAAGGCGGCAGATTCGGTATGGGCGCGTTTTGCTGCTCATTTGCAAAAAATTGAAGCTGCACGCGTACTGGAAAGCAGTGTGGAGGAATTGCGCACCTGTGGCTTATCCGCCCGCAAAGTAGAGTACCTTTATGATTTAGCCAGACACCAGCAGGCAGGTTTTCTGGATGCAGCGCTCTGGTATGATCTGGATGATGAGGCGGTCGTTGGCAAGCTGGTCGATATCCGCGGTATAGGCCGCTGGACCGCTGAAATGTTTCTTATCTTTTACCTGCTCCGCCCTAATGTGCTGCCACTGGATGATATCGGCTTGCTTAAGGCCATTGCACTGCTTTATCACGGCGGAGAGCGTCTGCCCCGTGGTGATATTGGTGACTTGGCGCAAAAATGGCAGCCGTGGCGCACTGTCGCCACATGGTATCTGTGGCGCAGCCTGGATCCGGTACCGGTGGAGTATTAATGCTGATCTTGGGGGTAAAAACCTTAAACTTTGTGTTCCCAGTGTCTGCAGATTTTTCTGACCCCACCAAGAAAAGCTTCACTCAAACGGTAAGTCCAGTGATAGCGAGATCAGGTTTGATTCGATCAGCTCGTCCAGTAAGAATGTAAAATCTGCTGCTGCGCCGGAAGTCGGGGCGAAGTCAAAGATGTTGGCCCCGCTGCCCACTGCCGCAGAGAGTGCTTCTTGCTCTCTGATCCGGGTTTTAAGTACTTCTCCGGGAAAATGCTTGATTAGCTGGCCTGCTACGGTTTCTGATGTAATTTGCCCTGGCGTGTAGCGGTTGATCAGAAAGCGCCTTGGCTTTCTGGCCTGAAACTTCTCAAGTCCTTTCAGTGTTTGCGCCAGCTGTACCGCGCCGTTCAGGGCCAGGTATTCGGCGGCAACAGGGGCCAGAATGATGTCGGCGGCAAACATGGCAGAAAAAGACAGCACGCCGAGCGTGGGGGTGCAGTCAATAATGATGGGGAGGCCATAGCCCGAAAGCATTTCTGCTGTCAGTGCCAGCTTGAGGCGCCATACATGATCTTTGTGGCGGGTAAGCTGGGCATCTACTTTCCCCAGCTCTAAATGTGAGGGCACAAAGTTGATGCCGTCATCTCTTGTAATAATTAAATCAGATAGCGTGCTTGCCCCTTGAAAGAAGCGATAAATACTTTGGTGGTTTTTTGGCTTAACCCCGTAAAGCGAAGTGAGGTGGGCTTGCGGGTCTAAATCAATTACCAGCGGCTCTACGCCATTTTTGGCTATGGCGGCGGCCAGGTTGGCGCTTACCGTAGTTTTTCCTACACCACCTTTTTGATTGAAAACGACAATAACCGTCATAAATCTCACCGGGTGATTAAGTGGCAGGTAAGCCCGCTCCGTGGGGCGGGCGGGCGGGTTAAATGGTGCGACGCAATTCTACCCCGAATCTTTGTGTTAAAGCAGGATGGCAATACAGCTCAAACGATTAACAGAGATTTGTGTTGCTTGCGGGTGCCAGGGTAAGCAAGCTTTTTTTTCGGGTGGGGCTGCTAAGCTTAGTAAAGCATCAGGGCTGAGTTTGAATTTAGCTAATTTAGTGTGCGATGCAGCATTTTTTTATGACATGGAACAAAGATCGTGTTCGATGTGTGAAAGTTGCCGACCTAAATATGACGTAATGTTCTACATTGACGGCCTTCGCGGGCATCTTGATGTTTTTAAAGGGTGCTGTCAGCTTTATTTCCCCTGTTTAGTTGTTTTTTAGTAGCAAAGTTTATTACGTGCTGAGGATGATATATGCAAACCTTTTTTGTGGCTCCAACCCGACAAAATGTCGGACTGACTTCGGTTTCTTTGGGTGTGGTTCGTGCGCTGCAGCACCAGGGTCTGAAAGTGGGTTTCGTAAAGCCGGTTTCTCAGGAGCCGCAGGGTGTTGAACGTTCTACTCACTTTGCTTCACAAATTTGCCAGATTGAATGCATACCGTCTTTATCAATTGCACAGGTAATTGCCCGCGTGTCAGCAGGGCAGAATGATGAATTACTGGAAGATATTATTAGTCTTTGTCTGGGTGCAGCACATGATGTAGATGTGCTGGTGGTTGAAGGAATGCACTTAGATCCAAGCAATGCGTTTACTGCCAGACTGAATAATGAAGTGGCACGCAGCCTGCAGGCAGAAGTAATCTTGGTAGCGAGCGCAAGCGCAACAGGTGCAGTGGCGGAGTCTCGTCTGGCAGCCAGTCAGTTGAAAAACGAAGGCTGCAAAGTTGCCGGGGTGATTTTCAATAAGGCTGCCGCCCAGTTTGATGCAGCTTCTGTGCAATATGAGCTGGACGGTATCCCGCTCTGGGGGGTAATCAGGTTCGACCCTGTTTTGCTTGCGCCACGTACCCTGGATATTGCTCGTCACTTAAATGCAGAAATCCTGATTGAAGGTGATATTGCTAGTCGCCGTGTGCTGGAAACCGTGGTTGCAGCCCGTTCCGTGCCTGAAGTGATTGAACGCCTGAAAGCAGGCGCGCTGGTTGTGAGTGCCGGGGACAGAGATGATGTGATGCTGGCTACGGCTCTGTCGGCAAGCCAGGGTGTGCAATTGGCCGGTTTGTTGCTTACCCATTCAAGTCAGCCAGATAGCCGTATTCTGGAATTATCACGTCAGGCGCTGACCAGTGGTATTCCGGTAATGCGTACAGATAGCGACAGTTTTAATACTGCGATTCGTATTACCCAGTTGCAGCCTGCGGTGGCAACAGATGATAGTGAGCGCATGAATCTGGTGCTCGATGCAGTATCTGAGCAAATTGATATGGCGATGCTGATGAACGCAGTACAAGTGCCGCCGTCTACCCGGATGTCGCCACCCGCTTTTCGCTACCAGCTCATTCAGAAAGCGCGTTCGGTTCGTAAAACCGTGGTCTTGCCCGAAGGGGAAGAGCCACGCACGATTCGTGCAGCGATTGTGTGTGAGGAAAAAGGGATTGCCCACTGCGTTTTATTAGGTAAACGTGCCACGATCGAAGCTATTGCCGCCGCACAAGGTGTGGTGTTGCCCGATAGCTTGGAAATCCTGGACCCGGATGTAATTCGCCATGAGTATGTTGAGCCTATGGTTGAGTTGCGTAAGAGCAAGGGGCTGACTGCAGGGCAGGCCTTGCAACAGCTGGAAGACACCGTGGTGCTCGGCACGATGATGCTGGCGGTTAATAAAGTTGATGGTCTGGTGTCAGGCGCAATTCATACCACAGCAAGCACTGTACGCCCTGCACTGCAATTGATTAAAACGGCGCCGGGCTCTTCTATTGTGTCGTCGGTGTTCTTTATGCTGATGCCAGAGCAAGTCTTGGTTTACGGCGATTGTGCGATTAACCCTAACCCTAATGCAGCCCAGCTGGCAGAAATTGCCAAACAAAGCGCAGACAGTGCCCGTGCTTTTGGTGTGGATCCTAAAGTGGCCATGATCAGCTACAGCACAGGTAAATCAGGTGCGGGTGCCGATGTAGATAAAGTGCGTGAAGCCACCGAGCTGGCGCGCAATCTCTATCCTGACCTGATACTGGATGGTCCTTTGCAGTACGACGCAGCATCCGTGTCAGAAGTGGCGGCTCAAAAAGCACCGAGTAGTGCTGTGGCGGGTAAGGCAACGGTATTTGTATTTCCTGATCTCAATACGGGGAACACCACCTACAAGGCCGTGCAGCGTAGTGCTCATGTGGTCAGCGTTGGTCCGATGTTGCAAGGCTTGCGTAAACCGGTGAATGATTTATCGCGCGGCGCTTTGGTCGATGATATTGTCTTTACCATTGCGCTGACCGCTATTCAGGCGCAGGACTTGGCGGCCTGATTGCCGGGTCTTTTAAAAAAACCGGGCAAATGTCCGGTTTTTTTTGGTTTGAATATTGGTTTTTGGGGGGGCATTTTAATTAAGATTTGTTTTTTTAGTCCGAAGCGAGTCGCCCACTTTTACCGGGAGCAGACTTTTGAATTTCAATAAAATAAGATATTCGTAATATATTTAAAAGTAGAATGGCTGCGATAAAAGATTTATCTGCCGTGTATTTTCAATAAAAAAGCTGGAGACGCACCAATGAGCCGTCGACGTATGCCGTATTTACCCGAGTTTATAGCACCAACCCGCCATACAGATCCAATGGATGCGCTTGCACAGGTGCGCCTGATTTATGAAAGCAGCGTGGCGCATTTGCGTGATGCCATGCAGCGTTTTGTTGCAGGGGATGCTTTGCCGGGGCATGTTCGGGCTTATTATCCCTTTGTCAGAATTCAAACAGATACCGTGGCAAGGCGCACAAATGAAAGTGCGCATTTAAGCTATGGTTTTGTCGCAGGCCCTGGCAGTTTTGAAACCACCTTAACCCGCCCCGATCTTTATGAGCAATATTTTCTGGATCAATTTACGCTGCTTTTGCAAAGCCACCAGAATGAGCTGGAAGTCGGTGTGAGTACCCAGCCCATTCCGGTGCATTTTTCATTTGCCGAACATGATCATATTGAAGGTACGCTGACAGCCGAGCGCCGCCAGCTAATGCGCGATATGTTTGATTTGCCGGATTTGTCCGCGATGGATGATGGCATTGCTAATGGCACTTACGAGCCCAGGCCTGGTGAGCCCTTGCCGCTGTCTTTGTTTACAGCGGCAAGGGTTGATTACTCTTTGCACCGCTTGCGCCACTACACGGGCACGGTGCCCGAGCATTTTCAGAATTTTGTTTTGTTTACCAATTACCAGTTCTATATCGATGAATTTGTACGCCTTGGGCATGAATGCATGCAAGACCCAAATAGCGAATACATTGCCTTTGTAGAGCCGGGCAATGTGATCACCCGCCGCGCGGGGCTTGCTGCCGAGGCGTCTGATGCGCTGGGGGCAGCCCCACCGCGCTTGCCGCAGATGCCCGCTTACCACTTGATCCGGGCTGATCATTCCGGCATTAGTATGGTGAATATCGGCGTTGGCCCGGCTAATGCTAAAACCATTACCGATCATGTCGCCGTATTACGCCCCCATGCGTGGGTTATGCTCGGGCACTGTGCCGGGCTACGAAATTCGCAGCAAATGGGCGATTACGTGCTGGCGCACGGCTATGTGCGTGAAGATCATGTGCTTGATGAAGATTTGCCGCTCTGGGTGCCAGTGCCTGCCCTGGCAGAAATCCAGCTTGCCTTAGAAGCGGCCGTTTCACAAATCACCGAAATGAAAGGGGCCGAGCTCAAACGCATTATGCGTACCGGCACCGTGGCGAGTACCGATAACCGCAACTGGGAATTACTCCCCGACAATCGCCCGCAGCGCCGCTTTAGCCAGAGTCGTGCCATTGCCCTGGATATGGAAAGCGCCACCATCGCCGCCAACGGCTTCAGATTCCGTGTGCCTTACGGTACTTTGCTCTGCGTAAGTGACAAGCCGCTGCATGGCGAAATCAAACTCCCTGGCATGGCCAACCATTTTTACCGCGAGCGGGTAGATCAGCATTTGCGGATTGGCATCAGAGCAATGGAGTTGCTGCGCGATCAGGGCGAAGGGCAGCTGCATAGCCGTAAGTTAAGGAGTTTTGCGGAGGTGGCGTTTCAGTGAGTTGAGTTTATGGCGTAGTGAGCCATTCTGCTGAAAAACCAAGCCGGTGCCGGGGTGTTCCGCATCGGCGTGGTTTTTTCTAATTTAAGATTTGAAAACGAAGAAAAATATTATTGTAAGTATACTTACACATATAGGGTTAAAAGCATAAGATAGCTGTCGTTTAATTTAAGTGCCTGCGGCACGTGAATTTACAGTCGCAGTCCGCGACGGGGACTTACTTTCTTTGCTTCGCCAAAGAAAGTAAGCAAAGAAAGGCGACCCGAAGCGCACCCCGCTCCGCGGTTCCCTCGCGTGGCGGGAGCCAAACGATAACCCTGTTCGTCTCCCTTCGTGCTCGGTGTGCTTAGACGGGGTTTTAAGCCCTAGCTCAAGGAGCGTGGCACAGTTTTAGCCTGATATTTCCTCAAATCAAAAATCAACTAGGCATTAATAAGTAGTCCTTTATGATAAAAAACGCTTCCGAACTTCTAGAGTCCTTCGTTGCCGCTGAGCGAACAAAAGCATCAAAATTTGATATGCCGCATATGCCAACACTCGGGACTGCTTATGAAGCAATTGCGAAAGCTGGAATAGAGAGTGAATTTGTTTTACCACCAAACCTGGACTTGCGAGTTGTATCTGGTTTTATTGTTGGTATTCCCAATCAAATCGATGGCATGTTAGTAAAAGGTGAGGGGCAACGCTATGGTTTGACTGAGCAATTCTTTTACCCAATTGAACAGGTGCTATGTGTTCTAGAGATAAAGAAAACCCTCAAAAAGAAAGATTTGATTGATGGAATTGGGCATTTGGCTGCAGTGCAGAAACATTTTATAGAGAGTTTCATTTCGCGATTTGATAAGGAAACGTTTGACCTTACCTTGGCTAGTGAGTCATACGAAAAAATTACCGGACGTACTGGCCCCTGTAGTGCAGCTGCTCTTGATGCTTTACCAGACGAAGATCGCCTTCTGTATGTAACACTCGCTCGACAAATCTATGCACCAGTTACCGTGCTTCTTGGGTTCGATGGTTATGCCACAGAGGAAGGGCTTAGAGAGGCGATGCTAGACATAATTGAGTCCAATTGTGGCGCTGACAGTGTCGCATCACCTGAGCTACTGCCTTCATTGATCACCTCCGGTGAATTTAGTTTGGTGAAGTGCACAGGATGTCCTTACCTTGCATTTAGGGAGAGGGGTAAATGGTTGCTTTTGGTCTCTGCTAGGCAAAATAGTGCACGTACCCTTCTCGAATTTCTTTGGTCCAAGATATCGGTTTTCTGTAAAGTAAGAATGCCTTTTGGAACTGACATGGATTACGAGAACCTTAAAGAGCTTTTGTTTGCTAGAGGGGCGTCAAAGGAAGGCCAAAATGGATTCATCTTTGAAAGTTTCTCCTACTCTGAGAAGCAACTAAAGAGGTCACCAGTCCTGGCTTGGGAACCGATAAAACTAAGTGTTGCAGCGGTGGACTTGGCAAGTTCTCTCGTGTTTAGAGGGGGCTTTTTAGAGCTTGAACAGTCGATGGTCGATTACATTGAAAAGAAGTATTGCGTTAAGTTTGAAGATATCGTGAGAGAGCTTATTGATACCTGTGCTGTCAGCATTCAGGCGAATATTCTACAAAAAATTGCAAACCAACTCTTAATTGCAACATTAGATGATGGTACTGGATATATTGACCTTGATGGTCCGCGATTAAAGGCTTGGTGTGACGGTAAAGGGCTTAATCCTTCTTACATGAATGCCATTAATATGTCTTTGTAAGAAATTATGTAAGTAAAAAGGGTCTGCCAGCGCAGACCCGTTTCTTTGCAAAAACCTGAAAACTACAAAGCCTCAGCCGCGTAATCTGCCAGTCTGGATCTCTCGCCCCGTGTAAGGGTGATGTGGCCGGAGTGCTCCCATGTTTTAAAGCGATCAACCACATAAGTTAGCCCCGAGCTGCCCTCGGTCAGGTAGGGGGTGTCGATCTGGCTGATGTTACCCAGGCACACCACCTTGGTGCCGGGGCCAGCGCGGGTGATGAGGGTTTTCATTTGCTTGGGGGTTAAGTTTTGCGCCTCGTCGATAATCAGAAATTTCTTGAGGAAGGTGCGCCCGCGCATAAAGTTGAGCGATTTTACTTTAATGCGTGAGCGGATTAAATCACGCGTGGCGGCGCGGCCCCAGTCGCCGGCTTCGGCATCCGACTGGTTGAGCACATCCAGATTGTCTTCCAGCGCCCCCATCCACGGCATCATTTTCTCTTCTTCGGTGCCGGGTAAAAAGCCGATGTCTTCACCAACCGGCACTGTGACCCGGGTCATGATAATTTCGGTGTAAATCTTGGATTCCAGTGTTTGTGCCAGGCTGGCGGCCAATGTTAGCAGGGTTTTGCCTGTGCCGGCCTGCCCAAGCAGCGAGACAAAATCCACTTCCGGGTTCATGAGCAGGTTAAGGGCAAAATTTTGCTCGCGATTGCGGGCAACAACTCCCCAGATGGCGTTTTTTTGATGGCTGTAATCTTTCAGGCTTTCAATTAATGCTGTTTTACCTTCTACATTCACTACGCGGGCAGACAAAGGCGTGTCGCCAGCCTGATAAAGCAGCTGATTGACGTAAAGCTCGGCACAGTCCGGGCCTTTGATTTTCCAGTAGCTGCGGCCGCCTTCCTGCCAGCTTTGCAGATCCTTGCCATTACATTCCCAGAATTTCTGGTTGATTTCGCGCATGCCGGTGTAGAGCAGATCGGTGTCTTCTAAAACTTTATCGTTAAAATAATCTTCCGCAGCCAAACCCATCGCCCGCGCCTTGATGCGCATATTGATGTCTTTGGAAACCAAGATCACTTGGCGGGCGGTGTGCATTTGTTGCAGGTGGTGGACGACGCCCAGAATCTGGTTGTCGGCTTTGCCCATGGGGAGTTGGGCGGGCAGAACGCTGGTAATGGCTTCAGTTTGCATAAAGAGCCGGCCTAGCGCTTGGCCCTTGCTGGCAGAATCAAGCAGCACGCCGTTATGCAGATCCAATTCTCTGCCGGAAATCAGCTCTTCCAGAAAACGGCTGGCTTGCCGGGCGTTGCGGGCAACTTCGGAGGTGCCTTTTTTGTTGTTGTCGAGCTCTTCTAAAGTCATCATCGGCAGAAAGAGATCGTGTTCTTCAAAGCGAAATAGCGAGGTGGGGTCGTGCATTAAAACGTTGGTATCCAGAACGAAGAGCTTGGTGACACTCGGTGCTTTGCGCTTGCGGGTTGCCATGATGAACTCCTGGAACGGAAAAAGGTGGGTTTGGGGTGAGGACGCTGCTTAGCTCTTGAGTCTATTGAGGTTTCTCACCCTGTATTGCAACTTAAAGCGTTTTTACGAACTCCAGTACTTCTACTACATGCCCCGGTACTTTAACGCCACGCCATTCTTTAGCAATTTCTCCTTTTTTGTTGATTACAAAGGTGCTGCGCTCAATTCCCCTTACATCTTTACCATACATCTTCTTTTGCTTAATGACACCAAAAGCGAGGCAGGCTGTCTCATTCGTGTCAGAAATTAGCTCGAAAGGATATTCCTGCTTGGCTTTAAAGTTTTCGTGGCTTTTAAGACTGTCTCTGGATATGCCGAAAACGAGGCATTGGGCGGCAAGAAATTCGGCATGATGATCGCGAAAATCGCCACCTTCGGTGGTGCAGCCGGGGGTGCTGTCCTTGGGGTAGAAATAGAGCACAAAGGCTTGGCCTTTGAGTGCCGTGGTGTCGAACTGCTGATTGGATGTGGTGGCGAGTTTTAATTCCGGACAAAGCGTGTTTGGCATCAAGAGAATCTCCGTTGTTGTGATGATTATAGATGCGTGGCTGTGGCTGCGCAGCTACAATACGCCCTAATATGTGATAGGGATGTGACAGTAATGAGTATCAAATCTGATAAGTGGATTCGCCGTATGGCCAGCGAGCACGGCATGATCGAGCCGTTTGTGCCGGGGCAGGTTAAGGAAGTCAATGGCGAGCGTATCGTTTCTTATGGTACTTCCAGCTATGGCTACGATATTCGCTGTGCCGATGAGTTTAAGGTTTTTACCAATATTAATTCAACCATTGTTGACCCAAAAAACTTTGACGAAGGCAGCTTTGTGAATGTTTCTGGTAAGGGTTATTGTATTATCCCGCCGAATTCTTTTGCATTAGCACGCACTGTGGAATATTTCCGTATCCCGCGTAATGCCCTGACGGTGTGCCTGGGTAAATCCACTTACGCGCGTTGCGGCATTATTGTTAATGTCACTCCGTTTGAGCCGGAGTGGGAAGGCTATGTGACGTTGGAATTTTCTAACACCACGCCGCTGCCCGCCAAAATTTACGCCAACGAAGGTGTGGCGCAAGTCTTGTTCTTTGAGGCGGACGAAGATGACGTATGTGAAACATCCTACCGCGATCGCGGAGGTAAGTATCAGGGCCAGAGTGGCGTAACGCTGCCTAAGACCTGATTCTCTTTTTTCCTGCAGGCCCGTATCCGTACGGGCCTGTTTTTTTTAACGCACCAGGACTTGTCGATGTCCCCGCTTATTTCTGCTTCACAATTACAAGAACAACTGGCCGGTGTGCTGCTGATTGATTGCCGTCATGATCTGGCTAATCCGCAGGCGGGGCGGGTGGCCTATGCAGAAGGCCATTTGCCGGGCGCGTATTTTTTGCATCTGGATGATGATCTTTCCGGGCTTAAAACGGGTGTGAATGGCCGCCATCCTTTGCCTGATCCGCAAGTTCTGGCGGATAGGCTGGCCAGTTTTGGCGTAAGCCACTCACGCCGTGTAGTGGCTTACGACGCACAGGGTGGGATGTATGCGGCCAGATTGTGGTGGTTGCTGCGCTGGCTGGGGCACGATCAGGTGCAGGTTCTGGATGGTGGAATGGCCGCGTGGCTGGGCGGGGTGGTTCAAGACGTGCCAGAGCCAGTTGTGGCTGAGTTTGTTGTTAGGCTGCGCGCTGCATTGATGGTGAGGGTGGAAGACGTGCTGGCGAATATTAATCAGCCCGGTTTTACTGTGGTGGACGCTCGTTCTCCTTCCCGCTTTATGGGTGAGGGCGAAACGCTGGATCCGGTGGGCGGGCATATCCCAGGTGCAATCAATCGTTTCTTTCAAAATAATTTGCAGGAAGACGGCCGCTTTAAACCTGCGGGTGTGCTGAAGGACGAGTGGCAGCAGCTGCTGGCGGGGGTGGATGCAAGCGATACGGTGCAACAATGCGGCTCAGGCATTACTGCCTGCCATAATTTACTGGCACTGGAAGTGGCGGGTTTAAGCGGGGCAAGGCTCTATGCCGGCTCATGGAGTGAATGGTGCGCGGATGTGGCAAGGCCGGTGGCTTAGAGTAGTTCGAGTGGTTTTATTTCTCGTGTATCCAATCTTAGTGAATGGCATTGTTTGTGTATTACTGGTTTTTAAGGAGTTTTATAACGTCATCTTGCCCCATTGTTACTGGGTTGATATGGGGTCTATTTGATGAAATGTTTGATGAAACGAGGATCGGGCGAGGTAAACCATAAGGCATTGTATTGCTTATGTGCGTGTTTTTAGTTTGTTCATCTGTGATTTCAAAAAAATTCTTTTGGCATAGTGAATTAAATTCTCCGAGTGCCTGCTCATTTTTTTGTACGTCGGCGTCTTTTGTAAATGCCTCTGCGTCATCTTTATGAATAAAAAAATGCAGGCTGAATCGGTTTTTTGTTTGTGGCGATGTAAGCCATTTTATAATATCTGAGTCTTCTCCTTTGATGAATCTTGCTTTGATAGAGTTTGCGTCAAATCTTAGAAATTTAATTTTAGTTGGCATTGTATGTAATCCTTTTCGCTTAAGCGAGGCTAATAGCAATTAGTGCAATCTCAGGCTTGATCATAGTGCTGTGCTAGCATGATTGATGAATTGCTTTAAGTATGCTTTGTTATTATGTAAGTTTTTGTGTGGTGCAGGGGTGAGTTGTTGATCAGTGAAAAGAATAAAAAACGGCTTTGAACTATCCAGGTTCAAAGCCGTTTTTTATTAAATGTACTAAGCAACAAGCCAAGTTATTTCGGAGGCTTTAGCCATCTTTCTGTGGTTGTGGTGGCGCGCAGCCAGCCACGCAGAATATCGACTTCTTCGCGCTCCAGATTGGCGCGGGTAAACATGCGGCGCATTCTGGGCATCAGGCGCTTGGGGGCGTCGGGCTTAAGAAAGCCAATTGTGCTCAGCGTTGCTTCAAGGTGTGTAAAGAAATGCTCCAGTGCATCGTGCGTGGCGTTGTCGCGGCTTTCGGCAAGATAGGATACGTCGTCAGCAAGGGTGGCGAAGATTTCGTAGGCGAATACCTGAACGGCTTGCGCCAGATTCAGGCTGGAGTAATCCGGATTGGTAGGGATGGTGGCCATGCGGTTGCAAAGCAGCACTTCATCAATAGTGAGGCCAGACATTTCCGTGCCAAACACCAGCGCAATATCCTGGCCCGCCTGGATGGTCTCAATAATTTCAGGCGCAAGCTGTCTTGGCGTTTGCAGCGGGTGGGCGAGTTCTCTGCGGCGTGCGGTCAGGGCAATTTGCAAAGTGGTGCCTGCAAGGGCTTCTTCCATACTGCCCACAACAATAGCGGTATTAAGCACATCGTCGGCATTGCTCGCCAAGGCGGTGGCGGTTTCAGATGGAAATTCCTTGGGGTTGATCAGGTAGAGCTTATTGATTCCCATGGTTTTCATAGCACGGGCGGTGGAGCCGATATTGCCGGGGTGGGAGGTATGGGAGAGCACAACCCGGATGCGGGAGAGGCATTCGGCAGAGGTATTAGCAGGGTTTTGTTGAGTCATTTTAAGAACACTTGTTTATTCATTTTGAGAGCACGGGTAGAATGGCGGTCAATCTATATATCGGGCTGCCTGAAATGGGCCTGAAATGCGATTTTGATCCGCACGAATATATACTGGGATTCATGCTGTGTCGCGTTTTTTAAGTCCTGCCCCGTTGCCCCGTTGGTCGATCTTTTACTTTTAATCAGGAATAGCCATGCATCCAATGCTCAATACCGCTGTGCGCGCCGCACGCCGTGCCGCTTCTATTATTCAGCGTGCTTCCAGTAATCTGGATCATTTAAGCGTTGAAAAAAAAGGTCATAACGACTTTGTCTCCGAAGTAGATCGTGCGGCTGAGCAAGCGATTATTGATACTATTCTTGAAGCGTATCCAACGCACGCCATCATGGCCGAAGAATCGGGCAACCGTGGTCAGTCAGAATACACATGGATTATTGATCCATTGGATGGCACCACCAATTTCCTGCATGGTGTTCCTCAGTACGCGGTATCGATTGCGCTGGAACATAAAGGCGTGATTACCCAGGCCGTTGTTTATGATCCTTGCCGTAATGATTTGTTTACCGCAACGCGCGGTGTGGGCGCTTACCTGAATGATCGCCGTATCCGCGTTTCTAAAGTACGTGAATTAACAGATGGTTTGATCGCCACTGGTTTTCCGTACACCCGCTTTGACAATCTTGAAAACTACATCAATATTTTCCGCGATATGACGCAAAAGTCTGCAGGGCTGCGTCGCCCGGGTGCTGCAGCCCTTGATCTGGCTTATGTGGCTTGCGGCCGTTACGATGGTTTCTTTGAATTTGATCTGAAAACAGTCGATATCGCTGCTGGCTCCTTGCTGGTGCAGGAAGCGGGTGGTTTGGTGACTGATTTAAATGGTGAAGAAGGCTTCTTGCAATCTGGCGATATTCTTTGCGGTACACCGCGGGTATTTGGTCAGATGCTGTCAGTGATTCGTCAGCACAATAAGTAATTAGCGCGTTTTATCTTTTATCTTAGTGATTAAAAAGCGTCATCTTAAGGTGGCGCTTTTTTTATGGCTGTTGGTTATTTTGCCGTCAGCCTTCGTGGACTTGCGTCTGTGCTGCTTGGATAATGCAGGCTGGGCTGCTTGCCTTAATTAAAAGATTGACGTGCAGAGAGTGTCCTTTGAAAATAATATTCAGTAAGGGAAAAAATGGCGGAAAATAAATCAAGCGCTAGCGCCAAACCAACGCACACGCCATTTATGCAGCAGTACCTGCGTTTAAAGAGTGATCACCCCGATAAATTATTGTTTTATCGCATGGGTGATTTTTATGAGTTGTTTTTTGATGATGCGGTTCGTGCGGCCAAGCTGCTGGATATTACGCTGACCACCCGCGGTCAGACTGCGGGTGAGCCCATCCGTATGGCCGGTGTGCCCTATCATGCTGCTGAGCAATATCTGGCGCGCCTGGTAAAAATGGGCGAATCGGTTGCAATTTGCGAGCAGGTTGGTGAAGTGACGGGCAAGGGGCCGGTGGAGCGTAAAGTAATGCGTGTGGTCACGCCTGGCACGCTGACCGATACGGCTTTGCTGGATGTTAAAACTGAAAATCGCTTACTGGCGTTAAGTTTTTCACGTGGCAAGATGGGTATGGCCTGGTTGTCGCTTGCCTCGGGGGATTTTGCCCTGATGGATACAACGGCAGATAAGCTGGCTTCAGAATTAGAGCGTTTGCGCCCGGCCGAAATTCTGATCGCAGATGATGCGGGTCTGGCTTTGTTTGATCAGGCCACTGCCGTGCTGCGTAAATTACCGCCCTGGCAGTTTGAAGCCGCCGCTGCTGTGCGCAATTTATCCCGTCATTTTGAGACGCACGATTTAGCTGGCTTTGGTGTGACAGAGGGCATGCTGTCACTCGGGCCAGCGGGGGCTTTGCTGGAGTACGTGCGCAGCACGCAAGGTGGCGCATTGCCGGTATTGGCCGGGCTGCGCTGTGAATCGCAAAGCCAGTATATTGAGCTGGATGCCGCCACGCGCCGCAATCTGGAAATCACCGAAACCATACGTGGCGAAAGCTCGCCAACTTTGTTTTCCCTGCTTGATCAATGCGCCACCGGCATGGGTTCACGTTTGCTGCGCCACTGGCTGCATCATCCGCTTAGATCCAGCAGCAAAATTATGCAGCGGCAAAATGCTATTGCGGCGCTGCTGGCAACGGCATCATTTGATGCGATTCACACTGCCCTGGATTGTGTGGCAGACGTAGAGCGGATTACGGCGCGTATTGCTTTGTCCAGCGCAAGGCCGCGTGATTTATCCAGCCTAAGAGATAGCCTGGCCGCACTGCCTGCCCTGATTGCGGTATTGCCGCAGGATGATTTCTTTGCGTCGCTGGCTAAGGCTTTATCGCCGGATGCACAAATTCTTGCGCTGCTGACTGCCGCTATTCAGGCCGAGCCGTCTGTGGTGCTGAGGGAAGGCGGCGTGATTGCCGATGGCTATAGCAGCGAGCTGGATGAGCTGCGCATGATTCAAACGCATGGCGGCGAATTTTTGCTTGAACTGGAAGCACGCGAGCGTGAGCGTACAGGTATTCCAACGCTGCGGGTCGAATATAATCGCGTGGCGGGCTATTTTATTGAGATTACTAACTCCTACGCAGGGGCTGTGCCGGACGATTATCGCCGCCGTCAGACTATGAAAAACGCCGAGCGTTATATCACGCCCGAGTTGAAGCTGTTTGAAGACAAGGCATTAAGCGCCAAAGAGCGGTCCTTGGTTTTAGAAAAAGCGCTTTATGATGATTTGTTGCAGCGCTTGCAGCCCTTTCTGGGCGCACTACGCTTGGCGGCGCAAGCCTTGGCTACTGCCGATGTGCTGGCTAGCCTGGCCGATCGCGCTGAGCGCGGTAATTATATTGCGCCACAATTTGTGGAAGGGCAGTTTTTACATATCGAGGCCGGTCGTCACCCTGTGGTTGAGGCGCAGATCGATGACTTTATTCCCAATAGTGTGGATTTCTCTGTAGCGCGTAAGCTGCTGCTGATTACCGGTCCTAATATGGGCGGTAAATCAACTTATATGCGGCAGGTGGCCCTGATTGTATTGCTGGCGCATGTCGGCAGCTTTGTACCGGCACAAAGCGCCACTATTGGTAAGCTTGATCGTATCTTTACCCGTATCGGGGCCTCGGATGATCTGGCTGGCGGGCGTTCCACCTTTATGGTTGAGATGACCGAAACCGCCAATATTCTGAATAATGCCTCGGAAAACTCATTAGTTTTGATGGATGAAGTCGGGCGGGGCACATCTACTTTTGATGGTCTGGCACTGGCTTGGTCGATTGCTAAATCATTAATCGAGAAAAATCGTGCATATACACTGTTTGCAACCCACTACTTTGAGCTGACGCGTCTGGCGCAAGAATATCCAGTGGTTGCTAATGTGCATCTTGATGCGGTTGAGCATAAAGATCGTATCGTGTTTTTGCATGCGGTACAGGAAGGCCCGGCATCGCAAAGCTATGGTGTGGCGGTGGCTCAGCTGGCTGGTGTGCCTAAAGATGTGGTACGTCAGGCAAGAAAAAAACTGCTTGAGCTGGAATCTAATAGCGTACAGGGCGGGATGCAGGGAGATCTGTTTGCGACGGCCAGCATCATGCAGATCGAGCCTGAGCCACATCCGCTTCAGGATGCCCTGGCGGGGGTGGATCCTGATGAGTTAACTGCACGTGAAGCACATGATTTGCTTTATCGTCTTTGTGCTTTACTTTGAAGTTGTATTAAATGTTTTTTTACTAAATTTAATACTGCAATTGAGGGCAATATGTAAAAAAACATTATTTGTTATTTTTTGTAATCAATTCACCTTACTACGCATGGTGATCTAGCGTGTTGGCAGATTAGGAATTGAAATTTCTCCTGCTTTAATTGAGCACAGTACAAAAAAAACAATAATAATGTAAATTATACCGGCTAGGGTATGGTGCTGTTTGCTAATATGAATTGCTGAATATATGTGCCTTTTAAATTAATGGGGTGTGGCTGTGAATACGGTGTCTGAACTTTCTGCTGTAAGTGGTAATCAACAGGGCAGTACTTTGTTTGAGATTGCCTCTTTTTTATCGGATGGTTCGCCAGAAGAGGGATTGTCTTTAACAGAGCTGAATGCAAAGGCGGCTTCCGAGCTGAAGCGTTTTGCTGAAGACTTACAGTCTCACCTTGCCTTGATCGGGGTGACGGTTCCTCCTGCTCTGCAATTTCGGGGGGATGATAAGGGAGCTATTTATGTGATTGGTGAGCATGCTTTAAAGGTAGAAATTGAAAGTTTTTTGAATAAAAATTCGCGTTTATTGAAGTGGTATAAAGAAATTGAAGTGATGCATGAAATTTTACGTAGTACCGAGCTGGCTCCTGGGCAGACACTGGAAGGGCAGGTGTTCAACCTGGGGCTGACCAGTCTTGGCTGCGTTGCCTTTTTCTCAATGCTGTAATTTGAAACAAAAAGAGTGGATAGGCCTATTTTGTAAATGATTTTATAAATTGGTTTGGTGCTTTTTTTTGAGTGTAAAAATCGTTAAACCCAGCCAGCGGCCGCCGATAAATTTATCGGCGGTTTGCTATTGTGAGCTATGAATGCAGTGTCAGGCACGTATTCAGGTTATAATCCTCCGTTTTTTTGGAAAGAAACACACATGAAAACCACCCGATCACGTCGCCCCCAGCCCGCTATAGCAGAACGTAAGGCTAGCGAGCGTAGCGCACAGGCTGCTGGCGCAGGCAAACGTACGGGTGGAAAAGCGACTGGCGAAGAGTTCTCTACCCGTAACCCTGCTTATGGCAAGCCTGCTGTAACGGGTGCAAAGCCCCGTGGTCGCAATGCCACAGGCGGCTTTGCTGAAGTGCCTGCACAAGGTCGTGGAGGGCGTAGTGGCCGGGGCGAGCCAGCTCTGGAAGCGCGTATGCCACGTGCTCCGCGCTCCAAGCCAAATCCTCAGGGGGGTAAAGCAGAGCGCCCAACCTTTGAAGCTTATAAGGCAGTTGCAGCGGCCAGTGCAGGTATGCTGCCTGAGGGTGAAACACGCAAAATCAAATACAAAACTGTAAGTCGTGCTCGCCGTATGCAATTGCGTCAAGGCTCGGTGCGTGAATTGCAAATGCAAAAAGAATTGCGTGAGCGCCGCATTGCGACGACAGAAATCCCAGCAGAGCGCCTGCAAAAAGCCCTTGCCTTTACTGGTTACGGCTCTCGCCGGGCCATGGAAGACGCAATTGCTGCCGGTAAAGTGTCGGTTAACGGTAAGATTGCGGCCTTAGGCAGCAAGGTCAGCCTGGGCGACGAAGTTCGTTTTGATGGCAAAAAAGTGGTGCTGAAATGGCCAGATCGCTTGCCGCGCATTGTGATGTATCACAAGCAGGAAGGCGAGCTGGTTAGCCGTGATGATCCGGAAGGCCGTGTGACTGTATTTGATCGCTTGCCACGCTTGAAATCCAGTAAATGGGTGGCGGTGGGTCGCCTGGATTACAACACTAGTGGTTTGTTGCTCTTTACCACATCGGGCGAATTGGCTAACCGCATGATGCATCCCAGCTTTGAAGTAGAACGTGAATATGCTGTGCGGGTGTTTGGCGAGCTGACTCAAGAGCAAATCAATGAAATGCTCAAAGGTATTGAGCTGGAAGATGGCACTGCTCACTTTGCCCGCCTGGAAAGACGCGGTGGTGAAGGCTTTAATCACTGGTACCACGTGGTGCTGAAAGAAGGTCGTAATCGCGAAGTGCGTCGGATGTTCGAGCATTTTGGTTTGATTGTCAGCCGTTTGATTCGTGTTCGTTTTGGTTCAATGACGCTGCCGGGCCGCTTGCGTCGCGGTCAATTTCACGAGCTGACCGAGTTGGAAATCCTGGGTATTATGCGCTGGGCGGGTCTGAAAATTAACGGGCGTCAGGCGGACGAATAGGTTGTAAGTGATGAGTAAAGCGTTTGTTCGTGAATCTGAAGCCGATGATGATGAAATTCCTGCTGAGCTGCGTGTTCCGGCAGGAAGTAAAAATTATATGACTCCGGGCGGCTGGCGGAAAATGAAGGCAGAATTTGCCCAGCTGGTGCAAAAAGAGCGCCCCGAATTAACGCAACTCATTAACTGGGCGGCTTCAAATGGCGATCGCTCAGAAAATGGTGATTATATTTATGGCAAAAGACGTTTGCGCGAGATCGATCGACGCATTCGTTTTTTGACTAAACGTCTTGAATTGGCTGAAGTGATTGATCCGGAGTTGCGTGAAGTTACTGATCAAATCTTTTTTAGCGCAACGGTAAGCTATTTACGTGAAGATGGTCGCAGTGAAACAGTCGCAATTGTAGGCGTTGATGAAACTGATATGAAGCGTCACTATATAAGCTGGACATCCCCGGTGGCCCGCGCATTGATCAAGGCAAGAGAAGGGGATGTGGTGATGCTGCGTACCCCAGCAGGAATAGAAGAGTTAGAAATCACCGATGTTATTTATCAGGCTTTAGAAACCGAGCTATCTGATTTTTAATGCCATTTAATCTTTAATGTATTTGTATTTTAATTAATTTAAAAAATGAATAATTTATTTAAATTAATACTAAAATTATTCATAATAGATTGGCTTTATGGAAAAAAACCATTGTCCGGTGTTTAATTATTATTTCGTGAGGGGTGAATTTATGCCCCTGGTCTTTTAAAATAATCTTGGTTTCCTTTTTATGCGTCAATATCTTGATCTTCTACAGCATGTTTTAGACCATGGAGTCAGAAAAGAAGATCGCACTGGCACCGGTACGATTAGCGTGTTCGGGCATCAGATGCGCTTTAATCTGGCCGATGGATTTCCGCTGGTTACAACTAAAAAAACGCATTTAAAATCGATTGCTTACGAGCTGCTGTGGTTTTTACGTGGTGAAACCAATGTGAAATGGCTGCAGGATCGTGGCGTACGTATCTGGAATGAGTGGGCTGCTGCCGATGGTGAGCTGGGGCCTGTCTATGGTGCGCAATGGCGCAGCTGGCCAACGCATGATGGCCGCCATATTGATCAGATTAGCCAGGTGATTCAGCAGCTAAAAACTAATCCTGATTCGCGCCGGATTATTGTTTCCGCCTGGAATGTAGGCGAGATCGAGAATATGGCGCTGCCACCTTGCCACGCATTTTTTCAGTTTTATGTGGCTCCGGCTGCGGCAGATAACGCTGATCAGCGGGGCAAGCTTTCTTGTCAGCTTTATCAGCGTAGCGCGGATATTTTTCTGGGCGTGCCATTTAATATTGCTTCTTACGCCATGCTGGTGATGATGCTGGCTCAGGTTTGCGATTTGCAATTGGGCGATTTTGTCTGGACAGGCGGTGATTGCCATATTTACAGCAATCATCTGAATCAGGTACATGAGCAGCTTTCCCGCACACCGCGTGCTTTACCGGTACTTAGGTTAAACCCAGAAAAAAAAGATATTTTTGGTTTTGAATACGAAGACTTTACCCTGGAAGCGTATGAGCCTTACCCAGGTATCAGCGCGCCGATTGCGGTTTAAGAGACACACAATGGATATTGCGATTATTGCTGCAGTTGGGCAAAACGGGGTGATCGGCATAGAAAACCGTTTGCCTTGGTCTTTACCTGAAGATTTAAAAAACTTTAAAGCCCTCACTATGGGCTCGCCCATGCTGATGGGGCGTAAAACTTTTGAATCACTGCCGGGGTTATTGCCGGGACGGCCGCATTGGGTAATTACGCGAAATACAGAATGGCAGGCAGCAGGCGCTACAGTATTTTTAAGCATTGAGGCGGCTCTGGAAGCGGCGGCGGGCTTGGAAAAGTTATTTATTATCGGTGGCGGCGAGATTTTTACCCGATCATTACCTTTAGTGAATACGCTGTATTTAACTGAGGTAAGCTTAAGCCCAGAAGGCGATGCTTATTTCCCAGTGTTTAATCGCTCTGAATGGAAAGAGCTGGCAAGGGAGCATCAGCTTAGTGCCAAGGGGATTGAATTCTCTTATGTTGAATATCGACGGATTTAATTCTTCTCTTGTAATGATCACATCAGTTAATAAAAAACCTCGCTACTTATAAAGCAGCGGGGTTTTTTATTTGGAGTGGAATTGCTTAATCCTGCGTATCCAGCCAGCTCATCAGCTCATCAAAGCCTGTTAGCGTCACATCAGCATTCGGGATGGTTTTTGCGTCACCGTAGCCGTAGCTTACAAATGCTACCTTGCAGCCTGCGGCACGGGCAGCAAGAATGTCATTTTTTGAATCACCGACCATTAAAAACTCGTCTGCGCTTACGCCCATTTTTTCCATTGCATACTGCAATGGCTCAGCGTTGGGTTTACGGTTAGCTAGTGAGTCACCACTGACAATGACTTCGAATAGATCTCCAATGCCCAGCTCTTTTAAGAGAGGCAGGGTAAAACGCTCCGGTTTATTCGTGACAATGGCAAGACGATAGCCACAATCGTGCAGCTCCTTAAGTGTGCTGCTTACACCAGGGTAAAGCGTGGTCCTGAGGGTGAGGCCTTTAAGGTAATGCTGGTCAAAGCGGGCAAGCGCTTCTTTTTGCCCGGCTGTACCTGTAAAGCTTGCGGCCATATCTGCTGCCATCGCACGGGCGATCAGGCTTTCTGTGCCATCGCCCACATAACTTTCAATCTGCGTTTCTTCAAGCTGGGTAAGACCCGCATCGCGGCGGGCGGCATTGGCTGCATGGGCTAAATCGGGAATTGAATCGGCAAGGGTGCCATCCAGATCAAAAGCAAAGGCTCTGATACTCATACGGGTGTATCCAATAAGGTAAGAATATTTTCAATAGGCCTGCCAATTGCGGCTCGATTCTGATGTATGAGGATCGGGCGCTCAATAAGCTTGGGGTGCGCCGCTAAAGCAGCAATGATGGCATCATTGTCTAAAGAGGCCTGGGCAAATTGTTCCAGCCATAGTGCTTCCTTAGTGCGAACCAAAGCGATGGGCGCAGCGCCTAGCTGGGTGAGTAAGGCACGAATGGCCGCTTCATCAAGGGGGTGAGCCAGATAATCAATGATTTCTGGCTGAAAGCCTTTTGCTATCAGTACAGCAAGTGCTTCACGGCTCTTGGAGCAGCGGGGATTATGTAATAGCTTCATACTCTGGCAAGCTCAAGGCGCATCTGGTCAATAACTTCCTTGTAATCGGGCTTGCCAAAAATAGCTGAGCCCGCCACAAAAGTGTCTACTCCGGCAGCAGCGATTTCTGCGATATTGCCAGCATTGACCCCTCCATCAATTTCCAGCCAGATTTCACGCCCTGTACGTGCGCTATAAGCGTTAATGCGGGCACGTGCTTCTTTGGCCTTCGCTAATACCCCAGGAATAAAACTTTGCCCGCCGTAGCCCGGGTTGACTGACATCAGCAAAATCATATCTATTTTATCCATGACATAATCTAGATAATGGAGGGGCGTCGCTGGATTAAAGACAAGCCCTGCTTTACAGCCATGCTCTTTAATCAGCCCTAAGGATCGATCAATATGCTCGGATGCTTCAGGGTGAAAGGTGATGATGTTGGCACCTGCCTTGGCAAAATCAGGGATGATGCGATCGACCGGCTTTACCATTAAATGCACATCAATTGGTGCGGTGGTATAAGGGCGGATTGCTTCACAAAACATGGGGCCCATGGTTAAATTTGGTACGTAGTGGTTATCCATTACGTCAAAGTGAATAATATCTGCACCGGCAGCAATCACATTTTTAACTTCGTCGCCTAAACGAGCAAAGTCAGCAGCAAGAATGCTTGGCGCAATACGAAAGTTTGACACAATAGTCTCCAAGGTCAGGGTTTATGACTCATTTTAACGGATACCTTACCTCTATGGCCTTTAGCTTGGTAATATTGTCTTTATCGATGACAAAAAGAACCGCTAAGAATGAGTGATTCCCCTGTATATAGCGTGCTTGTTCACGCCGAAGCTTTTTATCTGCCAGAGCAATCGGATGAAGTTGCTGATCGCTATGCCTTCGCCTATCGCATTACCATCACCAATACCGGCACGGCAGCGGCTCAGCTTTTGAGCCGCCATTGGGTGATTCGGGATATGGAAGATCATGTGCAGGAGGTTCAGGGGGAGGGGGTAGTGGGGGAGCAGCCAGTGTTAGAGCCTGGTCAGCACTTTGAGTATATGAGCAGTGCCAGTATCGCGACACCTATTGGCTCTATGCAAGGAAATTATCGTATGCAAGCGGCAGATGGCAGCCAGTTTGATGCAGAAATTCCTTCGTTTGTCCTGGCAATGCCGCGTACTTTACACTGATTGCCATCGCCGCCTGTAAGCGGTATCGCTGGGCGTTGAGTTTCGATCAACGCCCTTTTTTATTTCTATTTAAAATAATGGATTTTCATGAGCCAAACCCGTCGCAACGATTGGCAGACTTTGTCTACTCTTCTACCTTATCTTTGGCAGTATAAGAATCGTGTTGTTTTGGCGCTATCGCTGCTTATTCTGGCCAAATTTGCCAATGTTTCTGTTCCTCTTGTCCTAAAAGAGATTGTTGATAGTTTAGATCCCAAGCACATGCCTTTAGTGTTGCCTCTAAGCCTGGTGCTTAGCTACGGTGCATTGCGCCTTTGTGCTTCGGTTTTTGGTGAAATGCGTGATGCTGTGTTTGCGAAAGTGACGCAAGGCGCAATTCGGAAAGTGGCGATGCAGGTGTTCGAACATTTGCATCGCCTTAGCTTGCGTTTTCATTTGGAGCGACAAACCGGAGGGATGAGCCGTGATATAGACCGCGGCACTAAAGGCATTTCATTTTTATTAAATTTTACCCTCTTTAATATTTTGCCTACTTTGGTTGAAATTTTGCTGGTAGCGGGTATTTTATTAAAAAAATACGATGTTTGGTTTTCGGTCATTACTTTTGGCACGATTGTTTTATATATTGCATTTACCCTGGGCATTACCGAATGGCGAATGAGTTTTCGCCGTACGATGAATGATATGGATTCGAAGGCCAATACGCGCGCAGTAGATAGTTTGTTAAATTATGAAACAGTTAAATATTTTAATAATGAGCGCTGGGAAGCCGAGCGTTATGATGCCAGTCTTAAAGTGTGGGAATCTGCTGCTGTTAAAAATCAGGTGTCGTTATCATTCTTAAATGCCGGGCAGGCAATCATTATTGCATTCGGTGTGACGTTATTGGTGGGATTGGCCGCTGATGGTGTTGTAAAAGGCACAATGACTTTGGGTGACTTGGTCTTGGTGAATGCTTTTTTATTGCAGCTTTATGCTCCGCTTAATTTTTTAGGTTTTGTTTATCGTGAAATTAAACATTCTTTAGCCGATATGGAAAAGATGTTCACTTTAATGGGGCAGAACGCCGAAGTTACAGATATTAAGGATGCGCAATTATTAGCGACTTCATCTGCAGCCATTCGCTTTGATCAGGTTGATTTCTCGTATGAGGTAAATCGAAAAATCTTGCATGCCGTGAATTTTGAGATCCCTGCCGGTAAAACTATTGCTGTGGTGGGGAGCTCCGGAGCGGGCAAATCAACATTATCCCGTTTGCTGTATCGTTTTTATGATGTAAGCCAGGGAGCAATTAGTATTAATGGCATGGATTTGCGGCAGCTAAATCAAATCAGTTTACGTGCGCATATTGGGATCGTGCCGCAAGATACTGTTTTGTTTAACGATAGCATTTATTACAATATTGCATATGGTCAACCTAAGGCCAGTTATGACGAAGTAATTCAGGCCGCAAAATCAGCCCATATTTATGACTTTATTTTATCGCTACCGGAAGGTTTTGATACTTTGGTTGGAGAGCGTGGTCTTAAATTATCAGGTGGAGAAAAGCAGCGCGTTGCAATTGCCCGCACAATTCTTAAAAATCCGCCTATTTTAATTTTTGACGAGGCCACTTCTGCGCTGGATTCGCGTACGGAAAAAGCAATTCAGGCTGAATTAAAAGAAATATCGGCCAATCGTACCACTTTAATTGTGGCGCATCGCTTATCCACAGTCGCCGATGCTGATGAGATCCTTGTGATGGAGCAAGGGAGAATCATTGAGCGCGGGCGACACCGGGAGCTGCTGGAGCTGGGTGCGCATTATGCCCATATGTGGCAGCTGCAACAGGGTGATGAAGATCATCATTAATTAAATGCGGCGGTGCTTAGAATACATTCCAGGGTAATTGCTGGCTTTGTGTTTTAAGTGCCGCTTGTTCTACCACCCATTCATATAAATCGTCTGCATCAATTGAAAGCTGAATAGCGCGGCTTCTGATTTTTTCCCACACTTCTCGCCTTAGCTGCTGACGGGCCAGTTTTTTTGCAAGTGTGGTTTCATCTGTTTGACGCATAACATGCCATGCTTCGGGCTCTGGGCGCACTTCATCAGGGCTGTAAAAAAGTACAGATGGGTGAGGGAGAACTTTTTTCTGATTTAAGTCTTTCAAATTACATAATGCCTTTAATAGTGCCATCAGAACGAGAAGGTTGGCTGCAAAAGCGCCTTTTAAAAGATCTTAATTAGGAGCAGGTCCTTTGATCTTATGTTTTCTTGTGATGGCGAATTAAAAATAATGCAGCGAAAAATTAATGTTATGCGCAGTCTGATTAATCAGCTGGTTTAAAATGCGCTGCGGTGATTCATTTATATATAAGCGCTAAGTGCCCATTTTGGAATTTTTTTTAAAAAGAATTGATCAAAAGGCTGACTTAACTTCGTGCATGAGGCGCGGGCCCTATCTAAAAGAGGCTTTTGATCTAACTCAGTATGGATATATTGTTCATACCCGAACCGCTGATTGCAATCTCAGCCCTCATTGCGAATTAGGCAAGATTGTATAAGGCTCTTTCATTTACTGCATTAACTCTATGGCTTTCTTGGTAAAAAAACCAAAAAAACATCAGTTTTAGGGCTTGATCTTATTGAATAACTAGCCTTTCATTGTGGTAATTTTTTTGTAAAAGTATAAAATTAATTGTAAGTATTTGGTGGGTTTTGTTATGGGGTACTAGTGGCGCAGCTGACTACCTATTTGACGGAGAGAGAGGAGGCGGCATTTAAGTACTCCATGATTTTTTAATTTAACGGATGTTCTGCTGTATATTCAACAGGGCTCTGCTCATGTTTAATTCACGGCAGCGTCAGCTTGGCTTAGTGCCGTTGCGTATGAAATGTTAACGGTTTTTTGGGGCATAAAAAAGCCACGACGATGTCGTGGCTTTGGGTCCAGCTTACAGTAATGAATATTAAACGGCTGCAGCGCTCGCGCCGTTTGTTTTCTTTGCTGCGGTCTTGACTGCATCAGCGGTCGCAGTACCTGCGGCTTTAACAGAAGCGTCTGCAAAGTCAGCAACCTGTTTTGCCGCTTTGGTCAGGCTGTCTACAGCCGCTGCAGTGGCTTGCAGCGTAGACTTTACAGCAGCAACAGCAACGTCGGTGCCTGCCGGGGCGGATTTTACAAACTGGTCTAAACCAGAAACAACGTGTTTATTGAAAGCAGTAGTGCGCTCTTCAACCAGTTGTGAAACCTCGGCTTGCGCTTGTGAAGCAATTTCGTAAAGGCTGCGGGAATAATTTGTTGCTTGCTCGATCGATGATTCGGTCAGTTTTTGACGTAATGTTAATGCTTCTTGAGCATCTTTTACTGTAACCAGTGCATTTGCATTTTTAGCACTGGTTTCTAAATTGTTTTTTGCAACTTCAACTTGCAGCTTCAAGATCCGTTCGGCAGAATCGATGGAAATGCGCGCGAAGCGCAATGCCACTTCAACTTGCTCGGTAGCGAACGCGGAAAATTGCTGTTGTGTCGTAGTCATTTTCAAGGATCCTTTTTGGTCTATTGAATTAGAGTTTTAACAAGCGATTTGTACGCCGCTTTACTTATGATGCAGTGCACAATCAGCACTTATTCTGGAAGAGGATAAAGCACTTGTCAAATAAATTGTGCACCGCAACATGTTGCATGAAAAGATAGTCAGGACTATCCTCATCTCACAACAATATATATACACACGAGGCAGCAGCTATGAGCGTGGAAAAACGCGTGATCAAGAAGTATCCGAACCGCCGCTTGTATGACACGGCCACCAGCTGTTATATCACTCTGGTCGATATAAAACAGTTGGTTCTGGATAATATTGATATCCAAATTGTGGATGCTAAAGGGGGGGAGGACATCACCCGCAGTGTGCTGCTACAAGTGATAATGGAAGAAGAAGCTGGCGGAATGCCTATGTTTTCTTATGATGTGCTGACACAAATCATTCGGTTCTATGGGAATGCCATGCAAGGTGTGATGGGTAATTACCTGGAAAAAAACATGCAACTCTTTGCAGAAATGCAAGCTCGCTTACAGACACAGGCTAAATCTGTGATTACGGGTGAAAACCCGATGCTTTCAAATGCCAATTTGTGGGGTGACTTTATGAAGTTTCAGGGCCCTGGCATGCAAAATATGATGAATAATTACCTTGAAAGCAGTACTTCAATGTTTGTGGATATGCAACAACAGTTGCAGGACCGAGCCCGGCATTTATTTACCGGTATGGCAATGCCAGGCTATGGAAAAGAAGGCACTGCGGCACCTGAAGATGAATTACAGCCAACAGCTCCTCCTGTTTCCCCGGAAGAAGTGGTTGTTGTTAAGCCCGCATCTCGCCGGCGTGCTGCAAAAAGTTGATTCATATTGATTCATGCCGATGAACACAGCGCCCAAAGGGGCGCTTTTTCATTGGGCTCAGGTAAAATAGTGATCTATTTATATGAAGCAAAATATTTGTAAAAGGCTGAATTTTGGAAACATCTTTTGAACGTCGTTTTGGCGGAATTGCCCGCTTATACGGAATACCCGCATTAGAGCGTTTTAGGCTGGCTCATGTTTGTGTGGTGGGAGTGGGTGGAGTGGGCTCCTGGGCTGCCGAGGCCCTGGCACGCTCGGGTGTTGGCCATATCACTCTGATTGATTTAGATGATATTTGTGTTTCAAATACCAATCGTCAATTGCCTGCGTTGGATGGCAATTATGGGCAGATGAAAGTGGCCGCACTAGCTGAGCGGATTAGAAAAATCAACCCAGAATGTGTTGTGGATAATATTGAAGATTTTGTTAGCGTTGATAATTTTGATGAAACGCTGGGACGGGGTTACGACGCAATTATTGATGCTATTGATTCGGTTAAAACCAAGGCCGCGATGATTGCCTGGTGTAAGCGTCGAAAAATTCGATTGGTAACAACAGGCGGAGCAGGCGGGCAGCGTGACCCAACGCAGATTGTCGTGGCTGACTTATCCAAAACGATTAATGATCCGCTGGCAGCTAAAGTGCGCTCTATTTTGCGCCGTGAATATGGCTTTGCTCAGCAGGGTAAAAAAATGGGGGTAGAGTGTGTGTATTCTACTGAGCAGCTGGTTTACCCACAGCCTGACGGGAGCGTGTGCGGACAAAAGTCCGATCAGGCAGCGCTGGGTTTGGGGTGCGAAGGCGGTTTTGGTGCGTCAGTTGCAGTGACGGGCTGCTTTGGTTTTGTCGCTGCGGCGCAGGTGTTAAAACACTTGGCAAAACCTGTTGCTACAGATTGTGACATGCCTATTTAGTGATGCAGGATATTTGGTAAAGGTGGGCGTTGCCCGAATGGTTGTTTTATGAAAGAGTGATTTAACGATTTATGTAATATTCATTTTAAGTAATCATACTTTCAAATGATGGGGGCATATGCTTGGAATTTCCGGGCTTGGATGTGTAGGCTTTAATCCTTTTAATTATCCAAGGGTGAGTAGGCAGAATCGTTTTGCTTTAATTAAAAAAGTGAAAAATGAAATTTCACCTTATCTGCCTAAGGTGACGATCTGTGATCGCCCGTTTGTAAATGTAAACGGTGTAATACAATATAGTTATGGGTTGGATAGAGTGGCTATTCGTCAGCGCCGGGTTGCGCTTGCAAAACTGTATGGCCTTTCATTATCAGAAGCGTCATCTGATAATCGATTTATTATTGATTTAGCCAGAAAAGTATTGGGAACAGAGGGAATGCCGGGGCAATGTGCAGAAATGGCATCAATTTCTGCTTTAAAGTTGAAAAATATTGCAGCTGCAGCAGGGCTTTTCGTTTATACATGTCAGCTGCCGGATTGTAATCATACAATTACATTATTATCGAATACATTGTATAAGCCGTATGAAAAAATAAATTGGGCCAGAGAGTCAAGTTCAATTGTTGTGGATCTATGGCAGGGGGCTTTATCGCAAGATAAAGGTGATGCTCTTGTTTCTTATGCAGCTCAAAATGGATATACAAAATCCAGGCCACGTGCCTATATTCAGTGCAAAGTTTAAAATAATATTTTTTGTGCCAAATAAAGATGCCAGGGCAGCAAATTAAAGTGGTTCTATTATTTAGGATGATCAATACTTGATTGTTATGCTTCGGGTATTTTCTATTAAATTAACTTAATCACTTACTCTGCCCCTTAGTGCCTTAATGTTTCCACGCTTGTTTTTGCTATCCAGCCGTCTGGTTTGTGATCCTTTGGTGGGGCGGGTGGCTTTGCGCGGGGTGGCGACGGTAGCGACACTTTCGATTAGTTCAAACAAACGTAAAATACCATCCGCACGGTTTTGCTCCTGGCTGCGATATTGCTGCGCCTTAATGACCACCACCCCTTCTTTACTAATGCGTTGGTCCCCAAGCGCCAATAGGCGCTCTTTTAGTGGCAGAGGAAGCGATGAGGCGGTGATGTTAAAGCGTAAATGCACCGCACTTGAAACCTTATTCACATTTTGCCCGCCCGAGCCTTGAGCGCGAATGGCGGTGAATTCCATTTCGGTGTCGGGAATGTTAAAACGGATTGTCAGCATTTTGAATGACTACTCATAAAGAAGCTCAAGCTTGATCTTATTGTGTTTTCTCAGTAAACCTCCGTGCCCTTTGTGTTATTCGTGGCTCAGAATTCGGTTTTCTGCATGATCACGATTCCATCGCAGGCGGTGCCAGGACCGTGCGGTTGCCATTGCTTTCCATCTGGCTGACGATGCCGGAGTTTTCCATTTGATCGATCAGTCTTGCCGCGCGGTTATAGCCAATTCTAAGCTGGCGCTGTACGGCCGAGATGGAGGCGCGGCGGCTTTTGAGGACCAAAGCCACGGCTTCATCGTAAAGTGGATCGCTCTCGCTGCCTTCATTATTGTTGTTGATATTTGAGGCGCTGGCTTCTGCATCAAACCCGCCATTTAGCACGCCATCAATATAACGCGGTTCACCAAATTGCTTGAGGTGCTCTACCACCCGGTGCACTTCATTATCATCAACAAAAGCACCGTGAATGCGCTGCGGGTAGCCAGAGCCGGGCGGCAGGAATAGCATATCACCTTGGCCGAGCAGCGCTTCTGCGCCCATCTGATCAAGAATAGTGCGGCTATCAATCTTGCTGGAGACCTGAAACGCCAGGCGGGTCGGGATATTAGCTTTAATTAAGCCCGTAATCACATCCACCGAGGGGCGTTGAGTGGCCAGAACCAGATGAATCCCTGCAGCTCTGGCCTTTTGTGCCAGGCGGGCAATCAGCTCTTCAATTTTTTTGCCGGCTACCATCATCAAATCGGCAAATTCGTCGACGACCACCACAATAAACGGTAAATGCTCCAGGGCTTCCGGCTCGTCTGGTGTTAATGAAAATGGATTGGTCAGCCGCTCGCCACGTTGCTCGGCCTCACGAACCTTCTGGTTAAAGCCAGCCAGATTGCGCACACCAAAGGTGCTGAGTAAGCGATAGCGTTTTTCCATTTCAGCGACGCACCAGTTCAAGGCATTGGCGGCCAGCTTCATGTCGGTGACCACCGGTGCCAGCAGGTGAGGGATGCCATCGTAAACCGATAATTCCAGCATCTTTGGGTCGACCATAATAAAGCGCACTTCCTCGGGTGTGGCTTTATACAGCAGGGATAAAATCATCGCGTTTACGCCGACTGATTTACCCGAGCCCGTGGTTCCTGCCACCAGCATATGTGGCGCTTTGGCCAGATCGGTCACAATCGGCGCGCCGGTAATGTCTTTACCCAGCGCAATGGTGAGCTTACTTTGATTTTGTTGATAAACATCGGAGGATAATATTTCGGATAAGCGAATCATTTGCCGGGTGGGATTGGGTAATTCCAGCCCCATGCAGGTTTTGCCCGGAATGGTTTCCACCACCCGAATTGAAACAAGGCCCAGCGCACGCGCCATATCTTTCATTAGGTTGACAATTTGCGCGCCGCGCACGCCAACAGCGGGTTCAATTTCGTAACGGGTAATTACCGGGCCTGCGTAGGCATCCAATACCGATGCTTTAACCCGAAATTCGGCCAGTTTTTCTTCAATTAGAATGCCACGGTCTAACAAATCGTCCTGGCTGATGGTTTCAATTTCCGGGGCTGGCGGGTGTAGCAGGCTAAGCGTTGGCATAAAGTCGTCGCTATAGTGCACAGGCTCTGCAGGAGGTAATGGTGCAGGAGCGGGAGGCTTGGACCAGGTAAGCGGGGCTGAAGGCTGTAGTCCTGCGACGGGTTCTTGTTCAAGGGAAGCCGTTATTGGCTCGACCGGGTAGGCGGCAACTTTTGCTTTGGGTAATTCAAGGCGTGGCTCGGGTAATTCTGGAAAGGGCTCGGAGATGGTGGATTCGATCACCTCAGACTCAATAATGGGCTGTAAGGTGATGGTTTCACCGGGCTCCCAGGTTGTTTCAGCAGAAGGCTCGATCCGTATCTTGGCAAGGGCTGGTCTCGTAGCAGCACTTGGTGGGTCTTCATTTAAAGTAGGCTCAATGCGTGGAGCTGGTTCGGGTTTAGTCTCTAGCTGAAATAGGCGCGGGCTGGATTTAATATTATTGTTGGTTTTGGGGCTGCGGCCAGTCACTGGTGCAGCTTCGGGGGCTTTACCATGAATATGCAGTAAACGCTGATGAATTTCTTCACTGGCAATGAGGGGTAAAGCCGCTGGCGCCGCAGGAGGTGGCTGCTCGATATGGCGTTTTACCCTGTGATCACTTTGCAAGTGCTGTTTAATTTGCGGTAAATCAATGAGTGGCAAAGGGGGGGCAGCGGTGGTGGCAGGCTGGCTTTTAAGGTGAGAGAAGAGCTCCTCCCGGCAAATAGCTTGTGAGTTTTGCGTTGTTGTTTCAATAGATTTAAGAGAGGCAGATTTAAGCAGATTGACTACCGGGCGTCTTGCCACAATGGGCATGGCAGGGGCGGTGGGCGTGGCTCTATCGTGTTCTGGTGTTTTTACTGCTGGTAAAGTAGACACCGCCGGAGAGCCAATAGATTCATCCCAATCCTCTTCTGCGGGCTCTTCAGTTTCATCCAGATGCACGGGATCAAACTGGGCCTTGATACTATCAATAATAGCTTTCGCACCGGTTTCTATCGCCAAGCCCGTTTTTTCCAGAATGACACTCCAGGGGGCCTGGCGCCAAAGCGGAACACCCAAGCCCAAACCAATGGCAAATAAGAGCGCTGATAAAATGGCTGAATAGCTTAATAAGCTTTGCCCTGCTGCTAACGTGCTGAGCGCAACAGTGAAACCAAGGTATTCAGTTGCAGACTGCTTTTGCTGTTTCCAGGCTCGCTCTAAAGCAAAAAATGCGCACAACCAGGCGGCGAGGGCAATATGACGGTTAAAGCCTAACAGTGCGATCAAAATAAACGCAGGGCAAAGCCAGGCTAAACGGGCTGTTTGCAATAAGTGATTGATTCGGGATATGAATCGAATTGACATGTTTTACAAATCCAAGACAGCAAAAATAAGCAGACTCGGCATTATCCGCTTCCTTGGGAAGAACGCCAATCAGCAAAAAGGCCAGAGCTTGGTGTAACTTGTCGTGGTGGTACGAGTTAAAAGCACACCCGTTCTATATAGGGCGGGCATTTTGTATGCGAATGCCTGTGATTTAGCTTATTTGATTGGCGTTTATATGGGACAGATATTGATTTGTTTATGGTTGATTTTTGCAATTTAAAAGTTGTATTAATAGCTGGGCCAGCGCAGCAGCAGGTTCCTGGTTCTCAGCCAGATCAAACAGGGTAAGCTGATGATGGAAGGCTTGATGGCTTCTGTTGTTTGCTAATACTGAATATGCTTTGCAAAGCGCGGCAATTTCCTGTGATTGCGTGGCCTGTAATTTAGCGAATGCATTTAAATCTACTTTAGAAGAGGGCTTGCCATCGGGGGAGATGATTTTCCAGCTCTCAATAAGTGGTTGCATCATAGCGTGTTGCAATAGCGCCAGAAAGCTTGCTGCACCCGCACCTCCGGCATGAAGCCAGCTATTGCGTCCTGCTGGTGCCAGAGCGTCGATAAGTGGTGCGGCGACTTTCAGTGCGGCCTGTGTGCCACTGGCTGCAATCATCCAGCCTAGCTGGGTGGCATACTGAGGTTCTCCAGTGAGGGACAGATCAATATGATGCCAGCCTTGTGTTTCGGCCCAGCGTGCACAGTGTAAATAATCTTCTAAGTTTTGATGTCCGGCAGAAATAAGCAGACCTTTTATGGCGAGTGCAGGAATCTTTGCCTGCATATCGAGCGGGAGCAGCATGAGTTGTGGTAGTTGTAAAGGAGTAAGCCGGGATTGCAATGACTCTAAAATGGCCGCAGGGGCTAAAAACAGAACTGGGCCATTTAAAAGGGTCATGGGAGGCTTATTGTTGGCTGTTATTGATGAGTTGCTTTAGCGCATCGGAGTCAATAATTTCAATCAGGCGGTTCTGTACTTTAATCAGGCCATTCTCTTGAAACTTGGAAAGTGAGCGGCTTACGGTTTCTAGTTTTAATCCCAGATAACTGCCGATTTCTTCCCGTGTCATCCGTAAATGAAAACTGCTGGCAGAATAGCCACGAATTGCAAAACGCTGTGACAGGTTCAGTAAGAAGGCGGCGATGCGCTCTTCTGCCTTCATGTTGCCGAGTAACAACATTACGCCATGATCACGGACAATCTCACGGCTCATGAGTTTATAAAAATGATGTTGCAAGACCGGGATGCGGCGACTTAATTCTTCCATATCAGAGAAGGGCAACTCGCAAACTTCGCTGTCTTCCAGAGCAATGGCATCGCAAGTGTGCAGATCAGAGCTGATAGCATCCATGCCCATTAGCTCACCTGCCATATGAAAACCTGTTACCTGTTCGCGGCCATCTTCTGAAATGACACTGGCTTTGAAAAAGCCCAGGCGGATCGCGTAAAGGGAGCGAAAAGGCTCACCAGCGCGGTAGAGAGCCTCACCCCGCTTGATGGGTTTGGCTTGAGTAATTAAGGCATCAAGCTCGCGCATTTCTTCCGCTGAAAGACCGATCGGCAGGCATAACTCACGCAAGCTGCAATTGATACAGCTTTGGCGAAGATGCTTAAGGCTAAGATCACGTAATGGGATGTGAGATGTCGTTGTCATGAGGCGTTTCAATTCATGTTCTCGATATCACGTAGTAAGCACAATTTCTTGTGTAGACTTTGATATCGATCAAGGTTATGAAAAATGAATCTGGGCAAGCTGCACCGATACAATAAAAAGGATGAAACTAGGATGCTCCAGGATAATGTTGCTGTATTACAGCCACTTGATTTTGATCGAAATTTAATTAGCCAGCACAATGGGAAAGGCCCAAGGTACACATCCTACCCCACTGCGGATCGATTTGCTGTAATGGATGCACATACTTACGAGCAAAGTGTACTGCAACAACAGCCGGGCACTCGGATCAAGCCCCTTTCCCTGTATTTTCACCTGCCATTTTGCAATACTATCTGCTATTACTGCGCCTGTAATAAAGTGATCACCAAGGATCAAAGTAAAGCAGATCAATACCTCGATTATCTCCTTAAAGAGGTAAAGTTACAGTCGGCATTATTAACTAAGCGTGGCACGGTTTCCCAGTTGCATTTTGGCGGCGGGACACCTACGTTTTTGAATGACTTGCAATTGAGCAGGTTAATGGAGGGGATTCGCACCCATTTCGATTTAAAGGCTGACGGTGAGTTTTCGATTGAAATTGACCCTCGCAAGGTGAGTGCAGCGACAGTAGCGCATCTAGGAAGTATTGGTTTTAACCGTATGAGCGTAGGGATCCAGGATTTTAATTTAGAAGTTCAGCAGGCGGTTAACCGTGTGCAAAGTGAAGAAGAAACGCGTATTGTGATTGATGCTGCCAGAGCAAATGGTTTTAAATCGGTAAGCATTGATCTTATCTATGGTTTGCCACATCAAAGCCAGGCCAGCATGTATCAAACTATAGAGAAGGTGCTCACCTTACGGCCTGATCGGCTGGCCTTGTATAGTTATGCTCATTTGCCCGAACGGTTTATGCCGCAAAGACGGATTGATGCTGGGCAATTACCCTCAACTGAGGGTAAACTCGATATTCTGCAAAGCAGTGTGAATCAGCTACTGGCTGCAGGTTATGTATATATTGGCATGGATCATTTCTCCCTACCTGATGATGCTTTGGCTATTGCTCAGAGACGCGGGCAATTGCATCGTAATTTCCAGGGTTATTCTACTCACGCCGATTGTGACCTGATGGCTTTTGGTGTGTCGGCAATTGGCAAAGTCGCCAATTGTTTTGCGCAAAATGTAAAAGATTTAGATACGTATTATCAGTATTTAGATGCGGACCGCTTGCCTGTTGATCGCGGTTTGTTAATGGGGCACGATGATTTTTTACGTGGCTCGGTAATTCAATCACTTATGTGCCAGTTCGAACTTGGTTTTCGGTCAGTTGAAGTATCTTATTTAATTGATTTTAAAAGTTATTTTTCAGATGAGTTGAAATTGCTTGCCCCCTATCAGGACGATGGTTTGCTTGTGCTGAGGGATGATTCAATCACGATTACTGCGAAGGGGCGTTTTCTGGTTCGTTCTATTGCAATGGTTTTTGACCGGTATTTACGTCATGCCGCACCTGCAGGGCGCTATTCTAAGTTGATATAAATTGAATGCTTGAATTTGATCTTTTTGCATTATTTCTTGCTGGTCTATTAGGCGGCGGGCATTGTGTCGGAATGTGTGGTGGCATTGTTGCTGCATTTAGTTTGCAACTTCCGGATGGTGCCCGTTGGCATTACCACTTTGGGTTTAATTTTGGGCGCTTATTGGGCTATTGCCTGATTGGCATGCTTGCAGGGCTACTCGGCTCTTTATCCGTGCTGCTTGCCTTGCAGGGGGTTAAGAGTGGCTTATCTATCCTGGCTAATTTGCTGCTGATTTTATTGGGCAGTTATATGGCAGGCTGGTCTTCACAGATTCTTTTTCTGGAAAAAGCAGGGCGTCCGTTATGGAGTAAGATTCAGCCTTATATGAGGCTGTTTTTACCCGTTAAACGTTGGTCAGATACGCTCATTGTTGGCGCACTCTGGGGGTGGCTGCCCTGTGGTTTGGTTTATACCGCGTCATTAAATGCTCTTGCAAGCGCTAGCCCTTGGCATGGTGGGCTGATTATGCTGTCTTTTGGTTTAGGCACTCTCCCCAATTTATTATTGATGTCTGTATTTTCTGAGCAGCTACGGCATCTGTTCAAAAATAAGTATTTACGCTGGTTTTTTGGTGGTAGTTTGATGCTGTTGGGGTTTTATAGATTGATTCAGCTTATTGTTTGAATATAAATCAGTGTTTTGATCGCGATAGATATAAAAAATTGAAGTCATTGATGTTTTTTAAAAATAATTCGTGTGCTTTAGGTGTAGTGTCTGTTTATAAAAAAGGATTTCCCAGAAAAATGCCTACCCCCATTTTGGTTGTTGATGATTCAGCTATGGCCAGAAAAATGCTGATTAGAGCCTTGCCTGCTAACTGGGATATTGAAATTACTCATGCGTGTAATGGAATTGAAGCACTGGCTGCATATCGCAAGGGCAAAGCCGATGTGATGTTTCTGGATTTAACTATGCCGTTAATGGATGGGTATTCTGTATTGGAAGTCTTGCAAAAAGAGGGGTTAAATAGCTATGTAGTAGTAGTCTCGGCAGATATTCAGCCACTTGCACGTGAGCGTGTACGGCAATTGGGGGCTGCGGCTTTTGTTCAAAAACCAGTGAAAGCTTCTGATATTGAGATTATTTTGCGTGAATATGGAATTGCTTTATGAATGAAGAATTGTTCTTGACTGAAGAGCAAACGGATGCTCTGCAAGAAATTACCAATATTGCAATGGGTCGTGCAGGTGCGCAATTAGCTCAAATTCTAGATACTTTTATTAAATTATCCGTTCCTCGTATTAATATTATCCAAGCTTCTTCCGTGTCCAGTAATATTTTGAATATGATTGGCTCCAAAAATGCAGCAACAGCAATTCGTCAGTCGTTTAATGGTTCTTTATCAGGGGAGGCCATGGTGGTTTATGACCAGCATGGTTGTAGAAATCTTGCCGATTTGATGGGGTATGATGGTGTTATTGACCGAGCTTCAGAGCGTGAATTACTTTTGGATGTCGGTAATGTGCTGGTGGGGGCCTGTTTAAACGGCGTGGCTGATTTATTAGGCGCATCCCTCGTTTATTCGGCACCGACGATTATGGCAGAAAATGTTGAGGTTGATAAACTTATCAATATCAAGCAAGTTACCTGGAATTATGCTCTGCTGGTTGAAGTTCACTTTACTTTAGAGATTCGTGATTTTACTTGCCATTTGCTTACATTGATGCCGGAAGAGTCTATTTTACGATTGCAACTGGCAATTGATGCGTTTATGGAAAAAATATAATGCAACAAAAACTGTGTGATTTTATTGTTAATGAAGTGAATGTTGGTATTTTCTCGCTGGATAAGAGTCATCGTATTTTACTTTGGAATCGTTTTATGGTTCAGCATAGCGGTATTCGTGCTGAGCAGGCGATTGGTGCGAATTTATTTGAGTTGTTTCCTGAATTACCACAAAAATGGTTAAGTAAAAAAATTGAAAGTGTTTTTGTATTAAAAAATTTTGCTTTTACCTCTTGGGAGCAAAGACCCTATTTATTTAAGTTTTCATATCATCGTCCTATTACCGGGGGGATGGATTTTATGCAGCAAAACACTACTTTTATGCCTGTACGTAATGAATCGGGAGAAGTAGATGCGGTCATTGTTAATTTGTTTGACGTTACTGATAATGCGATCGCCCAAAACCTATTACAAAATGCGATGGGAAAGCTTGAAGAGTTTTCTAACCGCGATGGTTTAACAGGAATTTATAATCGCCGCTATCTTGATATGCGCTTCACTCAAGAGCTAGAGCGGATGTCTCGTTATCAGGCTGCTTTTTTCACGGTTATTTTATTTGATCTGGATCGCTTTAAGCTGGTGAATGATCGGTATGGGCATATTGCCGGGGATGAAGTATTGCGGGTGGTTGCCTCACGTGTGCTGACTATTTTGCGTGATACCGATATATTTGGCCGCTATGGCGGTGAAGAGTTTTTGCTCTTGTTACCACAAACTGATTTAGCCGGTGCGGAAATAGCCGCAGAGCGTATTCGGGAAATATTGTGTTCATCACCCGTACAGGTTGGGGAAACTAAAATTCAGATATCAGCCAGCCTGGGAGTATCTGCGTGTCATTCTGGCTGCAGTAACCCACAGCAGGTGATTGAAGAAGCTGATTTGGCGCTATATGCCTCAAAGCAAAATGGGCGGAATCGAACGACTGTTTTCTCTGCAGATTTACGTGAATCTTGATTTGTTTATGACGTTTAATAGAGCCCTTTGGGCTCTTTTTTTTGGGCTCTTTTCTGAGGATAAATGAGTAACATAAATTTATCAGCAATGTAGTTGTAATTTTTTGAAATAATTGACTTCTCTATGTCTATAAAGAGTGCAGAGGTGTGGCAATCGTCACGCTGCCTGAACGACATACACGGTGAGGAGAGGCGTCATGGATGTCTTTAACAATTTTGCTGCACGTTACGAGCGCACACGTGAAGAAGAGATGTCACTGCGGGACTATCTTGAGCTGTGCAAGCACGACCAGGTTGCTTATGCCACTGCAGCAGAGCGCATGCTGATGGCAATTGGGGAGCCGGAATTAATTGATACCCGGCTTGATTCGAGTTTGTCGCGTATTTTTCAGAATAAAGTCATTCGTATTTATCCGGCATTTCGTGAATTTTATGGTATGGAAGAGGTGATTGAGCAGGTGGTTGCCTATTTTCGCCATGCGGCACAAGGTCTGGAAGAAAAAAAACAAATACTCTATTTATTGGGGCCAGTCGGTGGAGGGAAAAGCTCTATTGCTGAGAAATTAAAAGAATTAATGGAGTGCGTGCCTTTTTATTGCATTAAAGGCTCGCCGGTCAATGAATCCCCTTTAGGTTTATTTAATGTTGAAGAGGATGGTGCTCTATTACAAGAGCAATTTGGCATTGAGGGGCGGTATTTAAAAACAATTCCTAGCCCCTGGGCGGTTAAACGGCTGCATGAATTTAATGGGGATATTAATCAATTCAGAGTGGTAAAGCGCCATCCTTCAGTGTTACGCCAGGTTGCAATTGCTAAAACCGAACCAGGTGATGAAAATAATCAGGATATCTCTGCCCTGGTGGGGAAGGTAGATATTCGTAAATTAGAAAAATATGCGCAGGATGATCCTGATGCATATAGCTACTCAGGTGGGCTTTGCCTGGCGAATCAGGGTTTGCTTGAGTTTGTGGAAATGTTTAAAGCTCCGATTAAAGTATTGCATCCCCTGCTAACGGCAACGCAAGAAGGCAATTTTAAGGGAACAGAAGGTTTTGGTGCGATTCCTTTTGATGGCGTGGTGCTTGCTCATTCAAATGAATCAGAATGGAAGCAATTTAAAAATAATAAAAATAATGAAGCATTTTTAGATCGTATTTATATTGTAAAAGTGCCGTATTGCCTGCGGGTGAGCGAGGAAGTAAGGATCTACGAAAAGCTAGTGCAAAACTCCTCTTTATCTAAAGCACCTTGTGCACCGGGCACGCTTAAAATGATGGCGCAATTTGCTATTTTATCCCGCTTGTGCGAGCCGGAAAATTCAAGTATTTTTTCAAAAATGCTGGTTTATGATGGTGAAAATTTAAAGGATGTTGATCCCAAGGCAAAATCTATTCAGGAATATCGTGATTTTGCGGGGGTTGATGAGGGCATGAATGGTCTGTCGACACGGTTTGCATTTAAGATTTTATCCAAAGTATTTAATTTTGATCATGCCGAAGTTGCCGCCAATCCTGTGCATTTATTGTATTTGCTTGAGCAGCAGGTAGAGCGTGAACAATTTTCTGCCGAGCTGGAGCAAAAATATATTTCATATATCAAAGAATTTATGGCTTTGAAATATGTTGATTTTATTGGCAAGGAAATTCAAACCGCTTACCTGGAAAGCTATTCGGAATATGGGCAAAACATTTTTGACCGCTATGTCACGCTGGCTGATTACTGGATTCAGGATCAGGAGTATCGCGATGCAGATACGGGCGAATCATTTGATCGAACCAGTTTGAATAATGAGCTGGAGAAAATAGAAAAACCGGCAGGTATTTCTAACCCTAAAGATTTTAGAAATGAAATTGTTAATTTTGTATTACGTGCCCGTGCTAATAATGGGGGGAATAATCCTGCATGGACATCTTATGAAAAACTGCGCTCGGTCATTGAAAAGAAAATGTTTTCCAATACTGAAGAATTACTGCCGGTGATTTCGTTTAATGCCAAGGCCAGTCACGATGATGCACGTAAACATGAGGACTTTGTAAATAGGATGGTTAGCAAAGGCTATACGCCCAAGCAGGTCAGGCTGTTGTGCGAATGGTATTTAAGAGTACGCAAATCATCTTAATCCAGTGAGGTAGGGTGTGATATCGAGAGTCGCTCGAGATTATCCCCTGCGCCTCACTCCTCACTGGAGTTGCAAAATGATTCATATGATTGATCGACGTTTAAATGGTAAAAATAAGTCGGCGATAAATCGGGAGCGGTTTCTTCGCCGTTTTAAGGGGCAAATTAAAGAGGCGGTAACACGTGCTGTAAATGGTAGATCAATTACTGATATAGAACGTGGCGAGAAAGTATCTATCCCTGTTAAAGATATTAATGAGCCGGGTTTTGCCCATGCATCGGGGGGGATTTGGGAGCGGGTTTTCCCCGGAAATGATCGCTATAGCCGCGGGGATGAAATTGATCGTCCCTCAGGTGGCGATGGTGCAGGGGGGGATGGCGGGGCGGGTAATGGCGGGGATGGTGAGGATGATTTTGTTTTTGAGTTAAGCAAAGAAGAGTTTTTAGAGTTTTTCTTTGATGATCTTGAATTGCCTAATTTGGTTAAAACCCAATTAAAACAGAGCATGGTCATGAAGCCAGTCCGGGCTGGTTTTACCTCGGATGGCACGCCGACCAATATTCATGTATTGCGTAGTTTGCGTGCGGCATTAGGGCGGCGTATTGCTTTATCGGCAGGGCCGTTAGAAGAATTAAACACCCTGCAGGAGCAATTGGATGAATTGCTGGAAACGCAAGGAGAGCGCTCGCAAGAGGTGCAAACCTTGCAAGCCATTATTCGCGAATTAAAAGCGAAACTGGTTTGTATTCCCTATATCGACCCCTTTGATTTGAAATACACCAATCGTGTTCGTGTACCAAAACCTACTACCCAAGCTGTGATGTTTTGCATTATGGATGTTTCTGGTTCAATGGATGAAGCAAAAAAAGATATTGCAAAACGGTTTTTTATTTTGCTTTATTTATTTTTAGTGCGGGCTTATGAAAAAATTGAAGTTGTTTTTATTCGTCATCATACACAGGCAACCGAAGTTAATGAACATGATTTTTTTCATGCAAGGGACACGGGGGGTACGGTTGTTTCATCAGCATTAAAACTTGCAAAGAGGATTATTGATGAGCGTTATCCTGATGCAGATTGGAATATCTATGTCGCCCAGGCCAGCGATGGGGATAACTGGGATTCTGATTCGCCACAGTGCCGCCAATTATTAAGCACTGAAATTATGCCGCTTTTACAATATTACGCTTATGTGGAAATTACCGAGGGGGAGCCGCAGAATCTCTGGTTTGAATATGAAAAAGTGGCAGAACAGAATACGCATTTTACGATGCGGCGTATTCGCAACCCTTCGGAAATCTGGCCAATCTTTAAAGAGCTATTTAAAAAAGTCAGCGCAAGGGGGGGAGCATGAGTGCAAATACACGCCAAAAAAAAACGCGCGCAAAAAAAATATTATCAGTGGGTTCAGAATGGTCATTTGAATTAATTGATGACTACTATCGGGAAATAGCGCGCGTTGCCAAAGGGTTTGGTCTGGACACTTATCCAAATCAGCTGGAAGTCATTTCTGCAGAGCAAATGATGGATGCCTACGCTTCGGTGGGAATGCCGGTTATGTACAATCATTGGAGTTATGGTAAGCATTTTTTATCTACACAGAAATCATATCAGCGCGGGGCAATGGGGCTGGCTTATGAAATTGTAATTAACTCCAGCCCCTGTATTGCCTATTTGATGGAAGAAAACACCATGACTATGCAGGCGCTGGTGATTGCGCATGCTGCATTTGGGCATAATTCTTTTTTCAAGGGCAATTATTTATTCAGAAGCTGGACCGATGCCACGGCCATTATTGATTATCTGGTGTTTGCAAAAAACTATATTGCCCAGTGTGAACAGCGATATGGTGAAGATAAGGTAGAAGAGCTGCTTGATTCTTGTCATGCACTGATGAATTACGGTGTTGATCGTTATAAACGTCCGCAAAAATTATCACTATCATTGGAGCTGGCAAAGCAATCGGAGCGGGCAAATTATCAGCAATCGCAGATTAATGAGCTGTGGCGCACAATTCCCAAGCGTATTGAAGAAGAAGAAACGCATGAAGAAAGCCGCTTTCCTTCAGAGCCACAAGAGAATTTATTGTATTTTATTGAGAAATACGCACCCTTATTAGCGCCATGGCAAAGAGAGATTGTGCGAATTATTCGTAAAATCGCTCAATATTTTTATCCGCAGCGCCAAACTCAGGTAATGAATGAAGGCTGGGCTACTTTCTGGCATTACACTTTACTGAATCAATTATACGATGAAGGTTTGGTAGATGATGCTTTTATGCTGGAATTTTTACATAGTCACACTAATGTGGTTTTTCAGCAGCCTGTTACGAGTAAATGGTTTAACGGGATTAATCCTTATGCTTTGGGTTTTGCAATGTTCCGTGATTTGCGGCGAATTTGTGAGGAGCCCACCGATGAAGATAAAGCGTGGTTTCCTGATCTGGTGTATACCGACTGGAAAAAGACGCTGGATTTTGCAATGCGTAATTTTAAAGATGAAAGCTTTATTTTGCAGTATCTCTCTCCTAAATTAATGCGCGAATTTCGTTTTTTTGCCATTTTAGATGATGATTATTTGCCAAAATTAAAAGTAGCAGCAATTCATGATGATGCGGGTTATTTAGATATCAGGCAAAAGCTGGCTGATCAATATAATCTGGCAGGAAGAGAGCCTAATATTCAGGTTTATGAGGCCAATACACAGGGAGATCGCTCATTAACTTTAAGGCATTATCAATATCAGCGCAGGCCGCTAGGAAATAGCGTGCATGAGGTGCTTAGGCATATTTCAAGGCTTTGGGGTTTTTCAGTCAAGCTTGAAAGCGTCGATGAAAAAAACCGCATATTGCTAAGTTATGAATGCAAGCTGGAAAAACGAGGGGGCTGAGAGATAAAAAAACGGCAATCCGAAGATTGCCGTTTTTTTTATTGAAGCGCTTAATTAATCGTAATGATTAGTTAATGCCAACAACAGTTACTTTTACTGCAGCAACAATTTCGTGGTGCAGAGCAAGTTCAACTTCATATTCGCCGATTTGCTTGAAAGGACCTTCAGGCAGACGAACTTCAGATTTAACCACTTCAAAACCAGCAGCAACGAATGCCTCTGCAATGTCTTGTGTGCTAACCGAGCCGAACAGACGGCCATCAACACCGGCTTTTTGTTCGATAGTAACTGCAGAGCCTTCCAGCTTAGCAGCGCGAGCTGTAGCTGCGGCAATGATTTCAGCCTGACGTGCTTCAAGCTCGATACGGCGAGCTTCAAATTGTGCCAGGTTAGCTGCAGTTGCGCGCTTTGCTTTGCCTTGTGGTACCAAGAAGTTACGTGCGTAACCATCTTTTACCGTAACCACATCACCAAGACCACCTAAGTTCGCTACTTTTTCGAGCAGAATGATTTGCATTTTTATTCCTCTCGCTTAGTGTTGATCGGTGTATGGCAGAAGCGCAAGCAGGCGAGCCACTTTGATCGCTTCAGACAATTGGCGCTGGAACTTAGCTTTAGTACCAGTAATGCGGGCAGGGATGATCTTACCGTTTTCAGAGATAAAGTCTTTTAGCAGAGCAATATCTTTGTAATCCACGTGGGCAATGCCTTCGGCGGTAAAGCGGCAGAATTTTTTCCGCTTGAACAGATGACGCGACATGATAAACCTCAATTCAACAATTCAAATTCTTCGAGATGCAACACAAGTTCATTGCGATAACGATTACTTTTTGCGGCGATAAAACCTTTGCTGGCTAGTCGTTGCCCTATCTGAACAGGGTCAAGCTTCGCTGCAATATCACCAAGTGCCATCATGGCCACTTCACACTCTACCTTGCGGTGTCTTCCTGCTTCAATCTGCTCTGAAAGGTGAGTGATCACAAGCTCCAGAACAGGCATTCCAGCAGGTGTGTAACGTAAATCGCTTCGTTTTATAACGGTACCGTCAATGAGTACTCGGTTACGTTTGTCCAATTTTAGTAGTCCGGTGAAACGTAGCAAAACAGATCGCTTGGCAACGTTTAACGTACCTTAAGCTTCAGCAGTGCCTTCGGCAGTAGCTGTAGTCAGGGACTTGGACTTCTCTTCCTTCATCATTGGGGAAGCTTCAACAACAGCGTGCTCTGTGCGCAGAGTAATGTGGCGCAGAACGGCGTCATTGAATTTGAAGGCGTGTTCGAGTTCGTCCAAAATCAGCTGGCTGATTTCAACGTTCATCATGACGTAGTGAGCTTTGTGGATCTTTTGGATCGGGTAAGCTAACTGACGACGACCCCAGTCTTCAAGGCGGTGAATTGCACCACCACCGTTGGTGATCAGGGTCTTGTAGCGATCAATCATCGCTGGAACCTGTTCGCTTTGATCCGGATGCACGATAAATACGATTTCGTAATGTCGCATGACATCTCCTTATGGATGTTAAGCCTGCCGCGTGCGACTACGGTCAGGCAAGGGTTGTTAAGAGGGGCGGATCATACCGGATAATCAGGTGCGACTCAAGGAATATAAAACGTGGGCGTTTAACGCTCGATTTGATCAATCTTTCCATTTACCGCAGCCCATGTTTCGTGATCAGGTAGCGGATCTTTTTTTTCTACGATGGCGTGCCAGATTTTAGACATTTCAGCATTTAGCTCGATGTAGTCCTGCATGTCGCTTGGTACATCATCTTCTGCATAAATGGCTTCAACAGGGCATTCGGCAACGCAGAGTGTGCAATCGATGCATTCGTCGGGATCAATAACCAGGAAGTTGGGGCCTTCACGAAAGCAGTCTACCGGGCATACATCGACGCAATCCGTGTACTTGCACTTCACACAGGCGTCGGTCACTACGTACGTCATGATTGAATCCTTTTATATATTAGAATGCTGTACTTGTTAGGGCTGGAGCGTGCCTGATTTTAGCAGAGCTGCGCGCTTTAGATTCGATGAGCTGGTTATTTGTAAAGAATTGGCAGTGATAACTCCGGTAGGTGGTGGCGGTGGGGCTAAAGTTTGTACAGAATGTTTTTCTTTTGTGTGCATGAATGTTTTCGAGTCTTTGATATGAAAAAACATGGATAAGGAAAGGCGTGTTTCTAAATAATGGGTGATTAAATCAGATTTGTTTGTGCCTGCCTTTGCTCGGGTATTCACCTTACTGCGGCTGTGGGGCTTAAATGTGGATTTGGGCGTGGTCAAAAAGGAGCGTTATAATTGTTTGCACGGATATTTGTTTGTACCAATTTATAAGATAATGGTTTGAGTTTTTTATCATTACTTTGGAATATTAAATCTTTGGTATGGTTTTGATTAAATCAAGCTTGCCTAAATGTGATTAAGTAAAATCAATGACTTATGCCTGTTTGATGGCTTATTTTATAGATTTTGTTGTGTCTTGCCGGGGGAAGAACGTGGTATTAAAGTTGAATTTTTGATTTGTTCTGATAACTATTGGAATAGTGCTATATTCTTTGCTATATATTTTGATAGTGTTTTTTATTAGCAAATTGATGTATTGCCTGTTTTGATTGTCTGTATTTTTGTGATGCCTTGGCTTGATCTGAATATGTAAGATCTAGTAAAAAAAATGGATTTAGCCGGGTGAACATGTGGTACAAATTAAGTGCATGACTTGCGCCATGCTTGGCTCAAATGTTATGTTCGTCAGGTTGTAAGTGCCGGGTTTTATGTCATTCCCGGTTAAAAATAAAGTGAAGTGTTGGGGGAATTGTGCCAATCAAACCGAAACTCAAGGCGTGTGTCCTTGCTCTTATATTGACTTTGCCGCCTTCTGCAGGTGCAGTGGGACTGGGGAAGTTAAACGTGCTTTCCGGGCTTGGTCAGCCATTTCGGGCTGAAATTGATCTGGTTTCAGTTCAGCCGGGAGAGTTCGAAAGCCTGCTTGTTCGCCTTGCCTCGCCAGAAGCGTTTACTCAGGCCCAGGCGGCTTATCCTCCTGCGTCACTGGGTTTGCGTCTTGTAATTGAAAAGCGTGCAAACGGCCAGCAATACGTTTTTGTTAGCTCTACACAATCAATCTCGGAGCCTTTCCTGGATTTACTGGTTGATCTGAATTGGTCTGGTGGAAAAATTCAGCGAAGTTACACCGCTTTGATTGACCCGCCGGGCTACCAGAATATCCGGGCTTCTGCCGGAAATGAGATCAAGGCAAAAGAGCAGTTTGCACCCTCTGCTTTGCCTGGTACTCGCCGCAAAGGCACAGTGCTGACTCCTGATAAAAAGAATGCGCCGGTCGCTGCTCAGGCAGAAAAAACAATATCTGATCAGCAGTATAAAGTCCAGGCCGGGGATACCTTATCCAGTGTGGCGCGGCAGACTGCGGCCGAAGGCGTAACACTGGAGCAGATGCTGGTCGGGCTGTATCGGCAAAACCCCGGTGCTTTTGATGGCAATATGAATCGCTTACGCCGTGGCAAGATCTTAAATATCCCGACAAAAGAAGAAATGCAGACCGTGCCTGCAAAAGAAGCGGGTAAAGAGGTACGTTTGCAGTCCAAAGACTGGCAGGCTTACCGGAATAAAGTGGCAGAATCCGTGCAAAAACGAGCCGCTGTTGCAGGTAATGAGTCTGTAAGTGCAGGTCGTATCAATCCAAAAGTAGAAGAAAAAGTAAAGCCAGGCGATGCAAGCCAGGATGTCCTGAAACTCTCTAAAGGGATCGCTCCGGGTAAAGCGAAAGCAGATCAGCAAGGAGAGCAGGCACGTATACGTGCGCTGGAAGAGGAAGTGATCGCCAGACAAAAGGGTCTGGATGAAGCCAATGAGCGAGTTGCCGCATTACAAAAAAATGTTCATGATATGGAAAGGCTGCTGGCGCTTAAAAGTAGCGCCGGTGCTGCATTAGCAAGTAAGGCCAGCGAGGCTGCTGCAGATAAACCTGCTGCTGCGCTGGCTTCTGCCCCTGTTTTGGAGGCGCATGCGTCTGAAACCGTGGCACTGGCAAGCGCGCCACTTGTTCAGCCGACCCAGGAGATTGCAAGTCGGCCTAAAAAACGCCGGGTTATCACGCCTCCGGCACCTGAGCCCGTGGCAGAGCCTGGCCTGATAGATATGGTTGCGGACAATGCGCTGCCTATTGGTGGTGGTTTGGCTGCTGTTTTATTGGGTGGTGTGGGCCTTTGGTGGGCTCGCCGCCGTAAGCAGGGGTCTGCCTTTGCTGATAGTGTTCTGACTGGTGGGGACCTGAAATCCAATACGCTTCTGGGCAATACCGGCGGTGCGGTAATTAGCACCCAGCCAACTGAAAACTCTTTCCTTACCGATTTTAGTCGTCAGGGTTTGGGGACAATCGATACGGATGAGGTGGATCCGATCGCTGAAGCCGAAGTGTATATGGCTTACGATCGTAATGAGCAGGCTGAAGAAATTCTGCGTGATGCACTACTCAAAGATCCTGCGCGTCATGAAATCCGGATGAAGCTGCTGGAAATCTTTGTGGCAAAGAAGGACCCAACATCATACGAAGAAATTGCCGCTGACTTTTTTGCCATAACAGGTGGCAGGGGCGCGCAATGGGAGCAGGCTGCATATCAGGGAAGTGTTCTTGATCCGGGAAACCCTTTGTATAAGCGAATTGAGCCTGTAATTGCACCCGTAGCAGCTATGGCTGCTGCTGTGGCTGCACAGGTAGCAAAACCGCTTGCTGATAATTTGCCTTTTGGTGATTTAAATCTGTCTGCGGCACCGGCAGCCGTTAGTGATTTTGATGCACTAATGAGTGAAGAAATTGCCGAGCCACTACAAGTCAGCACTCCTCATGATTTGGCCGATCTGGACCTGTCTCTTGACTTTGATGTGGCTGCAGGGGCTGCTGCGGAGCCTGTGCAGGAGGTTAATCCTTTTATGGATGCTGCTCAGCAGCAAACCACATTGCCTTCGCTTGATTTACCTGAAGTGACGCCTGCGCTGGGTGTGATCGAAAGTGCTCCTGCTTCTGATGACTTTGCGGCAGGAGTGGATTTTGGTCTGGACGACTTTTTAGTTCCGGAAGAGCCCGAGTCTGCCGCGGCTGCAGATGGTATGCTGTCACTGGATATGCCGGTTGATTTTTCTGGCGCTGGAGCTGCTGCACCGGCTGATGGAGTGTTTGATCTGGATTTTAATGGCCTGGACAGCATACCGGAAGCTGCCGCGATGCCTGCTGATTTCTCGGCTGATTTGCCCGATCTTGATTTGGGTGGAACATCTGCTGCTGAGGGCTCGGTGCTTATGCCGGTCGCTTCCCTGGCAGACGCCTCGGAAGACGTGCTTGAGGCAACGAGTGCGGATAATGGCCTGGGGCTGGATTTTGATTTCTCCCTAGATGCGCCTATCGAAATGACGGTAGCAGCCTCTGCGGCAGAAGAGTCGATTGATCTGGCTGAAATGAATCTGGACTTTGCTGCAGATACAGGCATGCCCTCAGACCCTATGCAGGAGTTTGCAGGGGATGACCCGGTACAAACCAAGATTGACCTGGCGAAAGCTTACGTTGATATGGGGGACACTGAAGGAGCAAGGGAAATTCTGCAAGAGGCAATCGCCGAGGGAAAACCGGAGCAGAAAAAACAGGCTCAGGCATTGCTGGATAATCTTTGATTAGAGTTCATTCTGCAAATCAAATTGTAGTGTGGCTTTGGGTGGCGTCTATTTTGCAAACTTTGCAGGGTACGCCACTCATTGTTTTTTCTGCGGCATGTATTTCCCTGGCCTCTTATGTTTGCCCTGACCGTTGCTGGCTAACTTTGAAACGGACGCGTTTTTTGCTGCTGGCCATTGCACTGGTTTATGGCTGGTCAACGCCGGGGCAGTATCTGTGGGTGAGTCGCTGGTCTCCCACAGAGGAAGGGATGTATTGGGGTGGGCTGCAGCTTGTGCGTCTTCTGGGCGTGCTGGCAACTTTACAGCTGTTGCTGTCGCGCTTAAGCGCTAACCGTATATTTTCAGGGCTTTATACCCTTTTTGCCCCATTAGCCTGTCTTGGGCTCAGACGTGAGCGCTGGGCTTTACGTTTAAGCCTAACAATGGCATTTTCGGCCGAGTTACTGCTGGAGCAAAAGACTTTAAACCGTGAAAGTTTTTTACTGCAAATGGCAAAGGTGGAGCAAGCTGGCAGCTTACACGAAGTCTCAATTCTGGTAGAGTCGCTGTCTTTTTTTGATTTGGCACTGCTTTGGGTCTTGTTTGCCGCAGTGCTATTCACTTTTTTGATGATGGTGTAATGAAATACGCACTCGCAGTGGAATACGATGGCCGTGCCTTCCATGGCTGGCAAATCCAAAAAGATCTACCTACGGTGCAAGCTGCTCTGGAGGCTGCGCTTGGCCAGATGGCAGGAGAGGCTATTCAGGTTCATGCGGCAGGCCGCACGGATGCGGGTGTGCATGGAGCCAGGCAGATTGTTCACTTTGAAACCACGGTTAATCGTCCTTTAACTGCGTGGGTGCGGGGTATTAATAGTTTTCTCCCTGATGCCGTGGCTGTGCTGTGGGCTAAGCCTGTTTCTGAAGTATTTCACGCGCGTTTTTCAGCATTTTCCCGTCATTATCGCTATTTATTGCTGAGCCATCCGGTGCGCCCCGCATTATGGTCGGGCCGTATGGGATGGACGTTTTATGAGCTGGATTTCGAGGCGATGCAGGCTGCGGCACGCCATCTGCTGGGACAACATGATTTTACGAGTTTCAGGGCTGCAGAGTGCCAGGCTAAGTCTCCCGTTAAAACGATGACACAGGTTCAGCTTCAAAAAGAGGGGAATCTTTTTATCTGCGATTTTTCTGCCGATGCTTTTTTGCATCATATGGTCCGTAATATCATGGGGGCCTTATTGCATGTTGGAAAAGGGCATGAATCCCCTGAATGGATGGCCGATTTGATCCTTGCCCGGGATAGAACGAGTGCGCCTCCCACCTTTATGCCAGACGGACTCTACCTCGCTGGTGTAAGCTACCCCCCTGAGTTTGCTCTGGATAGCGAGCCGGTGTTGCGTCATGGCTTGATTTAATGGGAAGAGAAATGAATCCACGCATCAAAATTTGCGGCTTGCTTGATCCGGGCATGGCAAAATGCAGCGCTGAATTAGGGGCTGACGCTATTGGTCTGGTTTTTTATCCACCCAGTCCTCGTTATGTAGAGGCGGCAACTGCAGCGCAAATTGTTGCTGCTTTACCTGCTTTTGTGAGTAGTGTAGGTTTGTTTGTTAATGCAGATGTTACGTTTGTTCGTAATGTACTGGCTAAGGTGCCATTGGATTTACTGCAGTTTCACGGTAATGAAACGCCCGAATATTGTCGCCAGTTTGGACGCCCTTATTTAAAAGCGCTAAGGGTAACACCTGATCTTAATTTGGTAGAATGCGCGCAGCGCTTTGTAGATACGCTTTGCAAAGGGATTTTGCTTGATGCTTTTGTAGAAGGGGTGCCTGGCGGAACGGGTGAAGCCTTTGACTGGAATCTTCTTCCTGAACATCTGCCATTGCCACTGGTTCTATCGGGGGGGTTACATTCTGGTAATGTCCATGAAGCGATTTGTAAGGTTAGACCTTGGGCTGTGGATGTATCAAGTGGCGTAGAAAGCAGCAGGGGAATCAAAGATGCAGCAAAAATTGCTGCCTTTATTAAATCAAGCAGAGAGAAAAGCGCATGACTGAGACTACACACGAGCAGCAGCCCTATCAGCAACCTGATTCCCTGGGGCATTTTGGTCAGTTTGGTGGCATTTTTGTGGCTGAGACCTTGATTCCTGCTCTGGATAAACTACGGGTTGAGTATGAAAAAGCCCTGCAAGACCCTGATTTTGTTGCCGAGTACCATAGCGAGCTAAAACACTATGTTGGCCGCCCAAGCCCGATATACCACGCCAAGCGCTGGTCCGAGGCTTTAGGTGGCGCACAGATTTATTTGAAGCGTGAAGATTTAAATCATACCGGCGCGCACAAGGTGAACAACACTATCGGCCAGGCGCTGCTTGCCCGCCGTATGGGTAAAAAACGCGTGATTGCCGAAACTGGTGCGGGCCAGCATGGCGTAGCGTCAGCTACGGTTGCCGCACGTTATGGCCTTGAGTGCATTGTATATATGGGAGCTGAAGACGTTAAACGCCAGGCTCCGAACGTGTTCCGGATGAAATTACTGGGCGCAAAAGTGGTTGCTGTTGAATCAGGTACAAAAACATTGAAAGACGCCATGAATGAGGCGATGCGCGATTGGGTAACAAATGTCGATTCTACCTATTACATTATTGGGACATGTGCAGGCCCTCATCCTTATCCGCAGCTGGTGCGCGATTTTCAGCGCGTGATTGGTGATGAATGTAAGGTACAGATGCCAGAAATGATCGGCCGCCAGCCTGATGCGGTTGTGGCTTGTGTGGGCGGCGGCTCGAATGCGATTGGTATTTTCTACCCCTATGTGGATGATTTAGCTGTACGCCTGATTGGTGTAGAGGCGGGCGGAGATGGCGTAGAAACTGGCCGTCACGCGGCACCTCTGACCTCTGATGCCAAAGTCGGTATTTTGCATGGCAATCGTACGTTCCTGATGCAGGACGAAGATGGCCAGATCGCAAATACGCACTCTATTTCTGCCGGGCTGGATTATCCGGGCGTAGGACCGGAGCACAGCTACCTGAAAGATATCGGCCGCGCTGAGTATGTGGCGATTAATGATGATGAAGCCATTGCCGCTTTTCACGATCTTTGTCATTTTGAGGGTATCATTCCGGCCCTTGAGTCAAGTCATGCTCTGGCCCATGCTGCAAAAATGGCTAAAACAATGACTAAAGATCAGGTGATTCTGGTTAATTTATCGGGTCGTGGTGATAAAGATATCCCGACTTTAGCCCGTCTCTCCGGCATCGAACTGGGAAATTAAATATGAAGGCTAATCATCCGTCCAGAATTCAGCAGGCATTTTCGCGTTTACAAAGTCAGAATCGCCAGGCGCTGATTCCATTTATTACCGCCGGAGACCCGCATCCTCGGGGCACGGTTGAGGTGATGCATGCGCTGGTTGCGGGCGGCGCGGATATTTTAGAGCTGGGCGTGCCATTTTCTGATCCAATGGCAGATGGCCCGGTGATTCAACGCGCATCGGAGCGTGCACTTTTGCATGGCGTATCTTTGCGCCAGGTTCTTGGTATGGTGGCTGAATTTCGCCAAAAAAATGCAGATACACCGGTTGTGCTGATGGGTTACGCTAATCCGATGGAAGCCATGGGTTACGAGGTTTTTTCAAAAGCAGCACTACAAGCGGGTGTGGATGGTGTGCTCACCGTTGATTTACCACCGGAAGAAGCAAAAGAGCGTGTGGTTATTTTAAAAGCACATGGCATCGATCCTATTTTCTTGCTCGCACCGACAACGCACGCCTCAAGAATTAAAGCGGTTGCAGAGTTGGCGTCAGGCTATGTGTATTATGTTTCCCTGAAAGGGGTAACAGGCTCGGCAAATCTGGATATTGCAGATGTCACTGAAAAACTGAGCGTATTAAAGAAATATCTCACCATCCCGATTGGTGTTGGTTTCGGGATCAGTGATGCAGCTACTGCAAAAGCAGTGGCTGCCGTAGCCGATGCGGTTGTGATCGGCTCGCGCCTGGTACAAGAAGCTGAAAGAGGTGAAGAAGGCCTTGCTGATCGATTAACTGATTTTCTTACCGGCATTCGTGCCGCGATGGACACTGCCCGCATTTAAACGTGTTGTTAAACCCCCGTTATCTGTAAAGAAATGGGGGTTTAATGCCCGTTAAAGCGGTGCTGATGGAGGAAATACAATGAGCTGGCTGCAAAAACTGCTTCCGCCGAAGATTAAAATTCGTACCACTATGAGTAAATCCGGCGTTCCGGAAGGTCTTTGGCACAAGTGCCCGGCCTGCAGCGCGGTTTTATACCGTACTGACCTGGAAAATAATTTAGAAGTTTGCCCTAAATGTGATTATCACAATGCCGTTTCTGCAAGACGTCGCCTGGATATCCTGCTTGATCAGGAAGGGCGGTTTGAAATTGGTGCGGAAGTTAAACCGCTGGATATTCTGAAATTTAAAGACAGCAAAAAATATAGCGACAGGCTCAGTGCTGCCCAGTCGGCTACCGGCGAAGAAGATGCGCTGGTTGTGATGCAGGGCGCCATTCAGAATGTGCCGGTTGTGATGGCTGCGTTCGAGTTTAAATTTATCGGTGGTTCTATGGGCTCGGTTGTCGGTGAGCGGTTTGTACGTGGCGTACTGACCGCCATCGAAAACAATGTGCCCTTTATTTGTGTTTCAGCTTCAGGTGGCGCGCGAATGCAGGAAGGTTTGAATTCGCTGATGCAAATGACTAAAACCAGCGCCATTTTAACAAAGCTTGCGGATAAAAAATTACCCTTTATTTCCATTCTGACCGATCCGACGATGGGGGGGGTTTCTGCTTCATTTGCCTTTCTGGGCGATATAGTGATGGCCGAACCGGGTGCTCTGATTGGCTTTGCAGGGCAGCGCGTGATTGAGCAGACCGTTCGTGAAACACTGCCGGAAGGCTTTCAGCGTGCTGAATTCTTGCTGGAAAAAGGCGCTCTGGATATGGTGGTTGACCGCCGCGAGATGCGCCAGAAATTAGCTCAATTAATGACCCTTCTTTCTAAACAGCCCGCTCTTAACTGATATCTATGTCGTTTGATTCTCTCTCCCTTGATGCGTGGTTATCCCATCTGGAACAGCTGCACCCCAGTGCCATTGATATGGGGCTGGAGCGGGTTGTTTGCGTGCGTGATGCCTTAGGCCTGAATCCGGATTTTCCTGTGCTGCTGGTGGGAGGGACCAACGGTAAGGGTTCGGTGTGTACCATGCTGTCCACTATTTTGTGCACTGCAGGTTATCGGGTCGGCACGTATACATCACCCCATTTGCTGCATTATCGGGAGCGGGTTGCCATTAATCTTGTGCCTGCTTCCGATGCTGATATTGTTGCTAGTTTTCAAGCAATTGAGGCTGCACGGGGTGATAGCTCACTGACCTACTTTGAGTTTGGTACACTGGCCGCGATGCAGCAGTTTATGACAGCAGGCGTAGATGTGGCGGTGCTGGAAGTCGGTTTGGGCGGGCGTCTGGATGCCGTTAATGCGTTTGAGCCTGTTGCCTCTGCCGTTGTTAATGTGGGCCTGGATCATCAGTCTTTTTTGGGTGATACCCGCGAAGCTATTGGGCACGAGAAAGCAGGTATCTATCGTCAGGGTAAAATTGCGATTTGCGCAGACCCCGAGCCGCCAGCCACACTGATTGCCCAAGCGCAGCGAATTAGTGCGCATCTGCAGTTAATCGGGCAGGATTTTGGCTTTGAAAAGCAGGCCGAAGGGCAGCAGTGGACATGGTGGAATAAGTCGGGTGTACGTCGGCACGCGCTACCTTTTCCTGCGCTACGCGGCCAGTATCAGCTGGGTAATGCCTCGGTGGTACTGGCTTTGCTCGATGCGGTAAAAGATCAGTTGCCGGTAGGGATTGGTGATATAAAGCGTGGCTTGCTGGAAGTCGAGCTTGCTGCGCGTTTTCAGGTTTTACCCGGTCGTCCTGCCGTCGTGCTGGATGTAGGGCATAATCCGCATGCAGCGAAAGTCTTACGCGCCAATTTAGATAGCATGGGGTTTTATCCGGTAACCCATGCGGTGCTGGGGATGATGGCTGATAAAGATATTGCGGGTGTGGTTGAATTATTGGCAGATCGTATTGATGTCTGGCATTTAGCCGCACCACAGCTGCCGCGAGCAGCGCCTCCGGAACAACTTTCCGACATTGTCGGCAAGCTTGCTCCGTTGGCGAAAATAAATATTTATGAGAATGTCGCTCTTGCTTTTGCTTCGGCCTGTAAGCTGGCAGGGGAAAGTGATAGAATTCTCGCCTTTGGATCCTTTTACACAGTTGCCGAAGTGATGGCAACGCGTGAGCGCTGAATATGATCAACCGAAACGTCAGCGATGATTTGCTGCAACTTAAAAAACGTGCCCGCCGGCGTCTGGTGGGGGCAATTGCACTGGTGCTGTTTGCTCTGATCGTTTTATGGACTGCACTGGACAGTGCACCGCCTGCCGTTATTGCGGGAGGTAATAATATTGAAATTATTTCCAGCTCGCCAGCATTGCAGCCGCGCTCACCAGAGCCTGTCGCTGCCCAGGCGTCATCTGTGGTTGAGCCTTTACAAACAGCATCTGCACCGGAGCTGCTTCAGCCTGCCGAAGCGACTCCTGTGCCTGCAGATCATGTAGCCAGCGCTGCACAGAACGTGTTGCCGGGTAAGCTTGTCAATCATCAGAAGAAGGTTGTGATTCCTACTCCAACCCCTTCGCCAAAACCGACAGCAGCGCCTAAACCTACCTCTGTGCCTGCCCCCAAACCCACCTCTGCACCTACCCCCGCACCTAAGCCTGCGGTTGCCAGGCCAGCGGTTGATCCACAGCGTATTTTAGAAGGGCTGGATGCAGCTCCTGCTGCAAAAACGGTGACAAGTAATAAACGTTATTATATTCAGGTTGGCGCTTACGCTGATACTGAAAAAGCGACTCAAGTGGTGGGCAAGCTACAGGGAGTGGGTATTCCTGCTTATTCTGAAAAAACGACAACAGAAAAGGGCGCTTTAACACGGGTACGTGTTGGTCCTGTAAATGATGAACTAAAAGCTCAGAGTTACCTCAAAAAGATGGGAGTGCTCGGGTTTAGCGGGCACTTGTCCAGTAAATAGGTTAAAGCATGACTGGCTTTGATTACACCGTCTTAGGCATTATGGGGCTTTCCATGATGCTTTCAGTGATGCGGGGCTTAGTGCAGGAAGCACTGGCACTGGCGGCATGGGTATTGGCTTTCTGGCTGGCTAGTCATTACTCAAGCCAGGTGTCGGTATGGATGCCTCAGAGTTTGCCTAACGATGAGCTTCGCTATCTGGCAGCTTTTGTGGCCATTTTCTTTGTAGTCTGGGTGGCTTCCGCGATATTAAGGGTAACGCTGAATCAGTTTATGCAGGCAACGGGCTTAAAACCTGCGGATCGCCTTTTCGGTGCCGGCTTTGGTTTGGTTCGTGGTTTTTTACTGAGTTTAACGCTGGTATTACTGGCCGGGTTTACTAGTTTGCCTAAACAAACAATATGGCGAAACGCCATGTTTAGCCCCCTATTTGAAGAAGCTGCCGTAAAGGCCAAAATCTGGCTGCCAGCCGCTTTGGCAGCCCGCATCCATTACGATTAACCGCATGTATCAGACATGTGCCGGGTTTGGGTGTGTACTTCGTCCCTCATTTTAAGCCACTGCCGTAAAGGCTAAAATCAATTACCAGCCCTGACTGGTAGCATGCATTCGTTACGATTAAGAACTCAAAGGGGCACGCCAATGTGTGGCATTGTAGGTATCGTCGCCAAGACACCCGTTAATCAGCTGTTGTACGATGGCTTACTGGTTTTACAGCATCGTGGGCAAGATGCCGCAGGGATTGTAACGGCAGAGGGGCTGACGCTCCATATGCACAAAGGGCAAGGCTTAGTGAGTGATGTGTTCCGCACTCGCAATATGCGCTCTTTAATGGGCAATGCCGGCATTGGGCATGTACGTTACCCAACTGCAGGATCAGCATCCAGCCTGGCAGAATCGCAGCCTTTTTATGTCAACAGCCCCTTTGGTATTGTGCTGGCACACAACGGTAACTTAACCAACGATAAGCAGCTAAAAGAAGATATGTACCGCACTGATCTGCGGCATATCAATACCAATTCTGATTCTGAAGCGCTGCTGAATGTCTTTGCTCATGAGCTATCCCGCCGCGTAAAAGGCCCACAGCTTAATGCGGAAACCATCTTTGATGCGATTGCCGCTGTGCATGACCGGGTTAAAGGTGCTTATGCTGTTGTTGCCATGATTGCAGGCTTTGGCCTTGTGGCATTTCGTGATCCTTATGGCATTCGCCCGCTTTGCCTGGGCACACACGAAACCCCGGAAGGCCTGGAATACATCGTTGCTTCCGAATCTGTCGCTCATGATGTACTGGGCTTTAAATTTGAGCGTGATATTGCACCGGGTGAAGCTGTATTTGTGACTTTTGATGGTGAGTTTTACAGTAAGCAATGCCACGCCAACCCTGTGCTGGTACCTTGTATTTTTGAACATGTTTATTTTGCCCGCCCTGACTCCGTGATTGATGGTATTTCGGTGCACGAGGCACGGTTAAATATGGGTGAAAATCTGGCCGATAAAGTCACCGCGGTGATTCCAAGGCTCGATATCGATGTGGTGATTCCTATTCCGGATACCAGCCGTGATTCTGCTTTGCAACTGGCAAATAAATTAGGTTTGCCCTATCGCGAAGGCTTTATGAAGAACCGTTATATTGGCCGCACTTTTATTATGCCCGGCCAGGCCAGCCGTAAAAAATCGGTTCGTCAAAAGCTCAATCCGATTGCAGTTGAATTTCGTGGCAAAAATGTATTACTGGTTGATGATTCAATCGTACGGGGCACTACCAGCCGGCAAATTGTGCAAATGGTCCGGGACTGCGGTGCAACTAAAGTCTATCTGGCGTCCGCTGCCCCCCCTGTGATGTACCCGCACGTTTATGGTATTGATATGCCAACACGTGCCGAGCTGATTGCAACGGGCCGCACTGATCAGCAAATTGCCGATGAAATTGGTGTTGATGCCATTATTTATCAGGAGCTGGATGCCCTGATTGATGCATGTAGTAAAGCCAGTGGCGGGGCAATTACTTCCTTTGAAACATCATGCTTTGACGGTAAATATATCACTGGCGATATTACACTTGCGTACCTGGATGAATTGGAAGCGAAGCGCCTGTCGCCTCTATCTGCCAAAGCCAGTGACGCGGCAGAAAGCCATTTACTGGATATGAATATCGGGGTGGGCGAGCAGAATCTGCTCTGATTTTGCCCTTTTTGTGTAAAACGCCAGCCTTTGGACTGGCGTTTTTTTTGTCTCTGCCTCGTAATGGGCGAAAGCCTTATTGACCAGATTGTTTCCGGGCTGGGTATGACTGAAAACATGCCGGCACGTGTAATGCGAAATATTGTTGCAGGCTGTGCCCTTATAAGCAGGCATGGAGAGAATATTTGGTATGGAAAGAGCTTCAAGTGGCACAGGGGCGCCTGGGTGCGGAGTGGGTTAATGCTTTGCACCGTGCCGATCAGGAAAAGCGTGCGATTCAGGATCCGCTTTGCTGATGAGTTATACGGGTGTGACAGCGAATGAAAAAGAGGGAATACCCAGGAAAAGACCGGTGGGGCCAGATGCTTACGTTACAATAAGCTTATCCAGGCACCGCTGCCTGAAAAGCATTGCCCTTCCTTAGACCGTGACCTGAGTAGAGAAAGCCATGTTTGAAGATGAATTCCTGCACCCCGATACTTTAGCCGTCAGAGCGGGCACTACCCGCAGTCAGTTTGGCGAGCACTCTGATGCGATGTATCTGACATCCAGCTTTGTGGTTGGCAGCGCTGAAGAAGCTTCATTAAAATTTACCGGCCAGATGCCCGGCTTTATTTATTCGCGCTTTACCAATCCCACCGTGACTGCCTTTGAAGAAAGACTTGCAGCCTTAGAAGGGGCAGAGCGCGCCGTGGCCACCGCATCAGGCATGAGCGCGATCTTGTCGCTGTTTATGGCGCATTTAAAATCTGGGGACCATGTGGTGGCCTCGGCCAGCCTGTTTGGCTCCACTATTCAGCTGCTCAATGTGTATCTCAGTAAGTTTGGCGTGAGCGTCACCTATGTGTCCGCCACAGATATCACCGAATGGGCGGATGCCTGCCAGCCAAACACCAAGCTGCTGTTCCTGGAAACGCCATCCAATCCGCTAACAGAAATCAGCGACATTCGCAAGATTGCCGACATCGCCCACGCACGGGGTGCTTTGCTGGTGGTGGATAACTGCTTTTGCACGCCCATCCTGCAAAAGCCATTAGCTATGGGGGCCGATCTGGTGGTGCACTCGGCCACCAAATATATCGACGGCCAGGGCCGCGTGCTGGGCGGGGCAGTAGTGGGCTCGTCGGCACTGGTCGATCCCGTGTATTTATTCCTGCGCACCGCTGGCCCAAGCCTGTCGGCCTTTAATGCCTGGGTCTTACTCAAGGGGCTCGAAACCCTGCCGATCCGTATGCGTGCCCATTCGGAAAACGCTTTAAAGCTGGCCACCTATCTGCAAGCGCACCCCGCAGTAGAGCAAGTCTACTACCCCGGCCTGCCTTCGCACCCGCAGCACGCGCTGGCTATGACCCAGCAAAACGCTGGTGGCGGCATGGTGTCTTTTGTGGTGAAAGGTGGCCGCGAGCAAGCATGGAAAATCGTCGATGCCGTGCAACTCATCAGCCGCACCGCCAACCTGGGCGACACCCGCAGCACTATCACCCACCCCGCCAGCACCACCCACGGCCGAATCACCCCCGCCGCGCGTGAAGCTGCCGGCATCACCGAAGGGCTGATCCGTATTTCGGTTGGTTTGGAATATATTAATGATTTAATTGCCGATTTGGAGCAGGGGTTGGCATAGTACTTTTGTTTGAATGATGAAAGCCCAGCTTGGTTAGCTGGGCTTTTTTATTTTTGTGATGCATCAGCCGATTCTCCACGTTCCAGTTCATGATTGCCACAAGAGCCGCTAAGACGGGTTAGGGAATAATTCACCAAGACTGATAATGAAAATGGTGAAACCATAGGAGGTCAGCATTGGTGCTCCGCATTGAACTGACGGTTAGACAGCAATCGCTGAATCATGGAATGGTAGGTTCAAGTTTATGCTGACAAAAATATGTCGGGCGAATAAGCGAGTGGTAAATGTAATGAGCGTATGCAAGCATATAGTTCAATAAATTGTTAAGGCGATCTATGTGAAAAGGGGTATCTGTTACTTGGATTTCCAACATGGTAACGTGATAGCCCTTTTCATCAGAGGTGACGAAGTTATAAATTAACTGAGATTTCTGGGAGTCATACTTTCCGTTATTCGAAATTCCGGCTCGCCGAAATGTTTCAGCTGTAAACTTAGTTATGTCATTTATTCGTCCATTGTTATGCACAATAATATGGCGCAACATTTCAATCAAACAGATTGTGAAGCGTAGATCTATTTTGAAGTAGTTCGTTTTTTCAATAGAGACTAACGCGGGGAAGAGTTTTCGGATGCACTCAAGCTTTTTATGCAAAGCCAATTGGCCATCTTTTGCTTTTTGAATAAACCATTCCAATGGTTTTTGTGCCAAAGATTCAGTAGTCTCTAGTTTTTTTTTGTCTTGTGGCCAAACACTTGGCTCATTGTGCCCAATGTGAGCGTACATGAGTTCCACAAGATCTTCGAAATATTCAAATGCTTCAGCAAGCAGCCATAGAGAGTGTTTGTTATGACGTTTTATTAGATCTTTGACTCGCTGCTCAAAGTCCAATGACATGTGGTCATACAAAATTGCTTCCCCGCTGGTTAGTGAGCGAAAAAACATATTGTGATGAGAATTTGAATAGCGTTCCTTGGTGTTGCCAGCTAGTGATTGATGATTTTTAACCATCAACTCATACTCTATTTCAGTGGATTTTTTTATTTGACGCGAAATCAATTCAATTTTTGCGATGTTTGAGAGAAACTCTTGGTATTGGATGTCCATGCAAGGAAGCCTAATTGAGTGGTCTATTAATTTGAGTCAAGGGGCTGACTTTAGCCAGTTTAGCTTGTGTGGCGGGTTAGGTGCATTAATGAGATTATTCATGCTAAGAATTACTTTGTTTTGGAGTGTAAGGTAAATCAGCCGCTTAGTATTGTGATGTCAGAATTAGATCGGCAGGTTATGTCTTTGGGTAAAGGCCAACATATATCGGAATTGTTTAGTTAATAATTAGTTAGCTGATGTTAAACAGTGATTATTTTTTTAGTGCCTTCGGCACATTGATTTAGGTGCGGCATTCCCGCGGGGACTCACTTTCTTGAACGGCCAGAAATCCTAGTACGCAAAGAAGGCCGCCCCGACCAGCACGAAGGCCCCTCACTGCGGATAATCGGCTCGGCGAAAAAGGCTGCTCGGGAGCAAGCCCGCTACCCCTTTTCCGAAACCCCGATCCGCTTATTCCTCGCTTCGGCGTGCTTCAAGGGGGATTTAAGCCCTATGCCACTAGCTGCGATAGAGCCCAGATTTCAATGGTTTTAAAACGAAAGCTGGGGTCAGTCCTTGCCTTTTGCAAAATTACGCTACTTACAACCAAAGAAACTTAATCTCCTCACCCTTAGGGTAGAACTTGGCAAAAGATAAGGACTGCCCCCTACTTTTGGGACTAGCTGCCCCAATCCTATTAACTTAAGAAAAAACTCGATGTTTTTGTAGGAGTGGCTTTAGCCACGAAAGCGCTGAGTATAAAAACATTCGCGGCTGAAGCCGCTCCTACGGTACCAATCCATATGTAGATCGGGGAGCTAGCAGCCCCCTTTTTTGAATTTTTAATCCAAATACTGCGCCGCCCGCCCGCTCATTTGCGCTGTAATGGCTTCTTTGATGTCGGCAGAGAGCAGCATGCCGCCGTTCCAGGTGGCGACGTATTCCAGGCCATCGCTTACGCTGTGATCGCGGCTGTAGTTCAGCACCTGCTTGCTGCCACGCACGGCCAGCGGGGATTGGGCGGCGATGACGCTGGCGGTGTGCATGGCGGCGGCAAGGCATTCTTCCGGGCTGGCTAATACCTTGTTTACTAAGCGCACATGCAGCGCCTCGCTGGCGGACATATCCATGGCGGTGAAGGTCATTTCACGTGCGATGCCTTCACCCACCACGCGGCCTAAGCGCTGCAGGCTGCCTACGTCGGCAACTAAGCCCATGGCCACTTCACGCACGCTGAAGCTGGCGTCTGTGCTGGCGTATCTGAAATCTGCTGCCAGCACCAAATCTAAGCCGCCGCCCACACATGCGCCATGGATTGCGGCAATCACGGGTTTTCGGCAGTGCTCCAGACTGCTGACCGAGGATTGCAGGTTTAAAATCAGGGCGCGGATGGTTTCGCGATTACGCGCTTCGCACTCGCTAGTCAGGCTGGTTTGAATTTCGGCCAGCATCATCAAATCAATGCCTGCACAGAAATTACGCCCGGCACCATTGAGCACCACCGCGCGCACTTCTGGGCGTTGATCGCACCAGTTCAGCGCCGCTTTAATTTCCTGCCACATCAGGGCGTTGAGCGAATTGGCTTTTTTAGGGCGATTTAGCGTAACAAGGGCGATGGCATTACTGACCTTCACTTCAATTGTTTCGTATTGCATGGGGCATCCTTGGTGAGCAGAAGCTTGCAGTGGTATTAAATTGATGTGAAAGGCTTAATCGCGCTTTTTAGGCAGCCATGCCCAGACCATTTCGCACTGAATAGGCGTGTCCCCCGATTCATCGCTGATCTCTACATTCACAGAAAAATTGCCTTTTTCTGCCGTGTGTAATAGCTCGATTTGGTCCTTGCTTAAGGTGGCCACGGCGCGCATATCGCCCTGCGAGCGCTTCTGGTAATCCACATGCATGGATTTAAGTAGCAGCAGTTTATCGTCCGGCACATTCATGCCCATCACAAAGCCGGTGCTGGTTTCGGCCAGCAGCGCCATCGCCGCAGCGTGTATGCCCTTAATGTGGTTTTGTACTTTGCGGCGGTTTTTAATGGAAACCACCAGTTTTGTGGCACTCACTTCTTCAAACTGCACCGATGCCGTGGATAAAAAAGGCACGATACGGCCAAACAGGCGCGTCAGGATAAAGCTGCGCAGGCCTTGTGGCAGGCTTGCAGTCTTGGCCGCAATGCGGCTCATTTTGTTGGGTGGGCGGCTCATTTGGGCGGGTCTTTTTTTGCGACAATAGTGACAAAATAGCAAGAAATTGCGTTGCTTGTGATCGCGGATTATCCTGCCTTTACAAACGGTCGTTTTAATGTCTTGGTTTGTCGCATAGCTTACGCGAGTGTTTGAAGTGTAATAAGCCCGGCAGGCTTGATGTCTGCCAAACATCTTGCTCAGGCCCTGCTACATTACGCTTGCTCTGAGCTGCAAGGGCTTCATTCCAAAGTGCGCATGAAAGCGGTTGCTAAAGCGGGAGGCTGAGGCAAAACCGCATTGCCTGGCGATTTGCCCGATTGGTTGCGTAGTGGTTTGGATCATTCCAAGTGCAGTATTTAATCTGACATGCTCGAGTATTTTTCGGAACGAGCTGCCTTCCTGTCCAAGTTGCCGGCGCAGGGTTGATTCACCGATATGTAAATGCCGTGCCATATGCTCCACTGTCCACTCTTTGCCGGGTTGCAATAAAACCTGCTGTTGAACCCGTTTGACCACCGGTGAGCCGCGGTCAATAAAGAGTGCACCACCGAATCCTGCCAGTACCAGCCCCAGCAATAAGCCTGTGGCCCGGTGCTCCAGCAGCTCAATGGCCTCACCATGATGGCTTGCGGCAAATAACTCATCCCATAGCCGGGCGATAACGGGGCTTAGCTTGACGCATAATGCGGGCTCGGTGTATTGCAGGGCTTGTACTGCAGCGGGGTAAGCTGTGCGGCAAAATTGGATAATTTTGGGGTCAAGCTGCAGCACTTCGCAAACATAGCCATGAGCATCCGGCTGGTTGGATAAAGTCATTTCCAGCCCTGCAGGCACAATGACCAGATCCCCGTTACGGGCAATCTGCGTTTGCTCGTTCAGATAAATGTGCTTGGCACCATGGCGCACCCGCATGAGCGTAAATTGCAAGCAACTTACTTGTCGTAATGACTGTACCGCTTTGGCTTGAATCACGCTTTGTTGAATACTGCGGGTTTTAAGCTGGCTCATTAAAGCTTCCTGCCTGCCTGGCCTGATCAGCGCTCTGGGGTGATATAAACGGGCTGATCAAGCCTGGCAGCTTATTTTATTTTTTTCGTTGATATGTGGCGGTCAGTTGAGCTTTGCCCAGCTTATGCTGGTTCAGCATAAAGCCAACCAGTGCACCACTGGCCTGCTCATCAAGTGGAAGGCTTTCGACATCCAGGGCCCAGACGGTGTAAACGTAACGGTGGGCCGCATCTCCGGCTGGTGGGCATGCGCCACCAAAGCCTGGTGAGCCAAAGTCTGTACGTGTTTCCAGTGCGCCCTTAGGAACGCTGCCCGTAGCTACAGATAGTGTGCTTGCTGGGATGTTAACTACATTCCAGTGCCACCAGCCACTGCCTGTCGGTGCATCCATATCAAATACTGTAATTGCAAAGCTTTTAGTTCCGGTAGGGGCATTTTGCCATTGCAGTTGTGGAGAGAGGTTGCTGCCGCTGCAACCAAAGCCATTAAATTCGTGCTTTGCTGACATTGGTGTATCCGCTTTGATATCCGTACTACGGACACTGAAATCTGCAGCAAAAGCAGAATGGCTGACAAGCAGGGCAGTTAAGAGTATTGCTTTCATAATGTGGCTCCTTGATTTGAAGAACTCATCATATAAAATTTTTATTCGTTATTTTATCCTTAAACGCTCTATTTTTAGCTTGTTTTGCTTTAAATGTATCATTTTAGGATAAAAGTGTTTTTTTAATGCCTTGTCTGAAGCTAATGCAAAGTAAGGAAGTACTCTCTCGAAAACAAAGTGGTAGCTGCCGAAGAGAGCTCCTGTATGTGATTTTAGCCGGATTTGCTTGCACAAATGCATCTGTAAGTTTTTTCGTGCCTTTATAAAGCGTTTAGATACAGGGAGGCTTCCTGGGATGGTAAAACGCGGCGTCCAAAGGCAAGGACTGCGTCACTGACCCGTTTGGCTTCCTGTGTTTGTTTCTGCCAGTGGTGCCAATACAGCGGAATATGAATACGCTCGCTGCTGGCAAGTTCAATGACTTTGCCCGATGTAATGGCCGGTTTGGCCTGAGCGTAGGGAATGGCTGCGTAGGCCAGGCCAAAGCACACGGCATCAAACAGGGCATGGCTTTCAGGAATCTGATGGCAGGGGAAATGATCATCCAGAATGCCGTAGCGCTCGCCCAGCCAGCGCCGGTGCAGGGAATCCCGATGACCAAAAATGGCGGTAGGGGCATGCATCAGAGCGGTTTGAGTAAACCCTTGAGAGAAATACCGCTCTGCAAAAGCAGGTGTTGCCACAAACACATAGGGCATGTTGCCAAGGCTTTGTACGGCGCAGCCCGCTACGGCAGAGGGCTGGGTGCTGATGCAGCCTGCTACATCGCCTGCCCGTAATAAATCCAGCGTATAGCCTTCATCATCAATCACGCATTCCAGCAGTAAACGCTCGCTTTCCAATAGCGGGGCCAGTGCATCCAGTAAACCGATGGCCAGGCTGTCGGCATTCACCCCCAGACGCACACTTTGCCAATCCTGCTCTTTAAAATCGATTTGCTCTGCCAGGGCAGCTTCCAGCTGGCGGACTTGTCTGAAGTGCACAATGAGCATCTCGCCAGCCCGGGTGGCATGCACAGGGCTTTCACGCACGACCAGTACCTTACCGAGTTTTTCTTCCAGTGATTTGATGCGTTGTGATACGGCCGATTGCGTTAAAAACAGGCGTTTGGCAGCCCGCTCAAAACTGCTTTCACGCACCACCATATCCAGCGCTTCCAGTAATTTATAGTCAAGCATCAGTTTGGCTTATGCAGCATAAGAATTGCTTGTTTTACCATGAATCAAGCATGTGATTGAATGCTAAATAACAAGTAAATAAAAAATACCGACCTAATTAAGACGGCTACCCTAATTTACGCATGACTGGATGATGAAAAAATGAACACGCTATTAAATGATGGAACGACACTGACTATACGCCAGGCTAAGTTGGATGATTTGCACGAAATCTGGCGTTTATGGGGTGCATGGGCCTTATTTGATGAGTATCGCCAGTACTTTAATCAGAAGGCGGATCTGGAAGCGGGGCATCAATACCTTATTGAGCGCTTAAAAAATGGTGATTCGATCCTGTTTACGGCCTGCGAAGGCACTAAAACAGTTGGGTTTGCCCAGCTTTACTGGAATCTGTCTTCACTGCGTATGCAAAAAACACTGTTGCTGAATGATTTGTTTGTAACAAAAGATGCCCGGGGCCGTGGTGTTGGCCGTGCCTTGATTAAAGCAGCAGAAGATTTCGCCGCCACCCATAATGTGGCCTATATGGAAATGGAGTCGGAAGCAAATGAGGCCAAGGCGCTAACGCTTTATCAGGATGCAGGCTGGAAACCCAATCGTAATTACGTAGTTTATGAGCGAAAACTGCAGGCGGCATAAAGAGGTACTCTTCGCTTTCAGGGACGTTAAAAAAGCCACGAATTGATTCGTGGCTTTTTGCATTTTTGGTTAATTACTTAACACTTTCAAGATAATCCAACTCTTTTTCTGCCTTGGCTGCTGCGCGATCTGCCAGCTCATTACGTATCTGACGCCTTACTTCAAACTGAGCGCGATGCAGTCCCATCATCACAATTTCCATATTTCTTTGCGATTGTTCCAGCTGACGGCGCTGGCGGGGAGTTTTAAACGTAGTCGACAGAGTCATGGGAGTACCTTTTTTGAGGGTTACCGTTTGATCACTGAGGTTTCAGCTAATGAAACCGGGCTAGTATCGCTATACAGATTACAGATTAAAGGCTGAGGATACTACGCCAAATAGTTCGTATATGTAATATTGCATTTTAAGGTTTGTAGAGTCGGCAAAACAGGTAAGTGATTGATCTCACATGTTTTGCCTGATTAGTTTAGCCTAAATTTATTGCATTGCAACATCTATCGCAAAGCATTTTCTTAGCTGGTTTCAGCCAGTAGCTCTTTACGCATTTCTTCCGGAATATTGGATAGAACCAGGGTGTCGTTTTCCGGGTTGTAATGCACAGCGCCGCTTCGTAAGCTGCTGCGATCAAATTCCAGCTTCCAGTGCGGGGCCTTGGTTTTAAAGGTGCGCAGCGGTTTGATGGCGCGGCGGTCGGGTACAAAGCCATCTGTCAGCGCTAAATCCTGATGATCTAAGACGTTTTGCAGCTGCATCGGGGCATCGGGCCAAATCTGCTCGGCCACTTGCTCCAGCGTAACCGGGCAGCTGGCATTGCCCAGTTCATCCAGGTATTCATGGGCGCGCTCGAACAGCTGATCACGCTCTGCAGGCGGTAAGTGCTGCTCTTCGGCAAACTGGCTAAGGCCATGCACCAGTTTTTGTGTTTCTTTTAGCGCGACCACAATATCATTGCAGCCTAAAAAAGATTTGAAATACGCAGCTACATCTCCACGCCCACGCAAAAAGCTAATGTAGCGTTCTGCGCCGTTTTGCCAGGCGTGTAAATCAATTTTACCTGCGACTTTCAAGTTGGCGGTGTCCAGATAAATGCTGTCGGCTACATTTAGCTCTTCATCGAGCATGGTGCCCATGATTTCGGACAAAATAGTAAAGAGGATAAAATCCGTGCCATTGCCTTTGATGCGGGCAATCAGCACATGCCCACCGCTGGCAAGGGGCTCTTGCTCCAGGCGCAGCAGCAGGTGCTGCATCATTTGCTGCGAGCTACTTAAAAAATCTGCACCTTCCATCAGCTGACGAATCAGGCCTTGCATGGGGAAAGCTTCCTGGTCTTCTTCAAAGCTGCCAAAGCCTTTGCCTAATTTCTGGGTATAGAGTTTACAGAGCTGATCAATTAATCTTTGTGCTGCAGGGGTATGGGTAATTTCTTTATTGCTTAAACGTAAGCTCACCGGGCCGTGGGCTTCTTTATTGATTTGATGGCTGATCAGATGACTGATGGCATTGGTGGTCATGGTTTTCTCTGTGAGGGCTTTGAGGTGCAGTTTACTATCCGGCGGCACTTCTCTGGTGAAGATGCGCTGTGATTTTTTGTGCAAAGGCAGTCAGTTGTGGCCAGTTGGTGTATTCAACACAGCTGATTCCATCGTACGGGCCGCCCGTTATACGCATGATCAGGCGAATAATTTGCTTATCCAGCCAGCGATAACGCGGGTAATCAAGTTTGCCAGCAATGGAAAGTGCTGCAATGGGGGAGAGCTGATGCTGCTGAATGAGTTTTTTTAAATACGTATTGGGTGAGCCATCGCCTTTGCGGGCGCTTAAGCTGACCGATGCAATAGCAAGTGGCGTTTGGGTCAGCTGTGTATGGCGTTTGAAAAACTGCACCGCCTCAGGCAGATGCCGCCCATAGCGCACTGAAGCAACAACAATAATTGCTGTGCTAGGTATGGTCTGAGCCGATGGGTCTTTTAAATCACAGAGTTGTACAGGCCAGGTATTAAGGTGCAGGGCCAAGGTTTGCGCAATGCGTTCTGCCTGGCCATCACGGCTGGCATAAAGAATGAGGATGGGTTTCATCTTTTGCAGGGTAACATCGCAATGGCCGGTGTATGTTGAGCCTGATCAGCGTTATTCCGAGATTAACAACTTGGCAGGGCGGCTGCGGTAAGCACAGTAACCGGGGCGCGGGCCGATTCGCGGATGGTTGCGGCAGGTATTCGGACGGTTTTCATAAATAGTACAGAGGCGTGTTTTTAAATCCAGATAACGGCAATCGCCATTGGATTTTCGCTTCAGGGTGTAAATACTATTTTTAAAATTAAAGTGATCAATAATGCCTGCTTTAGTCAAACGCTTGGCAATTTGCTTAGGTGGTTCGCCTTCCGCTTCAAAAGCATCGACCAGATTCATGCGTACTAAATCGCTAAGTTTCACTTCAACCGGCATGGTACAACAGGAAGACTGGCAGTTTTGGCACAGTTCATCACGAAATTTAATCCAGGTTGCCGGGTTGTCTGGATGAGCATGATAAATTAAAGGGATAGTCATAAAAAAATGGCTGGGCTGTCTTTGAGGGAGCGTAGTTTGCCTGTTTTTTGAATGACAAGGCGGATAAATCGATATTTGGGGGCAGGATGTATTAATTGCGCCTTGCGCAGTTGGGCAAAACACCGCATTCTTCGCCCTTGGATTTTTTAGCCTTGGACAGGCTGCCCGGCGGATATGTCTGGGCTTAGCAGCTACAGATTGAATGGGGAATTGAGCATGGCAAGTAAGTTTCAGTTATACAAATTAGACGGATTTAAATCCGACGAACAAAATAAAAAAGAACGCACCCCGGGGCGTTTTGGGCAAGAGGCTGCAAAAGTAATGGATAAGCGTGAGCAACGTAAGGCCGATCAGGCCGCAGGTTTGGTTCCTTTTGCTGTAAAGCTTAATGGCGATTTGATTAAAGAGTTGCATGCTACTGCCGCAACACGGGAAGTAACGCTGGCTGAATTAGTGACTGAGCTGTTAAAAAAAGGCTTACAGGCTTAAAACAGTTTCTTTTATTTAAAAAGGCAGCAAACGCTGCCTTTTTTTTACGCCTGGCGATTGGGCGTGTATTTGTGTTGCTTGTGCTGTATCTATGCCGTAAAGTCAGCAAACGCAAAATATTGGATTTGAGATAATGGCTAAGCCGAGGGTAGAAAGAGCACCAAAATTTGACTTGGTGAATGTTGATTTTCCTATGCTACAGAAGTATCTGCCCTTGTATGATTTAACCGATAGCAAAGGGCGTTATCTGCATTGGGATAAATTAAAATGGCGGGTCCCTAGGGATGAAGCGCAAAATATCTGGTTTGCGATCAAGTTTCAGCGCTTTATTCAGATGAAAGAAGTTGATTTATTTGATGTGAATGGCGATTCATTTAGTTATTGCATCCCCAATTCCATGGAGGCCAAACTGCATCAGGTGATAAAAACCGCTGGCGGCAGTGTGGCCGTGGTGGCTGGCATGGCGGCTACCATGCAGATTCAGGCTAAGTTTCTGGTGTCCTCTTTGATTATGGAAGAAGCCATTAGTAGTGCCCAGCTGGAAGGGGCCGCTACAACGCGTGAAGTAGCCAAAAAAATGCTGGAAGACGAAAGGGCGCCGCTTAATGAAGATGAGCGAATGATTCTGAATAATTTCTTTTTGCTTAAAAAAGCCGAAAAAAGTTGTAAGGAAGAATTAAGCGTTGATTTGATCCTGGATTTTCATCAGGTTGCAACTGAAGGTACTACAGAAAACAGCGTTGTACCCGGCAGATTCAGAGATGCAGATGATATTTATGTTGAAGATGGCAATGGGGGAATTGCGCACCAGCCCCCCAATCATGAGTTAATCCCCGAGCGATTACAGGCACTATGCGATTTTGCCAATGCCAATCATTCTGGTTTAGATGGTTGCGAGTTTATTGCGCCGGTTGTAAAAGCGATTATTCTGCATTTTATGTTGGGTTATGAGCATCCGTTCAGAGATGGTAATGGCAGAACTGCCCGGGCTTTATTTTACTGGTATATGTTAAAAAACGAATACGATCTTTTTAAGTATATTTCAATTAGCAAATTACTGAAAGACAGCCCGAAGGATTACGGATTATCTTATCTTTATACAGAAACAGATCAGAATGATTTAACTTATTTTATTGATTATCAGCTGGATATGATTATTCGGGCATTTGATGAATTAAAAAAATATCTCGAAGAGAAAACACAAGAGTTTAATCAGGTGGTTGCGTTGCTCGAAAAATCAAAGTTTGGCCGATCGCTCAATTTTGTGCAGAAAGATATTATTAAAAAGGCAACTAAATCGCCGGGCAGGTATTTTTCTGTTAAGGAGATTGTCAGTGATTACGGAATTGCCGATAATTCAGCCAGAAGTTATTTAAACAAGCTGGTTGAATATCGCCTTCTTTTACCAAGTAAAGATGGCAGAAGCACTTTATATATTGTACCTTCGGATTTATTACAAAGACTGGTTTAGGTGTTGTGTAATAAAAAAACGGGAAGACAAGCCTTCCCGTTTTGGTTTTTTAGCGGCTGATTGGCTTGTAACGAATGCGTTTTGGCTTTGCGCCTTCTTCACCCAGACGTTTTTTCTTGTCGGCTTCATATTCCTGATAGTTGCCGTCAAAAAATTGCCATTTGGAGTCGCCTTCACACGCCAGGATATGTGTAGCAATCCGATCCAGGAACCAGCGATCGTGCGAGATCACCATCACGCAACCGGCGAATTCCAACAGCGCATCTTCCAGCGCACGCAGAGTTTCGATATCCAGATCGTTGGACGGCTCATCCAGCAGCAAGACATTACCACCGGCAATCAGTGTTTTGGCCAGATGCAGGCGGCCGCGCTCGCCGCCGGATAATTGGCTGACAATTTTTTGCTGATCCGCGCCTTTAAAGTTAAACCGGCCGATATAGGCGCGGCTGGATGTTTCGTAGCGGCCTACAGTCAGAATATCGTGGCCGCCGGAAATCACTTCAAAGACGGATTTATTGCCGTCGCCCAAGGCTTCGCGGTTTTGATCCACATAGGCCATTTTGGTGGTCGTGCCGATTTTAACCGTGCCGCTGTCGGGTTGCTCAAGGCCTGCCAGCATTTTAAAGAGGGTGGATTTACCCGCGCCGTTTGGCCCGATAATCCCCACAATTGCGCCAGGTGGTACTTTAAAGCTGAGGTCATCGATCAATAAGCGATCGCCAAAGGCTTTGCTGACGTTCTCGAACTCCACCACTTCATTACCTAAACGCTCGGCTACAGGAATAAAGATTTCCTGTGTTTCATTACGTTTTTGATAATCCTGGCTATTGAGTTCTTCAAAGCGGGCAATCCGTGATTTGGATTTGGCCTGACGTGCTTTAGGATTCTGACGCACCCATTCCAATTCTTTTTTAATGGTTTTTTGGCGGGCAGATTCTTGCGATTCTTCCACTTTCAGGCGGTCTTGTTTTTGATCCAGCCAGCTGGAGTAATTGCCTTTCCATGGAATACCGTGGCCGCGATCAAGCTCTAAAATCCACTCGGCCGCATTATCAAGGAAGTAACGATCATGGGTAACGGCCACAACGGTGCCCGGAAAGCGGCACAAAAATTGCTCAAGCCAGTCTACGGATTCTGCATCCAGGTGATTGGTTGGCTCGTCCAGCAGCAACATATCTGGCTTGGACAGCAATAGCTTGCAAAGCGCTACACGGCGCTTTTCACCGCCAGACAGATTGCCAATGATGGCATCCCACGCCGGCAGGCGCAGTGCATCGGCGGCGATTTCTAACTGCAGCTCGGCATTGTCGCCGGATCCGGCAGAAATAATGGCTTCCAGGCGGGCTTGCTCTTCGGCCAGCGCATCAAAATCAGCGTCAGGTTCGGCATAGGCTACATACACGGCTTCCAGCTTGGCCTGTGCTTCAAATACTTCCCCAAGGCCGGATTCCACTTCTTCACGTACTGTTTTGGCGGGGTCGAGCTGTGGCTCTTGCGGCAGGTAGCCAATATTCAGGCCCGGCATCGGCGTGGCTTCACCAATGATATCTTTATCAATACCGGCCATAATTTTAAGCACGGTGGATTTACCTGAGCCGTTTAAGCCCAAAACACCAATTTTGGCGCCAGGGAAAAAGCTTAAAGAGATGTCTTTTAAAATTTGACGCTTAGGCGGGACAATTTTTCCGACACGATTCATGCTGAAAACATATTGAGCCATTTGTTTTCCTTGTAAGTTAAGGGAGTGAATAGTTTGCGGGCAGCGATGCATTTTCTGCCAATGGGCATAAGCATATCATTCATGCTCAATCAACACCGCTTTGGCAGGTGTTTTGCAATGAAAAAAGCGTTGCTGAATAGCCATCATGCAAAAACCAACTTCACACTGAAAGCGTCCAAATACCAGGACTGCTGACGTTTTCGCATTGCTGCAGAAATACGGATACGCCAAAATCAACAGTGTAAGCGGGGGGGCTGGCCGTAGTGCCCAAATTAAATAGCGTGAAGCTATCCAGTTTGAAGCAATGCCAGGCGCAACGATAGTCAGGGCATGGTGTAATTCGAGCAGTCGGGTTCAGGTTTATTAGCGACATAAGTACGGGTTGCCAGATCAAATCGATATAGTCTTTGATAGCTGCATTGGGGGTCAGTTACAGTAATAATGTCGCGTTTACGAAGAGCTCGTCCCGCCAGTGAATCTTTGTACCGCGAGACGGGCCCCGGAAAAGTGGTAGCCTTGCTGCGATAGCGCAGCACCGGCATTTTTGCTGCAGATGTTCCCGCTAGGATGAGGCTGGCGTCAAAGTGGTATTCGTCATGGCAGGCTCCGGCACGCTGCTTCATGTTTTGCTCGCTAAAGCACGCCCGGATCAACGCGCTGGCGTGCTGCGGAATACTGAGCACTCTGAATGGTGCCTGGCCGGGCAAAAAAGCGATGAGGTGTAGGGTTGTCGAACTCGCCCCGCCGCCAGAATACATGTTGTGCAGCTTTGTCTCTGCACCTGCCAGAATGCCATCCCCGAAGCGGATAAGCTTTGGCCACAGCTGCAGTGAAGCATCTTCATTCGGGGATGCCAGCTCCGCTAAACGATAGCTCGAGTACACCGGATTGCGCTGGGTGCCAGTGAGGCTTAATACCTTGCCACCGGCCTCGCCACTGGCGCATACCTCGCTTTCGCAGCCTGCTTGCGCTGGCACGATTTCGGCACAGAGCTCATTTCGTATACAAGCACGTGTCAAGCCAGCTTCAGATTTGATCACCAGCGAATTCATGCGTGGCAGGGTAGCGAGGGCTGGGGATGCCGACCAAAGCATCAGCATTATCAAAGATATCAATCTAAACATGATCAAAAACCGGGTGGGGTGGATTAAAGCTTAACGTTTTAATTCAGCGGTGGCCGCGAAGACGACTTGTTGAAATGAAAGAAGAGCGAAGTAAGCGGTTTGAAATGTTTATTAAGTGCTTCCAAATAGTTGATGGTATAACTCGTTTATAGTTTTTAATTTAATAAAGTTGCCTTTGTTCAAAATGCGAATATTCGACCTTTCCGATTTGAGACCGATAGCATTGCCTTTTGTGTGTTTGGCGGTTTTTAGGTTTTCTAGGCTCGGTAGCGGCTGGCCCGGAGCAGCACCAAAATAGCAATACGGTCCGAGATCCAGTGTTTCATTATTAAAATAAACCCAAACTACGCAGCCAGACGGTTTTTTTGTCAGCGAAATATGGATTTTTTGTGTTGTGGTTGCCGAACCAATAAATGTAGTTTTAAGTTGAATATGCCTAATAATACCATTTGCTTCGGCAATAAGATCATAGCCAGCGTTGTCGACTTCAGGTTTAGAAATTTCGAGACTAAAATTTTTGTTTTTCCAGGAAAGCTTGAGCAAATTACCAACGAGCAAGTGTTCGATTAGTTTTTCACGATATGAAGAATGGAGTGAATGCTCTGTCATGTTTGCTTGTCTGAATAATACTGAGAAATCCAATAGTATCATAAGCCAAAGGGGGGGGCGCAAACGCATTCTAGTGGCCAGAAGGATGGGGATATGAGACGGAATCTGGTTAATAATATTGAGAAAAAGCACTAAAAAACAAATACATAAATATATGAATAGAAGACTTCTGCGTAACAAAGCCCCGACTTCAAATCGTTCCAGCATCGTAGGTGCGATATTGGAACGATTTGTTAGAGCTTTTTATTACTTACATTTCCCAGCCGCTTTTAACAAAGCATTGCACGAATTATTTGATTTAGTTGAAGATTTAGCTCCTGCCCCCATTTCAGTACACATTGCGTCAGACACATTGCGGCCAATCATTGAAATTACGCCAGTGACATAACAACTATAATTTTCACCTGCTTTTGTTTTTACTTTGTATGTTGTTGTTATCCCGTCATTTTCACGATCTGAAATTGTGAATGCATTCTTTTCAAGGCCAATAGCCATAGATGTATTTTTTACAATAGCGTCATCGGTTACGGCTATAGAGGCGCAACCAACAAGTAAGATAGAAGCTAACGAAGCAACAAATAGTGATTTTTTCATTTGTTAAATACCTTTTTAATTTAGAAATTGATTTTAGTTTGCTTGAGCTGATGCAATAATTTTAGCAATTTATTTATCAGTTTTTTTATTGGCTAAACGCATATACAGACCCCCATTTGCAGCTAAAATCCAGCTAGTAATTGTTATCTGTAACCGATGATGAATCTAGCATATTTTAACGTTAAAGCGAAGCCGAGAACAAAGGTTTGCCGATGCAAGCCGGGCTGGGCGACAGGCTAGATCACACCGCGCAAAATTTAGGGCCACTACACACAAACCTATCTTCTATTAGGGTTTTGATGAGCGCTAGAGTGTGTCCCCTGTGCGACTTTGACCTATCGAAGGTGTTCCTTTTGGGTTTTGTGAGGTCTAACAAGATGTAGATTTCCTAAAATGCCAGAAAAGCCAGCACCTTTGATTCACAAAATACTTAGTTCCTTGGTACGCCGGCGCGGCCTGAACATTTTATGTCAAGATACTCGCTCAGTTAAGCGAAAATTTCCACCATGACCGTATTATTGAATCCAGGCTAGCGCTGCTGTTTCTCTGCCGTGAAGTGCTGCAGATTTAATTTCGCACATAATAGGCCAGCTAGCGCCTGCCGGTGGTGTTAACACCGAAGGTGGTGCAGCAGCAGGCGGTGGGTATTGTATGGCACGGGTTTGCGGCTTTGAAAGGGCAGCGCTCACGCGTTAAGGATGGGAAGCAGAAAAAGGCGGGCTAAAGATAAGAAGGTGTGGCTTCAATATCATTAACCCGCCTCGCTGCCATTAATTTAATAGGTATGACTTTGTATCGTCAGTAAGTGCGGCGTTAATAAAATTAGCAGGTGCGGTTTTAATGTCATCAGCAGATGTGGCACTAATATGATCAGCAGGTGTGCTGACCACCGTTGATGGCGATATTTGCACCTGTCATAAAGCCTGATAAGTCGGAAGCAAGATAGCCAACCAGACCGGCAATTTCCTCTGGTGTACCAAGACGATTGACCGGAATATTTGAAATAATTTTATTTCGTACATCTTCGGGAACAGCCATCACCATGTCAGTGGCGATATAGCCAGGGGAGATGGTATTAACAGTTACGCCTTTTTTTGCAACTTCTTGCGCTAACGCCATGCTAAAGCCGTGCACGCCCGCTTTTGCTGCGGAGTAATTGGTTTGTCCAAATTGACCTTTCTGACCATTAATTGATGAAATATTAATGATTCGGCCCCAGTTGCGCTCAACCATCGCATCCAGAAATTGCTTGGATACATTAAACAGCGAGTTAAGATTAGTGCTGATTACGCTGTCCCAATCCAGCTTACCCATGCGTTTAAAGGTGGCATCACGGGTAATGCCAGCGTTATTTACTAATACATCAACAGGGCCGATCTCTTCATTGATTTTTTCGGCCATGCGTACACAGGCATCAAAATCAGTGATATCACACTCATAAGCACTAAAAAGATAGCCGGAAGCTTTCATTTCTGCCAGCCATTGCAACTCTCTGCCAGCTTTGGAGTAGGTTGCTACAACGTTAAAACCACCATCTGCGAGTGCTTTACAGATAGCGGAACCAATACCACCCATGCCACCGGTGACGAGTGCGATCTTTTTCATAGACTTTTCCTTTCGTTGCTTGTCGCATGATTTGTGCAAAACCCAGTAAAATCTTACATTTTTTGTATATATAAGCAAAGCATGTTTTTTGTATAAAGTGCTGATATCCGCGATTTCATTTACTTAGAGAGAAAAAATCAAATTTAGTTCTTGTAAGCATTTGGCATTTTATAAAATTTTTATGTTGTATTTTACAAATGCATATTTTTCATTAGGGTTTTACTTTATGTTAATTGCTTAATCTATTTGCAAGTTTAGTTGTTTATTTTTGAACCTTATTGGCGCAATATTGCGCGGGCACAATTTTAAAAGGACGTGCGCTGTGGCTGCTGGAGTGATTTTAATTACGGGGTGTTCAAGTGGAATTGGCTATGTCACGGCCCATGGGCTGAAGGCGAAGGGATGGCGTGTTTTTGCAACAGCCCGCGCTACTAAAGATGTTGAGCAGCTAAAAAACGAGGGTTTTGAAACTTTATTGCTTGATGTTGCAGATTCCGTATCAATACAAAATGCCGTGGCGGCTTTACTGAAAAAGACAGGCGGGCGCATTGATGCACTATTTAATAACGCAGGTTTTGGTGTACCCGGTGCGGTAGAGGATTTAAGCCGGGAAGCGATGCGTTATCAGTTTGAAACCAATGTTTTTGGCGCCATTGAGCTAACTAATGCTGTTTTACCGGCCATGCGGCAACAAGGGCATGGCCGTATTATCTTTAATGGTTCGGTATTGGGCTTTGCTGCGATGCCTTATCGCGGTGCTTATAATGCAAGTAAGTTTGCCTTGGAAGGCTTTGCAGACACCTTGCGTCAGGAAATGACGGGGAGTTCTATCCATACTATTCTTTTGCAGCCTGGCCCCATTACAAGCCGTTTCAGAGCTAATGCACAGCAGCAATTCGTACGCTGGATTGGCGCAGATCATAGTTTTCATCAGCCTTCCTATTTAGCAATGCAGGCACGTCTGGCAAAAGCGGGGCCTGTTGCACCATTTACGCTGCCTGCCGAAGCCGTGATGGCTGTTGTGCTAAAAGCGCTGACTGTTCGCCGTCCATCTGCCCGTTACCAGATAACAACGCCAACAAAAGTATTCTGGGTGCTTAAAAAAATTCTGCCGAGTCGTGTACTTGATTACATTTTGTTAAAAGCATCGGGCGATGAGCCCGGATACAGCTATGGGCGCTCTTAAATATCTGGTTATTTCTACACTTGATTTTTAATTTTTAACGCAAAAAAGTGTGCAATTGTTACTGAAGCAGCACTTTTGTTACGTTTAATCGCGGGTCAACCCTGTTTGGAGAAAAAAATGAGTCTTTTTTTAGACGGACGCACAAAGTCAGGCGCTTGTCGAGAATTGAGCCGCCTCTTCCTATCGGGTAAAATAGCGAATTCCAACCTGCTATTCATGCCATGACCAAGTTTATTTTCGTAACCGGTGGTGTTGTTTCTTCACTGGGCAAGGGCATCGCCGCTGCATCGCTGGCTGCTATTCTTGAATCTCGTGGCCTTAAAGTCACCATGATGAAGCTCGATCCGTACATCAACGTTGATCCGGGCACAATGAGTCCATTTCAGCATGGCGAAGTTTTCGTAACCGAAGACGGCGCAGAAACCGATCTGGATCTCGGCCATTACGAGCGGTTTATTCGCTCGAAGATGCGTAAATCTAATAACTTCACAACCGGACAAATCTATGAATCCGTGATTACCAAGGAGCGCCGTGGCGATTACCTGGGCGGCACGGTGCAAGTGATTCCGCATATCACCGACGAAATCAAAATGAAGGTGAAAGAGGGAGCGGGTGATGTTGATGTTGCAATTGTAGAAATCGGCGGCACTGTTGGCGATATTGAATCGCTGCCATTTCTTGAAGCAATTCGTCAAATGCGCTCTAACCTTGGTCGTAAAAACACGCTTTACGTTCATCTCTCGTATGTGCCTTATCTGGCAACAGCGGGTGAAATCAAAACCAAGCCAACTCAGCATAGCGTAAGGGAATTACGTCAGATTGGTATTCAGCCTGATATTCTGCTGTGCCGTATGGACAGGGAATTGCCTGATGAAGAGCGTCGTAAGCTAGCACTATTCTGTAATGTAGAAGAAAATGCCGTAATTGCCTGCTATGACGCGGGTAGCATTTATCAGGTACCGGGCATGCTGCATGCCCAGGGCATTGATGATATCGCGTGTGAGCTGCTGCAGATTAATGCGCCTAAGGCTGACTTGTCGGCTTGGGATAAGATTGTTTATGGTTTAAATAATCCAACACGCAGCGTCAATATCGCGATGGTAGGTAAGTATGTTGACCTGACCGAATCGTACAAATCGCTGTCAGAAGCGCTAATTCATGCTGGTGTACACACCACGAGCAAAGTTCAGATCCATTATCTGGATTCCGAAGAGCTTGAAAAAAATGGTACGGACAGCCTGAAAGCGATGGATGCTATTCTGGTGCCGGGCGGTTTTGGCAAGCGCGGCGTAGAAGGCAAAATCCTTGCTGTGAAATATGCGCGAGAAAATAATGTGCCTTACCTTGGTATTTGTCTGGGGATGCAAATTGCGCTGATCGAATATGCGCGTGATATGGCCGGCATGAAAGGTGCTAACTCAACAGAATTCGATCTGGATACCGAATTTCCTGTTGTAGCACTGATTAATGAATGGGTAAATCACGACGGTAAGATTGAAACACGCGATGCAAACTCCAATCTGGGTGGCACGATGCGCCTGGGCGCGCAGGAATGCCGTTTGAGTGAAGGCTCGTTAGCAGCTCATGTGTATGGTGCACCAGCAATTACCGAGCGTCATCGTCATCGTTATGAAGTGAATAACTATTACCTGCCACGTCTGGAAGCCGCAGGCTTAACCATTAGTGGCAAATCAACAGGCGCCGAGCAACTGGTTGAAACTGTAGAGTTGAAAGGGCACCGCTGGTTCTTTGCCTGTCAGTTCCATCCTGAGTTCACATCTACACCGCGTGATGGCCATCCACTGTTTACTTCCTATATCGAAGCAGCATTGTCGTATGCCAAAGAGCAGGGTCGTGAAGGTCTGAGCTGCTAAAACTGTGAGGGGAGGTGCCAGGGTCAGAAAAAATGCCCTCACATCTTACCCTTCACTTATCCCGGAGCGAAAAATGAAATTATGTGGCTTTGAAGTCGGTATTGATCGGCCGTTCTTTTTGATCGCGGGTACCTGCGTGATTGAAAGCGAGCAAATGGCGCTGGATACAGCAGGTCAGTTAAAAGAAATAACCGATGCACTGGGCATTCCTTTTATCTATAAATCGAGTTTTGATAAAGCAAACCGCAGCTCGGGCAAATCATTTCGTGGCTTAGGGATTGATGAAGGCCTGCGTATTCTGTCTGAGGTTAAAAAACAGATTGGCGTTCCTGTTATTACCGATGTGCATACCGAAGCTGAAGCGCCTGTTGTGGCAAGTGTCGTTGATGTATTGCAAACGCCGGCTTTTTTAGCCCGCCAGACTGATTTTATTCACGCAGTTTGCGCGACAGGCAAGCCGGTTAATATCAAAAAAGGCCAGTTTATGGCTCCCGGTGATATGGTCAATGTGATTAATAAGGCGCGCGATGCAAACGGTGGGCTGGATAATCTGATGGTCTGCGAGCGCGGCGCCTCTTTTGGCTATAACACTTTAGTTAGTGATATGCGTGGTTTAGCGATTATGCGCGAAACAGGTTGCCCGATTGTATTTGACGCCACCCACTCGGTACAACAGCCGGGCGGGCAAGGGGATCGTTCGGGCGGGCAGCGTGAGTTTGTGCCTGTTTTGGCGCGTGCTGCTGTGGCTGCAGGGATTTCTGGCCTCTTTATGGAAACTCATCCAGATCCGTCCAAGGCGCTTTCAGATGGGCCGAATGCTTGGCCTCTGGCAAGAATGAAAGAGCTGTTAATTGTGCTAAAAGACATTGATCGCGCTGTAAAAGGGCATTCTTTCATCGAGCATAGTTTGTAATATTGCTTGCCGATAACTGACATGTCAGTTATCGGCAGCGAATGAAATATTTGCTGATCGTACTCAAAGACAGCAACCGTGCGCTTAGTGCACACTTCCCTATTGAGCACTCGCTGTAATACTAGGCGTGTAATTTATTGCCGGATTGCTCCGGCAAGCTAATCTTCAGACCAACTCTCCATATAGGTGTTTGAAATATGAGCGCAATTGTTGAAGTTATTGCCCGCGAAATTCTTGATTCTCGCGGTAACCCGACTGTCGAAGCGGATGTATTGCTCGAATCCGGCGTTATGGGCCGTGCGGCCGTGCCGTCTGGCGCATCAACAGGTGAGCGCGAAGCGCTTGAGCTGCGTGATGGCGACAAAGCCCGTTACCTGGGTAAGGGCGTACTGAAGGCTGTTGAAAATATCAACACCGAAATTTGCGAAGCCATCATCGGTCTGGATGCAGCTGATCAGGCGTTTATCGACAAAACCATGATCGATCTGGATGGTACTGACGACAAACGTAACCTGGGTGCAAATGCAATCCTGGCGGTATCGATGGCTGTTGCTAAAGCTGCTGCTGAAGAAGCAGGCCTGCCACTTTACCGTTACATCGGTGGTTCAGGCCCGATGAGCCTGCCAGTACCAATGATGAATGTGGTAAACGGCGGTGAGCACGCATCTAACAGCCTGGATTTCCAGGAATTGATGATTGTTCCTGTTGGCGCGCCAACTTTCCGTGAAGCACTGCGTTACGGCGCAGAAGTATTTCATAACCTGAAAAAAATCCTGCACGACAAGGGTATGCCTACCCAGGTTGGTGATGAAGGTGGTTTTGCTCCGGACGTAGCCAATGCAGAAGAAGCATTGGAAATGATTATGTCTGCAATCGAAAAAGCAGGCTACAAAGCGGGTACTGATTTCTGCATCGCTCTGGATTGTGCTGCTTCTGAGTTCTTTGATAAAGAAACCGGCAAGTATGTTTACAAGAAAAGCGATAATCGTGCACTGACTTCCGAAGAGCAAGTGGATTACCTGGAAAGCCTGGTTAATAAATTCCCGATTATCTCGATCGAAGATGGTATGGGCGAGCGTGACTGGGCTGGCTGGAAAGTATTGACCGATCGCTTGGGTAAACGTGTACAGATCGTAGGTGATGATCTGTTTGTAACCAACACCAAGATTCTGGCCGAAGGAATTCGCTTAGGCGTTTGTAACTCCATCCTGATCAAGGTTAACCAAATTGGTTCGCTGTCCGAAACACTGGCAGCAGTTGATCTGGCTAAGCGCAATGGCTACACCTCGGTAATGAGCCATCGTTCTGGCGAAACTGAAGATGCAACCATTGCTGATCTGGCTGTTGCAACTAACTGCATGCAAATCAAAACAGGTTCATTAAGCCGTTCTGATCGTATTGCCAAATACAATCAATTGATTCGTATTGAAGAAGAATTGGGTGAAGCGGCGGTATATCCTGGTATTGGGGCTTTTTACCAAATTAATAAGTAATGATTGGCGGGTTGCCGGGCGATTAGTTTTAAGCTTGGCAGACAGCTAGAGTAATATATCAAACCGGAGCCATTAGGCTCCGGTTTTCTTCTATATAGAAATAAACTATGCGCCTGCTTGCTATTATTTTTTCTATTATGATTGCTGCCCTGCAATGGCCTCTTTGGATTGGCAAGGGAAGTTGGTTGCGTGCCTGGCAGCTGGACCATCAATTGGTAGAAAAAAAACAACATAATGAAAAATTAAAAGAACGTAATGATGCACTGGATGCTGATGTGCGTGATTTAAAAACCGGATCGGATGCAATTGAAGAACGTGGCCGCAATGAGCTGGGCATGATTCGGCAGGATGAAGTGTTTTTTCAGGTATTAGATAAAAATCATCCCGCGTTAACAACGCCATCCTCAGCCTCCGTCGCTAAAGCCTCTCCCGCTAAATAATTGGCCATTACACTTTTCTTTTAAAAGTGACATTTTTAAACTGTAACGGCTTTACTCAGGTATATTGGAGCAAAAAAGGAGGGTATATGGCCGATGTTCCCGTTGCCAGGCGTAAGGCAGATACGCTGTATTTTCAATTGGCAGGCGAAATTGCCCATGCTATTGCTACAGGCGTTTTACAGGCAGGGGAAAAGCTCCCTTCCATTCGTAAATTATCTTCACAAAGACAGGTCAGTCTTTCCACGGTCATGGAGGCTTACCGAGAGCTGGAAGATTGCGCGTTAATTGAAGTTCGCCCCCAGTCCGGCTTTTATGTGCGTCACAAACCTTCTGTTTTATTTGTTCCTGAATTAACTCAGCCTCCACAATCTCCAAGCGATGTCGTCATTGATCCGATGTATTTGCCTGCCACTTTGGCGCGCCTGCATGATATTAAGGTCGATTTTGGTTTTGCTATTTTAGCGCCTGCTTTATTTCCCAATCAGCAATTACAGCGTTTATTGGCACAAGTCACCCGGCAGGATCCTGATTTAATTGCCGATTATGGCCGACCAACAGGTGATGTCGAATTGCGCCGCCAGATTGCCCGTCGTTCTTTGAACTGGGGTGGACAGTTTGAAGCTGATGAAATTTTAATTACCCAGGGAGCAATTGAAGCACTTAATTTATGTTTAAGGGCAGTAACGCAGCCGGGTGATGTGGTGGTTATTGAATCGCCTTCTTATTTCGGGTTATTACAAATTCTGGAAAGTTTTCAGTTAAAAGCCCTGGAAATACCGACTCATCCTCAAACAGGGATTTCTATTGAGGCTTTGGAATTTGCCACCCGTAATGGAGAAGTAAGAGCCTGCGTATTACTGCCTAATTTTTCTAATCCATTAGGCAGTTTAATGCCTGATGAAAATAAAAAACGCCTGGTTGAATTATTAGCAGAACGGCATATTCCGCTGATTGAAGATGATTTATATGGTGAGTTTTATTATAAAGGCGAGCGTCCTCGCCCGGCAAAGGCCTTCGATAAAGAGGGTAATGTTATGCTGATTTCGTCTTTTACTAAAACAGTCGCTCCGGGTTTTAGAATTGGCTGGGTCGTGGCGGGGAAATACCACCAGAAAATAGAGCAGCTTAAATTTATTAATACTTTTTCAAATGCCATGCCGCTGCAAAGAACAATTGCCAGATTTCTGGAAAGTGGTGGTTACGATCATCATTTACGCCGCTTGCGCCGGGCCTGTCATGAACAAGTGGGGCATGCGGTAGCCGCGATCGAGCGATCATTTCCGGCAGATACACGTCTTCATGTTCCACAGGGTGGCTATGTGTTCTGGGTGGAGCTAAATGCAGTAGTCGATACTTTACTGTTGTTGCGACAAGCACTTAAAGAGGGGATTAGCTTTACACCCGGCCCTTTGTTTTCGCCAAGCCACAGCTACGGGCATTGCTTAAGAATTTGCTGCAACGCAGCCTGGAGTGATCTGCATGAGCAGGCTATCGTGCGTTTGGGCGAACTGATACGTCAGCAGATGGCCTCTACCACGACACACTGATAACCTTACCTTCTTCGGTCTTACGGGTTTCCGGCTCTCTCATCACGATCTGACAACTTTGTGGTGAATCAGGTTGTGTTTCTTCACAGCCTTCGGAGTAGCTCATAATGCAAGGCGGATTGCTGCGAGATTCATCCACCAAGATCACCTTTATTTTTGCACCGCAAAAAGCATTTATTGCCTGTTGCAAACCAAGAATGTCATTGATGTCGGCATAGGCAAGGGGCTGAATCAGGCCCAGGCCAAGGAGTAATGCAGGGGTATGTTTGCGCATGATCAATCTCCTACTCTGTATGTGCAGAATAGAGCGCAAAGCCGAGCTGTAAGGACCGAATGTGGCTAAATCCGCCGAACGGATACGTCTTTACGCACAATAATCATCAGCAATGCAGATCTCCTTGCCTCAGACAGGGAAATTATTATTATGGCGATATTTTCGCAATAAAAAACGAGCGGGATCAATAGCTTGCTGCAAATCTGTTTCAATGGGAATAGGGTCCTGGTTAAGCTGGCAGGCCAGTGTTTCTGCGGCAAGAGTTGCCCAGCTTAGCCCGCGAGAACCCAATCCCAATAAGCAATAAGCATTTTTTAAGCGAGGAATCTGATGCAATTGGTGAATAGCGCCAGTAATACTTTGCGGGTCAGGTAATGCGCCAGCTAGCGGCAGACGATCCAGGCTATTTGGACGATAACAGGCGCGGCTGCCCGCACTCTGGGAAGGGGCAAGCGCCGGCAGCAAGGCCTGTAACTCGGCAAGGTTGCGCTGCTCCGCAAAGGACAGATTGCCGTTACTTACTTCGGCAGCACCAATGCATCGATAGCCTCTAAAGGCGGGAGTAATGTAACCGGAGCCGGTAAGGCTGTAGCGGGGTACAGCAAGTGCAGGAATGAGCGTGGTACTGCGTAATGTTTTACTCAGCGGTAATTCAAGCTTTGGCAAGAGCGCCAGTGCTTCGGTAGCATTAGCAATAATCAGTACAGGTGCTGCTGCCAGCGCGAGGCCGTCCAGACCCAATGCCCGCCATCCGTCTGGCGTTTGCACAAGATGCGCCACATGACTATTGCAATGCAACTGTATCTGCTCTGGCCAAAGTGCCAGGCTGGCATGGCATACGCTGGCAGGGTTTGCCCAGCCTCCTTGTGGAAACCACCAGCCGCCATGACTCGGGCGCTCTCCCACCTGTGCAGCGGCTGCATCTTGCGCCATCCAGCTTAATATTTCGGGTGGAAAATTCTTGGCAATGTCCTGCATCAGCCGGGCCTGAGCATCATCTTTTGCCACCTGCAAAATGCCATCAATACCAAAAAAAGCATCTACCCCTTCGGATGGCAGTTTTGCCAGGTGTTGCCGGGTTTCTGCGCACCCTGCACGGCTTAAGCGGGCAGAAATATTGTCATCACGGCTGGCTCCGGGGTGGAATAATCCAGCGTGGTTGCCCGATGATTGCGTGGCAATTTCGCTTTGAGCTTCCAGTAGGTCGATTTTCCAGCCTCGGGCCGCCAGGCGTTCGGCGATGCTAACTCCGGCCAGGCCTGCACCAATAATCATGGCGTGATGAGGGTGCTTGGGCGATTTATCAAAAGGTGGGCGCATGCACGGGCCTGCCAGATAATCACCAAAATCTTCCAGCAGATAACCTGCGCTTTTTAAATGTGCCTCTCCGTATTTTTTGCATGTCACCACGCGCGTGCTGGTGCCAGATAAGCGCCACAGAGCTTTATAGTGAGCTGTGCTCAGATCGGGGGTGTTAAGGTCTGCCGCATCCAGTGTTGCATTTAAACTGCGCAGCTGGGCCAGTGGCTCGCCCCACATCAGCGTGAGTATCAGCGTGCCATTTTCTAAATGAATCCGCTGAAAGCCCCGCTGTAAAGCGGGCCATTTACCGGCTAATTCTGCATGTAAAGTGGTCAGCTCCGGCAGCGGACAAGCCGCCAGGCTGGCTGCATTGATCATGGCAAAGTAATAAAAGCGCTGGCTGCGTTGCGGGTCTTGCTGCCACATCTGCCATGCCTGTAAAAAATCTGCGCCATCTGCAAAATCAAATTGCAGCAGCACAAAGCGATCTTTTTCTTGCCAGCGATTTGGTAAATGGTGGCGGGCTAAAAAGTCATGAGGTGTAGTCATTAAGCTTTAAGCGCCTCGATACGCTGGTGCTTATCCATAAATCGTTTTAATGACATTACAAAAATGCCACCAACAATCAGCAGGGCAGTAGCAAAAAAACGGTTGCCTGCCAGTAAATGCCCTGCCTTGATGCCTTCAATGCCCAGCGAGTAAACACCCATGGTAATCATGCCAAATGCCGCAGCGACCGTACCTTTACTCACGTTACTGGAAAAAAGCACTAGTCTGAATAGCCCTGCATTCACAAGCCCGCAGCCAAAGGCGTAAAAACTAATGCCAATCACTAAAGAAATACAGTGACTAGGCGCGATAATCATACTGATAAAGCAAAAGCCCAGACCAAAGAGCTGAGGAATTAGCCCTAAACCAATCATACGGCGCACTGGCAGATAGTTACTTAATTTAGCCAGTGTGAAGTTGCCAATAATCAAAGCACCAAAAACCGGCATTTGCCAATAGCCAAACTCGATAGGTGAGAGGCCGGCGTCTTTAATCAATATGACGGGTGAAATACCGATCCAGGTGAGTAGTGGTACGCTGCATAGGCCCATTGCCAATGCACCGGTTAAAAAATGCGTATTACTGAATACTTTTTTGTAATCTTGCCAAACGGCAGTAAGCGTAAATGGAGTATCTGCTTTAACAGGCAGTACTTTAGGCATGGCAAACCACAGGCCGATCAGTGAAACAAAAGACACGGCAGCAATCAGAACAAAAATCATTCGCCACGGTGCAAGCTCAATCATGATTGCGCCAGCGAGGGGGCCCAGCAAGGGGGCAATCATGGCCACATTTGCCATTAGTGCAGTTACTTTAATTGCAGTCTTTTCATCGAAAGATTCCTGCACCAATGCATAACCTACTGCGCCAATAAAACACATACCTATACCCTGAAAGACCCGCAGCATAATAAATTGCTCGATAGTGCGAGTGAGTAGCGTCAGTAAGCACATGCAAATAAAAAACATTACGCCGGTTAACATTACGGGCCTGCGGCCAATACGATCGGATAGAGGCCCCAATAACCATTGCAAAGATGCGCCGCCCACCAGGTAGGCGGTCATCGAGGTAGGAATCCACTGTGGGCCGGCATTAAATTCGTGCGTCACTGCCAGCATGCCCGGCAAGATCATGTCGTTGGCGATATAGGTAGAGAACTCAAATAGCACCAGGGCTAAGGGTAGAAGCAGGGTACGCCAGGTAAGTTGCGTAATAAGGGCAGGAGTGGCGGGCATGGGGGTGTAAGCAGGACAATGACTAGCCGGGCATTCTCTCGTGTTTGGCATTACTTAGATAGAGAAGAATTCCCACCTTACTTAATTATTCTCTGCTGCCGATGCCTGCTCTGCCGCTTGTTTGAGGACGATACCTTCTACCTGTTTGGCTTTTTCCAAAGCTTCACGTTGCGGCTCGGCTATTTTATTCGGAGCGGGGCCTGGGCCACAGGCGCTCAGGGTAAGACAAAGAGAGAGAACAAAAAGTGATTTCATAATATGCCTGTATGTAGTGGTCATGCCGGGAAAGCCCGCAGTGAATTTGTTGCGTATATAAAGCCCAAACCTTAAACTCAATAATTAATCGTAAGCATCCTGAATGCATTGCAAGTATTCGCCTACCGTTTGTGTATACCCCAGCTCCAGCGCATCGGCAATAAAGGCGTGCCCGATGGAGACTTCCTGCACGCCAGGCACGGCACGTAAAAAGCGGGTTAAATTATTGCGGTTTAAATCGTGCCCGGCATTGATGGCAAGCCCTAACCCCAGTGCGGCTTGTGCCGTGGCTGTGAAGCCTGCCAGAACCTGCTCTTCTGTATCTGTGCCGTAAGCATTGGCATAGGTTTCAGTGTAAAGCTCGATACGATCAGCACCCAGTTCGGCCACAAAGGGCATGGCAGCCGGGTTTGGGTCCATAAAGAGACTGACACGTACACCCAGCGCTTTGCATTCGGCAATCAGCGGGCGTAAGCGATCCATATCGGCGGGTAAATTCCAACCTACATTTGAGGTGAATTGTTCCTCACTATCGGGCACAAAGGTCGCCTGATGGGGCCGGAATTCACGGATAAAATCCATCAGATTTTGAGTAGGGTTGCCTTCAATATTGTACTCAGCCTGTGGCCAGTTTTTAAGTAAGGCGGCCAGATCGCTTACATCGTTGCTGCGGATATGACGTGCATCGGGGCGTGGGTGAACCGTAATGCCCTGAACTCCTGCAGTAAGGCAAATTTGTGCGGCTTTCACTACACCGGGGATGCCCAGGTGGCGGGTATTACGCAGTAGCGCTACTTTATTAACGTTTACAGAAAGGGCGCAGCGATGGGTTGACGTTGTCATGGCGATCTATTTTCTTGTATTAAAGTTTTGCCGGGCGGGTGTACATGACATCAGGCAGAGGGTTAAGCCCTCTTGCCAAAGGCCTGGCGATAAGGATGCGAAGGGTGATTTTGCCTCAAGCCCGTTTAAAGAGCCATAGCCAGCTTGGCATAGTGCTTCAGATACAAGGGATTTGAAGCTGTAACTTAATTGAGCGGGTCATTTTTACAAAGGGGTCTTGCCATTTAAATCAAATAAAAAATTGAGTCATATGCAGCCGTAGTCATTTCTTAAAGGATGTTTTCTATATAAACGAGCTCCCAAATATGCCCGTCTAAATCCTGAAAACCATGCGCATACATAAAACCATGATCTTGCGGGTCATTATAGGTAGTGCCTCCTGCTGCTACCGCCCTGGCAACCATTTCGTTTACTTCTTTGTGGCTGTCGCATGACAGGCAAAGCAGCATTTCGGTATGGGTGTGCGAATTACAAAGGGTTTTAGGTGTAAAGGTTTGAAATCTGGCTTCTTTTAACAACATAACAAAAATATCATCAGACACAACCATGCAGCCAGCAGTGCTGTTTGAAAACTGAGGGTTAAAATCAAAGCCCAACTGACGGAAGAACCCAAGAGAGGCTTCCAGATTCTCAACAGGAAGATTAACGAAAATTTTGCGACTCATAGATTTACTCTCAGGATAGAATTGCAGCAAGGCAACCCATGTGGCTTAAAGCACCCAATCCAGTGTAGAGAGCGAGCGGCTAAACTGCTACCGAACTGACCTGCCAAAATGCAGCAGTGAACCAGGCTAACTAAACCACTGCTGTAATTTTTGTGCTGTCTGCTCTTTGATTTCTTCCGTGATATACATTGATACCATGCCAATTGCAGCGGCAAGCGCACCTAAATCATCGCTGTAGCCCACTACGGGAATAACATCGGAAATAGCATCCAGAGGCATAATGAAATAGGCGAGGGCACCAAAAATAACTGTCTTTGCCCAGGCCGGGGTTTCAGGACGCTGTGCTGCGTAATAAAGCCAGAGCGCTTTTTCTATCACTTCCCTGCCTGCTTTTAGAGCGAATTTTTTAATTTTTTGCCAAAAATTGTCATCAGAGTAGTCATTTGCTGTGGTCATGATGCTGGCCTGTAAGAGGTAAAAGGGTGTAGGTTTGCCATTGTTTAATCGCGTCCGAAAATTTTGAAAAGCCGATTTCGCAAATGAAATCTCTACCCGCACGGATGGCTTGATTATGAACCTTATCCTGCATCCATAGTTCGCAAAAATATACAATTAAATTAATATCGGATTGCTTAATTACCGCCATATCAAGTTTGATTAACTGGCTAAATTGTTGCTCATTTAATCCATCCGGCATTTCCCATCCTCTCTCACTATTGCCGTTGGGTTGAATCAAGGGGTTTAAGCGTACTAGCCCGGAGTCTGTAACAGGGCATTCAGCGCTAACCCTGGGCAAATACCCACCCATTAATAAATGAGCCAAAAAAGTATGTGAATCAGGTGGGTCAGCCAGAATAGTGGCTGCCAATTTTTTAATATCGTTTTCTATTGAAGAAATTTGTTTTTCTTTAAACAGCGCCTTTGGTTCATTGCCGTTTTGTGCGCTGAGTAATGGCAGCATAGTATTACCCGTGCCGATGCTTAAAATGGCAATTTGATCTTTTTCCCAGCCTGCAGCAATTGCTTCTGTGGCAGCAGCTAATACAGGATTATTATAACCAGTTAAGCCACCATCCCAATATTGTCCTCCCGCTATCTGTGCCGGCTGATCAAAAAAATGAATGGGTGCATTACTTGATGCATGCACTGCATCTACCAGTGAGATATCCCTATAGGGGGAGGTCATTGCGCCTGCGCGGCTTTGCCAGGATCGAAAAAATTTGGCGCGGTCACGATCAAAATCATAACTTACAAATACGAATAAAACGGGCTGATTGTTTTTGCCCGGAATTTGAACATCACGCATCCACCGGGTGCCGTATTGTTTAAATACGGAAATTAAAGCATGATATTTTTGTACAGTTGAAAACCGGGGTAATGGCAAAATCAAACCTAAAGGATTTAATTTTTTATACCAGGGTAATTCATTAAATATTTCTCGCCGTTGTGGCTCGCAGGTAAAGAGATCGAGTATTTCTGCCAGCGTAAAGTCTTCAATCAATGCAGCGGCCACAATACTTCCACCGGAATTGGCTGCGACCAAATCAAAGTGTTTTAAAACAGCATGCCCCCGTGTCTCTGCACCATAAAGTTTAATCAGCACTTTTACCTGAATAAGTGCCCAGGTACCCCCGCCATCTAAAGATAAAATATGGTGTTTCATGATCAGTGAAATTCCTGATGACTAATGCAGAATAAAAACTGTGCTCATTCGGAACACATTGGTCTGTAGCCGATGATTTCAAAGTATTACTTACGTTATTTAAAGAACCTTGTTTTTTTATGATGTTGCCATGTCAAATTACTTTCATCAAGATTAATTACGAGAAATTTTACATTTAACGATGAGGAGGGGGCAGTATCAATCCTATCAACTCAAGAACGGCATCGTAGAAGTGGCTTTGGCCGCGAATATTTTAAAAGTAGCGCTTTCGCGGCTAAAGCCGCTGCTACGAAAAACAGAAAGCCTTTGTGTTGCGCTTCAGTTGATAGGATTGAGGGCAACATCCGTCTTGTTGATGGCAGATCATTTAGAGTAAACCAATCAGGTGACTTTTATCCTTCTTGGCGTTTGTAAAAATTAAATTATTAATAATTATTTCAATAGTATAAATATATATTTTGAAAGTAATTATGGTATAAAAATTTTAAATAGTGCAAAAAGAATTATTGGTTAAAAAACAAAATTAAGAATTGATGTTAATGAAGTTTTTATGATAAATGACGAGTGATACTGAAAATTAAAACATCTTGAATGTGTCTTTTTGAGGGATGCAATATTCTGGAAAACATTATAAATAATAATTTTTTTCAAAATTAATTCAATAAAAATAAACAAAATAAGCTGGGCTAATGACAAAGTTTGATCGCGAAGTTAATTTTTCAGCAGTACTTAGAGTGAAGTGATTCATATCTTTTCTAAGTTGGTTTGGTTATAGTATGCAAATTCCATTCTAAATTAACTCATGTATTATATTTTTGTAGCATCAGGATTCTTTCTCGCAAAAAGAATTTATTTAATAGAGGACTTTTATGTATAAATTTTGTTTAATTTGTGTGTCTGGCCTGATTCTCGCAGGTTGTGCAGCAACTAAGTCAAAATATCCAACTATATTTATGGGGTCCAAAAAAACGGATCTTAATATTGAGCAATTCCTTTATCATACCATTGTGGATGGTACAGATGAAGAAAAAACGGCAGCTTATCTCGAGAAGAAATTTGGCAAACCAACAGTTATTCATCAGTTTACGCGCTTTTCAAGACCATCGCTTGTATATGACTGGCGCATTGCCGGGTGCCAGATTATGGTTGAGCTTGATCCGAAAACAAAAACAATTCAAGAGCATAAGGCACGCAAATATATAGAGCCGGGCCTGTCCTATTATAATAACTGCTCACTCAAGGTCACCGTAAAGAGCCCAGAAAGAACCGTGCTTGTGTCGACTTACCCTGATTATGCCGGGCGTTTGAGCATTAGGTCTGCTTATTATGGCGATCATTGGGTTGCTTGGATTGGTAAAAAATCTGATAAATTAATAAAAGACTGGGGGGTACCAACGAGCACAGCAAAATTAGATGGCGGCAATACTGTTTTTCAGTACTCTAGTAGCAGTTATGATGATTTTATTGGTAAAACCTATAATTGCACAAAAAAATTCCTTATTAAAAATGGCGTTATTGAAAAATTTAGCTATTCTGGCTGCCGAGAAAAACATGAAGGATATAATTCGCCGTACGGTACAGATGTTCCCGGTTTGAACCAGCCTTTATAATTTTATCTTTTACTAAAATTCAGTCTCAAAAAAAGCCCTTTTGAACTACACCTCTAAAGATGCTTAATCCTATATCGTGATGACTGGATTTTAGAGAATGCTTGAGCAGAAATAGACTAGTTTGAATTTTATAAAAATTGTCTATTAAAAATTCTCAAGACATAACGAATGCTAAACTCAGAAGCAAGATAACTCGGCTCAAATAGGCACACTTCAATGCTGTCTCTGTGGCAACCTCTGCTGGGTTTATAATTTCGAGATGGCTTACTGATAAAAGGGTCGCAATGAGTAATGAGCTAATAGTTGAAGATTTACAGCTGGGGGAAGGCAAAGAAGCCGTAAGAGGTGCTTTGATTACGACTCAATACCGGGGTTTTCTGGAAGACGGCACGCAGTTTGATTCTTCTTATGATCGTGGAGTGCCGTTTAAATGTGTAATTGGCACAGGGCGCGTGATTAAGGGCTGGGATCAGGGTTTGATGGGGATGAAAGTGGGCGGCAAGCGTAAGCTTTGGGTGCCTGCACATCTGGCCTATGGTGAGAGGCAAATTGGTGAACATATCAAGCCTGATTCCAATCTGATTTTTGAGCTGGAATTATTGGAAGTGCTAACACGTGATGAGTAATGCCCCAAAGATCCAGGCATCCTTGATAATCCTGGCAATTTAAGTGAAATTCGCTTTGCCAGGGCAGAGTAACCCGCAGGCAATACTGAAAAGTACGCAGGTTGCCTTGTATCTGTGCGTTAAATAAATATAATAAAAAGCGCTTTCGGTGCCCTGATTCGGGTGAGAGCGAAGGCTCTCATTTTTTGAATAGGCACAAAACCCCGAAATACAGACCGCCTCTAAAAAAAGTCGATCCGCACGGTTCAAAAAAGCTTCAAAACCTACTCCATCAATGCGACCGATTTAATCTGTGCCCACACCTGCTGACCGGGGTGAATATCGAGCGAGGCAGCTGATTTTTTAGTCAGGCGAGCCAGAATAATGGCGTCACCGACTTGTACTCTAACCAGCACAAGGCCAGGGTGCTCATCATCGGCGAGGGCATCAACGTGGCCTGGCAAGATATTCTGAATACTACTTTTGCCCGGCGGCCCGATCGCCAGGCTAACATCTCTGGCAAGCACTCGTACCCGCAATTTGCGGCCAACCGGCAGGCCCTGATCTCTGGCCCACAAGCTGCCGCCCGAAAAAACCACTCTGGTTAAATGCCATTCTGGGCTCAGCTCGGTTACACATACATCTAAAATTGCGCCCGCATCCTCGCCCAGGTGGATTGGCAGATCAAGACGGGTGAGGGTATCGGCCAGCGGGCCGGTCGCCAGTGTGCGGCCATTTTCCATGACCACCAGATAATCAGCGAGCCTTGCGACTTCATCGGGGGAGTGGCTAATATAGAGCACAGGGATATGCAGCGCTTCGTGCAGGCGCTCCAGGTAAGGCAGAATTTCCTGCTTGCGCTTTACATCGAGTGCGGCCAGTGGCTCGTCCATCAGTAAGATATCCGGGCGAAGCGCCAGGGCGCGCGCGATGCCGACCCGGCTGCGCTCGCCGCCAGATAATCGCTCGGGTTTGCGCTCCAGCAGGTGGGCTATACCAAGCAGCTCAATGGCTTGCTCCATATCAACCTGCTGACCGGCAGTGGTGCGCTTTAGCCCATAACGCAGATTATCCAAAACGCTCAAATGCGAAAACAAGCTGGCTTCCTGAAACACATAACCCAGTGCACGCTTGTGTGTGGCCAGAAAGTGGTGCTTGTCTTGCCAGATATTGCCATTGATCGTAAGCTGGCCTGCAGCACGCTCCAGCCCGGCGATGCAGCGCAGCAGGGTGGTTTTGCCAGAGCCGGAATGCCCGAACAAAGCGGTGATGCCGCGGTTTGGTAAATCTAAATCTACATCCAGCTGAAAGCCGGGCCAGTTCAGTTGAAAGCGGGCCTGAATACCGGTCATTTACATGCCCTTTTTGCTGCTGGGCCGCCAGAGATACATCACCAGCAGCACAACAAAAGAAAACGCCAGCATAACGGCAGAGAGGCGATGCGCCTGAAGATAATCCATGGATTCAACATAATCATAAATCTGCACAGAAACCACGCGGCTGACACCAGGTATATTGCCCCCGATCATTAGTACCACACCGAATTCCCCTACCGTATGGGCAAAAGTCAGAATAGAGGCAGTCATAAAACCGGGCATGGATAAGGGCACTGCAACGGTAAAGAAAGCATCAAGCGGGGATGCACGTAAGGTGGCGGCAACCTCCATCGGCCGATTGCCAATGGCTTCAAAGGCGGTTTGCAATGGTTGCACCATAAAGGGCAGAGAATAAAACACCGAAGCAATCACCAGCCCCCAGAAGGTAAACGGGAGCAAGCCAAGACCCAGTGATTGAGTTAACTGCCCAACCGGTCCCTCTGGTCCCATCGCCAGTAAGAGATAAAACCCCAGCACCGAAGGTGGCAAAACCAGCGGCAGCGCCACGACTGCAGCCACCGGTCCTTTCCACCATTTTTTGCTACGCGCCAGCCACCACGCAATCGGCGTGCCGATAAACAGCAAAATCAAAGTTACAATGCTGGCCAGCCTTAGCGTAAGCCAGATGGCTTGTAAATCACTCTCTGTCAGAGGCATTTATCGTGTTCCGGTCGATATGGGGCGTCTTGCTGTGTGCATGCCATTATTTAAATCGTATACCCGGACGCATTAATGATTGCTTTTGCCGGAGCAGATTGTAAAAACTGGATCAGTGCCTTAGCAGCAGGTTTATTTTTGCCTTTGCTAAGCAGTACGGCATTTTGCCTGATTGGTGAATAAAAGGTGGGCGGAACAATCCACGCCGAGCCATTTTTCAGCTTGCCTGATTCAAATGCCTGCGACATCGCAATAAAGCCCAGCTCCGCATTTCCTGTGCCAATAAACTGATAGGTTTGAGCGATATTCTCGCCCGTTACAAATTTTGGCGTCAGTTTTTCGTAAACACCAAGTATTTTTAATGTTTCGCTCGCAGCCAGTCCGTAGGGGGCCAGTTTGGGGTTGGCAAGGGCAAGACGGGTAAAGCGATCTGTTTTTAACACTTCCCCTTTATCATCAATAAAGCTGGCTTTTGCACTCCACAGCACCAGTTTGCCAATAGCATAGGTGAACGGCTCTGTGGCTAAGCCTTTTTTCTCAAGTCTGGAGGGGGTTTGCTCATCGGCGGCCAGTAACACTTCAAAAGGCGCTCCATTTTTAATCTGCGCATAAAATTTACCTGTTGCCCCGCTGGACATCCGTATTTTGTGACCGCTGCTTTGTTCAAATAACGCAGCAATCTTTTGCATTGGCCCTACGAAATTAGCGGCAACGGCCACCTGAACTTCATCGGCAAAGGAGGGGGTCGAAATATAGGCCATAAAGGCAGCTATAAAATACCTGGCAGTCATCAAAGCTCCAAAAGGTTACCCACAGCAAGTTCGCTTGCTGCTGATAGCTTAATGGTTTTAGCTGCGGGTGTGTTGGTAAGAAAGGGGTAGTGGGGCTAAAACATATGCCATTTTTTAGATGCCAGATAGTTACGTCAATCTACTGTTTTTAGATGAAAATCAGATCAGGTAATCGATAAGCCTTGTTGTACGATGTTGTTCGCTTTTATAGAGGTATTTAGGGGCTCAGATTTGACTTGGCAGCAGACCCTGCCAGAAGGTGGGGTTATCCATTTGATCAGGTAATGGTTATATATTCAACATTATGAATAGCTGGCAGTGATAATTTAGGTTATTTGATTAATTTGTCAGTAAAGTGGAAACCACCCTGATTTTCTTAATGAGACAGAGCCACAATGCCTTGCTTTGCCAGCATTAATGGTATGAAAATGCATCGGAAAACATCTGCTCTAATTTTGCATTTTTTTTAGATATTAATTGCTCTTTTACCGCTTTAACCATTATGGATGGACCACAAACATAAATATCAAATGATGATATATCGGTAAAATCATTCAAAATAGCATCAAGAACTGTTCCTTTTTTACCTGACCACTTGCCTTTATTGTCTTCAATAACAACAGGCACATAATGTAAATTACTATGTTTTATTGATAATGCCGTCAGTTCTTTGTCTGCATATAAAAAGTCGCTGTTTTTTACTCCCCAATAAATATAAATAGGTTGAGATAATTTTTTGCTCAGGCAGCTTTTTAAAATGCTATTTATATAAGAGAATCCAGTGCCGCCAGCAATCAATAACAATGGCTTATTGCTATTATCACGCAACCATGCTTCGCCATGAGGTGCGTCGATTTCAATGCAATTATTTTCAATTAAAGCATTGGCGAAAAAATGGATTGTATCTAATGAACTATTTACATCTGAACTACCAATGTGTAGCTCAATCATCCCGGTCTCTGTTGGGCAATTAGCAATTGAAAATAATTGTTTTTTATCTGATATTTTAGTTGATATGTACTGACCAGCTTTAAAATCAATTGGTTTATATAGTATCAGATATACTTTATATATATTTTTTATAAATGATTCTATTTTTGAAACTCTACAATTAATAAGCATATACAGTCCTTATTTTATTGAATTTGCCATAGAAAGAGCGCAACCTTTTTGAGCCCGAGTACTTAACCTTCTTACTATTTCAATCGTTGTTCCCGGATATGGATCCGGTGCTTTTATATGATGAATAATGCCAATATCATCTGTTACAATAAATGCCGGATAAGCAGTAGATGAAGCATCCATATAACTCAGTAAACCAGGCTCTCCATTTGTAACGGGTTTTAATGTTTCAGGGTCTAGCGCTCTTGCATAAACCCATGGCGGAACGTGCTTTCTCTGGTACTCATCTTCAAAAAAGCATGTATTTAGCTCAACTTGATTAAAGGTGTCGCGGATCTGATTTATATTAGCTAGCTGAAAAGTATGCATCATCAGTTGATTGAAATCATCGCGTCCCAATGATTCGTTTTGGTTTTTTTTCCAGCCACCACCAGTAATAATATGTAAACGCTTACCAGCATTAAATTTAATGCAGCTTTTTTTTATATACTGGCATAGCAGATAGATAAAATAAGGCGGGCCAATTAAACAAATATCTTTTTTTGTATTGCAAATACGATTCAGGTGGTAGATGGTTTTTTCAAAATCAATACTATTGTCATTGGCTGTAAATTCAGTCGGATAAAGCAGCTCAACTAGACTCATTACATATTTAAACCAAACATTATTAGTATTAAAACGATCCGGGCCAAGATTCACCAGTTCCATTTGGTGGTCAAACCAGCTCCCAACATATTTCATTCCAAAATTTACAGATCCAAGCAATCTTTCAATACTGAGACGGTCACGCCCTATATAGCTTTTAGCACCATTTGTGCCACTACTCGTATACCAATTTTCAATATCGCCTTCAGTGGCAGTGTGCAATTTTAAATATTTAAATACGGACGTTGGAAATACAGGAATATCATCAATAGAATAAATATTCTCATTAATACACTGAGCAATGCAGTAATTTCTATACTTATCATTTTTATGAAAATGATAAGTAAAAGCTTCCCTAACAAGTTTATCTTGAATTTCTTTTTGCTCTTCAAAGGTCCATTCTTGTGGTGAACTCATAAAAATAAGATCATCTATTTCTGAGCTTGCTATAATTTGATTTTTTTCAATTTTCACTAGTGCACTCATATTACCCCTAGATCATTAAATTGAGAAGTGATCATAGAAATAATGGCAGCAAGCTGCCATTATTTTGGCATGAATATTATTTAAGATTTTTAATGATTTTTTGATTGGCCATATTAATAACATCTTTAACCTTGCCCCGGTCTTTCATTGATTCAAATGATAATAGAATATTTTTTACGCCTGTTTTTTCAATTGCAAGTTTGCTTGAGTCATAATAATCGTCATAGGTTCCAATCGCATTTTCTTTAATGATTGTATTTATTTTTTCCTTATGATCAATATTGGGGTACATTTCAACAATATAATCATGTAAATATTTCGTTGCTTCTTTACGGGCAATATCACCATCTTCGTTTAAATTAACAATAAAAGTTAACTGATGGTCAACATTAGAAACATCAACCCCGTATTGCTGAGCTGTTTTATTGTAAATTTTTGCATAGTTTTCTTTAACAGCAAGGCTATCCTCCCACTTAAACGTTAAAGGCAATGCTTTTTTAGCTGCCCATGCAACAACATCCTTATTCGTTGCGACAATATATTGCTTAGGTCCATGTTTGCTAAAACAATGAGGGTTTATAGACACTTTAGGGAAATTATAAAAATCGTTTTGAGCATAACAATAACCTGTGGTTAAAGCCTCATTAATAACATCATAGCAAGCTTCAAACTGCTGCTGTTTAGATGGTAAGTGACGCTTAAAAAATGTCATTTCAAAATCACTTTCACTGTCACTCAAACCAAGAATAAAGCGACCTTCAGACATTTGGTCTAATAAGCTGGATTCCTCTGCAATACGAACAGGGTGATGAGTTGTAATAACTTGGTTTAGTGACCCAATATGTAATTTATTGGTCATTCCGAGCAGAAAACCTGCTGCAGTAATAGGCGCACCAACAATACCATTCTTGGAGAAATGGTGCTCATTAACAAACACAGTATCAAAATGATATTCTTTTGAATCAATAAGAGATACGGTATTTACCATATTATCTAAGATATCTTCTGAAGTAGAATCATCATTTTGGAAGTTGAGGAAAAACAATCCAAATTTCATAATCTATTCCTTATCATATTTAATAGCACGCTTAAATTGTTGACTTAGGATCTTTCAGAAAAGGGGCAACTTGTTTCATAAATCGATCCATTGATGCCACTATTTCGTCTTCAGTTCCATTGGCTTCAAAGCCGCAAGTAATATTGGTAATTCCTGTCGCATCAATATCACGCTGAATGATCTTAATGCATTCTTCAGGGGTTCCTACAGGATTGATTTCATGGCTATAATCTACACGCTTGCTAGTATTGGTATGGCCTTTTAAAACAAAATCGCGCCATTGCCCCTTATGGTAGTCATAACCACGAGTTTGATTGCTATCATTAAATATATTAGTTGCATTTACATATGAATCGTACCAATTAGTAAGGAAAGCACGGCATACTTCACGAGCTTTATCTCCATCATTATCAACAGAACATATAAATGTCATTGAGTGGTCAATTTTAGTTATATCATGGCCATATTCCGTCGCGATCTCATTATAGAGATCCATTTGAGCCTTCTTTTCATTCGTTCCTATGATCCAGCTTAGCACCATTGGCAAGCCTTGCTTTGCCAGCCACTCCGTCGTGCTTGCCGACTCAGCAGTCATGCATGTAGGAACTTCTTTTGAGTAAACTTTTGGATAAAGTACTACTTCAGGAAAATCTATATGGTCGCTATTTGAACTGATCGCTCCGGTTTTTAAGCTCTTCATTATCATCTGGTGGAAATCTTGAGTGATCTCGCGGGAGTCTTCCATATTGACACCAAACACCCGAAAATCTTTATGATATAACCCTCGGACAGCGCCAAAATTGAAACGCCCTTTGGATAATTGATCTAACAGTAAAACATCTTCTGTTTGTCTAACAGGATGAGCAGTAGGAATTACAACGCCCATAGTGCCAACATTCAGTGTTTTGGTTCGGCCTAATAGATTAGCAGCCGCAACAAAAAGATTACCCGTTAAACCAAACTCCGTAAAATGATGTTCAAGAGTCCAATATGTATCAAAACCAAGCTCTTCGGATGCAACACCTAATCGGACAAAGCGATCCATGACTTGTTTATGGGTTTCGCCTGGTGGCTGGTATGAAAAGCAAATGTTTCCAAATTTCATAATATTGCTCCTTTACTTTTATGTAATTGACCATTTAACTACGCTAATTCTAAAGATCCATTTTCAATTTTATTTTTTAATCGACGCTCTTTTACCGTTATACTTGTTATATCCTCAAATCGTGGTTCAACCATATCAACATCAAGCTCAACTGATTCATTATCTAAAGCAATAGCAGCCTTAGTTACTGACTGATAAAAATTTCTTAATACAACCAAGTTCTCACCTAAATCATGAGAGCTGCCAATCAATGAGTACAGTTTGCATTTTTCAAAATTAATATTATCTATTAATTTTAAAACTTCATTTTGTTTAACCCAGCTATCATCGTTAGCAGTAAAAGCAATAAATGGAATCTTTAAATTTTTCATTTTATTTATTGTTGAGTCTAATGAGTCCCAATTATGCTTAAAGCAATCCGATACGAAAATCTTTGACCCTAGATTGTGCCCCTCAAAATCAAGATCCTCGGGCAATTCATGAATAGGTAATTGCAGATAATCATATTTTAATGATTTTTCTAGCGTGTCACGAAGGTTTACAACCCCCACCGCCGTGACTAGAAATGATAAATCAATTTCGTTTGCTATTTCATATGCAATTCTGGCCGACAAACTGGATGCAACAAGACCTAATTTATGAAAGTTTCGCTCCTTTAGCCATTCGATAACAGAAAGCAAACTTTCTTTACCAATAGACATAGAGAATTCATTGATATTGCCGCTGCTTAGCCCGACGTGATGAAGTGAATCATAACGAATGACATGAAATCCATTGCAGGAGAGGTACTCTGCCAACCCCGCAAAATGATCCATTCGCCGGGCAAAGCCAGAGGCAATTAAAATGGTATTATTTTTTTTCAATGTATTTTCTTTTGGCAGTGTTTCCCAAGCTCGAATTATTTTGCCATTTTTGAGAGATATAATATGGTCGATAGTTGAAAGATCATCTGAATTTTCCATTTAATTTCCTTTTCTCTGGTTATGGTACAAAAACTAGGAATTTATCCTCTTCTAAATAACGAGTTTGTTCTATTTCTACTGCAACATCTTTAGTGGTATGCCCGAAAGGTTTCTCTTGTGAAACATATTTAACAAGGTGCTGAAGAGGGCGCTTGCCATCATGAGCACCACCGACACGAAAAATGTTATTCATGCCTGATTCAACAATGCGCTCAGCGCCATGTTTAGCCAGTTCATCGCGATATTTAAATGAAGACTCCCATGGTGCAATTGAAACTGTTTGCGTTATATTTTTATGAATGAAAGGCAGTATGTCTTTAATGCTGGACGCCTGGTGAATATAAGCGGAACGGGATAATGGCTGATTTCCAAATGCATTTAAAGGAGACTGGATGATTATCCAGCTTTGATCTTCTCCTTTTCTTACCTGATATCCGGAAAATAAACACTCTTTTTCTGTGAGTGTAAAAGCTGCTTTTTCATCAAAACTTTGAAAGCTTTTAGGTAAAATTCTGGCGTAAATATTTAATTTTTTCTCTAACTCATCAATAAATAAATTTATTTTATTACCTATATAATAAATGTTTTGTGTTGAAAAACACGCCTGCTGATCATAAAAGCAAATATCATGTGCTACTCCTGTTGCAGCTACCGCTATATCCTCCGGATCATCAATTATGCTCAGGCTTTTCTTTGGGCCAAATTTCAGTATATCGATATGATGTGGTGAATTTTTTACTGCCCATTTAATTGCTTCATCCCCCCCCCAGGCTACGACAACATCAGCATGATCCATTATTTTTTTTACTAATAAAATATCTTCATTATGTGACCAATACATGACTGACATTGCGCGTGTAATAGGGTGCTCTGCATGTACATCAATAAAACTTGATACTAAAGCCGTTGCTGTAAAAGGGTCTGCTGCAGAGGTTTTAATAATGCAGTCATTTTTAGTTAAAATTGCGCGAAGAATAGAAGTTATACCAGACAGAGGAACATTACCTGCAAGTAAATGTATCGATTTTCCTTTTGGAAATGCCTTAATGTAACAATCCCCCTGAGGAATCCACTCATCAATAATATGCAACGAGCCCAAGTCATGATTTACTATGTCATATAGTGCACTTTTTGAACATAACAGCATGGCAATCCAATTTGCTTCTAATTTAGCCATTTCGTTTGAATATCCGAGGTGATTTTTCAAATCCCGGATATATGCCCGGCGACGGGCATACTCTTCACTTTTCCATCTTTGGCCAACCGTGTACAGAAAATTAATTATTTGATTTAAACTTAAATTATTTTCTACTTTATTTTTAATAATATTATCCACACAATCACTGTCAATAACAGGCGTTGACACTTTGGTAGTGTTTTCGAATGTTAGCTCTCTAAAGTTAGGATTGTTTTGAACAATCCCGCCAATTATCATTGGAATGGTCTTAATCATTTTATTCCTTTAAATAAATTAGCCAATTAAGATATATACTGTTTTTTAGATTTTTATACAAATATGGCAGGTAACAGGCCATCAAAGTGCAAATAGCACCGCTGGTAATTGTAAAAAATCTCGCTATATTCCCGAATCGATATTTCTTTCGATTCGTTGGCAGTGTGATGCATCAGCCTAATCTTCAAGCTTTACAGAAGCTTTTCATTGGCACTCTGTTGCAGCAGTTTTTTGCCGAGACCGAGACCCGTAAACCAAATTGCTTAATTGCTTGATCAGCCTGTAATAGCTATACGAGCAATATTGGCGGCCTCGATCTAAATGCAGAGTTAGTTTATTGGGCGGCTATTTTTCACAAGGCCTGGCGAACTAGCTCTTTATCCAAAGCAGGGCCCAAATGGGCGTGCCACGGACTTTATGTTGCCTCAAATGGCGATAGGTAATGACACATAAAGATCAAGAATATTCTTGGATAGGTAGCCTAGGTAATGCACCTATGAAACCAGCTTATTATTTTTAAGTAGAATTTTCTTGATGTCTTTGAGAGGCCAGGCTGACCAACTCCTGCATCATTTTTTGTATCCATGGTGTCAACCCAATAAAGTGTGCCCACGGATTTTATGCTGCTTCAAGTGACTATAGACGATGACAAATAGAGATCAAGAATATTCTTAGATAAATTATTAAGGTAATACACCTACAAAACCGGCTCATTGGCCGGTAATTGCAGTATTTTCCTATTCGATGTGACTGATGATTTTAATTGGGAAGGATCTGGTGTTGAAGTTGGTTTTTCTTTGCCTACAGAGCCTTTGGCCGTAAATGCCCAACTTGCTCCGTAAACAAAAAACCCGCACAAGCTAGCGTTTATGCGGGTTTTACGTTCGTTCTCGGGGCTTGTAGAAGCTTACTCAGGGCGCATTTGCGGGAAGAGGATAACATCGCGAATGCTTGGTGAGTCTGTCAGCAGCATGACTAAGCGGTCGATGCCAATACCGCAGCCGCCGGTTGGGGGCATGCCGGATTCTAAGGTGCGGATATAATCTGCATCGAAATGCATGGCTTCATCATCCCCAGCATCTTTTTGCTCTACCTGGGCCATAAAGCGTTCGGCTTGGTCTTCCGGGTCGTTTAGCTCGGAATAACCGTTGGCGTGTTCACGGCCAACCATAAATAGCTCGAAGCGTTCGGTAATACCCGGCTTGCTGTCGTTAGCGCGGGCCAGTGGCGACACTTCGGCAGGGTAGTCGATAATAAAGGTCGGCTCCCACAGCTTGGCTTCGGTGTTTTCTTCAAACAGCGCCAATTGCAATGCACCCACGCCTGCATTTGGCATTGGCTTGCCACCTAAACGAACTACTTCTGCCGCCAGGAAGGCTTGATCGTTCAGTTGTTCATCCGTGTATTCCGGGTTGTAAGCTTTGATCGAGCCTGCGATGGTGTAGCGGGCAAAAGGCTTGGATAAATCGACTTCTTTGCCTTGGTAGGTAATCACTGTGCTGCCGGTAGCCAGCTGGGCACAAGCGCGGATAATGCCTTCGGACATTTCCATCATGCGCTGGTAATCGGCATATGCTTCGTAGAATTCGATCATGGTGAATTCTGGATTATGGCGTGTGCTCATGCCTTCGTTGCGGAAGGAGCGGTTAATTTCGAACACGCGCTCCAGGCCGCCAACGATCAGGCGTTTGAGGTAAAGCTCAGGCGCGATGCGCAGGTAGAGTGGCATATCCAGCGCATTGTGGTGTGTTACAAATGGCTTGGCCGTTGCGCCGCCGGGGATGCCGTGCATCATCGGGGTTTCAACTTCCAGATAGCTTTCGCCCACCATGTAATCGCGGATGCACTGCACGATTTTAGAGCGCTTGATGAAGGTAGCACGGCTTAAATCGTTAGTGATTAAATCCAGATGGCGCTGGCGATAAATTTGTTCCTGATCCGCAAGGCCGTGGTGTTTATCCGGAAGAGGGCGTAAAGATTTAGTCAGTAAACGCAATTCTGTGACTTGAATCGAAAGCTCGCCGGTATTGGTTTTCATCAACATGCCACGGGCAGCAATAATATCGCCCATATCCCATGACTTGAAGCTGTCGTAAAGATCTTCGCCCACTTTGTCTTTGCTGATGAAAAACTGAATGCGGCCAGTGGAGTCTTGCACGGTAGCAAAGCTTGCCTTGCCCATTACGCGTTTAAGCATCATACGGCCAGCTACGGCTACGCTGACTTGCTGGCTTTCCATCTCGGCTTTTTCAAGCTCGCCGTACTTGGCTTGCAAATCGCCCGCCATGTTTTCCCGTTTAAAATCATTCGGGTAAGCCACGCCGGCAGCGCGCAGGGCAGTCAGCTTAGCGCGGCGTTCTGCGATAATCTGGTTTTCATCTTGCTGGATAATTTGTTCTTCGGACATTTAATTTAAACCCCAAGTCTGTAGGCACAGAGAGCGGGGAGAACACAGAGCACACAGAGAAAATCAAAGTGAGAGTCTGCGAATCCCGTCTTTTAGTAATTTGCTATTAAAGTTGATCAATAATCCAACTTTGCATTGAGTTAATCGCATATAAGTGAGTAACTGGGCCTGATGCAATGGCAGAAAATTCTCAACCGCTTTAAGCTCAATAATTAATTCTTTATTTACCCAAATATTCATTTTGAAAGCGTTTTCAATATGAATATTTTTATAATCCAAAGCAACAAAACACTGTCGCTCAGTGATTAGCCCGCGTGAACGCAGTTCGTAATCAAGGCACTCTTCGTAGGTGCTTTCAAGTAAGCCCGGCCCCAGCGATTTATGCACTTCTAGTGCTGCGCCAATGACAATTTCACTCAGCATTTAAAGTGCCCCCCGAAGCCTGTAGATCACATAGTCAGTCAAATAATCAGCAATGTTTTACCTTTGCTCGATTTTCTCTGTGTTCTCAGTGTGCTCACAGATCTCTGTGTCTACAGAATTCAGGGGGGGTAAATACCACTAAACCCCGTGTTTCAGGCTGGCGGCGATGAAGCCTTCCAAATCGCCGTCCATTACGCCCTTGATATTACCAACTTCATAGCTGGTACGCAGGTCTTTGATGCGGCTTTGATCGAACACATAAGAGCGAATCTGATGGCCCCAGCCGATGTCGGATTTGGTGGCTTCCAGCGATTGCTGCGCTTCCATGCGTTTACGCAGCTCCAGCTCATACAATTTGGCGCGCAGCATTTTCCATGCTTCGTCACGGTTTTTGTGCTGGGAGCGATCGTTCTGGCATTGCACCACGGTATTGGTCGGGATGTGCGTCAATCGAACTGCAGAATCCGTTTTATTAATGTGCTGACCGCCCGCGCCCGAGGCACGGTAGGTGTCGGTGCGCACATCCGCCGGGTTGATTTCAATTTCGAAACTATCGTCCACTTCCGGGTAAACAAAGACTGAAGCAAACGAGGTATGACGACGATTGTTCGAATCATATGGCGAGCAGCGAACCAGGCGGTGTACGCCGGTTTCTGTGCGCAAAAAGCCGTAAGCGTAGTCGCCGGTCAGTTTGATGGTTGCCTGACTGATACCCACGATATCGCCGTCAGATTGCTCCATTACTTCAACGGTAAAGCCTTTACGCTCGCCATAGCGAACATACATGCGCAGCAACATGCCAGCCCAGTCTTGCGCCTCAGTGCCGCCTGCGCCCGATTGAATATCAATAAAGCAGGGCATCGGGTCCATCGGGTGATTAAACATCCGGCGAAATTCCAGCTCTTCTACCCGGGCGGCAATTGCGTCAACATCATCCGATACGGCTTGCAAAGTGTCGAAGTCGCCTTCTTCCTTGCCCATGTCGAATAAATCTTTGGCGTCGCCAAGGCCTGCCAGAACTTCATCCAGCACCACAACCACGCCTTCTAGCGCTTTTCGTTCGCGGCCTAATTCCTGCGCTTTTTTCTGATCGTTCCAGATGTCCGGGTCTTCCATCAGACGCACAACTTCTTCAAGCCGATCGCTTTTGCCGGGATAATCTAAGTATTTGCGTAGTTCTTCGCTGCGAGAAACCAAGTCTGCAACCCGGTTCTCGATCTGATTAAGCTGTTCTGCTTCCATGCCTGTGGCTTTGTCCCATTAACACGGCGTGCAGCCTGCCAGACTTAAACGATCGATACAGAAGGATGTCCGGTTTGGGGCACATTTCGCGGATTTCATGAGGTAAATAGCGTGCTATTTAACAAAAAACACGTGTTGGTGGCCAAATCCGGCGCTCCCGTAGCAGATCAGTCTTAAACCTGACAGGCTGCAAGCACTAAAGCGCAAAATTATACCGTGAGAGTGGCAAGCAGGGGGAGCCTCGGATTGAAAATTACTAAAAGTACGTTTATTTAATCGGAAAAAGAGCCGTTGCCACAATGCCCGGGCATGTGGCAAACCGATCCGGGGTTAAGCCTGTGCTGAAAATTGCGGCATACTTACCTGAATAGTTGTTGTGCCGCCATCGGCAGCATAAACAACCGGGCTATTTGTGTCTTTGCCCGCCTGATCCAGGGCAATAGAGGCTTTCTTGAACGTGTCATCCATGGTTTTTATAGCGTCATCATGGAGTGCCTTGTCTTCTTTTGAATCTCTTTTGCTTTTCTGAATTTCCAGAGCCAGAAGAAGTTTGGCTTTTTGCATTACTCTTTTGGCTTCTTCCATAAAGCCGCCATCCTGGGCGCTCATTCCATTTTTGGATTGCGCCATGGACGGGAGATCAGCCGGGGGTTTTTCCACCTTTTCAGCGTTTTCCACTTTTTCCGCGCTCTCTGCAGCGGCCTGCACCTGCTCTGCTGTTGCACTTTCCGATTTGCCGACGGAGGGGCTTGCCTGGGTGGCGGGAGCACTGCCCGCAACGACCGGGGCCTGTACTGCACTACCGCCGCTGATGCCTGCGTATTCTGCTACGGCGGCGGCAATCTGTTTGGCCAGCCTTGCCGCCGCCGCAACATTACCTTTGCCTACTCCGGCAAATTTCAATAAACCGTCAAGCTGGCGCTTAAGCATATCCAGCCTGGCTCTTGCAGCGCTTTTCCGGCTATCAACGGGGTCCCACTGGGGCAATTTGAATGAAGCCGAGCTGCTTTGTGTTGAGGTGTCTTCACCTTTTTCACTTGTGCGCGAGCGTGTGCTTAAAGATTGAATAATGGGCTGCATAAATTCAGCGGCAATTTTCATAGGGGAAGCCTTGAAGTGAAAGCGGATCGTTCTTCTTATCTCTATATATCGAGGTCAATCTGTAAATCTTTAATGTGATTTATACCCTGATAATTTATTCATAAGCCTACAGTTTTCTGCGCTCTCTTTTTAAAACAGGAAACAGGCGGCAGTAAAAAATAAAATGCGACCTCTGGGAGAGGTCGCATTTTTTAAAGAAGCAGACTGAGCCTAAACGCAGCCAGCTTCTTTACACTGCCAAACGATGCCGGATTTCACGTAATGCTGCAGACATCATGGCTAAGTCTGGTGCGAGTGTTTTCATTTCTTCAAACATTCTGCGGCAATGGGCGATGGCGGTTTCCTGGCTTTGCAGCCATGATTCAACCCGCACAGCTGGCGTGGAGCCAGGGCTTAGCTCAAGTGCGGCACTGGTAAGCGCGATGTGGGCGCGCTGCAGATCGTCGCGGCAGGCTAAGCGGGCCAGTGTTTGCCAGTGATTGGTGCGTGGCAATTGCTCGATCAGACTGTGCAGCCAATCGAGCTCCAGCGCATCCCCCAGTGCAAAGTGGATCGTGGCAACAGTATCCACATCTGCAGTTTGCTTTTTGGTGAGCAGCGCGATATTCAGCAGCTGCGTTGCACCATCAAGGCAGGCACTTTGCTTGGCAAGTGCGGCAGGTACGCCTGCAGCCAGCCAGCTTTGGGTGATTTCCGCCTGTTTCGCTGATCCTGCGTACCACTCGGGCAATTGTGGCAAAAGGGCTGGTATTTTGCCTTTCAGCTCACGAATTAGCTCTGCGTAATCGGGCAGTGTGTCCTGGTTTTGTACGAGCCAGCGTGTTGCATGCTCCAGCTGACGGCGCTCACGCAGCAGCATAGCGTATTGCATTGATGCCGGGATATTGTTATCCAGCGATTCGATCGCAACAAAACGGGCTTCGCTATCAAGCAGCTCGGTGGCGTCATACCAGGCACGCACAATCGTGGCTGGCGGCAGCTCGGTTTCTTCGGAAAGACGGAAAACAAAGCTGATGCCCATGCGGTTGATGGTGCGGTTGGTCAGCTCATTAGCGACAATCTCGCGGCGCAAAGGGTGCTCACCCAAGCGATCACCGAAGCGATCAACGAGTGGTTTAGGGAAGTAAGCCGCCAGCAGGCTGTCCCAATCCGGGCTGTCTGGCAAATCGCTGGCCAGTAAATCCTGGAACAATGCCATTTTTGCGTAGGCCAGTAATACGGCCAACTCTGGGCGCTCCAGTCCTTTGCCTTCTTGCTGACGCGCGGCGATCTGTACATCGGTTGGCAGAAACTCAATGCGCCGGGAAAGACGGCCATTTTTTTCCAGTGCCTGCATAAAGCGCTGATGCACCGGCAAGAGTGATGCTGTCTGCTGGTATTCAAGGCTGATGGCTTCGGTTTGCAGATAGTTGTCCCGCAGCACCAGATTTCCCACTTCATCGGTCATGGAAGCCAGAAGATCATTACGTTGCTTCATGGTCAGATCGCCACCAGCCATCATGCGGCCCAGCAAAATCTTGATATTCACTTCATGATCGGAGCAATCCACCCCGGCAGAGTTATCAATTGCATCGGTATGCACACGGCCACCGTGGGCGGCGTATTCGATCCGGCCAAGCTGGGTAAAGCCCAGATTGCCGCCTTCGGCGATCACTTTGCAGCGAAATTCCTTACCGTCGATACGCACCGCGTCAGTGCCTCTATCGTTGGCTTCGGCCGGGGTCTGTGCGGATGACTTACCATACGTACCAATACCGCCGTTGTAGAACAGATCAACCGGTGCTTTGAGCATGGCGCGGATCAGCTCGCTTGGTTCCAGCTCGTTATCATCCACCTCCAAAATGGCTTTAACTTCAGCCGATAGCGGAATCGACTTAACATTGCGCGGCCATACGCCTCCGCCTGCAGAAATCAGCTCGGCGTTGTAATCGGCCCATGAAGAGCGGGGCAGGTTAAACAGGCGTTCGCGCTCTTTAAACGACAGCTCAGGATCCGGGTTTGGATCAAGGAAAATATGGCGGTGATCAAACGCCCCAAGTAGCTTGGTGTGCTCACTGCGCAGCAGGCCGTTACCGAACACATCGCCAGACATATCACCCACACCAATTACGGTGAATTCATCTGTGCGAGTGTTAATGCCCAGCTCGCGGAACTGGCGCTCCACCGAAACCCACGCGCCCTTGGCGGTAATCCCCATTTTCTTGTGGTCGTAACCCACTGAGCCACCAGAGGCAAAAGCATCATCCAGCCAGAAGCCGTAATCGCGGGAAATGCCGTTGGCAATATCAGAAAACGTGGCAGTGCCTTTGTCTGCGGCCACCACCAGATAAGGATCATCTTCATCTAAACGGTGGACTTGTGCAGGATGAACCACTTCGCCTGCAACCAGATTGTCGGTTAAATCCAGCAGGCCACGAATAAAGTTTTTGTAGCATTCAATGCCGCGTGCCATCAGCGTTTCGCGATCGCCTGGCGGGTTTTTTACTACAAAGCCGCCTTTGGATCCGACCGGCACAATCACGGTGTTTTTTACCATCTGTGCTTTGACGAGGCCAAGCACTTCGGTACGGAAGTCTTCACGGCGATCAGACCAGCGCAAGCCACCACGGGCTACCTTGCCGCCGCGCAAATGCACACCTTCCATTTCTGGCGAGTAAACAAAGATTTCAAATAGCGGCACAGGCTGCGGCATATTCGGAATACGTGCCGATTCTACCTTGAACGACATATACGATTTAATTTTGCCATCGCCATCGAGCTGGAAAAAGTTGGTACGCACTGTTGCCAAAATGGCTGCCAGCAGGCTGGAGAGGATTCGCTCTTCATCTACGCTGGATTGATTAGCGCAGGCCTGACGGATTTCTTCTGCCAGAATTTCTGCCACGCCTGGCGAGTTGCTGACCGGATCGTGCAGCATCACAAACAGCGCCGCCAGTTGCCCACTGAGTTTGCCGTGACGCAAGAGGCAATCGGCAATGATTTCAATGCCGTATTTCAGATTCACCTGACGCATATAGCATGAATAAGCACGCAGAATCAGTACTTCACGCCAGGCAAGGCCCGCTCCCAAAATCAGGCGGTTAAAATTATCGTTTTCGCAGGCGCCTTCAAAAATAGCCGTAAATGCGGCAATCAGGCGTTCGCGGTCGTTGCTGTTTTCCAGCGAAGTGCCTGCAGGCAGACGCAGGCCGATATCAATAATCCAGGCGTGTTCGGTTTGATCAAAAGCCAGTGCATACGGGCGCTCATCCAGCACGCGCACCCCGAGGTTTTCCAAAAGCGGCAGGCAGTCGGATAATTCAATCGGTTTGCCACGGTAAAGTTTTAATCGCCACAAGGTAGGATCAACGACGCTACCCGGGGAAATAGTGATCGCAATCTTGTCGTTTTTCAGGCTGGCTTCCAGCGCTTCAATATCATAAACCGCCACGCGCCCGGTGAAGTCAGCGCAATAAGCAGTTGAAAATGCCCGCTGATAACGCTGATACAACGCCGCACCGATTTCTTCCCCGCGAACATGGGTTAGCTGATTGCGTAAGTCATCCTGCCAGCGCTGGGCCGCGCGGGCGATTTCATCTTCAATTTCTTTAACGTCATAAACAATACGCTCGCCCACCGGCAGATGAATCAGAAAATGAATCCGGGCCAGCGGGCTGTCTGCCAGCAGAACATTGAATTCTGCTTCATGTCCACCCAGGCGCTCCATTAGGATTTTTTCAACCTTCACGCGCACTTCGGTGGTGTAGTTATCCCGCGGCACAAACAGCATCACAGAGACGTAGCGGCGGTAGAGATCTTCGCGAAAAAAGGTGCGCACACGGCTGCGCTCGTGCAGGCTGACCACGCCTTGAGCGATACGGGCCAAATCGTCGATACCGATTTCCAGCAGCTCATCACGCGGATAGGTGTCGATTACGTTTAACAGGGCTTTGCCACGATAACCACCAATGTCGGCATTGCTTGCAAGTAAGACTGCATTAATTTTTTTGCGCAGCAAAGGAATATTACGTGGTGGTGTAGTGTAAGCACTGGCAGTATAAAGACCGAGAATACGTAATTCACCAATGACTTTCCCGCTGGCATCCACTTCACGCAGGCTGACCATATCGAGATAAACAGGGCGGTGGATTAAAGAGCGGGTATCCGCCTTGGTCATTAATATCAGCTGATCTGAACCATAAGCGCGTTCGCGCAAATCAGCGGGTAAAGAGGCCCAGGTATGAGACAGGCCAGAATCACCAGAATCACGTAATAAACCATGACCGGAGCCACCGACAAAGTGTAAGTTGCCGTCATCTGCAAAGCGGTAATCGCGCACACCAAGGAAAATAAAGTGTCCTGCCAGCATCCACTCTAGAAATGCGCTGGTTTCACGCACCAAAACCATATCCAGCGGGGGCGGGCGGTGGCGCAGGCCTTCGAGGGCTGCCGTTACCCGATCCGCCATACCCGGCCAGTCGGTAACGCATGCATCCAGCATGTAAAGAGCATTATTTAAATCATTTTCCAGCTGGGAAAGTGCCTCGACCGCAGTAATGCGGTCGATTTCGATATGCATCCACGATTCAGTGGTCCCTTTTTCATCCATCCCAATCCAGTCGCCATTTTCATTACGGGCAACTTGTAATACAGGGTGAACCACCTGATGTACGCCGTAGCCTAAGCGCGCAACAGCCATACCCACGGTATCAACCAGAAAAGGCCGGTCGGTTTGTACGATTTCAATGACAGTGTGGCTGCTCTGCCAGCCATGATCAGGCACGCTTGGATTATAAATTCTTAATTTCCGGGCGTTTGCCGCTCTGGTGCGGGCAATGCGCCAATGCGCCAGCACCGCGCCAAACCAATCTTCCGGTGTTTTTTCAATTAAATCATCTTCAGAGATGTGGGCGAAGTACGCGGAGAGAAAATCCTGGGTGATTGGCTGGTCACTCGCTGCAGCTAGCTCACCGAGTGCTTTGAGTGTGGACAAAACGGTCATAACAGAAGCTCCGGTTCAGTGTGTCATGACTCTATACCCACCTTTCAGGTATTGCCAGCTTTGGCACATCATGATTTTCACTAATAGCAAGAATTTAATAGTAAGCAGATTGCAGCCAAGTTGTTGTTGTTAATGAATAAGCCTGACTACATGTTATTTTTAACAATAGGGCATTGCGGAAGCAAATGATCAGTTTGTCTAGCCAATCAGACGAAAGACAGCTGACTATTGGCTGACCTGATTGCCTGTAAAAATATGCAGCAAAGAGGCCGCTGCAGGCGATTAACCGGCACAACTATTGTGAGTACCTTGAATACCAAAAAAACAGCAGCACACTGCCGTTTCACCCGGAGCCGGGCCGAAAAGTATTTTTGTAAGCATATATGCACCTGGCCCCGGATAAACGCCCCTGGCGCGTGTTTTTCCAGTATCAGCTGACCTTTGATGCATCGCTGCAGTTTTTAGAGTAGCTGCTGCTTGCCTGGCTAAAGAGGAATTCGAAAATTGGGTAAATTTTCGAATGAGCGTTTATTGAAAGCGATTTATAGCTCATCGGTACGAGACTGAAAACTTACAAGGGAAGGGAAAGCTGCATATCAAAAGGAGGCGGGTCCGGCTAACCCTGTAAGGCTTAATACGCAATTGGCATCTAAATCAGATAAGGAGAAGGCTGAGATGGGCCTGCTTCAATCGCTTAATAACGATTGGCGGGACGGTTTGGCATAAATCCAAAAATTGGATTTTGCGATTTATTCGCCTTTAAATTTTTAAAGTGAGTCATATTATGTTCTCTGGCATTGGTTCTAACATTAGCTCTACAATAAATACGCTCTTTACGGAAAAAAACGCAGGGTCTATGTCCGTAAAGCAATCTCGAATGGCCGGCTCCCTTTATGGTCTTCATAATGATCCGGTTGAAATGACTGATATTATTCCGCAGCAAAATAGCAGAAGTTCATCCACTTTATCTTTAAGTTCTTCCAGTCATCCATTGCCAGCACAAGAGATACCTGATCAGGCTAATAATGGCTGGACACAAAAACTGAAAGGGGCAGCTTCAAGTTTACTTGGCAGTGTTCAGTCCGGGGTTAGTTTAATAGCTAATCACAATATTATTCAGTGCGGGCCTCAATTCAGTGTATTTGGAAATGATTTAAAATTTACACCGACTACTATTGTTAATTTTGCCAATAAATGTGAAAAAATTACATGCTTTCCTATTCATCTGGAACTTGGCGGATTGGTGAAGGGGTTAAATAAGCAGAGCAGCCTTTATGGCTTAGCTGTTAATCAGTATGGCTGCGTTATTCATAGAAATGAAAGCCTTAACCCGTTAAACTGGACTCGAGGTAATTATGTAGTAGAAAAACTGGAACATATCGAGGTAGGCGTCCCGTATAAAAAATGGGGCAATAATGATTTATGGGATGGTTTTGGTTACAGAGGATCAGTTCAAGGCATTGTTGCTTTGGAAGTGGGCAAGACAACCGAAATCAAGCGACAGGATGCCTCTCTTCAGACCGCAAAGGACATGGCTAAAGAAGCCTTTCTGACATGGCCAATTGCAACGATGCAAGCCGTTGGTGCTGCAGCAATGGCGACGCTGGATGAATGTACAAAGGCAGAGCCGGGGCAAGAAAAAAATAATTATGTTAAAGATAAAATAGGTGGGTGTATTTCAAAAATGCTAATTGAAGGCTCTAAAGATAAAGAAAGCACTTACTGGTTTGGAGCCACAATTGGTTATGCAGATATAAATACAAATGTTTTTTTAGTTCCGATCGTTCCCCAGGCAATACCAACAAAATCCAATACAGGTGCGTCTTTTTCATTACAGTTAAATAACTACCTTAGAAAAGGAATAATGGTTTCATATAAAAATGGTAAATTTAATATCCCTGATGATCTGCAAGCCATAGGTAAGTTTTTTGTGCATGCCTGCGGATCAAAAGAAGATGCTATTCAACAGATTGATGATATAAAGTCACAAGTGAGTGTTTCCATTGATGCAAGCACGCTTTCTGCGGGAGCAAAAATACAGGCCCATTCAGATAGTGATGAATTAAATTCAATTCTTCTTAAATCAATAGGTGATTTAGAAGAAAACAAAGGTGCTGAAGATAGTATCAGCGTGATTACAGAACAGCCAAGAAATATTGATAAACCATCGGGTTATCCGCAGGAAAATATAAACCGAGCAGACGCAAAAGTTATTACCGAGCAACCCCGAAGCATGGAAGTAATTGCAGAAGTTCATCAGGAGGAGGATGAGTCTACGCATTTATAAAAAAAGAGTAGACGTCTCCTTATTTATTGGCATTGATCGTTATCGAAAATAACGATTTAATGCTGTATTCAAGATAAATTGGAGTTAAGCTTTGTCCGGAGTGGAGCGTTTACTCGATTTAATACAAAAATTAAGGCTGTACCATTAGCCTGTAAATGGCTCGGTGTTGGCTCGGGAACTGGGTATTGATGTTTACGATCGAGGAAATTGAAGCGCTGGCGCTTGGAGCAAGGTGGGTGGCAGGGCGGGCAGATACGGGTTTGGGAGATGCCGCCAATCAGGCCTTAAGTAAAATTGCAGCCATTTTACCTGTTGAGCTGCGTCTGGAGCTCGATAACGCAGCCTTGTTAGTTGGCCCAAGCCCGTATCCGGCAGGTTCTAGCTAGTGTCTGTTTTATTCCCGGCCAAGCCATAAAGTAAACGTCAACAGAGCGGCTATTGGGGGCGATCGTGCTTTTGCCGTTTTCGCCATACAGAAGGAGAAAGGGCTTCCATTTGCGCCACCATGCTGCTCTGAACGCCTGCGGACTGGCAAATCCGCAATGCTCGATAATGCACTCAATCGAGTGGTGGCCGTCTTTAAGCATACGGTGGGCCAGATCCAGCTTTAATTTTTGCAGGTATTGCTTCAGGGTAATGCCGCAGGCTTGCTGATTGCCACAGTAAGGCAGATCCGCCAAAACGCATTCAGGCTGGCGACAGAATAGTGTATTACTCGCCCGCAACCGTGATGATTGGCGATGATAAATTACAATCTTTTACCGCCATTGGTGAAGTCATGGCAGGGAGCCATATTCTTTTGATATGGGGGGCGGTTTCATTCTTTATCGTAAAGAGGTAGATTGGTGGCCTGCACAGCAAGCGGCCATACAGCCATTATTAGAGCAACTGACGTTTTTTAAAGGGGTGAGTCAGTGGGGCGCGCCATTTCGCTTTGGCCTGTTTGCAATCAACACACAGTATATGCAGATTATTGTGCATGCAATGGGGGCAAATACAGGTGTACCACCGCCTTTATCCTGCAGCGGCCCCAATCAAACAGCTTTTCCTTTTTAAATACACACAAAGTACAGAAAATGAATCCAAAACGTCTTGAAGTGAGTGGCTTTACAGTTGCAGGTATTGCGGTCAGAACAAAAAACAGCGATGAATTCAACCCCACAACGGCCAGAATTGCCAGGCTTTGGGGGCAGTTTTTTACCGAAAACTTAATTGATAAAATCCCGGATCGCCTTGCTGACTCACCTGTTTATGGTGTGTATTCAGAGTTTGAAAACGATGCTAATGGACTTTACGATTTAACCGCTGGTGTATCGGTCCGACAAGCCGGTGACGATTTCACTCATGTCGCTATTGAGCCGGGCAGTTATTTGGTTTTTGAAGGAGCAGGCCCTATGCCCGGCGCTGTGATACAGGCATGGGGCCATGTCTGGACCTATTTTGAACAAAACCCTCAGATCAAACGCAGCTATCAAAGTGATTTTGAATCCTATCTTGGCCCAAGCGAGGTGCATGTTTACATTGGGGTGGCCGCTGAATAAAGTGTTATTCCTGTAAAATCAGGCTGGGCTGCAAGATACTTGCCACCCGCCTGATTGACTCATTTAGACAGGAAAAATCATGCGTAAAGTATTTGCTCTTCTCTTTATGTCTTTATGCTTAATCGCTGGGGCCAGCGCTGTAGCGCCAACACAGACAGCACAAATCCGGTATTTAACCGGCTTAATGGCCCAGCGCCTGGATGTTGCTCCTTTAGTTGCTCAAAGCAAATGGAACACTGGTGCTGCGATCAATGATCCGGTTCGTGAGCAGGCTATTCTGGCTGATGTACAAAAACAAGCACTGGCAATTGGCCTTGATCCCCGCTTTGCTGCGGCTTTTTTTCAAGCTCAGTTTGATGCTGGCAAGCTGATACAAAGTCAGCTTCATCAAAAATGGCAATTACAAAAACAGGCACCATTTTCGCCCGCCCCTGATCTGGCCAAAGATGTGCGGCCCATATTAGATAGCTTAACCCCGCAGCTGCTAATAGCCATAAAAGAGGTGCAAGCCAATTTATGCCAGCCAGAGACAAAACGCCAGTTGCAACAGGCAGGAGCTCTTTCCCGGTTTGATCCAGAGGTAAGAGATGCGGCAGTCAGTATATTAAAATGCCCTTAAAAACCTGCAGCTAAATAGTTATTCTTAGCCAGGGGAGACACCTTGATGTGAATTGAGCGTGCCTGCAGCCATTATTCGCAGCTAGGCATTAAGGACGTAATTACTTAGCAAACAGCGGCGAAGAAAGTGAGTCACTCTGTTAGAATCCTGCCCCATGATACGACTTAAATCCCTCACTCTAAGACGCGGCACCAAGGTGCTGCTTAATTCTGCAGACCTTCTCTTGCAACCCGGCAGTAAAACCGGTGTAGTAGGGGCCAATGGTGCAGGTAAATCCAGCTTCTTTGCGCTGATGCGCGGCGAATTACACCCGGATGGCGGCGACATCGAAATGCCGCCACGCATCACCATCAGCCACGTAGCTCAGGAAACGCCTGCACTGGATTGCTCAGCGCTTGATTATGTACTGGATGGCGATCGTGAATTACGCCGTTTAGAGCACGAATTAGAAAACGTTTCGCATGATGATGGCATTCGCCACGGCGAGCTACTTGGCGAATTTGACGCCATTGATGGCTATACCGCAGCATCACGCGGCGCAAAACTACTGGCAGGTCTGGGCTTTTCTACCGAAGAACTTTCAAACTCTGTATCCAGTTTTTCCGGCGGCTGGCGTATGCGTCTGAACCTGGCTCAGGCTTTGATGTGCCGCTCAGACTTGCTGCTTTTGGATGAGCCAACCAATCACTTGGATCTGGAAACCGTAGTCTGGCTTGAGCAATGGCTCAAAACTTACCAAGGCATGCTGCTGGTGATTTCGCACGATCGTGATTTTCTTGACAATACCATCAAGCAAATTCTGCATGTGGAAGGCGGCACATTGACGCTTTACACCGGTACCTATGAAGACTTTGAAAACCAGCGCGCCGAGCGTTTATCGCTGCAGCAGCTGGCTTTTGATAAACAACAGCGCACGATTAATCACTTAGAATCCTTTATTACCCGCTTTAAAGCCAAAGCAAGTAAGGCACGCCAGGCACAAAGCCGGGTTAAAGCACTGGAAAAAATGGAGCGTATTTCGGCCGCCCATGTTGATTCACCATTTACGTTTGCATTTCGCGAGCCTGAAAACAGCCCTAATCCTTTAGTTAAACTGGAAAACGGCCAGGCTGGCTACGATATTAATCGCCCCATTCTGAAAGATCTGACACTAAGCCTTGAAAACGAAGCACGCCTTGGTTTGCTCGGCGTGAATGGTGCAGGTAAATCGACCTTTATTAAAGCTTTGGCAGGCGAAAACCCTCTGCTGTTGGGTGAGCGCGAAGAGGGTAAGGGCTTAAAAATCGGTTACTTTGCCCAGCATCAGCTCGAGCATTTACGTCTGGATGAATCGCCACTCTGGCATATGCAAAAGATTGATCCGCAAACGCGCGAGCAAGAACATCGCAACTTCTTGGGTGGCTTTGATTTTAACGGCACCATGGCCACCAGTAAGATCGAGCCATTTTCTGGTGGTGAAAAAGCACGTCTGGCACTGGCGCTGCTCATTTGGCAAAAGCCGAATCTGTTACTGCTGGACGAGCCAACCAATCACTTAGATATCGAAATGCGCCAAGCATTAACCATGGCACTGCAAGATTTCGAAGGGGCTATCATTGTGGTCTCGCACGACAGGCACTTACTGCGCGCCACAGTCGATGATTTCTGGCTGATTGAAGACGGCACCGTTCGCCCCTTTGATGGCGATCTGGATGAGTACACCAGATACAGCCAGCAAAAGCGTAGTGAAGAAAACAGCGCATTGCGTAATTCAAGCAGCGCTATCGATCGTAAGGCACAGAAAAAGCTGGAGGCCGACGCACGTCAGCGCAATGCCGTACTGCGTAAGCCTGTAGAGAAAAAACTCGCCAAGGTTGAAAAAGACATCGCAGTGTTTACGGCAGAAATGCAGAAAGTGGTGGCTTTACTGGCTGAAGAAAGCCTGTATTTACCTGCCAGAGCGGCTGAATTAAAAACAGCACGTGCGCAAGAAACTGAGCTCAAAAATAAATTAGATCCTCTGGAAGCATTGTGGTTAGAGATCTCCGATGAATTAGAAACTTTGCGGTAAATAAATATGTGCCGCACACACCTGAATCAATCATTGATTCAGGTGTTTTTGTTTGTTTCCCGGATTATCAACTTTACGAGTGGCTATATATTTTATTTGTGAAAGGATTCTCCTGTCCTACCTTAGTGCTGTAACACACGCACTAAGTTATTAGATTCATTGGATTTGTTAAATATATTGGATAAGCATGAAAACCTTAATTTTATTGGGGGGCGGACACGCCCATCTTGCTGTGCTAAAACAGCTGCAAAAAGGTACCCCTGAAGGTTGGAGAGTGCAGCTATTGTCCCCATCAAAATACCAGACCTACTCAGGCATGCTGCCTGGCTGGATTGCTGGTCATTACTCCCTTAGCGATTGCCAGATTGATTTACAGCGTTTATGCCAATCTGCCCATGTCGAATTTATTATTGATCAAGCGGCAAGTATCGATGCGGATCATTGCAATGTGTCGTTAAACAGCCAAGCGACGCTGACCTATGATCTATTGTCCATAGATATCGGTGGTGAATCAGATGTTAGTCATTTAGCGCTTGCTGCCGATAAATTGATTCCAATTCGTCCCCTTGATTATTTTATTCAAAAATGGGGTGAAATTGTTAATCAGCTGGAGCAGGGCAGGGCACTACGTATTGCAGTTGTAGGTGGAGGCGCTGCGGGTATTGAATTGGCCCTTGCCATGCAATACTTCAGGCAAAATCTAAAACTGCCGCTAGAGATTGATTTTATCTGTTCAAGCCGTGGAATCTTGCCTGGCTTCACTCAGGCAGTAAGGGGCAGAGCGCAGCAGGCCATGCTCAATAATGGAATTCGCCAGCATCAAGCTATTGCTAAAGGTATCGAAGGAGGGCTATTACTCTCCAATGGAGTGCGTATTGCCGCAGATTTTATTGTGGCGGCACCAGGCGTGCGTGCGCCGCTTTGTTTATCCGGTTCCAAGCTTGCACTCAATAAACGAGGGTTTATTGCTCTTAATGATGCGCAACAAAGTATTTCTCACCCGAACGTGTTTGCCGCAGGGGATGTTGGCTCCAGATCCGTTGAACATGAAAAATCAGGGGTTCATGCTGTCCGGGCAGGGCCTGTTCTTGCAAAAAATCTGTTTGATATGATGCAAGGGCGCTCTTCGCTGGTTCATTACACACCTAAAAGAACAACACTCTACCTGCTGGCCACAGGCCCAAAACATGCAATTGCGTCATGGGGCAACTTCAGTGCGGATGGCTATTGGGTCTGGCTCTGGAAACGCTGGATAGATCTTAATTTTATCAAAAAATGCCGTAATTAATGGTCAGTTAATTTTGATGCTAAAGCTTACACCAAACAAAATTTACGCATGCACTGTAATAAAAACAATCGTTATCCGACCAAAAACAGGTATAGATGTGAGGTGAGCTCCTGCCTCATGGTCATTTCAATACATTATTGCAGGCCAGCTACGCATGAATAAAAAAATACCAGTCATTGTACTGCTCTTGTTACTAGGTTTGTTTTTTAGCTTTGACCTGCAGCAATGGCTCACACTGGAGCAACTTAAAAGCAGTCAGGCTCAATTGAGTCTATGGCAGCAGCAATCTCCTTACTTGCTTGGGCTGGTTTTCTTTGCGGCTTACATCCTGGTAACAGCACTATCATTGCCTGGCGCTGTGATCATGACTTTAGCAGCGGGCGCAATTTTTGGTTTAACGACCGGAACGCTGATCGTCTCTTTTGCCTCGTCTATCGGTGCAACGCTGGCATTTTTAACTTCACGTTATGTCTTTCAAAATAGCGTGCAGCAGCATTTTGGCAATCAATTAGCCGGTATTGACGCAGGAATAGCGCGGGATGGCGCGTTTTATCTTTTTACCCTCAGGCTGCTGCCTGTTTTTCCCTTCTTTTTGATTAATTTATTGATGGGCTTAACGTCATTAAAGACGCGTACTTTTTACTGGGTAAGCCAGGCCGGGATGCTGGCAGGTACAGTGGTGTATGTAAACGCGGGGACGCAGCTGGCCAAGATTGAATCACTATCGGGCATTTTATCGCCTGCGCTATTATTTTCATTTGTACTGCTTGGCGTTTTTCCCTTATTGGCCAAATGGGTGGTTACCTGTTTCCAGCGTCGTAAAATCTATAAAAAGTGGAATAAACCCAAGCAATTTGATCGCAATCTGATCGTCATTGGGGGTGGTGCGGCGGGCTTGGTATCGGCTTATATTGCAGCAGCAGTGAAAGCTAAAGTCACCCTGATTGAAGCGCATAAAATGGGGGGGGATTGCCTCAATTATGGTTGCGTGCCCAGCAAGGCCTTAATTAGTAGCGCCAAATTGGCGTATCAGATGCGCCATGCCAGTCACCATGGCTTAAACGACAGCACCAGCGCGTTTAGTTTTCGCGCAGTCATGAAGCGTGTACAGACGGTGATCCTTGCAGTTGAGCCACACGACAGCGTCGAGCGCTACACCAAACTGGGCGTGGACGTCCTGCAAGGCTACGCCACACTGATCGATCCATGGACTGTATCGGTCAAACACCAAGATGGCAGCGAACAACGCTTAACAGCGCGAAGCGTCATTATCGCTGCAGGTGCAGAGCCGATTGTGCCGGATTTACCCGGCATCAACGAGACGGGTTATTACACCAGCGATACGCTTTGGGAAGCTTTTGCCCGGATGGATGAAATACCGCGCCGGATGGTGATTTTAGGGGGAGGGCCGATAGGCTGCGAGCTGGCGCAAAGCTTTGCCCGTCTGGGCGCTCAGGTTTACCAAATAGAACGGGGCAACCGCCTTATGCCACGTGAGGACACCGAAGTTTCTGAATTTGCTCAGACCCAGCTGAGCAAAAGCGGTGTGCAGGTGTTAACCGGGCATATAGCCCTTCGCTGTGAAGTGAAAGATGGTCAAAAATGGCTGATGGTCAAAACACCAAATGGAGAGCAATCAATTGCGTTTGATGCTCTGGTTTGTGCTGTTGGCCGTAAAGCGCGGCTTTCGGGTTATGGACTGGAGCAGCTAGGCGTTGAAACGACACGAACCGTGATCACCAATGATTATCTGCAAACCCTTTACCCGAATATCTATGCCGCAGGTGATGTAGCAGGGCCGTATCAATTTACCCATACCGCTGCACATCAGGCATGGTATGCCAGCGTCAATGCGCTATTTGGGGAATTTAAACGCTTTAAAGTGGATTACTCTGTGATTCCATGGTGCACCTTTATTGATCCCGAGGTAGCGCGGGTAGGTTTGTCGGAGCAGGACGCCAAGGCTGGCGGCATTGCCTATGAAGTGACGCGTTTTGATATAGATGACCTTGACCGTGCTATTGCCGATGGTGCAGCACAGGGCTTTATCAAGGTATTGACCGTGCCGGGTAAAGATAAGATTTTAGGCGTTACTATCGTCGGCGCTCACGCGGGGGAATTATTAGCCGAATATGTACTAGCCATGAAGCATGGGCTGGGGCTGAATAAAATTCTGGGCACTATCCACACTTATCCAACGATGGCAGAAGCAAACAAATATGTTGCCGGGGAATGGAAGCGCGCCCATGCGCCAGCGAAGCTTCTGCAATGGGCTGAAAAGTATCATCGCTGGGCCCGTGGCTAATACACAGGAGGCTGTGTGCTGATTTCAAATTACAGGGTTAATTCAAAAATGATAAAAATTTTACCGGTTTTATTCGCACTGAGTCTTAGCTCCGCCGCGATGGCCAACACCCATTGGAATAAGGTCGAAGCCGAGGCCAGGGGCCAGACTGTATATTTTAATGCCTGGGGTGGTGGGGAAAATATTAATGCCTACATTGATTGGGCCGCAAAGCAAGCCAAGCAAAAATATGGTGTGACAGTCAAACATGTCAAAGTGACAGATGCTGCGGATGTTGTTAAGCGGATTAAAACCGAAGTAGAAGCGGGGCGTATTGCGGACGGCTCGGTGGATTTTCTCTGGGTGAATGGAGAAAATTTCAAAGCACTCAAGCAAGGAAAATTACTATATGGTCCATGGGCAGAAAGCCTGCCCAACTGGAGCTATGTTGACCTAAAAAAACCAGTACAAGTCGATTTCTCAGAGCCCACCGATGGGCTTGAAATGCCATGGGGAACCGCGCAGCTCACTTTTATTGCCAACCAAGTCACCGTCAAAAATCCTCCACGCTCAGCGCAAGCTTTGCTGGCTTTTGCCAAAGCCAATGTGGGCCAGGTCAGTTATCCAAAACCACCAGACTTTCACGGCACAACCTTTATCAAGCAATTGCTACTTGAGCTGAACCCCGACACGAAAATACTACAGCAGCCTGTTAATTCAGAATCAATGACTAAAGCCACTGCGTCACTCTGGGCGTATTTAGATCAACTGCATCCGGCACTTTGGCGCAAAGGTAATAGCTTCCCCAAAAGTGCGGCAGACATGAACCGTATGCTGGCCGATGGCGAGCTAAAGCTCTCGCTGACCTTTAATCCTAATGAGGCGGCCAATCTGATTGCAACTCAACAACTACCCAAAACAGCATATAGCTTTGGCTTTAGCAAAGGCACGATTGGCAACGTTCATTTTCTAGCTATTCCAAGCAATGCAAAATCCAAAGCGGGCGCTCAGGTATTTGCCAACTTTCTGCTTTCTCCCGAAGCGCAAGCAAAAAAAGCAGATTTAAAGATCTGGGGCGATCCAAGCGTATTGGCCATCGATAAGATTCCGGCTCAATACCGCCAGTCCATGCAGATGACAGCACCGGGCGCACTAGCCGAAAAAGTGCCTACGCTTGCCGAGCCGCATTCAAGCTGGGTTGCAGCAATTGAGGCCGAATGGCTTAAGCGTTATGGTGCAAAATAAGTGAACACTCTCTCGCCTTGTAAGCCGGTGAGATTGGTAAGTAAGGGCAGCTTCTGGCTCGCCCTTGGCTTAATCAGTATGGTTTTCTTGCCTCTTATGCCAGGCCTGTACCGGATAGGGGTTGATTTTGTCCAGGCAAGCCATTGGCTGGCCATTTGGCAAGACTCACAAACGAAGTCAGCCCTGATTGCAACGCTGACCTCCACAATAATGAGTGGGGTATTGGCGTTAGGGCTAGCTCTGTCAATCTCCACAGAGCAATATCCGCTAAAAGCATGGCAAGCCACTGTAAAGCGGCTACCTGTCTTGCTGGCGATGCCTCATGCTGCGTTTGCAATAGGCTTCGCTTTTTTATTTGCACCAGCGGGCTGGCTGGCCCGTGCCATTACACCCTTGGCGGGATGGAATACCCCCCCTAATTGGCTGACTGTACAAGACCCTTATGGGATCAGCCTGGGCATTGCCCTGGCGATCAAAGAGAGCTTTTTTCTGCTGTGGGTGATCATGAATTTATTAGGCGAGCGGTACATCGCCCAGCAAATCACCGTAGCGCGTAGCATGGGGTATCAGCGGCAACAGATCTGGCGCAGCATTATTTTGCCGCAGATAGGGCCCCGAATGATATGGCCCTTTATGGCGGTGCTGGCCTACAGTCTGTCTGTCGTTGATATGGCGCTGATTTTAGGGCCAGGCACTCCGCCAACCTTTGCTGTACTGACGTGGCAATGGCTCTCCGATACTGATCCGCAGCTACAGGCTCAAGGCAATATTGCCTCCGTGATCCTGCTGATAACCCTATTGGCTTTAGGTATATTACTGCGTGTCAGCTGGTGGCTTTACCAGCGCTTTGCGCTCAATTTTACTGGTATTCGCCAGCCCAATCGCATATCAGTAATGTCGCGGCTTTATCGCTTAAGTGTATGGATGAGCTTCGGGCTGATGGGTCTTATTTTTATCTGGTCCTTGGCGCAAAGCTGGTTTTTCCCTTCTTTATGGCCTGATGCACTCAGTATTGAGGCCTGGATGAGCGCTGACTTTATCCCTTTTAAAACCTCACTCTGGCTGGGTCTGTCATCAAGTTTTCTGGCCTTAGTAATGGTTTTAATCTGGCTGGAATGGGGGCCCAGGCACAGCAATGCATGGCTCTATGCTCCGCTGATTTTCCCTGTCATCCCACTGGCAGCGGCGCAGTATTTTACACTGCTGCATTTACATTTGGATGGCACCGCCATTGGCTTGATTTGGAGCCATCTGCTCTGGGTTTTGCCCTATATCTTACTGAGTCTGGCCGGCGCTTATCGGCAATTCGATCCACGACTGATGCTAACTGCACAAGCATTGGGTTACTCACGCTGGAAAACATGCCTGTATATAAAGTGGCCTTTACTAATGCGCCCCATTCTGGCGGCTACCGCCTTGGGTTTTACAGTCAGTATTGCGCAGTATCTGCCAACATTATTTGCGGGGGCAGGGCGATATAGCACCGTAACTACCGAAGCAATCGCGCTCAGCAGCAGCGGTAATCGTCGAACGATGGCTATTCAGTCCGTTTTACTGATGGTATTACCTTTTCTGGCTTTCGGATTAGCTGCAATGGTAAGCAATTGGCGAGCAAAACACCGCAGAGGATTACGTTAAAGTGTTGGAAATAAAATCACTAAGCATTAAGTATATTGACCAGTGCCTGATAAGAAAACTGGATGCACAGATTGCGCCTGGTGAAATTTTAACCCTGATGGGCGCTTCTGGTTCCGGAAAATCAACGGTATTGCATTGGATCATTGGCGCGCTGGACCCGGTTTTTCATGCAGAAGGTGAGTTAATTCTCAATGCAAATCGCATTGATCAAAGCCCGACCGAGTTGCGCCGCATTGGTATTTTATTTCAGGACGACCTTTTGTTTGCCCATTTAAGCGTCGGGCAAAACCTGGCATTTGCTCTGGCAAATGATATAAAAGGCAGAGCTCTGCGCCGCCAAAGCATTGAAACGCATCTGACGCAGATTGGTTTAACCGGTTTTTATGATCGCGACCCGGCGTCGCTTTCTGGAGGGCAGCGTGCGCGGATAAGTGTTTTGCGTGCATTACTGGCAAAACCTCAGGCACTCTTGCTGGATGAGCCGTTTGCTAAACTCGACGCTGTATTACGCGAGCAATTTCGTGCTTTCGTCTTTGAACGCGTCAAACAATTGGCTATTCCAACTCTTTTGGTTACCCATGATATGGCCGATATCCCAGCGCAAGGCAGGGTACTTAAGATCGAGGATTTTCAGTATGCTTGATCGAAAAATACTGGAAGCCATCGCTCCGCCGGTTAAAAACGCCGCATGCCGTTTACTCGCACTCGGGCTGCGGGCTAACCACATTAGCTGGATCGGATTTATTCTGGGCTTATGCAGTGTGCCGATGATTATTTGGGGGCAGATGGAATGGGCACTTGCATTAATTTTATTTAACCGGCTCGCCGATGGCCTCGACGGGGCTATGGCAAGGCAAAGTCAGCCAACCGATCGCGGGGCTTTTTTAGACATCACACTCGATTTTCTATTTTACTCCGCAGTCCCATTGGCTTTTGCCTTGGCCAATCCGGCCGAAAACGCCCTTGCCGCAGCCGTCTTGATTTACAGCTTTATTGGTACAGGCTGTAGCTTTTTAGCCTTTGCTATTTTGGCGGCAAAACGCGGTTTATCTAGTGACATTTACCCGCGAAAAGGCTTTTACTACCTGGGCGGCTTAACTGAGGCAACCGAGACCATTTGTGTATTTATGCTGATGTGTCTAATGCCGCATTGGTTCTCAGTGCTGGCGTATGGTTTTGCCACGCTGTGCGCAATCACCACAGTGACGCGCATTTTTGCTGCATATCAAATATTCACTGAACAGGGATAATTGCCATGAAACCACTTATATCTTACCTGCTGAGCATCAGCTTTTTGATAAGTACACACCTAGTTAAGGCCGAGACAACTGCGGTTGGGCTATTTTCCCAAGGGCAACTTGGCGGCTGGGAAGAGAAAACATTTAAAGGAACTACGCATTACAAACTACAACCAGAAGGCAGCGCACAAGTCTTGGCTGCAACCATATCGGGAGGGGCGTCAGGAAAATTCAAAAAAATAAAAATCGACCTAAATCGTACTCCCTATCTCAATTGGCGCTGGAAAGTTGATCAGACATGGCTTGGGCTGAACGAAAAGACAAAATCTGGCGATGATTATCCTGCGCGCCTCTATGTTGTTGTCGAGCGAGGTTTATTCGGCATTTCATCCAAAACAGTTAACTACGTTTGGGCTAGCCAGCAATCAGTTGGCAGCTTATGGCCCAATGCTTTTACTACTCAAGCAGCATTAATTGCTGTCGAAAGCGGCAATAAAAACATCCAACAATGGCGCAGCTACAAACGCAATGTTAAAGCCGATTTGCGCCAAGCTTTCGGTGAGGATTTTACGCACATTGATGCCGTTGCCCTGATGAGTGATGGAGATAACAGCCAACAAACTGGCCGTGCATACTTTGGAGATATTTGGTTTACAGCAGATTAAAGAGCCATGACTGTTTGATAGGCTGCTTGGGGTGTTTCACAACCCCAAGCCTAATTTCTTTAACACTCTGTATGTTTTTAACTTTACATAATATACATTATGCGAATAGAAGTAAAATGATCAGGCGCAATTTGATATTTATCAAGTAGTATTAGGCTACTCAGTATATTCTGCAGGTATTCACTTTACACCGCGTGAACCAGCAACAAGTTCGCAGGTCCCAGCTAGCTAGGATTTCTAAGCCGTTTATAAAGTTTCTTTGGAGATGAAAATGACTGTTTCTAACATTCAAGAACTCGATGCACTGATGGAGCGGGTTAAAAAAGCGCAACAGCTTTTTGCAACGTATTCACAAGAGCAAGTTGATAAAATTTTCCGTGCAGCTGCACTGGCTGCAGCAGATGCACGTTTGCCATTAGCCAAACAAGCCGTTGCCGAAACCGGCATGGGTGTGCTTGAAGATAAAGTAATCAAAAATCACTTTGCTTCTGAATACATTTATAACGCCTACAAAGACGAAAAAACCTGCGGCATTCTGTCTCAGGATGACGCTTACGGCATTATCACGATTGCAGAGCCGATCGGGATTATTTGCGGGATTGTGCCAACAACCAACCCTACTTCTACCGCCATTTTCAAAGCGTTGATTGCACTTAAAACACGTAACGGCATTGTCTTTAGCCCGCATCCGCGAGCAAAAGGATCAACCTGTGAAGCTGCGCGCATTGTGCTGGATGCTGCCGTTGCTGCTGGTGCGCCACGCGATATTATTGGCTGGATTGATGAGCCTACTGTTGAGCTGTCTAACCAGCTCATGAAACATAAATACATTAACCTTATTCTTGCAACCGGCGGCCCAGGCATGGTTCGTGCAGCTTACTCTTCGGGTAAACCTGCAATTGGTGTGGGCGCGGGTAATACACCGGTTGTTATTGATGAAACAGCGGATATCAAACGCGCTGTTGCCTCTATTTTAATGTCCAAAACCTTTGATAATGGTGTGGTTTGCGCATCAGAGCAGTCCGTCATCATTGTTGACAGCATTTATGAAGCAATGAAAGCTCGCTTTGCACAAAGCGGCGGCCACATTTTAAGCAAGAAAGAAGCCGATGCTGTTCGGAAGGTAATCTTGATTGATGGCAATCTGAATGCTGGTGTAGTTGGCCAGGCTGCAGTAAAAATTGCCGAGATGGCGGGTATTAAAGTACCTAGTTACACAAAGATTCTGATCGCCGAAGTGACATCAACCGGCGAAGAAGAAGCCTTTGCACATGAAAAGCTTTCACCCACTCTGGCGATGTATCGCGCCAAAGACTTTTATGATGCGGTTACCAAGGCAGAAGCCCTGGTTGCGCTTGGCGGGATTGGTCACACCTCTGCGCTATACACCGATCAGGATCAGCAACACGAGCGCATCGCTTATTTTGGCGACAAGATGAAAACCGCCCGTATCCTGATCAACTCCCCTGCTTCGCAAGGCGGGATTGGTGACTTGTACAACTTCAAACTTGCACCATCGTTGACACTGGGTTGCGGTTCATGGGGTGGTAATTCTATCTCTGAAAATGTAGGTCCAAAACACCTGATCAACACCAAAACTGTCGCTAAACGGGCCGAAAATATGTTGTGGCACAAACTCCCTAAAAACATTTATTTCCGCCGTGGCTGCCTGCCGTTTGCACTGGCTGATCTTGCTGGCAAAAAGCGCGCTACTATCGTCACCGGCCCTTATTTGTTTGCTAACGGCTACAGCGATGAAACCATCAAAGTACTGAAGCAGATGGGCATGGAAGTTGAAGTGTTCCACGAAGTAGAAGCAGATCCGACACTGGAAGTCGTACGTAAAGGTGTGCATGCGCTGAATCTATTTAAGCCTGATGTAATTATTGCACTGGGTGGCGGCTCGCCAATGGATGCTGCCAAGATTATGTGGGTAATGTACGAGCACCCGGAAGTTCACTTCGAAGATCTTGCATTACGCTTTATGGATATCACTAAGCGCATTTACAAGTTCCCTAAGATGGGTATTAAGGCTGAATTGGTTGCGATTCCAACTACATCAGGTACAGGTTCTGAAGTTACGCCATTTGCAGTGGTGACAGACGAAAAAACCGGTATGAAGTATCCAATCGCTGATTACGAACTCACTCCGAATATGGCGATTATTGATGCCGATTTAGTGATGAATATGCCCAAAAGCCTGACTGCTTTTGGTGGTATTGACGCAGTAACGCACGCTTTGGAAGCTTATGTGTCCGTATTGGCCAATGAGTATTCTGATCCGCAAGCATTGCAATCGCTGAAGCTACTGAAAGAAAACCTGCCATCGTCTTACTTGAACGGCGCAAAAGATCCAAAAGCGCGCGAACTGGTACACAATGCGTCAACCATCGCGGGTATCGCGTTTGCCAATGCATTCCTGGGAGTTTGTCACTCCATGGCGCACAAGCTGGGTGCGGAGTTCCACCTTGCTCACGGTCTGGCTAATGCTTTATTGATTTCTAACGTAATTCGTTTCAATTCGGCAGATATTCCAACCAAGCAAACTGCATTTAGCCAATACGATCGCCCACAAGCACGTTGCCGTTATGCAGATATTGCCGAGCACCTTGATCTTGGCGGCAAGAATGATGAGCAAAAAGTGGCTAATTTGATTGCCTGGGTTGAAGAGCTGAAAGCAACCATCCAGATCCCTGCCTCAATCAAGGAAGCAGGTGTTCCTGAAGCGCTGTTCCTGTCTAAAGTGGATCAGCTGGCCGAAGAGGCATTTGATGATCAGTGCACTGGCGCTAACCCGCGCTACCCATTGATTTCAGAGCTAAAACAGCTTCTGCTTGACAGCTACTACGGCAATGCCTTCGTAGAGAAGCATCTACGCGAAGAAACTAAATAAGCGTATTTTCTTTAAAAACAAGCCCCGCCTTTTTTGCGGGGTTTGTTTTTTTGTACATCACGACTCGTCACGCAGATATTCAGAATACTTAATTTAATTTGCTTAATTAGGGTTACGTTTACTATAAAACCGGCAGGTTGTTATCATGACTCTGCTTGTTTTACCCAAACGTTTTTAGTGTTGTCGTATATTTCACCACGGGCAAATAATTCGCCAGGTCTTTGTTCTATTGGCCTTTGTGCTTGTCAATCCATAGGTCAGGGTAAAAGCTTACACATTCAAAACGTGACAGTAGATACATTCAGTCACTAAAATGGCGTCCGCCTTAAATGATCATAAAGTAATATGCGTCAGATTGAAGATACTAAAACGGCTGAATTGCCTGGCATGCCTACGGCAAAAAGGCGTGGCCGCCCTCCCCTCGGGGAGCGTGCCATGACGGCGGCCGAGCGCCAGAGGGCCAGCAGAAAAGCTCGTTTCCAAGCGGGCTTGAAAAATATGAGTTTAACGACACCTGTACAGTTTAATGCAATGGTAGATATTGCGACACGCGAAAAGCTAAAGCGCCTGGCAACCGAAGAAGGCCTAACAATGGGCCAATTACTGGATCGCCTTATTGAACAGCTTTGAGTATTAATGATGACCTGGAATAAAAAAAAGACACCACTCGGTGTCTTTTTTCATAAAAAACATAACCTTTTATGCAGATGCTTTTTTAGCTGCAACTACTTTTACGCCCGCTTCAGCTGCATTTACTGTTGCGTTTACTAATTCGGAAGCAATTTTTTGGCTTGTTTTAGATACTGCATCATAAGTGTGACTTGCAGTTTCAACAACATTACGCATTGCATTCACGGCAACACCTGAACCTGCCGGTGCGTTTTCAGTTGCTTTTTCTAAAGTGGCCAACAAGTTTTTGTTAAATTCCAGTACTTGCTCTTCGATCAGGCTGTTTAATTCTTGCTGAGTTGCACTGGCCGCATCAAATACATTACGCGCAACGGTAAGGCTTTTTTCTACCGAGGGCTGTGCCAGCTGGCGCTGAAATGCAACCAGGCCCTGAACATCTTTAACACCGGCTAATGTTTTTGTTGTTTCTGCATTTTCAGCAATTAAATCGCGTGTAATGCCAATTTGTAGATTCACCAAACGCTCTACGCTACTTAGTGCAATGTTTGTCAGGCGCAGGGATTTTTCCAGGTGAGCCTGACCAAAATCAGCAAATTGCTTAGGGTTAAATTGTGGGGCTTTAAACAGATCTTTGAACTGGTCGTTAAACATAGTAATTTCTCCGGTTGTGCAGTGCAACAATGTAATTCATTATGAACGCATGCTTCCCGTGAGTCAAATTATTTTGTGCAGTGCAGCAAAATATTTTTTTCCATTGTTAAACCTACCTTAAGCCCTTGTGTCTACAACACTTCCAAGGCCTGCCGGATTGTTATATTTGGGCGCGGGCACTGCTTCAAGCAGGCTCAGTGCTGATTTGGCCTGCATGTCCATTGATTTCTTAGCCATCAACAGCGCTGCGGCACTTTGCACGCCCGCCCCTCCCGTCGCATTAATTGCCAAAACATCCATACATCACCTCACAGCAAGAAGTTATATGCTCTGACTACTTTTACCAGTCTGGCGCAGAGTCAAACACTAGCTTCATTCTAGCATCAGGCACAACAGCGCGCTGTATAGAAATAATCTGCGTGATGTTTCCTGTAGCTCAAAGTGTGATGAGTGATAAAATGCCGCAATGAATTCGCCCTCCTTTATCCATTTACGCCTCCATTCCGAGTTTTCAGTCACCGACGGCATTGTTCGTCTGGATGATGCCGTCAAAGCCGCAAAATCCGGCGGCATGCCTGCGCTTGGTGTTTCGGATTTAATGAATCTCTTTGGAATGGTAAAACACTACAAAGCCTGCCGCGAAGCGGGAATCAAGCCTATTGTTGGTATTGATGCCTGGGTTGAAAACCCGGAAGACAGAGATATCCCTTTCCGTATTTTACTTATTTGCAAAAGCCGGGCCGGTTATGGACGGCTATGCGATCTATTATCAAATGCTTTTCGCAATAACCAGTACCGTGGCCGGGCTGAGCTAAAAAAAGAATGGCTTACCGAAGGAAACAATAGCGAACTTATTTGCCTGTCTGGTGCAGGACTGGGTGAAATTGGCCAGCTACTCATTGGCGGGCAATATGATGCAGCTTTAGCCGCAACCCGCTGGTGGGCTGATACTTTTCCCGATCGTTTTTACCTGGAGCTGCAACGCACGGGTTTTCCTACTTGCGAGCCCAGCGTACAAGGCCATCTTGATTTAGCTTCCGATCTTGATTTGCCCGTCGTGGCAACGCACCCGGTGCAGTTTATGGACAGGGATGATTACAAGGCGCATGAGGCACGCGTTTGTATTGCAGAAGGCACGATGGTTTCGGATAAACGCCGTCCTCGCCTGTTTACCGAAGAGCAATATTTTAAATCTGCCAGCGAGATGGCAAAACTATTTGCCGACGTACCCGAAGCGCTTGCCAATAGTGTTGCTATTGCCGAGCGATGCAATCTATCTGTGACGCTTGGTAAAAACTATTTACCTGATTTTCCTACGCCCGATGGCATGACGCTTGATGATTTCCTGGTTTTTGAGGCCAAACGTGGCCTGGAAACCCGCTTGCAGCTGCTTTATCCAGATGAAGCCAAGCGTGATGCAGAGCGCCCGCGTTATTTGGACCGCCTCAAATTTGAAACCGACACCATTGTGCAAATGGGCTTTCCCGGGTATTTCCTGATTGTTGCCGACTTTATTATCTGGGCAAAGCATAATGGCTGTCCTGTAGGGCCGGGCCGCGGCTCGGGTGCAGGCTCGCTGGTGGCGTATAGCCTTGGCATTACCGATATAGATCCAACAGCCTATGCACTGCTGTTTGAGCGCTTTCTAAACCCAGAACGCGTCTCCATGCCCGACTTTGATATCGATTTTTGCCAGGAAAACCGCTGGCGCGTGATCGAGTATGTGCGTGAAAAATATGGCGCAGAAGCCGTCAGCCAGATTGCCACTTTCGGCACGATGGCAGCCAAAGCGGTGGTGCGTGATGTAGGCCGCGTGCTTGACTTGCCGTACATGTTTTGTGATGGCCTATCCAAACTCATTCCCGCTGCACCAGGCAAGCAGTACAGCCTGGACGATGCACTGGAAATGGAACCCATTTTAAAACAGCGGGTTGAAACCGAAGACGAGGTTAAAGAGCTGTGGGTGCTGGCTAAAAAGCTGGAAGGTCTGACGCGTAATATCGGTATGCACGCCGGCGGCGTTTTGATTGCACCTGGCAAAATCACGGATTTTTGCCCTATTTATCTAGCTTCTGGTGCAGACTCCTCGCCCGTTTCCATGCTGGATAAGGATGACGTTGAAAAAATTGGCCTGGTTAAGTTCGATTTTTTAGGGCTGCGCAACTTAACCATTATCGAGCTGGCGCTAAGCTATATCCACGACATGGAAGGCAGCGCACCCGATTTGATGTTACTGGGCTTTGAAGATCAGGCAGCTTATAAAGTATTCCGAGATGCCAATACCACCGCCGTATTTCAGGTGGAATCGGATGGAATGAAGCGACTGCTGGCCAAACTAAAGCCCGATCGCTTTGAAGATATTATTGCGGTCTTAGCGCTTTACCGCCCAGGGCCACTGGGGTCCGGGATGGTGGACACCTTTATTAATCGTAAAAATAAACTGGAAGAAGTCGATTATTTTCACCCAGACCTGACCGCCTGCCTCGATCCCACCTATGGGGTGATCGTATATCAGGAGCAGGTGATGCAGATTTCCCAGATTATCGGTGGCTATACACTAGGTGGTGCGGATATGCTGCGCCGCGCCATGGGTAAGAAAAAACCAGAGGAAATGGCCGAGCACCGGGAAAAAATCGCCCAGGGCGCTGCACTTAAAGGCTACGATCCGAAGCTTGCCGAGCAACTTTTTGACCTGATGGCCAAATTTGCCGAATATGGTTTTAATAAATCACATACGGCGGCCTACGCAGTTGTTTCCTATCACACGGCCTGGCTGAAAGCGCACCATTGTGCTGCTTTTATGGCGGCCACGATGAGCTCGGAGCTCGATAACACCGATCAGCTAAAAGTTTTTTATGACGATAGCGTTGAAACAAATAAACTTATTTTATTGCCGCCTGATGTAAACCAAAGCTTTTACAGATTTGTACCGGTTTCCCGTAAGGAAATCCGTTACGCCTTGGGCGCAATTAAAGGTGTCGGTGAATCTGCGGTACAAATGATTGTTCGCGAACGTGAAACAAACGGCCCTTTCACCGATTTATACGATTTTTGCCGCCGAACTGAAAAACGTGAAGTTAATAAACGCACATTGGAAGCTTTGATTCGTGCAGGTGCTTTTGATCAGCTGGACTCTCACCGTGCGCGGCTTTTAGCCAATGTTGAACAAGCGATGGCACTGGCAGAAAGTGAGGCGGCTAATAAAAATCAATCCAGCCTGTTTGATATGCTGGAAGCGGTTGATGTTCCGCAAGTCGCTATCATTGAAGTGCCTGAGTGGGATGAGCGGGTTAAGCTGGCCGAAGAAAAAAATGCGGTGGGTTTTTATATTTCCGGCCACCCGTTCGATGCCCATGCCAAGGGAATTCGTCAGTTTATTAAATCTTCCCTGGAGCGGCTGGAGCCTAGTCGTACTCCACAAATGATTGCCGGTATCGTGAGCGGCTTACGGATCAAAAACGGAGACCGGGGCCGTATGGCCTTTGTGACACTGGATGATGGCAAATCACGCCGGGATGTAACAGTCTATTCTGAAGTATTTGAAGCCAATCGGAACAAAATCAAAGAAGACATACTTTTGGTGATTGAGGGCAAGATTTCTGAAGATAGATTTTCAGGTGGCTTACGAATTATTGCAGATACCATCTATGATGTCGCTGAAGCACGCAGCCGTTTTGCCCGCAGTATGACTTTAAGCATGCGCCAAGGAATGGATACCCAGAGACTAAAAAGCTTACTTTTACCTCACCGGGGCGGTGAATGTCCAATTGAGGTTGAGTATCAAAATGCCGATGCAGTATGCACTCTTTCTTTAGGCGAAAGCTGGAGAATTACATTACATGATGAGCTACTGGCGGAACTAAAAAACTGGTTAGGAAGCGAATGTGTTTCAGTTAAGTTTTAGTTAAGTTTTTAACAACTACTGAAATACCTGATTACAAGCACCCTAAAGAAAGCACAGCATCTATATTAAGCTCATTAGTTTTTGACAAGGGATACAAATATGGACGAAGAAATTCGCAAGAAAGCCCTCGAATATCACCGCTTTCCAAAGCCAGGTAAAATTCAGGTCTCGCCGACCAAGGCTTTATCTAGTCAGCGTGATCTGGCGCTGGCCTACTCCCCGGGCGTTGCAGCTGCATGCGATGCTATCGTTGAAGACCCTAGCGAAGCACGCAATCTTACTGCGCGTGGCAACTTGGTTGCAGTTATTACCAATGGCACAGCTGTACTCGGCCTGGGTGATATTGGCCCATTAGCAAGCAAACCCGTCATGGAAGGCAAAGGCGTATTATTTAAGAAATTTGCGGGCATTGATGTATTCGACATTGAAATTGAAGAGAAAGACCCGGAAAAGCTAGTTGAAATCATTGCCTCGCTAGAGCCTACTTTCGGAGGCATTAACCTGGAAGACATTAAAGCACCAGAATGCTTCTACGTTGAAAAAATGCTGCGTGAACGGATGAAAATCCCGGTATTTCATGACGACCAGCATGGTACTGCGATTATTGTAGGGGCCGCCGTTAAAAACGGCTTGCGCCTGATTGGTAAAAAAATTGATGAAGTAAAACTGGTAGCTTCAGGTGCAGGCGCTGCTGCCATCGCCTGCCTGGATTTACTGGTTTCCTTAGGTATAAAACGTGAAAACGTTACAGTGTGCGACTCAAAAGGTGTCATCTATGTAGGCCGTGGCCCGCTGGATGAAACAAAACAGCGCTACGCACAAAATACCGAATCCCGCACTCTGAAAGATGCCCTTGCCGGTGCAGATATTTTCCTGGGCTTGTCAGGAGCAGGTTTGGTTACGGGTGACATGATTCAACTGATGTCGGCGACCCCGCTGATTTTAGCGCTGGCAAATCCGGACCCGGAAATCACCCCGCCGGACGCACGGGCTGCCCGCAGTGATGCAATTGTGTGCACCGGGCGCTCGGATTACCCAAATCAGGTTAATAACGTACTTTGCTTCCCGTTTATTTTCCGTGGAGCGCTTGATGTTGGCGCAACCACCATTAACGAAGCAATGAAACATGCAGCAGTCAATGCCATTGCAGAATTGGCTCATGCCGAGCAATCTGATGTAGTGGCCGATGCTTATAGCGGTCAAAACTTAAGCTTTGGTGTTGATTACCTGATTCCAAAACCGTTTGACCCGCGCCTGATTATTAAAATTGCCCCTGCTGTCGCACGTGCGGCAATGGAATCAGGTGTTGCTACCCGGCCGATAGAAGACTGGGATGTATATATCGAAGAGCTGACGCAATTCGTATATAAATCAAATTTATTTATGCGTCCGGTATTTACTGCTGCAAAAAAAGCCAATAAACGGGTGATTTTCTGCGAAGGCGAAGACGAGCGTGTCCTGCATGCTGTGCAAGAAGTGGTTGACATGGGGATTTGCCAACCAATTATTGTTGGCCGCCCCGCCATTATTGAAAAGCGCATTGAAAAACTGGGCTTACGAATTAAAGCAGGTGTGGATTTCCAATTATGCAATCAGGAAGACGATCCACGTTATCGCGAATACTGGATGCAATACCACGAGATCATGAAGCGTCGTGGTGTGGCTGAAGAGCTTGCAAAAGCCGAAGTGCGTCGTAAAACTACTTTAATTGGCGCGCTGATGCTTCAGCGTGGCGAAGCTGATGCCATGATTTGTGGCACTTATGGCCAGTATCAACGCCATCACTGGTATGTCAGCAATGTACTGGGGCTGCAAAAAGGTGCAAAAGTAACGGCAGCAATGAATGCTTTGCTGCTGCCAACAGGTAATGTATTCATTACCGATACTTACGTTAACCAGGATCCAAACCCGGAAGAGCTGGCCGAAATCACCATGATGGCGGCAGATACTGTACGTAAGTTTGGCATTCAGCCCAAAGTGGCGCTACTGAGTCATTCCAGTTTTGGCAGCATGGACACGCCTTCTGCCCGTAAAATGCGTGCCACTTTAGCTATCTTGCGCGAGCGTGCGCCTGATCTTGAGGTGGATGGTGAAATGCATGGTGATGCAGCCCTATCGGCCACGGTACGTCAGCAGGTGTTTCCAACATCGACTCTGAAGGGGGAGGCTAATCTGTTAATTATGCCGAATCTGGATTCCGCAAATATCTCATTTAATTTATTAAAAATGACCTGCGGTGACGGAGTAACCATCGGGCCGATGCTAATGGGCCTGGCAGCTCCTGTACATATTCTGACACCTACGGCATCGGTGCGCCGTATCGTTAATATGGCAGCCTTAGCAGCAGTAGAAGCAGCATCAAAAGGCTAAAAATGCTGTGAAGCCCGACATCAGACAAAAGCATACGTGCCCTTTTGCCTTGATGTTCGGGCTTTTTTATTTTTCACAAAAGGGAACAATATGAGTGAATACAATTCCAATGATCCATTCGGTTTATTTTCCCAATTTTTCAAACCGACGGCAGGAAATCCTTTTACCCCGCCCATGACGATTGAAGAAATAGATCGTAAAATCGCAGAATGCCGTACTGTGGAGCAGTGGCTTTCTATGCAGATAGGCATGCTGCAAGTAACGGTTAAAACGTTAGAAATGCAAAAAGCAGGGATTGCTGCTTTTAAGCAAGGACTTGACCCAAAGGCCCCATGATTTATACCCGCTCTGCCCGCTCACTCAGCCTCGCCGCTTTTGCTGCGGGGCTTTTGGCTGCCTGCGCTACGCCAACATTACAAACGCCGGCCACAGGCCCGGCTCCCGCAGAAACACCGATTCAATCACCCTATCAGCAAAGCTCATGGTCAGCCCTCCCGAGCTGGCCGGGAGATGATTTGGCAACGAGCTTCAATACATGGAAGAAATCCTGCGCTAAATTACGAAGCGAGCCATGGCTGAAGCTTTGCAAAGAGGCGGGTGATATTACCGCGCAAAATGCACAAGCGTTTATCGAATCAAACTTTACCCCCTATCAGCTTACTAATTCGGATGGCAGCCAGACAGGCTTAATTACAGGTTATTACGAACCAGTTTATTCTGGCAGCACACAGAAATCGAGCCAGGCCATCTACCCCGTTTATGCTCCGCCTAAAGATATGATTACGGTCGAGCTAGCCGAACTTTATCCGGAATTAAAGGGCAAACGTGTACGAGGCCGGCTAGTTGGCAATAAGCTGCTGCCCTATTTTAGCCATGGCGATATTGCCAAGAAGAATCTGGATGCTCCTATACTGGCCTGGCTGGAAAGCCCGATGGATGTACAGTTTTTACAAATTCAAGGCTCTGGACGGGTTCGTTTAAAAGATGGCAAAGAGCTCAGACTAGGTTATGCAGATCAAAATGGTCATCCTTACAGGCCTATTGGGCGCTGGCTCGTCGAGCAAGGCGAGTTAAACGCTGCCGATGTTTCAATGCAAAGCATCAGAAGCTGGGCGGATGCCCATCCTGATCACATCGACGATCTGCTAACTAGCAACCCGAGCTATGTGTTTTTTCGTACCTTACCTCCATCCGGTGACGGCCCTGTCGGCGCACAAAATATTCCGCTGACCGCCGGTTTTAGCATTGCTGTCGATAAAAGAATCATTCCTCTTGGCAGCATGAGTTTTATTGCAACAGACCGGCCAGATAACGGCGGGGGAATCCATCGTTTGGTGGCGGCACAAGATACAGGTGGAGCAATTCACGGCACCATACGGGCAGATTTCTTTTGGGGAACAGGAGATGCGGCTGGAGAATTGGCTGGAAAAATGAAACAAAGCGGCCAGCTTTGGCTTATTTGGCCCAACGGGCAGGCATTACCTAAAGGAGATTGATTGCCTGCTATTTGGATAAAAAATACGCATAAGAAGGGCCGCAATTTTACTGCCCTTCTTATCTATGGCCTAGGGTCTGTTGACGTTTCAAGCTAAAGTCATGCAATGACGGATGCAAACCCGCAGAATTCAGGTTCCTACACCATTTCCCCTACAGGTTTGCGATGCCCCGATTAATGCTCAGTAACGAGCTTTGGTCGAAGCTAGAAAAGATTCTGCTTCAACACACCATTTACAACAAGCCTGATTTACGAATTACCGTCGAAGGAATGTTTTACCGCATGCGCGTTGGCTGCCCGTGGCGGGATTTACCCAGCGCCTTTGGTGAATGGAATTCAGTCTATAAACGCTTTAATGCTTGGTCTGTAGCTGGGAAATGGCTCAATATTTTCAAAGCCTTACTGATCGACCCCGATTTTGAATGGGTATTCATTGATGGTAGCTATGCCAAGGCGCATCAACACAGCGCCGGGGCGGCCAGCGATCAATCTGAAGCGATTGGCAAAAGCCGTGCAGGGAACACCAGCAAAATTCATTTGGCGGTAGATGCTTATGGTTTGCCGATTGCCTTCGAAATTACCGGAGGCGAGATTAATGATTGTACTGCCGCCCCAGAGCTGATTGCCCAACTGCCTTCAGCCGAAGTGATCATCGCAGATAAGGGGTACGATAGTGAGTACCTTCGAGGGCTGATTTCTGCGCAGGGTGCGCGATCAGTGATTCCCAGAAAACGTAATTCAATCAAAGGGAATGTGGATCTAGATCGTGGGCTGTATTGCTATCGACATTTGGTCGAGAATGCTTTTGCGCGATTGAAGCATTACCGCGCAGTGGCATTCCGATATGACAAGTTGAAGCGAAATTATGAAAGTGTCATAGCCATGGCGTGCGCATTTTTATGGCTACCGATGTGAAACGTCAACAGACCCTAGCGAATGGCACTACCTAATTCCCTGCGTAAAAACGCATGAAAATGGCGCATGCCCTCCTCCATCGGGTTTTGATACGGTCCCGTTTCATTACGTCCAGCAGCATAAAGTGCGCTACGGCCAGCCTCCATTCTGCGGATGATATCCTGATCCTCAATAGCTGTTTCAGCATAAGCTGCCTGCTCTGCCGCTAGTAATTCAGGCTCAAACCACGCTATATCTTCCGGATAATAAAATTCAACCACGTTTTTATAACTACGTGGCCCGGTTGGAATAATGGTTGAAATCACCAGTGTATGCGGATACCACTCCACCATAATATTGGGATAATAGGTTAGCCAGATTGCACCATGCTTTGGCGCTTTGCCTTTGCCATAGCGCATTAATTCCGCATGCCAGTCTGCATAAACCTTTGAGCCGGGCTTAGCTAATTCATTGTGTATGCCCACCGTTTGTACTGAATACCAGTCACCAAACTCCCAAGCCAAATCAGCACATTCAACAAAACGCCCAAGGCCTGGATGAAAAGGATCAACGTGGTAATCCTCTAAATAAACTTCAATAAATGTTTTCCAGTTACCTTCATATTCATCAACCACTACGCTGTGAAATACGTATTTAGAAAAATCCAGATCTTTAGCGACTCCTAGATTTTTTAAATCACCTTCAATATCACGGCCTGATTCAAACAATAATCCATTCCAGACTTGTAAAGGCGTATTGGGTAAATGCAGGCAAGGATTTTTTTTGAAATGTGGCGCACCCAATAGCGTGCCTTTTGCATCGTAGGTCCAGCGATGAACAGGGCAAACTGTATGCGTTTGATTGCCGCGCCCTTCCAGCATCAAAGCCTGGCGGTGGCGACATATATTGGAAAGCAGACCCACACCCTCTTCGCTACGCTTTAAATACCGCGCGCCCTTATCTGCTTCAAGCACATGATAATCGCCAACTTGCGGCACCATCAATTCATGGCCGATATAACGCGGGCCATGAGCAAATAAACGGGTTTGTTCCAGCTGATAAAGTTGCTCATCAAAATAAGCATTTACCGGTAATTGTAAATCGATTTTGTCTTGCACAACGGCAATGTTTGCCTGATTAAACATATCCCACACCCCCAAGAAGGTCTAAGAGGTCTTGCCACTACCGCTGCATCCACAGCGAACATCAGATGGGTGGGCAAGCCATCAATAAAAAAGCCGGGCATGGTGCCCGACTCGCAAAGGATCGTGATTTTCGCCGAAACAAGCCACTTTAGGCAAGTTATCTGGCGAAATCACCCAAAAAACCACTACCTGGCGTGGCAAGTGGTGGTATTGACTTACTTCACATCTGCTGCAATATCGCTATAACGCTTGATTTGATCAAAATTCAGGTAGCGGTACACCTCACCCGATTTCTGCTCAAGGATCCCAATATTTGCAAGGTATTCGGCATGTGTTGGAATCTTACCCAGCATTGCACAAACCGAAGCCAGCTCGGCCGAGCCCAGATAAACGCGGGTATCAATCCCTAAGCGATTCGGAAAGTTACGAGTCGATGTTGAAAACGCGGTCGAGCCTTTACGTACTTGCGCCTGATTGCCCATACACAGCGAGCAGCCCGGCATTTCCATACGTGCGCCAGTACGGCCTAATACACCGTAATGACCTTCTTCTGTCAGCTGCTGCGCATCCATTTTGGTAGGCGGCGCAATCCACAGGCGTACCGGAATATCACTCTTGCCTTCAAGCAGTTTAGATGCAGCACGGAAATGACCGATATTGGTCATGCAAGAACCGATAAACACTTCATCGATGGTGTCCCCAGCCACTTCAGACAAGAACTTCACATCATCCGGATCATTCGGGCAGGCTACAATTGGCTCTTTAATATCGGCCAGATCGATTTCAATAATCGTGGCATATTCAGCATCTGCATCCGGCTGCATCAGCACCGGATTAGCCAGCCATTCTTCCATCGCGGCAATACGGCGCGCCAGAGTGCGGGCATCTGCATAGCCTTCAGCAATCATCCATTTCATCAGAGTGATATTGGATGTTAGATATTCAGCAATCGGCTCTTTATCCAACTGCACTGAACAACCAGCGGCCGAACGCTCGGCAGACGCATCGGACAGCTCGAATGCTTGCTCAACTTTTAACTTTGGCAAGCCTTCGATTTCGAGAATGCGGCCAGAGAAAATATTTTTCTTGCCCTTTTTCTCGACCGTCAGCATGCCTTGCTTGATAGCATAAAGCGGAATAGCGTTCACCAGATCACGCAGCGTGATGCCAGGCTGCATTTCGCCTTTAAAACGTACCAGTACAGATTCGGGCATATCCAGCGGCATTACGCCGGTTGCTGCAGCAAAAGCCACGAGGCCGGAGCCTGCCGGAAAAGAAATACCGATCGGAAAGCGGGTATGGCTGTCTCCTCCTGTGCCAACAGTATCCGGCAGCAGCAAGCGATTTAACCATGAGTGAATCACACCATCACCCGGGCGCAGCGATACACCGCCACGGGTTGAGATAAATTCTGGCAATTCGTGATGCATTTTCACATCCACAGGCTTTGGATAAGCTGCGGTGTGGCAGAACGACTGCATGACCAGATCAGCAGAAAAACCAAGGCATGCCAGATCTTTTAGCTCATCACGGGTCATCGGGCCGGTGGTGTCTTGCGAGCCAACCGAAGTCATACGTGGCTCGCAATAGGTCTCCGGGCGAACACCTGTTACGCCACAGGCTTTACCAACCATTTTCTGTGCCAGGCTGAACCCTTTGCCTGAATCAACAGGAGCTACCGGGCGCTTGAACACCGTAGATGGTACCAAGCCCAGGGCTTCACGTGCTTTATCGGTTAAACCACGACCAATAATCAAAGGAATGCGGCCACCTGCACGGACTTCATCCAGTAATACATCTGTTTTCAGGCTGAATGTTGAAACAACCTCTCCGTTTTTCTCAACTTTACCTTCCAGCGGATAAACATCAATCACGTCGCCGGTTTCCATGGCAGAAACATCTACTTCAATCGGCAGAGCACCCGCGTCTTCCATCGTATTAAAGAAGATAGGCGCAATTTTTGTACCCAGACAAAAACCACCAAAACGTTTGTTTGGCACATAAGGAATATCATCACCGGTAAACCACAGTACCGAATTGGTTGCAGATTTACGTGAAGACCCCGTCCCGACCACGTCGCCAACATAAGCGATTTTGTGGCCCTTGGCTTTAAGTGCATCCAGCTGTTTAATCGGGCCCACGCTGCCCGGCTGATCTGCCTCAATACCCGGACGCGGGTTTTTTAGCATTGCAAGCGCGTGAAGCGGGATATCCGGACGTGACCAGGCATCTGGTGCAGGCGACAGATCATCGGTATTAGTTTCACCGGAAACTTTGAATACCGTCAGAGTTACTTTCTCAGGCACAGCCGGGCGACTGGTAAACCATTCTGCATCTGCCCAGGATTGCAAAACCTGCTTGGCAAAAGCATTACCTGCATCCGCCTTACTCTTAACGTCATGAAAGGCATCAAACATTAATAATGTTTTGGATAGCGCAGCGGCAGCAATGGCGGCAACTGCTGCGTCGTCGAGCAAATCGACCAGCGGCGCAATATTAAAGCCACCTAACATCGTGCCCAGTAATTCGGTTGCCTGAGCGCGGCTGATCAAACGGCATACTTCCGTACCGTGAGCAACCGCTGCTAAATAAGAGGCTTTTACTTTAGCGGCGTTATCAACACCGGCAGGAACGCGATAAGTAATCAGATCGACAAGAAAGGCCTCTTCACCCTGAGGCGGATTTTTCAACAGTTCAATTAAATCGGTGGTCTGCGAAACATTCAGTGGAAGCGCTGGAATACCCTGTGCTGCGCGCTCTGCAACATGCTGACGATAGACTTCTAGCACGGTTGGACCTTTCAAGTGATGATGGGAGAGTGTCTGGAAAACTGCAGACAGTGACATTTTACCTGTCTGGCTTTTAGATGTGAATCAAAGTGTAACGACTTTTACCTCACTACAATATAACGCGCCGTTATGGCGCTCTGCCATTTGACAGATGAGCCAAGGAAGCTAAGCCGATTTAGCTTGCGTTTTCGTTTGTCTATGGGTATGATCCGCAACCTTCTTTGTGCTTTGCACAAACTCCCATCGTACCCTGACCTTCCCCCGCCTGTGCTGTATGAGATGCGGATTGACCGGTTAGCGTCGATGTAACGCTGACGGCCGATTTCCGTATTTAATTCCGGAATGCGCCCGTCTTCCCGCTCGCCGGGATATATTCAAAGGAATATTCATGCCACATCGCGACACTCATTCTGATTCCCATGTTAATGCTTTTGCCGAAATGGGCCTTGCCACTGAACTGGTGCAAGAGCTAACTAAACTGGGCATCACCAGCCCTACCCCAGTACAAGCTGCTGCAATTCCACAATTGATGGCTGGCCATGATGTGATGGCTTCTGCGCAAACGGGTACAGGTAAGACTGCAGCATTTTTGCTGCCAGCACTGCATAAATTATTTAAACCTGCCAAACACAATGCCCGCGGCCCACGCGTTCTGGTTCTTACCCCGACTCGTGAACTGGCCGAGCAAGTTGCTAAAGTGGCTACAGATTACTGCAAACTGATCCCTCGTTGCAAGGTTGCTTGCGTGGTAGGTGGTGTTCCTTATCCTGTTCAAAACCGCATGCTGGCACAACCTTACGAAGTTCTGGTTGCAACACCAGGTCGTTTATCCGACCTGATGCGCGGTGGTCGTATTGATTTTGGCCGCCTGGATATGCTGGTTCTGGACGAAGCAGACCGCATGCTGGACATGGGTTTTATTGATGAAGTTGAAGCCATTGTTTCTGCCATGCCTAAAGATCGTCAAACTGCCCTGTTCTCTGCAACACTTTCAGAAACTGTTCAGCGTTTTGCCGGCCCGATGCTGCGTGATCCACGTCTGGTGGAAATGGAAGTTACAGTTAATGCCCAGCCGCAAATCGAGCAGGCAGTTCATTATGCCGACGGTTATGAACACAAACAAAAACTGGTTGCTGCCTTGCTAAAAGAAGCCAGTGAAACACAATCAATCGTGTTTACGGCAACTAAAGCAGATGCAGACAATCTGGCTGAATGGCTGAAGCTTGAGGGTTTTCGCGCTGCAGCAATGCACGGTGACTTAGCTCAACGCGACCGTCGCCGCACTTTAGATCGTCTGCGCCGTGCCGAAATCGATATCCTGGTTGCCACCGACGTTGCGGCCCGCGGGATTGACGTTGCCGGCATTGGCCTGGTTCTGAACTTTGATTTACCACGCTTTGCTGAAGATTATATTCACCGTGTAGGTCGTACTGGCCGCGCGGGTCGTACCGGTAAAGCCATTTCACTGGTTACTAAAAACGACTTCATGTTATTGACACGCATTCGTCGTCGTTACAACATCGATTTCGGCACCGTATCCCTGTCAGGTCTTGAGGCTCGCTTCAAGCCAGGCCAAGGTGGCAATGGTGGCGGTTACGGTGATCGTAAGCCTTCTGGCGGCTACAAAGGCAAGCGCCCCCATGGTGGCGGTTATGCCGGCGCAAGCACCGGTGGCTATGCGGGTAATGGCGGCGGCTACGGCGACAAACGTCGCAATGAATCCCGTGGTGCAGATACTCGCGGCGCAGGCAGCGAATCACGTGAATCACGCGGCACATTTGGCGGCGGCTCACACAACCCAAACAGCAACCCGGGCAGCTTTCGCAGTGGCAGCCGTGATGGTGGCGCTCCCCGCGCAGAGCGCCCGGCTAGCAACGGCGAAACACGTCAGCGTCGCGCCAGCTGGTAATTGAGTCATCTCATGAATTTCTGGCCAATGTATGCAGGTATATAATAAGCCAGTGTTTTTAGATTAATGAACAGCCCATCCTTTACAGATGGGCTGTTTTTACTTTTGAGCTCACTTTAAAAATCAGGTATAGCGCACAATACCATCTTTACCTTTCTGGCTCCCTTGCTACATAAACGAGGCATGCACTCCTTGAAGGCACGATTTAATACAATAACAGCATCAGATTAATACATACATAAGACGAGAAAATGATTAAGCCCCCCCGTACCGTTCGCCGTAGCCGCGGCACCGCTGAAGTTGATGAATTAATCCATATTGCGAGCAGTCTTTCGATCTCCTGCACCCTTGCTGAAGATCGCTTCTGGCAAGACAAGCTAACACGGCAGATCGAAGAAATTCTTATTGATGAAGATGAAGACACGCTTAACAGCGCTCTTGACACTCTGTCTAAAACAGATCCGCAAGCATGGAACGAGCTCGCAGATATCATCGAAGCGTGCACAGAGACTCATCGTGTAACACTTGGCAAACAAGAGGGCCAGAGCGTCATGTTTGCCGTACCTCTTCTGGCCTGGTCACGCTTTAGTATTCCATCCGGGCAACTTGGAACAGAAAGGATTGAAAACTTACGCAAGCATCTAGCCGAGCAGGTTTTTGCCAAAGATACCTGCTTCTCGATAGCCGACTTTTTATTTAGTCCCGACCAGCTTCCGCAAGGCTATTGCAACACAGCCAAGCTCAGCAAAATGCTGGCCACGCTAAGTGTAGAAAACGGCACTCTCGCTTGCGAGCAGGCCAACAGCGCCGAACCCGCAGCCTTTTTAACCGATACCCGCTATTTACTCGGTGCAGTTGCCGCCCCTGCCGGACAGGCACTATTTCGCTGGCAAGAGGAAGATGGCATTCGCAAAGAGGTGCTTAGCCAGTGGCAAAAACAAGGACTTGATTCTTTGCAATCTTTATTTGCCGGTTGCGCCATGGAATCACTTACCCCTCTTTCATACTTTGCTGCATGGCGCGAATCTGACCGTGCTTCACGAGGCTACTCACTCAGAGCAACTGTTTCATTCTTGCAACTTATGCTTGATATTGAAGCATCCCAATTGACCTGCGTGATTGCAGCATGCCACGGACGCCAGCTGGAAGAATACAGAATCGGCTTCATCCGCCGAAATGAAGAGCCCATACTGCATGGCGTAGTCTGGCCACTACTGGACGGCGAAGATGAGCAGACAGATTGTGTTGCTGAGATTGAAGCCATTTTGCGCGCAGCAGGAGTGCACGATATTGTCGCCCACGAACACTCTTTTCCGATGGATCAGTGCGATGACTGCGGGAACCCGCTATTTCCGGATTTAAGTGGCGATTTACTGCATATAGAAATACCGGAGGCCAGTGACACCCTATCATCTACGCATCTGCACTAACGTTTTTTGCAGTGGCAACCCTATCGGTTTGCCACTGCAACACATATCACATGACTGAGTCCAATCGACTATAATCACCTCGCCCCCTCTAACCAAAACGACTTACCATGCAAAAGTTCAGCAATCCCACCGATATTGCTCGTGAAACACTCAAGCAGCTCACTATGCGCAGGGTGCCTCCGACACCTGACCATTACGAGTCAATTTATCATGAGATTGCAGGCACGGCAGACAACGACAAGCTTCACCCTGTTATTAAAGATTTGATCGCCAGCATGGGTGAATTTCCCCGGCAAACCCCCGAATTACAACGAAATATCGAACAGCTCTATAAACAGGCCGCCCAGTCCAGCTGGGCAAATATGCCTGCACTGATTATCCGGAGTATTGAAAGCCAGGGCGGGCAAACAGAATTAAGCCGAGGCTGGGCAGATCTGATTCGTGATTTGATTCGCCAATGGGAATTACGCAACCCTGTCTACACCCCCAGCCGCAAGCAAGAATCACTGGAAAAAGTACTCATTAATTTTGGCAGCGACGCCAACTCTCTCAATGAAAAGCTATCTGCCCTGACAAAAGCATGGTCCGGTGCAAGTGTAGAAAACAGCGAAAACCCGGACGTTCTTTCTGACTTTTCTGAACCAAGCAGCAGTAGCTCAGGCAGCAATTCAAACAGCAGCTCACCAGATCAGGATCACGCAGACTGGCACGATTGGCGTGATGCACTTATAGCCGCACTGACTGTGGGCATAGAAGGCAGGCTTTCACACAATATTGATCTGCAGGCAGAGGTAGCAAGCCTTGCTGTTGAGGTAGCTTCGGTCAGCAACAATGCCGGCACGCAAAAGCTGATGCCAAGACTACGCAAATTCTGGCTAAGGCTGGAATTACAAAATGATCAAGAAATTCGGCTCTGTGACGGCTTGATGGGCCTGCTGCGCCTGCTGACCGACAATATGGCTGAGGTCGTAATTGAAGATGAATGGGTGCGCGGACAAGTAGCAGTAGTACAGGCCATCATGGCTCAGCCCCTGGACATGAAAGTCATTTATGACGCCGAGGCAGGTTTAAAAGAAGTACTGTTTAAACAGGGGCAAATCAAGCACAACCTTGTAGAGACACAAGCCGTACTTAAAAACATGATCGCTACTTTTATTGACCGCCTGAGTGTAATGTCGGACAGTACCGATCAATACCACAGCAAAATCAGCGAATATACAGAGCAAATTCAGCAGGCAAATAACCTGAATAGCATTAAGGATGTTCTGGAATCATTACTGGGCGATACACGCAGCATGCAGCTTGATGTGCGACGTTCGCGTGATGATTTAATCGAAGCACGGGCCCAGGCAGATAATGCGCAGCGCCGGATTACCGAACTCGAACAAGAGCTCACCCAGGTGAGCCAGAAAATACGTACAGATCAGCTGACCGGGGCGCTTAATCGCCGCGGACTGGAAGAGATCTTTGATATCGAGCTAGCCAGAGCGCTGCGTAATGAAAGCCCCTTAAGCATTGGATTACTGGACATTGATAACTTCAAGAAATTAAATGACAGCCAGGGCCACGCCGCAGGCGATGCCGCGTTGGTGCATTTGGTCTCGGTCATCAAGGATCTGCTACGCCCAAGTGACTCCGTAGCTCGCTATGGTGGTGAAGAATTCGTACTGATTTTACCCGAAACGGATATTAACGAAGCAGTGAGTGTTGTACAGCGTTTGCAGCGTGAGCTAACCAAACGCTTTTTCTTAAATAATAATGAAAAATTACTCATTACATTTAGTGCAGGCATCGCACTTACATTACCGGGCGAAGTTCGTGATCAAGTCATTGAGCGTGCAGATCAGGCCATGTACCAGGCTAAAAAATTAGGCAAAAATCGCGTAGAAATTGCCGAAACACCTTCCGGCATCACCTTAAAATAAAAGACTGCCCCATAAAAAAACGCCACTGCAGCCTCTGTGGCGTTTTTTTATGAAGAAATTTTAACTTAGTCTGACAGCGGACCTTACCGAAAGGCGGGGTTAGCCATTTATAGAGGACTGGTCCGGCTTAGCTTGTGCTGCATTTTTCCAACCCCAATCCCAGCTTCTGTTACGCTATGTTCCGGCTGCGCCTGGCAGATGGCATATCGTTTATCTAATAGCGCTTTGCCCTTCCTTTGATGCCGCTGCGATTAATTTTTTGAGCGTAAATATCATTTACTTTACGGGCCGCGTTTGAATTGAAGCGATGAGTTTATCCCATAGCGCAATGGCCTCATCATCTTTAAGGCTGGGTTCATTCACCCCTCGGCTATTTTTGCTTACGCCGGTACTTAATTCCATGTCTATATATGGCCTGAACATATCTTTTGCCACGCCAATCGATTTGAATTTAAATTCATGCGTCCACGGCATGCCTTTTTCGTCAGGGGGCATCCACGATAATTGCTCCGCGCCATCCCAATCACCGATTTTACGCTCGCCTTTGCGCAAAACTTTAATTTGACTAAACAATGACGTTAACCCAAATAAACCAGCCTCTTCTTTGGCATTTTTCATTATGTTTTCGAGGCTACTTTTAGGATTTACTTTATCTTTCCGAATCGTCAAAATCGAAAATCGAACGTCTGGATATTCAGGGAAGCTAAAGCCTATCGAGGTCATTTCGTGGTATTTTCCATTAGTTTCAGGAATAAAGCCCGCTTCGATGCAAATGCCCGGAACTTCGGGGATTTCTGAATCCGCTCTCGAACGCAACAAACCTGCAATTTCCTGAAATTCAGACACTAACCCTTGGTACGCTTGTTTGTCATGCTTGAATTCTGTCTTTGAAGAACTTAAAGGAGCGCCACTGGCTTTTTGTACAAATCCCGAATCACCCAATCGAATAAATGAATGAATTTGCACGCCTAAATTAGAAGTGTAATCTTCATACCCTAAGACAATCTTACTGTCTTTGTTTGGCCCATCAAATATGCCAATAAAGGTTGATGGTTCTCGGATGTGCTTAATTGCTTTTATTTCTTCTGTTTTTTCTCGAATTTCTAAGGGCATTTTTGAACCAGCACTTGGGTATGACGTTATTTTATAATTAACACGTGTCTCCCCCACGAAACTACCGCCGTTACTGGTGCATTAATAATAAATCGACCGAAACATACTGGTTTTGTCTGTTTAAACAATGCTTCAATTTTAGAGTTGTTCTGCTTCATTTTATAACCTTTATCTGCAAATGATGGTGTACTGGCAACAATTCCAATAATTAGTAAACCAAGGTAATTCTTTGCCCAATGATTAACATTAATCATACTGACCACTCCATTTTTTGTGCAATGCGAATAATAGAATGGATTGTTGAGGAAACTGCGTTTATATTTTTATAACTATCTTGATGCTCGTAGCCTGTTTGCCTAAAAATTGCCTTAAATGTAGGACTATTGCAATTTAACTGGTCATCAGCCGAGTAAGCGGGCACGGTTTCATCCCCGGGGTCTTTCGGATCGAGAATGCGCGCTTTAATAATTTGGCCAGTCTTTTTATTTTTTAACTTCAACGTCCCCGTTTCGTTATCGCTATCAATTTCCAGCTCATCAATATCATCATCTGTATATAACTCAGGCGTATCCAATTCCCAAACAACATCTTTAAATGCTTTGTGTTTTGGGTCATTGCCATAGTGGGCATAACTTATTTCATGATAATAAGATGCAATATCTGAATGATAGAGCTGTGCTTTAATTATTTTCTTTTGGCTCGAAACCAATCCAGCTTCATCCAATCCTGCAGGATTAAGCCAATCTTCTACCAATAAACCCCACCATTTTTCTTTTGTGCTGACCTTGTAAATCTCAGCATAGGGATCTCCTGTCTTAGGCCGACTTCCAAGGTCTATTCCGTTTTTATTAACAAACTTTAACCAGTCCTTGCCATACTCTTCGTTCGGCGCAAGTTCCAATCCTCCCTGAGCATTGGCTAAAACAGCAGTAACGTTTGGACCTTTATGCCCCAATACACGGGAGACAATCCCGCCACTTTCCCAGCCTGCCCGCATCCGGCGATAGGCGGCAGCAGCGCCCAAGGCTGGCATTACGCCATGCACGATCCCAAGCACTTTATCGTTCAGCTTGCCATGGGCCGGATGACAAATAGCACGGGCAACTAAACCGCCCATAGAGTGGGTAACCAGGATGACTTTTTCGCACTTCTTGCCTTGAGCCTTATAGCCCTCGATTAGCTTATCAATCCGTTCTGCTAATTTCTTGCCAGAGATCCCATTTGATTCCAGCCAGTTATAGCCAAAGGCATGAACAGGAAAGTAGCAATTAGTCATCACTTGTTTCAATTCATCTTCAGTGATTTTTGTGAGTGTGTATTTTTTATCCAGCTCCCAGTTAGCAGGGTCTCCCTCAACGATTTTTTTGCCTTCGGGGCTAAGTTCAGCGTTAGCAAAAGCAAGGTTGAGTTGAACTTCCATGGTATTGAGTACACCACCATAGCTATCAAACATCACTTCACCCCAGCCTCGTTCACGCGCTTTTTGCGTGGCGGTTTTTTTGCTGCCGCCAATAAGCAGAGGGGAGCCTTTGGCAACGCTCACATTATTGTTCCTGTCTTCTGAAGACTCTTTGCCCTTTTTATCTTGCTTAGGGTCATAGATATCCACTTCTGTTGTACCGGGATCTAGCGCCAACTGGCGTCCTTCTGCGCCAGTAAACAGCATGCCCAGCCCCCAAGTCATCCGATCTGGGCGCCATGCAATATCACTACTTTTATTCAGCTGTTTGAGCCGATCCTCATTTTTGATTCGCAAGTTACTACCCATAATACCGGGGATAAGAATCACGGGAATAACCCGCTCCGGCAAAAATGACGCACTTTGCACTGTGTCTAAGTCTTTAGGGGTGGTAAAGCCTTCAGCATGTTGAGAGCCATCCGCATTTTGCTGGGTTGGGATAGATTGAGATATTGGCTGTGGTGTTGGCATGGTTTGGCTTTTAGTCAGTTATTCAGGGAGCAATTCGATACGATAGCGTGCAAAGCCCATTTCAGACTGGAATTGCTCCGTCTGCCCTTCGGCATTGGTTTCACCTTGCAGTACACGGCCATCTTCCATTTTTAAGCGATATTTACGGTTTTTAATTGGCTCGCCCGTGCCTACCCAATTCAGAATCGCTTTCTGATCAAATTTGGCTTTTTGCGGGGAAAAAGTGCCGGCGGGGCTGCCACCGCCCGCCCCACTCATCTCATGTTGTGCTGCTTTCTGGTTGTGAGTACCTGAGCATTGAGTGGTAATCGCTCCACCACCCATATCGATTTGCGCCCCATTGGCAATGGTTTGTACCTTGGGTGCCTGTAATACAATCTCTTCACTCGAGGTCAATACGATTTTTTTAGTTGCGGTAATGCGAATTTCGCCGTCGTGCGCTTGAATGTCGATATGCCCGCCTGCGGCAATTAATTTCATTCCCAGTTTTTGCACGAAAAAACTCAAAGAGTCTGCAACACGAACCAGCCATTTTCCGCCGATGCTGTGATTGGTGTGCTTGACGCTCACCAGATCAATATTATTACCAGCAGTGATTGTAAGGCTTTCGGGTGTAGCTGCGGCAATGCCTAGCGGGCCTGAAATCCCCACTATGGGTTTGCCTCCACCAGCGGCATTTGCCTTGCTATTACTTCCGTTTTCCCATTCTTGTACGTACTTTAATAACTCACTTTGCGCTTTGGTTTCTGTTTCATCAGCATGATGTTTAACCGACAAATCAGAGAGCGATTTTGCAATCCCGTTAGCGGCTTCAAGTTGCCCCAGGAAAATATCACGGTCCAGCTGTTTACCTCCGGCTTGACTGCGCTCTTCCGCAGAGATTAATACGCCTTGTGCCGCTCGCAATGCCATTCTGGCATCAGTGCGTAATTCTGCACCTTCGCCTCGGGCCTCACCTTTGCCATCTGTACGTGGATGGATCAAGTAGCCAAGGTTAAGCTGGGTTTTCGCATGCTCGCTACTGAGCTTGGTGCGGACCTGACCTTGGGTGTCATCAAACAACAGCTCACCGTACTGGGCGCCTTCGTGCTCTTTGGTTTTTATACCCGATAGCCTTTTATTGGCAGGCAGCGCACCCGCGCCGCTAAATGTGGCCGGTGGATGACTGCCGTTATAAACCACGCCCGTCACAATAGGCCGGTCGATATCGTTATCCAGATAGCCAACCAAAACTTCCTGGCCGATTCTGGGGATAAACTGATGGCCCCAGCTTGCACCCGCAGACGGGTAAGCCACGCGCACCCAACAGGAGGATTTATCATCCAGATTTGCACCGAAATCAGGGTGCTCATCTGCGCGCTGCCACGAAAATTGAATTTTTATCCGGCCAAGCTCATCGGTATGGACTTCTGATCCGGCAGGGCCGACCACGGTAGCTGTTTGCATCCCAAAACTGCTGGGCTTGCTGCTTTCGTCATAGCGAGGGGTGAGCGCCTGGCCCCGGCGCTGGGCGGTAAAGTCCGCCTGATAAGGCATATTTTCTGCTGCTTCTGCTGGATTTGAGCCAGCCAGCAGGCCCGGTGCAATCATCAGCAGTTGCTGGGTCAGATCAACAGGCAAATTATTATTGGCCGTAAATTTAAGCTCGGTCACTACAAACTCACGCTTTTCAGCGGCATCCCACTCGTGGGCGGGGTGATCTTCCAGGCGAAACCACTGGCCTGCCTGCAAGGATCGCAATGTGCCAGAGCCACTAAAAGATTTTTTAACCTGATCGTGCGATTGCTGGCGTAGCTGTGCGTAGTGGCTAAGGTCTTCAGAATTATTCGCATAGTAGTGCGAGAGTGAGCCGTAATCTTCAAAGCTCGACTGAATTTGCTGGCCGCCTTCACCCTGATCAATCGGGCTGTCATCAAAGCTTTGGTTAGTCTTAACGGCCTTATAATCAAAGCTGGCTAAGGCTACGCTACTGCTTCCCAGCTGACGCTGGGTGGTCCAGTCAGTGAGTGCATCATCTGTCTCTGTGGAGTCGGCCCTGTGGAACCTGACGTGCGAATCACTGGCCTCGGGGATAGCGTAAGCGTCATCAAAAATCACCAGTTGTACTTGCGGTGAATCACCGGCTAAATGGGCAAAGCGCCAGGATAAGCCTTCACGCTGCATGATTCTGCATAGAAACGCATAATCAGATTCATTTTTCTGGGTGGTATAAGATTGGAGAGGGTAATTGCCGGACAGTTTGAAATCCAGCGTTTGTACTGAGGCAAAGACGGGGTTTTTGTCCTGATGTTCGGCCAGAACCTGTTTAATCAAATCTGGTACAGATAAATCCTGAAAAACGCGAGAAGTGCGCCGGTATCTAAGCAGGGCAAAGGGCGGCTCAACAGTGAGCTTGTATTTGGCAAAGCCCCCATCAGAGCCCAATAATTGTGCCTGGGAAACCACCCCACAGCGCTCTATTACTCCCCCCGAGCATCGGTAATTGACAGTACAACCGGTAAGCCCAGTAAGGATTTAAGCTCTAAATCCACGTTTGCGGACAAGCAATTAATACTGTAAAGAAAGGGCCGGTTTAGCCCTTCCTCCCCCGTTACCTGCTGGGGCAGCAGCTGATCTCCCCATACGGCACCATCGCCAATTTGCAATGAGATCAATCGCTGATCCTGATTAAAAGCAGCAGCAAAAGAAGCAAGAGGCTGATCGGGGCGCATAGGGTATTCCACAATCTTATCAATCACTAAGATTACCCGATGTTTTGCTTGCTTGCCAAAAAAATTACAAATCCTTTGACTTATTACCTATTTTACATACTAAATTAGTAAGGATTTACACCTATAACGAAATTTTAATTTTAAATCCAATCGCCACTTTTTAAAAAAAGTGACTCAATAAATATGAGAAAAAATGTGTTGCAGCAGAACACCGTTACAGACGTTACTAAAAAACTCCGCTGGAAGGAGAAGGCCACCAATCTAAACTAATCTGAAAATCCGACCCGAATCAAAATAGGGGCAGTCAGATAGGGAGTAAGCTTTTACAGATAAAAGATAGCCCCATAAAAAACGCCACGGAGAGTAGTCTCCATGGCGTTTTTTGATTCACAGCAAAGCCTGGCAGTATTTGATACTAACTTACGTTCGCTGTATTGAATCGAACATTAACAGCAGGCTAAGCAAACAGCTCATCGGGGTGAACCACGGCCGTTCCAAGCTTTGCAACCACTACACCTGCCGCGCGATTAGACCAATCCATCGCTTCCGGCATTTCCAGGCCAGCTGCAAGCATTAAGCCCAATGTTGCAATCACGGTATCGCCTGCACCAGAGACATCAAAAACCTCATGTGCATGAGTTGGCTTATGAACAACCCCCTGCTTACGAAATAATGTCATCCCTTCCTCACTACGTGTCACCAGTAGTGCATCCAGCTCCAGAGAGGCACGCAAAGATTCTGCTTTTTTTGCCAGCTCGTCATCACTCGACCATTTTCCTGCAACCTGCTTGAACTCGCTACGATTTGGGGTAAGCAAGGTGGCGCCACGATAGCGCTCATATTCATCCCCCTTAGGGTCGACCAGCACAGTTTTCCCGGCCGCACGTGCAATTTCAATCATCATCTGTACATGGCGCAGGCCACCTTTGCCATAATCAGACAAAATAACCACGTCGACATTTGGCAAAATCGCCCTGAAATCATCTAGCTTGGCGGCTAAAACCTCATGACTGGGCTCGCTTTCAAAATCAATGCGCAGCAGCTGCTGCTGCTTTGCCAGCACCCGCAGTTTAACCGTGGTATCAATATGAGAATCACGGTGAAAATACGTATTAACCTTATCCGTAAGCAATAAATCTTCTAGGCTGCGCCCTGCCTCATCATCCCCGACAACAGCCAGCAAGTAGGCTTGCCCGCCCAAAGCCGCAATGTTTCGTGCTACATTTGCAGCTCCGCCCGCCCGCTCTTCAGTGCGGCGAATTCTTGCTACAGGCACAGGAGCCTCAGGCGAGATGCGCTCCACATCACCAAACCAATAGCGATCTAGCATCACATCACCTACAACCATGACGCGTGCCTTTGCGACGGCGCGTTGCAGCATTTTTTTACCTTCGGTAGAAAGCATCATTTACCCCGCCAAACTGGCATTGATCTCAAGTAGCGAGGCAGCAGGATCATCACTTTGAGTAATGGGGCGACCAATTACCAGATAATCAGAGCCCGCCTCAATTGCAGCCCTGGGCGTCATAATGCGGGACTGATCATTGGCAGCGCTATTAGCCGGGCGAATACCCGGGGTGACCAACGTGAATGCCGGATGAGTGAAAGATCGCACCAAAGCGGCCTCATGGGCGGAACAAACCACACCATCTAAGCCACAACCATGAGTTAACCGGGCTAACAACTCAACCTGGCTGGCTGGATCTGGCTGCCTGAGCTCAGCCAAATCTTCTGTATTCAGACTGGTTAGCACCGTAACAGCAATCAGCAAGGGCCGCTGAGGCAGTGCTTCTAAAGCATTGCGAGTCGTTTCCATCATGCGCCGCCCACCACTGGCATGGACATTTACCATCCAGACACCCAGCTCTGCGGCTGCTTTACACGCTTGCGCGACCGTATTCGGTATATCGTGAAATTTCAGATCCAGAAAAACGTCAAAACCACGGACAACCAGCTGCTCGATCAATAAAGGCCCGCAGCGGGTGAATAATTCTTTACCCACCTTTAGACGACAAAGCGCCGGGTTAACGCGATCAGCAAACGCTAAAGCTTCGGCAGCATTAGAGTAGTCAAGAGCGACGATTACTTTGGGTAAGGAAGACATACAAAATCCTGTATTTATCATTCTTTTAGGTTTTTACAATTCAATACGCACGCAGCACAATCGATCAAGCTATCCTTTACGTGCCACGGACCGGTGGGAAAGTTTCCCATTCTGCACACGCAGGGCAATGCCAAAAGTATTGTTTTGCTTTAAAACCACAATGTGTACAGCGGTACATCGTTTGTTCTCGTGTTGCATCGTGAAGCAGCTTCACAATGACTTCCAGCTCTACTTTCTGATCATCAGGTGCAACTAAAAGATGAGCCTCCAGCGCCTTCCGCAAACTGGGCATGGTTGGATGAGCTTTTAGCCGCTCGCGAACAAACTCATGCGTAGCCAGCAAGCCCTGTTCCGTTAACAAACGCTCATAAGCCAGATCCAGCACATCTAATTCCGGATACTGACGCAACAAGCCAAGCAGCAGCTTTGTCCCATCCTCTGCACGCCCCTGAGCATCGTAAGCTGCCAATAAACCTCTTGCAGCAAGTGCAATATATAAAGGCTCCTGCGATTCAATTTTTAACCAGGCTTCAATTGCAGCATCAATATTGCCTGCATTTATCTCCAGATCAGCAAGAATCATATTTGCCCGCGCGCATTTACGATGCTCAGCAACCGCTTTTTGCAAGTAACCCCTTGCTGCAGCAGGCTCGGAACGTAAAGCGCCCTGCGAGGCAAGCTCACAATAAAACTGGGCAATTTCATGCTGATAGGTATGGCGCTCATCCCTCAATTGCTGTGCCGTTTCAATAGCCTTGGCCCATGCTTTTTCCTGCTGGTAGACACCAAGCAATTCAATTCGTGCCTGACGTGCGTAATCAGTATCAGCCAGCTCGGTTAACAGGCTTTCCGCGCGATCAAACAAACCTGCCTGCATAAAATCAAGTGCAAGCTCAAACTGTGCAGTCTGTTTTTGTGTAATTGTTAATTCACGGCGAACCAATAATTTTTGATGCATACGAATAGCGCGCTCTAATTCTCCACGGCGGCGAAATAAATGCCCCAGGGTAAATTGCAATTCAATTGTTTCTGCATGATGGCGAGCAATATCCACATAGACATCAACAGCCTGGTTAGTTTCACCATTCAATAAGTAATTGAGGCCTTTAAAATACGCAACAGGCAAGGAGCGTGTTTCGGATAGGACATGTTTAATATCTACGCGTGCAGCTAACCAGCCCAGGGCAAAAAAAACCGGCAGGGCAATAAGCCACCAATATTCAATTTCAAGCATAAGAAAATTTACAACGCATCACGAGGTTGTTCAACAAGAAGATCTGGCGGGAAGTCTGTTACAGTTTGCCGGGCACGTAATTCTTTTTTTAGCCCGACGATTTCACGGCGCAAACGAATAATCTTGGAAAAGGCAGCCAACAAACCAAAAACAGCGCCAATCACGAAGAATACCAACAATAGTAAGGCCAGTGGTGCTTGCCAGAAATAGCCCAAAAAGAATTTAAGCGTGACAGGTTCGGCATTGTGCATGGCAAAACCAAACATAATGACAAATAGAAAAAATTTAATAAACCAGAACAAATAGCGCATTGGTCTAAACCATAGAATATAAGCTAGCTCCCATTGTAACCGATTAAACACGATCTACACGATTAGGAATGACCTGGTATTAAGTAAGAATAAAGAAACAGAACGCTTTTATGCAAAAAGGCGACACCCTGAGGTGTCGCCTTGAAGCAGAATATCAAATCAGGGCATCAACCCTTTCTCTCAGCTCTTTGCCCGCTTTAAAGTGAGGAACAAATTTTTCCGGAACTGACACTTTCGCGCCTGATTTCGGATTGCGTCCCACTCGTGGCGGGCGGTAATTCAGATCAAAACTGCCAAAGCCACGAATCTCGATGCGCTGGCCTTGAGACAAGCTCTTAGCCATTGCATCCAAGATGGTTTTCACAGCCAGCTCTGCATCTTTCGCAACCAGCTGCGGATAACGCTGGGCGAGCTTTGCAATAAGCTCGGACTTGGTCATCCCACCTTGATCCATACTACTCGGCGCCGGACATCTTGGCTTTCAACAGCGCGCCAAGACTAGTTGTACCCGCAGTACCTGTGCTTTCTGTAGACAGCTTGCTCATTACTTCTGTTTCGTCAGCAGAATCTTTCGCTTTGATCGAAAGGTTGATCGAACGATTCTTACGATCAACGTTAATGATCATGGCTTCAACTTCGTCGCCTTCTTTCAGCACAGTACGGATGTCTTCAACGCGATCGCGTGAAACTTCTGTAGAGCGCAGGTAACCTTCAATTTCTTCAGACAGAGCAATGATCGCGCCCTTAGCATCCAAAGATTTTACAGCACCCTTAACAAGGGAGCCTTTATCGAAAGTAGAAACGTAGTTGTTGAAAGGATCACCTTCCATTTGCTTGATACCGAGGCTGATGCGCTCTTTTTCAGTGTCAATAGACAGAACCATCGCTTCAACTTCGTCGCCTTTCTTGTAGTTGCGAACGGCTTCTTCGCCGGCCACATTCCAAGACAGATCAGACAAGTGAACCAGACCGTCGATACCGCCTGCCAGACCAACAAACACACCGAAGTCAGTAATAGACTTGATAGCGCCCTTGATCTTGTCACCCTTCTTGAAGTTTTCTGCAAAATCATCCCATGGGTTAGCCATGCACTGTTTCATACCCAGTGAGATACGACGTTTTTCTTCGTCGATATCCAGAATCATCACTTCTACTTCATCGCCAAGCTGAACAACCTTGGATGGATGAACGTTTTTGTTAGTCCAATCCATTTCTGAAACGTGAACCAGACCTTCGATGCCTTGTTCGATTTCAACGAATGCGCCGTAGTCTGTAAGGTTGGTAACCTTACCGAACATACGTGTACCCGATGGGTAACGACGTGACAAACCAACCCAAGGATCTTCACCCAATTGCTTCAGACCCAGAGATACACGGTTTTTATCTTGATCGAACTTCAGAACCTTGGCTTCAACTTCATCGCCAACAGCCAGAACTTCGGATGGGTGCTTCACACGACGCCAAGCCAAGTCAGTGATGTGCAGCAGGCCGTCAATACCACCCAGATCAACGAACGCGCCGTAATCTGTAATGTTTTTAACGATACCCTTGATGATTGCGCCTTCCTTGAGTGTTTCAAGGAGCTTCTGACGCTCTTCACCCAAGGATTCTTCCAGCACGGCACGGCGTGAAACAACAACGTTGTTACGCTTGCGATCAAGCTTGATCACCTTGAACTCGATTTGCTTGCCTTCGAATGGGGTGGTGTCTTTAACCGGACGAATATCAACCAAAGAACCTGGCAAGAATGCGCGCAGACCGTTAACCATAACAGTCAGACCGCCCTTAACCTTACCGGAAATAACACCGGTCATAACCATGGCTTTTTCGAGGCAGTCTTCAAGCTCGATCCATGCGGCCAAGCGTTTCGCTTTTTCGCGGGAGAGTTTGGTTTCGCCGTAGCCGTTTTCAAGGCTATCGATCGCAACAGGAACGAAATCACCAACCTTAACATCAAGGTCACCGTTATCGTTTTTGAATTCTTCGAGCGGGATGAGCGACTCGGACTTCAGGCCGGCATTCACAGTCACGAAGTTATGGTCGATAGCAACCACTTCAGCAGTGATCACTTCACCAGCGCGCATTTCCTGACGCGTTAGGCTTTCTTCGAACAGAGCGGCAAAGCTTTCCATGGAGCCGGACAGAGTAGCAGTAGTCATATAAATGGAAATTTCCAAGCATTTCTGGCGGAATGCCAGAAATAAGTTAGTTAAACAAATGCTGCAAGGCTTTGCGCCCTGCTAACACGGCAAACGCCCCATAAGGGCAAAAGGCAACAAACCAAGGCCATAGCCTAGAGGGGTGATTCTAAAGAATTCTCTGTTATAGTTCAAGTACTTGGAGGCAGAAGGTGTGACTTATAACAAGAAAAACCACATTTTAAGTGATTATGTACGTGTTTTCCACCAGGATAAAACGCACTCAACCACCTGATCCAGACTCAACTCCGAAGTATCCAGCAACAATGCATCATGCCACTGCCGCAACGGTGCCTCCGCCCTTGCAGCATCACGCTCATCTCTGGATTGCAAATCCCGCATAATTGCCAATAAATCGGCAAGCTCACCCCTGTCAATCAATTGCTGATAACGGCGCTTAGCCCGAACTTCTGCCGTAGCTGTAAGAAAAATTTTAAGCTGTGCCTGCGGAAAAACCACCGACCCCATATCCCTGCCATCAGCCACCAGGCCCGGCCCCAGAGAAAATGCGCGCTGCCGCGCCAACAAAGCCCGCCTCACCGCGCTAAAAGCTGCAACTTGTGAAGCCCCTGCTCCGATCGATTCGCTGCGAATCAAGGCACTGACATCCTGTCCCGCCAGTAAAATCCGGCCATTATCAAAACACACATCCAAGGATTGAGCGATCCGTGCCACAGCCGGCTCGTTACACCAATCCACACCTGCCTGCTGAGCCGCCAAAGCAGTCAGTCGATACAAAGCACCAGAATCCAGATAAGCAAAACCCAGCACCTCGGCAACACGCTGTGCTACCGAGCCCTTACCCGAAGCAGATGGCCCATCAATAGCCAAAATAGCAACACCCGACATATTTTCCCTTTTGACGACCCAAACACCGCCAACTACGCTTTTAAAATTAATTCAATCGCTTGCAACTCGGCCTCATCAAAAGCCAGATTTTGTACGGCTAAAATATTCTCCTGGATTTGTGTAACCTGGCTTGCACCGATAATCACCGATGTCACCTTGAGCAGCGCCCATGCCAAAGCCATCTGAGCCAGTGTTTGCCCGCGTGATTGAGCAATCTGATTGAGCGCCTTAACCTGGGCAATACGCAGCTCTACCTTATCCGTTGTTAAAAAGGGATTATCAGATGCTGCAGCACGCGAATCAGCAGGAATGCCATTCAGATAGCGCGAGGTCAGCAACCCTTGTGCCAGCGGGCAAAAGGCAATCGAGCCAATCCCTTCCTCGCTCAGCACATCGCACAGACCATCTTCAATCCAGCGATCAAACATCGAATAGGACGGCTGGTGAATCAGGCAAGGCGTACCCAGCGCCTTTAAAATATGGCTCGCTTCTCGCGTTTGCTCGGCAGAGTATGATGAAATCCCCACGTACAGTGCTTTGCCCTGGCGGACCATCGCATCCAGTGCCGACATAGTCTCTTCAAGCGGGGTATCTGGATCAGGGCGATGCGAGTAGAAAATATCCACATAATCCAGCCCCATACGCTGCAGACTCTGATCGAGGCTGGCCATCAGATATTTACGACTTCCCCATTCGCCATAAGGGCCAGGCCACATTTCCCAGCCTGCTTTACTCGAAATAATCATCTCATCGCGATAAGGCTTGAGATCTTTAGCCAAAACACGGCCAAACGTAGATTCAGCCGCACCGGGTGGCGGGCCGTAATTATTGGCCAGATCAAAATGTGTAATGCCTGCGTCAAAAGCAGATAAAACCATATTGCGACTGGCTTCGTAGGCGCGATTTTCACCAAAGTTATGCCACAACCCCAAGGAAATGGCAGGGAGCTTTAAACCACTGCGCCCCACCCGGCGATAAGGCATAGCCTGATAACGCGTTTCACTAGCCTTATAATTCATTTTCATTTCCTTTAGTTAATTTACGTAAAAGCCGGCGCCCCATCAAAACGCCCATTCAAGCCTAGCCCGATCACGATCCGGACCGATGCCCCCATTGATTACGCGCCGAGCTGGCACGAACAATTTTCTCGTCCAAGCCTAAAGTATCATGACTTTCAATACACTCTATTAATGCCGATAATTGTGCCATATTGGCTTTTAAATCCAGTAAAATGGCTTTCTTATTGGCTAATGTAATATCCCGCCACATTTCAGGGTGAGATGCAGCGATACGGGTAAAATCCCGAAAGCCCGTAGCGGCAAAATCAAAGCAAAGCGCAGCATCATGCCGATCAAGTACCGCATTCATATAACTAAATGCCAATAAATGCGGAACATGGCTCACTGCAGAAAAAATGCCATCGTGCTCTGCGGCACTCATTTCAAACACCTGTGCCCCACAGGCATGCCATAAAGATTTTAATAACTCGATTGCATCTGGCGCACTTTCGGCAAGTGGCGTCAATACTACCCGCCGCCCTTCATACAAACCATATTGCGCAGCGGCTGCGCCTGACAATTCGGAGCCGGCAATCGGGTGGCCAGGTACGCAACGATGCAAATGATGAGGCAGATGCTGCCGGTAAAGCGCACAGACATCCTGCTTGGTAGAGCCTGCATCACTCACAATGCAATCATCAGGCAGATATGCCGCAATCTGCTGCAAAAGCACCGCCATCTGGCCGACAGGGGCACTAAGCAAAACCAAATCAGCATCCGCCACCGCCAAAGCCGCATCACTACTGGCTTCATCAATTACTTTAAGCTCAAGCGCCCGCGCCAGGTTATCCGGATTACGACCTACGCCCACAACATGCTCGACACACTTTGCCCGCTTTAGCGCCAAAGAAAACGAGCCTCCAATCAGACCCGTTCCAAGCAAAACCAGCTTTTTAAGCTTGCGCATCAGTCACCCAGAACTTCGAGTAATACATATTTAAACGCGGAGGCATCCGCAGGCGGATGAACCACTTTTTCACGCCGTACTTTGATTTTGTAGCTTTTACCCGCCACATAATCGAAACCTTCAATGTGATCATAAAACAGCGACCATTTCTCGGAAGGTGCTTCACGCACCTGCATACATTCCATTGGCCCAACACCGACACATGATTTCGTTTCCGGGGCAATATAGAGCACTTGTTCAACCGTACCGGGCTGGCGCACAAAAATCAGATATTCACCCCTGGTACTACTTAGCTCCAGACGATCCGGGCGCCCTAATTTAAAACGCTTTGCACCTTCAAGCACAGCCAGTACGGCAGTTTCATTACGCCGCTCCTCTTCCCCCAAACAGGCCATACGCGTTGTTGCAAGCGGACCCACTTTAAGTTTAGGCAGGGTACTGATCATCCCTGAATAACGATTACACCCAGCAAAGCCGCTTATGCGATCACCCCGAATTGTTAAGGTTGGCACTTTTTTATATGAGCGAGACATGACACCTGCATACTGCCATTCGCTTAAAATATAATCACCATCAAGCAAAGAACGCGCTTCTGCAGCAATAGACAACGTAAGTAAAGCCGCAAGCAGCGCTGTATTTTTAAGCATCTTCATGTTTATGACTCTTAATAACCTATAGTGAGCGCCCTAATGCCATGACCAGGGGCTTTAATCCAGCCATTAATTGCATCAAGGCTGCCAGACTCAAAGCCTGATCTGCTGCATAACGTGCTTCAGCAGGGCAAGGATGCACATCAAGCAGCACCCCATCTGCACCGGCGGCAATTGCGGCTTGCGCCAAGGCGGGCACCATCCATGCCTTACCACAGGCATCGCTCGGGTCAACCATTACGGGCAAATGAGTTTCCTGTTTCAGTACAGCAATTGCACTAATGTCCAGTACATTACGATAGGCATTTTCAAAAGTACGAATCCCATGCTCACAAAAAATAATATTGTGATTGCCACCAGCCGCAATTGATTCGGCCGCCATTAGCCATTCAACAATTGTTGCCGATACACCGCGCTTTAAAATAATCGGTTTATTAATCCGCCCTATTTCTCTCAATAAATCCAGATTTTGCATATTGCGCTCACCAATCTGAATCATCTCAATATCGTATTCCATAAAAGCATCAAGCATGCGCACATCAGGCAGCTCGGCCACTACGGGCAATTGATGACGCGCGGCAGCGTCTTTTAGCCAAGCCAAGGCTTCGCGCCCTTTTTGCGGCGCAGGTTCGGAATAAAATGCGCCACAACGCATCAGACGGCAAGACGCCGCAGCCAACAAATCAGCACTTAAATCCATTTGTTGCGCTGATTCGGCAGCATAGGGTCCGGCAATGATCTGAACTTGCTCGCCGCCGATTTCAATGCCGCGCACTTTAATTGTTGTGCCATCAGGGTGAGTGCTGCGAGAAACAATTTTGTACTGCTTGGCTACGCGATTAACCCGATCAACCCCTGGCAAAATAGCAAAACGAGAAGGATCCAGCCGCTCTTCATCACCAATTACGCCAATAATCGTCAGCTCTGCACCCCGGGAAAGGTGCTCTTTTAAACCGGATTGATGAATTTTACGTACTACCGCGTCAATTTGCGCTTCACTTGCGCCGTACTTCATCACAATAATCATCACGATCGCCTTTTAACGCTGGCTTATAAAAAACTAACGCTACCTCAAGTGCTCATGAAAAAATTTCCAGCAAAGCAATACACCAGATGTCAGCACAACATATACAGAGACATAGCGGCATCAGGGGAAAGAACTTTATCCTTCTTTGAATTGCTTTGCAGCCAGCTCAAGATAATAAAACATCGAAATAATTGTCAGTATCCCTGCCACATACAACGCCAGCTCACCCACAAATTGCGTAGAGATACCGGGCAGCAAGGGGCCAGACCAAAGCAGCAATAAAATAGCGATCATTTGTGCAGCGGTTTTCAATTTACCGATATAGGCAACTGCAGTGTTTTTTGATTTACCCAGCTGAGCCATCCATTCGCGCAAAGCTGAAATAGTAATCTCCCGGCCAATAATAATCACCGCCAGCCATGCAGGTGCGCGCGCCAGCTCGACCAGTAAAATCAATGCAGCAGCCACCATGAGTTTATCGGCAACAGGATCTAGAAACGCCCCAAAACTAGAGGTTTGATTCCAGCGACGGGCAAGATAGCCATCAAACCAGTCGGTAATTGCAGCTAAAAAAAACAGAGCACCACCCACCATGTTCTGCATCATCACGGGCATGACACTTGTGGGCAGATAAAAGACGCCCACAAAAATAGGAATCAGCGCCACGCGCAACCAAGTCAGAAAAATCGGCAAATTAAAAGGCATGCGAATACGTAACCCGATAGCAAACATTACAAGAAAACCGCATTCTAACAGCATGCACTGTCATATTTGCTGTCGACGGCATTTTATTGCGCGCATTCGTAAAGAATCTGCAACAGAGACGGGCTCCATTGCAGATTCTTTCATAATTCAAGCTCGAAACAAGCACCAACAGCGCCTCATAACCGTAAAAATAGTGGCACTGTGATCAGGCGTGTAAAACCGCATAGATTTTTTCTGCTAGGGCAGAGTTAATCCCATCCACCTGTTTTAGCTCATCCAGACTCGCTGCTTTCACCCCCTGTAAACCACCAAAACTTGCTAATAATTTCTGACGCCGCTTAGGGCCAATCCCTTCCACATCTTCCAGTGAAGACGTCACCCTTGTTTTTGCCCGCCGCGCGCGGTGGCCGGTAATGGCAAACCGGTGTGCCTCATCGCGAATTTGCTGAATCAGATGCAAAGCGGGGTGATCTCGCTTAAGCACAACAGGCGCAGGTCTGTCATTCAGAATTAATTGCTCCAATCCAGCCTTACGTGTTTCGCCTTTGGCAACGCCCAGCAAAATAGGGCTACTCATTCCGACCTCGGCCATGGCTTCGGTTGCCATAGAGAGCTGGCCTTTGCCGCCGTCGATCAATATCACATCAGGCACGACTCCCTCGCCCGCAGCAATTTTTCCGTAGCGGCGAATCAAAGCCTGACGCATCGCTGCGTAATCATCACCCGGCGTGATGCCTTCAATATTGTAGCGACGGTATTCTTTGGGCTGCATATCAAAACGGTCATACACCACGCAGGATGCAACGGTAGCTTCGCCCATAGTATGGGAGATATCAAAGCATTCAATACGGGCCACCGCATCGGGCCACCCGAGCGCCTCAATTAAAGATCCTAAACGCGCATGCTGAGTTGCTGTTTGACTGCTGCGTTGCAAAATAGCCAATTCGGCATTTTTAATCGCCATATCCAGCCAAACACGCCGCTCGCCATTGGGGTGGCTATTAAGCACCACCTTATGTTCGGCTTGCTGTCCAAGTAACTCTGCCAGTACATTGGCATTTTCCGGCTCTGGATGGCAAAAAATGACCGGTGGCACATTACGATCCAGATAATGCTGGGCCAGAAAGGCTTCCAGCGCAGCAGGTGCATCATAGCCATCTGCATGCGATGGGAATAAATTCTTATCACCTACATGTCGTCCGCCACGCACCATAGCCAAATTGACACAAATCATGCCACTACCGATCACACAAACTACGATATCAGCATCCACTTCGCTGCTATTACTTGAGACAAACTGTTTGTCCTGAATTCGTGATAGCGCATTAATTTGGTCACGAATGGCGGCAGCCTCTTCAAACAACCATGCCTCGGATGCAGTCTGCATACGCGTTTCGAGCTCACCCAATACTTCGCTGGCTTTGCCATTTAAAAAACGCACTGCGTTATTAACATCACTACGGTAATCATCCGCAGTAATCAAATCCACACAAGGGGCTGAGCAGCGTTTGATTTGATGCAATAAACACGGGCGGGAGCGATTGGCAAATACACTATCTTCGCAGGTGCGCAGTCTGAACACCTTTTGCAGCAACTGAATACTCTCTTTAACCACATAGCTATTTGGAAAAGGGCCAAAGTATTGGTGGCGCTTATCTAATGCTCCACGGTAATAAGCCAGCCTTGGGGAGGCATGCCCGGTAATTACCACATAGGGGTAACTTTTATCATCACGAAATAAAATGTTATAACGCGGGCTTAATGCTTTTATCAGATTATTTTCTAAAACCAGCGCCTCACCTTCGGAGCGAACCACCGTCGTTTCTAAGCCAATAACCTGTGCCAGCATCAAACGAATTCGGGGGCTATGATCATTTTTCTGAAAATAAGAACCAACGCGTTTTTTTAAACTAATCGCCTTACCTACGTAAAGTACGATGCCATCCGCCCCCAAAAATCGATAGACCCCTGGCTGACCCGGCAGGTTTTTAACTTGTTCCAGCAGCGCCTTTTGCGAACTTAAAGCGGCAGAATGGAAAGGGATTTCTGATGAAGATTGTTCAGGCATGGCTCAAAAATAATCAGCGAAGAGAGCGCAATTCTACCCCTAAGCCACAGCGGCCCGCGCCAAATAAAACGACTTTTTACACGGAAGAGTATTAGTGCCCGCCGATATTTCTCACCCGTCAGCATAAAAACCCGCTCATCATAGCGATGAGACTTTCAATAACTCTATTTTATGAAGAGAACTCTGTTCTGTGCTGTCGACAAACTCACTGTAACGGGCCAGATGACGGGCAGATAGGCGTAAACGATAAACTATTCAAAGCCCAATTTGAACTGCAAAAAAACACAGTCTGAAATATCATGAAATAAGGGAACACAGACCAAAGCCGAGCACACGCCCGGCTTTGGGTGTTTATTTCTTCAATAACACTTCAACATAACGGCGCACTCCCTCCTCCACCGTTAAAAAGTCTTCATCGTAGCCGGACTCCCGTAATAAGGTAGTATCGGCCTCGGTAAAACATTGATACTTCCCTTTGAGTGAATCCGGAAAATCAATATATTCCAGCACACCCTGTGTAATCATTTCTTCCAGGCTAAGTGTTGCTTTACCTTCATGCTCACGACAAGTATTAACTACCGCCAATGCTACGTCATTAAATGGCTGCGATTTACCTGTACCCAAATTGTAAATACCGCAAACATCGGGATTATCCAGAAACCATAGGTTGGCTTTAACAACATCTTCTACAGAAATAAAATCGCGCGTATGGCCACCATTACCGTAACCACCATACTCACCAAATAATTTTACTTTACCGTGTTCACGGTATTGATTGAAATGGTGAAAAGCCACCGAAGCCATACGGCCTTTATGCTGCTCACGCGGCCCATACACATTAAAATAACGAAAGCCCACAACCTGTGCAGTAATTTCATTCATACGCTGGCGCAGCACCTGGTCGAATAAAAGCTTGGAATAACCATATACATTCAGTGGAGCTTCACAATCAGGGCTTTCAATAAAACCATGATCACCATTGCCATAAGTAGCTGCACTGGATGCATATAAAAACTGCACTTCTTCGGCTTGGCACCAATCAAACAGAGCCAAGGTATATTGATAGTTATTATCCATCATATACTTTCCGTTATGCTCCATCGTATCTGAACAAGCCCCCTCATGGAAAATAGCAGTGATTTCGCCGTCGTAATGCCCTTCGCTTAAATCGGCAATAAAATCTTCTTTATCCGCGTAATGGCTAATTTGGCAATCAACCAGATTTTTAAATTGATCCGGCAAAGCCAAATCATCCACAGCAATAATCTCGGTTTCGCCACGAGCATTCAGGCCTTTAATAATATTTGAACCAATAAAACCGGCAGCTCCGGTAACAACGATTGCCATTTTGTATTCCTTTTAAATGATGACTATTTACGCATGGGTAAGCGCTTTACCCAGCCTCTATTTAGTTTTTACCAATTCGCGTGCTTAGTGCCAGAAACAGCCAGGCACCATGCGGCATCCATTGCTCTGTCCAGCGCCAGCTATTTGCCATGGTGGCTATTTCTGATTTTCTGAAATCAATATCGTTTTCATTATCTAAGCCACTGGTAATACCATTGCATACACCACCCGGGGCATTATAAAAGCCAACTTCATAGCGTGGATTGTTGCGACCCCAGCCTTGCAACATGCAGGCGTCAAAAGGATTTGCGCCCAGCAACCAGTCCAGCGCAGCTTGCTCATACTTTATCAATTTCGTGACTAGAGACAAATCATCAACAAAGAAAACTTGTGCACGGACACTGGCTGCGGCAAGCGAGCCTAAACGGGCGTTCTCGCCCTGCCACCAATAACCCGTACCATTATTATGCGGAATAAAAAATTGCTCGCACCCTGCTTCACCAGCCTGTTTTACAAACTGGCGCGGATAACCAAAGGGGTTATTGACACTGGCAAAGGTGATTTTGTATTCATACTCAAAAGCACAGCGCAGCGCTTCACGAATCCGCCCAACTAAAGGCGAGCTAGGTACAACTTCGACAAAACGCATCAGCGCAATATAAGGCAAGCCTGCTTCCGCAGCGTGAAAATAACTACGCTCCCCGGCTGCATCGGCTTTAAACCAACCCTCTGCTGTTTGCCGCTCCAGTAAATTTAAAACCCGCCGTACAGCGGCATCTGCATAGACTGCATCACCACTTACTTCCAGTAATTCACAAGCGGCCAGCAAGGCGCAGTAATCGTCGATAATATTTTCGACACCATTATCTAGGTATTCAATATTGTACTGCTCAAGATGAGCAAAGCCACGCTGTGCTGCTTGCAAATAGAAAGCACGGCTGAATTCACCATCGCGCTGTAAGGCTGATGCGCGGGCCAACGCAGCGATGGCTACCCCACCGCCCTGACGATAGCCAGCCTGATAACAGGCAAATTTCTCGCCTTTTTGCGTTTCATAAGCGCAGATATCCCGGCGATTTTCGTCTTTGGACCATTGATCAAACACGGTCATATAGAAATAACCTGCCGGATCTTGCATACGCACTAAATAATCAGCGCCATGCAAGACCTCATCGACCATTCTTTCATTAAACCATTTAGATTGCGGCGGCAATTGCGCCAGGCCATCAAGCAAATTCCACACCACTTGTGGCGTTTGCTGCGGATTCATAAAGTTGGCAAAAGACAAATGGCTTAGGTATTTGGAGCAATCCCCCGAAGCATCATACCAGCCGCCATGCACATCACGACGCTCTTCGCCACCCCATTTGGGGCGACTGCGATCCGCTTTATCATACAAGCCGGTGCAGCGCTGGCCTTTGATGTAATGCACGATATCCGACAGAATTTGCTCAGAAAATAATTTTTTTGCAATACTAAAGGTGTGCGAGACCAGAGGGGGATTGATACCACCCACCACCAGAAAATACTCGCCCTCAGCATCCAGAGCAGAAAAATCAGCTACCCAGTAATGCCATTGCCCAGCCCCCCAATGATCCACGCCACCGCTTTGCTGAATCTCACCCGAAAAAGCCAGCTCGCGGCTCTCGCTGTGATACACACTAAAATGGCGCGCTGCAAAATCAGCAGGTGCATCAATAATGGCGATTTTTTGCCCTGCCAATTCAAAACCAAGGTGATTCAATAGTATTTTCAATATGCTCCCCTGCTTGTGCCTATACAGCGCCTAACATGCCTGCTGCGGTAAGCTCGGTCATTGTTTCAAAATCGGATGAAAGTTATTGATCACAGACTTGACATCGACGTTTATAATTCCCACATCTGCCTACCGGCATTCACCCGCTAATTTTCCAATCAATGCCTGATTTACCCTGCGCAAGTAAATAGCGATTTGCCGCCGAAAAATGCCCATTCCCAATAAACCCGCGATGAGCCGATAGCGGTGAAGGATGAGCCGAGCACAGGATGCAATGATGGCCAGCATCAATTAAGGCTTGCTTCTTTTTCGCATAAGCCCCCCAAAGCATAAAAACGATATGACTATGCTGCTCGGCCAGCGATTTAATTAAAGCATCGGTCAGCTCTTCCCAGCCCTGCCCGGCGTGCGATGCGGCTTTATCTGCTTCAACGGTTAAAACGCTATTAAGCAGCAAAACTCCCTGCGTGGCCCATGATTGAAGATTGCCATGCTGAGGAGGGGTATGACCCAGATCGCGCGTCTGTTCTTTAAAGATATTGACTAAAGAGGGGGGAGGCTTAACCCCGACAGGCACAGAAAAGCTCAAGCCGTGTGCCTGTCCAGCGCCATGATAGGGATCCTGCCCGAGCACAACTACTTTGACGTGCTCGGGCAGGACAGATTCAAGCGCCGCAAACCACCGTGATTGTTTCGGGTAAATAACCTTGCCTGCGGCAAGCTCCGCATCCAGAAACACGCTTAGCTGCTGCCATTTTGTGCTTTGCAACACATCACCGACTAAAAGCTGCCATTCAGCTGGCAATATCATCATATTTGCATCCCGCGCTCTGCATGCACAATACGGCGGTGGTTTCTGAAAACAGTGCGCTCGAACCAGTCACGCAAAGCTTCTTCCTGCAACAACAGGCGTGCAGTCAGCACATATCCGTGCTCCGCTACCGTGCAACCCATAATTTGGGCAGGCAACTGCAAGGAAAAAGGAAATACATGTGAAAGGCTAATAGCAAGCACACCATGCACGCCAACTGGCAAAGCAGCGGTATCCCGCCATGCAATTGTTTCCAGGCCAACGATAACCTCTTTGGGCGGCGGAAGGCTATGACTCGCATTTTTTGCAGTCCACAGAAGCATCAAGTCCAGCTTGGCGTGCAAAGCATCCTGTGCATGACCGCGCTCATCATTATTTGACTCGAACTCGGCCAGTACCGCAAGATAGCGCGTTGCTTCAAAAGCGCTTTGCTGCAACAAACCATGCCACGCAAGTGGTAAATGGGCGTGAAAATGTACGCCATCAGGAACAGGTAGTGGATTCATCAGTTTGAACCTTGGTTGTTTTACAAATTATAACGCAGCAAAGTTGTCTTTTTGCTGATCACAGCTAAGCTTTCAAAAAGACATTCAGACCTTATCTAAACGGAATACACACTATGCGCTACTCCGCACTCATGATGTGCCTGACTATTACGTTTGCCATTGCCACCGAGCCCAGCCATAAAGCACCGGTCCCTGCTCATAAAACTGAAAAGCCCGACGCAGAATCCGCCAGCAATGAAGCCCCCGCCCCTGAAATAATCCCCATCCCCCATTCTGCTCCTACTGGAAAACATGGCATTCCAGCACCCGGCCGCCGTAGCAGCAGCACCCACATCACAAAGAAACGCAGTACTACGGCACACAATCCATCTCCCGCGCCGAGTGTACACGGAGCGCCTCATGCAGGCGGGCACTGGGGCTACGAAGAAGGCAATACCGGCCCCAGCAGCTGGGGCAATATGAGTCCTTCATTTTCACTATGCACCGAGGGGAAAGAACAATCACCCATCAATATTACGACCAGCTATGCGCAAGAAATGGAAAAAATTAAATTCAGCTATGGCATGAGCAGAATTACCGTCCTTAATAACGGGCACACCATCCAGCTTAATATTGATCCGGGCAGCTTTATTGAAATAATGGGCAGTAAATATCAGCTCCTGCAATTTCACTTTCACACTCCAAGCGAAGAAGCCATCGGCGGAATACGCTATCCAATGGTTGCACACCTGGTGCATAAAAGTGAGGAAGGCAAGCTGGCTGTTGTTGCTGCACTTATTCAACAAGGAACACAGGACAATCCGCTCATTGAAACACTCTGGGACAAAATGCCTAGTGAACACAATGAGACACGAACATTTGATAAACTGACATACAGCCCTGCCGCACTACTTCCTCTGGATCAGTCTTTTTATACCTTTATGGGGTCTCTCACGACCCCCCCATGCTCCGAAGGTGTGCGCTGGTTGATCATGAAAAACCCACTTAGTATTTCTGCGCGGCAGATTGCGCGATTTCGCAAAGAGTTCCCAATGAACGCGAGGCCAATTCAATCAATCAACGCAAGAAATGTGATGGAGGGAATGTGAGTATTCCGCATGCCCCATATAACCCACACTACTATATCAGGCTGACTTGCCTTTGCCGCTCATAACAAAGAATTGCAGCGGCAGCGGCCACATTTAATGATTCAATCTGCCCGCTCATAGGAATAGTTAGTTTCAGGCTGGCCATATCTTGCAAGGCTTGCGAAACGCCAGCACCTTCCGACCCAAGAACCAGAGCCAGATCACCCGCTAAATTTGCGGCATAAGGAGGTACAGCGCTCTCCAGAGTCGTCACAGCCACATCACCGGAAAATCTACCAGCAAAAGAAAGTAAATCGGCATGCTCCAGCATTTCCAATACAAAGTGCGCCCCCATCCCTGCCCGCAGAACTTTGGGCGACCAGATATCAGCACACTCATCTGCGAGCAGTACCTGATCTACACCAAACGCCACTGCAGACCGCAAAATAGTGCCCACATTACCAGGATCTTGCACCCCGTCCAGCAACAGGCAAAAACCACATTCACGTGCTGCGGCGACAGAAGGAATAGCATAGAGCCCCATCACGCCCGTGGTACTGGGCAAATCACTCAGCTCGGCAAACAAAGCTTCATCTAATACAGTTTGTGCCGCAGTAAAACGCTGCAAAAGTATCTGCACTTCGGTGTTTTCACGCGCTGATGGCGTTAAAATGATTCTCTCCAATACCCCGCCTGCATCCGCCAAAGCCAACAAAAGATGTGTACCATCAAGCAGGGTCTGCCTGGTTTTTTTTCGCTCACGGCGGCTACTGGAAAGTTTCAATAAAGACTTAAAAAAAGGATTCTGACGGGAAGAAATAACAAGCATAGATAACCTAAAGCAATCAGCGATGCTGAGCGGGGTGATGAGATAGAGCGCGACTGGTCAGTAAACCAATCTGCTTAAAATGCTGATAATGCGCATCTGTGATACTGTCACCGCCATGCCGGTCTGCATAGATAATTCCTACCGCTTTGTCCCCCACGAAGATGGACATTGCGCAAAACTCTCCCCGGCCGACCTGATTACGAAAACCAGCTGGCAGCATAGGCTCCAGACTTGCGGCATTAGCTGAATTTAGCCAGATACTTTGCTGCTTTAACATAAGCCGCGTCAGTAAATGTGGCTCATCCAGTTTGATATGCAGCTGCCGTGCGGGGTCGGCTGGCTCTATACCATGGGCAAAGCGCGCTTTAACAGCGTTTTCCCCAGTTACCATCAGCGCAAAAAGAATACGGCGCATACCCAACCCTTCAGCTAAAGCGCGCACCGCCAGCGTCATAATCTGATTGGCAGGCGCCCCCTGAGCCCCCGCCAGATGAAGTGCTTGCATTCTTTCTGCCAGGATATCTTTAGTTACTACAGGTACCACCGCCTGCGGTGCAACTGCAGGCTGAGGCCATTCACCTGGCAGCATGGGCAACCAGCGGGCTGCTGGCCAGCCTTGTTTCTGAGGCTCATTTCGCGCGTATTGCAGCATTAATCGGTTGACTCTTTGCCAGATATCATCGACCGAAGTATTTAATATTTCAGCCATAGTGCGCAAACCGATAGCTACCTCGGGCTGCCACCAGCCACGATCCAACAAATGAGCCAATTGCAATGTGGCCTGCTGCAAAAGCTGCCTTGGAGAGGAAGGTTCCTGTGACAATAAAGCATCCAGTGCCAGGGGTAACGACCAGGCGGCCAGCAAAGCATAGGCCTCATCCCGCCCAGGAGGTGCGGCAGGATCAATATCGTGAGCCAGAAGTTCCAGAATTTCCGGCATACGGCTGAGTAAAGCAGAGATAAAAACCTCATCCAGATGCGCATCATAGCGCTCACTGGCAAACTCTCTCGCCAGCTTTGCACAAAAACGGCTATCGGCAACACATTTGTGTATACGGGCAATGGTAAGCGGGTGGCTTTGCAGGACGTCTTCTAAAATGGGCTGCCGGATAAAATACTCAATAAATGGAGTCACCCCCATCAGCATCACAATCCCATTAACGGTTGTGATATCGGCTGCCAGACTATTTTTTTGCCGCTGATTAATATAGCGCAGTGCCTGAGCGGTAAGCAGAGGATCTCTTAAAACAATGTCGGCTAAATCAGCCGGGCTGAAGCGATCAGCGCGACGCAGTGCCAGAAGCAACTGCTCACGGCTGGACTGCAAAATAGGCAGGCTGCGACGAGCCCAGTAGGCCAGCCAGGCGACATTACTTGTAGCGGGTGGGGGAGCTAGATTTTCCATACCAAAAGTCTGCTGCCTTTCCAATCTCCAATATCACATACGCGGGCGGGGGGCGCATTGGGAATATCAAAGCTATTGCTAATTAATAAGCTACCGGGCCGCATTTCTTTTTGCGCTTTCTCCCAGAGCAAGCTCATCGGTTCAGGTGACAAATAGGCATAAACTACATCATAAGCAGCTAAGTCGGCGGCAAATGCATCACCGTGCAACCAGCCCGCACTGCTTCGGGCTAAACGCAAGCGACCAAACAACCAGGGAAGCCAGGAAAATTCAATACCATCTGCCTGTACATCGGGGCGGTGATAGACAAACCATGCCAGTACAGTCCCCGTGCCAGCTCCTAAATCCAGTAGCCGCGCACCCTGTGGTACCTGCTCTGCCAGCCGCTCCAAAGCCTGGGTATTACTTAGATAGAGCGGCACTCTATTGCGCAATACGCCGCCAAACAGCATCCAGCTCAAAACCAAAGCGGCCAGGTACCAAAGTGGATCAACCGGAAGAAACAGTGCCAGCAATACAACAAACGGGAAAACAAGATGAATATAGCGCCACCATTTTCCATCGTGCCAGCGCAAAGATGCCATAAACGACATGCCTGCGACCAAAACTGCCCAGATGATTGCTGGCCATCGAACAAGGCCAACTATCGTTGCGCTCAGTACTATAGCGCTTAATTGAATCAAGACAAAGCGCAGGGCCTGTGTCATTTACCCGTCTTTTCTGCAACAGCAGAGGCCTCTTCCTGGCTTTTCCCCGCCTGCTGGCGAATATTATCTTCAGCATCATGATTTAATACCACAATACTAATACGCCGATTAACCGGATTATAAATGTTAGCCGTATCAAGGGGAACTACATCACCAAAACCATTCACACGCAATATTTTTTTATCGGACAAGCCACCTGCAATTAATTCTCGACGTGAGGCATTAGCCCGATCGGCTGACAATTCCCAATTACTGTACCCCTCATCCCCCCCTGCAAAACGGGATGAATCAGTATGCCCGGACAAGGAAACTGCATTAGGTACTTCATTAAGAAATTCAGCGATTTCACGCAGCATATCACGACTAAAGGATTCGAGATCTGAACTGCCTGATTTAAACATGGGCCGATTTTGTTCATCCACGATCTGAATTCTTAAACCCTCTGCCACCATATCAAGTTTCAATTGGTTTTTAAACTGAGCCAGCTTGGAATTTTCTTTAATTTTATTAGCCATCAAAGCTTCAAACTTCTGTTTAAGCTCGGATAAACGTTTTTTATCTTTTGCAGCAACTACATCACCATTTTTAACCTGCCCAGTCTGCTTAGTTAAATCATTTCCACCGCCTTTAATCAAAGAGGTTGCATCACCAGCCCCATCCCCTCCAGACATAGATACTTTTAGCGGATTAGCAAAATAGCTGGTAATCCCTTTCATCGTCCCTTTGGATACAGAGCCCAGCAGCCACATTAGTAAAAAGAAAGCCATCATCGCTGTTACAAAATCGGCATAGGCAATTTTCCAGGCCCCGCCATGATGACCATGGCCGCCTTTTTTAATTCGTTTGACCACGATGGGGCGTTGTGAATCGTCGCTCATTTTGCGCTACCTTAGAAACTATGTGGTTTTACTTACCCTTGGCACTCTTTACATGCTCTTCTAACTCTTTAAAGCTTGGACGATCACTACCGCTAAGGGCTTTGCGGCCAAACTCAACGGCAACTTGCGGCGCATAGCCATTCAGGCTGGCCAGTAAAGTCACCTTTACCGCCTGAAATGCAATACTTGTTGCTGCACCTTGTTTTTCCAGCACGGTTGCCAAGGGCCCTACAAAGCCGTAAGCCAGCCAAATCCCCATAAATGTACCGACCAGCGCGGCACCAATCAGCTCACCCAAAGCAGGCGGCGGCAAGTGCAGCGATCCCATTACGTGCACAACGCCCATAACCGCAGCCACAATACCAAAAGCGGGCAAACCGTCAGCCAGCTTGGTGATTGCATCCACCGCGACATGCGCATCGGCATGGTGAGCTTCTAATTCCACATCCATCAGATTTTCAATTTCCATCGAATTCAAATTTCCCCCCACCATTAAACGCAGGTAATCGCAGAGAAATTCAGTGAGGTGATGATCTTTTTCAATGGAAGGATATTTGGAAATAATCGGGCTGGAGTGAGGATCTTCAATATCTGTTTCAATCGACATCAAGCCTTCTTTTCGCACCTTGGAAAGAATCTCGAACATCATGGCAAATAAGTCCATAAAAAAAGGCTTGGTATATGGCGTATTTTTAAATAACAGAGGCAGCGCAGCAACCGTTTGCTTCATCCCCTTGGCACCCTGAGCGGCAATCATCCCGCCAATTGCTCCCCCAAAAATAATAACAATTTCAGAGGGTTGCCAAAATACGGCTAAATGTCCGCCGTGCACAACATAAGCGCCCAAAATACAAACGCACATAAAAACGTAGCCAATAATGACGAACATGCGTCAGCTTCCCTGTAATGATCTAATAAAATAACTTACTTAACTTGCATATTAGAAGATTGAATACAGCACGACAACCAATTCGGGAGAATTAAAAAGAAATGAATAACCTGGCGAGCTGCGTTACCAGAGGGGTGCCTGTGCGCCAGCCCTCATTACAGGACCAAAACTTTTCCTATGTACAGGACAGGGACCAAGGCGCTTAAGTGCTTCAAGATGCTGTGCCGTCGGATAGCCTTTATGCTGAGTGAAACCGTAGCCTGGATAAAGGACATCAAAGCCATCCACCTCTCTATCCCGGCTCACTTTTGCCAAAATAGAGGCGGCTGAAATGCAGTTTTCCAGCGCATCTCCTCCAATAATGGCACGACCTGGAACAAGTAGCCCCTTGGGGACACGATTACCATCAATTAAGGCTTCGGCAGGCACAACAGAGAGGCCTGAAACAGCACGCTGCATAGCCAGCATCGTGGCATGCAGTATATTAAGCTCGTCAATTTCCTCGATAGACGCAAAGGCAACCGACCAGGAAACAGCACAGGATTTAATTAAATCAAATAAAACATCACGGCGGCGAGCAGTTAATTTTTTTGAATCATTCAGACCGGGCAAATCGTAGTGCGCGGGTAAAATAACTGCGGCAGCATACACCGCACCGGCCAAAGGCCCCCTACCCGCCTCGTCAACGCCACAGATCAGGCTCACGCTCTGGCACCCAACACTGAGCACACCGCATCTGCCGCACGCTCTGCCGCTTCGCAGCGTAAACCAAGATGCAAATCAGCAAAGCGCCGACTGAGCGCCGTTGCAAGGCGCTTATCATCATACAAATTACTGATGACCTGAAGTAAGTTATCTGAGGTTGCATCATCTTGCAAAAGCTCAGGCACAATAAATCTTTCAGCCAGCACATTAGGCAGGCTAACATAAGGTAGCCGAAGTTTTCTTTTGACTATGCGGTAAGTCAGCGAAGACAAACGATAAGTTACCACCATGGGCCGCCGTGACATCATCGCCTCCAGAGTAGCCGTTCCAGAGGCCAGCAAAATAACATCAGCAGCTTGCATCGCTTCATGAGCATGACCAAACATTAGGCGAAACGGCAACGCTTGCGCGCCTTGTTTCCAGATTTCCTGTTCGAATAAAAGCCGGGTTTCACGCGTGACAAAGGGCACCAGAAACAGGGCGTTAGGATAACGATCAAGCAGCTTTTTTGCCGTTTCAACAAACAGAGCAGCCAGCATGCTAACTTCACTTTGGCGGCTGCCGGGCAGTAAGGCAAATACGGCTTTTTGCGGGGGAATATCTAAAACCTCACGCACCGCCAGTTGATCGGGAACCTCAGGGAAAATCTCAGCCAAAGGATGACCTACATAGCTGGCAGGGATGCGCGCATCCTGGTAAATCTTTTCTTCAAAAGGAAAAAGCAGCAGCATATGTGAAACACACTGCCCGATTTTCTTTAGCCGCTCCGAACGCCACGCCCACACGGACGGGCCAACATAATGGATTGTTGGTATACCAGCCTGTTTGAGTGACTTCTCTAATCCAAAATTAAAATCAGGTGCATCAATCCCGATAAATAAATCAGGTTTATCTGCCAGCAATTGCTGTTTTAATTGACGACGGATGCGCAGTAATTCGGGCAGATGACGAATCACTTCCATATAGCCGCGCACAGCCAGTTTTTCCATAGGCACAACAGAAGCGCAGCCTGCTGCTTGCATTTTAGGGCCGGCAATGCCAAAAAATTCAGCATGTGGCAGACGTTTTTTTAGTGCCAGAATAAGCTGGCTTCCTAATAAATCGCCCGAAGATTCACCGGCCACAACAGCAATACGCAGGCGAGCTTGAGTATTCAATATGCGCTGCATACTAACGGATAATCCCACGCGTAGATTGTGCAAAAAAATCGAGGAAAGCCCGCAGCTCCGGCTGAGTAAGAGACTGCGCTTCAATTGCCGATTTTGCCTCGGCAAAAGGCAAGCCCTGACGATAAAGTGTTTTATAGGCACGCTTAATATGAGTGATCTGCTCGCTGTTAAAACCCCGGCGTTTTAAGCCCTCACTATTAATGCCATTAGGCACTGCACGATTACCTGCAGCCATCACAAAAGGCGGCACATCCTGAGCAACTGCTGCAGTAAAAGCAGTCATTGCATGAGGTGCAATTTTGCAGAATTGATGTACCGTGGTAAACCCGCCCAGAATAACCCAATCACCAATATGTACATGGCCTGCAAGTGTGGTGTTATTGGCAAAAATAGTATGGCTGCCGATCTTACAATCATGCGCAATATGCACGTAAGCCATAATCCAGTTATCATCACCGATCAACGTTACGCCATCGTCCTGTGCAGTCCCTGTGGAAATGGTTACATTCTGAAAAATAGTATTACCATCACCAATGATGAGGCGCGTTGGCTCCCCCGCATATTTTTTATCCTGCGGTGCACAACCGATACTGGAAAAAGAATAAATACGGTTATTTTTGCCAATCTGCGTGTGCCCATCAATGACAACATGAGCTTCCAGCCGCGTACCCGGGCCAATACTGACATGCTGACCAATAACGCAAAATGGACCAATCTCTACGTCAGCAGCCAGTTCGGCTCCGTCATGAATAATGGCTGAAGCGTGAATTTTTGACATATTGTACTCTGGCTAATTAGCGTTGAACTTCGCGTTGCGCGCATATCAAATCGGCTTCGGCAGCTAATTCCGTACCAACAAAAGCCTGTGCTTTGTATTTCCAGATACCACGTTTATTGGCCGTAATCTGTACACATAAAATCAGCTGATCACCAGGCACAACCTGGCGTTTAAATCGTGCATTATCAATGCCGGCAAAGAAATATAAAGAATCTTCCGAGGGCGCAACTTCAAGGCTCTTATACGACAATACACCTGCGGCCTGGGCCATCGCTTCCAGAATCAACACACCGGGCATCACCGGATAAGACGGGAAATGGCCTTGAAAAAATGGCTCATTAACCGTGACATTTTTTATGGCTTTAATCGAAACACCCAGCTCCATTTCCAATACACGATCAATCAGTAAAAAAGGATAACGGTGCGGCAAGCATTTTGTAATTTCTAGAACATCCATAGTCTGACTCATTACTCTTTCTCTCCAGCCGGCATTTTACTGCCGTGATCTCTTACTTAAAGTGGCTTAAAGCCTCTATTCAACAGGCAACTTGAGTACAGCGATTTCTTTTTCAAGCTGCTTGATGCGCCTGGCTAATTCATCCAAATGACGCAGGTGCGCGGCATTATGCCGCCAGTCATCATAGGTTTGCATGGGGTACGAGCCTGAATACACACCGGCTTCACGAATTGTTTTAGCCACCAGCGTCCCCCCCATAACCGTTACGCCGTCACAGATTTCCAGATGTCCGGAAATCATTACTGCCCCACCAATCTGACAACGTGCACCGATTTTTGTTGAACCGGCAATGCCTACACAGGCAGCCATGGCCGTGTGCTCACCGATTTCCACGTTATGGGCCACCTGAATCAGGTTATCAATTCTTGCACCGTTACCAATAATGGTGTCGTTTAATGCACCCCGGTCTACCGTGGTGCAAGAACCAATTTCAACGTCATTGCCAATCAGTACCCGGCCAAGCTGGGGGATTTTCTCCCAGTGATCTGCTGCCCAAGCATTGCCAAAACCGTCTCCTGCAATAACCGAATTACTGTGCAAAATCACCCGATCCCCAATAAGAGCTCCCGGATGTACACTGGCATTAGGATGAATCAAACAATCATTTCCGATCTCGACTTGCTCACCGATATAGGCATTCGCCTTGATAATTGTACGCTCCCCGACTATGGCTCCCGCTTCAATCACCACTCCCGGGCCAATCTGTGCGCTCGCAGCCACCTTTGCCTGCGAATCAACCACAGCACGGGAATGAATCCCAGCTAGAGCGGCAGGACGGGGGTGCAGTAGCTGAGCAACCTGAGCAAAATAAAGCTGAGGGTCCCGTGTCACAATATGCGGACAGCTCAGGCTGGCACTTTCTGTCGGGCGCACGATAAAAGCAACCGCTGCACTGGTTTTTAATTGTGCCCGCAAGCGGGGATTGGCTAAAAAAGCAATCTCCCCTGCCCCTGCTTTTTCTAAAGAAGAAACTCCGGTAACCAGCACATCATCACCATGACGCTCACCACCGAGTAATTCAACAAGCCTTGATAACGTAAAGGAGAGCAACATGCGATTATTTATCCACTAAAAGCTTTAATACTTTGTCCGTAATATCAATACGAGGGCTACGCCATGCTACTTCTTGCAAAATTAAATCGTACTTTTCACTCGTCGCAATTTGCGCAATAGCCGTATTGACCCGCTCTTGTAAACCGGATAATTCCTCGTTACGGCGTACATTCATATCTTCATTGAACTCACGCTGCATACGCTGAAAATCCTGATTTAACTTGATAAGCTCACGCTCTTTAACTCTGCGATCCGCTTCTGCAAGGGCCCCTTTATCCAGGAGCTGTTGCAGCGCTTTCCCCTGAGCCGAAATCTTTTGCAAATCGGCTTTCCGGCTATCAAACTCACGCTCTATCTTTTTAGCCGCCCTCACCGCAGGAGATGCTTCCCGTAAAATTCGTTCAGTATCTACAAAACCGATTCGCATATCTGCAGCAAATACATTGGAAACAAATACAAAACCCATTGCCAGCAATACAGCACTTGGCCATTTCAACATAGAGAGTGGCTCCTTAAAATCAGAATACTTGACCCAATTGGAATTGAAGTCCGCGTTCAACACGATCTGTCGGCTGAGCATTAAACGGCGCTGCCCAGCTTAATTTAATAGGGCCTACCGGAGAAACCCAAGTAAACGCAACCCCTGCGGAGTAGCGAAGATCGCTAAGATCCGGCCTCGAACCAGGCCCCCATACCGCACCAGAATCAGCAAATACACTCAGACGAGTGGAGCGGTCATCCTTCAGGCCTGGAATCGGGAAGAAAAACTCGAAGTTATTCACGATTCGCTTATCCCCCCCCATGCCGTCGCCATGGCTGTCGATCGGGCCAACCGACCCAGACCTGAAGCCCCGGATGGAGCCCACTCCACCAGCGTAGAAATTTTTATAGAAGGGATAAATATTATTGCCATAAGAGTGGCCATATCCCCCTTCCACGTTCCACATCAGACTCATCTCTTTACCAATCGGGACAAAGTACTGGCTCCGGGAGGATATCTTGTAATAATCAATATCGGAAAATGGTGCGGTAATCTCGCCATTGAGGCTCAGCAACCAGCCTGATGTCGGATAAGAAGCACTGTTTCGGGTATCGCGTCCCCAATTTACAGAAACCGGGAATGTTTTATTTCTGGCACCCTGATTATTCACAAAATCCAGTACATGCTGCGGGGCAGAAGCATCAGCCTGAATTGCAAGGCTTTCATAGCCCAGGCCAAAACCGATCCGGTTACTTTCTGTTAACGGCAGGCTGAAATTCGAGCCAAAACCGTAAGACGATGTAGTGTACTGACCCAGATCCACACGTGAAGGATCTGTATCACGGCGATACACATTCCAACCCACAGAAACACCATCAGGTGTTGCATAAGGGTTGGTCACTCCCAGTGAATAGACTTTATTAGATGAGCTGGAATTCACATCAATTGCAAATTGTTTACCACTACCCAGAAAATTGCTCTGGGAAAGCGATAAAACCAAAACAACGCCTTCACTTTGCCCATAACCGGCACCAATATTAAAGTTGCCTGATTTCTTTTCCGTCACGGTGATATTCATATCCACCTGATCGGCTGTATCAGGCACCAGCGGGGTATCAACAGCAATTTCAGCGAAATAATCAAGCTGTTCCAAGCGCTGTTTGGAGCGTTTAATTTTTGCGCCATCATAAGCTGCTGATTCTAACTGGCGTAATTCACGGCGAACAACCACATCACGGGTCTGAGAGTTGCCGTTCACATTAATTCGTCTTATATAAGTTTTTTTACCCGGATCAATATAGAGAGTAAATGCAACTTTATTATTCTTCTGATCTATTTCAGGCACGGCATTCACATTAGCAAAGGCATAACCCTGCTCACCTAAAGTGTCTGTAATAGCGGCAATTGATCGGTTCAAACTTTCACGCGAAAACACTTCACCTGTATTTAAAGTAATCAGTTTCTTTAAAATAACAGGGTCAATCACAGTGTCGCCCAGCAATTTAACATCACTCACTTCAAACTGCTTACCCTCAGTAAGGTTTAAAGTAAGAAAAATGCCCTCACGATCTTCGGAAATAGCAACCTGAGTGGATTCAACATTAAATTCTATATAGCCCCGATCCATATACCAGGAACGTAATTTTTCCAGATCAGCAGACAACTTTTGTTTCGAATACTGATCCGCTTTGGTATACCAGGTTAGCCAGCCGCCGGTTGTCTGGCTCAGCATATCGAGCAAATCATCCTCGGAAAAAGCTTTGTTTCCAACAATATTAATTTGCTGGATACGTGCCACCTCACCCTCGGAAATATCCAGCTGAACGCCAACGCGATTACGCTCTAATTTGGTCACTTCTGTCTTAACAACTACGGAATAACGGCCGCGTGAATAATATTGCTGTTTAATTTCCTGGACTGCGGCATCCAGCACACTCTGATCAAAGATGCGCCCTTCCGCAAAACTCTGGCTTTTGAGGGCACTTTTAATCTGATCTTTGTCCAGCATTTTGGAGCCATTGACATTAATTTGTGCAATGGTAGGCCGCTCGTCAACCGTAACAATCAGCACCTGACCGTTTGATTCAACACGCACGTCATTAAAAAAACCGGTGGCAAATAAAGCTTTAATTGCCTCTTGTGCTCGATCATCATCAAAGCGATCCCCTACCTTAACCGGTAAATAATTAAAGATTGTTCCGGCATCGGTCCGTTGCAGCCCCTCAACACGAATATCGCGGATCACAAATGGCTCAACCGCCCAGGTAGGAAAAGCAATGCCACTAAGGGCAGCGGCTAGCAACAGGTTTATCGATTTTAATTTCATTGTTATAAAGAGTCACTAATGAGTTAGCAGGCGGTAAGCTGCCCACACTGCGTTAAAAAACGGCCGAAACCCTTAATTACTGCTGAAAACTCTGGCCTTGAAATATCCGGTTGAACCAGCAAATATTGTCTAACCAAGAAAAAGTCGATGGATGTCGTTATAAAGAGCCAGAGACATCAAGCCTAACAACAAGATAATGCCAATCTGCTGACCAAACGCTTCAGCACCGGGAGGCAAACGCCGCCCAGTTAAAAATTCTACCGTATGATACATCAAATGCCCGCCATCAAGCACCGGCAGGGGCAGCAGGTTTAATACCCCCAAACTGATACTGATGACACAAAGATATTCAAGGAAAGTGCTCAAACCCAGTCGTGCACTTTCCCCTGCAAAGGTTGCAATCGTAATCGGGCCACTTACCTGCTTGATAGAAACCACACCCGTCAGCATTTTCCAGAACATCACTAAAGTCAGACGACTGCCCTGCCAGGTTTTTTCGAGCGCATATTGCAGCCCTTCCAGCGGGCCAAAATCCTGCATAAATCGTTGCTGCTGCCAGGCATGCATATCGACTTCCGGTGCAAAACCCAGTTTCCCTATCTTCAGACCATTTTCTACAACAGCATCAGGAATGACTGTGTGTTCAATGACTTGCCCCTGGCGCTGCAAACTTAAAAGAAGCGGCTGGGACGCTGAAGAAGCAATATGGCTTTGCACATCCTGCCAGCCATGCAAACGCTCGCCGTTGATCATCATAAGCTGATCCCCCGCCCGAACACCTGCACGGGCAGCGGCACTGCCAGGGGTAATCTGAGCAATTCGCAAACTCAGGGGAACAGGCGACATACCAAGACGGGATAGCAGCTGCTGATCAATTTCATCACGCTTAAGGTGAGTAAGATCAAGGGAAATCGAGCGATCCGAACCAGTATTTGATCGAAGCTGCAAGGGTACTGTTACCGCACCGCCGCTTTTCTCCAGCAGGCTCAATTGCAGTTCATCCCAGCCAGAAATCGGCACTCCGCCTACGGAAATAACCTCATCCCCCTGCCGGATTCCCGATTTTTCTGCCACAGACCCTGAGCTGACAAAGGAGATAACGGGGCGCAATGCCTCAACCCCGGACAAAGACAATCCCCAGTACAACAAGATTGCAAGCAAAAAATTGGCCAGCGGCCCTGCAATCACAATGGCCATTTTGGCCAGAGGGGGGCGACGATTAAAGGCACGAGGCAAATCGGCAGCCTCAATCGGCTCACCCGCCCGCTCGTCAAGCATACTGACATAGCCACCCAATGGAATCGCGCCAATTTGCCAAAGGGTTTCACCACGCTGCCACTGCCAGAGCGGTTTACCAAAACCGATAGAAAAAACCAGCACTTTGACGCCGCAGCCTTTTGCCACCTTGTAATGCCCGTATTCATGAATCGATACCAGCACGCCGATTGCAACAATAAATGCCAGCAGGGACGTCAGCATAAAGCATGACTCTGCAACCATTGGCGTGCAGCAGCACGCGCCATTTGATCGGCACCTAGCAAGGCCTCCAGAGACTCTGCAGATGCCCGATGAGTGCACTCACCCAGCACGGCGTCTATTAAGCGAGGGATATCGGTAAAACGTAGCATTCCATTTAAAAAGCCCTCAACAGCAATTTCATTGGCAGCATTCAAAATAGCCGGAGCCGCGCCAGCCATTGCGAGCGCATCAAAAGCCAGCTGCAGACAAGGAAAACGCTGCAAATCAGGCGATTCAAAATCCAGACGCCCTACACTAAAGAAATCAAGTGATTTTACACCGGCATCAATTCGTTCCGGATAAGCCATCCCATAGGCAATCGGTGTACGCATATCCGGGTTACCCAGCTGAGCGAGCACGGAGCCATCCATATACTCAACCATGGAATGCACAACGCTCTGGGGATGCACGACCACGGCAATATCATTTTTCTCCGGCGCATCAAATAACCAGCGCGCCTCGATAACTTCCAGACCTTTGTTCATCAGCGATGCCGAATCTACAGAGATCTTCCGGCCCATAGACCAATTGGGATGCTTACAGGCCTGCTCCGGCGAAACATGATGCAACTTTTCCTGCGCCATGGTGCGAAACGGGCCGCCCGAGGCGGTTAATAAAATGCGCTTAACACCTGCATCCTGCAAAGGGATTACGCAGGGGTTTTCGCGATAGCTGCGCGGCAAAACCTGAAAAATGGCATTGTGTTCGCTATCAATCGGCAGTAACACAGCTCCGGATTCACGTACCGCATCCATAAATAAGGAGCCAGCCAGTACAAGCGTTTCTTTATTAGCCAGTAAAACCCGCTTGCCTGCACGCGCAGCATCCAGAGTAGGCTGCATTCCTGCAGCACCTACAATGGCAGCCATAACGGCATCCACTTCAGCTGCAGTAGAAACTTCACTTAATGCAGCCACGCCGTATAACACCTCGGTGTCCGAGCCAAGCTCTTTCAAAAGGCCAGATAATGTCCGGGCAGAAACCGCATCCAAAACAACGGCAAAGCGCGGCCTAAACTGCATACACTGCCGTGCAAGCTTATCTAATTGACTTGCTCCGGTTAGCGCAAAGACTTGATAACGATCAGGGTGCCGTGCAATCACATCCAGCGTATTTACGCCAATGCTGCCAGTTGAACCCAAGATGGTGATTTTTTGCATAGAGGACATGATGATATGACCTTGCGCTTTATTTACGGCGCTTTAAAACCCATGCACCGCTGATTAAAAACAGCAATCAAACCAATAATCTTTTTAATAGTTAACACTCTGGTTTGATTACCATGGTTTTAATGGGCAGCAATAAGGTTTGGTAACGCGCGCATGATTTACGCAGTTTGAATTTAGAATAACAAGGAGCTGAGGTAGATTGCAGCGGCCACAGGCAAAATGGCTAATAAGCTATCAACTCTGTCGAGCACGCCACCATGCCCGGGCAATAGACGACTACTGTCTTTCATTCCTATCTGACGCTTAAACAGGGATTCCAGCAAGTCTCCCATAACACTCACCGCTGTTAATACTGCAGCAATGGCAAGCCATACGCCAAGTGATAATAATTCGCCATGAAAAAACAAATTTTTAGGAAGAAAAAAGGCATAAACCAATACGCCAAGCAATCCGCCTGCAGCACCTTCCCAGCTTTTACCGGGGCTAATTAAGGGCGCAAGCTTGTGTTTACCAAAAGCTTTACCAAAAAAATATGCCGCAGAATCGGCAACCCAGGCAATGGCCAGCACCGCCAGTAAAGCCCAGGGACCAGCCGTACGCAGTACAACCAAAGCAAGGCCTGCAGGTAGTAATAGGGCCCAGCCTAGCAAAACATTCAGGTTTGCCGCATTAGCCAGCTTCCATTTTTTAGATAGCCAGCATGGCGTAACAATCAACCAGAATACACTTGCTCCCAGCATCAACCCCAATAACGCCGAAGGGGCGTAAATCAGCTGGCTTAGCAAAGTAAAAACCACTGCGGTTAAAAGCGGGTAGATTTTAGCAATGACCCCTTGCATTCCTGATAAACGTTGCCATTCCCATGAGGCCGCCACCATAATCAGCCCGCAAAAAGCGATCCATGCCAGGGCACCAGATGAACCCATTTGAGGCAGATAAAAAATAGCTGCTAGCACAACAGGTAGCAGCAAAAGGGCGGTGATAATACGCATTTTTAGCATGGTGACTGAAGCTGCTCGCTAATTCGGCCAAAGCGTCGTTCACGCCCCTGATACCAGTCAACCGCTTCTTCCAGTGCCTGACGATCAAAATCAGGCCAGAGCCTGTCGCTAAAATAGAGCTCGGTATAAGCAAGCTGCCATAGCAAAAAGTTGCTGATACGCTGCTCCCCTCCCGTTCTGATAAATAAATCAGGCTCCGGCGCATAAGCCATGGCCAGATAAGGGGATAAATCATCTTCGGTAAAGCAGGTGCTTAACTCTGGGTGCTCTGCCAGCATGGTGCGCGTAGCATGAATAACATCCCAGCGCCCGCCGTAATCTGCAGCAATAGACAGGGTTAAACCCGTGTTTTTGGCTGTTTTTTCTTCGGCGGCGTCAATGAGTGTGACTAATTCGGGGCCAAAATGCTCACGATTACCCACAATTTTTAAACGAATATTTTTTTCGTGCATGCGATGCACTTCACCGCTTAGCACTTTAAGAAAGAGCCCCATTAAAAAAGAGACTTCATCTTGGGGGCGACGCCAGTTTTCATTACTAAATGCAAATACAGTCAGATATTCAACACCAAGCGCATCACAAGCTCTCACCGTATCACGCAAAGCCTCCACACCACGCTTATGACCAAATATACGTGGCATCATGCGTTTTTTTGCCCAACGGCCATTGCCATCCATAATCACGGCAATATGACGGGGAACAGCTGCAATGTCCTGCGGTATTTCTTTAGTTGAGCTACTGAATATGGCCACACAAAACCCCTTACGTTTACTGGCCGGTACAATTGCACCGGCCAGTAAATGATTACATTGTCATCAATTCTTTTTCTTTTTCTGCCAACAACTTATCAATTTCAATTACATATTTATCTGTTAATTTCTGAACATCCTCAGCTGCACGGCGCTCATCATCTTCAGAAATATCTTTATCTTTTACCAAGCGCTTTAATTGCTCATTTGCATCGCGGCGAATATTACGCACGGCGACCTTAGCATCATCTGCTTCATTACGAACAACTTTTGTTAAATCTTTACGGCGCTCTTCAGTTAATGCCGGCATCGGCACACGAATCACATCACCATTTGTTGATGGATTCAAACCTAAATCACCATCACGAATTGCTTTTTCAATCTTGGAAATCATTGTTTTTTCCCAAGCCTGAACACCAATTGTGCGTGAATCAATCAAAGTCACATTAGCAACCTGATTAATTGCGGTAGGTGCACCGTAATAGTCCACATTGATGTGATCCAACAAACCAACGTGCGCGCGACCAGTACGAACCTTTGCCAAATTAACACGCAAAGCTTCAACTGATTTTTGCATTTTTGTATCGGTATTGCTTTTAATTTCTGCAATCATAATGCATTTCCTTATTTACTCGTTTCTATTGAGTAATCGTTCATTTGTACTATGGCTCACTAACAGTGCACGACATAATCATGATGCGTGCCTCTTCAGAAAGTTTAACAGTGTACCAGTGTCCCTTCATCTTCCCCAAGAACTACGCGCTTTAGTGCGCCTGCCTTGAAAATACTAAAGACACTTAAATTCATATTCTGATCACGGCAGAGCGCGAACGCAGTGGCATCCATCACTTTCAGATTGCGGCCAATAGCCTCATCAAAAGTCAGGGTTTGATAACGTACAGCATCTGGATTTTTCTTTGGATCGTCGGTGTAAACACCATCAACCTTGGTGGCTTTCAGTACAATATCAGCGCCCATTTCCATGCCGCGTAAAGCTGCAGCAGTATCTGTGGTAAAGAAAGGATTGCCTGTTCCTGCGCCAAAAATCACAACTTTATTTTCTTCAAGGTAACGAATCGCTTTGCCCCGCACATAAGGCTCGGCTACTTGCTGAATGGTTAATGCAGATTGAACACGGCTCACAATCCCTGCCCGCTTCATTGCATCTTGCAAAGCCAGTGCATTCATGACTGTTGCCAGCATGCCCATATAATCTGCTGTTGCGCGATCCATTCCTGCTGCTGCAGGTGCCACGCCGCGAAAAATATTACCACCACCGATCACCACACCAACTTGCACACCCAAATCTAGTACAGCTTTGATTTCACCAACAATACGATCAATGGTGACACGATTGATACCATAGCTATCCTCACCCATAAGGGCTTCGCCGGAGAGTTTCAGCAAAATGCGTTTATATTTGGGTGCTTGGCTCATTTGAAGTTTCCTTATCCATGGAGGGGCGAATTGTGGAAACGCCGCACGTTACCGTGCGGCGCATAAAGCAAATTTCTTGCAGCCTATTTAGCCCGAAAACAACTTCCGGGCCGAATAAGTTTAATACAAATCATTAAATCTTTGCAGCAGCAGCCACTTCAGCAGCGTAATCAACCACTGCTTTTTCAATGCCTTCGCCTACAACAAACAGATTAAATGCGTTTACTGTTGCAGAGTTGGCTTTCAGTAGTTGCTCGATCGTTACCTTGTCATCCATCACAAATGACTGGCTCAGCAACACAACATCTTTCAGGTACTTTTGTACTGTACCTTCGACGATCTTCTCCAGCATTGCTTCTGGCTTGCCCGCCTCCTTGGCGCGCTCGGTAGCAACACGGCGCTCGGTTTCAATCAGCTCAGCAGGTACGCCGCTTGCATCAAGAGACTTAGGCTTGGTCGCCGCAATGTGCATCGCAATTTGCTTAGCCAATTGCTCATCACCACCTGCGATATCCAGCAGAACGCCCAGCTTGTTGCCGTGCAGGTAAGCTGCAACCTGACCCGCTGTTTCAAAGCGTGCAAAGCGGCGCAGCGTGACGTTTTCGCCTAGCTTAGCTACTGCATCTTTACGGATTTCTTCAACTGTTTTGCCATTAACAACAACTTGCGCCAGCGCATCTACATCAGCCGGGTTTGCATCAGCAACGGCTTGAGCTGCCAGCTTGGCAAATGCGATAAAGCCTTCATCTTTTGCTAAGAAGTCTGTTTCACAGTTCACTTCAAGCACCGCACCGATTTTCTTATCATCAGAGATAAATGCAGCAATAATCCCTTCGGCAGCAGTACGACCTGCTAATTTGGACGCTTTGTTACCAGACTTGATTCGCATTACTTCTTCAGCTTTTTTGATATCGCCATCGGCTTCAACCAAAGCTTTTTTACATTCCATCATGCCAAGGCCAGTCAGCTCGCGCAGCTGGGCAACCATCTTCGCGGTAATTTCCGCCATGATTATTTCTCCTGAAACTGGGTAAGGAGTAGAGCATCGCTTATCCGGGCGTTTTTAACTCAAAGCGCCGGACAGATGCAGAGCTACTTATCTGTTATTTACAAAAAAGGGGCGAAACGCCCCTTTTTCGCATATTAACTTTACGATATTACTGTGCAGCGGCTACAGCAGCTGCTTCGATAAGTTCTTGTGCTGATTGGTTTTTACCTTCAAGCACGGCATCAGCCATACCTTGAGCATACAAACGAATTGCGCGACTTGAATCGTCGTTACCAGGAATAACGAAATCAATACCTTCAGGATTATTGTTGGTATCAACCACACCGATAACCGGGATACCCAGTTTCTTAGCTTCAACCAAAGTACCCTTTTGGTAGCCTGTGTCGATCACGAAAATCACATCAGGCAGACCCTTCATATCCTTGATACCGCCCAGGCTACGATTGAGTTTTTCAACTTCACGATTCATATCCAGCAATTCTTTCTTACCGTAGCCGCTGTTTTCATTAGCAACGATAACTTGTAACTCTTCCAGACGTTTGATCGACTGCTTCACTGTTTTATAGTTAGTCAGCATACCGCCTAACCAGCGGTGATCAACGAAAGGCATGCCGCAACGCGCTGCTTCTTCAGCAACGATTTCACGAGCCTGGCGCTTAGTACCTACGAACAGAACAGTCCCTTTGTTTGCAGCAATACGGCGGGCGTATTTAACAGCATCTTCAAACAGTGGCAGTGTTTTTTCGAGGTTGATAATATGAATCTTGTTACGTGCGCCAAAAATATATTGACCCATCTTTGGGTGCCAGTAACGAGTTTGGTGACCAAAGTGGACACCGGCTTCAAGCATATCGCGCATGCTAACGGACATAGTAAAACTCCAAGCTAAGGGTTACATCTAGCACTCACACGACACCCATAATCAAAGACTAAGAGCACCCTTAACGGGGTGAGCACCAAAATTATCTGCAGGTACCATACCCACAGAGCACAGGATTATAGCCCTTTACGCCATATTCAGTCCAGCTTAATCAGGCTGTCATCCTTTATGCCCTCGCCGCGCCACATCAAACATCAGCGCATAGCAGCATTGCCTACTTGACAACACCAAACCTGCTGAAAAACATCCCCACTAACCTGCCTGCATCGCATGCAGACGAGCATAATAACCATCCGGCTTTTGCAGTAGCTCATGATGCGGCCCTTCCTCCACGATCTGACCTCTATCCATTGCCACAATCCGATGCGCATTTCTAACCGATGATAAACGATGCGCAATAATCAGAACCGTGCGCCCATGACAGATTGCCTTCATATTATTCTGGATAATCCGCTCGGACTCATAATCCAGCGCACTGGTGGCTTCATCAAAAATCAAAATCCGTGGATCACTAACCAGAGCACGGGCAATGGCAACGCGTTGTTTTTGCCCACCGGATAAACCACTGCCATGCTCACCAACCACGGTATCGTAACCTTCAGGCAGCTCGATAATAAAATCATGGGCTCCGGCCAGTTTAGCGGCATTAATTACTCTATCCATACCCATACCCGGATCAGCCAAGGCAATATTGTCGCGAATGCTACGGTTAAACAGCAGGTTTTCTTGTAAGACCACGCCAATCTGACGACGCAGCCATGCCGGATCAGCCAGGCCCAAATCAATACCATCAATCAACACCCGGCCGCGCTCCGGTACATATAGTCTTTGCAGAAGTTTGGTCAGCGTGCTTTTACCGGAGCCAGAGCGCCCGACAATCCCGATTATTTCACCGGCTTTAATACTTAAATTAATGCCACGCAGGATTTCCGGGCCATCTGTACGGTATCTAAAGTGCACCTGATCAAATTCAATCTGGCCAATAATGGCAGGCAATTGTGCCCGGCTCTGATTAATTTCACTGCGGGTATTTAAAATATCCCCCAGGCGCTGCATCGAAATGCCTACCTGCTGAAAATCCTGCCATAACTGCGCCAAACGCATCACCGGGCTCGCCACCCGGCCTGCCAGCATATTGAAAGCAATGAGCTGACCCACCGTCAACTTCCCTTCAATTACCAGCTTTGCCCCCATCCACATAGTGGCCACCGTAACGATCTTTTGAATGAGATTAACCCCCTGGCTACCAATATTGGCAAGATTAGCCACTTTAAAGCCTGCAGCCACATAGGCCGCCAGCTGCTGATCCCAGCGACGGGTAACCTGTGGCTCAACAGCCATCGATTTAACCGTTTCAATCCCGCTTACCATTTCCACAAGAAAAGATTGGTTCTCTGCACCACGGGCAAATTTCTCATCCAGGCGGACTCTTAAAATGGGGGTAATCAGTACCGACAAGCCGATGTAGCAAGGCAAAGATATCAGCACAATTAAAGTCAGCCACCAACTGTAGTAAGCCATCACAGCCAGAAATACGACCGAGAAAAACAAATCCAGCAATGAAGTCAGCGCCTGACCGGTCAGAAAATTACGAATATTTTCCAGCTCACGCACTCGCGCCACCGAATCCCCTATGCGCCGCGCCTGAAAATAAGCCAAAGGCAAAGCCAGCAAATGGCGAAACAGCTTAGCGCCTAACTCCACATCAATCCGGTTGGTGGTGTGGCTAAATACATAGGTACGCAGCCCGGTCATCCCCACTTCAAACAGAGAAATCACCAATAGACCAATAGCGATCACATCCAAAGTAGTCATACCGTGGTGCACCAGTACCTTATCCATCACCACTTGAAAAAATAGCGGGGTAGCCAAAGCCAGGAGCTGTAGAAAAAACGACACCAACAGCACTTCACCAAGCAATTTTCGATACTTAACTACGGCAGGAATAAACCATGAAAAATCAAAACGAGCCAAATCACCCGCCAGGCTGGAACGAGAAGTAAACAGAATCAGACGGCCAGACCATAAAGCCTGCCATTCTTCTTTGGAGCATGCTTGAGGCCGCCCGCTTTGTGGATCATGAAATAACACAGCAGGATCACTATTGGTATCAACCTTAGCCAAAATCACCCAACTGCCATCCAGGCATTGCGCCATCGCTGGCAAAGGGGTGCGATCCAGGCGATCAAAATAAGCATCAATCGCTTTGGCTTTTAATCCGGACTGTTTAGCCGCCCGCAATACATCGGATTCACTTAACAGGCCTGATTCGCCTGCAAACTGATGCTTAACCTGTTCAGGCTCAATTGCTATCTGATGAAAGCGTGCCAGCATAATCAGGCACGCCAATGCAGAATCAAAAGCAGGTGTATCTGCAGAAGATTCGGCTGAGTTTAAAAGTTTCATTGCATTTTCTACTTCAGAAAAAAGAAGAAACCCAACCCCTTGCGGGGCTGGGCATATTGATTACACTAGGACATTAATGCCAGTTGGCAGCCAGCACCGGCTGCAGGGCATCCTGCTGCTGCTGGTTTAATGTCATCTGGCCTGCGGCAGGCGGATTAAAGGCTGCCATAGCCGACACCAGAGCACTAACCTGTGTATCCAGCAACACCAGACCATCTGACGTCTTAAATTGCTCCACATGGTAAGCATTACCCGAATACCAGTTTTGCATTATCAGCTTATCGCCCGTGCCTATGACACTGACTTCCAGATTATTGCTGACCTTACGGAACCAGAGCTGACTGCTGGCAATTCCCGCCTGAAACTGTGCGACGTCTATATTTTTGGCCGTAGCATCATTTTCAGTAACCGTATCACTACCATCACCACGGGCCAGCATATAAGTATCGTTGCCCGCACCACCGATCAAGGTATCAACACCTGCACCACCACTTAAGGTGTCATTACCTGCGGCACCGGTCAGCGTATTGGCCCCTGCATTGCCAACCAGGATATTATTTAGTGCATTACCCGTAGCATTGATTGCAGCAGTGCCTGTAAGTGTCAGATTTTCCAGATGATTACCAAGCGTCCATGACAAGGATGCCTGCACCGTATCACTCCCTTCATTGGCATTTTCTGTAATTACATCACCACTGACATCAACCACATAGCGATCATCACCCTGCCCGCCCAGCAACTTATCGGCCCCCGCCCCACCATCCAGAGTGTCATTACCTGCGGCACCCATCAGCGTATTAATAGCCGCATTACCCACCAGTACATTTGCCAGCCCGTTGCCCGTACCATTAATTGCAGCAGTACCGCTGAGGGTAAGGTTTTCCAGATTATTGCCAAGAGCCCAGCTTAGGTTACTTTGTACCTTATCCGTTCCCTCCCCCGCCAATTCAGTCACCACATCGCCCACGTTATCGACGATATAAGTATCATTGCCTACCCCCCCTACAAGGGTATCCGCAGCAGCGCCACCATCAAGCACATCATCACCGGCAAGCCCTGTTAGAACATCTTTACCCTTATCGCCCACTAAAGTGTCGTTCCCCTCAGTCCCGACCAGCTTCAGGCCAGCAGCTGCAACAGCTGCGTTAATCACTGCAGTTGTCAAGTACGACACATTACCACTGGGCTGTACATAATCAATCGCCCAATCTCCACCAAGGAAATGATTCAGTACTCGTACGCTTTGCTGGGCATTGCCATCTACTGTAATTAATAAATCATCACCCGAACGTGTAAAGCCAAGCTGCTCTTTAGTCACTGTACCGCTGAAGAACACCCCATCGAACCCACCGCCGGAGTTATCAATCACATCCTGCGATTTGCCATCAAAGACGTATCTATCATCACCTGCTCCACCTTCAAGCCGATCGTTGCCATCCTCGCCCGAAAGCTGGTCATTACCCGCGCCACCGATCAGCACGTCATCGCCGGTATTGGCTACATTACCGTAGCCACCGGCCAGGTAATCATCACCATCACCACCTTCTAAACGATCATTTCCTAAACCACCGAACAACTGATCATTGCCAGCAAAACCGCGCAACAGATCTTTTGCCGCTGTACCGGTCAACTTATTATTGCCCGCATCCCCATCAACCAGTGCTTCATACCCCCCCGGGATAGATTGCGCACCGATTATCTGAGCAATTTTCTGGGCAGAAATCATATTGCCACCACTAGGCTGCACATAGCTAATCGCCATATCACCACCAAGGAAATGCTTCAGTACGCGAACAGAAGTCGCTGCACTCTTATCCACCATCAGCAATAAATCATCACCATCACGACTAAAGCTTATTCTGTCTGCGCCAATCCCATCGGCAAGGAAGACTCCGTCACGACCACCACCCGTATTATCAATCACATCCTGTGATGCACCATCGAAAACATAACTATCATTGCCTGTGCCCCCCTCCAGGCGATCATTGCCATCTTCACCATTCAGAGTGTCATTGCCAGCACCGCCCATTAACAGATCATCACCGCTATTCCCACGGCCAAAACCACCAGAGAGATAATCATCCCCATCACCCCCTTCCAGGCGATCATTTCCCCCACCACCAAATAACTGATCATTACCTGCCATTCCGCGGATTAAATCTTTTCCGGAATCACCCTGAAGCTGATTATTAGCAGCATCGCCATCTATAACCTGGTCAAAATCAGCCGTATTTGCATTACCACTTCCACCGTTATTACCACCGGTATTTGGTAAGAGCTCAGCAATATCTGCCGCCGACAACGCATTCCCCGATTTAGGCTGCAGATACGCAATGGCTGCATCACCGCCATTAAAGTGATTCAATATCCGCACACTACGGCCAGCATCGCCCACTACGCCAATCAATAAATCTTTACCCTCTTGCTTAAAACTCAGCTGATTGCGCTCTAAATCAGATAAGAACAACCAATCAGAGCCGCCGCCGATGTTATCAATCACGTCATTACCCCACTGACCGGTAAAGACGTATTTATCATCGCCAGCACCCGCAATCAAGCGATCATCGCCTTCACCCCCAATCAGCTGATCCTTACCTACACCGCCTTCAAGCAGATCATTGCCAAGGCCACCATCCAGATAATCATCGCCTTCATCGCCGCGCAGCGTGTCATTGCCTGCCTGGCCAAACAAAGAATCATTACCCGCAGCACCCGTGATTAAATCAACTTGAGCAGTGCCAGATAAATTGTCATTGCCGCTCGTGCCATTCAGAGTATTAGTACTACTGCCACCGCCGCCCAAGAGTTTGGCAATCTCTACAGCAGACAAAGCATAACCAGATTTAGGCTGCACATAAGCAATTGCCGCATCACCGCCATTAAAGTGATTCAATACCCGCACACTACGGCCAGCATCGCCCACTACGCCAATCAATAGATCTTTACCCTCTTGCTTAAAGCTCAGCTGATTGCGCTCTAATTCAGAAAAGAACAACCAATCAGAGCCGCCACCGGTGTTATCAACAACATCATTACCCCACTGACCGTTAAAGACGTATTTATCATCGCCAGCCCCTGCCAGCAATAAATCATCGCCTGCACCGCCACTAAGCTGATCTTTACCAACGCCCCCTTCTAATTGATCTTTACCTGCGCCACCATCCAGATAATCATCGCCTTCGCCACCTTGCAGTAGGTCATTGCCTGCATTACCGAACAATTGATCATTGCCAGCAAAACCACGCATTAATTCATTGGCATCAGTGCCAATTAATTTATTAGTATCTTCATCGCCATCAATCAGTTCATCACACCCCTGCAGGATGCGTGCCCTTTCTTCCTTATATAATTTAATTATTGTTGCAGAATCCCAAACCAAACCATCCGCAAACTTTATCTGATCAATTGAATAACGTGCGGGAGAATAACTTGAATTAAAGTAATACTCAATTCGCAAGCTATCAGACGTTCCATTAATGGATAAAATAAGAGCATCACCATCAATACTCAAAGTGATTTCACTAGCAAGTATGCCCTTCCCCATGCGGATTTCATCAATTTTCCCTTCGTCTATATCACGTGAAACGATAGTATCTTTCCCACCACCTAGATCAAACAAATAAACATCACTTCCACGGCCACCATCTAAAACATCATCTCCACGGCCACCACCTAAAATATCATCCCCGCTAAATGTTCTAATAGAATCATTTCCATTTCCACCATTAATAATATCATTACCTTCGTATCCCAATAAATAATCATCATCATCAGTTGGAATAATTACTTTCGACTTTACTGTATCAACATCCCAAATTGTATTGTCTGCAAATTTTAAATACTTTAAATATTCTAATTTATAATTATCACTAGAAGATACAACTTGTTTACTGAAATAATTTTTAACTGTCAGCTCATCATTTGTATTAGCTATTTTCACAATCAAATCTTCATCAGAACGGCGCAACACTATATCTTCTGGCGTAATTCCAGCCTCAAATAAAACAGAATCTTCATTATTAGCAAGTGGATTATTTTTATATGAATAATCATAATTGTAATGGCTATACGAAGTAGAGTCATGGCCTGACCCTCTACCAAATAAATAGACATCACTCCCATCACCACCACTTAAATTATCGTCTCCTGCACCACCACTAAGCGTATCGTTGCCAGCCCCGCCCTTAAGCGTATCATCTCCCAATCCCCCCTCAAGCAGATCATTCCCCGCGCCCCCATCAATGCTATCAGCTCCTTCTCCCCCCTCTAGAATATCATCCCCACCAAAGCCAGTAATAATGTCATTACCGCCATGACCAATTACATGACTATTTGATGAACGACCATATAAATTATCATCTCCAGATGTTCCTTCAGCTAATAGGTTAAAAATAGCATCTCTATTCCAAACAGTGCCATTCTGAAACTTAACAAACATTATTCCTGAATAAACTCCATCACGATGAGTGAAGTCTTCTATTATCAATTGATCAGCAGTACCATTAATTGACACGAACAAGGAAGAACCATTACTAACCAACGTTATATCAGCGGGCGTAATTCCTTCCCCCAACACAATCGAACCATCATCTACTGGGCTTAAAAAGTTTTGAACAATGGTATCTACTCCATAACCACGGCCAAATAAATACGAATTAATACCTTCTCCGCCATCAAGAATATCATTTCCTTTACCACCATCAAGCACATCGTCACCCAAGCCACCACGAAGGGTGTCATTACCTATTCCACCTTCAAGTATATCGTCGCCCAGATCACCAATAAGGGTGTCATTACCTGCGCCCCCACTAATCAAATCCTTGCCAGCATACCCAAGCAACACATCATCCCCATCCGTTGAAAGCAGTGTCTTGTTTTTAATGTCCGCATAATCCCAAAGTAAGCCATCAGCAAACCTAATTTGCTCCACAAAATGCTTATCAGCAGGAACATCACTATAAAAATCATTCCAAACTGTCAGTCGATCAGTCGTCCCTTTTATCTCAAGAGTAAGAGACGATTCAGTGTGAGTTAACACAAGATCACTGGCGGAAATGCCTTCACCTAATTGGATGATATCTTGCTCAAAACGATTATTGTCTTTATCTCTATCGCCAATAATATCTTGGCCAGAACCTCTGCCAAACAAGTATGTGTCTTCGCCTACTCCACCATTAAGCCGATCATTACCTGCCCCGCCATTTAAAATATCTCTCCCCTCGCCACCATCCAGTTCATCATCACCACCCCCCCCTAATAGGTAATCATCCCCAGCCCAGCCTAATAGTCGATCTGCCCCCGCTCCACCATCAAAAGTATCATTACCAGATCGCCCATAAAACGTGTCATTGCCGCCTTGCCCAAAAATCGTAGAGCCTTTAAAGAAAGCATAAAAAGCATCATCGCCATCACTTGGGATCAATGCCTGAGCTTTAATAGCCTCAAGATCCCATGATGTGCCATCAGCAAAGCAGATTTGCTTTGCATTCAGGTAGTTAGCCCCCTCCTTAGGTGGCGCAGTAATAGCATATTGAACAATTTTCTCCATAAAATAATTACTAATTCTCAAATTGCTATTCGAATTTTTAACTTTTAAAACCAAATCGCCATTATCATTCCTTAGCTCCATATCATTCATCGATATATTAGAAGCAACTTTAATAGAATCTCCATCTTGCCAATAAGTAATTAAATCATTACCCGCATCTCTGGAAAAAACATATACATCATTACCACTTCCACCATCTAATTTATCATTACCACTTCCACCATCTAAAATATCATTGCCATCCTCGCCAGATAATTCATCATTACCATTTCCACCATTTAAAATATCATCCCCCCAAAAACCACCTAACCGATCATTACCCTCTCCTCCATTTAAAATATCATTGCCTTGTCCACCACCAATTCTATCATTTCCGCCACCTCCATTAATAATATCGTCAGACTTATAACCATTTAATGAATCATCTCCTTCCGTCCCTTCAAGCAACTTACTTTTAATATCTTCCACACCCCATATTGTGCCATCAGCAAACTCAAGCACATCCACGGCAAATTCGCTATAACCATCATTATTTAGAAAATTACGAATATCTAAGCGATCACTTGTGCCATTAACTTTGACTATTAGATTATTCTGACTACGGGTTAACGTAATATTTTCAGGAGTAATCCCATCCCCAAACAGAACTTTATCTTTAACCGTACCAAGAGCATCACCATTACCATAACCATTCCAAATAGAATCAGCCCCTGAACCTACATTAAATAAATATGTGTCCCAGCCCGCCCCTCCAGATAATTCATCATCACCAAGCCCACCATCAAGCATGTCATTCCCACCTCCCCCACTGATCTCATCATTGCCTTCGCCGCCATTGATATACTCATCTAAATCAAAACCAATTAATTTATCATTACCAATAGTAGATTCAAGCACCTTGGCCTTAATTACGGCCTGATCCCAAATTGTGCCATCTGCAAACTTAATATATTTCATTGCCTGATAGGTAGTACCTTCTAGATAGAGATTACCTGATACCAGCAACTGATCATCTGTGCCTTTAATACGCAGAATTAGATCTGCTCCACTATCTCCTCCTCTGCTAAGCATTACATCTGCAACAGAAACCCCCGATGCCAGTTGTATGCTATCGATAGCTTCTTCATAAATACTTCGACTCTGAGAAATCAGATCACTTCCTGAGCCTCGCCCAAACAAATACGTATCTGCACCCGATCCACCATCTAGTAAATCGTTACCACTGCCACCGTCCAGAATGTCATCCCCATCCCCACCATATAATTTATCATTCCCTGCGCCACCCACTATAAAATCATCACCCTCTTTACCAGATAACTGATCACTCGCATTACCGCCAAAAACAAAATCTGACCGACTACTACCTTGCCACACCCCATCAACTTTATGTATTCCTGATAATGAAATTACTTCCGTTACTATAGAGCTATATTCAGGACTGTTTAAATAAGAATCTAACAAATGTAAACCATCAAACCCAACAAACAAGAGTGTTTTTGATGCATATTTATTTATCTCGATCAAATTTATTAAGGCTTGTTTTGGGCTTTCCTTCATTTGTTTCTCAAATAAACTATATATTCCTGAGCAATCAAAGTTAATAGTGCCTAGCTCGCTGTTAGTTTTCACAGCAATAAGATCAAGATAAGGCTTTAAATTTGTTTGAAGGGCCAGCGCTGAATAAACGGAATCTTTTAGATCAGAATAAGACTGATTCAAAAGATTTATTTGCTCTTGGCTATAATTAACGCTTAAGATTGGGATTTGTGGAACGCTAGCCGCACTACTTCCACCGCCGCCGCCGCCGCCGCCGCCGCCGCCAGATAATGCAGCTCCACTTGGTATAATAGGATCAGTATTTTTTCTTTCATTAGGAAATGTCATAAAATAGCGGCCATTAAATGCCTCTAAAATATGCATCTTCTGATTCCAATACTGAATTGTTTCAGAAAAACGTAATGAATCTTGAGCGCTAGTAGAGCCCACAGGTTTTTTAATATCACCAAATGCTTGATAATCAAAATTATAGCTACTCTTCGGTAATGCAAATGCATGAGAATCAGAACTATAGCTAATCTTCGCTCTTTCCTCTAATGATTTAGCCATTCCAGAGGTATCAGCCCAAGCTGCAAGCATTTTATCGATCAGAGTGAAGCGATCTTCACCTGTATTTGTACTGCTATATTGTGAAAGCAACGATTTTAATAAATCAGACTGACTAGCCGCCTCTCTCAAATCACGGACCTTTCCCGATCCAGTCATTTCAGGCAGTGCTTTAATTTCATCAGAAATAGCAAGATGATCAGTAAATTCACGATGAAACGTGTCTTCTGCTAAATCAATATCTGCCATATCGCCAACCTCACCCAATACTGCAGTTTGGCCATCCGTGCGTGTATAGCTGCCCAGATCTGCAAGGCGATTACCATTTCCCAATATCAAACTATGTTTTGTTTCTTTGGTATTAAAGCTAGCAATACCCACTTGCTCTAGCGTAAGCAGCTCGCCACTATCCGTGAGGCCATCACCATTGATATCCCGCCACACTTTGAGCGATGCAAATGCGGCATCATTGATATCCACCTTGCCATCTTTATTACTATCCAAATCTGCCAGCGCATCAAAGCCATTTTTTGCCAAACTACCGTCTAACTTGCGGGTCGCATCACCAAACAACTCACTACCATTATCAATCTTGCCATTGCCATTTAAATCACGCACCAAAAAGCCATCATCGGGTTTCACCCAGCCGGATTTATTTTTAAGACCATCCCCATCATGATCAAAAAATACGCCTTCCTTAGTGCCGACCGTCTCTAATCCATCATTATCGAGGTCGAGGGTGAGCGGATCACGGCGCGGTTGCCAGCGTAAGGCATTGTTAAAGGCATCATTAGCACTAGGATCAATATCTTCTGGATGCAGGGCATCAAACAACCACGCCCCCAAATGCAATGAATTAAAATAATTTATAAATTCATTAACTACATAGCCAGCTGACATTCCAGCAGTAAGCCTTGTGTTAATGTTACTCCATCGAAGCAAATAACTCTTATCTATATATTTAGAAACAACAGGTCCAACTATTTTTTCAAATGTACTTGGATTTTTCCTAATAGATTCAAAAAGAAAATTAAGTCCCTTTGTAGAAAATTTACCCGGTGAAGCTGCAACGGATGCAACAACAGAAGTAATTACTACTGCTGTAATTTGAGCGGATGCAGCAACCACACCTGCATCATCTCCAGAATCAATCGACTCTTGAATTTTATTAACAATATTACCAATTGCCTTTCTATCATATTCAGTTAATATATTTTTTGGTTTGGGCAAGTTATCACCAGAAATTTCATTAACTGTATTAACAATCGAGTCAAAAATCGTAGAATCACTACACATAACGCCACCTTAATAAAATCAAACAAAATGAAGAAAAAATCCAAGAACAAGAGTAAGACCAAATTACAAAAAAAGTAGATTTTGCATTTATATTCAACGCCATCAAACGCAATGATTCCACATACGAATAACAAGAAATATTTAAGTATTTACTAGCAAACCATGTTTCATTTGCTGCAGCAAAAATAAAAACAGCAACAAATACAAGCTCCATAATACTGCAACTAGATTGATAGTTTTTCATCCTAAATATATTTATAAAAGTAAAAAACAAAAACACAAAAATAAAATATATAAACATTATCAATCCAACATCACATACTGACCCACTTAGATAACCAAATACCTTGCCAAATAAAATAACAACTACATTTGGGAAAAAAACAAAAAAAGAGACTATAATTAAATCAATTAAAATCAATTTAACGTCGTAACAGTTTTTATATAAAAAAATCATGCCGCACCAACTAGATAATTAATAATATAATAACTGGGGTCAGAGTACAGTTAAACCCGCTTTCTTTGGTACGAAGAGCATTAAGCATAGTAGGATTTAATTTTGTTCTGACCTCAGTTATTCCTTGTGTCAAAACAGCCAATCTATCTGGATGCCAGATATGCCACTTTGAGTTGCAGATACATTAAGCATCAATCCGTATGCATCTATTGTAGTAGCTGCTACCACACCAGCATTGCTCATTTTTCACCTCTGAAATAAGAAATTATAAAATGCAAACAGGTATCATCAAAATACATAATAAAATAATACCAGTAGGACCTAAATTGGCGAGTGGTTTGGAGATTCCAAACCAAAGCGGGTACAAACTAAAAGAAAACAATATAATCCTAGAAGACACCCTCATTCGCCTCAAAATTAAAATTTGTAATCTCCTTGCTTTTGGTAACATACCCCCATCCACTGGCTTTCTTTGCCGCATAAACACCAGATTGAGCCGGCATGATTATTTCATATTCAGCTGCATAGGAATTCATGGCGAGCACACCGAAAGAAGCTACCGCTGTTAATTGGCACAAGCCTTTAAATAAACCAATCTTTTTATTCTGATAGATAATCATATACAGCACCCATATTGGCCAAATTCACATCCAAAATAATTACCAATTACCAATTACCAATTAATTACATAAATTAAACCTCACAAAAAAATCCATATAAAACAAACAAAAAAACCAAGTATATATAACTAAATTTTCAACTGCGTTGAATGAAATTTTCGCACTGCACTTTTACCACGCCACCCATCAACAAAGTAAAAATTATCAATAAAATAATAATCATATAATTTTATTAAATTAAATTAAACCCATTATTAAATATAAGAACCTAAAGTTAAACCTTTCACCTCTCCCTCACACTTTCCGAAACATGCGCCATAAGTGGCGATAAGAAATATTCAATAATTCTGCGTTGTCCGGTTTTAATTTCTACCGTTACCGCCATCCCCGGAGCCAGCTTTAGCCATTTACCATCAACATTCATTTTATTTTTGTGTAATTTGATTCTGGCCTGATATATCAATCCTAATTTTTCATCTGGTACGGCATCAAATGAAACGTTTCTCACCAATCCTTCAATTAGGCCGTATTTGGTGTAATTAAAGGTTTCAATTTTGATAGCGGCGGCCTGCCCAGCATTTACAAAGCCGATGTCTTTGTTTTCCAATACCACTTCGGCCTCTACGGCTTCATCTTTTGGCACGATCACCAGCAGGGCTTGCGCAGGGGTGACGACGCCGCCCACGGTGTGCACAGCCAGTTGCTGCACGATTCCGGCTACGGGCGCGGTTAGGCGGGTTTGTTTTTGTAGCTGCCCTGTTTTAACCACGTCTTGGGTAAACGAGCGGGCTTGCTCACTGGCTTGGCTAAACAGATCGTGCTGGGTGCGGCGAAACTCTGCCTGTATGGCGATTCTTTGCTGGGCATTGCCGCGAATGGCAGCATCTAACTCAGATTTTTTATGCCGCTGGTTGGCTAAATCTTGCTCGGCCTCTATTCTGGCCTGTTGTTTCTCTAGCACGCCGTGTTTGGAAACAAAGTTTTGCAGCGCCAAATCCTGAAAGTCTTTTTCGCGCTGCTTAATAATCGGTAAGGTTTGCTCAAACCTGGCGATCTGGTCTTGTACCCCCGCCCGCTCGGCCTGCTTGCGTGAAGTATCACTATCTAGGGTAGATAGCCTGGCTTGTAATTCCTGCCACTGGCTGAGCGCCAAACGGCTGGCCTCCAGAGATTGCAGCTCCTTACCCGCCGCCACATGATTAACAACAGGCGCTTGCCTGTTATCTAAAGCGACAAGCAAGGCTTTGGCGCGCAGCGCGTTTAATTCTGCATCGTACAGATTGGTTTGCTGCTTGGTGTTTTCTGCGCCTGAGACGGTGCCATCCAGCTCGATCAATAGCTGCCCCGCCTGCACCATTTGCCCGTCTTGCACATGAATGGATTTCACCACCCCTGCCTCTAAGGGCTGAATGGTTTTACTGCGATCAGACACAATCAACCTGCCAGGCGCCACGGCCACAATATCGATCTTGCCAAGGCAGGCCCAAGTAAAGGCAATCAAGATAAAAGCGAGCAAGGCCCAAAGCGTGATGCGGGCGGCGGGGTGAGGGGGATTTTCTTGCAGCTCTAGCGCTGCGGGTAAAAAGGCAAGCTCGTTAGCACTTTTAGGTGGTAAATCTTGCTGTTTGCGGCTTTGCCACGCCGCAGCAAAAACCTGCCGGTATTTTGTAAGCAATTCACCGACAATTTGATATTTCATATTAACTTTATAAAGTTATTTTAATAAACCATAGTAAGCACCATATAATTAATACGTCAATTAAAAACAAAGAAAAATAAATAATTATTTCAATAATATTTATTAAAACACAATAAATACAAAAGCAATAAGCTGTAATAATTAGCCGAATACCCGTACAAGCCAATATAATTATCTGTTTTTTCAGTAAATTGCTAATTAACAGCAACAATCAAAATACTTACATATTGTAAGTATTTACCTTTAATAAATCTGATAAATCCGCATTTTTTATTTTTCTGCGCATTTAGAAACAACTTAATTAACAGCACTACTAACGTTTTAATTTCTTATTTTTCCGGACGTAAACGTGGGCGCTAAAGATTTGCATTACTTCTAATATTCGCAACAAAACACGCCCCCGGTAAATAGGTTCGTAGTAGGCCGATAGTGGCATCAGTTAATTTTTCACATTAATGGTGGCATCTTTAGGCGTACTGGCATAACGGAGCCGTTCGCAATCACTGACAATTAGCGTTTACACGAAGGAAGGTTACCACTGCAGCCATTTCCAGCGCACACATCAAAAAAACCACGCTACGGCTCCAGATTGCGTGCCACGCAGGCTTGCGCCGGATTTTTCCAGGTTAAAAACGGCTATTGTCATGGGCTAAAACTGATATCCGGGTCAGGTCTGCCCCAGTGGGTGTCAATGTCTTTGTGAATGACTTCGATTTTGTTTTATTAATTCAGAGAGAAAGCGAGATTTTTGTCAGTGTGCGGGGGGAATGCCTGAGCGATTTAGCTGGTGCATGCCTGGGGCTATAGCAAAGCATCACCCCCGCCAAACCCGGCGTCTGCTTTTACCCTAGCGCCAATAACCGGTAATCTGGCTGTTGCGCTAGGTATGCAAGCAAATAACAAAATTGACCAGGAAAATTTTAATGGAGAAACAAAACATCAAAGGTACACATTAAATTAAAACTTAGCCACCTAAACTCTGAATTTAAGATTAATTATAAGTCATCAGTACCAGGAACTGGAGTAGCAGCCGGATAAAATGGCCGTCCAAGTACAACCTTTGGACTTCCACAACCAGAATAACTAAATTTTTTAATAATTCCTTTTCTTATAATAAATTTTTTCTCACAGTGGTAAGTATGATATTCATCATAGCTAGTTCGAGAATATTGAAGAATAGTATCTCCATTGCTTAATTTTACTGAACTATTGGGCACCCCCCAGCTTTTCATTAAATTATCTGCACTGTCCCCAATCCAACTAACCCAAAGATCCCCCACGCAGCCAATCTTATGCTTAAATTGCCTCTGTATATATCAGGGTCAGAAAGCACTTTTCTCTCTGGCCCGGTTATTTCAGTAGAACAATTAGAAATGTAAGAGATAGTTGGATCAATTTTATATCGATGCTCTTTACCTCCTGAAAACTCTATAATTAGTTTTGTTACAGGATCAAAAGCAATCATAATCTGGCAGGAATCTTTATGCCAATCATATACGATCATTGCTTTTGATTTCATATCATAACCATATACAAGTTTTGGTTGTGATTTAATATTATAAATATTAGCGGGCTTCCCAAAAAATCCAGTAAAATAATCAGCTGTCTTTTCTTTATCCGCCCCATCTCTAATAGAATGATAAATAAACTGATTAATAGTATATTTTGTTTTTGGACGCCCCAAGGCGGAAAACATGGTAGATTTTCCATATATTACATTTTCATTTACTGGTTTCAAATCAACACAACCTGTGCCTGTAAAAGTAAAAACCAGCAATACACACACTAAATAAAATTTAGTCATTTAAAGCCTTCCTTTATTAAATTTACCTTCACAAAAAGTAATATAAAAAATAAATAGCAACATCAAAATATATCACCATCTAGCATGGTTTAAAAATATCATTTATTTTATAATGTTTATTATTTAAATAACCCATAAATTTGTCGACTTCATATAATTAATTTAAAAAAAACATCAGAATTATTAGCATTACGCATAGCATAATAATCAGCGTTTCCAAATCTGCCACCTACAATCTCAATACTATCAGGCATACGACCTTTACCATTAAAGCCAGCATATAATATGCAAACTTAAACCGGCCAAACGCACACCATATGACTAAAAACAATCGTTATTCATTTACTTTTTGAAGAGAAACAACCCAGTTAAAAAACACTCCCCAAGTATTACGGCTAAAATATTAGCGGGTATTTAATCATTCACTAAAACATTGTGGATTATACCAAAGTCATTATACGGCCCAACTATTTTTTGCATTAAATTCACAAAAATTGACAAAAAATAAATGTTACTAATTAAAACCCAAGACACGGATTGCCCATTATTGATGACAACGAGGACTCTTTCCCTGATGCACGCAAAAATAAATTAAACACCCTACATCTGTAGCTACAAACAACTCAATTAACAGCATTAAGGGCAGCTTGCATTTTTGAAGTTTTTAAAGAGACAACTTCTTCCGTAGATTCGGTGTCAGTATGCTTAATGGCTTCCATAGGCATTTTCGATTAGAAAGCTCAGCGCAAAAACCGTAAACTTCGTAAAATCCTATGAATACTCCCTACCTTTCCAACACAGGACGCTGATTTATGGCTACGCAACACGCTCGTTTACTTATTCTAGGCTCAGGCCCCGCTGGCTATACTGCAGCTGTTTATGCAGCACGTGCCAACCTTAACCCGGTTATGGTGACAGGACTTGCTCAGGGAGGCCAGCTAATGACAACTACGGATGTAGACAACTGGCCCGCTGATGCTGATGGCGTGCAAGGCCCGGAGCTCATGGCCCGCTTTCAAAAACATGCCGAGCGTTTTGGCACAGAAATGATCTTTGATCATATTCACACCACGCATTTAAATGAAAAACCGATTCGCCTTGTGGGGGATTCCGGTGAATACACCTGCGATGCACTGATTATTGCAACCGGCGCATCTGCCCAATATATCGGTCTGCCAAGTGAAGAAGCCTTTGCTGGCCGCGGCGTATCAGCTTGTGCAACCTGCGATGGCTTCTTTTACCGTAATCAGCAGGTTGCTGTGGTGGGTGGTGGCAATACGGCGGTTGAAGAAGCGCTGTATCTATCCAATATTGCGGCACATGTCACTTTAGTTCACCGCCGTGACACTTTCCGCTCAGAAAAAATCCTAATCGACCATTTAATGGAGAAAGTGGCTACTGGTAAAATCACCCTAGCCATTAACAGCACACTGGATGAAGTATTGGGCGATGCAACAGGCGTGACAGGCGCGCGTCTTAAATCAACCATCGATGGCACGACACGTGACATCGAATTAACCGGTGTATTTATTGCTATTGGCCACAAGCCAAACACCGATATTTTCAAAGGCCAGCTCGAGATGGATGCCAGCGGCTATATCATCACCAAGGGTGGCCGTGATGGCGGCTCAACCGGCACAAATATCCCCGGTGTATTTGCTGCAGGCGATGTGCAGGATCATATTTACCGTCAGGCAGTCACTTCGGCAGCGTCCGGTTGCCAGGCCGCTCTTGATGCAGATAAATACCTGGGTGCCAGCGTTTAATTCACAATTGCGCCAGACCCAAAAAGCGGTCGTGAGCAAAGAAAGTGTAATCGATCTCGATAATCAGGATACATAACAAGGTGAAGCGCTGTTTTTCAGCTCAGCGCCAAAACGGCAGGCAACAAAGCCGTGAGTTAAGTATTGGCATATTGCTTACATTAAAGTAATGGTTCAGATGAACCCAAGGGGCGCCAGGCGCCCCTTTTGCATTGGATTCACATGGACAAACTACGCCAGCTCAGAAAAGCCTTACGCATCAAGACGCAGATTGCGGCAAAGGTGCCTCATAAGCCGCATCAAACAATTGAAGCATTAGATGATCGCGCCCTTTTTATGCGCTCGGTACAAGGCGTTAAGCCATTTCAAACCAAGCAATACATTCACCCCAAACCGGAAGTCAGCCCCTGGCCAAGAAAGCAGCGTGCCGAGAACCTTAGCCCGCTGGATGATATGACCGATTTCTGGCCCTGGGATGAGCTGGCTCCGGGGGAAGAGCTGCTGTACAGCAAACCGGGGCAAAAGCTCGATACCCTGAAGCGGCTTCGCAAAGGACAATGGCCCACAACTAGACATTTGGATTTACATGGTTTGAGCAGCGACGAAGCCAGAATCAGCGTGACACGATTTTTACAAAATGCCCATGCAGCTGGTTTACGCTGTGTACGCATAGTGCATGGCAAGGGCATGGGATCAAAGAATGGCGAGCCAATTCTAAAACAGAAGCTTAAAAACTGGCTGGCACAAAGAGATGAGGTACTGGCTTTTTGTCAGGCACCACAGCATGAAGGCGGCGGCGGCGCGGTGCTGGTTTTAATCAGAAGCCGCCATCAATAAATAAAGTCCTGTGCAAAAACGCAAGGCATTCGCTATTATCTGCCTGAAAATCATCACCCTTTAAGTAGTTTAAGGTAGTGTTTCGTGTGATCAAGTGGCTTCAGGTACAATACCGCACCGCACAATCCTCATCAAAAGACCCATGAATAGTCTGATTAACCGCCCGGCAGCCAAATGGCTGATACTTATTCTTTTGTCCGTCCTCTGGTTTGGCACGCTAGGTCATCGCAAGCTGATCACTCCGGATGAAGGCCGTTATGCCGAGATTTCCCGTGAGATGGTTGCAAGCGGCAACTGGAATACCCCCCGGCTTAATGGCATTAAATACTTTGAAAAACCCGCCCTACAGTATTGGACAACAGCTGCTGCCTTCAAGATGCTGGGCGAATCAGATTTCATCGCCCGTCTGTGGCCCGCCACAACCGGCTTTTTAAGCCTGTTAGCTGTTTTTTTCACCAGCCGCAAAATCTGGGGTGAAGCCACGGCATGGCTGGCGGGCGGTATTTTAGCCAGCAGCGTGTGGTGGATCGGTAACGGGCACTTTCTAACGCTGGATATGGGCGTCAGTGCTTTTCTGACTTTTAGCCTGTGCGGCTTTCTGCTGGCGCAAAGAGACGGTGCCAGCCCCAAAGAAAACCGCAATGGCATGCTAATTGCCTGGACATCCATTGCCCTGGCTGTTTTATCCAAAGGTCTGATCGGTCTGGTACTGCCCGGCATTGCGATTGTGGCCTATTCGATTATTTGCCGGGATCTTAAGCTTTGGACAAGGCTGCATTTATTCAAAGGCCTGGCGCTGGCCTTACTGATTACCGTGCCTTGGTTTTTAACCGTATCTAAAGCCAATCCTGAATTCGCCCAGTTTTTCTTTATTCATGAGCACTTTGAGCGTTTTCTGAGCACCGAACACCGTCGTGAAGGGCCAATCTGGTACTTCTTCCCGATTCTTGCCGTCGGCCTACTGCCGTGGACCAGCCTGCTGCCGCAAGCTTTAAAGAAAAGCTGGCAAAGCAATGAGCAATTTAAAACCAACCGTTTTCTTTTAATCTGGTCGATATTTATTTTTGCCTTTTTCTCCAAATCAGGCTCCAAACTGCCTTCCTATATTCTGCCGATTTTTCCGGCACTAGCCATGCTGATGGCGCAAACGCTGATGGATATCAGCAGCAAGGCGCTGCGCTGGCATTTTGTGTGGATGGTTATTCCCGGCCTGATTTTAATCGGCGCCTATCCCTATGTCAGTACAATAACCAGCGACAACACCCCACAAATGTATAATGCGGCCTATGCCATATGGCTTGTTGCCGCAGGCCTGGTTTTCACTGGCGGCTCGATAGCCAGCTTTATTCTGGCAGGTAAAAACAAAAAAGAAGCCGCCATTGCCACCATGGTGCTAACCGGATTAATAGGCGGGCAATTGCCGATGGTAGGGCATGAGTCTTATGCTTACACTAATTCCAGTTATCATTTGGTAGAAGCAATCAAGCCGCAGGTCAATGAGCAAAGCACCCTTTATGCTGTGCGTTATTACGACCAGTCCCTGCCCTTTTATCTGAAGAGAACAATTCAATTTGTTGAATATACTGATGAGTTTCAAATGGGCCAGAAATCAGAGCCTGATAAGCACATCACGCTGGATGATTTTATTGCCCGGTGGAATAGCGATGCTCAGCCTGTTGCCATCTTGCAAAAAGAAACACTCAATGAATTACAAACACGTGGGTTACAAATGAAAATAATTGCAAAAGACGCCCGCAGACTGGTGATTGCAAAACCATGAAAGCCATCGAATTCGGATTGATTTTATTTGGCGTATTACTCAATGCAGGTGCTCAGCTTTTATTAAAAGCCGGTACACGCACCATTGGGCAATTTGATTTTTCCATGGCCAATGCGTGGCCAATCGGGCTCAAAGTTGCCAGCAACCCGCACATCATTGGCGGGTTATCCTGCTATGTCATTAGCGTAGTAGTCTGGATTCTGGCCCTGTCCCGGGTCGAAGTCAGCATTGCCTACCCCATGCTGTCTATTGGCTATGTTGTGAACGCAGGGCTGGCATGGTGGCTATTTGGTGAAGCCGTAACACCAATGCGCTTAATTGGCATTGCTGTAATTATGCTAGGCGTTCTGTTGGTGGCAAAAAGCTAATGATACGCATAGCCTTTGAAAGACTGGCATGGGCCTATGTGGCCTTTATTTGGCTCATGTCCTTAATCCCCCTCTCTATGCCTGCTGTACCCAACAGCGATAAAATCGGCCATTTTCTTGCCTATGGCTTACTGGCTCTTTGGTTTGGCTTGGCCCGCCAGCAAAAACTGCCACTGATCTGGTTCACAGCCAGCCTGATGGGCGTCGCCATCGAATTTGCACAGGCACTTACACCCTACCGAAGCTTTGATCTCAAAGACATGCTTGCCAATGCCTGTGGTGCACTTATCGGTACGCTATTGGCTGCATTTCTTTTGCGGCTACTGCCACACAATTTAAGAATACACCCGGAAAAACCATGAGCGACTTTCTCCCCTTCACCCGCCCCAGCATTGATGAAGCCACCATTCAGGATGTGGCTGATGTACTGCGCTCCGGCTGGATCACCAGCGGACCTAAAGTCAAAGCATTTGAAACCGCCCTGTCCGCCTATTTTGGCGGCCGTCCTGTGCGTGTGGTGAATTCCGCTACCGGCGGGCAGGAAATTGCACTGCGACTCATTGATCTGCAACCTGGCGACGAAGTCATCACCACACCTATGACCTGGGTATCAACCACCAATGTCATCCTGAATACGGGCGGCAAACTGGTGCTGGTCGATGTAGATCCTGTCACACGCAATATTGATCTGGATTTAGTCGAAGCGGCAATCACACCACGCACCAGAGCGATTATCCCGATTGATCTGGCAGGTTTACCAGTTGATCGGGATCGCCTCTACGCCATTGCAAAAAAACACGGCTTACGCGTGATCGAAGACGCTGCACAGGCACAAGGCGCAACGTGGAATGGCAAAAAAATCGGCAGCTTTGGCGATCTTTGCTCAATTTCGTTTCATGCCAATAAAAATATGACCACCACTGAAGGCGGCGCCTTGGTCATGAATAATGAAGCTGAGGCAGCTCTATTTGAAAAATGGCGTCTGCAAGGCGTTACGCGCTTTCCTGATGGCAGCATGGATGTAGATTTACCCGGTGGAAAATTCAATATGACCGACGTGGCGGCTGCCATTGGCCTTGGACAACTCAGACAGCTCGACAGCTTTAACAGCAAACGAAAAGAGCTCGCCCAAGCTTATTTTGATTTGCTGGATCCCCAATTAGGCTTAGAATTGCCGCCCGCTGACTTTATAAACAGCAACTGGCATATGTTCCAACCGCTGTTACCGCTGGCAAAAATGAAAATCAGCCGAGGTGAGTTTATCAACCGGATGAAGGAAAAAGGCATCGGCATCGGCGTACATTACCCGGCGCTGCATTTGTTTACTTATTATCGTGATCTGGGCTATGCCGAGGGAATGTATCCTCACGCAGAGCATATTGGCGCTAGCACGATCACCCTGCCGCTTTTTCCCGCTATGGAAATCGCTGATGTAAAACGTGTCTGTACCGCTTTGCGCGAAGTACTTTCCACCAGTTTTGAATAAGAGATACTGATTCCTATCATGCACACAGCACTTATGTCATCAGGATTTAAAGAAGAGATATTAATGAAACCCATCATCTCTGTTGTCGTGCCGGTTTATAATGAAGAAGACGGCTTGCAGGCACTGTTTGATCGCCTTTACCCTGCACTTGACGCACTGAAGACGCCGTATGAAATTTTGTTCATTAATGACGGCAGCCGTGATCGCTCGGCAGGCATACTAAGCGCCCAGTACGAAAAACGCCCGGATGTCACGCGGGTGATTTTATTTAACGGTAATTTTGGTCAGCACCGCGCCATTCTGGCAGGGTTTGAGTACTCCCAAGGCTCACGCATCGTAACTCTTGATGCTGACTTACAAAATCCGCCCGAAGACATTGCCACCTTACTGGCCGAAATGGATAAGGGCCATGATTATGTTGGCTCGATCCGTCGCCAGCGTAATGACAGCTGGTGGCGGCATGCAGCCAGCCGCAGCATGAACCATCTGCGTGAAAAGCTCACCAAAATCAAAATGACCGATCAGGGCTGCATGCTGCGCGCCTATAGCCGCCGCATTATCGACACCATTAATCAGTGCCAGGAAATGCATACCTTTATCCCGGCGCTGGCCTATTCTTTTTCGCAAAATCCAACCGAAGTAATTGTAGGGCATGAAGAGCGCTTTGCCGGCGAATCCAAGTATTCGCTCTATAGTCTGATTCGTCTTAATTTTGACCTTATGACCGGCTTTTCGATTCTGCCTTTACAATTGTTTTCCATGCTGGGGATTTTTGTTTCATTAGGCTCAAGCGCTTTATTCCTATTACTGGTTTTACGCCGTATTTTTATGGGTCCCGAGGTGGGCGGCTTATTTACCCTGTTTGCAATTGTCTTCTTTCTTATTGGCATTGCGCTATTTGGTATTGGCCTGCTTGGAGAATATATTGGCCGTATTTATCACGAAGTACGCCAGCGCCCGCGCTACTTGATTGCCGGTATTTTACAAGCCAACCCGGATCAGCATAAAAAGGGCTGTGCATGAAATCAGCAGTTGTTTTTGCCTACCATAATGTTGGTGTGCGCTGCATTAAAACACTACTGGCAGCAGGCATTGAAATCAAGCTAATTGTAACGCACGAAGATAACCCGGGCGAAAACATCTGGTTTGGCTCGGTGGCGCAATTGGCAAGTGATTATGAAATTCCGTTTATTACACCGGACAATCCCAACACGGCAGAAATAGAAACACAAATTGCCGCGCTCGATGTAGATTTTCTATTTTCATTTTATTATCGCAATATGCTAAAAGCCCCCTTATTAGATACGCCAAAACGGGGCGCATTTAATATGCACGGCTCTTTATTGCCGCAATATCGCGGCCGGGTGCCGATTAACTGGGCCATTATTAAGGGCGAAACACAAACCGGCGCAACATTACATGTGATGAATATCAAACCGGACAATGGCCCGATTGTGGCCCAGCAAGCCGTACCTATTCTGCCCGACGATACGGCCCAGGAAGTATTTGAAAAAGTTACTATTGCTGCCGAGATATGCTTAAGCGCCGCATTGCCGCGTTTAATTGCCGGAAAAACTGATTTTACGCAGCAAGACTTAAGCCAGGGCGCCTATTATGGTGGCCGCAGCGCGAAAGACGGCCAGATAGACTGGCAGCAAAGCGCAAAAGAAATTCATAATTTGGTCCGCGCCGTGACCGCTCCCTATCCGGGTGCATTTACTGACATTCATGAAAAACGCCTGATTATCTGGCGCACGCGGCAAATATTTACAGCAACAACCACCGCCATCGAGCCCATTACACCGCTTATGTATGCCGATGGCGATAAAATTATATTGCTTTGCAGTGATGGTGCAGCGCTATTGGTGCTGCACGCAGAATTCGCGGGGGAAACGCTCAACGGCAAGAATTTTATTCACCATTTTGGCGCTTCTTCAATAGATTTACACAGTACCACCCTCGGGAAAACATAATGAAAAAAGTCCTTATCCTTGGCGTAAATGGCTTTATCGGCCATCATTTATCCAAACATATCCTCGAAAATACCGACTGGGAAGTCTTCGGTATGGATATGTATAGCGATAAAGTGTCTGAATTTATGGGGAACTCACGCTTTCACTTTTTTGAAGGTGATATCACCATTAACCAGGAATGGATTGAATACCACGTCAAGAAATGTGATGTTGTGCTGCCACTGGTTGCCATTGCGACTCCTGCTACTTATGTACAGGCACCATTACGCGTATTCGAGCTGGATTTCGAAGCTAATCTGCCGATTATCAAATGGTGCGTTAAATACAAAAAACGCGTGGTTTTCCCATCCACATCCGAAGTTTACGGTATGTGTGAAGACGAAGCGTTTGATCCTGAAAACTCCAATATGGTTTACGGCCCGATCAGCAAACCGCGCTGGATCTATGCCTGCTCCAAGCAATTAATGGATCGCGTGATTGCAGCTTACGGCCAGCAGGAAGGCCTGGATTACACCCTGTTCCGTCCATTTAACTGGATTGGTGCCGGTCTGGATAATATCCACACACCGAAGGAAGGTTCCAGCCGTGTGATCACCCAGTTCCTGGGTCATATCGTTCGCGGCGAGCCTATCAAGCTGGTGGATGGCGGCGCGCAAAAACGTGCATTTACCTATATCACCGATGGTATCGAAGCGCTGGTTAAGATTATCGACAATAAAGACGGCAAAGCCACACGCCAGATTTATAACATCGGCAACCCGGTTAACAATTACTCGGTACGCGAGCTTTCAACCATGATGCTGGATCTGGCGAAAACCTATCCTGAATACGCAGAAATGGCAGCCAAAGTAACCGTACTGGAAACCACTTCAGGCGAATACTATGGCAAGGGTTACCAGGACGTGCAAAACCGCGTGCCAAAAATCGACAACACCAAGGCTGACCTGAACTGGGCACCAAGCACCACGATGGAAGACTCCTTGCGCGGTATTTTTGATGCTTATAAAGATCAGGTTGCTGCAGCGCGCGAGCTGGTTGATTAATTGATCTACTTAGCCTTAAGACCGCTCGCCTGGCTTAAATGAGCGGTCCTAAGGCCATAACAGCATAATGACCCTGCACGCTTTTAATGCCAATCCAATGCATTAACTACCGGCGCGATTACAATTTTCCCGGCTTTTTTCCGCAAAGCACCCGCCGCGCCAGCGTGAAATTAATAAATCCAGAAATGATAACAGGGGCATAAATGCCCCTGTTATCAAAATCTGCGCCAGCCCAGCCAAGCATCGATACATCAGGGCTTAAACAAACAGCATCAGCTCCATCAGGATCTGATGCAGCATATCGCGATCACTTCCCTCCCAAAGCTTTATAAGCCTGAGCAGATGCAGCCAAACGGGCACGACGCGTTTCGATCAGCCCCTGACTTGCTGTATAAAACTCGCGCTGCGCATCCAGCACATCCAGATAGCCCGCCAAGCCCGATGCATAACGCACTTCGGCAAGCTTCAAGCGTTGCTCCTGCCGCTCGCTAAGCCGCTGCTGAGCAGCTAACTGTTTACTCAGCCATGCCTGATCAGACAACACATCGGCTGCATCTTTAAATGCCAGCTGAATGGTTTTTTCATATTCAGCCACAGCAATGACCTTCCGGGCTTCAGCAATATCCGCCCCGGCACGCAAACGCCCGCCATCAAACAGCGGCAGACTGATTTGCGGCAAAAAGCTCCATGCGCGGTTGCCACCAGAAAATAAATCTTCCAGCTCATTACTTACTACCCCGCCACTACCCATTAAAGTGACTTTAGGAAAAAAGGCCGCGCGGGCCGCGCCGATATTGGCATTGGCCGCCACCAGCTTTTGCTCTGCAGCGCGCACATCCGGGCGCTCCAGCAAAACAGCAGAATTTACCCCCCCCGGCAGCTGCACCACTTCTGCATTTAAATTGGCAGCAGGCAGACTAACCGGCTCTCCCACCAAGACCACAAGTGCAGTCTGTGCGTTGGCCGCCTGGCGGGCCAATGCTGCATGATCACTGATGGCAGCATCTTGCGCGCTTTGTGCCTGCAACAGATCAAGACGGTTAGCCACGCCCACATCCACACGGCGTTTTACTACGCGCAGGTTTTCTGCACGCGCTGTAGCGGTTTGCTCGGCAAAATTGCTACGTGCAGTTAATGCCTGCGCGCTGTAATAGCTATTGGCCACATCGGCAATCAAAGAGCTGCGCACCGATTGCTGCGCCTCTTCGCTCGCCAGATAATTAGCCTTAGCCGCCTCGCTTAAACGGCGCACACGGCCCCAGAAATCTACCTCATAGGAGAGCAGTGCCAGATTAGCTTCATAGCGGCGGCTGATATCGGTATCCGGGCTGCTGCGGCTGATACTGCCCGAGCCATTGGCATTCACCGAAGGCAGAAAGTCCGCTTTTTGAATACCATACAAAGCACGGGCTTCTTCGATTCGGGCGGTGGCAATTTTTAAATCACGGTTATTCGCCAGCGCTTTTTCAATCACCAAGTGCAAAGCAGGATCAGTAAAGTAACTCCCCCACTGCGGCGTATTCACGTCCGCTGGCTGGCTGCCTACCACAGCAGCGACAGGTGCTGCAGGGCGAATATAATCCGGCCCCATCGCGCATGCACCCAAGGCCAGCGTCATCGCCAGCAGCAGCGTCTTAGACATTAATTGTTTTTTCATACATTGATTACCTATGGATTTGCATCATCACTCGAAGGATGGACACACCACCCTTCGAAGGACTGCAACGATCAGTCTAATTAACGATGGTCATCGGCGATTTCGTCGCTTCGCACCACAATTTTTTCTGGGAAGAAGCGGCGCACGACAACAAAGAACACCGGCACCAGGAACACCGCAAAGACCGTCGCTGTAATCATCCCGCCCATCACCCCGGTACCAATCGCGCGGCGACTGGCAGCTCCTGCACCGGAGCTGGTAACCAGCGGCAATACACCTGCAATAAAGGCAAAGGACGTCATCAGAATCGGGCGAAAGCGTAAGCGGCAGGCTTCCAGTGTGGCATCAATTGCACTCATACCCTGGCGCTGCAGATCCCGGGCAAATTCAATAATCAAAATCGCGTTCTTGGCTGACAAACCGATAATGGCAATCAGCCCCACCTTAAAGTACACATCATCCGGCAGGCCGCGTAATGTCATGGCAGCAACCGCACCAAAAATACCCAGCGGCACAACCCATAACACAGCAAACGGAATCGACCAGCTTTCGTACAGCGCTGCAAGGCACAAGAACACGATCAGAATCGACAAGCCAAACAGAAATGGCGCTTGCGAGCCGGAAAGCCGCTCTTCAAACGACGTACCCGACCATTCAAAGCCCACACCCGGCGGCAATTGCTTGGCCATCGCTTCCATGGCATCCATCGCCTCGCCCGAGCTTTTACCCGGAGCCGGGCCGCCTGAAATCTTGAACGCAGGCAAGCCGTTGTAGCGATCCAGCGCAGAAGCACCCGCCTGCCACTTGGCTACGGCAATTTCAGACAGCGGCACCAGATTACCCGCACGGGTTTTAATCTGCAGCTTGAGTAAATCATCCGGAGATAACCTGCTTTCCGGTGTAGCTTGCATTAAAACGCGCAAGATACGGCCTTCACGCACAAAGTCATTCACATAGGCTGAACCCAATGAAATAGCCAGAGTGTTGTTCAGCTCGGTCATATCAATCCCCAGCTGGCTGGCTTTTACCTTGTTTACATCCAGTAAAAGCTGCTGACCCGGCTCCTGGCCATCCGGGCGAACACCGGCCAGCGCTTTGTTTTGCGCAGCCATGCCCAGCAATGCATTGCGTGCATCATAAAGGCGATCACGACCTAAACCGGCGCGATCTTGCAAACGAAAATCAAACCCACCTACCGAAGCCAGTTCAGGAATCGGCGGCACATTAGTTGCAAATGAGAACGCCTGTTTAATGCGAAACAACATCATATTGGCGCGCTGCACCACCGGGCCAACCTGACTATCTGCCAGCGGGCGATCTTTCCAGTCTTTTAAGGTAACAAAGGCCAGCGCTGCATTTTGACCACGGCCAAAGAAGCTAAAACCCACAATCGCAATCACACGATCCACCTCAGGCTGTTTCACAAAATGCGCTTCAACCTGTTCAACGATTTCCAGCGTACGCTCATGCGTAGCCCCTGCAGGCAATTGCACCACGCTAATAAAATAACCCTGGTCTTCATCAGGCAGAAAAGACGTGGGCAAACGCGACATCAGCCAGCCGGTAGAAACCAGAATCAAAGCAAAAAACAGTAAAGATAAACCGGTTTTACGTATGCATGTACCTACCCAGCCCTGATAGCGCAGGGTTAAAGCGGCAAATTTGCGGTTAAACCAACCTAAAAATCCCTTAGTGCCATGATGCTCGCCCTTTTTCAAAGGCTTAAGGAAGGTCGCGCACAAGGCAGGCGTTAAGGTTAAAGCCATCAGCGCCGAGAAGAACATCGTCAGCACTAAAGTTACCGAGAACTGGCGATAAATAGCGCCCACCGCACCCGAGAAAAACGCCATCGGCACAAACACGGCCGTCAGCACCAGCGTAATGGCAATAATCGGGCCAATAATCTGCCCCATTGCTTTTTGCGTGGCTTCGCGCGGCGCAAGGCCTTCTTCGCTCATAATCCGCTCGACGTTTTCGATCACTACAATGGCATCGTCAACCAAGATACCAATAGCCAGCACCATGGCAAACATCGTCAGCACATTGATCGAATATCCAAAGAGCTGCAAACCTACCAGAGCCCCCAGAAGCGCAATAGGTACCACAATGGTCGGAATCAGGGTGGCGCGGATATTTCCCAGGAACAAATACATCACCACAAACACAAGGCCAATCGCCTCAACCAGAGTACTCAGTACTTCCTTAATTGAAACATCAACAAACTTGGATGTGTCATAAGGCACTTCAACTGCAATACCCTTAGGAAAAAACTGCGATAACTCGGTCAGCTTGGCTTTCACCGCTTTAGCCGTTTCCAGAGCATTGCCATCAGGAGACAGCTTAATCCCGATCGCTGCGATACTTTTGCCGTTTAAGCGCGCCAGCACGCTGTAATCGGATGCGCCCAGCTCAACCCTGGCCACGTCTTTTAAGCGTAATTGCGAGCCATTCTTACCATCACGCAACACGATATTGCCAAATTGCTCAGCCGTTAAATAACGGCCCTGCGTCACGACCGTGGCTGTAAATTGCTGGCCTGCAGGTGCGGGCAGCTGGCCGATTTCGCCGGTAGCCAATTGCACGTTTTGCGCGCGTACAGCAGCCAGCGCTTCGGAGGCAGACAGCTTAAAACCCGCCAGCTTGGCCGGGTCCAGCCAGATGCGCATAGCGTATTCGGAGCCAAACAACATCGCCTCACCCACGCCCGGCACACGGCGGATAGAATCAATCACGCTGGAATTAACATAGCTGCCCAGCGCCACATTGTCGTAACTGCCATCTGGCGACAAGAGCGTCACAAACATCAGAAAATTACTGCGGGATTTAACCACCTGCACGCCCTGCTGGCGCACTTCGCTCGGCAAGCGTGCTTCAACCCGCTTTACACGATTTTGCGCTTCAACCGAGGCAGTATCTAAATCTGTACCCGGCTTAAACGTCAGCGTAATTGCCATATTGCCGGCGCTATCGCTGTTGGAGCTCATATACTGCATGTTCTCCAGCCCGTTCATTTCCTGCTCAATCAGTGCGGTAACCGTTTCCTCCATCACCTGCGCACTGGCACCAGGATAAGTGGCATTAATCGTTAAAGCGGGCGGAGCCACTTCGGGGTACTGGGAAATAGGCAGGCTTTTCAAAGCCAGCAAACCCGCCAGAACAATAATAATTGCGATCACCCAGGCAAATACGGGGCGATCGATAAAAAATCGAGCAAACATAAACTCTCCTAATGCGCCAGTGATGCTTATGCATCATCAGCAGCATCTATTTTTTTGCAGGGGCAGAAGCAATTGGGGCAGATTTAGCCGCAGCCGCATCAACCGGGCTCACTACAGCGCCGGGGCGTACTTTCTGGATGCCATCGATCATTACCCGCTCGCCACCTTTTAAACCACTCAGAATGATCCAGTCCGTACCCGAAAAACCGCCAGTTTTAACCGGGACAGGTGCAACTTTATTGTCGCTGCCCACGATATAAACAAGCTGCCCCTGTGGTGAAGAAACAATGGCTTTTTGTGGTACACGCACTGTGGCATCCATTGCACCTTGCGCTACACGCACGGTAGCAAACATACCCGGCAGTAATAGATGATCAGGGTTTGGAAATTCAGCGCGTAACGTCACCGTACCGGTAGCAGGATCAATGGTTTGCTCGGCAAACAGTAATTTACCGGCATGAGCGTAAGGCGTGCCGTCTTCAAGCAGCAAATCAACCGGCAGCGAGGCTTGTTTAAGCTTGCCGACTTTTGCCAGCTGTTTTAGGCGTAAGAGATCTGCACCGGACTGACTGAAATCCACATACACCGAATTGATTTGCTCGATAGTGGCCAGCGCCGTACCTGAACTCTTACTTAGCAAAGCCCCTTCCGAAACCAGGGCGCGACCAATACGGCCACTAATCGGCGCCTGTACGCTGGCGTATTCCAGATCTACGCTACTGCGGCGCACTTCCGCTTCAGCGGCAGCCATTTCTGCCTCGCTTTGCTTGAGCTGCGCTTCGGCCTGATCAAATTCCTGGCGGCTTACACCTTGCTCGCCTACGAGCTGGCGGTAGCGATCGGCAGTTTGCCGGGCAATCAGCACACTGGATTTGGCCTTGACTAAAGCCGCCTTTGCCGTCGCCGCATTGGCTTCAAGCACACGCGAATCAATCTTAAATAAAGACTCACCCGCTTTAACTTCACCACCTTCGTTAAATAAGCGCTTCTCTAAAATACCATCCACCCGCGCCCGCACTTCAGCAGTGCGTACTGCCGTAATCCGCCCACTTAGATCACGGGTCAGCGCAGCACTACCCGCCTGAGCCGTCACCACGGTGACTTCTGCTGGCGGCATGCCCCCCCCTGCAGCACCCGCAGCTTCTCCTTCCGGTTTGCCGCAAGCGGCCAGCATGGCTGCCGCTCCAATAACTAAAACCACACTTTTTTTGAGTGAAGGCAGCATTCTCAATCCTTTGTAATAAGACACTATTTAAATTTCCCTGCTTAAGCTCATATTTAATGAGACTAATTTTCATTTGAATGATAATTTAACACTTTAATCCCGCTTAAAACCAGCCCAGACTTACGCCTGATAAGCACGCAAGAACATATCCACAATGCGGTTCACTTTTGCAGTCTCACCCGCCGGGTCTGGTGGCTCACCGCCAAACAACAACTTTAGATGATCGTAACCTTTCAACATATCAAATAGAAATGTGGCCGCTTCCATAGAGTCAGCCCGGCGAAGCTGCCCTTCCTGCATGGCAGTTTCTAACTGCGCCGCTAATTGCCTGGTCGTGCGCTCGATACAAAGCTCGAAATGACGGCGGGCCAGCTCGGGAAAACGAGGTGCCTCGCTTGTAAGCATCCTGTGTGCTTTAACAGACTCTGCTGTCATCATTCGTGCACGAAACGACAGAGAAAAACGCAGCAGCCGCTCCCTCACGCTCCCCTCGTTCACCGCCAGCGGAGCAAGCATTTCGCCAATAAAATATTCAATCGTCAACTCAAACAGCGCTTGTTTACTACCGAAACGATTATAAATAGTTTGTCTTGCCACTCCCGCCCGTGCCGCAACTTTCTCAATACTGGCGCGATAACCCATTTCACAAAAAACGGACTTAGCCGCACAAATGACAGGGTCAAGCCCTGCTTCACTCCCTGCAAGCTTACTCTTAACCATTGTCACACCTCATTTTGGACTGGACAGTCTAATCTAAAAAAAACCAAAAGTGAAGACACCTGAAAAGATCTGCTTTACTTGCAAAAAAACCGCATCTACACACTTGCAAGTCAATAAAACAAAGGCAGTAAATAAGTTTACAAACTAAACCCCTACACTTCAGGCAGGTAAAATGACACAATCCACCTCATCCCTTACTTCAGGCAAACTCAAAAACAATTAAACTTGCAAGGTAATAATGTGAATTAATAAAAATTAATATGCACTGGTTTTTTAAAATAAAAAACAATACCCTTACCTTCCTGATTTTTAATCAATGCAAATGACATTGCATTGTAAGAATACTTACTCTTCACATACACGTCCCGATACGGAGCCCACCCATGAACCAGGGTACTAGGTCTTTACCAAACATATTTCGCCTGAGTGCACTTACCACCCTGGTGCTACTTAGCGCCTGTGGAAAAGAAACTGGCCTGACAGCCCCCTCCCCTGCTCCGGTCAGCTTTATCGAGATTAAAGCCAGCGATGTTGCCCTTACTAAAGAGATGGTAGGTGAAACAGCAGGCTATCGTGATGTAGAAGTACGCTCGCGCGTAAATGGTATTCTATTAAAAAGGACCTATGTAGAGGGTGCACAGGTTGCAGCCGGGCAAGTGTTATTTGAAATTGATCCCGAGCCTTACAAAGCAACGCTGGACCAGGCCAAAGGCCAGCTATTGCAAGAAGCATCCAAACTGGAAAAAGCCCGTGCAGACCGCGACCGGATTACGCCGCTTTTCAAAGAAAACGCAGTAAGCCGCAAAGATTATGATGATGCAATGTCAGCATACACCTCGGCTTTAGCCAGCAACCAAACAGCGCAGGCCAGCGTTAAACAAGCTGAGCTTAATCTGGGTTACACCAAAGTCACCGCCCCTTTTTCCGGCACCACCAGCAAACTGGTGCAATCCGAAGGCAGCCTGATCTCGGCCACTGGCGACTCCGGCCGCCTTACCACCATCAGCCAGCTTGATCCGCTTTATGTGAACTTTTCTTATTCCGAGCAAGATAAGCAAGCTCTCGAAACCGCAACACGCAGCGGCCAGGTTACGCTAAACGATTCGAAACACTTCACAGCCCAGATCAAGCTGGCCGATGGCAGTATTTACCCGCAAACCGGCCTGATTAACTTCTCCGATAACCGTGTTGACCCCAAAACCGGCACCATCCGTGCCCGCGCCATTTTCAAAAACCCCAAGGGTGATCTGCTTCCGGGGCAATTTGTCCGTGTCACGGTAGCGCTAGGCAAACGCAAAAACACCATCCTGATCCCTGAGCGCGCCGTGGTTCAGTCGCAGGCAGATCACATTGTGATGACACTGGGCGCTGATAACAAAGTTGTTCCGGTGCCAGTCAAGCTGGGCTCGGTTACAGACGGCAAGGTCATTGTTGAATCAGGGCTGAAAGTGGGGCAAAAAGTGATTGTAGACGGGCTAATGAAAGTTAGACCCGGTGCCGTCGTCAATCCATCCCCCGCCAGCAGCCCGGCTGCTCAATAAGGACACACTATGTTTTCGAAATTCTTTATTGAAAGGCCAATCTTCTCCAGCGTGATTTCAATCATCATCGTGCTGGCAGGTCTGGCCGCAATGCGCTCGCTGCCGATCGAACAATACCCGGGCATTACGCCACCCGTAGTTTCTGTTTCTGCCGTTTACCCTGGAGCTACGCCTGAAGTGATCGCTCAAACGGTCGCGGCCCCGCTGGAGCAACAAATCAACGGCGTGGAAAAAATGATTTATGTGCAATCTGGCTCCGCTTCGAACGGCCAGATGAATATGAACGTGTACTTTGAAATTGGTACCGACCCCGATCAGGCCACCATTAACGTCAACAACCGCGTCTCTGCGGCACTGGCGCAATTGCCCGAAGAGGTAAAACGCCAGGGTGTGACGGTTAAAAAGAAATCGACCTCGATTTTAAGCGTGATGACGCTTAGCTCACCCAATAACCGCTATGACACCACCTATCTGTCCAATTACGCCCTACTCAATATTATTGATGAGCTAAAGCGTTTACCTGGCATTGGTGATGCATCACTGTTCGGGGGGACTGATTACGCCATGCGTGTCTGGTTGCGCCCTGATCGTTTAGCCCAGCTCGGGCTGACCCCATCGGATGTAATCGGAGCAATCCGCGAGCAAAATGCGCAATTTTCAGCCGGCAAAATCGGTGCTCAGCCAACCACAGCACCCATCGACTTTACTTATACGGTTAATACACAGGGCCGTCTAAAAGACGTCAAAGAGTTTGAAAACGTCATCGTTCGCTCTACCGCAGACGGCGCAAAAATCCGCCTGAAAGATGTGGCCAGAGTAGAAATGGGGGGGAAAGATTACGATCTGCAAGCCCGTGTAAATGGCAAATCTGCAGTTGCGGTAGCACTCTACCTGCAACCGGGAGCCAACGCAGTTGCAGTCGCTGAGGGTATTAAAGCCAAAATGGAAGAGTTGAAAGGCCGCTTTCCGGACGGCATTGAATACTCCATTCCTTACGACACCACCGAGTTTGTTAAAATCTCCATCGAAGAAGTTGTCCATACCTTGTTTGAAGCCATTGTTCTGGTATTCATCGTGGTTTATCTCTTCTTGCAAAACTTCCGCGCCACACTGATTCCGTGTATCGCCGTACCAATTTCGCTGATTGGTACCTTTGCGGGGATGCTCATGCTGGGCTTTTCGATCAATCTCTTAACCCTGTTCGGGATGGTACTGGCTATTGGTATTGTGGTAGATGACGCCATTGTGGTGCTGGAGAACGTCGAGCGGATTATGAGCGAGACCAAATGCTCGGCCAAAGAAGCCTCAATCCAGGCCATGCAGGAAGTCGCAGGCCCCGTTATTGCCATTGTGCTGGTTCTTTGCGCCGTATTTCTGCCTGTTGCCTTTATGGGCGGCATGACAGGGGTAATGTATAAACAATTCGCAGTAACAATTGCGGTTTCGGTTGTTATCTCGGGGATTGTGGCCTTGACCCTCACCCCGGCGCTTTGTGCCATTTTGTTAAAAAACAATCATAGTGAGCCTGCAAAATTCTTTGTCTGGTTTAACAAAAGTTTTGATCGCCTCACCAATGGCTATGTAAGTGGCGTCGCGTTTCTGAACCGCCGTGTGGGTGTGGCGTTTGTGCTGTTTGCTGCGGTATTGCTGTCGATCTTTGTTCTGCTGCAAAAAGTACCTGGCGCGCTGGTGCCTGACGAAGATCAGGGCACATTAATCAGTTCGGTCATGCTGCCGGACGCCTCTTCACTCAACCGCACAACAGCCGCCAGTGATCAGTTTGAAAAAATGCTGATGGCTAATAAGAATGTTGAAAATGTTGTGTCTTTTGTAGGTTTTGATATCCTTTCCGGCGCCATTATCAGCAATAGCGGCATTGTGTTTTCTACGCTCAAAGACTGGAAAGAACGTAAAGATCCGGCAGACAGCTCATTTGCACTGGCCAAAGTATTCCAGGGCATGGCCTATATGGGCATGAAAGACGGCTTTGCTGCAACATTTAACCCGCCTGCCATTCAGGGGATGTCCACCACGGGCGGGATTGAAGGTTACCTGCAAAACCGCGGCACGGGCGACACTAAAGAGTTTGCCAAAGCGGCGCAGCGCTTTGTAGATGAAGCCAAGAAACGCCCTGAATTTGCCAGTGTTTCAACCACCTTCCGCGCTAATGTACCGCAGATTTACCTTGATCTTGACCGGGAAAAAGCCAAAGCACTCGGTGTAAGCATCAATCAGGTATTTGACACCATGCAGGCCACATTCGGCCAGGTTTATGTCAATGACTTTAACCAGTTTGGCCGCACTTACCGCGTGCAATTGCAATCTGAAGCCGATTTCCGTGCCCGCCCAGATGACATCCGTAATGTGTATGTGCGCTCAGATAAGGGTGACATGATCCCGCTCACCAGCCTTGTGCAAGTCAAAACATCGGTCGGCCCGGAGCTGGTTGAGCGCTTCAATGTGTTTCAGTCAGCCAAAATCATGGCGCAACCTGCACCGGGCATCAGCTCCGGGCAAGCCATTAAAGCACTGGAAGAAGTCGAAGCCAGCGTAATGGGCGCAGATTACAAGCTGCAATGGACAGGCTCGGCCTATCAGGAAAAAGCAGCTGGCTCGTCTGCAGCACTGGCCTTTGGCTTTGGTATCATCATGGTCTTTTTAATTCTGGCTGCACAATACGAGCGCTGGACTTTGCCCATTGCCGTAATCAGCGCGGTACCATTTGCACTGTTTGGTGCCTTGCTATCCGTATTTCTAACCGGCCTGACTAACGATGTTTACTTTCAGATCGGGCTGGTCACGCTGGTGGGGCTGGCTGCAAAAAATGCGATTCTGATCGTAGAGTTTGCCGTCATGAAGCATGAAGAAGGCATGAGCCTGCTTGATTCTGCTCTTTCAGCAGCCCGCCTGCGTTTCAGGCCAATTATCATGACCTCACTTGCATTTATTCTGGGTTGCCTGCCCCTGGTTTTATCCAGCGGTGCAGGCTCGGCCAGCCGTCATTCACTCGGCACCCCCGTAATTGGCGGCATGTTAGCGGCAACCTTTATTGCTATTTTCTTTATTCCGCTTTTCTTCCGTTTGATTATGAAAGGCAGCGAGAAAAAAACCGCAACAAGCCCTGAAGCAGGAGATCATCATGCGTAAAACAATTCTTGCTCTTCTGATTGCATCCGCTTTAAGCGCCTGCGCTCTGACGCCTCCTGCTATCGATAAAAACACTGATCTGCCCGATTCATGGCACAGTGATTCTGCCAGTGATATCAGCATCGGCAGCAACTGGTGGGTGCAATTTGACGACCCGGCACTAAATAGCTTGATCAATGCGGCAGAAGCGCACAACCAGAATCTGGTCATTGCCGCCGCCCGCATTGACGAAGCGCGTGCAGCGCTGGGCATTACCTCTGCGGAGCAGTTACCAAGGCTTGATCTGGGAGGCAAAGCAGGCCGCGGCCTGTCGACGCAGCTTGGTACTCCATCTGATAACTACTCACTTGGGGCAAGCGCATCATGGGAGCTGGATCTATGGGGCCGCATTAAAAACACCAATGACGCCGCCAGGGCTGATCTACTCGCCAGCGAATACAACAGAGATGCCGTGGCATTAGCGCTCTTTGCCAATGTGGCGCAAACCTACTTTAATTTGCGCGCACTGGATCAGCAGCTGCTTATCGCACAGGAAACACTTAAAACCAGACAGGAAAGCTTTCAACTTAGAAAGCGCCGTTTTGAAGGCGGTGTCACTTCCGAGCTGGACCTGCGTCAGGCCGAAGTAGAGCTGGCCTCAGCACAAGCCAGTGTGCCGGGTATCGAACAAAGCATAGCCAAGGTCACTGGCAGTCTGGGGATTCTGATTGGCCAAAACCCACGAGAAATGATCGAATCCGGCATCAACCGCGGAAAAACACTCAGGCAGATCAGCCTGCCTGTAAATGTGCCGCTGGGCCTGCCCTCCCAGCTACTGATTCGCCGCCCTGATATTCAGGCCAGCGAGCAATCATTGCAAGCTGCAGGAGCCAGAATTGCTGCTGCCCGAGCGGCTTACTACCCTACAATTTCCCTTACAGGCTTTTTAGGAACAGAAAGCACATCGATCAGTAATTTATTTTCAGGACCGGCAAAAACGTGGTCTTTTCTTGGCAACCTTACTGCGCCACTATTTGATAATGGCCGCACCACCGCCAATGTAGAAGGTGCCACGGCCAGACAAAAACAGGCCGTAGCCAATTATCGCCTTACTATTCAGCAGGCTTTTGCCGAAACCCAAAATGCACTGATCGCCCGCAGCAGCAGTGTAAAAATTGTAGCCGCCCAGCAATTACAGCTGGATTCGCTCAGCCGGCAATTAAAGCTTGCCACTTTGCGCTACGACAATGGATTTTCTGGCTATCTGGAAGTACTGGACGCGCAGCGCTCACTCTTTCAAGCCCAGCTCAATCTTGCAGCAGCCCAGCGTGATCAGCTCAATGCCACGGTCGATCTTTACAAAGCCATGGGCGGAGGCTGGAAAGCCGACAGGCAATCATCCAATAGCTGATAAACCAAACCAATCCGGCTTATTTTACCGGATGTAGTACACCGCATAAAACGGAAAAAAAGCACCAGAATTTATTCCCGTTTTATGCGGCTCTTTTCCCCCTGCGGCACAACAACCTCACCTCATATGACAGCAACTTCTGGCATAACCAGCAGTTTTTCTTTGCTGCCAAACACCCCGTCATCATTGATACTCATCATGGCCTGATAAGCATTTTTTATCACCACATCAGTATCTTTAATAGCTTTTTGCAGCAAGGGACGCGCCTCTTGCGCTGAGGCCTGTACTTCTTTCAGTGTTTTATCAACTCCATTTTCATCCCGTCGATCCAGCACAACCTCCAGTGTCATACTGATCTGTACCAGCCGGGCATCCATACTTTGTGCGGCTTTTTTAAATCCAGCCAGCGTGCCCTCGACATAGCCTAAAGTATCGGGGATATTTTCATAGGCAAGCAAAGCGGCACTTGCCAGTGTTTTATCGATATCCGTACGGGTGCTGTGCAGCTCCTTTAATAAACCCCGCACCTCACCCAAAGTATGCCCATCTGGTGATTCAAGTAAAGCGGCCAGACCTTGGATTTCTTCCTGCAGCCGGAACAGGTGTGCTCGCAATTGCTGCAAAAGCACATTCATCCCCGCATCAAACACCAGCTCGGAGCCTGACTCTAAAGAAGGGCCTTTGCTTTCACCAACAGAAATCTGAATAAAGCGTTCACCAAAAATGCCTTCCCGCGCTAAAGAGACTACCGAGTCACTTTTGATCCAGCGTTTAAAATCTTTATTAATAAGCATTTGCACGCGCACACGGGTTTCTTTTTCGCGACTAATTTCGATAATCTTACCGGCAGTTCGCCCCGACAAACGAACCAGCATTCCTTTATATAACGAGTCAGTACCTGCAGCTTGAAATTCAAGCGAATAGCTTTGCTCAAACAGACTCAAAGAACGGGCCAGGACATATACCGCAACCGCAACCACAAACACGCACCCGGACATCAAACCCCCGATATAAACCCGATTATCTTTTTTTAGTAGGCTTATATATAAATCAACACTCATATTCCAACTCATTTTAATCGCATAGAAAAACCACAAACCACCCTCTGATAAACCGGGCACATGGGAAGTGCCATGCAAGCAACTGGAAAGATCAAAAGCCAATGTACTTACAAAGCCCGCGTACTTATATCAGACTTCAAAAAAAAGGTCATGATCCAAATAATTACCCTGAGTCATTTAGCTCATTACCGTCAAGCAAGCTTGCAAAAAACATCAGTCCGACTTACAATGCCCCAGCATCACACGGCGGGCGTCGTATAATGGTAATACCCTAGCTTCCCAAGCTAGCGCCGTGAGTTCGATTCTCATCGCCCGCTCCAAATAAAAAAATAAAGCCCTGATTTTTCAGGGCTTTATTTTTTACTCCCTACCTAGTCCCACACTTCATAAAAAACCCCTCTGGGATTTGTAATCTGATCAGCTCATCGATTTTTGTCAGGTAACTCACCGCATATCTGATCAAATTCTTTCGCATCCCAACGCCCTTTCCTGAGCACATCAGTATTTTTATTGCTGTTGTGATACGGACCATATCCACCTACTATTTTCTTACTCCAATACTACCCAACCATGTCCGCATAATTAATACCCTGCTGGCTGCACCAAAAGCTAGGCTCTGCCAACAAGCCCGAATCGAAAGCAACCTAAAACACGGCATATCACCCCGGTTGACCTAGGGCTTTTTTTGTGCGCTCGAGTGTTTTTTTGTAAAGACAGCACTGATTAGTGCTGAGACTAGGGATTCCTATTAAATCATCAGTCCAGCTTATTGAAGGCACAGCCAAATTTTCAGATGCCATTATTGGTGGAGAAGCACTATTTAATGCTTAGAATGCCAATCAGCATCCAATACTTTCCACTCATCAGCGTCCAAAAGTTTCCAGCTTGTCAGCCCGTTTTCTGCCCCTTTTTACGCTGTTTAAACCTGAACGAATCATTGCCCGTTTCCAGAGTTTCACAGTGATGCGCTATCCGGTCCAGCAACGCTGTTGTCATTTTGGCGTTCCCGAATACAGTTACCCACTCGCCGAATCACGGGTTGGTCGTGATGGTTAGACTCGTTTTTTCATACAGCTGGCTGAGCAAATGAAACAGTAAGGCACCACCAGATGCCGGAAACGGCAGATAACCTAGTTCGTCCAAAATAAGCGTATCAATCTCACTGAACTGCCGTGCCAAGTTGCCGCTTTTACCCAAATTCACCCTTTCTTAATTGGAAGAAATGGCTCCTTATCAACTGAAGACCTAATACAGCATAAATAAAGCTTCATGTAATATCAAAAATCACCTCTAAACCCTTGGTTTATGATGACTTCCGATCTCCTTGCCTCTTTCGCCGCTGCCTTTAATCAGGATCAGCGCCTTATCTCTCTTCAGCTTGGCGATGGCTCAGTGTGGAGTGAGCAGTTATTGCCCCAGCACGTAACAGGCAGCGAGGGCATCAATCAGGCATACCGCTACCAGATCGATTGCTTATCCCCCGATAGTGCTTTAGAGCTTAAATCGCTACTGGGTTTGCCAGTCGTTCTATCTATTGAAAATGCTGATGGCGAGGCGGTTGAGCGCTGCGGGGTCATTAGCCAGGCGCAGTTACTGGGCTCGGATGGCGGCTTTGCCAAATATGCGCTGACGGTAGAGCCGCCGTTTGCCTTACTCCGCTACCGCCGCACTTCCCGCGTGTTCCAGGATTTATCCGTCCCCGATATTGTGAAACAGGTACTGGCTGAGCATCAGGAAAAAAATCCGGTGTTTGCATCGGTGCAAACGCTGGATTTCAAACTCTCCGGCACGCATTCACCGCGATCCTATTGCTTACAATACCGCGAATCCGATTTCGATTTTCTGACACGATTATTAGCAGAGGAAGGCTTAGCCTGGTTATTTAATCATTTTCCGGGCGATAGCCCTCAGGTTCAGTTGCTTGTGTTTGATGATGCTTTTGCAATTGCAGAAGCGACAGATTCATTTGTTAGATTTCACAGAGCTGACGTCACGGAAGAGAGCGATAGTCTGACTGAATGGCAGAGTCAGCGGCAAATCGGCAGCAGCAGCGTGTCTTTGGCCAGCTTTGATTACAAAGCTACCAGCACCAACGAAAGTTTTGATGAAAGTAGCATCGATCAGGGTGATGGTGGACAGCAGCTGCAGGTAAGCTTCGAAGATTATGACCCGCAATCGCTCTATTACGCCAGCGACGCGGAAGGCTTAAGCCACTATGCTAGCTTGCGTCAGCAGGCATTGGATGCCAAAAAGAAATCCTTTACCGGCTCTGGTACTTTACGCAGCCTGCAGGCCGGGCAGTGGTTCCGCCTGGAAGATCACCCCGCGCATGAATGGGATAGCGCCGAGCAGCGTGAATTTGCCATCACCGAGCTGAAATTCACCGCCAATAATAATTTGCCCGCTGATTTAACCCAGCAACTTGGCCTGGTCGCGCCCGGCTTACTCGCAGGAGCGGCTTTAACCGCGAATAATCCCCCTTATCAAGCTAATTTCACCGCCCAAAGGCGCGGCCAGCCGATCGTGCCCGCTTTTGCCCATATCGAGCACAGCAAGCCCAAAAGCTTTGGCGTACAGACCGCCACCGTCGTCGGCCCTGCCGGATCAGAAGTCCACACCGATGAGCAGGGGCGTATAAAAATAGAATTTCATTGGCAGCGTGCTGCAGAACACCCGGAGTTTGGCGCAAACCTGGATGACAAATCATCCTGCTGGATACGCGTCGCCTACCCCTCGGCAGGCGCGGGCTGGGGCCACCAGTTCATCCCGCGCATCGGTCAGGAAGTTTTAGTCGATTTTATCGAAGGCGACATCGACCGCCCGATTGTCACCGGCGTGGTCCATAACGGCAGCCATTCTGTGCCAGCCTTTAGCGGCGCAGGCGCGCTGCCTGCCAATAAAACGTTATCTGGTATCAAAACCAAAGAGCATGAGGGCGGCCAGTATGGCGAGCTGCTGTTTGATGATACCAAGGGCGAAGTTCGTACCAAATTATCCAGCGAGCACGGCAAAACCCAGCTTAACCTTGGTTACTTAATTCACCCAAGAACTGACGGCAAGGGTGAGCCTCGCGGCGAAGGCTTTGAGCTGCGCAGTGATAAACAAGGCGCAATCCGCGCCAGCGGCTTACTCATCAGCACCGAAGCTAAGAGTGGAGCCAGCGGCAAGCAGCTCGATCGCAGCCCCGCGCAAAGCCAGCTGGAATCCGCCCTGGCACTGGCCCAAAGCCTGGGTGAAACAGCAACGAATCAGCTTGCCGATACCATAGAAACCGGCGACGATGGCAAAACCGTAGAGGCTGACGGTGCAGGCAGCAAAGCCAGCATCGGCCATCTGCACCACCATGTGCATGCCAGCAAAAGCTTCGAGGCAGGCAGCAATACCGATCAAGATGGCAAAACCAAATCCAAAGAGCAGGCAGGGCAACAAAATATCATCCTGCTGCACGGGGAAGACGGCGTAGCGATTACCAGCCCGCAAAGTCAGACGCTCTCCGCCGGTACCAACCTGGATCTGGTCGCGCAAAGAGACAGCAACCAGACCTCCGGCCGCCGCTGGATTCATAACGTCGGCCAGCATATCAGCCTGTTTGTAGCCGGGGTAAAAGATAAAGTCGCGCTCAAACTGATCGCCGCCAAAGGCCAAATCCAGCTGCAAGCACAAAGCGATAACGTTGAAATCACCGCCGACAAAAACGTCAAAATCACCGCCTGCAAAGAAAGCATTACGGTGGTGGCCAAAGACGAAATTCTGATGACTGCAGGTGGCGGCTATATCCGGCTAAAAGGCGGCAATATCGAAATTCACTGCCCGGGGAAGGTAAGTATTAAAGGGGCGAGCCATGATATGAGCGGGCCAACCAGCCTAAATGCACCCTTGCCCAAGTTTGCCAAAGGCTGCGAGCAGAGTATGGATGCTGCATCGGCATCGCAGGCGGCCACTGTGCGTTTAAGCTGAGGGATTAAAAATGACAGATCAAAGCTTAGCGAACCATGTAACTGCTATTTTGCAATGCTTAAGCGATAAGCTGCAGGTAGGAAAACAGCTGTACCTCGCATTAGATAACAGCCACCGGGTGCTTTCGGATGATGAATTGCTGCTGGATGAAGCGGCAAAGCTAAAGGGGTTTGTTGTGCCTTTAAAATATCGCTCGCTCAACCCGGTAATGCGGCCGCACTGGCTGCCATTGACCGGCGAAAATTCAGAATATCTGTTGCCCAGTATCGAGCAAGCCTTGCAAGAAGCCTCACCAGATTTAATTGCCGAAGGCTGTGGCCGCAGAGTGGCGGGCTGGCTGGAGATTTCGGGGGATGCCAAGCAAGCCGCTTTGCATATCAGCGGGCAAATGATTCGCTCCTCTCCTTTAGGCGGCAAGCACTTACTGCGCTTGCATGATCCTGCCGTACTGTGGGCCTTATGGCCACTGCTGAATCATGAGCAGCAAAAATACTTACTCGGCCCCGTGGCTAGCTGGAGCCTGATTGCTCCTAACGGCCAACTGATGGCTTTGCAAATCAAGCCGGATACCGGCAATAACAAGGGTACGCCTGAGATATGGGGCCGACTGCTCTGGCAGGATATTGCCCTGATCGCACCTTTTAATCAGGCGCTGCTAGCCTATCTGGCGCAAAATGCCGATTTGCAAATAGCCCAACTTGATCATCTGCACGAGCTTGGTTTTGCTGCCATCAAGCGGGCCAGATTATTGGGCTTTAGTGATGATGCAGATTTAGCGCTATTTGCCCAGCACGCGTTCACGATCCATCCGTTTTTTGATCGCCACTCTTTGCTGCAAAAATGCCTTGCAGCGCGGCAGGCGGATAGCTATTACGGCGGCTTGGTTGCGGATCTGAGTGATAGCGATTGGCAAAATATCGCCGCAAGCACTGTTTAGTTTTACATAGGGCACTACCTTTCAATTTTCAGGAAATTACCAAAGCATGAGTCAACTATGTAAAGCATGCCAAGCCAGTGGCTTACCCATTATGCCGGTGCGTTATGCCGTTGTGCCCAAGGCTGTGGCAGCAAAGCTACCCGCTTGGGCGGAAGGCACAAGGGTAAAAGACATTGCCTTGGGCGATGAGTTTCATTACGCATTGCGCACCATTCGTGCAGGCTACGTGTATTTGTTCTACTCAAAAAACGCCCGTGGTACCAAGCAGTGGGAGTGTTACAGCGTTACCGAAGATGGCCTGCTACTGCTTCAGCCCACGCCCAAGGCGGCTTCCGCGCCTAAAGACAGCATTACTTGCCAAACTGCAGGCCATCGCAATAGCCGCTTGCACCACCTGATTATTGATCGCCCGGATGAGTGCGGCCCAACATGGATCGCGTTTAGCGAGCATAAATGGAGCGATGAAACCCTGGCGCAATATGGCAGCGATGCCAAGCTGCGCAGCGCCAGAATGCAAGAAATCGACCCTAAAGCCATGGCCGCTGGTACCAAAAACCCGCATAGCAGCCCAGCCAGCTTAACCGCACTAGAAAGCATCATGGAATACAGCCCAGGCTTTTCGAATGCTCAGTTACCCTACGATCAGAAAATGCCTATTTTTAGTAAGCGCGATGGTAGTTATGAAAAAGGGCAACTGACTAGGGTCAGCACGCAATATCGGGTTACCACTCGCAAAGCCGTGGTCGCAGAGACTTTGCAATTTATGCAATCTCGCGCAAAGAAAAGTGCAGGTGGCAGCAACACACCTCATGTTATGGCCCTATGGGATGCGGTGGGGGTGGCTCATGAGCTGAATGGATATCGTAACGACCCTGCTGCTTATCTCGCGCTTTTCACTCAAGAGCGTGAATTTCAGCTTGATGCCATTCTGGGTATTGAATCATTAAAAGAATCTTTAACAATACAACGTGGCGAAGCCATCGATAGAGAAGAAGATCGCCCACTCGTCGCTCATAGTACATATCCAATCTCCAATAGAGGAACCACTCAAAGCGTGGCCAAACAAGCTCCTTTATATCCAATGGCCAATAGTGAGTACGCTCGGGAAGAAGCCAAAAAAAAATCCATGGCAAGGACATGGGATAAGTATGAAAATAATATCGATCAAGATGCATATAAAAAATTTAAAAATCATCAAAAAGAACTGATCGAAAGTATTGAATCGCTAGCAGATAAACGCACTCAAGTCTTGGTTCGTTGGCTTGATGCCCCATTATTCATTGATACCTTAGAAGACTTTCATAATGAAAATCCTGCGGATGGCCTTGCTTTTGAAAGCGTTTTTGGAGCGGCAATTCTGGGTATCAATTCCAGTGAATCAGGGAAACGCAAACTAAAGATTTGGATGGATCAAATCAAGATTGATAAAAACAGTTTGTTTTATCGCGCAGTAGCACAGAATCAAAAAGAGATTGCCACCGAACTCGAGCATTTCTTAAAACTGGCCAAAGAAAATAAAGACAAGCCTTATACCGAGGCGGACTTTAAGGAGGGGATGAAATCTCTTACCTTCGGGCAAAAATTATTTGATATGTACAAAAAGGCATTATCAGTTGAATCAACAAATGCGAAAGCACTTGCTGATGCCAAAATAAAGCCTAACCCCAATCCAAAAGCTAAAGCTTTTGGGATCGCTTTGCATGCCGTGCCAAAAGGCAATCCTGGTACATGGATAAAAACAGTGGGCGATCTATTCTTTCGAAATTTTTTGCCCGCATTTAATCAAGTTGCAGACCTCACTAAGTCAAATACTTCAGGGCATTATCTGGGTGAGAAATTCATCCAAATGATTTTGGGTGCACGTGCTTTAGTTGATCCAGCGGATATCAAAGTATTAATTAAAGAGCAGCATAATGCGGATGTACTTCGCAGAAAAGAAATTGATAGCCGTTCGAAAAACAAACGGGAAGCGGGTAGAAAAGATCGACATACTTCAAAAAAAGCGACACTGACAGCCCAAGAAGCCGCTTTCCGTGCGAATCAGGGTAAAAATCTAGGCAAGGCATGGGAAACTTTCCAAAAGACCAAATCCGCCGATCATTTATCAGCCATTAAAGATATGCGGCTGACTTTAGCCGTTATCCTTATTGAAGGTGTAAACCTAACCCGATTAACCGTGTTTTACCACAATGATCTTGTAGCACTGGGGCTAGTTAGTGCGTCCGCATTAAGTTTAACCGCAGGCATTATCGATATTTCGGCCACACCCATTAAAAATGCATTAGGAGCGGATAGCCGAAGCTTTCAAAAGATGAAACTTGTTGGTGGCTCCTTAAGTGCCACGGCAGGCATGATTGGCATGATTGTGGATGGCATATATGCGTATAAAAATTTTCAGAAAGATGATTATCCTATAGCCTTTCTATACATTGCAAAAGCCGCACTTGGCGGTGCATCAGCCGCTTTAACTGGTGCGAGTACCTTTACTTATGCCGCTCCGATTATTCTGCGAGTCACAAGTAATGCTGCCCTTGCAGAAGTAACAGGCTTTATGGGCTTACAAGCAAGCAAAATTATTGCCACACGAATATTTTTTATGTCAGTGGGTTTGTGGCTTACCGTAGGCGCATTTGGGATTCAAATCATTATTTGGCAAATAACCGATGATGCTTTAGAAAAATGGCTAAACCTTACCCCCTTTGGCCGTAAAAAAGATGAGCAGGGTGCATACCTAGACAGTGAAGAAATGAAGCACGCACTCGACAACGCAAAAAAGGAGCACGCATCATAATGTTGGACATTGAGCAAACACCCTCGGTTTCTGGATTAGTAAAAATCAGTGGCCAGATTAAAAACTACAAATCAACGCGTGAGCATGCCAATTTCTTTTTTACTCAAAATGATAATAAAGCGATGGGCTTGGCGGCCATTGCCAGTGCGGCAATTGGCTCAAGTGGGCTGGCAATGGGCGCGGCAATTTCCGCATCGGATATGGAAGAAGAAGCCGATTATGTAGAGTTTGAAATGGATGGCAAAGCAATGAAGGGCTGGGTTTGGCGCAGCCCCTTTGCCAACAATGATATTGTGGATGTGGTTGGCGAATGGCGGGATGATTATTTTGAATTAGTCGCCATTGCCCGCCCCGCAGATCGAACCATTGCTCTTTATCCGCACTGCTCACGTGGCAAGCATGCACATATCAAAAATGCGATTAAATGGTGGTTTCTTGGTGTGACAGGCATGATCGGCTTTACCGCTATTACTATGGCTTTTCTAATCGCTCTCGGCGAATCTTTTCTTGTCCTTTTACTTTTTATTCCTTGTTTTTTAGTACCCTCATTGATGTGGCTATTCTTTGGGAAAAAGGGTCTGCTCGGGTGTTTAGGCGTTCTTTTGTCGGTAATAATATATATATATAGTCTAGATGATTTTATTTTAGCAATACGTACTGTTTGGCCTGTTCCTATTGGGCTCTATATATTTATGGGGATATTTGCGATTCTATACTCACGAAAAACGATGAAGTTTGTCAATGTAGCGACTTATGTTTTTGATGCCCTTGGCTTAGAAAACCCATCAAATATAGATTTGCCAAAGACATCGCAGGCAGAAGTTTACAAATTAATTAAAGAAAGAAAAATAGAAAGAGAAAATGAAGTAATAAAAGAAAATGAATTAATAAAAAATAATAAAGAAATAAAAAGAAAGAAAGAGGGAAATAAAGGAAGAAAATTAGAAATAAAGAAAGAAATAAAAGATAATTCCTTGTTAAGCCAGACTGAAATGAGCTTGGGCTCTATGTATTTTAAATACTGAGTGCTCCCCTTAATGAGCCTATTTTTCATTCATACCTTCGCCATTGCAAGGAGTACGCATCATAATGTTGGACATGGAACAAACTCCCTCGGTTTCTGGATTAGTTAAAATCAGTGGCCAGATTAGTAATTACCAATCAACACGTGAACATGCCAATTTCTTTTTTACTCAAAATGATAATAAAGCGATGGGCTTGGCAGCCATTGCCAGTGCGGCAATAGGCTCAAGTGGGCTGGCAATGGGGGCTGCCATATCAGCATCGGATATGGAAGAAGAAGCCGATTATGTAGAGTTTGAAATGGATGGCAAGGCAATGAAGGGCTGGGTTTGGCGCAGCCCCTTTGCCAACAATGATATTGTGGATGTAGTTGGCGAATGGCGGGATGATTATTTTGAATTAGTTGCCATTGCTCGCCCCGCCGATCGAACCATTGCCCTTTACCCGCACTGCTCACGTGGCAAAGTAGCACATATCAAGAATGCCATAAAATGGTGGTTTCTTGGAGTGACTGGTATGTTTTGCTGGATTTCAGCTGCAGGCGCTCTATTACTTGCTTTTGGAGAGTCTTTTATTGGCATGTTGGTTTTTCTTCTTTGTTTTTTTGTGCCTCCATTTATGTGGCTATTCTTGGGAAAAAAAGGTCTACTGGCAAGCATAGGCGTAATTTTTGCGCCAATACTATATATATATAGCCTCGATAATTTCATTTATGCTATACGTGTGGCTTGGCCTGCGCCTGTTTTTCTCTATATATTTATGGGGATATTTGCGATTCTATACTCACGAAAAACGATGACATTTGTCAATGTGGCGACTTATGTTTTTGATGCCCTTGGCTTGGAAAACCCATCAAATATAGATTTGCCAAAGACATCGCAGGCAGAAGTTTACAAATTAATCAAAGAAAGAAAAATAGCAAGAGAAAATGAAGCAATAAAAGAAAATGAATTAATAAAAAATAATAAAGAAACAAAAAGAAAGAAAGAGAGAAAAAAAGGAAGAAAGGTAGAAATAAAGAAAGAAATAAAAGATAATTCCTTGTTAAGCCAGACTGAAATGAGCTTGGGCTCTATGTATTTTAAGTACTAAGTGCTCCCCTTAATGAGCCTATTTTTCATTAATACATTCGCCATTGCAAGGAGTATGCATATTGCCTGTTGAGCAAACACCCTCGGTTTCTGGCAATGAATAGCTGGGGTCAGAGTAAAGTTAAATCTGCTTGCTTTGGCTCTAAGAGCATTAAGTATAATAAGATTTAATAGTGATTTACCTGCATGGGAACTTGAGAATGTTGAATCTATACTTTTTATTAGCTAGGGAAGTGGGGGAGCCAGGTCTTATCTCTTGAAAATGATTTAAAACCTGCCCGGTACTTCGTTGGCTACAAGAAAAAAACTAACTTTATAAGTTGCAGACTATGGCAAAACAACACCCTTATGAATTAATACTGGAAATTATTAAGCAAGCCGAAGCAGGCGCTACAAGCTCAAAGCTAAGTCGTGAGTATGGCATAAACAGTAGTCTCATAAGTAAATGGCGGGTTAAATATAAAGGTATGGACCTTGCCATGATGGTGGAAAGAAAGAGGTTAATTCTTGAAAATATTGCTAATAAAATAAGGCAAGCTAAGCAATCCGTTGTAGCCGTGCAAGCAGAAATAAAAAAGAAAAAATCAGAGCCTTTACTGCAGCCCTGCAGCCCCTACTTCTCTGCTACCCCCCAAGCAGTGCAAGAGGCGGTACAAAGCTGGAAAAACTTGCAAACCAGTAAAGCACCAAGCGCACAACTGCTTGAATCGCGCCTGCAAATTGTTCATGACATTGCCAAGGCTTGGGATGGAGAATGCTTGTCTAGAGAATACAAAAGTAAAGTTGCGTACATGTCCTTTCGCTGTGGAAAAGGGCATGCTTTTGAGAGCAATGCGCGGCGATTGTTATATGGCAATTTCTGTACCGTTTGTTATAGAGCCAAGCCAGAAGGTTTAAAAAAACTACAGGACGTAGCAGCGGCCCGTGGCTGGCAAAGTCTGGCGACTGAATATAAAGACTGCAAGACTCCCGTTTCATGGCGCTGCGATCAGGGGCATGAAGTTAAGGCACCATTGGAATCAATTAAAAATGGTATGGGATGCATGCAGTGCCATAAAAATCGCCGCTGGTATACGCTGGAAAAAATGCAAGCCATGGCAAAACTAAGGGGTGGGCTTTGTTTATCTGATAAATATACAACGTACGAGCCTATGCTCTGGCAATGTAAACGTGGCCATGTATGGAAGTCCATCCCAAGCAATATTACGCGTGGATCTTGGTGCCGAGTGTGTGGGAATATAGACAAGATCACCCGCCCCAATAGCAAGGCATGGAGAAAATATCCAAATGGTGCATAGTGAGGCATGCTGGGAATAACGGACACCTTCAATTCTGTAAAATCAGTGTATGGAGGTAGTGATGAGCAAAATACCGAGAGCAAAATATACCGCAGAATTTCGTGCCGAAGCCGTAAAACTGGTTCTGGAAAAAGGTCATAGCACGCCTGAAGCCGCGAGGCTATTGAGCATCCCCGAGCAATCTCTGGGCAATTGGGTTCGACTCGCTAAAAATGGTTAGTTAAAGACTGTCGAGCCGTTAGGGCGCGCCGCTGTTAGTACGCAGGAGCAAGAAATTTCCCGCTTGCACCGCGAATTGGCGGAGGCGCGTATGGAGCGTGATTTATTAAAAAAAGCCGCCGCGTACTTTGCCAGGGAAGCCCTGCCAGGTACGCGTTCATGAAGCAGCATCGGTCTGAATTTCCGGTGGCACTCATGTGCCGAGTACTGGAAGTATCCAGTAGTGGCTTTTACGACTGGCTGGAGCGCAAGTCCTCAATGCGAGCGCAAAATATGCACCTTAATTTTTTAATTAAGGCGCGCATATGTTTGGCATTCACGACTTGGGCTTATTTGTTATTTCCGGTCTTTTACTAAATATGGCGCCGGGTCCGGATTCTTTGTTGATTGTTTCACGCAGTGCGTCACAAGGCTGGCGCGCTGGCTCGGCTGCGGCACTGGGGATAGGCAGCGGCACTTTGGTACATATTTTTGCAGCAGCATTGGGCCTGTCCGCCCTTTTGTCCACCTCAGCCATGGCATTTAGCATTATGAAATACATAGGCGCAGCCTACTTAATTTATATGGGTAGCAAGCTTTTATTAAACAGATCAGCCACACCAGCCATCAACCAGCCCGCATCCACCCTCACTTACAAAAACGTTTTCCTACAAGGCCTCTTCTGTAATTTATTAAACCCCAAAGTTGCAATTTTTTTCCTTGCCTTTGTCCCGCAGTTTATTTCTGCTCAATCCCCGTCCAAAACGCTTGCATTTATCTTACTTGGCTGCATATTTAACGCCAACGGCATGGTCTGGTGCCATTTTTTAGCCCTTTCATCGGCAAAAATCAGCCATCATATTCAGCTTAACAGCAGCTTTACCTGCTGGATAAATAAAGCCATCGGGGCGCTTTTTGTTTCTTTCGGAATCAAGCTCGTTAACCACAACTAACGCCAGCGGGGAAAAGATAAACCCTCACCATTCGGGCAAATACATTTTGCAAGCATCCGCAGGCAAGGCTTACACGCGGCCTATTTCACCCGCCTTAGTAACAACAAGCCCAACACCCTATCAATAACTCGGCAAAAATCTTACACCTCTGTTAATATTCGCCCCCGTCACACTGATCTGTTTCGCCCTGTTATCCCGCACTCTGGAATAAAAGTCTTATGCTTAACGCCGTACCGCTTTCTGAACAACTTCAACATTATTTCGGTTTTAACCAATTTCGCAATGGTCAGCGTGAAGTCGTTGAAGCACTGACAGACGGGCATTCGGCAATGGCGATTTTTCCTACCGGCTCGGGCAAATCGCTATGCTATCAGCTGGCAGCCTTACAAATGCCGCACCTCACACTGGTAATCTCCCCCCTGTTAGCTTTAATCCGCGATCAGCTGGCTTTTTTACAAAGCAAGGGTATTGCATCTGCAGCAATTGATTCCAGTCAAAGCCGCGAAGAAACACAGCAAGTCATGAAGGATGCGCAGGAAGGCAGACTCAAGATCTTAATGATATCGGTAGAGCGTTTAAAAAACGAGCGGTTCCGCCGCTTTATTGCGCAGATTCCCGTATCACTCATGGTGATTGATGAAGCGCACTGCATTTCCGAATGGGGACATAACTTTCGACCCGACTACCTGAAACTACCCGATTACAAGCGCGAATTAAAAATCCCCCAGGCACTATTACTCACCGCTACAGCCACACCGGCTGTGATTAGGGATATGGCCGCAAAATTTGCCATTCATGAACATCACACTACCGTGACCGGCTTTTATCGTTCTAATTTACACCTGCATATTCGCCCAACTGAAAGCGCTCATAAAGACGCCACGCTGATCCATGTGCTCGGTAAAACACCAGATGAGCCCTGTGTTGTGTATGTTACCCAGCAAAACACGGCCGAAGTCGTCGCTGCCATGCTGCAAAACAAAGGATTTAAAGCCACGGCCTATCATGCAGGGCTGGATAATATGGTGCGCCAGCAGATTCAGGATGATTTTATGCGGGGTGCGTCACAGGTGATTGTGGCAACGATTGCCTTTGGCATGGGCATCGACAAAAGTGATATCCGCCAGGTAATTCATTATGATTTACCTAAATCAGTGGAAAACTATAGCCAGGAAATTGGCCGCGCCGGGCGTGATGGCAAAAAATCGCTATGCACCTTGCTTGGCAGCCAGGATGGATTAAACCTGCTGCAAAACTTTGTTTATGGGGACACGCCAGAACAGGCGTCCATTGCCAGAGTCTTACAAAACATTATTGAAAACACAGAAAACGGCCAATGGGAAATAACGCTTTACGATTTATCATCGCAAAGCAATATTCGCCAATTGCCATTAAAAACACTCCTGGTTTATTTAAACATGCAGGGTGTGATTCAGCCCCTGTACAGCTACTACAGCGAATATCGTTTCGTATTGCAAATGAGCGAAACCGATTTATTGGGCCACTTTAAAGAAGAGCGCCGTGATTTTATTAGCTCCCTTCTTAAACACTCCAAGCTTGCCCGCACATGGTACAGCTTTGATTTTGATTCTTTTCTTGGCGAGTTCCCTGATCAGCGCCAGCGCGCCGTTGCTGCACTTGAATATCTTGATGAAAGTGGCTATTTGCGCCTTGAAACCAAGCAAATGACCGATGTATATCAAGTGCTCGCCCCTATCGATATTGAACAGTTATCTGCACAGCTTTATCGCCAGTTTAGTGACAAGGAACAAAAAGAAATTGGCCGCCTGGCACAAATGCTGGCACTTTTTGAAAGCAAAGAATGCTTAAGCCACACTCTGGCAGTCTATTTTGGCGACGAAAAAGCCCCCGCTACCTGTGGCCATTGCAGTGTATGCCACGGCAAACCCGCCACCCTCCCTGCACCACCAGCGCTTGTTTCCGTTGAAGATCTCGATTTACACGCAATGTGTGCTGACCTGCTTAATAAAGCAGGCAAGCCACTTAGCGCCCATTTACTCAGCTGTTTTTTGTGCGGCATCACCCTGCCGCTACTCACCAAATACCGTGCTAGCAAAATGGCCTATTTTGGCAAACTGGCAGATTATCCCTTTGCAGAAGTCAGGGCGGCGTTTGCTATGGCCTGATTTTATTTAACAAGAGATAAGCCATACATTTTGCCGGCTAAAACATGGCAACGCTCTCTCGCAAGCCCCCGAATTACGGCGTAGAATGCGGCATTTTTCGCCGGGACCCCATTCATGGCCAAACTCTATTTTCGCTATTCCGCTATGAATGCGGGCAAATCCACGGCCATGCTGCAAGTTGCTCATAATTACGAAGAGCGAGATATGCAAATTGCGCTTTTTACCGCCGCCATTGATGACAGGCACAGCGTAGGCACGGTGGCATCGCGGCTGGGTGTTACGCGGCAAGCCGAAATATTCAGCAGCAGCAGCGATTTCAGCCTGCTGTTTGCCAAGCGAAAAGTCGCCTGTATTTTGATTGATGAAGCGCAGTTTCTCAGCCCGGAGCAAGTGCGGCAGCTGCATAGACTGGCGCATCAAAGCAATTTACCGGTAATTTGCTACGGCCTGCGGGCAGACTTTTTAGGCACCCCCTTCCCCGGCTCTGCCTATTTACTGGCACTGGCCGATGATTTAGAAGAGATGAAAACCATCTGCCTGTGCGGCAAAAAAGCCACCATGAACGCAAGGGTAAACGCCCAAGGCTACCGGGAAATCACCGGCGAGCAGATTGTCATCGGCGGCAATTCCAGATACCTGGCCATGTGTGCCAGATGCTATTACTCGGCAAAAGCCGCCCTGTAAACGCAAACAGATCGCGCTTACCCCACCACAAAAAAACAGCCCTTAGAAGCCACCAAGGGCTGTGGATCACGATTCCAAATCGGTGTGACTTTGAATCACCCTGGAAACAAGGCCGTACTCAATGGCCTCTTCTGGATTCATCCAGTAATCACGCTCAATATCATTCAATACTTTCTCCAGACTCTGACCAGTTTCTTTAGCAATCACTGCCGCAATCCGCTCGCGCATACGGATGATTTCTTTGACCTGGATTTCTACATCAGAAGCAGATCCACCCATACCCCCGCTGGGCTGGTGAATCAAAAAACGTGTATTGGGCAGGCACACCCTTCGCTCTTTGGGAGCCGAAAGAAAAATATGTGCACCCGCGCTAGCTACCCAGCCGCTGCCTATCATATTCACCGGGGCACGAATAAATTTGATAATGTCATGAATCACATCACCTGATTCCACATGGCCACCGGGGGACGAAATCAGCACATTAATAGGCTTGGCCGACTCGGTCGCCAGAGCAATCAAACGCCGAGCCGTATCTTTAGCCAGTACATCGTTAATCGTGCCAATAATAAAAACAAAGCGGGTTTCGAATGCTTTTTCTTCCAGAAAAGCGTCTTATGAGCCCCCTGTTACTGCTGCTTCAGCCATCTTATACCCCTGGGTAGATAAACTTACAAAAATCAAAAGCAATAACAATGGAAATACTTAAGAATAGGCGTTTTATCCCTACCCATCTCCTTTAATATGAGTCAGCCAGCAACAAACCCAAAACACTTGACCCTGCACAATACGTAAATAAGCAGGGGGCTTATGCTGCATCTACCTACGTAAGGATAAACAATGAGCTTTAAATCACTTCAGATTGCAGGACACAGCCTCTTACCTATCGTACAAGGCGGCATGGGTGTGGGCGTTTCAGCGCATAAACTTGCCGGAGCCGTTGCCAAAGAAAATGCCCTCGGCACCATCGCCAGTGTGGATTTACGCCAACACCACCCCGATCTGCTAGCTGCAACACACCGCTGCCTTGATGCCAATCTGATCAATAAAACCAATTTAACCGCGCTGGACAGAGAGATTCGCGCAGCCAAAGAAATAGCCAATGGCTGCGGCATGATTGCTGTCAACGTCATGAAGGCCGTGCGTGATCATGTAGCCTTAGTAAAACAGGCCTGCGAAAGCGGAGCAGATGCCATTGTTATGGGGGCGGGACTGCCAATCGATCTACCTGAAATGATCGCAGATCACCCTAAAGTTGCACTAATTCCGATTCTGTCCGACGCACGCGGCGTAGCCATTATTTTAAAAAAATGGTTAAAAAAAGGCCGGCGCGCTGATGCCATTGTAATTGAGCATCCCGGCCACGCAGGCGGCCATTTAGGCGCGGCACGCATCAGCGACGTGCATGACTCCCGCTTTGATTTTGCTAAAGTACTGGCTGATTGCCATGCTCTGTTTACAGAGCTGGGTTTGGGCCGCGATGCACCTCAATTAATTGTTGCTGGTGGCATAGACAGCCATGAGAAAGTAGACCACTGGCTAAACAATGGCGCAGATGCCGTACAGCTTGGAACAGCCTTTGCGGTTTGTGAAGAAGGCGATGCGCATATCAACTTTAAGCAAACCTTAATCAATGCCAAAGCCAGCGATCTGGCCGAGTTTGTCAGCGTAGCCGGCCTGCCCGCCCGTGCCGTTGCCACCCCCTGGCTCAAACAATACTTGCGCCGCGAAAGCCATCTGCAAGCACTGGCCCGCGCTGATCCGCGCCGCTGCACCCAGCGCATGGATTGCCTAAGCCACTGCGGCCTGCGCGATGGGTTGAACAAAGTTGGCCAGTTCTGCATCGACCTCAAACTTGCCTCCGCCATGCATGGTGAACTCGACAAAGGCCTGTTTTTCAGAGGCAATGGCAACCTTCCCTTCGGCAAAGCCATTCGTCCGGTGCGCGAACTGATCGACTACCTGATGAGCGGCAGAGTAGCTGCTATGGCCTGAGGCCTGCTGATGTTTCTTCATAGCCAGGCAAACTACAAAGCTGCACAGTCTTAAAAGACGCTCATGGTGATTGCATCATGAGCGTCTTCTGCCTTGTTCAACCCTAAAACCACGCCTAGGCTTTCAGCCTTGCTCGCATAAAATCAAGCAAAATTCTGACCTTTGCAGGCAAATAACGGGCACTTGGATATACCGCATAGATGCCACCGGCTGGCATGGCCCATTCAGGTAAAAGATGTAGCAGCATATTTTTTAGGACACTCAACATGCTGCATCTCTTATTTGACCCACTTTGTGGTTGGTGTTACGGCGCAGCGCCTGCTCTTTCTGCCTTAAAAGCACAGACAACCCTGAAATGGCAGTTGCACCCAACGGGGCTATTTTCCCATCCTCAGGCAATGAGCAGAGAAATGGCAAGCCACTTCTGGAGCAGCGATCAACGCATCGCCCAGATCACAGGACAGGAGTTTAGCCTGGCCTACAAAGAGCATATTCTGGCTGATCTGGACACCCCTTTTGATTCGAGTGCTTCCACACTGGCTTACTACCTGATCAGCCAGACCGTACCAGATCAATCGGTGGATGTACTGCACCGGATACAACAACTGCGTTATGCCAAAGGCACACAGGACATAGCCGATTTTATTGGGCTGGCAGCAGAGTTTGGTCTGGATGCCGGACAATTTGCCAAAGATTTTGCAGCAGGCTGGCCCAAAGAATTACACACGATTACGCAACGGGCTCAGGCTTTAATGCAAAAAAACGGCCTGCGCGGCGTACCCACGCTGCTATTACAAAAGGGCGGCCAACTGTCTGTTGTTCCCAGCTCTTTGATGCACAAGGACCCGCAAAATTTAATTGATTTTGTTGCAAAACAATAAAACCGCTTTACACCATCAACATGTAAGGAAACACCATGAAAATCGCAATCATCGGCGCAACAGGTTATGTCGGCTCTAAGCTTTTAAACGAAGCGCTTGAGCGCGGCCATCAGGTCAGCGCCCTGGTACAAAACATCGCCAGGCGCCCGCTCACGCGGCCCTGACCGCAGTTAAAACCGATGTAAACGATGAAGCTGCGCTAGCTGCCCAATTAGCGGGCCATGACCTCGTAATCAGTGCATTCAGCGGCCACGCAGCGGGGGATGTTTACCAGTATTTTGTAGATGGTTTTCAGCACATTCTGAACAGCGTAAAAGCATCAGCGGCACCCCGCTTTTTAGTTGTCGGTGCGCAGGTAGCCTGGAAGTCGCTCCCGGCGTGCAAGTGGTAGACACGCCCGGCTTTCCGGCCGAATGGAAAGGCTCAGCTCTCGGTGCTCGTACGGCTTTGAAATGACTGCGCAAAGAAAGCGTACTGGACTGGTCGATGCTCAGCCCATCCGCTCATTTAGAGCCAGGCGCACGCACAGGTCAGTTCCGCCTGGGTGGCGATCAATTACTGCTTGATGCTCAGGGCGAAAGCCGTATCTCGGTAGAAGACTTTGCTGTGGCCATGCTAAATGAAGCAGAAAACGCACGGCATAGCCGTCAACGCTTTACCGCAGGCTATTAAATTATGCATGCTTTCACCCAAAGGGCACCCTACAAAAAAACAAGATTGCGGGCTACCCGTATCTAGAGCTGTCATTGTATAAGCAGCGTAGAAACAGGGCACCGCAGCCCCTTTATCGGGCTTAGTCAGCGTACAATAAGCAAACTTTTCTTTTAAAAAAGCAAAACTGCATGCGCTATTTCCCACCATGGCTACTCTTACTGGGTGCGCTTACTGCACTTGGCCCGCTTTCCATCGATATGTATTTACCCAGCTTCCCGGCTATTTCGCACAGTCTGGGGGCTACACCTGGCTCGGTACAGCTTACTCTTGCCAGCTTTTTTATTGGTCTGGCAATCGGGCAGGCAATTTACGGCCCGTTTAGCGACCGTTTTGGCCGTAAACCACCGCTCTATTTTGGCCTTACGATTTATATTCTGGCCACTATAGGCTGCATCTTTGTCACACAGATTGATCAGCTTATTGCTTTGCGCTTTTTGCAAGCCCTTGGCGGCTGTGCGGGCATGGTGGTTTCCAGGGCCGTAGTTAGGGATCGCTGCAATGTGCAGGAAATGGCCAAAGCTTTTTCTACCCTGATGCTGATTATGGGCCTCGCCCCGATTCTGGCCCCTATTGCGGGTGGGTGGGTAACAACCACAGCGGGATGGCGGGCCATTTTTGCTTTTCAGATGCTGTTTGCACTGATCTGCCTGATTAATGTGCATTTCTTTTTTAAAGAAACCCACGATACCCAGCACAGCCCGGCACTTGAACTGGGTAAAGTACTAAAGGGCTACGCCACACTGATCCGCGATAAAGCATTTATGCGTCACGCTCTGACGGGATCACTGCTTATGGGGGGCTTTTTTGGCTATATCGCAGGATCACCGTACATCATCATTGAGCTATTTGGCGTGCCTGCCGAGCATTTTGGCTGGATCTTTGCCAGTAATGCAGCAGGCTTTATTATCAGCAGCCAGTTTAATGTACGCGCATTAAAAAACCACAGCACAAGCAAGCTACTCAGACGCGCACTGTACTTTCCCGCCTTTTCCGGGCTAAGTCTGTTTTTGCTGCAAGTATCGGGCCTGCTTAATTTCCCGCTCTTGCTGCTGGGTTTATTTATGTTTGTCACCAGCATGGGCTTTATCACCCCCAATACCTCAGCAATGGCTTTGCAACACCAGAGCAAACAAGCCGGGCTGGCATCTGCTCTGCTTGGCTCCTTGCAATTTGGCTGCGCCACACTGGCTGGTTTATTAATGGGCTTATGGCACGACAACAGCGCACTACCCTTACTCACGCTGCTTGCCGCGTGTAGTGCAGGTGCATGGCGGCTAAACCGCAGCGGGCCAGTGACCGTTGCAAAGGTTTAAATCGTATCCTCCGTTCCCCTGTGCAACCCGGGCGACGCCACGCAAACCCATTCAGGCGATGAATTGAATAAACGACTGTGTGGCAGATAAGCCCGTAAAACAGAACCGGCCCAATATCTTTAACATCAGAAACACACCAAAGAGCCATCCGATTCCCTCGCCCGCCTGCAAGCTCGCCCCCTTATTAACGGGGCGCTACCCTGATGATGGGCTTTCATTTAGAATCAATACTTTCGTATTCACCGAATACCGACCCTATACACTATGAAATCAAACGAAATCCGCCAGAAATTCCTCGACTTCTTTGCCTCTAAAGGCCACCAGGTCGTTAACTCCAGCCCGCTTGTGCCAGGCAATGATCCAACCATCATGTTTACCGTGGCTGGCATGGTGCAATTCAAAGACGTGTTTCTGGGCTTTGATAAGCGCAATTACACCCGTGCCACCACCAGCCAGAAATGCTTACGCGCTGGCGGCAAGCACAACGATTTAGAAAACGTCGGCTACACTGCACGCCACCACACTTTCTTTGAAATGCTCGGCAACTTCAGCTTTGGCGATTATTTCAAAAAGGATGCCATCCATTACGCCTGGGAGTTTTTAACCGGCCCTGAGTGGCTGGCCATCCCAAAAGAAAAACTGCTGGTCACGGTCTACGCATCAGACAATGAGGCGTTTGAGATCTGGAACCAGCAAATGGGCGTGCCTGCAGACAAAATCATCCGTATTGGCGACAACAAAGGCGCAGCCTATGCCTCGGATAATTTCTGGGCCATGGGCGACACCGGCCCTTGTGGCCCTTGTACCGAGATTTTTTATGATCACGGCGATCATATCTGGGGAGGCCCTCCTGGTAGCCCGGAAGAAGACGGCGATCGCTTTGTAGAAATCTGGAATAACGTGTTTATGCAGTTCAACCGCGATGCCGAAGGTGTGATGCACCCACTGCCAAAACCATCCGTTGATACCGGCATGGGGCTGGAGCGCCTGTCTGCCGTACTGCAAAAAGTGCATACCAATTACGAAACAGATTCCTTTGTTGCTCTATTACAAGCTGCAGCTGGCGCAACTGGCGTGCCTTACAATCAGGAAACGCCTTCACTTAAGGTGATTGCTGACCATATCCGCGCGTGCTCCTTTTTGATTGCTGACGGTGTATTGCCAAGTAATGAAGGCCGTGGTTATGTATTGCGCCGCATCATCCGCCGCGCCGTGCGTCATGGCTATAAACTTGGCCAGAAAAAACCATTCTTCTTTACACTGGTTGCCGCACTGGTTGCCGAAATGGGTCACGCCTACCCAGAGCTGGTACAAAAACAAACACTGATCGAAGAAACACTGAAATACGAAGAAGAGCTGTTTGCCAAAACACTGGAAAACGGCATGGCCCTGCTCGATACCGCCTTAGCGGGCGGCAAGACAGTACTGGATGGTGCAACTGCCTTCAAACTCTCTGACACCTACGGTTTCCCTATCGACTTAACCGCTGACGTATGCCGCGAGCGCAATGTCAGCGTGGATATGGAAGGCTTTGAAGTAGCACTCAATACCCAGCGGGCGCAATCTAAAGCGGCCGGTCAGTTTAAAGCAGTAACGGGTTTGGTTTACGACGGGGAAGCAAGCTGTTTCCACGGCTACACCGAAAGCACCCAAGCGGCCAAGGTACTGGCACTTTATCGTGGCAGCGAGCCGGTTGAAATCTTAAACGCCGGCGAATCGGGCGTAGTGGTGCTGGATCACACGCCGTTTTATGCCGAATCAGGCGGCCAAGCCGGTGACGTAGGCAGCATCCGTGCGGGCGATATTTTGTTTGATGTGACCGATACGCAAAAAGTGAAATCCGATGTCTTTGGTCATCAGGGTGTGGTCAGCAATGGCAATCTGAAAGTAGGCGACGCCGTAACCGCCAGCATTGATTTGGTGAAGCGTCAGGCCAGCCAGCGCAATCACAGCGCTACCCACTTGCTGCACGCAGCACTACGCACCGTGCTTGGCACACATGTGGAGCAAAAAGGCTCGCTGGTGACGTTTGAGCGCACACGTTTTGACTTTAGCCAGCCCAAACCAGTAACCCCAGCTGAAATCGCCCGGATTGAAGCGCTGGTTAATGAAGAAATTATGCGTAACGATGCTGTTTCAGCAGCACAGATGAGTTTTGACAACGCCATCGCTGCCGGTGCCATGGCGCTGTTTGGCGAAAAATACGGCGACGATGTGCGCGTATTAAAAATGGGCGACTTCTCTACCGAGCTATGCGGCGGCACGCATGTGGGCCGCACGGGCGATATTGGCCTCTTCAAAATCATCGCAGAAAGCGGTATTGCAGCAGGGATTCGCCGTATTGAAGCCATCACCGGTGAAGCCGCTTTAGCCCTGGTGCAAACGCAAGACAGCGAAATCAAAGCCCTTGCCGCGATGACGCAATCCAAGCCAGGTGAGCTGATCACTAAGCTGGAAAAACTGCAAGCCGAGCTGAAACTGGCCCAGAAAGAAGTACAAAATCTGAAAGGCCAGATGGCCTTTGCCCAGCTGGACAGCCTGATTGGCGTTGGTTTACGCACGATCAGTGACGTAAAATGTGTAGTCGGCATCGTAGATGGTGTTGAAGGCACAGTCTTGCGTGAAATGAGTGATAAGCTAATGGATCGCCTGCAAAGCGGCATCGCCATTCTTGCCAGTGTATCCGAAGGTAAAGTCAGCCTGATCGCCCGTGTCAGTAATGACTTGACTGGCAAAGTAAAAGCTGGCGAGCTGGTTAACTTCGTCGCCCAGCAGGTTGGCGGCAAAGGCGGCGGCAAGCCTGATCTGGCACAAGCCGGCGGCACAGAGCCGGAAAACCTGAAAAGTGCGCTAGACAGCACCCCGGCATGGCTTGCAACTAAGCTTTAAAGCTACCCCAAAACGGGCAAGCCAAATGGGCGACTCCTAAGCAAAGTCGCCCGTTTTATTTTGCTGCCCCTCATGCCACTCCTTATCAGGCTCTGGCTGTCATTCGCTGGTTTAATGCCAAATCACAATAAATCCGGTAAACCCGTTTATGATTCCAGCTCCGCTGCTGGACATTTCGCAAATATAAAAAACACAAACCAAAACCCCATTCGGGATTAGTTTCGGTTAAATTTCGTAAGCAGTCAGCGATCTCCTTATTTTCCTGCTCCAGCCGGGATACATAGTGATAACAGGTCAGGCTAATGGCAAAACAGGCACAGGCCTCACGCACAGAAACCAAATAATGCTCAACGGCCCAATGAGCCATCTGGCGGCGCCAGGATGACTTAACCCTCTTTTTTAGCATGGCCTTTCTCATCAGCTCCGCTCGCATCCGGGCCTCAAGGTACATTTTTCTAAGGTGCCGATTCTCATCTTCGAGCTCTTTTATCCGCGCCATCGCAAAAGCGCCCACACCGTAAAATTTGGTTCGCCATTTACAAAAACATGCTGAACTCATGCCATACTGACGGCAAAGCGCCGCCACAGGAAAACCTTCTTCGGCCTGCTTCAAAATCGCCATAATCTGACTATCGGAATACTCAGCTGGTTTCATTTAGAATCTCCCAAGACGAGGGGAAAATTCTACTCAAAAATACGCCGTTATGGTGTCATCCCCAATAGCCTGCTGAACATCTGATTCATTTCATAAATTAAACACCAGCAAAGCCAAATAAACCGAGGTAAACCACGAGCAAGCTTTGTGTACAGCAGCAATAGACACCAAATTGCTTTTCCAACTAATACCCAGAGTTTCACTTACACAGGGTGTTAAAATCTGCCGCATGCCTATCCACTCAATCCCCCTCCTTTGTCGTTTTCTGCCTTTTTTACTTTTGCTCAGCGCTTGCGGCACAGCCCCCATCGGCGAGGGCATGTATCAGGTAAAAGCAGGTGACACGCTCTATAGCATTGCCCGCAATGCAGGCCGTAGTGTCGGCGAGCTACAGCGCTTAAATCAACTGAATGACAACACGATTCACGTCGGGCAAATATTGAATATCGGCATGGGCAAGCCCGCCACTCCCGCCCTTGATCCTGTAAAAACCAAGCCCCCGGCAACAACGCCTGCGCCTGTCAGTAAGCCAAAAACACCAGCCATATCGCTGGTGTGGCCCAATAAAGGCCCGGTTTTAAGGGCCTTTAACGGCAAAAGCAATAAAGGAATCAATATTGGCGGAGCAGCAGGCTCCCCCGTTTACGCGGCGGCAAGCGGTAAAGTAATTTACGCCAATCAGGTGCGTGGTTATGGCAAGCTTCTGATCATTAAGCACAATAAGGACTATCTGACCGCCTATGCACATAACCGGCAGATTCTGGCAAAAGAAGGCGACAACGTAAAACAGGGGCAAAGCGTAGCCGAAATGGGAAATACAGGCAGTGACAAAGTCATGCTGCACTTTGAATTACGTTTCAAGGGAGTAGCAATCAACCCAGCCCCTTACCTTCCCTAAAAAAAACAGCAGCCCGTAAGCTACTATTTTTTTGTATCTGACAAAAATCCGGCATCAAGGCTTCTCTGGCCTTTGCACACCGAACCGGTCAGAAATCAGAACAAATACCCCAGGCCCAGTAAAATTACATCGGTATCTTTATCATAGGAAGTCACTGTCCGATTCCAGGCCACCCGGGCACGCCAGTGTTCACTAAAACGGTAGCTGCTTGCCAGTGTCACCAGGCCTGATACGGTTTTTTTCTCTATATCAGGCTGATTGTTACGATAACGCTTACCCAGCGAGAAATATGGCCCGATCCCCAGACCCACACTGAATTTATCGTCAAAAAAACTGGGCTCATACCAGGCTTGCAAGGCAATCCCGCTGCGACGCAAATGATCAGTCTCTCCCTCCTGAATAAAGGCAGCCGATGCTTTCAGCCCCGGTACAAAAGCATAGCGATACTCCAGAGCGGCAGCATCCGCCAATTCCGAACCAAAACTATTCACAATAGTTTGCCCCAGATAAAGCGCCACTTCCTGCCTTCCCCTTGATCCCGGCCAGTCTGCTTCATCAAAACCCATCGGGGACAACTGATACCCCATTCCCAGCATCACCGAATTGGTATCAATGCTGCTCGGTGTTTGAATATGGTTCAAACGTAATTGATACTGCCAGTTACTTTCACCCTGCCAGGTGGCCTGCACACTAAAGATCCCGCCCCAGCCGTGCTCGTTTAAATAGCCGTGGCTATTTACGGTCCGCCGTGTTGTATCAAAATAGCGATAGGGTCCCAGCCCTGCAGCCAGCATTAAATTAGGGTGCAAAGCTTTAGTTTTTCCCCACAACTGAAAGGCATGCCCATCCCGATGATGATCATCCACATGACCTTCGTTCACCCAGGAAAAACTGACCGCCAGGTCTTCATTTAAATCATGCATATAGGACAACGCCCATGCATAGGATGTTTGATCACTTTGGGCGCTGCTCATGCCTCCGGCAAGAAGTGATAAATTGTCTGCCTGAGCCAGTGAGCTGAAGAACGCCACCGAAGTAATACCGTATTTAATCCAGTTACACATATCCATCCTGATTTATCATACGGATCAGTATAAAAAACACCGAAGCCATACGTACACTATTTTTAAAACCCTGCGCATTTTAACGCAGCACACACAGAAGAAAATCATGCACGAGTTGGAATGGGGCAGCGAACATCAGGCTATTTTCAAATGGCTGGAGCACCCTGACCACCCCTCCGGGCTTATCTGTGCCCGCGCCGGCACAGGAAAAACCACCACACTGGTTGCAGCCTACAGACAGTTGCGCAACCAGGGACACAGCCCGCTGGTACTGACCTTTTCCAATAGTGGGCGCGACACCTTTATCAAGCGCTGTCGCAGCCATTACCCGGAATTACCGCCACCTCAGGCTTATACTTTTGACGGCTACGCACTCCGGGTATTTTCCCAATACTCCGGCCGCTCAAGGCTCAGGCCACGCCGCCTGCGCCCGGACTCGCTGGCTAATTTAATCGATCTGGCCATGAACGAAGCCATTGACATCTTAAATGGTAGTCTGTCAGAAGATGAACTGCGGATTCCTCGTGACAGTCAGTCCTTAGCCGTACTTCACCAGTTTATTGATAATGCAAAAGTAAGTCTGTCATTTAATTACCCTCCCTTCTCGCTATGGGGTGAGCTGGACGAAGAAGAGGACGAATACGATGTCGATGACGCTCTGATACATTTGGGCTTGAGCCACCAGCGTTACCGTTTATTCAAACGCTATGAAAATGCCCGGGAACGTCTGGAGTTTCTTGCTCCCGGCGATGCCGCATTTGATTTACTGCGTGAGCCAGAAATTATCAGTAAAGATTTAAAACAGCTCGGCATCCAATGGGTACTGGTGGACGAGTTTCACGATACAAAGCCTGTACACGAGCAAATTTTGCGACATATGCAGGCAGCAGGCATCCGTATGCTGGCAGTTGGTGACGATGCACAGGACATTTATGAATGGCGCGGTCTGACTGCGTTTTCTGCATTTAAAGCATGGGAAGCGCAATCAGCGCCCTTTGGCCTGTCCCGCTCTTTTCGTTTTGGCCGCCCGCTTGATCAGATTGCAACCCGCCTGATCAAACCCCTGGGCAGCCCTATTGAGGTACGCTCCAAAGCCAGCCATTACACGCGGCCTAAGCTGCGTAAAGTGGTGCTGGAAGCCGACACCACTGCCATTTTGGAAGACTGGCAAGCCAGTGGCCGCAATCTTGGTGAATGCGCCATCCTGGTGCGTGAAGCCGACGCATCCAAGCCCATCGAAGACGCACTATTTAAAGCAGGCATCAGCTATCGCATGGAAGGCAGCCGCCCGTATTTTCTTCGCCAGGCCGCCTTACTTTGCCAGGCCCTTGGCTACCTTGCCAGCAGCAAACCTATAGTTCACGACAGCAGCGATGTTGATGCATTCCTAGCGCTCATCCAGTCTCCGGCGTGGGAAATCAGCGAAGAGCAAATTTCCAATTTTCAGAAAGAACTAATCAGTGTTGACTATGAAAACAAGCCTCTTTACCGGCTGGACTGGCTGCCCGATGCTTACGCTATTTTAAAAGGGCTAATCCCGGCCCCCATGGCTCATCTGGCCTTTGTCAGAATAAAGACAACACCACTTCCCCTATGCCTGGAAGAGCTGGTTGATCAGCTCAACTTAAAACCACTGGTTGCCCTCAGCGCGCCAACGGCTCGCGCTGCCAAAGCACGCCTGCAGCTATTTAAAACCCTGATCACCGAGCTGGGCAAAACCGGCCCTGACGCATTGGCCAAAGACTGGTTTAAACGCCGTCAGCGCTATCAGCAGTTTAATAAACAACGTGTAGTGGTCAGCAGTGTACAGCAGGCGAAAGGACGGGAATGGGTGCATGTGATTTTGCCACAACTGAGTGACTGGGTACTAAGAGAGGGTGCAGATTCGGCAAATGAGCGCAGGCATTTCTATGTGGCCATCACCCGTGCGCAGGAATATCTAACCCTGCTGGCAAATGCACAAAGCCTGGCACAAAGCCCATGGCTGGAAGAAATTGGAATTAAATAATAGTTTTAATAAAAAACCGCCCCCTTTCAAAACAGACCTGCTCATCATTTATCTAAAGACTTAACCCAAAACAGAGATTCAAACCAGCACGACAAACCAGCCGGCTGGCCGTGCATTACGCGGCAAAAGTCAGTAAATACGTAAATATAAATTATTCCAGCCAGTTCCCGGTTATTAATGCACCACTGGCAATCCAGCCTGATCATAAAACCACGATATAGCCAGTCCCACCAAAGCAAGACTGACACACATATTTCACCCTATAATCATTTTCAGTCAAATAGCATAAAATATTTCCGAGCACCTCGGACATCCAATAGATTAGCATCATGAAAAAAACCTACACAAAATGGCTATTGGCACTTGGGGGCATCTCTGCTGCGGCAGCTTTTTGGGTATTCAAACCAATAAAAGAAATCCCCCCCAAACTCGACACGCCCATCATTGCTCTGGCAGCCGGATTAACATCGCCCGATCTGGTACTGGCCACGCCCAATCTTGCACAGCTGCCTGCCGCGCTAATGCAGGTGCCGCTGTTTAAAAAGGTACTCACAGAAGATGCGGTGGATTATTACGAGCACCACCCGGATAAATTAGGTCTGGAAGGCTCGCTCAGGCGGATTGCTTTTGAGCACGAGCTGAATCTGCAAGACCGTTTTATGAATGCGCTTTTATCCGAGCCCGCCGAAATGGCGATGTGGAAAAGCGACGATGGCCGCCCGGGGCACTGGGTGCTGCGCATTACAAAAAATAACTTTGCCAGCCTGCTGCAATGGGTGACTAAGGCTTCATTAAGCGACAGCCAGCTCAGCATCGATGGCCATATCGCCAAAGTGCCGCTGTATAAATTGCAATATGGTAATGATGACGCCATCTGGTTTTTTAGCCAGGATAATAAGCTGGTTGTGCTTTCTGATAAAAACTGGCTGGAAGGCAAGCAGGCTGCCGCCTGGACTAAAATATTAAACGGTTTGCTTGGCGACTCGGCCAACCCTTTACTCCAGCATTACGGCGTACAGGCCGCCAGCAGCGGCCATACTGTGGTCGCGAATATGAAATATCTTTCATTTGGCTATCAAAGTCTCTTTGCCGATGTAAAAGCATTGCGCATGGATGTCAGCAAGGAAAACGGCTGGTTCAGCCATATACTACTCAACCAGCAAACCCAGTGGGACGGCATGCCTCTCTGGCAATCTGCCCCTGATGGCGCTGCACTCTGTTTATCTGCTCCTGTAGATTGGAAAACACTCAAGCCCGTCAGCAAAAAAGCCAATATTCCCGCCGAATGGCTGGCGCAGCTGAAGCCTGCCGCAGGCGTGTGCTGGTATCCGGATTCATCGCTCTATAGCCCGCTGCTGCTGGCACAAACCCGCGAGCCCAAGCAATTTGCCAAACACGCCCCCAAGCTGTTTGACTGGCTGATCGGTGCAAGTGAAGCCGGTCTGCGGGACGAAGAAGCATCGCGCCTGCCGCTTAGAAAAAGCAAAAAAGACGACGGCCTACTCTTGCAGCGCGCAGTCAGCGCCGACGATGGCAACCTGAGTAAAGACGCCAAAGACGCCGCACCCAATGTCGATAAACTCACACTGGGCCGCTATTTTGATGTCAGCATGGCGCAATCCGGATCATCCATCGTATTCTCGCCCGACAGCAAACTTGTCAGCACCGCCATGGCCGTGCAGCAAAAACGCTACGCCGCGCTGGCCGACAGAATGGAAGGCCCGAAACAAGGCTACATCGCCCCGGAAGCGCTCTCCAAACTACTGACCACCGCCACGATGTCTACGCTGCCAGGCAAAGCACAGCCCCTGCTACAAAACGCCGCAGTGACATATCTGATCCCGCATATCACCGCCATAGGCGAGTTCTCCAACACCGGCCTACAACTCAGCCCCAGCGCAGATCAGCGCAAAGATCAGCATTGGGAAAGACTGGAGTGGAAAAGTCCGAAGTGATGACCAACCCACACCTTGAACCACGGAGAACGCAGAGGACACGGAGTTTCACGGAGAAATACAAGGCTTACAAACAGGAGTTTAGCATTTTAAAAAACAGCGACTGGGGCTTAGATAGCTGCTCGTAGCAAGGGGCTTAAATCCTCCCCTTGAAACACGCCGGAGCGAGGAACAAGCGGGGCGGGGTTTCGGCCAGGGAGCGAGGCAGCGAGCCAATCCCGCCTGCCGCCGACTCGATTGTCCGCAGCGCAGGGGCCTTCGTGTTTTGCTGTTGTCGCTTTGGCTTCGTTTCTTGGCGAAGCAAGAAAGGAAGGCCCCGCGGTGCCTACCGCACCTAAATCAATGTGCCGCAGGCACTAAAAGATCTTTTTGATTTGAGTTAGCAAAAAAACAAAAAACGGCGGATTTCACCCGCCCTACAGATACCCCCACCACAAGGAAACCAAGCTTCTGTGTTTTTAAGTAAATATCTCTGCACCGGCCTTATTTTGCTCAGCACCACCTGCCTTGCCGCTGACCCCGTGCTCAACCCCGCGCAAACGCAGGCTTTTCGAGGCTGGTTTGTGCGGATTGTGAATGAGCAGCTTCGTCAGGGCCAAACCCGCGCTGGCAGCACAGAGATTGCGCGGGGCTGGTGCGTTTTGCAGTGGCAGAAGCCCTGCAAAAACACGACGCAGCATGGCTGCAAAGTAATGGCATTAGCCGAACGGGCCTGCCGCCAGAAGTGGATTTAAGCCCGGCCAGCCGGGATGCCTTGCGGCATAACTGGAAGCAGGCCGACGGTAAACGTGCCGCCTATGTGCCGGCTTTTGGGTTGGTGCAAAACAATGCCCGCCTGATAGGCAAAGATATCAATCAGGCAGAAGCAGGTGATTTACTGTTTTTTGATCAGGGCGACGATCAGCACGTCATGATCTGGACGGGTCGATATATTGCCTACCACACCGGAACGGTCCACCCAAAAGACTCGGGCTTAAGAGCCGTAAGAATCGATCAACTCATGCAATGGAAAGACACGCGATGGCAGCCACGCAACGACAATCCCAACTTTATCGGCATCTATCGCCTCGCTTTCTTGCCCTCTGCTTCTTAATTTTCGGCCTGTTTAGCACCCACAGCTTTGCTGCGGATTACGCCGTGCGCGGCAATACTTTTTATTTATTGTCTGATTCAGGCTTTGCCAGTACAGACGAGGCCACAGTGCGGCTGGAAGCGTCTACTTACGATGCGCAAAGCTATGGGGGCGTTGATATTCTGGTTTACCGCGTGCCCAAGCCGCTGGATTTTCTAAAGCAGCAAAAAGATCCGCACAAGCTTGATTTAAAGGGTAACTATCAGGGCGAAGGCGCGGCCAATGCGCTGCGCTATCTGTGGGACCAATGGTATGCCCGCTCACGTAAAGCATGGCAAAGAGTATTTTCTGCCCCTGCACGCGGCGCCGTCACCCAAGCCGCGCCCGCACTCAAAACCCCGCCGCCCACCACCACCCGCTATACCGCTGTGCGCCAGTATCAGCCGCTCAAAGGTTTTGAGCTGGTGAACGAGTTTCGCTATCCGCTGCATCTGGCCAAACCAGAAGCTGCAAATAAAGCGGGGCGCTTAGAAGGCAGCAGCAGCGAGCGCGGCGTCACCCCCGGCAATGTTCGTGTGCCTTTGGGCAGGCTGGCTCCGGGCTTATATATTATTGAAGGCTATCTGGGCAGCTACCGTGCAGCCACCCTGCTGTTTGTCTCTGATACCGCGCTGATTACCAAGGTCTCCAGCGAGCAAATGCTGGCTTGGACGGCACATAAACAAAGCGGCGTGGCCGTTGCCGGCAGCGAGCTGGTCTGGAGCGATGGCAACGGCACTTTAAAATCTGGCGACACCGATAAAGAAGGCATTACCGTCTTTAAAAAAACCGCACCCGAGCAAAGCTATGTTTACGGCACAGACAGCAAGGGCGGCGCGATGATTTCGGAGAACTTCTACTACCCGGCAGAGGTAAACAACAGCAAGCTGTATATCGTCACCGACCGCCCGCTCTACCGCCCCGGCGATGAAGTCAATGTGTCGCTGGTAGGCCGGCAATTTGAAAGCGCCCGCGAAAGCAGTCGGCTTAAATCTGAAACCGTGCAGCTGATGCTGCGCGATCCTGCGGGCAGCGAATTATCGCGCCAGGAAATAAAAATCAGCAGCGATGGCGCAATCAGCCGCTTTACCCTGCCCGACAATGCCGTGGCGGGCGGCTATGAGCTGAGGCTGGTTTATCAAAACACGCCTTATGCCGCGCCGTTTCGCGTATCTGAATACACCAAGCCGCATTACGATATCAGCATTGATCTGGATAAGGCTGCGCTTAAAACCGGCGAAGAAGTCAGCGGCAAAGTCAGCATGCGCTACCCCGATGGCCGCCCTGTGGCGGGGGCCAGCGTAGAGCTGGTGCTGCGCAGCCAGCGGGTATCGATGGTAAATGCCGAGGTGCAATACCAAGGCTTATTTCCACTTAAGGTAAAGCAAGAAACGCTCAAATTAGATGCCAGCGGTAATGCCCGCTTTAGCCTGCCTGCCGCCACCGACCCCAACCGCTATGTCTTGCGTGTGATCGGCAGCCAGTCTGGCGCTTACCCCGTTACGGCCAGCCGCGAAGTGCTGATCGACAGCGCCGCCAGCCGCTACCACATTGTGCCGGACAAGCAGTTTTCAGCGCCTAATGAAACCGCCCGCTTTAAGCTGATCAGCGATTGGCCGGGGCAAAACAAACCTGTCAGCTGGAACGCCCAGCGACTGGAAGATCGCAGCAGCCAAAGTGGCACGCTCACCAGCAATACCCAGCAATTTGATATTCAGTTTAAGCAGGCCGGCAATTACCAGATTAATTTGCTGGATGCTGCGGGTAAATCGCTTGGGCAAAGTAGCTTTATTGTTAGCGGCAAGGGGCTGAATGTGGCGCCTGGCTCAATCTCGCTACTATTTGATCGCGAAAACTATGCAGTGGGCGAAACCGCCGAAGGCGTGCTGAGTTTTCCTGAAGATGTGAACGACGCCCTACTCACCTTAGAGCTAGAAAACGTGCAGGAAAAAGCCACGCTGGCCCAAGGCGGCGATTGGCTCAAGCTGAATAAAATCAACGCCCGCCAGTGGAAGATCAGCCTGCCTATCGTCAAAGACTATCGCCCGAATATGACTTTCTCGGTGCTGTATATCAAGCACGGCAGCCATACCTTCCAGAACCGTGGTTTAGCCGTGATTCAGCCCAAAATCGACGTGGCCATTAAGAGCGATAAAAAAGAATACCAACCCGGCGAGATGGTAACGCTGGAGCTAAGCAGCAGCGTGGCGGGTAAAGGCGCACCGGCCCAGCTTAGCCTGGGTGTGGTCGATGAAATGATTTATCTACTGCAGCCTGAAATCACACCGGATATTTATGACTTTTTCTATCACACCCGCCGCAATGCGGTGCGCACCAGCGCCAGCTTAAATTTCTATGGCTACGATATGGCATGGTCGCCGCGCGCAGGCGGGACCGATGAAATGCGCTATAGCTCGCGCTCGCAGAAAATGCTGGTTCGCCCACGGCGCGACAATATGGATACCGCCTACTGGAACGGCGCGCTAAAAACCGACACCAATGGCAAGCTTAAAGTCCAGTTCCGCATGCCCGACGCGCTCAGCCGCTGGCGCATTACCGCGCGTGCTATCGCCACTGATGGAGCAAATGATGGCGTAGTCGGGCAAAAAACCCACTATATCAACTCGAATAAAGCGGCCTATGTGCAATGGGCAGCAGCTAAAACCTTCCGCGAGGGTGACACGCCCAGCCTGCAAATCGCCGTGACTCAGCAAGCCGACAAAGCCCAGTATCAATTGGTGACGCGCGCAGGGAACAGCGTACAAAAAGAGCAAGCGCTTAACCTTAGCAAGGGCACCAGTTATATTCCGCTGGAGACTGGCCCGCTGCAAAACGGCCAGTTGATTGTTGAATTAAAACAAGGCGGTAAGCTAATCGACCGGCTGATTACCGATCTTAGCCTGCAAGCAGCGCAAGAAATGCACACGATTAGCCAAAGCATTCAGCTTAAAGAGGGCAAGGCCGATATCAGCCTGCCTGCCGATGCACAAGCCGTGCGCTTGCAACTTTTAGATAGCGGCGATGCGGCGTTTCGCAGCGTAATCGATGATTTGATCGATTACCCCTATGGCTGCGTAGAGCAAACCGCCAGCCGCCTGCTGCCCTTAAGCCTTGCTTACCAAAAGCTCAGCGACGCGCCAGCGCCTATGCGTGCTGCCTTGCGCCAGCGCATCGAAAACTCACGTTTACGCTTACTTAAAATGAGCGGCAGCGGCGCAGTCTTTAGCTGGTGGGGCGATAGCACGGCAGGCGACCCTATGCTCACCAGCTACGCCCGCCTTGCCGAATCGCAAGCCAGCCGTGCGCTGGGCCTTAGCCCAAGGCTGGCCAACAGCAAAACTTTCCAAACGCTGTATGCCAATCAAGTGAAATCCATGCCGCCGCTGCATCAGGCGCTGACTTTATGGATGGCAGCTGACACCGGCGAAGCGATTCGCACCCAGCTCTCTGGCCTTGTTGATCAGCTGGCAAAAACCAGCCCTTCGGCAAGTAATGCCAAGGCCAATATCATGAACGCGCCCGATTCGGCGCAAGGCCAGCAGGCCGCGCTGGTGCTGGTCAGCAAGCTCGCCAGCCAGCAAAAGCTGCCCCTGCCGGACGCCATCAAAACATCGGCCAAAGCGGCAACGCTCAGCCTTAAAAAATCCAATGAGCCATGGTTGCAAGCACTGGCCGCATGGAGCAGCGGCGACGCAGCCGACACCGCACAACTGCTGGCCACACTCAGCCAGAACACACCGACGCTGGAGCGATCGCTCGCCCTGCTGTGGTTGCAAGACGAGTGGAAAACCGCCAAAGCCAGCGCGCTTGCACCACAGGGTGCATGGCGCAAAAACGCAGGCAGCAGCGGCGGCATTGAATGGCGTTTAAGCGGCAAAGCCACAGAAACATTGGCCATTCAGGTGGAAAAAGCGCCAGCGCTACTCAATGCTACGCTGAAATACAATAGCGCCAGCCAAGTAGCAAGCGCCCTGCCGGTGAGCATTAGCCGTCAGCTCTATGTATTAGAGCCCAAAGGAGAAGCCGGCTTTACCGCCAAGCCCGTGCCGTGGACCAGTAAGCTGGCCACCGACAAACTGTATATTGACGAAATCGTGCTGCAATCGAAAAAGACCTATCGCTATGGCCTGATTGAAGCCGCACTGCCACCGGGCGCGATGGTTGAAGAACAGCACTGGGGATTAAATATCGACAATCTGCCGGGGCAGAATAAATACGAGGATGCAGAAGGTAAGGAGCAAAACACCCTCGCCGTCCAGCCCATGCAGCAGCGCACCTTAGGCTACGCCCAGCCTGTGGCCGTGCTGGACGGTAAAGTGGTGCAGCGGCAGATTATTCGCTTCACCCAGGCAGGCCGCTTTACCCTGCCTGCGGCACGCTATTTCAGAATGTATCAGCCGGACGAAGCCGCGCTTGAGGAAGGAGCTGCACGTGTTGTGGAAATTCGCTAGCCGCCACCCTCTTCCCATCAATGGGGGCATTGAAATTCGTAGGGCGGGTGAAACCCGCGGGTTTCACCCCAGATGCGCTAAGCAAAAGCTTTTTAGTGCCTTCGGCACGTTGATTTTGGAGCGGGAGCCCCCGCAGGGGCCTTCCTTTCTTGCTTCGCCAAGAAACGAAGCCAAAGAAGGCGACCCCACGAAACACGAAGGCCCCTGCGCTGCGGACAATCGAGTCGGCGGCAGGCGGGATTGGCTCGCTGCCTCGCTCCCTGGCCGAAACCCCGCCCCGCTTGTTCCTCGCTCCGGCGTGTTTCAAGGGGGCTTTAAAAAGCCCTATGCAAAGTGCGTAGTTGTTATGCTTTTTCGCTGCTTGCTAATGAAAAAAACAATTTGCTTAGCGCGTATAGGGTTTCACCTGCCCTACGGCTGGCTTTGTGTTGGCCTAATGCTGCTGCTCATCAGCCACCAAGCCGCAGCCAGCACGCCCTGCCAGCCTTTGCCAGAAATCCAGCAAAAGCTGAGTCAACTGGCGCGTGGCTGGCATAGCACGCTGGCATTGGAAACCGGCTATGCGCCGCCTGCACGTTATACCGTTTGCCAGTTAAAAAGTGGCCTGCCCTTTGCGGATCACCAGTTAAAACGCATTTATATCCGCGGACTAGCCAGCGAGGACGATGAAATCGCCCTCGCCCACGAGTACCTGCACCTTGCCTTCAGCCACCACCCGCGCGGCCACGACGAGGCGTTTATCGAAGCCATGGCAAGACGCCTTGTGGGGGTGCAGTGAAATACCCGAATACTCTAAAAAGTTCTGGAAACACAAGGCTAAAATCAAAAAATTCTGTAGACACTAAGATCTGCAAGAACACAAAGCACACATAGAAAAGCGGAGTAAAACCTCAACTCATTCCGTATATTTTCTCTGTACTCTGCTTTTAAACGCTGTGTTCTCTGTGTCTACAGATCTTAGGTTTTCTCATATTTCTGCACTAACGCGCACTATTCGGACCAACATCATGAAGCCTTTAGCCCTGTTTTTCTGCCTTTTGAGTCCTTTTGCCGCTGCCGCCGGTTTGCAGATCGACACCCCCGCTGGCGGCTGGCGCAATACGGCGGGTAAGCCTGAGCGCTATATACAAAACGTACAATATCCGGCCACGCTGGTGAATACGCCTGAAAACCAGGGCAAGATGGCCTTGATCCGCGGGCATATCGGCAAAACACCCAAGGAACCCGCCAAAGGAGAAAACAATCCGCCTTACCGGCTCATTGTCAACGGTGTGCCCATGCCGCTACGGGTTGATGCAGACGGCAGTTTCTCCCGTCCCTACTCTTTTGGCCGTGGAGCAAATAGCGTTGAAATTCAAAGCCCGGATGGTAAAGAGCGCGCTGTCACACAATTTTTTGACAGCAATAAAGACCGCCCGCAAACCAAACTACGCGTTGTATTGTCGTGGAATACCAATAACACCGATCTGGATTTACACGTCATTAGCCCGGATGGCGAACACACTTATTATGGCAACCGTGTCAGCAAAAACGGTGGCGCACTGGATGTGGACGTCACCTCAGGCTACGGCCCGGAAATCTACGCCAACCCAAGTCCGCCTAAAGGCCGCTATCTGGTGTATGTGAACTACTACGGTGGCTATGATGAAAAGCCCGCAATGACCATTGCCCAGCTTTCCATCATCAACTACGAAAACACGCTGCACGAGAAACAGCAGCTGTTTAATATCCCTATGCGTAAAACAGGAGATTTAACACTGGTGGGCAGCTTTGTTTATCCATAACCATTGGCTGAAAACCATAAAACACATAATGCTGATCATCAGCATGCTTTTATCTGGCCTTGCTCACGCAAGCCCGGCTATACCCATTTACATCAGGAGCAGTGAATACATGGATGCCTGTCCTGGGGTAGCCAGGTTACAGGCTTACGAAAAGGCGGTGACAAGTTTCTGGCTGTCAGAACCGGCCCAGGCACAGGGTATCCCTCAGCGATAAATTCAAAGAAGGCCAAAGCTTTTACGTTTGCTCATCCTCAAAAAATCAAAAATGGGTGGGCATTGTTTATTCGGCAAACAAATCCGACGACTGTAACGTCAGCACGGCAATTAAAAAAATCAGCACCTTATCGTGGCAAATGTAAACAGGGCTGGATTCACTCGCGCTGGATAAAAATCGTTGCTGGCTAATAATTAAAAGGCATTTAATGCATCATCAAACCAATACGGCCCAGGCCTGCTTCAAACCTGCTTTATGGATTATCGCCCTGCTGGCCCTGCTGATGCTCTGGCATGGCCCCATTGCCCAGCATGCGCATTACCATGATTTTGCTGATCAGCGTATAGGGCTGGGAGTACCCAATTTTTGCGATGTATTCTCTAATCTGGGCTTTGCCATTATTGGTTTTTGGGGTTTAAAACTAAGCTGGCCTCAGAGGGGCATTAGCCGTACAGGCTGGCTTTTAGGTTTTTCCAGCCTGATTCTCACCGCGCTGGGCTCGGCCTGGTATCACCTCGCCCCGGATAACACGCGACTAATCTGGGATCGTCTGCCGATTGCCCTGGCCTGTGCAGGTTTTCTGGCAGCCCTTGCCAGCCAATTACACGGGCAGCTAAAAAGCCAGTGGTTTGCTGTGCCACTGGCCTTATGGGCTATATTTTCTGTGGAATACTGGGTGCTCACACAAGATTTGCGCCCCTATCTATTACTACAGGCTTTGCCTTTGATTCTGCTACCTTTATGGCAATGGCAAATCAGTAGAAAGCATCGTGCCTTCTGGCTTATGCTATCTGCAAGCCTTTGCTATATTTTGGCTAAAATCGCCGAGCTGCAAGATATACTCTGGTTTAATGCCCTGCATCAGATTATTTCCGGCCATACCCTCAAACATCTGATTGCAAGCCTGGCCTGCCTGTTTATTTTGCTATCGAGAAAATATGAAACCCCACACTCTCCTGCCTAAATCTCTGATAACCCGTACTACACGGTGGTTTCAATGGGCAGCGCTATTTTTTAGCTTCTGCATACCCGCCCATGCGGCCAGTAATTTACAGGATTTTCAAAACCATATCAGCGAGCTCATTAGCATTCGCTCAGAAGCCTATCGCTTTGCTGAATTGCACCAAATTATCAGTAGCAGCGATACGCCTAAATTAAATCGTCAGCAAAGCGAGCAATTACGCAGTATTATTCAGCGCTATCTGGCCATACGTGCACTTTTAATGCCTGAAGTAGAGCGTGTAGCCCCTTGTTTTTCACTGACTTCGCCTATCCGCCTTAATATCCAGAAACCAAGCACAGTAGGCCTGCCCGAGCTTTGCAATACCGCCCACAGATGGGCGCCATCCCTCAACCCCTATGATGAAACGGGTAAAAACACACTTTTAGATATTGAACGCGGGCTGGCTGCAGCGCTGGTGCTGATGGATAGCTATCAGATTGCGATCGAGCCCTATGTACAAAATGCTGAAGTCCGCTATTTGCTCAATTACGATATAAAAAACACCGTGCAAATTGACCAGCTTATCCACCAATATCGCTCTGGCGATGTACATAACCAATTGCGTTTAGCCAGCGACTTAGTCGATCAGTATTTTAAAATCCAGCGCGAAAGCGGTATCACCCCCAATACCACCGAACAATATCTCTATGCACTCAGCCAGAGCACTGTCTGGTATGTGAACCAGCGCAAAACCGCCCGGATCAGCCCGCTGCAAATTACGGGCTTTGTGCTGGAAGACTTTAATCAGCAGAAAAAAGTGGCTGTGAATACGCTCAGCTTTGGCCTGAGCCTTGGCTTTGGCCAGATGGTGGGGCTGGTGCAAACGCGTAGCGGTAAGCTGCGTAAACTGGATAAAGATGCACTTGCCCGGCTTGAAGCAGAAATGAAGCCACTGGATATCCTGCTGGAAAAAACACCTTTTCGCCTCACCGATAAAATGATTCCCGGCCACTATGGCCATATGGCTTTATGGCTGGGCAGCGAGGCAGAGCTAAAAGAAATAGGCGCATGGGACACAATCCCAGGCCAGTGGCAGGAGCAGGTGCGGCAGGGAAAGCGGATTGTCGAAGCGCTACGCTCCGGTGTAACGCTAAGCACGCTTGATCACTTTATGAATATTGATGATCTTGTAGTGCTGCGCGATCAGCGCCACACCAATAAAGATTATCAGCGTAATGCCGCGCTCACAGCAGTGCAGCAGCTGGGCAAAGAGTACGATTTTAATTTTGACGTCATGACGCATGAGCGCATTGTGTGCTCCGAGCTGGCCTATGTTGTTTTCCCGGATCTGGATTGGCCACTGGCGCAAACACTGGGGCGCTACACGATTAGCCCGGATAACGTTGCACAGCTATCCATCGGTAAAACCCCTGTTTTCAGCCCCGTTATTATGTTTCGTGACGGCAAACGTGAGCCGGATCAGTTACAAGAAAAACTATCCGCACTTATTAATAAAGATAAATCGCAGGCCCTTTGGTGAAACGGACAAAACAAATCAGCCCACCGGCAAAATAACTTTATTTCTTAATGAGTGATACTGACACAATGATAATTCTTTATACCTTTGGTCCCGCCTTTGGCTTACCTGATATGAGCCCCTTTGTCACAAAAGCAGAACTGCTTCTTAAGATGGCAGGCTGCAACTACCAGTGCCAGACAGGGGGCTATGCCAAAGCCCCCAAGGGGAAAATGCCTTATCTGCAAACAGGTGATGCCCTCATTGATGACTCCACACTGATCCGTTTTTATCTGGAACAAAAACACCAGATTAATTTTGATGCCTCGCTCACCCCCGCCGAGCGAGGGATTGCCTGGGCTTTTGAAAAAATGCTGGAAGAGCATTTTTACTATATTTCGCTCAGAGATCGCTGGGCCATTGATGCCAACTTTGATAAAGGCCCAAAAAAAATATTTAAACGTATCCCTGCTTTTATCCGTGGTCTAATCATCTGGAAAGTGCGCCGTAAAATGAATGCCAAATTACGTATTCAGGGCATTGCACTGCATAAAGAAGCCGATATCATTCAGCTGGCTAAAAAGGATCTGGACGCACTGGCCGATTTTATAGCAGATAAAACCTATTTAATGGGAGATCAAATATGCGCTGCCGATGCCACGGTTTATGCCTTTATACGCAGCGTGCTCTGTCCGCTTTTTGATTCAGCTACACATCAATATGCAATGAGTAAGCCTAATCTGATTGCCTACTGCGACCGCATGAACCAGAAATTCTATCCTGTAAACTAAAAAAATTGGCGGGCGCGGGGCTTTTGTCCTAAGCTCGCCCTTTTGCATGAATTGGCCCAAACCGTGCTGCCCTATAAACTATCCCCCTTCTTACTTTGCACTTTGCTTGCAGCCTGCGCCAGCACCCCGATTCCGCCTGCAATCATTAGCCCCGCTGCCAGCGAGCCAATCCAGCCTGCGGCATCTGCCCCCACCCCAGCACCCGCTCCCGTAGCCGAGCCCCCTGTAATCGTTGCTCCGCCAGTGCCTGCAGTTAAATCAATCAACCAGCTTGAGGCCCAAACGCTGGTTAGTAGATTGCTCCCCGCTAAAATCAGCGAGCGTAATGGCTGGAAAAATGATTTAGTCGATGCCTTTACTGCACTGAAAATTCCTTACACACCGGAATACTTTTGCGCTGCCATGGCTGTGATCGAGCAAGAATCCAGCTGGCAAGGCGATCCAACCGTGCCAGGCCTGGGAAAAATCGTCTGGAAGCAGGTTGAAGAAAAAGCGGGCAAATATCACATCCCCCTGATCGCCGTGCAAACCGCTCTGCTTAAAAATTCTCCCAGCGGGCTTAGCTACAAAGAACGTATCGATAAGCTGCAAACCGAAGCACAGATGAATGCCGTATTTGAAGACCTGGCTAATGATGCCAAACGCCTCAGCCTGCCATTTAATATGAGCAACCCCATCCGTACGGGCGGCCCTATGCAGGTCAGTGTAGAATTCGCCGAAGGCCATGTGCGCGCCTGGCCCTACCCCTACGCGCGCCGTGGCAGCGTAAGAAATGAAGTTTTTACCCGTAAGGGCGGCGTGTATTTTGGCACCGCCATCCTGCTGCAATACCCGGCACCTTACAGTAAAATGATTTATCGCTTTGCCGATTTTAATGCCGGCCGCTATGCCAGCCGTAATGCAGCTTTTCAAGCCGCAGTTAATAAGCTCGCTGCAGATAATATGGATCTGGATGGTGATTTACTGCGCTACGAAAGGGGCTATCCGATGAGCCAGAGCAGCAGCACAGAAAAAGCCCTGCAAAAACTAGGCAGGCGCTTAAACCTGAGTAATGAAGAAATCCGCCGCGATCTTTTATTGGAAAAAGTCACAGGATTTAGCCAGACAGCACTCTATCAGCGCGTATTTAACCTAGCGGGCAATCCAAGCCGGGAAGTTATGCCGCAAATTGATTTACACAGCCCTAAAATCACAAGAAAACTGACTACGGAATGGTTTGCCAAACGCGTCGAAGGGCGCTACCAAACCTGCCTGAGCCGGGCACCGGCCATATAAAATACAGAACCTGCTGGCTCTTGATTTACTACTCAGCACAATTGTAAATCAGCTGTCAGCAGAACCCGGCCAGCAGGCATGACGCCAGTTCTGAGCGCTTTTCAACCTTCTAAAAAGGCTTAATTCGCATTAAATAACATTGAAAAGAATTAGTAGAAGACCATTTTAACCATAACCGGCTCATTGCACACACAGGTAAAAGGATTGCTTTACAAATTGGTGCCGAATATATTGCAGAACAATTAGCGAAGCTAGAAAGCACCAGGGCAAATATAATTTGGCTCAAATTAAAGAATAAGCCGATTTACTTATCAGCACACACAATCCCATACAGCAGCAAGACCTTAGTTATTCAGCCAGCAAAATGAATCAATCACTTTATATTATAAATTTATGGCTCTGTTTATTATTTAATTTATAATAAAAATCCGGCGCCTAGTGGTTTTGGTGTACGCAAATACACCTATCCGCATATATTTTCAAAATTTAATTTTTCAAATATTTAATCATTGAATTTTTCTCTGCAAAAAAACAATGAATTATATCTTTTTGCCTCTCTGCCCTTTTTACTCCCACTCTTGCTGTCATTATGCTTGCTATTAAATCATAGTTAATTTAATCTCTGGCTGACTTTTATGAAAAGATATTATTTATTTAGATTATTTTGAAAAAAGTCCCTCCCTGAATTCGTCAGCCATAAACAAAGGATAAAATATGAAAGCAAAACACAGCGGCCCATCCGGGGCCTTTATTGGTGCTTCCTGGCTTGCACTTTTTATCGGAACGCTGACCTATTCTATCGGCCTCTGGAATGCCACAATGGCACTTAATGAAAAAGGCTATTACTTTACCCTGCTATTATATGGTTTATTTGCCGCAATTTCATTACAAAAATCAGTTCGGGATAAATTGGAAGATATTCCTGTTACCGGACTTTATTTCGGAATTTGCTGGATTTCTATTGCTGCGGCACTGTTACTCCTTGCTGCAGGCTTATGGAATGCAACGCTCACCTCCAGCGAAAAAGGCTTTTATGCAATGTCGTACCTGCTTAGTCTTTTTGCCTCTGTTGCCGTGCAAAAAAACGTACGGGATTTAGCCTTATTCAAACCAGAATTTGCAGAAACCGAAACCACAGACCTTAGTGCTTTCAAATAGCAGCGCAGGGGTGGCTAGGCACAGTCACCGCCCCTTCTGACTTCAAAGTTGCAGACCCCAAATGATATTTTTCGGGGAACAAGCGATCCAGCAGCCTGCTCAGAGCCCACCTGTTTGCTAACAGCCCATTTTATCAATATCAAGCGCTGCCGGAGTAAGCATAAAAGCTATTCCAGGTAGCGCCGCCCGCCGTAGCCACTCATCCCCATCATCAGCCGAACCGCCGCATGGCATAACCAGGGTAAAACCCGGTAAATCCAGCGATCACGTTCCACATCACTTTTTTTAATTTGTACTGCGTCCTCCTGTAAGGCACGCTTAAGATCCATCCGCAGCTCACATGCAAATTGTTTTTCGCACACAAAAATATTCGCCTCCCTAGCCAGTAACAAACTAAAAGGATCAATGTTACTCGATCCTACGGTGGCCCATATACCATCAATCGTAGCGACTTTAGCGTGCATAAAGCCTTTTTGATATTCATAAATTTGAATACCGGCACTTAAAAACTGCTGATAAAACCCTCTGCTGGCATAGTGAAGTAAGGCATGATCAACCCGCCCCTGCACCAAGAGCACCACATTCACTCCCCGCTTGGCGGCATAAATTAAGGCATGGCGTAAACGATAGCCGGGTAAAAAATAGGCGTTAGCAATAATAATTTCACTTTTAGCATGCAAAATCGCACGCAAATATTCGCGCTCTATATCATGCCGGTGCCGTAAATTATCCCGATATAAAAATTGCCCGCGCGCGCGTCCTGATAAAGTACTTGATGGCTTGATTGTGCTTTTTTTCGCCCAGTTTTTCTTAAGCTGCACCCAGGCAGTATGCCGCCATAAATGATCGGCTGACTCATGCAACTGAGCCACCAAGGGGCCAGCCATACTTACGGCATAATCATAACGGGCCGCCAGCTCCGGCTGATCAGGCTCAAAATCAGACAAAATATTAATCCCGCCAATAAATGCGATACGGGCATCAATCACCGCAAGCTTACGATGTAAGCGTCGCAGGCGCTGCCTGTCGAGCGACAATATTTTTACTTCCGGCCTGAAAAATAACAGTCTTACTCCAGAGTCGGCTAGCTGCTCCCGCCAGGCCAAAGGCAAATTTCCCGCCCCAAAACCATCAAGCTGAAGATTCACCCGTACCCCGCGCAAAGCAGCAGCAATCAAGGCCTGCATCACTGCAATGCCCACTTCATCGGCTTCGAATAAATAGCTTTCCAAAAAGACTTCTTGCTGGGCCAGCTCAATCGCACTGATCAGCTCAGGAAAATAATCCTGCCCGTTAAAAAGCAACTTGAAACGATTTCCCGCCACATACATAGCCAGCCTCACTGCCGTTGGCACAACTGTTTTATCTCAAACAATGAAGGGAAAAACTACAAAAAGCCGGGTCTTGGCCCCTCGTACAGGCACACAGACCTGCCTGTATTACACCACAGCCTCGCTACGATGCAGAACGGTATAAAGTGGTGCATGATCCGATAAGTCAGACCAGGGCACGCCCCCCAGCACATCCGCGACATGCACTGAAAAACCACGTAAGTACACCCGATCCAAAGACAAAATAGGCAATTGGGCTGGAAAACTTTTTGCCGATGCCCCGTGCAAAGTATTAAAAGCCTCGATCAGGCCCAGCTCACGGGCAAACTGAATGGTGGCCTCACCCCGCCAGTCATTAAAATCACCAGCCAGAACCAGAGGTGCATTTTCAGGCACATCCCGAAGCACCCGTTCAATCAGCATTTTTATTTGCTTACGCCTATCCATTGCCCGCAAATTAAGGTGTACACAAAATGCATGCAAAGGCTGGCACCAGCCCGGCACAGCCAGCTCGCAATGCAAAACCCCACGCTGCTCAAAACGATGCAAAGTTAAATCATGGTTATGCCAACGCAATATAGGAAAACGCGACAGCAGAGCATTGCCATGGTGCCCAAGCTTATAACGGGCATTGATACCATAAGCCGCATGTAAATCGCCCGCCAGATATTCATGCTGCGGCGCAACCGGCCAGCTGGTAAAACGCTGCACACGCTGACTATGTGCCCCTTGCACTTCCTGCAAAAAAATCAAATCAGGCGACAAAGCATGCAAGGCTTCGCGCACATCATGTACCACCAGGCGCTGATTAAATAAAGAGAGCCCCTTGTGGATATTGTAAGTTGCAACTTTCAAAGAAAGAATAGTATTCAAAGTAAAACCACCCGCAGATGCCCTGATGCACATTATTTTTATAGACAGTTAATGCCCACTCTTTGTGAATTGCCCGCCCTTGCATCAAACACCCAGTGTCTCTGAGGCAGCCCTAAACGTCAATAAATGTAAGAAACCATATAAAATTCGATTGCATAAATAAAAATTTTTCAGACATATCAGTTGTTTTGAAATAACCAACCATTGCAGCAAAGATAAACAAACCACCCTATTTTTGACATCATTTATTAATAACCAACTAAAAATGTTTTCAGTATATAAGCACTCAATTTACGCACGACTTTTTAGCGCTAATAATTTTTTACCCTATAAAACACACTCCCCATAAATCAAAACACCTTGCTGATTGAAAAATAGCTAATGCCATCCGGGCATAAATACTCATAGCAAACTGAGGCTGATATGCAAAACAAACAATAAAAACAATAATCATTAGTATTTAATAAAATATCAAAACGGCTTTCCTGCCTATTGGCCTGGTGTATTTATTTGGCATAGCTTTAATACCTAGGTGTAAGCCCCAGTAATCAAAAGATTGCATTGTGCTTAACAATGGTTACCCTTCAACAGATTTTGCATTCCAAATACCTGAGGAAAACACCATGCAAGAATGGGTTAATGTGATTAATAGCTGGGTATGGAGCTCTGCTCTTATCTACCTTTGCTTAGGTGTAGGGCTGTATTTTTCGATCCGAACCCGCTTTATGCAAGTTCGCCATATCGGAGAAATGATCCGCCTGATGTTTAAAGGTAAGGCTTCTGCAGCGGGTGTTTCATCATTTCAGGCCCTGTCTTTATCCCTTTCTGGCCGTGTTGGAACCGGTAATATTGCCGGAGTCGCCACTGCCATTTCTTTTGGCGGGCCAGGTGCTATTTTCTGGATGTGGGTTGTTGCCTTTTTAGGCGCAAGCACAGCTTATATTGAATCCGTACTTGGGCAGATCTACCACGAAAAGCACGAGGGCCAGTATCGGGGCGGACCTGCTTTTTATATTGAAAAAGGCCTGGGCTGGAAGTGGTATTCCATGCTGTTTGCCTGTGTCACCGTGATTGCTTGCGGGGTGTTGATGCCGGGCGTGCAGGCTAACGGCATTGCTGCAGGCTTAAAAACAGCCTTTGGCCTTACCCCCGCAGTGACAGGTGCAATTGTAGTGCTATTACTTGGGATGATTATTTTTGGCGGCGTAAAGCGTATTGCCAAGGTCGCACAGGTAGTCGTACCCTTTATGGCACTGGGCTATATCCTGATTGCCTTTGTGGTTATTTTACTTAATATCCATCAGCTGCCAGATGTATTTATGCTCATTATTCGCTCCGCTTTTGGCACAGAAGCAGGCATGGGTGCCATGCTGGGCCTGGCCATTCAATGGGGTGTAAAACGCGGCATTTATTCTAATGAAGCAGGCCAGGGAACAGGACCACACGCAGCGGCAGCTGCCGAAGTCAGCCACCCTGCGCAGCAAGGGCTGGTGCAGGCGTTTTCAGTCTATATCGACACGCTATTTGTATGCTCTGCCACTGCCTTTATGATTTTAATCACCGGTAAATACAATGTGGTGGCACCCGACGGACATGCTATTTTCACCGGGCTCGCCGGACTGACTGCAGGAAGCGATTTTACTCAGGCAGCAGTAGAACAAGCTCTGCCCGGTTTTGGCTCAATGTTTGTCGGCATTGCACTTTTCTTTTTCGCATTCACCACAATTCTGGCGTACTACTACATAGCCGAAACCAATATCGCTTTTTTGGCACGTAAAATCCCGTCTGCAGGGCTGTTTTTTATTTTGAAAATCGCCATCCTTGCCGTCTCGTTTTATGGTTGTGTCCGTACAGCAGAGCTGGCCTGGGGATTAGGGGATATGGGAGTCGGGCTGATGGCATGGCTTAATATTATCGCCATTTTAGCCCTGCAAAAACCAGCGCTGGCCACGCTAAAAGACTATGAACAGCAAATTAGCCTCAATCAGGAACCGGTGTTTAACCCCAAGGCATTGGGCTTGGATGTAGCACATCACTGGCATATTAAACATTTAGAATCTGAAGCCGCACCAGAAGCGCCAAAAGTTTAGTAGAAAAAAACAATACCGGCCCCAAGGCCGGTATTGTTTTTGTAGCGCGATGGCTTAAACCTGCCCTGGCTCACAACACCAGAGTCACCGCAGCACCGTTGCCAGGGCATGCACACACAGTGCAATATTCTCACGCCGTGCACCATAGCCCATCAAACCCACCCGCCAGGCTTTACCCGCCAGTACACCCAGGCCAGCACCGATTTCCAAATTGTAATCTGCCAGCAGCAACTTACGCACTGCAGCATCATCCACGCCAACGGGGATATGCACGGTATTAAGCTGAGGCAACCGGTATGCTTTATCCACCACAAACTCCAGACCTAATGATTCCAGACCATGGCGCAATAACTGATGCATATCACTATGACGCTGCCAGGCGTTTTCCAAGCCTTCATTGGCAAGCAAGCGCAAAGATTCATGCAAGGCGTAGAGGGTATTTACCGGTGCAGTGTGATGATAGCTGCGCTTTGCGCCGCCTGTAGCATCACCCCAATAGCCCATAACCAGGCTTTGATCCAAAAACCAGCTTTGCACCGGCGCTTTGCGCGCTTTTAATTTAGCCACCGCCGCATCAGAAAAAGACAATGGCGAAAGCCCCGGCACACAAGATAAACACTTCTGGCTGCCTGAATAAACCGCATCAATCCCCCAGTCATCCACACGCAGCTCTGCGCCACCAAGGGATGTGACCGCATCCACAATACTCAGGCAATCATATTTTTTGGCCAGAGCGCAAAGCATTTTGGCATCTGACAATGCACCGGTAGAGGTTTCAGCATGCACAAAAGCAAGGAAGCTGGCCTCTGGATGCGCTTTAAGTGCGTCTTCGACCTGCTGCGGATTAACCGGCTCTCCCCAGGTGTTGTCGACCAGCACAGCAATGGCACCAAGGCGCTCGACATTCTGACGCATGCGTTCGCCAAATACGCCGTTACGGCACACGATAACGGTTTCACCCGGCTCAACCAGGTTTACAAAACACGCTTCCATCCCTGCAGAGCCCGGCGCAGAAACAGCCATCGTGACAGAATTTTTAGTCTGAAATGCATATTGCAGCAGCGTTTTAATCTCATCCATCATGCCCACAAACAGCGGGTCTAAATGGCCAACGGTAGGCTTGGACAAAGCCGCCAGCACAGAAGGATAAATATCGGACGGCCCCGGCCCCATCAAAATACGGTGCGGAGGGAAAAAAGGCATAATCATCGGTGGCGTAAGCATAGGAATCTCCATGATGGGTAGCACCATTATCAGGCTATTTAGCCCAACTTACGGCAGCGGAAAACACTTATGTTGTTGCAGTGCAAAAAACATCTGCTTTACACCTCTGATTTCTGCAGAATGTCATCTGGCGGGCGTACACTGTATTTAAATTATCTTTATGGGAAAAGCAGATGCTTAACGATAAAGAAATCAGGCTATATCTGGATCGAATAAATTATTCCGGCAGGATTACGACAGATTCAGTTACACTGACTACTTTGTATCAGGCCCATATACGGCATATTCCTTTTGAAAATTTAGATATTAAACTCGGCATCCCGATTTATTTAAGTATTCCAGCTCTATTTAAAAAAGTAATCCTGGCCAAGCGTGGCAACTTTTGCGATGGCTAAATTATTTATTTTTTGCACTGCTCTCATCGATTGGTTTCGAAATCAAAATAATCTCTGTCCAGGTTTTTAATGGTAAAAATTATGGGCCGGAATTCGATCATTTACTGCTGCTCACAGAGATTGATAACCAGCTATTTATTATTGACATTGGCTTTGGTGATTCATTTCAAACGCCTTTAGCCATTCAGAAGCATCCGGATCGAAATACAGCATATCCGGGGTATAAAATTGTACAAAACGGCATATTTTATACAGTACAGCAAAAAAGAGGCAATCAGCAGTATCGGCCACAATATCAATTCACATTGAATATTTATAACATTAGCGATTTTGCTAAAATGTGTATTTACCGGCAAACATCCCCTGCGTCACACTTCACATAAAAATCACTTTGCCCACTGGCAACGGCGCAAGGGCGCCATACAATAAGCAATGACCACTTCATTCAAACCCAGGCAGGTCGCCGCACGATACACCATATTGCCAACGCTGCAGAGTATTGCCAGCTCTTAACACAATGCTTTCAGCTATCCTTGGCAGAAACAACCAATATCAGCGCACCAATACCGGAAAAACAACATACTCACTAAGTAAACAAGCAATAAAAGTCGAAAAGCCATCAATATGCATATATAAGCAGCCATTAGGCTGCCGGCTTAAGATTGCCTCGCAAATCATTACCTCGTACAAGCTACCATGCCAACCCCAAAATTTCCGGCACTGCCCGCGGTTTTAGCGCGTAGTTTCAGCCTGGGCAAACGACACCACTATTCCATAGCCAGCAAAACGATAGAATCCTTAAAAACAATGCTCCCTGCAATTTATCCTGATCGGGCACAGCGTAACCCGGCTAAGAAACAGAAGCCACCGGTCAGGCATGGCTTTACAAAGCAGATATAGCCCCAAAGGTATTTAAAGCCAGGATGCTGTATAAAAAAGCAATTGATTACAACAGTAAAATTTATAAAGAAAAATAAATTTGCTACAACCATGTAAATATTTATATTAAATCAAACATGCATGTATTAAATTCATTATTTTTCCTGTATTTATTTCTTGCTGACATTGATACAAACAGCCTGTAAAAATCCCTAACGTCATAAAGACCAAACTCTTCATTTAAATAACATATCGTTCCAATTTAAATAAACTATACTAGTGTCCTTCGATCTAAAAATTGACTCCGCTATCGTGTTGACAATTAACAAAACATCAAATTTTAATTAAAAAAAACAGCAATTCGCAACATTTCTTGATATCGCTCACATTATTTAACAGAAGCGTATTTTATGATCGCTCAGACATAAACACCTGCGGATGCCGACCATGCTCGACCTCTCTACATTTTTTCTTGGCCGCCCCCTGACCGCACCGTTAATGAACGCTTCCGGCGTTTGGTGCAATGTCAACGGCCAGCTTCATGCACTCGCAGAAAGTGAAGCTGGCGCGATGGTGACCAAAAGCTGCACCTTACTGCGCCGTGATGGCAATCCTGAGCCTCGTTACCATACACTCTCCATGGGAAGCATTAATTCCATGGGCTTGCCCAATGAAGGGCATCAGTATTATCTGGATTATGCCGAACGCCATGATTATGAAAATAAACCGCTTTTCTTTTCTGTAGCGGGATTAACACTTGATGACAATCTGACGATTGTTGCACAGATACAAGACGCCTATACACCCGCTTTATTAGAGCTCAACTTAAGCTGCCCCAATGTTCCGGGTAAGGCACAGATCGGTTATGACTTTGATGCACTTGATGTGATACTGGCTGAAATCAGCTCGGCCTACTCCCGCCCATTTGGTGTCAAACTTCCACCCTATTTTGATACCGCTCATTTTGATGAAGTGGCCGATATTCTGAATCGCTATGAAAAAGTCAATTTCATCACCTGCATCAACTCAATTGGCAACGGTTTAATGATTGATATGGACAGCGAAACCGTACTCATCAAACCCAAGCAAGGCTTTGGCGGTATCGGCGGAGAATACGTTTTACCCACAGCACTGGCCAACGTGAATGCGTTTCACAGCCGCTGCCCCAAAAAATCCATTATTGGCTGTGGTGGCGTCAGTACAGGTGAACATGTCTTTATGCATTTATTAGCCGGTGCAAGCCTTGTGCAAGTTGGAACTGCTCTTTATGAGCAAGGCCCGGAGATTTTTGTACGGTTAAAAACCGAACTAGCAACGATCATGCAAGAAAAAGGCTACAAAACCATTAGAGAATTTCAAGGCAAATTAAAAACACTTTAAGCTACCTTAGCTGCGTTTCCTGTCAGCCATTCTAGCTATATGCACTTGCTACTTTTCCCAGAACATGATTCATCATTCACCGCAAAACATGCCGTGATTGATCAATAGGGAGGCGCAGTTATATCCTGGCTGCGCCCCAATATTATGCTTCAGGCAACACCTGCCCTCCCCACACCCAGATGCTCTGAAATTCTTTGATTTTAAGCGGCATCAGAAAAACGCCAGTCTAAAACAACGAAAACAATGACGTAAAAAAGCGAAACCTTAACCCTGCCCCGTAACAACTTCAAACAACCATTCCAAATTCTTTTATAACGACGCTTTCCTTTTTCTTCCCGGCAATATAGCCTTAGCGCGCTTAAATCTGGAGCCCACTGTGTCTATATTGGAAATTATCGGTTTTATTGCTTCTTTACTCGGAATCTGGCTGGCTACCCGTAGCCATGTACTGACATGGCCCCTGCAATTGATCGCCAGCTTGCTATATGTATGGCTGTTTTTTGATGCAAAACTTTTTGGCGAAAGCCTGCTGCAATTTGTCTACGCAGCTCTGGCTATTTATGGCTGGTGGATGTGGAAGCGTAGCGCCACAGATCACTCCCTGCCCATCAGCAGGCTAGGCCGCCGGCAATGGCTGCTGATTAATGGCGCAGGCCTGCTGCTCACCCTGCTTGTTACCCGTTTTCAAGTGCAGTTTTTACCCACCGATCTGCCTCTGCTCGATTCAGGTATTTTTGTCTTTGGTCTGATTGCCCAGTGGATGCAGGCACGCAAAAAAATCGAAAACTGGCCATACTGGATTGCTCTTGATCTGATTGCCTCTGGCGTTTACGCCTATAAAGGCTTACACCTGACCGCCGTGCTCTACGTTATTCTGACGGCGCTAGCCATATCAGGCTGGATAAGCTGGCGTAAAGAAATCAAAAATGAAACTAGCTGTGTATGAAAATTGCCATCGTCGGCCCTGAATCCTGCGGCAAATCCACTCTAGCGCACGATCTGGCCGGCACGCTAAAAGCGCCATGGGTGCCCGAATATGCACGCGGATACTTCGCACAAAAAGGTACGAGCCATTACGATCTGAGCGATATTACCGCCATCGCCCGCGGCCAGCTTGTCGCTGAGGCGGCTCACCACGCCCCACTGCTTATCTGTGACACAACGGTGCTTGTATGCAAGATCTGGGCCGAAGTACGCTACGGCCACTGCCCCGACACACTCGCAGCCCTCTATCACCCTCAAGACTACGCCCTGCACCTGCTCACCCGCCCCGATATCCCCTGGGAGCCAGACCCCCTGCGTGAAAATCCCAGCGACAGAGATTATTTGTTTGATCTTTACGAAGCAGATTTAAAAACCAGTGGTGTGAATTACCAGATAGTGAAAGGAAGCAGAGAGGCGCGATTAGCCATTGCTGTAGAAGCCATTTTGAAATTGGGTATTGCCAGATAAGCTATACCGCTTAAGTGATCATATTCAGCATTGAACATCGGCTCATTCCAGCTTGCAAATGATCAATATTCAAGTAAACATAGCGATGCAATCACAGCCCTTGCCGCCCGGCATCAAGCACAAAAAATGAATAGATATTTAGCGCTTTTGCAAAACCGGCCACTGCCAGCGCAACCAGACCCGCCACTGCCGTAAACATTCAGCCGGTGCACTATCGGGCCAGAGCACCAGATTGATACGCCGCCCTTCACCCACAAGATGCAAAATAATGAGAGAGCCAAGCACCCGGCTGGAAGGCAAAAGAGCAGCATCGACTTCTTTACCATCGCCCATAGCCAGCCTGAGTTGCCCATCAGGCAGAGCCATCACAGAGCGGGGAGCAGGTGGCTTTCGATAAAGACTACGATACAAAGAAAAGGCCACCACAAGTGTGATGGCCCATAAGCTGGGAGAAAAAACACAGGCAAGCGCTGCCACAGCATGGCTCAGATACAAACAGCGCAGCTCCCAAACGGAAGATGTCAGCACAAGCGGCGCGGGGTTCATTCGCTGATTTGAATACTGCCTGAAACATTGGCAGTTAATCGGCTGTCACCTGATTCTATGGGCGCATCAGCCATTCTGAACATTTCCATTGTGCTGCTTTTCGCCATCATGACCGGCTGTGGACGATAGCTGCCTGAGGTATTTACGCTAACATTTATCATCTTCCAGCCCTTTGCTGCAAAGCCTTTCTGAATCAGATCTGCACGATGCTTAAATGCCTGCAGCCCCTCTTCAATCAAGGCGTCTTCGGCCTTTGCACGCGTGACATCCGAAACACCGTAGCTCACATTGGCAAGCTGCATTGACAAGCCAGCGGCAAGCGGTTGCTGCAGCTGAGTCAGCAATTTGGATAACACCGCAAAATCACGGGAAGTAATGCGTAATTCACCGCGGCTGCGCCAGCCTTCCTGCCTGTTGGTTTTACTATAAAGCGGATACGTTGCATAAGTTGTCCCGCCACTTTGAACCACACTTTGCTGCTTTACCAGATTTAACCCAGCGGCCAAAGTTTGGTTAATTTTTTCGCTCAGGCGCGCGGGGTCCGTATCTGTCAGCTCCACAAACAAAACTGCACTGGCCAAATCATTCGGAACTTCACGCGTTACGCTGGCATCCAGATTAACCACATTAAAAACAGGGGCCTCATTTGCCGCCATTGCTAATGTCACCGTAGCCAGCATGGCAGCGGAAAGAAAGTATTTCATCGTCAGAATCTCCTCATCACTTACAAAATCAACTCGGCACCGCTACTCTAATCAAAACAAAAAAGAAAGATATAAGTAAAAATTAACATTAACCAGATTATAGCTGCTCATACAAAATCAAGCGGCCCACCATTCTTACCAACGTCTTTCTCTAGCCATTACATATCATGAAGTATCAGGCTGTTTATGCGTATTTTTATCATTGAGCCGGTCCGGCTTTGTGTTTCTTTCTTACGTAAAGAAAGTCAATTGTACTTAAATGGTTAGCCGTAAAACAAAAGGGCGAGAACTCGCCCTTTTTTGCACTAGAACAAGTGAAATCACTTAAAACAGCACCTTCTCAGTGATAACCATGATCTGTAGGAGTGTTGTGAATATCTTCCGCTACCGCGTCCATGACACCCAGATGTACTTCAACATCAAACCATTCCCAGAATGCTTTAAGATTGCGCTTTTCCGGCCAGTGCTGCTCTTCGGCTCCCCAGGAAGCCAGCTCCATTTCAAACAGTTTTTCAGCAATTTCATCAATGAATGCGATGCCGTCTTCAGTTTCATTCGCTTCAGGGATCAAAATAGAGGTACAGTCACAACGCACTTCTTCCAAAGTCAGCTGGATGTCATTTCCAGGCAACTTATTTAGCCAATCGAGAAAAGGTTGCCGTGGCTTAATAATAGCAACCGAGCGATCGACGATAAACATGCAGAACTCCTTGGTTAAAAGTATATCTTTACCGCAGTGCGGTATTCAGGCACAAGGTTAGCACGGCGAGTGCTACGCTGTATTTTCAACGGCAAATAATTCTGCCCATTTTGATAAGCATCATGAACCAAACAACTGATACCCATTCTCGCAAAAAAGTAAGCTGGCGCGCCGCAATGGTCACAGCCCCCAGTATTCCCCCCATCTATGGCATCGCCGTTGAGGTGGCCGAACACAACCTCATTATACTGACAGATAAGGAGGTTAAAGTGGGGACCCCTTGCCATGTGTACCTGGATATCCCGGACATGCAGATCAACAAAAAGAACTACGTCGACTTCACTGGCACCATCAGCTGTACCTCTCTGATGGGGCAAATCAGCATGTTCCGCCACATTGTGCAGGTAAAAGAAATTAACGCGATACAACGCGAAAACTTACTTAAAGCATTAAAAATCTTCTGAACATAAGCACTGCTAAAACAGCCAGCAGTCAGCAGGCTGTTTCAAAAAGATTACTTGGGTTTGCGCTTACTGACCACGGCCCCCTCTGCTGTGACCACTTTTACAACAGCTGGTTTCACCCTGGGCGCCCTTGGCTTTCTGGTCGCAGGCTTTGCTTCACTACCCGGCAAAGGCGTACTTCCCGGTTTGACTGCGGCTTTCACAGCAGGTGCTCCAGGTAAAACTTTGGCAGCCTTTGAGGCTGCTTTGCGTGCCGCTGCCTTTTTCACACCATCTTCCACCACAGGGATTGCAGGCTGCTGTACTGTGGGCACCACCGCCCCCGGGGCTTTACGTACGGCACGCCTGCCCGGAGCAGGCTTACTTACCACAGCCACCGGAGCCTGCGTTGCGACGGGGATATTTGCCACTTTACGTGCCGCCGTTTTTTTGACACGTTTGGCCGGGCTCCCGGCTGTTTTGGCATGCTCAATAGCGGGCAAAGATTGCTCTTGCACGGCAGGCTTAGGTTTATTGCCTCTTGGTGCAGCACCACGCGGCGGAGCATTACGGCGACCTGCTGCTGGTAAATCTCCCCAGGTTGGTTTTTCTTCAACCAGCATAAAATCAATCTTGCTGGTTTCAAGCGAAACGCGGGCTACTTTGATTTTTACACGGCCCGTGATGCGATAAACCTGGCCAGTACGCTCGCCTTTCAACTCTTTGCGAACTTCATCAAAGTGAAAGTAATCAGTGCCCAGCTCGGAAACATGCACCAGTCCTTCAACAAAGACATTATCCAGCAAGACAAAAATGCCGAAGCCTGTGACCGCAGAAATCACGCCTTCAAATTCTTCACCAACCTTGTCTTGCATGTAGTAGCACTTCAACCAATTTTGCACATCCCGGCTGGCTTCGTCTGCCCGGCGCTCTGTCATGGAGCACTGAGTACCTAAGGCTTCCCATTTCATTTTTGGCGTGTATTTTTTACCGGCCAGAATCGCTTTGATTGCCCGGTGCACCAGCAGATCCGGATAACGGCGAATCGGGGATGTAAAGTGTGTATATGCATCGTAAGATAAGCCAAAGTGACCTTTATTATCAGGGCTATATACGGCTTGCGAGAGTGATCTGAGTAACATGGTTTGCAACAGCGGCGCATCATCCCTCAGCTTGATTTTTTCCAGCAGTACGGCGTAATCGCCAGCGGTAGGATCATCATCCCCATCCAGCGACAAACCCACACTCTTCATATAAGTACGCAGATTTTCAAGTTTTTCCGGCGTCGGGCCTTCGTGTACGCGGTAAACGCATTCGTGCTCTTTTTTAAGCAGAATATCTGCAGCACACACATTGGCGGCCAGCATGCATTCTTCAATCAGCTTATGCGCGTCATTTCTAACAACAGGCACAATCTCGCTGATTTTGCCTTTATCATCGAAACGCATTTCCGTTTCAACGGTTTCAAAATCAATGGCGCCACGTAAAGCTCGTGCCGCAGAAAATGCTTTAAACAGCGCGTAAAGCGTATCGATCTGCGGCAATACATGCTGATATTGCCGTGCTATTTCACCATCAGGATGCTGCACCATATCCCATACTTTGGTGTAAGTCAGCCGAGCCTTAGAATGCATCACCGCCGGATAAAAGCGATATTTTTTGATCTCGCCCTTAGCGCTAATCTGCATATCACATACCATACACAGGCGCTCTACATCAGGCATTAAAGAGCAAATACCATTAGATAGGGCTTCTGGCAGCATTGGAATCACCCGGCGAGGGAAATACACCGAATTTCCACGCTCGATTGCGCCCACATCCAGCGCATCCCCCGGCAAGACATAGTGGCTTACATCGGCAATAGCTACGATCAAGCGCCAGCCCTTGCCTTTTTTCTCGGCATAAACTGCATCATCAAAATCTTTGGCCGTTTCACCATCAATGGTCACCAGCGGCAAATCGCGTAAATCCTCTCGCTCCAGCGTATCTAGCACCTTTTTCCAGTCTTTTTTGCGCACTTTGCCGGGTGTATCTTCGCCTTGCAAAATCGCCTCGGCAGAAAATTCATGCGGTAAATTATGCTTACGCAGGGCGATTTCGATTTCCATCCCCGGATCAGCATAATTACCCAGAACCTGAACCACCCGGCCTACCGGCTGCGAATAACGCGAAGGTTGTGCCACCAGCTCGACCATCACCACCTGCCCGTGTTCAGCACCCATCGTGCCATTGGGCTCTAATAGAATTTCATGACTGATACGCTTATCTTCGGCGCTTACCGTAAATACACCATGCTCGCCATGCAGGCGGCCCACTAATTTTTGTGTGGATCTCACCAATACTTCAACAATACTGCCTTCACGCCGCCCACGGCGATCCAGCCCCATCGGGCGAACCAGTACACGATCCCCATGTAAAACCTTGGCCATTTCCTTAGGCCCAAGGTAAAGATCACTGCTGCCATCGTCAGGCACTAGGAAGCCAAAACCATCGGCGTGCCCCTGTACCCGCCCCTGTAGAAGATCAAGTTTATCCGGCAGGCAAAGCGCCCCTTTCCGGTTAATCATTACCTGCCCTTCACGCTCCATTGCGGCCATTCTGCGATGAAACTGGGTTTCTTCTTCGGGAAGGATGGATAACATACTCATTAATTCGTCAACAAAAATCGGCGCACCATGCTCGGTGAGCACTTGCAACACAAATTCACGCGAGGGAAGCGGAGATTCATAACGTTCGCGTTCACGCTCAAGAAATGGGTCTGACGCGCGTATGCCTTTGATTTTTTTGGAACGGCCGCTCATAGACGGGGCCTCCTGATTGGGAATAGTGGAAATTCTTAAAGATTTCTTCGGTATATTTCTTGACATGGAGTCCGCTTTTAACAATAATCGCCTCCTCTTAAGTGAGGCGCAGCAACATTCTAACGCTTTTAGAGCGCCCAGGTGGCGGAATTGGTAGACGCGCATGGTTCAGGTCCATGTGCCTTCGGGTGTGGAGGTTCGAGTCCTCTCCTGGGCACCACGTTCTAAAAGCAGTAGTTATTAATATTTGCACGATCACTTCTGAAGTAGTAGCAGGCATTGCCCAGATGGCGGAATTGGTAGACGCGCATGGTTCAGGTCCATGTGCCTTCGGGTGTGGAGGTTCGAGTCCTCTTCTGGGTACCATGTTTTAAGAGTAGTAGATAGTTGTTGTTGATATTTACACGATCACTTCTGAAATAGTGATAGGCATTGCCCAGATGGCGGAATTGGTAGACGCGCATGGTTCAGGTCCATGTGCCTTCGGGTGTGGAGGTTCGAATCCTCTTCTGGGCACCAAGTTTTAAAAGTAGCTTAGACACTAATATGAGCGATCTGGTCAGAGCAGATATGGTCATCTGCGCATTAATTGAGCAAGATCATCCAGCGCTCAACGCCTTCCCCGCCCCATCGCTTTTCCCCGTCATTTTCTAATTGCCACAAGATCCCCAAAAGATTGCCATGGTGACTATTTCATCCAATTGTCCTCCGGCTTTCTCATTCTACTTCCAAAACATAAAAACCCAGCAATACGCTTATGCCACCAGAAAAATCAACGCCCTTTATTAATTCATGGCCAAGATGGCTGCAATTTTAAGGCCGAACAGCGCAAAAAATACAATATGGCACGCGAATATCACTCGTGCCCTTTAACGCTCTGCTGCCCCAAAAATACAGTCCCCCTTCCCATTCGAAGAGATTTCCCACGCTGTTTCCCCGCTCAGTAATTACCTCCCCTAGACTCGTTTACCTTTATCTATATAATTAAGATATGTTTAATTACTCTAGACATTACTAAACATGGATAAAAAAAGCGCACCCGACTGGCATTTTCAACGCCCAGAGCTGGCTGACTATTACCTGAAGAGCTTCGCGTTAAAACTCAGCAACAGCCGCGCGCTATTTGCACGCCGGCGCATGGGTAAAACCGAGTTTTTACTACAAGACCTCTGCCCCCAGGCCTGCAAGCAAGGCTACCGGGTGATTTACATCAATCTATGGGAGTGCCGGGACAATACCAGCGAAGGCGTTGCCTCAACGGTCATTAACAGCCTGCAAAACAGCAATGGTTTTTTTGATCGCATCAAAAAAATCAGCAACAAACAAATTGCTTCAATTAAAGTCAATGCAAAAAGCCCTCTTGCTGAAGGCAGTCTTGAAACCCGCTTTGAAAATGACATCAGTGCATCAAGCTTAATGAATAAAATGTGGCAAAAAATAGATCAGACTAACGACACTATTTTGCTGCTTATCGACGAAGCCCAAATTTTAGCCACCACCAGCAATAATCATCTGGCTGCAGCACTTCGAGCCGGGCTGGATGTGCGGAAACAAAGAATTCACGTTATCTTCACAGGCAGCAGCGAACACACCTTGCGTGATATGTTTGCCAAATCAAATCAGCCCTTTTATAACTGGGCACCGGTCGAGCCATTCCCGCTTCTGGATAATTTATTTGTTCAACACATGATTAATGTTAGCAATCATATTCTGGATAGCAGCTACCACATCAGCCTTGAAGAGGGTATCTCGGCATTTAAGCAGCTCAAACAAACGCCTGAATTATTCAGACGTTTTCTAGAAGAATATTTGATACGCCCTTTTCATGGCTGCGATACCGCAATAGAAAGAGCGCTGGCAAAAACATATACCGACCAGGGGTTTGACAGCCTATGGAATGAACTTTTACCAGTAGATCAGCTTATTCTGCAATTTATTGCCACAAGGAAAACAGGATTAAGCAGCAAAAGCACAAGACAAAAACTAGGCCAGCACCTGGGGCTTAGCGAGCTGGCAAACCATACTGTAAACAATGCGCTGGCACGCTTATTTGACAAGCAGCATTTATCCAGAGAAGACCGTGGCATATACCGCTTTGAAGATGACCATTTTGAAGAATGGATACAAACCGAACACCCTTTTGCATAAAAGCATCAAGCTGAACGGTATGTTCGTTCAAAAAATACGTCTGTGGTTGTCATTAAAAATGGCAACCATTATTTGAACAATCCTTACAACAAAAACAAACAGTCACTTTAATTTAACGAATCAATGTCTCTGCCAGCAATAAAAAATAACCTGCCCATTTGGAAGAAAAAAACAAACTACGCAACAATAAAATAGAAATGCATACAGCTAAGCAACAAAAATAAACCATAACAATTAAACCATGGAATTTACAGCAAGACGGATTACACATTCGATAATCCACACCAGCAAAAAAACCTTACAAAAAAATATTCAAAAACCTAAAATTAAAACGCCCACTCAAAAACAAACAAAACAACCCGCTATTAAAAACATAACGCAAAAATATGATTTTTTTATTTCACACAAAAAAGATATAGTAATAATTGCTAATCTATTTAAAAATACCTCACATAACGTTTACAGAACAGCCGGAGACAACCATGTCATTACGCTTACGTTTAATTATCATGAGTGCTCTGGGGATCATTGCAATGCTGATCACCAGCCTAATCGGGCTCTATGGCATTTACCAAGCAAATCAGACTATAAACAGCATCTACCAAGATCGTGTTGTTCCTCTGCGCGACCTTAAAAACGTCGCTGATTTTTATGCGGTCAACATTGTGGACACCAGCCACAAAGTACGCAATGGCAGCCTAAGCGCAGAAAAAGGCGCCTCTCTGATTAATGAAGCAGAGGCAGGCATTACCCGCGACTGGGGCCATTACATGGCAAGCAGCATGGTTGAAAAAGAAAGCAAGCTAGCCAATGAAAACGAGCAGCTTATGAAACGGGCCAGTCAGATAAGCAATAAACTCAAACAAGCAATAAAAAACAAAGATACGGCAGCTCTGGATCAATTAGTGATCCGTGAAATGTATCCTGCCATTGAACCTGTCTCTGACAAAATATCAGAACTCATCACATTGCAACTGGATGTAGCAAAACAAGACCATGAAGCATCAGAGCAGGCCTATCTCGCGACGCGTGCATTCAATATCGTACTACTCGTTGTCATCGCCCTCATTCTGATCACCATTTCGGCATGGCTTATCCGGGACATCAGCCATGCAGTGCGCAGCACCACCCAATTTGCCGACGTTATCGCCTCGGGAGATTTAAGCAAAGACAAACCCAGCGCCAGCAAAGATGAGCTGGGCACACTACTGAATAAACTCGGAGAAATGCAAAAGAGCTTGCGCAGCGCAGTACAAGAAATTGCGAAAAGCTCCACAGCAATCGGCAGCGCATCGAGCGAATTAAGCCAAGGGAGCAAACAGACATCGGCTGCCATTGATTTACAAAACCAGGCTTCAGCCTCTCTGGCCTCCTCCGTAGAAGAAATGACGGTCAGCGTATCCATCATTACCGACAACTCGGAAGACGTCAGCTCGTCGACCGATATAGCACTCGCCACTACCCACACCAGCGGCCAGGTTATTCAGGCCACTCAGGCAGCGCTATCGCAAATGAGCTGCACAATCGGCACTGCAACCCAGCGCATTTTACAACTACAGGACCGCTCTAACGCCGTCGGGCAAATTGCCCGCGTAATCCGCGATATCGCCGATCAGACCAATTTGCTGGCGCTTAATGCTGCCATTGAGGCCGCGCGGGCTGGCGATATGGGCCGGGGCTTTGCCGTCGTCGCCGACGAAGTCAGAAAACTTGCAGAACGCACTACTCAGTCCACGCTAGAAATCAATGAAACGATTAATGCCATTCAAACCGGCACCACGGAGGCTGCCACCATCATGAATCAGGCACTAAGCGAAGTACAAATCGGAGTACAGCATGCGGGCGACGCCGCAGCATCCGTTCAAAGCAGCCATAATGCAGCCCGCTCAGTGCATACAGCCATTCACGCCATTGTGGATTCACTGCGCGAGCAGCGCCAGGTTTGCAATCTGATCAGCCAGAATATTGAGCGGATTGCACAGGCCAGCGAAGAAAACAACCTTGCAGTGCATGCCAATGTAAACACCGCATTTGAACTCGATCAACAGGTTCTGACACTACAGACCGTCGTGGCCAGATTTAACTTATAGAATAGCAGGCCGCCACATCAGCCAGGCCCAGAGCGCCATGGCTGATGTGGGCAGCTTATTCATGGGAATTGGCCATATCCAGCAATACCGGCCTAAGCACGCGCAACACCTCTTTCGCCTCCAAACTCACCAAAAATCCCCGCTTGCCACCATTGATATAAATCAGCCCCATCTCGGCAATGCTCGCCTGCATATACACCGGCATCACACGTTTGGTACCAAAGGGCGAGGTTCCGCCTACCACATAGCCAGAATGGCGATTTGCCACTTCCGGCTGACATGGTGCAATATGCTTTACCTTTAAATATCGCGCCAGATTCTTGGTAGAAACCTCACAATCACCGTGCATCAACACAATCATGGGCTGTTTTTTTTTCATCTTCCATAATCAGTGTTTTAATCACTGCGTGCTCTTCTACGCCCAGCTCTCTGGCCGACACAGCTGTTCCGCCTTTTTCCTCATAAGCATACAAGCACTCGCCAAAGGCCACCGCATACTGGCGCAGGGTGCGTATCGCTTGAGTCACTGGCGCTTTTTCACTCATTTCCCACCTCAAATTCTCGCTAAAAGAGTTACAATACCCGACTAAATCACTCTGGTTTGCCCCACAATGAAAGCCACTTTTGATCAGATATTACTGACACCACGCTTTGGTCGTCTACCCGGGCATTTTTACTCACGCATATTACCAACGCCACTTCCCGCCCCCTATCTGATGGCCTGGAATACCGAATTAGCCCATGAAATGGGATTTGAAAGCATGGCCGAACAGCAACCTAACCTTACTGATTACCTCTGCGGTAATCGCTTGCCACAGGGTAGCGAGCCTATCGCAAGCATATATTCCGGTCACCAGTTTGGCGTCAATGCAGGCCAGCTTGGTGATGGCAGGGCCATTTTAATTGCAGAGTATCTCGCCCCCAATGGCCGCCACTGGGAAATGCAACTTAAAGGAGCAGGCCCCACCCCCTATTCACGCCGTGCCGATGGCAGAGCCGTACTGAGATCATCAATCCGTGAATATTTATGCTCCGAAGCCATGCACGGGCTTGGAATTGCCACAACCCGTGCACTTGGCATGGCAGGCTCGGAGCAGAGCGTATGGCGGGAAAAGCTTGAAACTGCCGCCGTGGTTCTGCGTGTCGCCCCCAGCTTTGTGCGTTTTGGTCATTTTGAGTACCATCGCCAAAATCCTGATTCACTACAAACACTCGCCGATTGGGTAATTCAATCTCACTACCCGGATTGTGCTTTGGCCAGCAATCCCTATGTCGCTCTGCTTGAAAGCGTAGTGGAGCGCACCGCACTCATGATTGCAAAATGGCAGGCTGTCGGCTTTTGCCATGGCGTAATGAATTCCGACAATATGAGCATACTGGGGCTTACCCTCGACTACGGCCCTTTTGGCTTTATGGACAGCTTTGATGCAGGGCATATTTGCAACCACTCTGACAGTGCCGGACGCTATGCTTACCAGCAGCAGCCCGAGATCGGGCTCTGGAATCTGCACGTTCTGGCACAGACCTTACTTCCTCTAATGGACAAAGAATCAGCGCTACATGCCCTGCAGAGCTACCAAGGACAATTTGAAAACCATTTCGCCAATTTGTTACGCCAGAAACTAGGGCTACTTCACTGGCAGGAAGACGACTGGAATCTGATCACCAGACTATTTGAACTAATGCACCATAGCCACTGCGACTGGACCTACTTCTGGCGTAATCTACCCACATCAGGCTCACAACTGCGTAATCATTTCCAAGACAGAGCCACTTTTGATATTTGGTTTGCCAATTATCAGACACGCCTTAGTACAGAAGCACGCAATCCTCTTGAACGGCAAGCGGCGATGAATCGGGTCAACCCCAAATATGTGTTGCGCAACTACCTGGCCGAAATTGCTATTCGCAAAGCCAGAGACGAAGGTGATTTCAAAGAAATCAAAGCGTTACAGCAATGCCTGATGCACCCCTTTGATGAACAAACCAATTTTGAGCATTATGCAGAGCTGCCACCAGAGTGGGCTGCACAGATCGGCGTTTCTTGCTCGTCCTAAAAACAGTAAATATTTTACTAAGGATTATTTACGGCTACACGAGTGAAATCAAAACAGGACATAACGATTTTGGGGCATAATCGCGCCGTCATCACTCATTTCCCCCTACCATGCCCGATATTTTTAGTGGTCTTGACTATGGCGTTGCCATCAGCTTGGTTCTGGCCCTTGGCTTTGTACTTACCTACGAATTTATTAACGGCTTTCACGATACGGCCAACGCTGTTGCTACGGTTATTTACACCAAGGCCATGCCCCCTCATCTGGCTGTGGTTGCATCGGGTATCTGTAATTTCTTTGGTGTACTTCTGAGCGGACTGGGTGTCGCTTATGCCATTGTTCATCTGCTCCCTGTCGAGCTTTTGCTCAATGTAGGATCCAAGCAAGGCCTTATTATGGTTTTCGCGCTATTGGCTGCGGCAATCATCTGGAATCTGGGCACATGGTATCTGGGCTTACCCGCATCAAGTTCGCATACTCTGATTGGCTCCATTCTTGGCGTGGGGATTGCCAATGCTTGGATGACAAGCATCCCTCTGCTTGAAGGCATCAACACCCAGAAAGCAATCGACATCATGCTATCACTACTGATTTCACCTACCGTAGGCTTTCTGGTTGCGGGTGGTCTGCTTCTTTTGCTGAAAAAGTTCCGCGCCGAGTCGCGCATGCACAATACGCCTGATGAGCGTAAAGCATTAGATGGCAAAAAACATCCACCCTTTTGGACCCGCGTTGCGCTCATTGTCTCTGCCATGGGTATCAGCTTTGCACATGGCTCCAATGACGGACAAAAAGGCATTGGCCTCTTAATGCTGGTACTGATCGGCATTGTGCCAGGTAAATTTGTAGTGGATATGGCCAGCAGCACTTACCAAATCGAGCGCACACACGATGCCGCTCTGCATCTACAGCAATTTTACAGCCGCAATAGCTACCGGCTAAGTAACTATATCGATCAAAGTGCACAGGACCCGTTACCACCGCAATTCAAGTGCGACTCCAGGCAAACCATGCCAGCTAGCAATGAGCTGGTAACCAAACTGGCAGGCATTCACAACTACGAGCAGCTTTCCGAGGATGAACGTATCCGTGTGCGCCGCTTGCTGCTCTGCCTTGATGACACTGCTAAAAAAGTCAGCAAGCTACCAAGCATCACTTCGGCAGAAAAAGCCGACCTGGATCGCCTGCGCAAAGATCTTTCAGCCACCACCGAATATGCCCCGCAGTGGGTGATTATTGCGATTGCACTGGCTCTGGGGCTGGGTACCATGATTGGCTGGAAGCGGATTGTACTGACTGTTGGTGAAAAAATTGGCAATAAGGGCATGACCTACAGCCAGGGGATGGCTGCCCAGATTACCGCAGCATCTGCCATCGGCATTGCCAGCCTGACCGGCATGCCCGTTTCAACTACCCATGTTTTATCATCTGCCGTAGCAGGAACCATGGTCGCCAATCGTAGCGGCCTGCAAAGCCAGACAGTGAAAAACATCCTGCTGGCCTGGGCTCTGACACTACCTGTCTCAATGGCACTATCAGGTGGCTTATTTATTGCGGCAAGTCATTGGATTAAATAAAAGGCACTGACGATCTAAAGATCTAAAAGGCCATGTCATAAGACATGGCCTTTCTTATTCATATCGTAACTATCGGTGTAATTTAAAACTTAATTGAGCGGCACACTTTGCGAATTTTCCATGCCACTTGGAAATTTCACTTTTACCACCAGCTGGGCATCGGCCGGGATCGGGCAAGCCACAGCAGACAAAGTGCCGGCAAAAGATGAAACGGCGGATGTGCTCGGTACAATAAAGCTACTCAAACCTGTTAATTGTGCAGGGTTATTAATGGCATTACCCAGCGCATCGACCAAAACCGTTTGAATAACTTCTAGATCGACCTGTGTTTTAGCCGGTAAAACATTGCCGTTACTATCTCGCGCAGCAAAGGCAAACTGGCTAATCAGACTCCCCGATGCACAAAGCTTGCCTGCGCTCAATGGGTAGGTCAGCACATTACTGCCTAAGGAGCTGGCGGACCAAATAATCACTTTGCCGCTCGACACATGAATAGTTTTTGCCACCGAACCGGCGATACTTGAGGACCTCAATACGCCATTATATTGCCCATCCGGCCCGTTATATATTCCATCACCATTAAAATCAATAAAGGGCTCCACATAAACCGAGCCATCAACTGCCAGTAAAGAAAGGGGTGCAGCATGCGCGGTTTCATTGCCATTTAAGAAAACCTCACCCTGATCCGACCAGCTTTCCCCCGAGTCAAACACCCCGTTACCATTTAAATCATTAAAACTCTCTTCTCCTACCATATGCGCCAGCACCGTCATCCGCCCTGCTCCGACCAGTTTTTGCCGGTCACCCGAGCTCAGCAGTGTAACGCTGCAAGCCCCATTAACCATACTGCAGCGCGGGGCAATCGTTCCTATACCGCCCTCGGTCATAAAGCTCACCGCAGAACCATCGGGCACGGGATTACCAAAACGATCAGAAGCACGCGCAGTCAGCACAATCTCATTGCCATCCACGGAGTAGAACTCCGGATTGGCAATATTCGCCGACAAACTAAAGCCATTTTGATGTGGCAAGCCCGTTGAAATAGTCAACGCATTAGACTGACTGCTAATTGAAGGATTTGCACCGCGCAGCGTAGCAGTTACCCTCACCACGGTGCTCACTGATCCTGCGTTCACTACGACCTGCACTAAGCCTGACCCCGGCTGGCTTTGTGCTGCACTTTGCACTAAAGAAATCCCACCAACCGAGCTATTCAGAACAACATCCACCCACTGCCCGCCCAAAGGGCTGCCCTGTAAATCCTTCACCTTGAACTGCACAACGGCACTGGTATTGCCCCCGGTCCCCGGCAAAGAAATCAGCTCCGGAACCGCACTGACAAACTCAATATTGCCCGCCGCAGCGGCAAGTACGGTAAGACTGGCTTTGGCAGAGCGGCTAATACCGCCCAATGTTGCAGTTGCCGTAATTTCATCAGCACCTGCGCAAGATTTATCCTGATAAGTGCTTGATGCACTGGCTGCTTTTACACCATTCACAATATTTACAATCGACAAAACCGGCGTCGACAACAACGCCTTGCCGGCATCAGCGCAAGGCGAGTTAAAACTCACACTAAGCGGCATATCCAGTGCCAAACCTGTTTCACTATTTGTCAAAGAGACGGACACCCCCACACTTCCCCCCGCAGACAGTGTACTCAAATCAAGTCTGGGTATGCCAAGGATAAAATCTAGCGATCTGATACTGTAATTAAAAGCGGTACTATAAGACTTACCATCCACGTCAATACTGGCGTTTATTACATCTGCGCCGGTATTGTCATTACTGATCAGCTGCGACTGCGCCCGGCCAAACGAATCAGTTAATACGGTATCAGGGCTAATTTTGCCAAGAGAAGGGGTGTTAACACTAAGCTTCACAATACGGTTACTCAAGGGCACGCCCTTGGCGTCACTCAAACTCACAACAAGAGTCGTCATTGAATTTGCGTAAACCGTCGTCGAAGCCTGCCCGGCAACATTTTGCAACACAAGCGAGAGCCGGGCTGCGCCACTGGCCACTGAGCTGGCAGTCACATCGCTTGCTCCGCCACCACAGGCCGCCAGCGCACCAAACAGCAGAAGTAAGAGTAAGCCTCGCATGATCCTGTCCACTTATTGTCATCCCAGTGGCATTTATAGCAAAAGAGTAGCAAAGAAGCTTGTCAGTTTATCGAAAGGGCAACTTTAAGCTGCAATAAGTCCTGCAAATAAAAGCTGCATCAGATATCCGCCAGTTCTTTAATGTGCGCCGCCACACTACGCCCCAGTGCAGAAAGATCATATCCCCCTTCCAAAAAGGAAACGATGCGTCCCGAAGCATACTGATCTGCGATTTTCATCAGCTGCCTGGTCACCCAGGCAAAATCTGCCTCAACCAGGCCCATCGTCGACATCTCGTCTTCCAGATGAGCATCAAAGCCTGCCGAAATGAATACCAGCTGCGGTGCAAATTCATTTAAAACCGGCAGCCACTGCTCGGTCACCAAGTCACGAAACTGCACCCCGGTCGTGCCGCGGGGCATAGGAAAATTACGCATATTCGCACCACGAGGCTCATCCCCAGAATAGGGGAAAAAGGGGTGCTGAAAAAAACTCACCATCATCACTCGCGGATCTTCGCAAAAAATATCCTCGGTACCATTACCGTGGTGCACATCAAAATCCACAATCACCACCCGCTCCAGAGCATATTTCTCTATGGCGTAACGTGCCGCAACGGCTACATTATTGAAAAAACAGAACCCCATCGCATTATTTTTTTCTGCATGATGCCCCGGAGGGCGTACCCCACAAAAGGCATTGGCTGCCTTTCCCTGCATCACCGCATCCACGGCAGCAATCCCGGCCCCTGCGGCATGATAGGCAGCACGCAAAGTAAAAGGATTCATCGCAGTATCCGGGTCAGCATGTACAAAACCTTGAGCAGGAGAAATCAACGCCAGCCGGTCTAAATATTCTGTGCCATGCACAGATGCCAATTGCTCACGCGTGGCAGCAGGCGCATCAATATGCCACAAAAAATCCCATATCCCTGCGGCCATTAAACGATCTTTTATAGCCTCCAGGCGCTCTGCACACTCAGGATGCCCCTTGCCCATATTGTGCATCGCACAGGCAGGGTGACTAATATAAGCACTTGGAACACTACTCACAGGCACGACCCCTTTAAAAAAACAGGCTGCCTTCGCCACCTGCTTGATCCATCATCATTCAGCCTGCTACAGGCTACATCAAACATTAATACAAACCATTCTGACTATCAGTTTACGCCCTGAGCAAATGTACTGGCAACGAAAGCGAATAGACAGTTTGCGTTTCATGGTCAACACTGAAGTGATAAATAAACAGGAAGCCATACCATGGCACCACGCCTGCCTGCCGTACTCAAGCAACTCGAAGCCATTATTCTCGGCAAACCCGTGCAAATCCGTCAGGCGCTTTCCTGCCTGCTGGCACAGGGCCATTTACTAATTGAAGACTTACCCGGTGTTGGCAAAACAACACTAGCCCATGCATTGGCCCGCACACTGGGCCTTAAATTTCAACGAGTCCAGTTTACAAGCGACCTGCTCCCTGCCGATCTGACGGGGATTTCGATTTTTGACAAAGAGAATCAGCGCTTTCAATTTCATCACGGCCCGCTCTTTACCCAGCTACTGCTGGCTGACGAGATTAACCGCGCTTCTCCCAAAACCCAGTCGGCCCTTCTAGAAGCAATGGAAGAAGGCCAGGTCACCGCCGATGGCACGACCTGGCAGCTACCCGAGCCATTTTTTGTGATCGCCACACAAAACCCATCCCATCAGATTGGCACTTTCCTATTGCCCGAATCCCAGCTGGACCGGTTTCTGATGCGTATTGAGCTAGGCTACCCCGACATACATGCCGAGCGTGCCATGTTATCAGGATCCGATCGCCGCCATCTGATTGAAACACTAGCAGAAGCAATCAGCAGCAGCGATTTGCAGAGCAGCCAGAAAACAGTGCGCGATGTGCACATTGCCCCTGCGCTGCTCGATTATGTACAAGCACTGATCGCAGCATCACGTCAGCCAGGCCGGTTTATGTGCGGTTTATCCCCACGTGCAGCCTTAGGCCTTTTACATGCAGCACAAGCCTGGGCCTGGCTAGATGGCCGTGATTTAGTTTTACCCGAAGATATACAAGCTGTTTTTCTACCAGTAACCCAGCACAGACTGGTGATGGCAGGCAGCGGTAAAACCGCCATTGAAATGGTCAAAGCGTTGATTCTGGAAACCCCGATTCCCTAATGCTCAATCAACTTAAGCAAAGCCGGCAACGCTGGCTTCATCGCTGGTTTAACAAGCGTCACCCTGCGCAGCGCAGCGCGGTCGTCCTTCGGTATGACCGCATCTATATTTTGCCCAGCGGTTTTGGTTACGCATTCTGTTTTACCGCCCTGCTCATTTTAATCGGAGCGATCAATTACCAGCTTAGCCTGGCTTATTTATTTGCCTTTACGCTGTTAGGCCTTGGCCATGCAGTGCTGTTTCGCACCTTCAGAAACCTGTTAAAGTTGCGATTACAACTCTTTGATGCACCCGCCGTTTTTGCCGGTGAAGTTGCAGCTTTCCCTCTTCATATCCGCCATAGCAGCACCTTAAGCCGACATGCTCTGGCCTTTAACTTTCTTCATCAAACATCTGTCAGTCTTAATATTATTGAACACGAAGCAAAGCTCGCCATCCCCTTACTCAGCCAGAAACGCGGCTGGCTAAATGCGCCGGCCCTGCACTTATCCAGTGATTATCCTGTTGGCTGGTGCCATGCCTGGAGCTATCTTAACAGCCCCGTCCGCTGTATTGTCTGGCCCCGCCCGGAAAACGATCCGCCCCCCTGGCAAACCGAAAACAACCAGGAAAATAACACAGGACGCGGTGAAGAAGACTTTGCAGGCTTACGCCCCTATCAGGCAGGGGACTCCTTACGCAGAATAGCCTGGAAGCAAGCGGCACACAGTGAATCGCTACCGGTTAAGTTTTTTAATTCGCAAGCTGCAGCCCCGCAGGTTTTTAGCTGGGATCAGCTCTCCCAGCTGGAAACAGAAGCTCGCCTGTCAAGATTAACGGCGTGGATACTGGCGGCACAGCAAATAGGCACGCCCTACGGCCTCTCTCTCCCCGGCCTGCAAATTGCCCCTGCGCTGGGAGAACCCCATCAGATCAGTTGCCTCAATGCACTGGCCCTATTTGATAACGACGCCCAGCAAACCCCGACCGGCAAGTGGCAATGAACACGACACTTGCCCGCAAACCCACTCAATACCTGATTGCTACGCAAGCCTTGGTGCTGGCCCCCCATAGCCTGCAATTCAGCCCCTGGCTGACACTGGTGCTGGCTTCACTTTTACTCTGGCGCGCATGGATTGCCTATAGCGGCAAAACGCTCCCTCCCGCCTTTTTCAGTCTCATTCTTTCTTCAGGTTTGTTTTTTCTAATCTGGCTGGATTACCAAACCTTAATAGGCAGACAGGGGGGCGTTGCCACGCTGGCCTGCCTGGCGACGGTCAAGCTCTTTGAAACCCGCACGCAAAGAGATATTAAAGTGATTAGCTTACTGGCCTACTTTTTAGTGGGAGCGGGGTTTTTAAGTGTGTCCTCAAGCTGGATATTAGGCTGGGCCGGTTTTGCTATGCTAGCAATCACCGGGCAGCTAATACAATGGCAAAGCCTTCAAACATGGCAGCTTATGAGCAAACAGTTAATTTACATGCTGTTTGAAGCTATTCCCTTTGCCATTTTTCTATTTGTTTTTTTCCCCCGTATTCCTCCGCTCTGGAGTATGCCTGACGAGCAGACTGTTGGCCGCACCGGTTTAAGCGATGAAATGCGGCCCGGTGACTTTAGTAAGTTAGCACGTGACGAGTCCGTCGCATTCAGAGTCGAGTTTGAAAATACCCTCCCAAAAATGTCAGCCAGATACTGGCGAGGCCCCGTATTTGATCTCTTTGACGGAGAAGCATGGCTACAAATGCCGGTTAATATAGCCGGAGGCCCGGCCATCACTGCCCGTGGCCCGGTGATGAACTACACCATGACAATGGAGCCACACAACTTAAACTGGCTATTGGCCCTTGACATCCCCGGCACACTCCCCGACAGCGCACTGCTTAGTAACCGACTGCAAGCCGTCAACAACACCCCGATCAGCCAACGACAACGCTATCGCTTAAGCAGCTTTCTGCTCTGGCGCACCAGCGATGACGACACCATAAAAAGTGCATTGCAACTACCACAAAATGGAAACCCGCAGGCACGAAAACTAGCAGCAAGCTGGCGAGCGCTTTCTCCGCCAGAGCGTGTAAAACAGGGGTTAAATTTCTTAACGCACGGCCATTTTAGCTACACTCTACAACCCCCGCTCAATAAAGGCCCAAATGGTATAGACACTTTTCTGTTTAAGAACAAACAGGGTTTTTGCGAGCATTACGCCAGCAGCTTTACATTTTTAATGCGTGCAGCTGGCATCCCCAGCAGAGTAGTTGCGGGCTATCAGGGCGGAGAGTGGAACAGCCGTGGTAAATACCTAATTGTGCGGCAAGCCAATGCCCATGCATGGAGCGAAGTATGGCTAGCCCAAAGCGGCTGGCAGCGCGTCGATCCCACTGCTGTCATTGCCCCTTCGCGCATCAATAACGGACCGGACATCAACTTAAGCCAGGCAGACAGCCTGCCCTTTATGGAAGGCGCTCCACCCGAATGGATACATAATCTGCGATTAAACTGGGATAGTCTCATTAACGGCTGGAATCAGTGGGTGATCGGCTACGACTCGCGCAGACAAATACAGCTTTTCAAAAAGCTGGGCATCCCAGACGCCTTATCCGGCGAATTTATCCTGCGAATGGCATTAGCCAGCAGCCTTATTCTTGCCCTGCTCTTTTTACTCGCCACTCGGAATACAGCTATAAAACGAGACCCGGCCAGCCGTATATGGCAGCGTTTTAGCCGTCAGCTCGCCCGCAAAGGCTGCCTGCAGCTTCCCCACGAAGGACCGCTTGCATTTAGCCTGCGCGCCAGCTCGCAATTACCCCAGCATCACGATGTTATTCATTACATCACCCAGCAGTACATTGCCGCACGCTATGGAAAAGATACCGCAGCACTTATCAGGCTTCGCAAAGCAGTACGTCACTACACACATAATCAAATTAAACAGAGCCTGTTATGATTCAGGCAATCCATTCGAGTCTGCCACTATGTCCTCATTTCTACCCGAACCCCCGTTCCGACACGACCAATCCAGCCGGATCGGTGTTTTACTCGTCAATCTGGGCACGCCTGCGGCCCCGACATCAGCGGCCATTCGCCCCTATCTACGCCAGTTTTTGTCTGACCCACGTGTGGTAGAAATACCAAAAGCTGCCTGGTGGATCATTCTCAACACATTTATTCTGCCTTTTCGCCCCAAAAAAACAGCGGTCAAATATGCAAGTGTATGGATGAGCGAAGGTTCTCCTCTAAAAGTCTGGACAGAAAAACAGTCAAAACTTGTAAAAGGCTGGCTGGGAGAGCAAGGCCATAAAGAGGTTCTGGTTGACTATGCCATGCGCTACGGACAGCCATCCATTGCTGCACAGATGGACAAGCTGAAAGCTGCTGGTTGTGAAAAATTACTTATCCTGCCGCTCTACCCACAATATTCTTCTAGCACCAGTGCAACAGTCGTTGACGAAGTGAGCCGGGTTATGGCGGGCTACCGCAACCAGCCTGCCCTGCGTACAGTGCGTAGTTTTCACGATGACGAAGGCTATATCAAAGCACTGGCCGGACGCGTTCGTGAATACTGGCAAACAAAAGGCCGGGGCAATCATTTATTGATGAGTTTTCACGGCGTACCACGCTATACCCTGGATAAAGGCGATCCTTACCACTGTTATTGCCGTAAAACGGGACGCTTATTAGCTGAGGAACTCGATCTTGCAGAATCCGAATATACCGTTGCTTTTCAATCCCGCTTTGGCCGTGCAGAGTGGCTTCAACCCTATGTTACTGCCACCTTGAAGCAACTGGGAAAAGCCAATACAGGCAGACTGGATGTAATCTGCCCTGGATTTGTAGCTGACTGCTTGGAAACGCTTGAAGAAATTGCCATCGAAGGGAAACAGGACTATTTACAGGCCGGCGGTAAGGACTATCACTTTATACCCTGCCTGAATGACTCCCCCTTATGGATAGATGCTTTAACCGCGCTGACAAAAAAAGAGCTTTCTGGCTGGCTACTTACTGACAACACTGCTATAGACAATACACAACTATGCACATTAAGCAGAGCCCAGGCTTTAGGTGCACAAAATTAACTTGGGTATTGAAGAAATTACAGTTAAACTGCCGGTAAGCTTATTCTTACAAAACGAGGTTCAGAATATGAGCACAAAGCTCTTTCTCGCTGAAGACGACCTAATTCTCGCTGACGCTTTGAAAACCAGCCTGTCTCAGGCTGATTTTCAAGTTGATTGTGTTAACGATGGCGCTCTAGCCTTACAAATTTTACTGCACAATGACTACGAAGTTGTAGTGTTGGACGTTGGCCTGCCAAATATGGACGGCCTGCAGGTTTTAAAAAACGTTCGTCAGCATAAACCTTCCCTGCCTATCCTGATCCTGACGGCTCTTGATGGCCTGGAAGATCGCGTAGCGGGCTTAGATGCCGGTGCCGATGACTATCTCGCGAAGCCATTCGAGTTCTCCGAACTTGAGGCACGTCTGCGTGCCCTGCTTCGTCGCAGCAAAATCTTACCGCAGTCCGTGCAGCAACTGGGCAATCTGCGTTTGGATCGTGCGGGCCAGCGTGCCTGGTGTAATGACACACCGCTTGATCTGTCTGCACGTGAGCTCACCGTATTGGAAATCCTGATGTCCAATATTGACCGTGTAGTCACAAAAGAGCAGATTGTCGGTGAATTAGGCTCAGAAAATGCAGAAGTGGGCCTGAACGCAATCGAAGTTTACGTGCACCGCCTGCGTAAAAAGCTAGATCCTTGCGGCGTCGTGATCCGTACTATCCGTGGTCTAGGCTATTTACTTGAGAAGCAACCTAATCAAGCTCAGGATGTTGAGGGGTAAATTCTCAATCAAGCGACAGCTCCTTCTGTGGTTACTCATACCACAGGGGGTGCTTTGGCTTGCCGGTGCATTCTTAAGCTACAACGTTGCCCGGCACTATACCAGTACGGCTATTGATGACAGCCTGCTGCAAACCGCACGCGCCATTGGCCGCCAAATCAAGCCACAAGACAACGGGCTGATTATCGATTTTCCCCACGCTCTGCAGCTTTTACTGGATGACGATTCGGATGAGCGCCTGTTTTATACGGTGTCGCTTAATACTGGCGGTATTATTTTCAGCAACAGCGAATTACCCCCACTTCAAAGCCACCAAAGACCCGACAATAGAATTGTTTTCTATGATGCGCCGCTGCAAAGCGAATCTCTGCGCATTGTTTCGCTGTATTTCCCAGTGGAAATCACCCAGCAAAAGAAATGGATGCATGTGCAGGTTGGCAAAAGTACCGAGGCTCGTAGCCGGCTCTCCAAAGAAATTCTGATTGCCATTGCAGCACCGCTGGCCGTGCTGATTTTTGCCATGAGTTTCCTGGTCTGGTGGGGCATTAACCGCGGTCTTCGCCCTCTGGCCCGCCTGCAGCGCCTTGTAGAAGAGCACTCAGGCCAGGACCCCTCTCCCCTGCAACTTGATAATGAACCCGAAGAAGTGGGCGCGCTCACCTCGGCACTTAACCGCCTGTTAAGCAGCACCAATGAAAGTGTTGCCAGACAACGACGTTTCATTGCCGATGCCGCGCATCAGCTCAGAACACCACTGGCTGGGTTAAAATCACAAACCGAGCTGGCCATGCGTGAAACCACACCGGAAGGGCTAAGCAACCGGCTGACCATGGTGCATACCAGTGCTAATCGCAGCATTCATCTTGTCAATCAACTTCTCACCCTTGCAAGATCAGAGCCAGACAGCGTCAAGGGCATGCCGCGTGTCCCGCTTGATCTGGCCAAACTAATTCGAGAACTAACGGCTGAATGCGTTCCGCGCGCCCTTGCCGCAGGAATGGATCTAGGCTGTGATACCGATATATCCGAAGCCCCCATGCATGGCAATTCCGCACTGCTGCGCGAGCTATTTACCAATCTGATCGAAAACGCTATTAAATATATCCCGCGCGGTTGTAATATCACGGCCCGCCTGAGCATTGAGGACGAGCATTACGTCGTAGAAGTGGAAGACGACGGCGCAGGGATTCCGGATTCTGATAAAGAACGCGTATTTGAACGCTTCTACCGCCGAGAGCAAACCGGCAATGGCTGCGGCCTGGGAATGGCAATTGTAAAAGAGATCACCGAAAGACATCGCGGTAATATCCAATTACTCGACGCAGAACCACACGGGCTAATTGTGCGGGTAGTCCTGCCAATTAAAGCGGGCTAAATTTTTAATCATAATAAGCCCCATCATGCAGTTATATCAAATACAGTTGATACCCAACCCAATCCCGCTCAAAAATAAGCACCTTATATCATCAAGTTCACTAACGCCTTCTCAACCAGACAATTCGTGGAACCTGATCAGGCTTGCGCTCTAATAATGCTTGAAAGCGCATATTTACCCGCCCAAAATTTGTATCAACTTCACTGATAAAATAATTACTGCTAATAGATACCGCATTTAAAGACAGGGTGTTTTGCAAAGTCTGAGGCAGAGCCAGCTTGAATTCTTCAATACTTTTAAAATATTTACCCGAGCGTTTTGCAATAACGCCCTGTGCTGCAGACACAGATAAGCCGGGAATAATCGCAGCCAGTACTTCTGGCCCCGCAAAATTGACATTCACAGGCACAGTCTGGGGCAAGATACTGACCAGCGGCTCCAGCTTGGCAATCACCTCGGGACTAAAGCCACGAATACGTGACAAGCCTTGAATATCCAGCAAGGCACGGTTGCCCGCCCGATAAGGTTCAGGCATCGCCAGGTACTCCACGTCCTCAGCCCCACCGGGATAGCGCGTCAGACTGTCTGCGTCCTGCCAGTCCACCAGCGCATTGGCGATATCCTGCGGCAAACCCAGAGTTTGCAATAAGCGCTGAAATGCAGCAAAACCTGCCTCATTTAGTATGCCGTTTTGCACTACATTATTTAAGTTAAAACGCCCCTGCTGCTCAAGTAAGCGCCCGCCAACCCGCCCTGCCTCTACCGGAATCGCCGGAATCGGGATATTCCATGGCTCTAGCTGGTGGTCAATCTGATTATTACGGGCATCATCACGCAAGGTAAGCCGGGCCAGATTAATCGAAGCACGGGCGATACCACGTGCTTCGGCCAGATCAAACTGATTTTCCAACTGCCGAAACCATAGCTGCTGCCGCCAGGCAATAGCCACCGCCAGTGTAGCGACCAGAGCCGCAGTCAGCACAGCGGTAATGATGGCAACGCCCTGTTGTTTGCGCATCATGGCAGGGTGTAGATCCTTTGCACGATAGTGTCATCAGCAAGGGTAAGTTTTATTCTAACACCCCGTGGTGGCACCTTATTATTGCCCGCTGGTGGCCAGCTTGGCTGCCACTGGCTGGCAGCATCTAAAAAAGTAACTTCGAAAGCCCGGATATTTTCCAGAAGAACATGGACTTGAGGCTCTTCACGTGGTCCCAAATCAAGGGCGTTCCATAGCAATAACTCTAAACGGCTGTTATTCAGGCGATACGCCACGTGAAAAGCATCCCGATTACGATCCAGGCGAATTAACTCCAGGGGCTGATCTCCCCTGCGCTCTGGCTTATTGGTGCCACGCATGGCTGGCTGCTCTACCCCTCCCTGGTCCCGCCAGGGGCGATCCACCGCCTGGCTCACGTCTTCTTCTATGCGATCAAACACCAGAGATAAATCCCGCCAGTGCTTGGCCTCAGCATCCAGAGCCGTGCGTGTTTGTGCAACAGACTCCAGCCCCTTATAGGAAATAAGCGTCACCACACTAAACACCGCCAGCGCGATTAAGATTTCCAGCAGAGTAAAGCCAGCCTGTTTATGCCACTTAGACTTAGCCCCGCCAACTGGCGATTCGTGTTTATGCGAAACGGGTTCCGCCAGCAGTGATGGCCCCCGATCCAAAATCAATATGCCAAAGGCACTGAAATGAAATAGTCGTCTCATCAAAGTTTAGTGGGGAACGCGAGCAAGATAGCTAACCAGGTTTGCTGCTGCATGCTGGTGATCACCGGCGGAAAAAACCTTTATTTCGATGCGGCGAAAACTACGGTTTGGTGAGCCCCCAATTTCCACTCGCCAGGTAAAATCCATACCCGCTTGCGATTCATTCCCCTCGGTAGCACCAATATCCGGCCATGCACCTAAAGCCGCCAGCTCATTTAAACGGTTTTGCGCCACCCAGCCCGCTGCCGTACGGCCTTTTAATTCAATGGCGTTATTGGTGCTGGCTAAGGTAGCCTTCATCGCAGCCCCCATGGCAATAGCAATCACGGCCAGCGCAACTAGTACTTCAATCAAGGTAAAGCCTGTAGCATTTCTACGCATGGGGTAAGGCCACCGTCTCCGAGGCATCAGGCCGGCGTACTTCAACCCGTCCCATCACATCCCCCACCAGCTCCAAACGACTATTATTCAAGCGAAGGCGCAGACTAAAGGGTACATTGACCCCGGAAGGCTCAAAGACCAGGCGCTCACCTAAACGCTGCTCACGCAAATTCACCGTAAATCCCTCAACCTGTACCTCTTCCAAAACTCGTGGATTAAGCAAATCGTGCGCAGCAATTGATTGCCAGTTATTTTGTGCATCTTGTAACCAGAACTGATAGCCCTGCCCGTCTGACGACCAGGCAATCGTCTGCCCGCTGGTAATCGCTTCATCTCTTGCAGATTCAAACAAAGAGGCCAGACGGCTCGCCTCACGCTCCACTCTTTGCCCATCGGACAAATCCAGGCGCACCACAGCCAGCCCCATAATGATGCCGATAATGGAAAGCACCACCAAGATTTCAATCAGGGTAAAGCCAAGCTGACGCATCACCTTCATGGCTCAAAGCCAAGCGTACTCGGGCATAACATCAGCTATCCCAGGAACCAATATCTGCATCAGTATCTTCACCGCCCTGTTGGCCATCGGCACCATAGCTCATTACGTCAATTTCACCCTTAATACCCGGGCTGAGATACAGATAATCACCACCCCAGGGATCTTTAGGTAGTTTTTCCACGTAGCCCCCGGTTTTCCAGTTATTAGGCACAGGCGCTGCACTGGGTTTTTCTACCAGCGCTTTTAAGCCTTGCTCGGTACTTGGGTAGCGCCCGTTATCCAGCTTATAAAGCTTGAGCGCCTGAACAACAGAGCGGATATCTTGTTTGGCGGCGACAACACGCGCCTCATTCGGGCGATTCATAATCTTGGGCACAACCAAAGCTCCCAAAATAGCCAGAATGGTAATCACCACCAAAATTTCAATCAGCGTAAAGCCGCCTTGCTTGCGTTTCATTTAATACTTCCCCTTTACTAGAGTGATCACTTTGAGTAATCAGGCTTTTTATTTAACTAACTGATTCATTTCAAAAACAGGTAATAAAATCGCCAATACAATCACAAGCACCACCCCCCCCATCAATAACACCATCAGAGGGCCAAGCAGGCCGGTAAATGTGGAAACACGATTTTCCAATTCCTGTGCTTGCTGCGCAGCAGCTTTTTCCAGCATATGCTCCAAGCGGCCAGTAGCCTCTCCGCTGCCGATCAGATGAATCAGCACAGGGGGGAACATTTTACTTGCCGCCAGCGCACGCGATAGTGTCATCCCTTCACGGACCTGCTTGGCTGCTTCGGCCACTGCATCACGCAAAGGCAGGCTACCTAATACGCCACTCACTGCCTGCAAAGCATTCAGGAGCGGCACGCCGCTTCCTACCAAAATAGCCAAGGTAGATGCCAGTTGTGCCGTATTGGCTGTGCGCTCGAAGCGCCCAATCAGGGGTAGCTTTAAACGCCAGGCATCAAATTGCCGTCTGACGGCCTGTTTTTTGAGAGCATGCCAGCCCGCTACCGAAGCCATCGCCATCAGTACAAAGAAAATGAGCCCCCAGTCACGCACAAACTGGCTAGCCCAAAGCAATAATCGGGTAAGTAAAGGTAACGTTTGCTTCGCACTTTGAAACACCGTCACCATCTGTGGCACAACCCAGGTCAGCAGCCCGACAATCACCAGAGCGGAAACAAACATCACCACCGCAGGATAAATAAATGCCAGCCCCACCTTAGAAGCTAACGAAGCCCGTGACTCCAGGTAATCAGCCAGCCGCTGCATCACGGCAGCGGCCTTACCTGATTCCTCCCCCGCGCTGACAATCGTACGATAAAGCTCGGGAAACACGCGAGGGTGACGCAAAAGTGCCTGAGAAAGCGAAGAGCCGGACAAAATCTCGCTGCGCAGTGCAGCAACCAGTTGTTTTTCACGCTCCACTTCACTCTGTTCGATCAGTACTGATAATGCCTGCTCAATCGGCAACCCCGCATCCAGCAAGGTAGCCAGCTGGCGGGTAAGCAAAGAAAGCTTGGCGGTGCCCAGGCTACGCTCGCCCTTCGCCCCAAGCGAGGCAATTTCTTCCAGCTCCGAAACCCACAAGCCCTGCTGGCGCAGCAAGCCTTTAGCCAGACGGGGTGTCTCCGCTTCAATGACGCCGCGCGCAGCCTTGCCACTCTCGTTGACGGCACGATAGCGAAAAGCGCTCATACGGGATAACTCAAAAAATGAAATACGACGCGGAAGGGCATTTTTATTATTTTTTTCTGGCTGAGTGAATCAAATATAGTATTTCATACTGTGAATAAAAGCCGCCTATGATTTTATACAAAAAATCAAAAACAGCCCTGATATAACTTTTAAACCATGCTTAAGAAAAAATGACCGTTTTCTTTGCATAAACCAAAATCCGGTTTTCAAGATGGGCACGCACCGCACGCGAAAGCACCATTCTTTCCAGATCACGCCCTTTCTGAATCAGCATATCAATATCATCGCGATGAGAAATACGCATAACATCCTGCTCGATAATCGGGCCATCATCCAAGACTTCAGTCACATAATGACTGGTTGCACCGATAAGTTTTACGCCACGGGCAAATGCGCGATGATAAGGTTTTGCCCCTTCAAATGCTGGCAAAAACGAATGATGGATATTAATGATGCGCTGCGGATAAGACGCTGTAAATTCGTGGCTTAATACCTGCATATATCGGGCAAGTACAATTAAATCAATCTGACTTGTTTCCAGCAATGCATGCTGAGCCTGTTCTGATTCAGCTTTATTGTCTTTAGTTACCGTAATAACATGATAGGGAATACCATAGTAATCAGCCAGACCACGGCAATCTTCATGATTAGAAATAATCAGGGGAATATCACAACGTAGTTCGCCACTTTTATGCCGATGCAATAAATCAACAAGGCAATGATCATACTTTGAAACAAAAATTGCCATTTTTGGACGGCAAGCAGATAAAGCCACCGACCATATCATTTGAAAACGATCAGCAATCGGCTGAAATGCTGCTGCAAATGCACTCATGTCCAGTGAGAAATCAGTAACGTCCCACTCGACCCGCATCAAAAATAAATTTTCTGTTTCATCCTGATGCTGATCGGAGTGAACAATGTTGGCGTTGTAGGTATACAGAAAATTGGCAATCGCTGCAGATAAACCTTTTCGATCTGGACAACTAATCAGTAGTGTTGCGGTATTCATTCAATGACTCTAGTAAAAACCATCCCCGATTCTAACAGCAACATTAGTGATAAGGCATTACTCAGCTTAGCCCCCAACCCGTTCAATGGTGATTCGGATCAGAAATTTTCCATTTTGCCTTTGATAATACACCTCAAGTGCTTGTTTTCCATTAATCAGCAATCACTCAAACCGGATGCTTAAATTATCTTTGGTATTTTTACAGGCCAGGCGTATTCCTCCAGCAAAAAGCCCCAGCATAAATTCCCCCTGCCATGCATGCGAGCTTGAAAGATCGGCCATCTGCCCCCATCATGTCGTGCTCGATAGGCTCTCATCATAACCACAAACATTTTTGTTCAGCAGACGCCCTTAGCCGTATGTACTGCGACGGGGCATCTTTTTTTTAAATCGAACCCATCGCTCTCCCGAAAACACATTGTTTATTCCGGGTTTCCAGCTGTTTAATACAAGGCGTTTAGCCTGCCACCAGTCAGCTCACTTATGTTCCATATTGTTCTATTTCAACCTGAAATCCCGCCAAATACGGGCAATATTATCCGTCTTGCTGCCAATACCGGCTGCCATTTACACCTGGTTAAGCCTCTGGGCTTTGAACTGGACGACAAGCGCATGCGCCGTGCAGGCCTCGATTACCATGAGTTTTCAAGCATGCAGATCCACGAATCATGGACGAGCTGCCAGCAATCTCTGGCTGGGCATCGTTTTTTTGCCATGACCACCAAAGGCTCAACAAGGCACGATCACATTATCTACGAGAAAAGTGATGTCTTTGTGTTCGGGCCGGAAACCCGTGGACTGCCTGAAGAGATTCGCGCAGAATTTGCCGCAAATCGCCGTATACGCCTACCCATGATGCCGGATAATCGCAGCCTAAATTTATCCAATGCCGTCGCAATCACGGTATTTGAAGCATGGCGCCAGATGGACTTTGCCGGAGCAGACTAAACGCCCCCGCAAAAAAAAAGCAACACAGAAGCAGCAAAATCCCCTGTGTTGCCTTCTTATTTCCACCCATCTTATTAAGCCAGTAAACATGCCGCCTGTGTTTGCTCGGTAAGCTGGCGCAACTGTGGGACATCTTTGGAACACTGATCCAAGGCCTTTGGGCAACGCGTCCTGAATACACAGCCTGACGGCGGGTTAATCGGGCTGGGCAAATCGCCCTGCAAAATCTGAATCACTTTATTTTTTTCACGCTCAGGGTCCGGGATTGGAATCGCAGACAATAAAGCTTGTGTATATGGGTGACTAGGCTGCAAATAAAGCGCGGCCTTTTTTGCCAACTCCATCTCATGGCCTAAATACATCACCAAAATACGATCGCTGATATGTTTTACAACGGCTAAATCATGAGCAATAAAAATCAGCGCCAGGCCCATTTCACGTTGCAACTCTTTCAGTAGATTCACAATTTGTGCCTGAATCGATACATCAAGCGCAGAAACCGGCTCGTCACAAATAATCAGCTTGGGTCTCATAATCAGCGCTCTTGCAATACCGATACGCTGGCACTGCCCGCCTGAAAATTCATGTGGGTAACGGTTAATTTGCTGCTCACGCAAACCCACCCGGACCATAATTGCTTTAACCTGAGCCATTACATCACTGTCAGAAATATGCGGATAATGTGTTTTAAGTGGCTCTGCAATAATTTGTGCTACTGTCATGCGCGGATTTAAAGATGCCAGAGGATCCTGAAAAATCATCTGGATGTCTTTGCGTGCTTCCAGCCAGTCAGCGCTACTCGCACCGCTCATTTCTTTACCCATCCAGACAATACTGCCGCTGGTTGCGGGAATTAGATTCAGCACCGCGCGGGCAAGTGTAGATTTGCCACACCCCGACTCCCCCACCACGCCCAACGTTTCACCTGCATATAAATCAAGTGACACGCCATCTACAGCCTTCAGTGTTTTACTCGCTTGCCATGGCCAGGTCACTCCCTGGCGCACAGAAAAATGAACTTTTAGGTTCCGAATCGACAGAATCGGCTGACGTGCATCAGACATGAGCGGCCCCCTGCTTGATTTCTTCTACCTGCTTATGACAAGCACGTAAAACACCCCCTGCAGACACAGGCAGCAATAAAGGCAAATCGCGATGACAACGCTCTATAGCATGGATGCAGCGCTCGCTAAACGGACAGCCTGGTGGCATATGCGCCATATTGGGCGGATTGCCCGGAATAGAGATCAGGCTTTCAGTATCATCATGATCCAGGCGCGGCAGCGCGCCCAGCAAACCAACCGTATAGGGATGTGTTGCATGATAAAAAATATCATTGGCGTTACCCTGCTCCATAACGCGGCCTCCGTACATCACCAGTACTTTTTCGCAGAGCCCCGCAACAACACCTAAATCATGTGTAATCATCACAATCCCGGTACCAAAATCACGCTGCAAATCTTTGAGCAGCGCAATAATTTGTGCCTGCACAGTAACATCAAGAGCAGTAGTTGGCTCATCAGCAATCAGTAATTCAGGCTCGCATAACAGGGCCATAGCAATCATCACACGCTGGCGCATCCCACCGGAAAATTCATGTGGATACATCATGACACGACGAGCAGCCTCGGGAATTTTTACAGCATCGAGTAACTCAATCGAACGCTTTTTGGCATTGCGGCGACTCATGCCCTTGTGCAATTCCAGCACTTCAGTCATTTGACGCTCAACCGTAAGATAAGGATTCAGAGACGTCATCGGGTCTTGAAAGATCATCGCCACACGATTGCCACGGATTTTATTCAATTGCTGAGCAGACATCGTCAGCAAATCCTGCCCATCAAATAAAGCCTCCCCCTGTGTTTTGCCATTTTTAGCCAATAGCCCCATCAAAGCTAAAACAGTCTGACTTTTCCCCGAACCTGATTCACCGACAATGCCCAGTGTTTCACCACGATTCAACTCAAAAGACACACCGTTAACCGCACTCACCGAACCATCATTGGTAGCAAACTGCACACCGAGATCTTTTACTGATAATAAACTCATGCTGCTGGCCCCAATCCAATTGAGTTACACAAATCGTCACCACCCAAATAATGTATACCCGCAGATAATAAATACATGGCATCGGGCTCCGTTTAACGATCTTTCGGGTCAAGCGCATCACGCATGCCGTCCCCAATATAATTGGCACAGTACAAAGTGACAGACAGCATAGTGGCAGGAAATAACAACAACCACGGAGTGGTTTCCATTACGCTGGCACCATCATGAATCAACACACCCCAGCTGGTCATCGGCTCTTGAATACCCAGGCCTAAAAATGACAAAACAGACTCCGTTAAAATCACACCCGGCACAGTCACCGTCGTATAAATCACGACAATCCCTAAAAGATTAGGCACAACATGACGAAAAATAATTTTCCATGTTGGCACACCAATAGCATGCGCAGCTTCAATATATTCTTTTGATTTAATAGCCAGTGTCTGCCCGCGTACAACACGTGCCATATCCATCCAACCAAATACCGTAATTGTCAGTACAACCAAATAAAATTCACGGCCTAATAAAGTCACCATCAAAATAGCAATGAGTAAATAAGGAATGGCATACATCATATCGACAATACGCATCATCACAGAATCTACTTTACCACCTAGAAAGCCAGCTGTTGCTCCCCATATCACGCCAATAGCCACCGAAGTCAAGGTTGCCAGCACACCAATCATCAGAGAAATACGGCCACCAATTAAGCTACGCACCAGCAAATCCCGTCCCAACTCATCCGTACCAAATAAATGCCAGTTGTCAAATGTGGGTGCTAAGCCCATTGCACCGAAATCTGTATCTTCATAAGAATTAGGCAATAAAAACGGGCCCAGAATACAGGCAATAGTAATCAACATTAAGATCATAGCGCTAACAACGGCTGCTTTATTCTTAAAAAAACGACGACGCGCATCTGCCCAGGGGCTGCGCCCTTCTACCGGTAAACTTTCCAGCGTAGCGGCGAGTTTTTTGTTTTTAAATAGCATAACAACTCCGCCAGTTAATAACGAATTTTAGGGTCAAGCAGCGCGTAGGCTAAGTCGACCAATAAATTAAGTAATACCGCAACCACCGTCACCAGAACAACCAAACCCAGGACCAGAGTGTAATCACGATTACTTGCACCATTTACAATCAGTTTACCAATACCTGGCAAAGAGAAAACCGACTCTGTAACAACGGCAGCAGTAATTGATGAAATAGCCAAAGGGCCTAATACCGAAACAACCGGTAATAAAGCAGGCTTTAAAGCATGGCGAAATACAATCGTTTTTAAAGGCAGGCCTTTCGCACGTGCGGTACGAATAAAATTGCTACTCATAACTTCAATTAAGCTGCCACGCATCACGCGGGCAATGGTTGAAACATTAATAAAAGTCAGCAAGGAAAGTGGCAAAACAATAAAGCGAAGGTCAAACTCATTCCAGCCCCCTGCAGGCAAGACAGGAATCCAAATTGCAAAAACCAGAATCAATACCGGCCCCAAAACAAAAGAAGGGATGGTACTGCCAATATTGCCAATTAACATTACAAAATAATCAATAAAGCTATTTTGCTTTAGCGCAGCAGTAATCCCGAGCCCGACTCCAATAATAATTGAAAGTAAAATAGCACCTCCGCCAATAGTCAGAGACACTGGCAGTGCTGCAGCTACAAGATCATTCACACTCCAATCTGCATAGCGAAAAGAAGCGCCTAAATCACCTTGTAATAAGCCTTTTAAATAATATAAGTATTGCTGCCACAAGGGTAAATCCAGATGGTATTTCGCCTGTAAATTGGCCAGTACCGCATCGGAGACTTTACGCTCTGAATCAAACGGACCACCTGGCGTTAAATGCAGCAATAGATAACAGACCGTAATTACAGCGAGCATCGTAGGAATCGTTGCCAAAATTCGGCGGAATGTATAAATCCACATTATTATCTCCTCCTTATTTATTATTTTTTTACAATATTTCATACCTGCACCATTGGCAGCCATACGTATACAAAACAAGGCCGCTTTGGACTAAAAGCCCAAAGCGGCGGTACTTTACATGCTTTAAATCTTACTGCTTTATAATATAAAATTCTTTACTTAGGTAACGATCAGCAGGGTTTTTAGTTGAATACCCCCCAACATAAGGTTTAACCAAACGCGGCAAAGTATATTGCAACAATGGAATCATTGGATAATCATCCATAATTAATTTTGCAGCTTGTGTCAATAAATCTTTACGCTTGGCAGCATCCTGCTGATCATTACCTTGCTTAATAAGCTCTTCTGCTTTTTTATTGCAGTTAGCATTATCATTTTGCGATGAACCACATTGAACTAAAGTTAAAAAGGTCGTGGCATCATTGTAATCAGCCAGCCAGCCATTACGGGCAATCTGGAAATCGCCATCATGGCGTTTTTTCAACAAAACTTTAAATTCAAGGCTATCTAATTCGGTATTTAAACCCAGTTTGGTTTTCCATTCGGAAGAGGCAAACAGAGCCATTTTCTTATGGTAATCGTCTGTGTTATAAGTGAATTTTATTTTAGCGCCTGGCTTAACGCCTGCTTCGGCCAATAACTTTTTAGCTTCCTCAACACGCTTGGCCATTGGCCACTTCACCCAATCATATGTCGTTACATCGGCGCCTTCCAACCCCTTAACCGTTACGCCATACACAGGAATCTGGCCATCAGCCGTAACTTTCTGAGCCAGAATATCGCGATCCAATACCATCGATAGCGCTTTGCGTACGCGCACATCTTTCATCATTGGATCTTTATTATTCAGGGAGTAATAACGCAGGCCCAGAATAGGGCCATTCTGGATTTCTTTCGGAAAATCTTTTTTCAACTTTTCATATTGACCAGCTGGCAATTGGTAAACAAAATCATTATTACCGGATTGGTATAGTTTTAATTCTGCATTACCTGCCTCAACGGGCAAATATGTTACCTTGGTTAATACTGTTTTTTTTGCATCCCAATACTGTGGATTTTTTTCAATTACAATTTTGCTGTTTACTTTCCAGTCTTTCAGTACGTATGCACCATTACCGACCATATTGCCCGGCTTAGTCCAATCTTTACCAAATTTATCAACTGTTGCCTTATGCACAGGCGCAAATTGCGAATTAGATAAAACACTGGGTAAATAAGAAATTGGATTTGGTGTTTTTACTTCAAGCGTATATTTATCAACTGCTTTAATTCCTAGGGTTAAAGGCGCTTTTTTGCCTTCAGCAACTTCCAAACCATTTAATACAAAAATACCATAGGCTGTGCCATATTGCGAGGCAAGCTTAGGATCAAGAAAACGTTGCCAGCCGTAGACAAAATCAGCGGCTGTAATCGGGTCACCATTAGAAAATTTGGCGTCTTTACGCAAAGTAAACACCCAGGTTGTCGGGTCTGTTTGCTTCCAGCTTAAAGCCACACCAGGATGTAAGCGGCCCTCGTTATCGCTCGTCGTTAAACCTTCAAACAAATCACGGGTAATATTATTAGCGCCAACAGACTCAGCAAGATGAGGATCAAGTGTTTCCACTTCAGCGCCATTATTACGAATCATCTCTTGCTTATCGCTCAGCTTGACACCTGCAGGCACAGCCGCTGCAAATACGCCGCCACCTAATGCAAATGAAAGCGCGAATGTCACTGATTTCATAGTCCAGTTCATTGTGTCTCCTTAAAGGGCGATACCCGTTGGTACATTTGCCTAAAAAAACCACTTCTTCAACAACAAAGAAGAAGTGGTTTAACTTACGATACACCGCTATCCAGTATTACATCAAAAAAATTACCGTCTAAAATAGCAGAATCATACCGGTACTGATCACTTTAGGTGTTGTAGCTAAGCCATCACTGATGCTGGTTGAAAATGCATTCTGATCTTTATTTTGAATCACAGCACCCTCAACATAAAGCAGCGAAGATTTGCTCAAATTGTAATCAGTTCCAATCTGAAAATGACCTGCTTTCGCTAAGTTTTGGCCGCCAGCAGAGCTCAGCTTACCTTCTCCCTGATACACATAACCTACGCGTGGCACCCACTTACCCACTTCGTACTGTGCCATTAAAATAGCACTGTCACGCTTGTAATCACCGCCTGTAGTCAGATCCTGTTTGGTATTTTGATAGGCAGCACCAATTTGTAGCCCTTCAATCGGAAACAGCTTTGCCCCCACTATGTAGGAAGTGACTTTAGAACCCTTTTGCTCTTTCAGCTCCTGAAAGCCGGAGCGGGCTACGTTCTTCAAACTCATTGTGCCCGCATAAACGGCAAATTTGCTGTGGGTATAGCTAACACTGGCGTCATAGCCTTTTTGATCTTCCACATCAGCAGCAGTGCCGCTAAATTTACCACTATCAATAACGTAATTTAAATTGGCAGCAAAGCCACCCAAATTAGCAGGTGTTGCATAGTAAACCGCACTTTCGTGGCGGGAGCGGTATGTTGCATCCTGTATAGTGTTTGCCAACGTGGTATTACTTTCAAATAAATCAAAGCCTTCTACCAATAAATTATAAGCACCTTTGCTTTTACCAAAGCGCAAAGTGCCTGCATCTTTATTTTCATAACCAATCCATGCTTCACGGCTACCGAAAGTACTTAAGCCAGACTCAAGCTTCCACAGTAAACTGGAGCCATTATCCAGCTGATCAACACCTTTAAACCCTACGCGACTACCAATATCTTGCATTGAGAATTTTCTTTCACCGGTCGCACTGTTGCCATAATCAATCGACTTCTGAGCAATACCATAAAGTGTTACTTCTGCTTGTGCATAAGAAACCACACACAAACCCATGATTGCAACTGCCAGATATTTTTTAACCATCATTTCATTCTCCTTGGTTTCCGCGAGGCTGCCCTTGCTTACTAAGCAAGATATTCTTTTTCGCTACAGACTGCATACCACGACAAAATCATTCGCATTAATTCATAAGCAAACAAACCAATTTTCGCGCGAAACTACCAATTGCAAAAATGAATTTAGCCCTAGAGCATAGCCTCACGCAAATAAATGCACTAATTTGGTGCAAGTTGATTATTGATTTTTATGAAAAACACGGTGAAAAACAAAAATAAAATCACCTTTTTCATTAAAATACCCAGGTAAATAAGAACTCCGATAAGCAAAGTCAGCACGCACCAAATAGGTGCAAAAAAAAACCACCTCCCCCTTTGCGAGAGCATGAATGCGAAAAATGAACAAGCAACTATTTTACAAAAATATGGAAAGAGCACCTTAAAACAGCCAAACTAAAACAAAAACAACAGGCTCTAACTATCCGAATACATTTATACATTACAAAAAACACAAAAAATACCGGTAAATACCTAGGAACACCTACAATAAAATTGTATTTTTTTAACAACAAAAAACACAACCTCATCCGTTAAAAATAAAATCAAGCAACAAAACGCCATATACATACCAATACATTATCTAATAACACTACAGACTACCAAAAACTTGGTACACAAGATGAAACTCCCCTAGGGTCTGTTGACGTTTCAAGCTAAAGTCATGCAATGACGGATGCAAACCCGCAGAATTCAGGTTCCTACACCATTTCCCCTGCAGGTTTGCGATGCCCCGATTAATGCTCAGTAACGAGCTTTGGTCGAAGCTAGAAAAGATTCTGCTTCAACACACCATTTACAACAAGCCTGATTTACGAATTACCGTCGAAGGAATGTTTTACCGCATGCGCGTTGGCTGCCCGTGGCGGGATTTACCCAGCGCCTTTGGTGAATGGAATTCAGTCTATAAACGCTTTAATGCTTGGTCTGTAGCTGGGAAATGGCTCAATATTTTCAAAGCCTTACTGATCGACCCCGATTTTGAATGGGTATTCATTGATGGTAGCTATGCCAAGGCGCATCAACACAGCGCCGGGGCGGCCAGCGATCAATCTGAAGCGATTGGCAAAAGCCGTGCAGGGAACACCAGCAAAATTCATTTGGCGGTAGATGCTTATGGTTTGCCGATTGCCTTCGAAATTACCGGAGGCGAGATTAATGATTGTACTGCCGCCCCAGAGCTGATTGCCCAACTGCCTTCAGCCGAAGTGATCATCGCAGATAAGGGGTACGATAGTGAGTACCTTCGAGGACTGATTTCTGCGCAGGGTGCGCGATCAGTGATTCCCAGAAAACGTAATTCAATCAAAGGGAATGTGGATCTAGATCGTGGGCTGTATTGCTATCGACATTTGGTCGAGAATGCTTTTGCGCGATTGAAGCATTACCGCGCAGTGGCATTCCGATATGACAAGTTGAAGCGAAATTATGAAAGTGTCATAGCCATGGCGTGCGCATTTTTATGGCTACCGATGTGAAACGTCAACAGACCCTAATCATCGATAAAAGTTACCCAGTTAAAATAAAGTGAAAACTAAAATCACTTAAACTCATAGCAAACCACTCCAGTAATCCCCAAAAAAACAAAAAGGGCCGGGTTCTATACAGAACCCAGCCCCTGTCATTTACTTCTGCTCCTAGCCTAGCCAGAAACGATCCCTTAATCAGCCATTATAAGGATGGCGCAATACGATAGTTTCTTCACGATCCGGGCCTGTAGAAATAATATCCACCGGCGCTTCACAGATTTCTTCGATACGCTTCAAATAAGCACGCGCATTAGCGGGTAAATCTTCCAGCCTTTTAACGCCAAAAGTAGACTCGTGCCAGCCCGGCATTTGCTCGTAAATAGGTTCACAGCGTGCAATTTGCTCTGCACCAATGGGCAGGATATCGGTGACTTCGCCATCGAGCTTGTAACCGGTACAAATACTGATTGTTTCAATACCATCCATAACATCCAGCTTAGTCACACACAAACCGGATACACCATTAATTTGGATAGATCGCTTCAACGCAGCAGCATCAAACCAGCCGCAGCGACGTGCACGACCAGTTACCGAGCCAAACTCATGACCGCGAGATGCTAAACCCACCCCCACATCGTCAAATAATTCGGTTGGAAATGGGCCTGAACCCACCCGCGTGGTATAAGCCTTCACAATACCTAATACGTATTGCAACATTTGCGGAGCAACGCCTGCGCCAGCTGAGGCAGCACCGGCCACGCAATTACTGGAAGTCACGTAAGGATAGGTACCGTGATCGATATCCAGCAATGTGCCTTGCGCACCTTCAAATAAGAGAGGCTGGCCCGCTTTATTCATATCATAAAGTGTGCGGGAAACATCGCCCAGCATAGGTTTGATACGCTCAGCATAAATCAGCGCATCGTCGTAAACCTTCTGGAAATCAACTTCTTCAGCCTTGAAGTAGTTCTTCAGAGTAAAATTGTACCAATCAAGATTTTCTTTCAACTTGGCGGCAAAGCGCTCTGGGTGATACAGATCTTGCAAACGAATCGAACGGCGGGCAATTTTATCTTCGTACGCAGGGCCAATACCACGGCCGGTTGTACCAATTTTCATTTCGCCTTTTGCTGCTTCACGCGCCTGATCAATGGCAATGTGGTACGGCAAAATCAATGGACACGCTTCCGAAATACGCAGACGACTAGCCACATCAACACCCGCAGCTTCCAGCTCGTCAATTTCTTTGAGCAAGGCTTCAGGAGAAATAACCACGCCATTACCGATAAAGCAAGCCTTACCCGCATGTAAAATACCTGAAGGGATTAAACGCAAAACGGTTTTTTTGCCGCCCACCCACAGTGTATGACCGGCATTATGACCGCCCTGAAAACGAATCACGCCCTGTGCATGATCGGTCAGCCAGTCAACGATCTTGCCCTTACCCTCGTCACCCCACTGGGTACCAATCACGACCACATTTCTGCTCATGCCAAACCTCACTATTAAAACCAACGTAACCAAAACACGCAGTATCCAAATACTGCGTAATGTACTAAACGGCATGCCCCATTTGCGAGGCAATACACAAAAAAATAATGACTAATGAGCAGTGGTCAGTGGCAATACCTGCCAGCGAGCGTCAACCCATTTGAGCTCACGATCAATGCTTACTTCGGACGCAAATACACCCAAATCAATCATCACAATTTCACCAGCACTGCGTAATGCCCGGATTGCAGCCAATAGCGCCACGTCGTCCCCCGCCGGGGCCAGTACGCCCGACCGTAAAGACGGAAAAGGCAAAGAAGAAAACTCACGTAAATCCATACTAAAACCGGTTGCCGGGCGGGATCGACCAAATTTTTCACCCACGCTGTCATAACGCCCCCCCCTTGCTACTGCATTGGTAAACCCATGAGCATAAGCTGCAAAAACCAGGCCGGTATGATAATAACTGCTGCGCAGCTCGGCCAAATCAAAATGCACCACAAGGCCACGTAATTCCAAGGCTGCGGTCAGCTGATCCAGGCTATCCAGTGCAGCGGTTACGCCTGGCAATTTGGGTAACTCGGCTCGAGCACGGATCAGCACTTCGCTACCACCATAAAATGAAGGCAACAACAATAATGCAGCTCGCAACTCAGCAGCAATCTCTGCCGTAGTTTCACGAATAGTCGGCAAATCTTTCTGCTGCAGCGCAGAAAAAACCTCTGCACGGCGATGCCCCATAAGGCCCGCCTCATTTGCTAACGCATGAAATAAACCAATATGGCCAATATCTAAACGAGGCGATTTTAAACCCGCCAGAGCGAGACTCTCGAACATCAGCTCAATCGCCTCCACATCCGCCGCCACACCGGCACAACCATAAATTTCTGCGCCAATCTGACGAGGCTCACGCGTTGATAACACACCTTCTGGCCGGGCATTCACGACTGATCCTGCATAGCAAAGCCTTGCTACACCCTGGCGATTTAAGATATGTGCATCAATTCGGGCAACCTGAGGCGTGATATCTGCCCGCAACCCCATCTGACGGCCGGTTAATTCATCCACCAGCTTGAAAGTCTTTAAATCAAGCGCACTGTCATCTTGCGTGAATAAAGATTCCACATACTCAATCAAAGGTGGCGAGACCTGCTCGTAACCATAACAGGTGAACAGATCAAGTACTTTACGTCGTAAAGCTTCGATTTGGCGGGCTTCAGAGGGTAAAACATCGGAAATATACTCGGGTAGGATCCAGTTGCGCATAATCATTTGCTTTAAAAAACAAAGCCCTTCAAACAAAGGCCCGCCTGTGCAAACAGCACAGTGCGGGCACACACTTCCTAAATAGATAGCCTAGCGAGCCAATAATGCCAGCACTAAACCTGCGAGCAAACACCCCAAACCAATTAAACGAATTTTAAAATCGTCTAATTCTGCCATTTTTTGCATTGCACTACGCCACACCGAAGGAAGTGCAAAAGGCATAATTCCTTCAAAAACAAGCATCAATGCAAAGGCCAGAAGCAAAGAATCAATCACTTCGCTTTCGGGTTTTTCATATATTTAAAGAATTCCGAACTTGGATCCACAACCATCACATCGCTCTTTTTCGCAAAACTCTGCTTATACGCATCCATACTCTTATAAAAAGCATAAAACTCCGGATTGCGGCCATAAGCTTCTGCATAAAGAGCAGCGGCTTTTGCATCGCCCTCACCCTTGATCTGCTGAGCTTTATTGTAAGCATTTGCCAGGGTTACTTCACGCTGACGATCTGCATCGGCTTTAATTTTTTCAGCCTCAGCAGAGCCTTCTGCACGCATCTGGTTTGCAACAGCTTTACGCTCAGATTGCATGCGCTCGTAAACCGAATTAAGCGTGCTGTCTTCAAGCTCAACACGTTTGATACGCACATCAATGACCTGCACACCAATCCGGGCAGCATCAGAATCAGCCACCTTACGCACTGTTTCCATGACTTCATCACGCTTACCTGAAATCACATCCTGCACAGTACGCTTACCGAACTCATCGCGCAGCATATTGTTTACCGTATTGCGTAAACGCTCAACAGCCTTGCGCTGATCAACACCAACTGCTTTGTAGTATCTCTCTACATCAATAATCTTCCATTTGATAAAACTATCTACTTTTACGTTCATTTTTTCGATTGTCTGGATACGCGCAGGCGTTTCTTCATCAATGGTTAAAATGCGTTTATCAAAGTAGCGGACTTCTTGCAACAGTGGCACTTTAAAGTTAATACCCGGGTTTTTAATAACACGTACTGCTTCAGAAAACTGAAACACCACAGCATACTGACGCTGATCTACCGTAAAAAATGAGGCAGAGAAAACAAACAAAGCCAGCAATACCAAGGCTAAAGTAGAAAGAATTCGATTCATATTGCTCTCCCCTTAGCGGCCGTCGCGCACATTGGCACGAACATTATGATTAGCAGCCACATCAGCAGCGGGTTCTGCCACTTTTGCAGCCTCTGCTGCCAGAGCAGGTGCTGCGGCAGGTGAAGTCATTTGCATCAATTTATCCAAAGGCAGGTAAAGCAAGTTTCCATTTGATTTTTGATCAATCAGCAGCTTGGTTGTGTTTTGGAAAACCTGCTGCATGGTATCGAAGTACATCCGATCCCGTGTGACCTGAGGCGCTTTGGCATACTCGGCAGCAACCTGCTTAAAGCGGGACGCATCCCCTTCAGCCTGTGACACAACACGTGAGCGATAACCTTCGGACTCCTCGGAAAGACGCGCAGCCATACCCCCCGCTTTAGGAATCACATCGTTCGCGTAAGCCGTACCTTCATTGATCAGACGCGCTTTATCCTGACGCGCTTTTACTGCATCAGAAAATGCGGCCTGCACCTGATCAGGCGGCTGCACGTCCGAGATATTCACGCGAGAAACCGCTACACCCACGCCATAACGATCAAGCAGGTTTTGCACGATTTCCTTGGTATCTTCACCGATCTTACCGCGCCCTTCATTGAGCACGTAATCAACTTTGTTTTTACCCACGACTTCACGAATCGCAGTTTGTGCAATCTGTTTAACCAAATCTTTCGCATCACGATCTGTTGTGCGGTTAAAAAACACAAAATCATGCGCGGATTTAAGGTTGTACTGCACTTCCAAGCGTACTTCGAGGATATTCTGATCTCCTGTCAGCATCATGGATTCATCCCCAGCGCGGCCCTCACCACCGGGGCTGCCAACCTCCAGGCTGCGAATTTCAGTCATATTCACAATTTCACGCGATTCAACCGGCCACGGCAAATGCCAGTGCAAGCCCGGCTTTTCAACCGTTTCCACATAACGACCAAAGCGCATAATGACGGCATTTTCCCGCTCGTCAACGACATAAAAACCGGATGCAGCCCACAGCACAGCAACTGCAACTGCCACAACCACAGCAGCACCGGCGCCACCCCGGGTATTTCCCCCTGGGGCTCCATCTCCGCCTAGAAGGCGGGATATTTTACTTGTGATATTACGAATGATTTCATCCAGATCAGGCGGACCATTACGGCGACCACCCCATTGCGGGTCATTTTGACTCATTAGTTAACTCAGCTGTTTTTAGTGGATGGCTTAAAGCCTCAAGCAGCGCGGCGCGAAGCGCATTGAGCCCTGTCCCTTGGGTAGCACTCAAACGCACAGCGCAAATTCTACCATACTCGTCGTGATCAACACTCGGAGGTATGTCGCGCAGATCAATCTTATTATTGACTATCAATTGCACAATACGTTCCGCACCAATCTCACTTAATACTTTATTCACCTCAATAATCTGCATATCACGCAATGGATGATTGATGTCCACCACATGCAAAAGTAAATCGGCCTGAATCGTTTCTTCTAAAGTGGCATGAAATGCAGCCACTAAAGTGTGAGGTAATTGGCGAATAAAACCAACCGTATCGGACAATACAATCGAATGTTCCGGATCAAGAAATAACTTTCTCGATGTTGTATCTAATGTCGCAAACAATTGATCTGCAACATAAATCTTCGATTTAGTTAATGCATTAAATAAAGATGATTTACCGGCATTGGTATAGCCCACAATTGCAACACTAAACTGCCGGTTGCGCTCGCGCGAGCGACGTTGAGTAGCACGCTGCTTTTGCACGGTAGCCAGCTGATCCTTCAAGCGCTTAACCCGCCCCCCCAACAGACGGCGGTCTGTTTCAAGCTGCGATTCGCCCGGCCCGCGCATCCCGATCCCACCTTTTTGTCTTTCAAGGTGAGTCCAGCCGCGAATCAGGCGAGTAGAAATATGCGACAGTTGCGCCAATTCCACCTGCAATTTACCTTCAGCCGTACGTGCACGCTGAGCAAAAATATCCAAAATCAACGTTGTGCGATCAACAACCCGGCACTGTAACACTTTCTCTAAATTGCGTTCTTGCGAAGGTGAAAGCTGATGGTTAAAAATAACCAGCTCGGCTTCGTAAATTTGCACCGCCTCAGCAATTTCCTGCACCTTGCCCGTACCAGCAAAATAAGCACGATCCGGCCTGCTGCGTTTTCCCTCAACAGTAGCAAGAATCTGAGCGCCTGCACTTTCTACCAGCTGAACAAATTCTTCAACACCATCCTGATAATCCAGCTCACCAAAATCCAGGCAAACCAAGATGGCCCTGTCTCCACCCTTATGGCGTTCAAACATGCATGACCTTTTATTATTAACAAATACCGTGTTAAGCCATTTCAGCTCAACACAAAAAACCCCGAAAGACCCTGTCCATCGGGGTTTTTAAACCGCACCGCTTTTATTGAAACCATTTCAATGAAGTCAATATGCCCTTACTTAAGCATCAACCACAACATCTGTCACAGGTGGCAACTGACCTGCATGTTCATGCGGGATAGATACCGGACGCGAAGGCACAACAGTGGAGATTGCATGCTTATAAACCATCTGCGTCACATTATTGCGCAGCAAGACGACGTACTGGTCAAAAGACTCAATTTGCCCCTGCAATTTAATCCCGTTTACAAGATAAATGTAAACAGGTACGTGCTCTTTACGCAGCACATTCAAAAACGGATCTTGCAACATTTGCCCCTTAGTACTCATTATTTTTTTCTCCAAATTCTTGTTATATCTTAATAGAGACTGATGGGTCTTACGCTTTGTCAGCCCATTGAAAAGCAAAATCACCCGCGTCAGTTATGATAAAAAATGCTAGAAAACTGTCTTTTCCAAAGCAAAACACAGCTATCCCAACATTTTTCCATTAACTCTTAGCAAATTACTTCACATTTAGACGGACTGTTATAGTACAAAATACATTCTCTGCCAAGCGTGAAAATTGCGAAATACTTTCAAAGGTTATCAGCGTTTGCCATATTTTTTGGGTTTAGCACCCTTCAAATGAACCATTGGCATCGCCTTTCCACCCGTCACCTGCTTCTTATGCTCAAAAGGATTAACGTTCTTTTTAAACTGAACACGTAAAGGTGTACCTTGCAAATTAAACATCTTCATAAAGTGATGCTCAAGATAACGCCAATAAGAATCGGGCACTTTTTCCAAGGCATTACCGTGAACAATCACTACAGGCGGATTGGTGCCACCCTGATGGCAATAGCGCATTTTCGGACGAATTTTACCAGCAATCGGTGGCTGTTGACGCTCGAGCGCAATTTCCAGACCACGAATCAGTTTAGGTGTAGGAATTTTGATCATAGCGGCTGCATAGGCCTGATCAATAGAAGCAAATAACTCCCCCACGCCCTGCCCTTGCAAAGCAGAAATATAATGGAATTTTGCAAATTCCAAAAAACCTAATTTACGGCTAATTTCACGCTTGATCATATCCTTCTGGAACTGGTCAGCAGACTCCCACTTATTAATCGCCACAACCAACGCACGACCCGTTTCCAACACAAAGCTGGCAATACGTGCATCCTGATCTGAGACCTCCTGCGTGGCATCCAGCACCAAAACTGCCACATTAGCGTCTTCAACTGCCTGCATGGTCTTAATGACCGAAAACTTCTCGATCACATCGGTAACCTTACCACGCTTACGCACACCTGCCGTATCAATGATTGTGTAGTTACGGTCATTGCGATCAAACTCAATATATATCGAATCCCGTGTCGTGCCTGGCTGATCAAAAGCAATGACTCGCTCTTCTCCCAAAATCGCGTTCACCAAAGTGGATTTACCCACATTGGGGCGACCAATTACGGCAAATTTAGGATGATCCGCGTCTTCTTCTTCTTCCGGCTCCGGGAAGTCTTCCAGAATTTCATTAAACAACAAGCGCACGCCTTCACCGTGCGACGCTGAAATCGCCACAGGATGGCCAAGGCCCAGCTCAAAAAAGTCCGCACAGACAACTGCGGCATTCATCCCCTCAACTTTGTTAACGGCGACCCAAACCGGGCAAGTTGATTGACGTAAACGGTTAGCAATGATTTTATCTTGCGGTGTAATCCCGTTACGGCCATCCACAATAAAAACAATACAATCCGCCTCATCAACAGCCTGCAAGGTTTGCCTTGCCATTTCAAACATAATGCCTTCATCGACCACAGGCTCAAAACCGCCCGTGTCCACCACAAGATAGGGCTTTTCGCCAACCAAGCCGTGCCCGTAGTGACGGTCACGCGTCAGGCCGGGAATATCGTGAACAAGTGCGTCGCGCGATTTAGTCAGTCGGTTAAAAAGCGTGGATTTTCCGACATTGGGACGACCAACCAGCGCAATTGTAGGTTTCATTTATTTGCTTAAGCCTATTGAAAAAACATTGCCAGATAGCGTTTGCACCAGCAAATGCTCTCCGACCACTAAAGGACTCACCGCAATACGCGCACCATCTGTAGCCAGTTGCGCGACAAAGCTGCCGTCTTCTGTATTTAAAAAGTGGGTGTAGCCTGCAAAATCAGCTACAACCAGATACTTACCCAGCACGGCAGGAGCAGTCACCGAACGTGCAGCCAGCTTATCCTGACGCCATACACTGCGGCCACTTTCACGCTCAAAAGCGTTTACATTACCTGCAGCATCGACTACATAAACATAGCGATAATCCATTGCCAGTCCCGACCAGCTTGACAGCTCCCGCGTCCACGCGGCACTGCCACTGGCAGCATCAAAGCAGGCAACACGCCCCTGATAAGCCACCGCACAGACCAAACGGCCATCAACCACCGGAGGCGCCACCACATCGGTCACCCGCTCAAGCTCGGTTGCCCCGCGAGGGATCGCAACAGGACTATCCCACAGCACGCGGCCATCCTGTAGTGATAACGCCACTAAGCGCCCGCCTGATAAACCAGCATAAACCACATTACCGGAAATAGTGACCGCAGCGTAATTACGTAAAATCAGTGCAGGCAGCTGCTTCTGATATTGCCAGAGCTGCTTTCCGTCTGCTGCCGAATAGGCACTCACACGGCCATCGCCGGTTTTCACCACAACGATTCCCTTACCCACAGCAGGAGGAGCCATCACTTCACTGGAGGCTTGAGCCCGCCACAGGAACTTGCCGGCACGATCATACGCTAAGACCACCCCTTTTACGGAACCGACGGCAATAACCCCCTCCCCCAGACCAACCCCGCCTGCAATAGGCTGTTCAGTTCTGATTTGCCAGCGGTTTTTACCGCTGGCCACGTCCAGCGCCTGCAACTTATCCGGAGTGCCCGCAACAACAACCAAATCCCCGTCCACAGCAGGCACAAAACGAAACAAAGTTTCATCCCCCACCGGGGCACGCCACTGGCTGGCAACAGGTAAACTTTGTGAGATCACAGGCAAAGGAGCAGGCTCTGGCGCATTACTAACCGTGCTGCATGCCGACAAGCCCAATAAAGAAACAGCAATAGCTAGACGATAAAAATCTTGCATCAAGAATTCCCCAGGGCTTCCAGTTTCACTTCTACAAACTTCACGTTAGGTGCATCTTTTGGCAATTTAACCACTGCTTGTTTATAGGATTCACGTGCAGCCGCCTTATCACCTTTAATTAACAGGACATCGCCTTTTGCTTCAAAAAACAGGCCTGCAAAACTCGTTTCTTCATTGGATTTCAGTGTGGACAGAGCGTCATCAAATTTTTTCTGATCCAGCTGCACAGCCGCCAGACGTAAACGCGCGACATCACGCAGCCCCGCTTCTTTTGCATTGGCAACAACCCATTGCAATTGAGCCATAGCAGCAGGCACATCACTGGCCTCTACGCTGGCTTTAGCCAAAAGCAAAGCAGCACGCGGCGCATAGGCAGAGCCAGCATAATTTTTTTTCAATTGCTCAACGGCAGGCTTCATCTTTACGACATCTTTTGCCTCAGCCCGTTTATCCAGCTCAGCGTACAGTACCCCCGCCTTGGCTGACTGCGATGTCAGATAAGCACTCCAGCCTTTCCAGCCTAAATAAGCAACCAAAACAGCAATCAGGCCCATGGCAATAAACTTGCCCCAACTCTCCCACCATGCCTTGAATTCTGCAATTTGCTCTTGTTCTTGTAGATCGAAAGCCATGTTTTTACTTCCCTTCGTGTGTATTGGAGATAGTCATTGCAAGTTCGGCAAGGGCAACCGTGCGCTGTTCACCCGCACCTTCACCATTAAGCGTTTTAATGTTGGCAGTCAGCGTTTCTGCCTCTGTTTCGCCAATCACCACAGCAAACCGTGCCTGGCTGGCATCGGCTTTTTTAAACTGGGATTTAAAACTCCCCCCACCGCAATGCAAGATAACATTCAGCCCTGTCGTACGCAGCTGCTGTGCAGTAACAAAAGCCAGACGAGCCGCAGCATCACCCTGATGAACAATATAAACATCGGGCACAGCGAGGGATACGGCAACAGATTGCTCTTCAATCAAGAGCAAAATGCGCTCAATACCCATACCAAAACCGACAGCAGGGCAAGGCTTTCCTCCCAGCATCTCAACCAGTGTGTCATAACGACCTCCACCGGCAATCGTGCCCTGCGAGCCCAGATCACTGGTCACCCACTCAAATACCGTTCGATTGTAATAATCCAGACCACGCACCAGGCGCGAATTAACGCGGTAGCTAATTCCAGCTACATCAAGTAAAGCTTTCAAACCTTCAAAATGCAGGCGGGATTCTTCACCCAAAAAGTCACTTAATTTAGGTGCATTTTCAGCCATTTCCTGCAAAGCAGGGTTTTTTGTATCCAGAACACGTAACGGATTAGTGTAAAGACGGCGTTTACCATCCTCATCCAAAACATCAACAAATTGCTCCAGATATCGGATCAAGGCTTCACGGTGCGCCGCACGCTCTTCTTTATCACCTAAAGAATTAATTTCCAGACTGACATTCTTTAGCCCCAGCCGCTGCCAAAGATCTGCCAGCATCAGGATAATTTCAGCATCCACGTCAGGACTTGCCATACCAAAAGCTTCAACACCAATCTGGTGAAACTGACGATAACGCCCCTTTTGCGGGCGTTCATGACGATACATCGGCCCCATATACCAAAGGCGCTGGGTTTGATTGTAAAGCAAGCCATGCTCGATACAGGCACGTACGCAGCCTGCCGTACCCTCAGGGCGCAGAGTCAGTTTTTCACCATTGAGCTTGTCTTCAAAGGAATACATTTCCTTTTCTACAATGTCGGTATGCTCACCTACACCACGCACAAACAAATGGGTTGACTCAACAATCGGCATACGAATGTTTTTATAACCATAAGCTGCCAGCCACTCGCGCGTAACTTGTTCAAAATAAAGCCAGACAGGCGACTCATCCGGCAGAACATCGTTCATGCCGCGAATACCTTGGATTTGATTAGACATTAAATATTTTTCTTTTAGTTTGTTTTAAACAATCCCCGCCCGCACACTTCAAGACGACTCCAGGGTGCCACAAACAAAGCAGTACCCGGAGTTTACAAGAGTTAAATTACTTTGAGAGCAATAACCTTGGGGCTTACTTCCTGGCGTTTCACACCACCTTCGCCGTAGCGGGTCTGCACATAATCCAGCACAATCGCCTGAAAGGACTCACTAATCTGATCACCTTTCAAGGTAACGGTTTTTTCACCGTCTACATAAACAGGGCATACGGGAATCTCTCCCGTTCCCGGCAGAGAAATCCCCACATCAGCCAGCTTGGATTCACCCGGGCCATTTACCACACAACCCATCACGGCCACCGTCATGTCGGCCACACCCGGATACTGTAAGCGCCAAACCGGCATTTGCTCGCGCAAGAAAGACTGAATGCTGGAGGCTAACTCTTGGAATACGGTAGAAGAAGTACGGCCACAGCCCGGGCACGCAGTCACAAGCGGTGTAAACGAGCGTAACCCCATGGTTTGCAAAATTTCCTGCGCCACAATGATTTCGGTACAACGATCACCACCTGGCTCGGGCGTCAGTGAAATACGAATCGTATCGCCAATTCCTTCTTGCAAGAGCACAGACAATGCCGCAGTCGAAGCCACAATGCCTTTTGAGCCCATTCCCGCTTCGGTCAGCCCCAGATGCAAAGGATAATCACAGCGTGCAGCAAGCGAGCGGTAAACCGCGATCAGATCCTGCACATGGGACACTTTACAAGACAGTAAAATCTGATCCGGGCTTAAACCCCAGCTTATCGCCTGATCAGCCGACTCAAGCGCCGATACAATCAAGGCCTCACGCATCACCGCATCTGCAGGCAATGGCTTATCCAGCTTTGCATTGGCATCCATCAATTTAACAACCACAGATTGATCCAAAGACCCCCAGTTCACCCCGATACGAACCGGCTTTTTATACTTAACCGCCTGCTCGATCATAAACGCGTATTTTTCATCACGTTTACTGCCTTTACCCACATTACCCGGGTTGATCCGGTATTTAGCCAGAGCCTGAGCACAGTCAGGATAATCACGCAGCAGGCGATCACCATTAAAATGAAAATCCCCGACCAGAGGCACGTCACAGCCCATCGCATCCAGACTGGCACGAATTGTTGCTACTTGTGCAGCCGCCTCCGGGCTATTCACAGTAATACGAACTAATTCTGAACCGGCTTTCCACAACTCATACACCTGCTGTGTCGTTGCTGCAGCATCAGCCGTATCAGTATTGGTCATGGACTGCACCACAACCGGATGATCACTGCCAACCCAGACATTACCGACCTGAACCTGGCGTGTTTTACGGCGGGGAATTGAAATCGTTGTCATCGTCTACTTCAGCTCAAAGGGGTTTATTTCAACTCGAAAGTCGCTACATCGCCGCTAGTGTAAGTGGTTAAATCCACAATCTGGTTACGGAAAGTGAGTTTGGTATAGGGCGCATTACCAATTTTCAAACGATAAGGCGGAACACCGGATAAGCTTTTACTCATTCCGGGCTTCAATAACCCGCTCAGTAACTTAGCCCCGGTAGCATCCTGCACCTGCACCCAGGAATCCTGCTGAACGGCAATATTAATTTCCCCTGCCGCCACAACCGCCTGCGCCTCACTCGCTTTAAGCGCCACTGCAACGCTGGCAACAGGCTTGACCATGACCACAACGCTCGCCGAACTAGCCACCGGGATACTTACCGCACTGGCCGCCTTTTGCACGGGCACACTTGCAAAGAGGGCCTCAACCGGGCTTGCCGCCCGGGCTGCAGCTTCACTAGCCACATCCACCGCCTTGGGCTGCGGAGCCGTCACTAAAGCAACAAGCTCTGGCTGCACGGGTTGCTGCAGATACCAGACCACGCCTGCAGCCCCCACTGCGACACCAATGATGACCACCGCCCCCAGCAAAAAGGAATGAGCTTTTGCCCCCGACCCCAGCAAGACAGAAGTATCTTCATTCACGCGGGGCAAAGCGGCTTGCTGCCTTTCCTGCGGCAGGCAGTTTTCTAAATGCGCAAGAAGCGGAGCCATAGGCAAATCAAGAAAGCGAGCGTAATTACGCACAAAGCCGCGAACAAAGGTATTGCCTGGCAATTCATCAAAACGCTCGCTCTCTATTGCTTCAATCTGGCGAGGTGTCAGCTTTAACTGAGCTGAAACTTTATCAAGTGAATAACCCAGCTCAAGCCGGCGCGCCTTTAAAGCCGCACCAGCAGTAATGACAACACTCTGCTGCTCTGAAGAGGAATCAATTATCTCGGTCATACACGTCCGTTAATCAATCATAGGAGCCGCTGGATAAGCGGGCCATTTCTTGCGAATCGGGGAATTTCTTGCGTAATTGCTCTGCCAGTTTGTTTTCTGACTCTTTATTACCAGCCTGGTGCTCCAGCTGAATTCCCAGCCAAAGTAGTCCGGCGCTGCTTGGTGCCAGCCTTTGCAGCTCAGCATAATACCGCTTTGCCAGCACCAGATCTTTCGTATATATGCCGTATTCAACCAGCTTCGCTCTTGCCGCTAAATTATCCGGACGAACACGTAGCGCACGCTCAAAATAAATACGGGCATTGGCATCATCACCACTTTTTAAGGCACATTGCCCGGCGGCCAAAAGTGATTTATCGGGCGTGTTATAAAGCGCATTTTTTTGCGTAGCAAGCAAAAATTGAATCCCGTTCTGATATTGCCCTTTCTGACACAGATACCAGCCATAGTTATGGTTAATATCTGCATCATTTGGCGAGAGCTGCACAGCACGGGCAAACGACTGCCTTGCAGCTTCATCCTCACCTAATTCGGCATGAATCAAAGCCATCACATTATGTGCAGGTGCATAAAAAGCGTTAACAGCAAGTGCTTTATTGACTTCATCAACCGCAACCGCGTACTGCCCGCGTTTTAAATACTCGGCACCCAGTTGCGTTCGCAAAGAGGCTCTGTCCTCATCACCTACTGCAGCACCAGCAAAAGAAGTAGTAAACAAAGCTGCCATCATTACGAACACAGGTAATTTCATTAGAGATCGCCATTTTGAGGTTGAAAAATAATGACCTGAGCATCGCCCGCCAGTCGCTTTTCAGCACGGCGGGTCTTATCTAAAACTTGCCCTGCAAGCTGACCACAGGCAGCGTCAATATCATCACCGCGTGTTTTGCGCACCGTGGCCACATAACCCGCGTTAATCAAAATATCACGAAACCGCATGATGGCATCCCGTTGCGAGCGCTTATAGCCCGAATTAGGGAATGGATTAAACGGAATCAGATTAAATTTGCATGGCACATCACGGACCAGGGAGACTAATTCCCGCGCATTTTCCACGCTGTCATTAATACCGTCGAGCATGACATACTCAAAGGTAATGAAATCGCGCGGCGCTTTTTCCAGATAACGGGTACATGCTGCCAATAGCTGATGCAGCGGATATTTTTTATTAATAGGCACGATATCGTCACGGATTCTATCATTAGGCGCGTGTAAGGACACCGCTAATGCCACCGGACAATCTTCACGCAGGCGATCAATCGCCGGCACAATACCTGACGTAGAAAGCGTTACGCGCCGGCGGGACAAGCCGTAAGCATTGTCATCAAGCATCAGTTTCATGGCAGCCACCACATTATCGTAGTTAGCCAGCGGCTCACCCATGCCCATCATCACTACATTAGAGACAATGCGGGTATCCCCATTTCTATTATCTGCCAAACCCGCATCACCAAGGCGCGAAGCATCGAGCGACATACGACGATTAGCCCACCAAAGCTGACCAATAATTTCTGCAGTACTTAAATTACGATTAAATCCCTGACGCGCAGTAGAACAAAAACCACAGTCCAGAGCACAGCCCACCTGACTGGATACGCAAAGCGTACCGCGATCATCCTCGGGAATAAACACAGCTTCAACACCGTTACCCGTTCCTACATCCAGCAACCACTTGCGCGTGCCATCTTTAGCAATTTGCTCGGCCATCAGAGCGGGAGGCGTCACTGCCGCGTCCAAAACCAGTTTTTGCCGGAATGACTTGGCGATATCGGTCATCGCCTCAAAATCCGGCTCGCCGCGCTGATGAATCCATTTCATCAACTGCTTGGCGCGAAAAGGCTTCTCGCCATATTGCGCCATCAACCCGGCTAAACCCGCCGCATCATAATCCAACAAATTAACTGACATTACTCTTTACTCACTCAAAAAATCACTGCCACTACAGCTGCGAGGCATACCAGGTAAATAAATAAACTGCTCTAACATCACTAGCCCGGCACAGCACTCGCAACGTTTCTCTGCAATAGCCTGACAAACAGGCCTGTCAGACCATGAAGATCAGCGGCTGTAAACTTCGGATGAGGCAAAGAAGTAAGCAATTTCAATTGCCGCATTTTCAGCAGAATCAGAACCGTGCACTGCATTTGCATCAATAGAATCAGCGAAATCGGCACGAATTGTGCCAGCAGCGGCCTCCTTAGGGTTGGTAGCCCCCATCAGATCACGGTTTTTCAAAATAGCCCCTTCGCCTTCAAGCGCTTGAATCATGACCGGACCAGAGATCATAAAGTTCACAAGATCGTTAAAGAAAGGGCGGGCAGCGTGTACGGCATAGAAGCCTTCCGCTTCAGCACGGGACAGTTGTTTCATCTTGGCAGCAACAACCTTAAGACCTGCTGATTCGAAACGATCGTAAATCTTACCGATTACATTTTTAGCAACTGCATCAGGCTTAACAATAGAAAGTGTGCGTTCAATAGTCATGTATTTCTCCAGAGGGTGGTTCTAATAAGCAAAATATTTGCAGCGTAGAAAAAAGTCGGCTAGCCTGCTTGCAAATTACGCAAACTAGGCACGAGGCATTCAGTAAGCCCGAAAGCTTTTTTTATATATAAATTCAATCGGTAACAGGAAAAAAACTGGCCTTTATAACCTGGTTCCTAGCCCGTAGAAATTGGATTAGCCGGGCATTATAACAAACTCAACCGAAACCGGCTGATGAACTGGCCTTATTTAAAACCCAAGCCTTGTAAAAATAGTCAGCGGGCACCAAGAATAACTCAAGCGAAATCAAGCAATGAATGACGCACTCGACCCTATCTTGCAGCAAGAATCCCAACGCCGCCTAAAAGTTCAGCTAGCATGGCGGCTCGGCATTGCAGCCGCATTAATTATGCTGTCGCTCTTTGGCATTCACTGGCTGGACCAGCAAAGCGAACAGCCCCCTGTATTACACACACCCACCCCGCTCATTGCACCGGGCAATGAACCTGCACCAGTATTATTGCCACTCCCCACCAGCCCCCCGGCAGCCAGTGCCGCAATCGAAGCCAGCAGCGCAATCAATACACAACCGCCGATTACATCCAACGCCGCATCGGGCTTGATTGAAGGCGCAAAACACAGACTCTCCCCCACCCTCGCCCCAGCACCCACTCAAACCGGCACACCAACACTTAAGTTAGAGCCTGTCGCCGAGGCTTCTCCTGCCCCACAAAAGACAGCCCAAGGCACGCTACGCATTGCCGAGCCATCAGGCTACCGCACACCCGCCAGTGCAACTACTTCACAAAGGAGCGCAACACCTTATCCCTCAAGTACGGCAACCACTTCTACCCCTGCCAGCGCTACAGCCAGCACTCCGCCTTATCCTGCAGCGCAACACACAGCCAATGGCTTTACCGTGCAGGCCGGCGTTTTTTTACACGCCCCCAATGCCGGCAAATTACTCAGCCAGCTTAAAGCAGCGGGCATTCCTGCCTATGCAGAAACCCGCATACAAATCGGCCCGTTCAAAGACAAAGCCAGCGCCGATGCCGCCGCTGAAAAACTAAAACGAATGGGAATTGAGCCGATTGTGCGTGGCAATTAAATTAGCCACTTCAAACATACCGGCAACGGCGAAGTCTTACGGCAATTCGATCCTGCTACCGAAACCAGCCTTGTCCCTTTTTGCAACAGTAACCCGGCAATTGCCAGACCAATCCCCCAACTCGCACCAGTAAACTCAAACCCGCTTAAATGCAATCACATGATCAATTTCTAAGCGGATACCGATATCCTCGCCGACTGCATGGTTGTGGTGACTGGGCACCAGCGACAATACCTTCTGGCCCGATGGCAAAGCCAGAGTGTACAGAAACTGTGCACCACGAAAAGCCTTCGCCAGCACAGTAGCTTTTGTACTACTTGCATCATCATGCAATACATCATCAGGGCGAACCAGCACATCGGCAGTACACCCCAAGCAGCAATTCACGGGCATTGGGCCATCAATCACGCCCAACTCAATCTGCACTTTATCCCCCTCGGCGACCACACCGGGAAGAAACACACCTTCGCCAACAAAATTAGCCACAAAACGATCAAGCGGCCGGTGGTATAAATCGTAAGGCGTAGCCCACTGGCAGATTTTCCCCTCGGTCATCACTCCGATTTTATCAGCCACCGCAAAGGCCTCTCTTTGATCATGGGTCACTAAAATCGCTGTTATGCCTGCCGCCTTTAAAATGGCCCGCACCTCCTGCCCCAGCCTTTCGCGCAGCTCGACATCCAGATTTGAAAAAGGCTCGTCCAGCAACAAAAGCTGCGGACGCGGGGCCAGTGCGCGGGCGAGTGCCACTCGCTGCTGCTGTCCGCCGGATAATTCATGCGGATAGCGATGTTCAACATGCGCCAAACCAACCAGCTGCAAGGCTTCAGCCACACGCTTGCCCTGCTCGGCTTTGTTTTCTCCACGCAAGCCAAAAGCAATATTACCTGCCACCGTAAGATGAGGAAAAAGAGCGTAATCCTGAAATACCATACCAATCTGACGCTGCTCGGGCGGCAGCATTTTAACGGCGCTGCTGACTTGATAGCCTGCCAGCGTAATTTCACCAGCGGCTGGCTTTTCAAAACCCGCAATGGCACGCAAAACAGTGGTCTTCCCGCAGCCGGAAGCACCCAGCAAGCAACCAATCTCGCCCGCTTGCAGATGCAAAGATAAATTTTCCACCACGGCACGCCCGCCAAGGGCAATCGCAAGATCAGAGAGTTGCAGCATATCAATCCTTAAAAGAACCAAACCTAAGTTCTGTAGACACAAGAACACAGAGCACGAAAAGAGAGCACACAGAGAAAAACAAAGAAGGTTTCTTACAAGAAAAACTTACATCACACCTCGCACATATAAAGATCTTTCACTCTTTCGGTTTTCTCTGTGCCTACAGATATTTTTGACTTTTCACATTAATCCTCGGTTTTTCTGACCAGCAAAATCACCGGGATCAGCCCCATCAGCACAATAAAAAAACTCGGCAAGGCAGCACGCTCCCACATACCTTCCGAGGTCATTTCAAAAACGCGCACCGCCAAAGTATCCCAGCCAAAGGGGCGGGTCATCAGGGTAATCGGCATTTCTTTCATTACGTCAACAAAAGAAATCAGTAAGGCTGTCAGCAGGCCACCACGCAGTAGCGGCAGGTGCACGCACCTTAATACTTGCCTTGATGACAGGCCCAGGGATCGGGCTGCATCTTCCTGATTACGGGTGATCCGCTGCATGGCAGCATCAGCCGGTGCAAACGCAACCGCCATAAAACGTGCGGCCAGCGCCAGCAACATCACCGCTAAAGTACCTTTAAAAACTTGCGTAGTGGCAACACCAAAGTAAGCCAGAACAGGAATCAATAAATTATCCAGCCAGGCCACCGGAACAAACACCCCGACTGCCAGCACGGTCCCCGGCACGGCGTAGCCCAAAGTGGCAATGCGTACCAGCCAGCGCGTGTCGCTGTAACGACGCTGGGCGTACACCAGAATCAGGCTCAAACCGGTCACCAGCAACGCTGCCATCCCGCCAACTGCAATCGAGCGCAAAATAAACCACGGATAGCGCGCGTCAAAATCCGTCGCCCAGACACTTTTTACCCATACCAGCAACTGAACAAGAGGAATCACAAACGCAATCAGCAGCACGATACTGCACCAGAACAGCGCCAGATAGCGCTTCGCACCATATAAGACAATCCGCTCAGTCGATCCGCTGCGCACAGCATAGTGCCGGCGGCCACGCCCCCATTGCTCGGCCACGGCCAGTGCCAGCACAAACATCACCAAAATAGATGCCAGCTGTGACGCCGCAGCCAGATTAAATAAGGAGAACCACGATTGATAAATTGCAGTAGTAAAAGTGTCGTAATTGAAAATGGATACCGTACCAAAATCAGCCAGCGTTTCCATCAATACCAATAACACCCCACCGATCAGCCAGGGCCGCGCCATGGGCAAGGCCACCCTGAAAAATGCCGTGCGCCGCGACATGCCCAGCATTTGCGCGGCCTCTATGCTGCGTTTTCCCTGAGTTAAAAAGGCATTTCTAGCCAGTAAATACACATAGGGATAAAACGCCAAAGTGAGCACCAGAATTACGCCGCCCGTAGAGCGAATACGCGGAAACCAGGATGCGTCACCCATCCACTCCCGCAATAGTGTTTGCACTGGGCCAGTAAAATCCAGTAAACCAACCTGCACAAAAGCCAGTACGTAGGCGGGCATGGACAGCGGCAGCATCAGGCTCCAGGAAAAAAACCGCCGTAAGGGGAAATCGCAAACCGCAGTCAGCCAGGCTAAAGAAACACCAAGCAACAATACGCCCACGGACACACCCAGCATTAAAATGGCGGTATTTTTTAGTACGCGGGGTAAAACATATTCGGAAAGGTGCTGCCATATTTCCGGCTGTGGATACAAAAAAGAAGACAGCACCACCAGCAAAGGGATTAATGTCAGTAAAGCAATCGGTAGCGTGTAGAGCGATCCTTTAGAGAACCGTTTTTGCATCATGAAGGAAAACCTAAAGTGCTTTATGAATGCCGCTCGCGGGGGCGGCCAAACCGATAGAAAACAAAGGCTTTGTTTCCTAAGAGAAACGGGCAAGCCAGAAAATCTGCTTGCCCGTGCCGTATTATGAATTGAGTTACTATCGCTTACAAGGAGCAATTCCTATCCGTGAATTTACCGTCATTCAATTGTAACGCTTACGCCGCATAAACTTGCTAGCGATAACCTGCTCTATCCATCAAACGCACCGCAGTCGATTGCAGCTCTCCAGCTTTAGATACGTTAATTACATTGGATTTAAACGGGCCCCAGCCTGCAACCAGGGGTGATGCCTTAATTTTTGGATTGGCCGGGAACTCCATATCTTTATCTGCATAAAGGTTTTGCGCCTTGTCTGACGACAGCCATTCAAGCAACTTAACGGCGCCTGCCGGGTTTTTAGCATAGCGCGTCACCCCGGCGCCAGAAACATTCACGTGCACGCCTTCAGCCTGCTGGTTTGCCCAGAAAATGCTGACAGGTAAATTGGGCTGCGCCTCGATCAGGCGGCCAAAGTAGTAAGTATTGGCAATCCCCACCTCGCACTGCCCTGCTGCAATGGCTTTTAGCATGGCGGTGTCGTCCTGAAATACATCAGTTGCCAGATTATCTACCCAGCCACGCACAATTTTCTCGGTTTTAGGCTCGCCATACTGGGCAATCATCATGCCAACCAAAGACTGGTTGTACACTTTTTTGGAAGTACGCAAACACAACTTGCCTTTCCACTTTGGGTTAGCCAGGTCTTCATAGCTGGATAAATCGCTTGTTTTTACTTTGTTCTTATTAAAAAACATCGTCCGGGCACGCACCGACAGGCCATACCATTCGCCCTTAGGATCGCGTAAATGTGCGGGGATATTGTCGTTTAATGTATTGGATTGAATCGATTTCAACAGCCCCATTTTAGAAGCCTGCCACAAATTACCCGCATCCACCGTAATCAGGGCATCTGCCGATGTGTTTTGTGCTTCTGCACGCAAACGCTCAAGCAAAGGACCTTCTTTATCAGTCAGCAGCTTAACTTCAACACCGGTTTCTTTAGTAAACGCATCCAGCAAGGGCTTTAACAACTGCTCATTTCTCGCCGAATATAAAGTAACGCTTTCAGCATGAGCAAAGGAGGTGGCAGCAAGCAAAGAGGCAAACATAAGACGCTTCACGGGAATTCCTTATTTAATTTGAACAAACGTCACAGAGATTGGAAACCATTCTCAATACGACGCAAGAATGACACAGACTGCCCAAGAAAGAAAGCCCTAAGCCAGCGTAATCGTCATACCGGGCATGCACCACACCATCCCCGCCATTTTTACTTTTACGATGAGTACTGCATTCAAGCTGAGCGTCTTGGTCACTCCCTTACAAACAGCTAAAAACCCACCACCAGCAAAACACTAGATAAAGTTATTATTTTCTTATAGTAGAATCGGACCCGCATCAAAAAGCACCATGCTGTTTTAGCCATCATGCTATGGGAAAATTTTTGGCTGGACAATCATGTCAGTAAAGCTTAATTTATCGAAAATTAAGCCCACCCATGTCCTTATGAGCATATACGCTCAGCAAGTAACAACTCCCTATCCCGCATCTATTCGAGTCTCTACCATGCTCTGGTTTCGTAATATTCAGCTCTACCGTCTTAGCCCTGAACACGCCCTTTCGGCCGAATCAATTGCCGAGAGCCTGATTAAAAAGCCATTTTTTCCCTGTGGCAGCCATGATTTAATGAGCCAAGGCTGGATTCCACCTGCACCACATGTACCGGATGAATTTATTTTTGCCCGCCAGGAGATGGTTCTGGTGTGTTTAAAAACTGAAGAAAAAATCCTGCCCGCCGTAGTGGTCAAGCAAGAAGCAGAAGAACGTATCCGCCATATCGAAGAAGAAGAAGCACGCAAAGTTGGCCGTAAAGAAGCCAAGGATATTCGTGAACGCGTAGCCGAAGAGCTGCGCCCACGCGCCTTTACCCGTGTCAGCACGCACCGCGCCCTGATCGATTTAAAACTCAACCTGATTCTGGTCGATAGCGCCGCTGCCGCCAAAGCAGAAAATCTGCTGGTCAGCCTCAGAGACGCGCTGGGCAGCTTACCAACGCGCCTGATTCAAACACAAACCACCCCACAAACTGCCATGACCAGCTGGCTGGAAAACGAAGTCCCCGAGCCCTTCGAGCTGGATGCCGATTGCGAATTAAAATTCCCTGGGGACGATGGCGCAATTGCCCGCTTTGTTCGCCAAGATTTACATAGCGATGAAGTGAAGCAACATTTAGCCACCGGCAAACTGGTCAGCAAAATGGGTATGGCCTGGAATGAGCGGATTGCTTTTCAGCTGACAGAAAAGCTGGAAATCAAACGCATGAGCATGCTGGATGTGCTGCAAGATGAGCTAAAAGACGCTGATGTGGACACGCAAGATGCAATGTTTGAATCGAGCTTTGCGCTGGCCACCGGCGAATTACGCCAGTTTATCCCCGGGCTGATCACCGCGCTGGGTGAAGAGCTGGCCAGCTAAGCGTTTTGCCAGCATTCAAAATAAAATCGCCGCGCGCCCTAGCTCGGCGATTTTATTAAACCGTGCATGCCATTACCTAGCCTACTCCCCTAAAAATGCATCCCTTCAGGCAAAACCCTGAAAATCGAACGCAACACCATCTTCAGCCCTCTTTGCAGGGCAATCTAGGCCTGATTGATACCCCAACACCAAATCGTTGCTCCGTAGCTGGAGTCAGGAAAGTTAGGCATTAATTCGCCCTGCGCAAATTCGCAGCGGGAGGCGAACTGGGCGGTATCCGTGGCTGAGAATGGACTTTGCTCACACTATGTAGTGTGTTTCAGTCGATTAATCAGATCATGTATGATATTCATCGCCATGAACAAGGACCAACTACACATTGGGATATGATGACCCAAAACTGTTTTATTATCTCAAATTTAATTGAGTTCTAGAAACTTAAAAGGGAGCAAATTATGTTAAGGCTGATATTTTTATTAGCAATTTTTACACTTACAGGGTGTGCGTCAACAGGCCCTAAAGAAACAACAAACTATAGTGTCCCAGCACTAATTTATCACTCTATTAAAGAGGGTACTAATGCAGAAAAAACACCGGACTATTTTAGTTCATACTTTGGAAAGCCTGATCATATTTATAAACTTGGCACAGTAACTTATTATGACTGGAGGGAGCGTGATTGTCAGGTACTTATCGCGTTTAATTCTCAGACAATGCTAGCGCAACCGCTACATCATAATAAAACTGTTGGAGCCATATTTACAAAAAGCCCAACTGATGCTTATTTTACTAATTGTAATTTCTTTGTAAACGGCCCTAAAAGAGCTGTTCTTCTTGGCTATCGCAACGCCCCTGCATATCAGGGAAAATTAAGCACCAGAGGTAATAGGCTAGGGGATAATTGGCAATATTGGGTTGGCAAAAGCCCAAATGATTTAATAAAAAGCTGGGGAGTTCCTAGTAGATCTATGAAAGTAGGTTCAGAGACAATTCTTCAGTATGATGATTACTCTGGTTATTATGCTAACTGTCAGAAAAAATTCTTTGTATCAAAAGGAGTTATTACAGAATTTAATTACTCTGGCTGTAGTGAACCTCCACAATACACCGTTTTTTATCCAGTAGATCATCCTATTCCTGGAAAGCAATAACAAAAAGAAAGAGGGACCATGTCTAAATTTGTTTAATACCTATATTGGCCATATTTTGAGCCCGTAACTAAGACTGTGTAAATTCCTTTAATTGGTCAACCTCTTTCTGAAGAAAATGCATATCAGGCGCCACAATGGATTGCCAAAAATCGTTTTTTTATAGAATTTGATGGACCACTGAGCGGACACCAGTAATTCCAAAGACGTTTACACAGAAATATTTACAGGCGCAAGAAAAAAATATTTACTTTAAAAACACGTAGTTAAATCACACCAAGCAAGTATGCTTATATCAAAACATGACAAAAACTTTAATAAACATCAACCATCTACTTTCCATAACTATTTTCCTCACTTTTCATTAGTTAATAATCCAGAAAACCTATTCAAGCTATTTCTAATAACTCAGCAGTGAGTTTTACCCTCCCATGGCATTAACCCGAAAAAATCTTTAAATGCCAGATCTCTTAAAACCCCAAAAAAAATAACTTTTTCATCAACGCGAGCTTAAGCACCCTTGCGATAACCCCTCACTGCGTTGTTCATCATGAACTGTGTAGCATGGATAGCTTCCTCAAGCCCAAGTTGATTTTAATGAATAAGCCACTCATCACAACACTCATTGTCTTTCTGATTGCCCCCGCATGGGCCAAGCAACCGGTAGCTACAGGTTATGGCGGCGCTGTAGCCACCATCTCGGATCCGGCCAGCAAGGCCGCCATGCGTATTCTGGATGCTGGTGGCAATGCCATTGATGCCAGCGTTGCTGCAGCCGCTGCGCTTGGCGTCACAGACCCATTTAGCTGTGGTATTGGCGGTGGCGGCTTTATGCTGATTTATTCAGCCAAAGACAAAAAAATTATCAGCATCGATTCACGCGAAACTGCCCCCGCCTATTTTAACCCTCAAATTTATCAAAAAGAGGGCAAAGATATGGAATGGAACGATGTGGTACCAAGCGGTATTTCAGTGGGCGTACCCGGCACAGTGCGCGGCTGGCATGAGGCATTAACACGTTATGGCTCGAT